>MTMF02000009.1:712988-1914285 GCA_002011125.2 Candidatus Hydrothermarchaeum profundi
ATGTTGGCGCTAGAATTCGTTCTTCTCCTGCGGTGGGCGATATTGACAAAGATGGCAATCCTGAAATCGCTATAGGTGGCGATAATAATCTATTTTATACGATAGCAATTGACAGAGATCTTGATAGAGATGGATTGTTCACTTCTGAAGAGGAGGCAATTGGAACTGACCCATATAACTATGATACAGATGGAGATGGATTGTTTGACGGTTTAGACAAATACCCCCTTGACTATGATAACGATGGCGTGCCTGATGCGGAGGACTTTCTCCCGACTATAAAAAGCGTATATGTTTATATAGGAATAGGAATAATCACTCTTCTTTTTATAAGTGCTTTATTAGCTGTGCGGAGAGTAGTTAGATGGAAGCTGTTAAAAGACCTTAAGAAAACTATCAGATACTTACCGGGTGATATCAAAAAGCATAAAGAAAGCATTTCTCGGATGCCTGAGAAGACTAAATTCTTGATAATATTATCTTTAGTTATTGGTGCGACGGGTTTCATGGTTTTTAGTTTTAAGACCTACCTTTTCATAAATTATGATGAAAGATTTTGCTTAATAGGATGTCATCCCGCCACAAAAGTCATGCAGGAACCCTATTATCTTTGGCTGGAAAGTGTTCATGGAAAATATACTACTTGTCATGACTGTCATCATGCTAGTGTAACAGATAATATGATGCTCGTTTTTAAGACCATCCTAAAGAGGCCAATCGATATAGAAAAACACGCCCATATTGGAGTTGAAAAATGCTTGAAATGTCATGCAAGTGACGCTTTTCTAAAAAGAGAACATAACCCCCTTATATCTCCTTCAGTTATAGAGTTAAATAGCAGCGTTATCCCTCAGAGAAGCGGTCCGAGTATTGCTGGGCACGGGGTCCATGTTACAAGGGAGAAAATACATTGTATTGAGTGTCATGCTAAGGAAGTTCACAGGTTTTTGCCTCAGAAGGAGATATGCGATAAGTGTCATTATGATCCTAGAGTTGGTCCTCCAAAAGAGTTTATAGGGGAGGGCGAGGAATGAAGGGTATTAAATATTTCTACATATCTGTAATATTCGCTACTTATTCAATGATTCTTTTTAATGGCTTTTACTATCTCTTACTATGGAATTTTGATATCTTCATAAAAGTCGCTGATGATGTCCTTATAAAGGGCTTTCTAATAGGCTTTACTGGTGCATTAGCCTGTGATAAGTTGGATGTTGCAGGTTTCATTCCTTTCGGCTGGTTCGGCGCCTTAGCTGGGCTGCAATTAGCCGACTTTATATTTATGCTTGTAACTCCCTATGGGTCTTATTGGGAAGAAGGTGTTAATTATGTGCTTGAAATCAATTTGCATATGGCGCTTGGACTGGTCGTAGGCACGGTAATATATTATGTGCTTGTAAATCTAACGAAGATTCGACGTTTAATGGAGGTAATAAAATGATGAAAAAAGTAATCGTAATCTTAATGCTGTTAGCAGTAGCAGGAGTGTCTAGTGGATTAGAAGGAGAGCCGAGGTATGCTCCATCTTCATATGAGCTCACAGAGAGAGCTTTAAGTTTTGATGAAATCACATTCAAAGCGTTAGTAGACTGGCAAGTGGTGAAGTTTGAGGTTTTAACAGAGGATGATCTTAAAAACTTAGACTTTTTAGGCAAGGTAGGTGATGAAGGCAAGGGGTTAGTATATGGGGAAATAGTGGAGTATGAGAAAAATGCAAGAGGCCTTACGGTTGTTGTTTTGGAGTTTAAGAATGAGATTGTTAGCAAAAAAGTTTTTGCTAGTGCGCTAAAATGGGCAAAGGCGAGAGGGGTAGTGGATTCACCGGAATTTGGGGATGAAGGATATGCTACTGGAGAGAAAAGCACTTTGCCTTATATCAACTGCTATCGTATGGGAAGGTTTATGGTCTTTGTTAAAGAAAGCGGGGCTTCCTTATACGAAGTGAAAATGATGGCTAGAAAAATCATGAAAGAGTTGATCCCATTATATGAGAAGGAGATTTTGAGGATTGGTCCGTTTAAGATAACGTCGTATCAGTTTTATCCCTATATCCTAGCGGATAGTGGTGGAATACGTATATGGGGCCTAGATTTATATGTAAATAAAAATGTGCTTATAGGTATTATTGTAGGCGTTGTGTTGCTCGTTTTTTTAACTTTTATAGTGTTATCGATATTTATAATTAGAAGGGTAGGGAAAAAAAGAGCCATTGTGCCAGGAGGGGTTGCAGTGTTTTCAAGGAACAAGAAGGTGAAGGTCTACGAACATCTTAAAGATCCTCTATATTTGGAAGAGGGGATATACTATAAATTGAAGAGGATTTTCTCAAGGAAGTAGATATGCGTAGTACACGAGAATATCAAAAATAGATGCTCCAATCCAGTGTGTTAAGGTAGAGGGTAGTATAGATCTTGTTTTTAAAGCGAGATATCCAAAGACTAATCCCGCAAAAAAAGAGTAGGGGATCTCAGGCCAGGGCTTACCTAAATGAATAAAGACATAAAGTATAGAGTGGAGTAATATCGCCATTTTTCCGCCGATTTCCTTTTCTAAGCTGAAAAGTAGAAAACCTCTAAAAAAGAATTCAACATTGAAGATTATGGCGAAAAGTACTATCCCTTCATAGAAGATAAAATTTTCAATACTTGAGATGTCCCAATAAGGGTAATAAAGCTGAAAACTCTTAAAGGTCGAAGCATAAACCATAATCGGAGATGCTAGGATAATTAATCCAATAGAATATTTTAACGATTCCTTTGAATTAAACTTTAAACCAACATTTTCTTTTTTAATACCCACAAAGTGCATGTAACCAAGAGGGAGTAATGTGAGCAAAACTATGTCCTTGAGTACTTCCAGCCATAGAATATGAAATTTAATTGCAAAATCAACAGATAATAAACCTAAAGCTAGAAAGATGGACGATTTTTTCATTTGCTAACTTCTTGCTTTTTTTTATTTGTTAATAATATTTGTTTGGATGCATGATCGAGATTATCCATCTCACCAAGAAATTTGGGGACTTGGTTGCAGTAGACGATCTTAATCTCAAAGTCAACAAAGGAGAGCTTTTTGGGATAATAGGGCCTAATGGCGCAGGTAAAACTACTGTTGTAAGAATCCTCTGTGGAGCATTACGACCTACGTCTGGTACAATCAGGGTAATGGGATATGATGTAGTTGAGGAGCCAATAAAGGTTAAAAGACACATAGGCTATCTCGCAGAGGAGCCTAACTTATATGAGAGAATGACTCCATTTAAATTGCTCAAGTTCTTTGGAGAATTATATGGTATGAATAGTTTTGAAAGAATAGAGGAACTGCTTGATATGGTGGGCTTATTGGATAGAGCTCACTCAAAAATCTCCACTTTTTCGAAAGGAATGCGGGAAAGACTAGCAATTGCACGAGCTCTACTCCACGATCCTGAGATCCTGGTTCTAGATGAGCCAACGATGGGGCTTGATCCAGGCACAGCAAGGACGATAAGGGAATTTATCGCTGGACAAAAAAAGCATAAAACTATTTTGATGTGCACTCATTACCTAGAAGAAGCAGAGATACTTTGTGATAGGATAGGGATCATGAATAATGGTAGGCTAGTTGCACTTGGAACTCCAAAAGAGCTGAAAGAAAAAATAGGCACGAATACACTAGAGGATGTCTTTGTACATTTTGTAAGATGAAAATCAGGTGGGATAGTAATAATTCACTCCATTTATCCTTTCTCTAGCGAGGTACTTATACAGCATATAGTGATAGATGAACATGTTTATATTTCCCTCATCGGCATCGTAGCCCTTACTTCTTAACCTGCGGGTGATATCCTTGCACTTTAGTTTCTCACCTTTTCTCATCACACTAAGAATTGCTTTAACCTTGTTGGCTGTATTACCAAACTTTCTCAATTCTTTCACCCCTTGCTTGGTTTTACAGCCTTGAGTAGTTGCGATCACGGGTATATATGGTCTAATATCTCATATTTATATATTTCCGAGAAATTATTTACGCTAAAGTATTAAAAAAGTCTTATATATAACTATTTTAGTTTTTCAAAGTTTAATTATGTTCATTTTTTTAAATTGCTTTAATTTTTCCTAGTTATATATTTTAAGATATTAAAAATCAATAATTTAAGTATTTAATTGTTTCTATTTGTTTCATAGTTGTCTAATTTTCTTTTTATTATTAATTTAATGCTTATTTTCGAATTAACAGTAAATTTAGTATTATATAAAAATTTATGGAAAAATTTATTATACTGCCTTTTTAAAGCATTTGTAATGATAACTTGGTTGTTAATAATCATAAATGTTGTTGTATATTTAGTAGTTGCTTACTTAAGTGGCGATTTATTAGAGATAAATGATATATACATTCGGGAGTTGGGTATCTCAAAAATCTCCTTGTTACAGGGTAATTACTGGCAGATTTTAACTTCTATATTTATACATTTTAATCTTCCTCATCTAGGTTACAATATGATTTTTCTGATGATTTTTGGGCTGCGTGGCGAAGAGATTTATGGTAAAAAATTTTTATTGATATACTTCGGTTCTGGATTTTTCGCTGAACTGGTTTCTTTCATATACCCCCCTGCAACAATATCGGGTGGTGCATCTGGTGCTATTTTTGGCATATTAGGGGCTAATCTTATTGCTCTGAGAAATCTGTATTCTAAAGGTATATGGACTTCAGTAGTTTATGGTTTAGTGTTTTTTATATTAGCGATGTCTGAGTCTACCGGATTCCTTGCTCACCTCGCTGGGCTAATTTTTGGATTTACCGTAGGTTACTGGATTACTCGTGATTGGTATGAAGCTGAAGAGGATGTTTCATTAGATAAAGAAGCTCTTGAAGCTCTTGAGAGAGAAATGCTTAAAGGTCTCTGAGCCATATCTTATATTTGCCCAGCTTTCCTCCATAATTTCCGGCTGAAATTTTTACTACTCCATCAACATCTCTAACACTATTAAGAGCTGCTCGCATTGCATTTTTTACAGAGCTTAAGTCTAGACCATTTATAACAATCTCGGGTATAGAAGAAACTCCTTCAGGTACCTTAGAATCCTCTATTTTATCCCTTAATGAAGGACAAAAAGGATGATTTGTAGTGGGTCCTATCTCCGGAAACTTGGTTTCTACTTTAGACCCCGCGCTACAGACACCAAAAGGTGTAATTGCTCCGTCTACCTCACTAACAGCTTTTAATGCTTTTTCACCCGCTTCTAGTGCCGTTTCCTCATCTTTACAGAAAAACCAGAGGTTGCCTCCCATAATTCCTTTCCCATATCCGATATATCGTTCTATGAGGAAGTCTCCCATCATTAATGGAATACTGATAAGCTTTCTCCTAAAAAGCTCTACTTCCTCCTCATATCCGTCTCCGCAATGTCCTACTCTCCGCATCATATCTAATTTAGTCTTACTATCAAGCGCGTTGAAAACTCTAGTTGTTGGCACCACTAAAATTCCCTGTCTAATTCTAATTGAATACTCGTATTCGAATTTATCTAAACCATCGGTATAATTTCCCCACACTTGTATTATTGCTCCTACTCTTCCGTCAGGGGTTCTTTCTTTTTTTAGTATTTTTTCTATTCCTCCCTCAGTTCTTCCAATAACTGTAGAAGGTAGACAGGTAGAACCATGAGCGGCTCTGTGAAGATATTTCTCGTTTTTTGCGGTTATTATTATTCTCGAGAAATAGCCATCAAAGGCCTCACAGAAAGTGTCTTCTATTTCCATATCCCACTCAACTTGATGAAGATTTTTTATATGCCTCGATTACCTTCTCAAGGAATTCTGTTTCTGGCACGGCTCCTAAGATTTCAATGTTTTCGTTTATTATTGTCTTGGGAGTAGCTGTAACTTGGTATTTGAGTGCCTGATCAGGAAATTCTTGAGCTTCAATCGCTTCGCCCTTTATATATTCGTTTTCAATTGCAAATTGGTGAGCAATCCGAACTGCCGAAGGGCAGTAGGGGCATGTGGGAAGTACAAAGACTTTTATATTTATGGGTTTATCTATTGCTTTCAGCTTTTCTTTTATATCCCGGGCTAGTGTACTTTCCCCTCTGGAAACATCTAAGAGGGCTTCAAGGAAGGCAGCGTATTCAAAGCCGGCAGGTATTCCGTAGAATCTGATGCCATAATCCTTTGAACTCACTGGTACTATAGCAGGGATTCTTTCTATTCCGTATTTTTTCACTTTGTCGCCGTCTTTTTGGAAATCATAAATTTCCATATCCAATTTCTCAGAGAGGTTGCTTGTCTCCATAAGTATGTTTCTTGTTTCACTACATGTTGGGCATTCAAATTCTTGAGTAAAAAACAGGATCTTTATATCTCTGTCTAAGTTTTCCAGTTTTTCCTTTATCTTTTTTTTATCTTCATCAGATAGAAGTCCCATTAAAATTACCTAAATTAGATTTTGGCGTTAATCCGTTTTATAATTTTTTAAAGCTAATCCCTTTTACTTTTAAATTAGAAAGTGGTCTCCAAAAACGGAGTTATTTTTTAGACTTTATTAGGAGCCAATTCTTTTCCCCAGCTTTTTTAAACCTTAGAAGTACGTATAAACCTCGCATTTTACTGCCTTTAACATTGAATTCTATCTTATTTTCTTTCCAACTTAATTCTTCATAGCTTCCCTTATCCCATATCTTCACTATGCCAGCACCATACTCATCTTCAGGTATTAAGCCTTCGAAATTACTATACTCTATTGGATGATCCTCGGTCTCTATGGCAAGCCTCTTATCTCCAGTCTCCAAAGGCGGCCCTTTAGGTATAGCCCAGCTTTTAAGAACACCGTCTTTCTCTAACCTAAGATCATAGTGTAATCTGCGTGCATGATGTTCATGTACTACAAAATATTTATTATGCTGTTTTCTCGACTCGCCTACGGGCTCAGAGGTTTTATTGAATTTACTCTTAGAGCGGTATTCTTGTAGTGTATCTGGTTTTATCTGATCTAAAGTACATTCTCTCGGCATCTTATCCAATCTGAGTCTAATGAATCTTGGCATTCGTAGCTTGCCTTCCCTAGTAATTGACTGATATCCCACTTCACAGACGAGTTCTGGTTTTAGCCAGGTAATATCCTCAGGGAGATCAGCTCCGCTGAGTATTCCTTCTTTAACCTGCAACTCTTCAAAAACTTTTATCAACTTTCTCATTTCCGCTTCTGAGAAACCGGTTCCAACTTTCCCTACGTATAAGGGCGTGGCGTGGCTATAGAGACCTAGAATTAGTGCGCCAAAAGTTTCTCGCCTACTCTTTTTCCCTTTGGTGTATCCGAAGATTACACAGTCGCAGGTTTTAATTTTCTTTATTTTAAGCCAGTCACTACTCCTTCTCCCCGGTTTATATGAACTCTGCTTCTTCTTCGCGATTATACCCTCCATGCCTCTTTTTATAGCTGCTTCGTAATATGCCTCACCTATCTCTTCTACATATATCGACAATACAACATATTTTCCTTCCTTAACGAACTCTTCCAACATCTTCTTTCGCTCGGTAAGAGGTAAGTCGAGCAGGGGCTCTCCTTCTTTTTCCAAAATATCGAATATCACATAGGTTGCAGGGAATTTTTTAGAGAGGAGTTTAATGGTCTTTGCTGAGTTAGTCTGGGCTCTTTCTATGAGTCTTTGAAAGTCGATTTGTCCTTCAGTCAGTACAATTATCTCCCCATCGAGCACTATATCCTTCGCGAGTTTTTTCAACTCAGCTAATTCAGGGAAATTGTACTTTAGTTCGCGTTGTGTCCTGCTTCGTATGCTAAATTCTTCATTGATGTAGCTTATGGCTCTAATCCCATCCCACTTTATTTCAAAGATCCAGTCTTTAGAGGAAAAAGGAGCTTCTGCAGATTGAGCCAGCATAGGCTTATAGTATCTCATTTTTTCTCAAGCTGTTTTATGGTTTCCTTAAGTGCTACCATAAGCTCTTTAACTTCCTCTTTCTTAGGCTTCTCTACTACCACCTTCTCGCCCTTCATTTTCTTTTCTATAAGCTCCTCAATTTTTTCCTTAAAGGAGTCTTTATATCCTGTAATATCGAACTCACCGGAAAGATTTTCAATTATCTTTATAGCTAAATCAACCTCTTCGGGGTTAGGTTCCTTTAGCTCTTTTAGCTCTTCTATACCCCTTGGGTCGACGACTTCGTATGGGTATCTTAGGGTTGTAAGTATGAGTGCTCCTTTATACTCATACACAAGTGCAGGATATTCCTTTGTTCTCAAAGTTATCTTCCCCACTCCAGCTTTTCCAAGTCTTTGAAGAGCTGTAAGTAGAAGACTATAAGCCTCTTCATTCTTATCTGGTGCTAGAATATAGGACTTATCAAAGTATACCGGATCTACAGATAGAAAATCGATGAACTTGTCTATATGTATCTTCTTATCAGATTCGGGCTTTATAGCCTCGAGTTCGTCCTTTTCAAAAACAACGAATTCATTTTTTCCTACTTCATATCCCTTCACTATTTCACTCCAGCTGACTTCCTTCTCATCTTTTGAGCATATTCTCTTATATTTCAATGGATGTCCATTTTCTTTGTGAAGGAGTTTGAATGAAAATGCGTGTTCTTTTATCATAGGATAAAGCTTCACAGGGACATTAACTAGACCAATGCTAATATTTCCGCTCCAAATAGCTTTTCTAGGCGTCGGGGTCTTTTCTTCCTCTCTGCCCATTTAATTGACCTCCAATTTTTGATTCTCCTTTAATATCCCCTCCCAGGGATCTTTTTTTCTTTTAGGGACATTAAATATATTTAACTTTTCAGGTCTTAATGTTTTCTTTAGCTCCTTCCATTCTAGTGGAGTTGAAACAGGAGCGTATTTTGTTGCTCTTAAGCTATAAGGGCATATCATCGTCTTTCCAAGCGAGTTCTGTAAGTAATCTATGAAAACCTTTCCCGGGTCCTTGGATTGTTTAAGTTCTGATACTACGAGGTCTGATTTTTTGGCGAGATATCTCCCTATACTGTAGGCAAATACTCTCGTCTGTTTAAAAGTATACTTTGGATAGACTGGTATGACTACGTGAAGTCCTTTCTTTCCAGAGGTCTTTACATAAGACTTCAGTCCTATGTCTTCTAGAACCTCCCTGAGTAGGAGAGCTACCTCGACTGCATTAGCGAAATCCGCTGGTGGCTCCGGATCTAAATCAAACAATACCAACTCTGGGTTTTCATAAGAATAGATTCGTGATAACATCACGTTTATTTCGATAGCTGCAATATTTGCAAGCCAGAGTAAAGCGTCGAGGCTGTTACAAACAATATAATTTATAGTCTTCTTAGTCGTTTTAGAATACCTAGGGAAAGTCTGGATCCATGAAGGCTTTTCCTTCGGGGCGTCTTTTTCATAAAACCCTTCTTCTTGGATTCCATCTGGAAATCTTTTAGTTACAACTGCCCTATCCTGCAGATAATTTAACATCCTAGGAGCTATCTTAATATAATATTCAATAATTTGAGACTTTTTTATTCCATTGTCTGGATAGAGTATCTTATCGAGGTTGGTGAATTCTACTCTCGTGAGTTCGCCCATTATTTAACTTTATAGAACTCCATGAGATTTAATTTCTTTTTCCGGACATATCCTGCGCTTTGTGCTTACAGTTATAAGTTCAATACTAGCGAGTTTCCATGAGATACCTATAACTTTGAAATATCGTTATTCTTTCTCTTAATTATCGTTATTCTCATATTCCCCAGAAACTTATAAGGAATAAGTGGAGGCTATGAAAATGACGTCATCTAAAAATTTTTTATGGGCGGCATTCCTGCTTGTAGGATTATTAATTGGGGGGGTATTCGGTTTTACTTTATCACAGGCTAAGACACCCCCTATCGAGGAATATGAGGAACGGCTTAAAGAATTGGAGGAAGAAAATACTGCGTTAAAAGCGAGGATCCAAGGAGGATTCATGATTTTTTCACAATTAGAGAAAATGTCTCACGCCCTTACCCATGTAAGAGCAGCTCTTTTAGTAGGTGACTACGAGACAGCGAGCTTTAGGGCAGGCCAATTTAAGGATGCAGTGATGGAATTAGGAGAGTATTTGGAGGCAGAGGATAGGGACAACTTGATAATGCTAATGGATGACTTACTAATAGCAATTGATGAAAAAGACGAGGCATCTATAGAAGAAAAAACTAGAGCACTGTATCTCTTGGTGCAGATACTAGAGTCTGAATTTGGAGTTCGAGAAGAATCAGAGTTATTTGATGAACTAGATATTAAAACTCATATGAGAGATCTGAATCATGAATACTCAAGGATAGTTTCGGCCGTGAGTAATAACGACTTTGAATCCGTTAGTAAATCTTTTGAAAAGTTTAAGGAAACTTATCTGATTTTATCAAAAAAGGCGCCTGAATCTTGGAAACCCTATTTTAGAGAGGATATTGTTGAAGACGCTGAGATAAATCTCAAAAATAATGAAAAAATTAGGTTCCTTATTGCGTTAAATGACCTCGGACTTGAGAGCTGTGACAAATGTCACAGGGTATATAGGTAGGGAAACCGGTTCAGATAAAAAATAAAAAAAAATTAGGAGAAGAGTTATAGTGCGACTATTTTACCAACCATATTTGGGTGATATCGGCATTTCAAATCAAAACTGCCTGCTTCATTGAACTTTACTAGTACAGAGTCAGCACTAGAAAGCTCTATATCTATCAAAGGTTCATCATGGCCTGCTTCGCTTATCGTTACTGTGTGGACTCCCTCTTCGTTTTTGAATTCTATTATTTGACCTTCTTCGACATCTATGTTTGATGGTGAAAACTCGAAGTTCTTTAATACAACAGTAACAGACGGCACTCCCTCTGAGACGATAGTCGCTTCTTCATGCGCTTCTCCTGCTTCTTCATGTGGCTCTTCTTCAAGTGTACTAGTCTCAGGTTGCGGGGTAGCTTCTTCAGCTTGCTGTTGAATGCACCCTGCAAGCAAGAATAGAGACAGTAGTAGTACTAGAGGGGCATATTTCACTTTTTCACCTCCTTTCTACTTTAAAGAATTCAGGATCTCCCATAATGAGTTTAGATGGATTAGGTCCAATGTAGGGTATAACACTATACCTCCCGGAGGGAGCATCCCCTTTAATTTCCAACTCAAATTTAACTTTTTGTTTTTCACCTATTGTTCCTTCTTTAATCTCGTATACTTCAGCATAAGGCGTATAAACCTCAACTTTAGCTAAATATCCTGAGTAATCCATCTTCATTTCCATCCCCGGGGCTAAAGCAATTAGGGTTATAGTAACTTTTGAGGGCTTAGTTACAGCATTTTTATCGACTAACACAGTGGGCTCCAGCATATCAATCATCATCTGTTGCATTTCCATCATTTCACTATTCTGTACAGTTCCCCCCAGGATTGTGTAAGCATTTACGACTATTGCCCCGATTATTATAACAGTATAAAAAAGGATAGGTGGGAATGTTAGTAGACTCTTCATTTTACTCTTCCTCAACTATAATTTTGCCTTTCATGAAATTGTGCATTGGGCTGCACATGAGAGTACATTTAAATACATATACTCCTTCTTTATCGGCTACGAATTCTATAGTTTTCTTTTTCCCAACCTCTATTGAACCAAGATCTATTCCTAGACCTTCAATTGCGAATCCATGAGTAACGTCCATGCCTTCAACAATGAGTTTTACCCTATCCCCTTTCTTTACATGGATTACTTCAGGCTGGAAACCACCTGCTTCTTTAACATATGCCCTAATTATAATAGTCTTCTGCTTTTCTTCAGCCTTTAAAACGTCAGTAAAAAGAGGCAGTGCAATCATGGCGATTGACATGATTACAAGGACCAATGCAATGAATTCAAACAAATATTCCTTATCTCCCATTATTTATCACCTCATCCTGCAATCACCCAGGCAAATACAAGCCCAGCCATGGTGTGTAGAACTCCCATAACAAATGTTGCCCTAAATGCCTGCCTGTGATTATTGAAAATTTGTTCAGCTATGTTATATGTAGCATTAATTGCTATAGCTAATCCCAATAGGAGCAATGGAGTCTGGATATATGGCAGTGCTTCAGGTGAAAATGGTTGCCATTCAAACTTTGTTCCAAAAAGATTCCATCCGTAACCAAGTGGATCTGAAATGGCGGAAATTGGATAAGACCAGTTAACTAATAGGAGTGAAAAAGCAAACGCAATCCATAGAAAAATACCATAGGGAGCAAGAGCATAGCTGAAGGAGAGGAAAAGCTGTTTTGTTGGGATATCATTAACTCCTGAAAGCTTTTTGGATATCCACGAGAAAATATAAAACAGGCCAGGGTAGCCGATTAGAGCTATGCCTGCTACCATTAGAGCCCATTTAAACCAGTAGTTTAAAGCCTCCAAGGTAGGGGACAGCAGTCCTATTGTAGCTAGGTTTGCTCCGTAAATTATTCCCATGTTGCCCCAGTCTTTTATCCAGAAATATGGACCGAAAAATACTAGCTCATAAAAAATGGCTACTGTGAAGCGTATAAATCCGGTATATGCTTCATCAAACCTATTTTTCGCCTTTGCTCCTATCCTCGCTAGATCTTGCCCCACCATTCTTAGCTTAAGAGTCATATTATCCAATGGGCAGGATTTCAAGCATTCGTAGCACTGCCCACAATAAGTGTTTTCTTTATGTCCTCCCGGGTATAGTTTCCATGGGCACCCATATCCTTTTGGGCTTCCTCTAATGCACTCTTTGGGAGTGTGCTGGTTGCACGTATTTATGTTTCTACTCCTAACGGCTAAAATGGATGCGTTAGAATGGTATCCAATATATCCATTGGCAGGACATATATTTCTGCAAAAATTGCGCTTAGGATCAAATACAAGGTAGATTATCAAGGCAAGTATGAATAAGAATCCAAATACTATGCCTGTAACAACAGGTCTGGTCACTAGCCATGGCACGAAAAGAGACATGGTTAAGAAAAATAGAGCCGGAATCCACATATTATTTAGCTTATTGGGCCATTTTTTCCCAATAGATGTCCATTTTCTAATTTTATGGACACCATAAAATCTCCTTCTAGCGAGCCATTCACCGAAAGCCGGGATTGGACAAAGGGTGCACCAGGTTCTTGCTCCAAGGAGTATTAGTATTTCTACTGCTGCAAGCCAGAGAATCCATATTATTACTATTGAAAAGTTCATGTTTCCTGTGGGGTTTCCAAAGAACCCAGAAGTTAGCACAACCATGAAAATTAGTAGATTGGGAACGATAAGAGCAAAGTGTACTCCTCTCCACTGAAGGAACTTTTTAAGGATTGGCCCTATAAACCTCACTTTTAATAAATCAATATCCCTGTCGAGGGGTATTCCAAGCATTTTATTTTTTGGAGCACGGCTGACATATAACAAAGTCATTGCTGAAACAACTACTGTGATAATTAATAATACCGGGAAATAGGTATTTGGCTTAACGATTAAGTCCGCCACCATGAACGGGTGAAGCGGTCCACAGGTCTCAGAGCACCTGAGCTTAAATTTACCCGGGTCATCAAAGAAGATTGGTCCGACCTCTATTATCTCGCCAGGCTTAATAAGAATCTTATTATCTTTAACTGCATCCGGAGTATACCCATCTATATAAAAGCCATGAGTTACATCTGCGCTGATGATCCTGAATACTACTTTTCCTCCCTTTTCTACCTCCATGATACTTGGTTCTTTGCCGTCTGGGAAAATTCTTTTTTCACCGTCTTCTTGAATTGCTTTAACAGCGTATCCGAACTGATAGGCTTTTAAATATATTATCTTTGCATCTCCATGGTCATGGGGATCGTTAAGCCATTCTTTTTCACTAACAACGTGGGCATTCACATTCTCTATCGGGATCAAAAATAGTAGTGTAATTAAGATCGTTATTCGTAGTTTGTTAATCATGTTTTCCCTCGTTAATTTGATCTGCAGACGTCGAAAATTCTTGAAGATATAGAATCAGCGATCTCTTGGCATTTTCTTTTATCCGTTCCTTTAACTTCTATTTCATCCCAAATTGAAGACGCAAAGTCTTTCCCTGCTTTGAAAAGCTCATTAGCTTCTTTAACGTCGGAACTGACTCTTCTTCCGGTTAAGGATAATACGGAGTATAGTAGTATTGAGCCACAGTATGCAACTTCGCTTTTTTTATCCAGTCCCTTCTTTTTAGCTTCGCAGACGTATTCTACTACATCTCTGACAGGCTTAATTGCTACATCTCTAGATATCCCATTTTTCCCTGCCCAGTACCATTTATCTAGAGCCTTACATATGTTTTCTATAGCATCATTTTTAGGAGAAACCCTTCTTTCAACTTGTTGAATTTCTGCGCTCATTGAGTTAAAAGGAGAGTATCCTTTTATATTTCGATTATGATAATTAAGCGTTAAAATAGAGTAATAGCATAAGCAATCTTATATCTTATTACAAATTTTTCTTGGCTGTCTTGAAGTGTAAATAATTAAGTTGTGATCTGAATAAGAAACTGCCTACCCTTTTCACCCACTTCTAATACTTTGTACCTACCGGAACGCTCTACTTTTACAAGCCCTTCATTTACAAGTTTGTTAATTCTCTTTCGGGCAGTTACTCCAGTTATCGAAAATGCTTTTTCTACGTCACTGAAGGTAGGCTTTCTCCCTTGAGTATTTTGTTTATCAATATATACCAACAGTTCTGTTAGTGCTGGCTCTAGTGCAAATGTTTCTTTTGGCACCATTTTCAAGTCAGATTTCTCTACTGTGGATACAATACCCTTCTCGCTCATCTCATGGTTTATCACCATAATCGCGAACTCCCGAGCGATATCCAAATTAACTGGGTTCACTACTTCTGAAGCAATTCCAAATAGACACGCCTTATCTTCATAGAGGAGTTCATTTAACTCTTTAAAAAACATCCTTACTTGCTCAGTATCATTAATAGATAGGACAGGGTTTAAATCCGCTACGACAATTATTGAGCTTAGAGGAAATCCCCTAATGCAGTCTTTGAGTACGAAAAGAAGATCTTTTGGACTCTCTCGTATTTGGAAAATATTATCCTCCACAGGGTATTCTGATCCTTTTAACCCTATTGCTATGATTTTGATCCGATTTTCTTTTATATAATCTTTTAAACCTCCCAGTTCTAAGAATATTTTATTTAAGGGATCGGAGGAAATATAAATTATATTCCGCCATTGAGATACATTCTCTTTTATCAGTGGTAGGGCTATCCATTTTTTATCGATCTTAGTGCTTTTAATATTGAGAATTATCCCCCGCGAGGGAATAAGCCCTGTTAACGCATCAAGTTGCGAGTTGCCTGAGGGGTGTCTTTTCTCAAAATATGCGTAGTTTTCTGACGGGCTCCACTCTTTTAATAGAGCAATCATGTCTTCTGGAATCTCACCTAGCTCCCGGAGTATAGTAGATAGTCCATCCCAAAGCGTAAGGCTCACTTGTTGAGGCGTAGAGGATATTTTTTTATTTAAAACAATTGCTTGGATAAGATTATACACAAGGAACTCCTTAATCAATTCTGGGTGCCGTGTGAAAAAAGCCAGAAGCCCCTTAATAATTTTAGTTGAAAAATCTTTCTCCGAAAAAAGTTTGGCCTGAAACTTGGAAGGTTTTATCTCCATTTTTCGAATATCTACCACTTCAGCGAGGTTAGTTAGCTTAAAGAACTCGTTTAAAAGAACTTCTTTCTCCCCTACTCCTAAATCGATAGGTCCATAGTAAATGTGCCGAAGTATATGGTTTAACGTGTCTATTAATCCCTCTCTACCCCCAAAGACCTCAAACTCTTTAGGTATAGATCCCCAGCCTGAATAAATACTCTTTATTCTAATAAAAATAATAAAAATCGCTCCAAGAGAAAAAACATTTAAAATGTTTTCAAAAACCTCGCCTCCAGAACCCACTAGTACAAAAATGTGTAATATTACAGATATCATCCATAAAACGATTGCTACCCCGAATGGATAACGTCTATAAATGTATGTGGGGTTAAATGGTGACCCTATCTCTCTAAGCCGTTTAATTATAAAACCGGTCACAACAATAAAAACACCGAGTTCAAAAAGATGTGAAAGGATTGCAGCGTTGAGTATATTAGCTTGCCAGTCGAATAATGCGAAATATAATATGAAGACGGTTGTCAAGACAAAGATAAGTATTCTATACCCTTTCTCTATTTCTTCGCGTTGGTTAACATAAGTAAAATTTAAAACCCCAAGAGATCCTACTAGTAGGAAAAATATAACACCAAAATAGTGCTCGATATAAGATAAGAGCCCTGAATAATCTGGGAAAACTGTGCTAAATATTTCGCTCAACCGGTTTAGGGAGTAAATCCAAAAGGCAGCCTCAAATAACCAAAGGTTGGTAGCATACTCCGTCTGTCTTTTTCTAATAAGGGATATCATTGAAGCTACTAGAACGCAGAGTAAGAGTTGTAAAGAGACTAGGTACAGGTGAGCCATCCTTATCAACTATGCAGAATATATTAACCTCTTAAATAGTTAGTTTCCAGCAAAGTTTTTTAAGCCTATACTAAAAAAAGAATTTTTTTTATCGATAAATATATACATATAATATCAATTACAGATAATTTATAAAAAAACATCTTATTTATGTTTATATTCTTTTATTAGACGATTATTATGGACATTTATTATTTCTGGACTTTTTTTATTACCCTACGGCTTATTGTCACTTAAGCAAATTCTATCATCTTTGGTGTCAATTAGTTTTTAAAAACGAGGTGATGTTAAAATGAAAAAGAAATCTGTTGCAATTGGATTGGCCATGGCCGTACTCTTTGCAAGTAGCGTGTATGCAATGGGTATGGGTTGGCCAGGCAGATTTGGAGGCCAGATTATGGGCTATGGGTATACAGATGTTAGCCCTGAGGGGAGTAGATTTGATGCTTTTCTTGTTAACGGATGGAATATGCCACAGCTAGGCATGATGGGTTATGGAATGGGCTCAGGCATGATGACTGGATACGGTATGATGGGGCCTGGAGGGTGTGAATGGCACGCAGGTTATGGTTGGCAGGCTCCATCTGCTGACATGACTATTGAAGATGCTGAAAAGCTTGTTGAAGAGTACATTTCGGGTACCAACCTTGAAATAAAAGAGATGATGAATTTCGAGTATAATTATTATGCACAAGTAATTGAGAAAGACACGGGCATAGGAGCTATGGAATTATTAGTGGATAAATATACTGGGGCTGTTTATCCAGAACCAGGGCCAAACATGATGTGGAATACAAAGTACGGCCATATGAGCTGGGGAGTAGACAAGGAAAATACTGTCACGGAAGATGAGGCATTAAGATATGCGCAGGAATATTTGGACAAATATCTTCCGGGATTAGTGGTTGAAGAGCATGCAGATGAGTTCTATGGGTATTACACAATACATGTTACTACTGAAGGCGAAATTGTAGGAATGCTGAGTGTCAATGGCTTTACTGGGCAGGTCTGGTATCATACTTGGCATGGCGACTATTTAGGGGAAAAATAAGAGGGCCATTAGAGTTTGGCCCGTTTTGATTTATTTGAGGTGATTGTATATGAAAGAAAAAGATTTGATTATAATCCTTGGAGTTCTTTTTTTTATCCCAGGATTTTTGCATGCAGGTATGATGGGGTTTGGACTGCCGATATGGATAATAGTATTAGCAGTCGTTTATTTTGTCTTAAAAGAAAAGTCCGATGACAGCAGCCTGGAAGAACTGAAAAAAAGGTATGCGAGAGGGGAAATAACTAGAGAAGAATATATTAGGAAAAAAGAGGAGATAACAAAGCCATGAGAAATTATTGGGCTTACATAATCTTTGGGTTTCTAGCAGTAATACTAGTGTTGACTTATGGATATGAAAGCGGATACCGGGCAGCTCCATATAGGTATTGGGGAGGCATGATGCATCATAGCGGCGTTGGCATGATGCATGGGCCTATGATGGGAGGCTATGGTTTTGGAGGTTTTGGACTACTTTTCTGGATATTGGTAGTTGTTTTTGTAGTGTTAATACTAAAATGGGGTAAGTCGGAGGAAAGAATAAAGGAGACCCCGATAGATATTCTTAATAAGAGATTTGCGCGTGGAGAAATAACTAAGGAAGAGTACCTTCGAATTAAAGAGGATATTCTAAAGTGATAGCATCGCATAAACCTTTTTTTATTTGTTAAAAAAATAGATAGTGAGGTGAAGAATAATGATTGAATCACAGATGATGGATTGGGGATATGGGGGAGGATATGGGATGATGGGTTATGGCTGGGCTATCTTCAGCTGGATATTTTTTATCGTCTTCTGGGTGGCGATAATTCTGCTTATTATCTGGCTTTATAAGCAAATAAAGGGCTCAGATACCAGACATACAAGCCCTGCTGAAACTCCTCTAGAAATTTTGAAAAAGAGATATGCCAGAGGAGAAATAACTCGGGAGCAATATGAGGAAATGAGGAAAGAGATTGAAAAATGATCAAAGCAATCGTATTCCTCATTATACTGACATATTTAAGTGGATGTCTATATCCTCCTTCACCTTTTGACATGTTTGGTGGACAGACCGCACCGCCAATTCAAGAGGTTAAAGAAGAATTTGAATCCAATGGTGAAATGATTTACTATACTGGGTTTAATGAAAAAGGTGAGAGAATCCAAAGTGATGGCGGTCCACACTGGCTCTATATGCATGGAGGGGCCTGTGTAAGTTGCCATGGTCCAGATGGTAAAGGAGGAGGGGTACCACACATGTGCACTGAAGTTGTGCCTCCGATAACGTATCATGATCTTACTGAGGAAGAACATGGCGAAAGAGAAGAGCATCCACCTTATACCGATGAAGACATAAAAAAAGCTATCACTGTGGGTGTAGATCCTTCTGGAAATCAGCTAGACCCATGCATGCCTCGGTGGAAGATGTCTGACAAAGATCTTGAAGACTTAATAGAGTATCTTAAGACGCTGTAATATGAATATAGTTTATTTCATTTGTAATATTCTTTTTCTTTTGAGAAGTTGAGTCTGTACTCTATGGAGATTACTAGGCAATTTGTAAAAAAGAATGCTACCATCTTCTCAGAACTCTCTATAGGGGTTGCTCCCGACTTTTTTCAGTAAAACACTCTATTACATTATGCACTAAAAATTTTCATATACTATTTTATTTGCATAGGTTTCTATGGAATTCGATGCAATAATAGTTGGCGGTAGTTTCGCAGGTTTGACTACAGCTTATTATACGAGGGCTGAAAATCTATTAGTATTAGAGAAAGAGAAGGGTCTAGGAATCAAGCAGAAGTCTACATGTTGCGCTCCGGTAGACTGGGTAAGTAAGCTAGGAGCTAGGAAAAGTATTCTCAGTAAATTTGATAAAATCGTATTCCACTCTCCTAAAGAAAGGGCTGAAATCGATCTGCCTATTTACTACTGCACTATCGACTACAAGGTGTTTTGCGAGTCTCTCGCCTCTCAATTAAGAAATACTACGATAATGACCAATACAAAAGTAACTGGAGTTAAAGAAAATGGAGTTAAAAAGGTTGTATGCAGTGAAAAGGAGTTTTCCTCTGATATCCTTGTTGATGCTAGCGGATGGAGAGCGGTGCTAGCAACAAGTCTCTCTCAGGGGTTGCATGATGTAAAATTCAATATTAGGGGTATAGAGTCCGAGGTGGAATATGATACTGACTATATACACATGTTTTTTGGTAGGCGATTTATCCCGGGAGGCTACGCTTGGATTTTCCCAACTAAAGATGGTCTTTCTAGAGTTGGGCTGGGTAGCTTTAGAAGGCTGAATCTTTTAGAATTTCAGAGGGGTTTCCTAGAGTTTTTAGGAATCAAGGCGAAAGATTTGCGATATCATGGCGGTATAATCCCCTGCCTTGGCCTGAGGGACCCAGTAGTGGATAATATTTTCGTCGTTGGTGATGCAGCTGGTCAAGTCCTTCCGGTATCAGGTGAGGGGATCAGAAAAGCTTTTATCTATAGCAAGTTATGTGGTGATCTTATATCTAAAGTTTTGTTGGATGATATAAGTCTTAGTGAGGCTTTAAGAGTATATGAGAGAGAAGTTCTACAAGGAAAGAAATTTTATGATGCCCTCCTTTTCCTTCAAAATATAGTATTTCGTGCACCAGATTGGGCGTTAAACAGGGTGATAAGAAAAGCCGCTAGGGATAGGTCGATACCGAGAGAGCTTCTAAAAGTATACTACTCGGAAAGTCATGAGTATACCAAGACTAAAATCTTGCAGCAACTTTTGAAAATCTTGCTTTAAATAGGGAATTTTGGACATGGGTAAAAGAATTGATTGAGGGATCGGATGAATATAACTAAAATAGGTAGAAGATTGTTGAATTTAACCTTATATTTATTTATATTACTTCTTTTATTGAATGTGCTATCTTTTAGCCTCTTAATGCCATTTCCAAAAATTATTCCGCAATCTTCTAACGATCTCTATGCATATGGCAATTGGGCCGCAGTTGGAATAAGCCTTTTGATTTTTTCTCTTTTTGTTTTAAGCTATATTTCTCCTTTAGAAAAAAAGCATTGGAAGGCATTAGGAATATACGAGGCCTTTTTGGTTGCACTCTTCACAGAAATGTACGGGTTTCCTCTAACTATATTTCTCCTCTCATCATTCTTAGGACTAGACCTTTCATTTGACCACGTAGGCGGGCATCTATCCGCAGTATTATTGTCAAAGCTAGGGGTCATGCAAATAAATACTGCGTGGGCTTTAGTCATGGTGTTAAGCAACTTACTCATTGTTGTAGGCCTAATTTTGATTATCAAAGGATGGAAGAAAATCTATAGATCAAATGGGCTACTTGTAAAAGACGGTGTGTATAGATATATGCGTCATCCACAGTATACGGGTATCCTCTTAATAACTGTAGGATTTATTGTCCAATGGCCAACTATTATTACAATCATTATGTGGCCTATTCTACTGGTATCTTACTATAGGTTGGCTAAAAAAGAAGAAAAAACATTGATAAAAGAGTTTCAGGATGAATACTTACAATATGTCAGCGAAACCCCTATGTTCTTACCAAAATTAAATGTATTTGGCTTCATAAGCGTAGTTATGAACAAACTAAAGAAGCTGAATTCTAGGTGACAATCCAGGAGGTCATATTGTTGAGTGGAAAAGAATTTGTTGAAAGAAAGTATGATAGTATATCCCGTTTTTATGACTTTTTCGAATTACCGATGGAGCTACTTTTCTTTAAAAGATGGAGGCGCCTTGCGATTTCAAGGTTAAAAAGTGGTAGAGTTCTTGAAGTTGGCGTTGGAACGGGAAAAAATCTACCTTATTATGATAGTTCTTTTGAAATATATGGGATAGATATAAGCGAAAAAATGCTATTAAAAGCCAAAAAAAGAGCTAAAAGATTAAATATATCTCTAAAAATTTATAAAATGGATGTTCAGAATCTCGAATTCCCAGATAATTACTTTGACGGTGAATTTTCTACGTTTGTATTTTGCTCTGTGCCCGATCCTATTGCTGGCCTTTCTGAATTGATGAGAGTTTTGAAAAAGGATGGAATAGCAGTATTTTTAGAGCATGTTAGGCCAAAGGGTTTATTAGGTCTTATATTTGATTTTTTTAATCCTATTAGTGTGAGGCTAATAGGAGTTAATATAAATAGAAATACGGTGGAGAATATCAAAGAAGCGGGCTTTGAAATACTAGAGGAGAATGATCTCTTATTTGATGTTTTCAAATTAATAGTTGCTAAACCATTAGGCAAAGAAGTTTAAAAGGAGACACGGGATGGGTCCAAAACCGAGGAAGTAGGAGGTGAGAGAGGAATGGACCCATCCTGCAGCTTCTAAATAATAAACTAGTTGTCATTATTTATATCTCTATTGCTTACAAATCGCAAAAAATAAAAAATAAAATCTTACTATATGTAATAATAAAGAACCATATCCATTATAATTATCACACTAATTTTGGATGAACGCTTATCAATTTGCCAAAAAAAGAGTACCTACCTTTACCCCAAATGAACCCTAAAACTTATTAAAAAAAGGAAAAAGAGTAGAAATGTACTTTTTACATACAACTCTTGTGACATTTACATGTTGAATATTTATCTTTTTTTTCAAGCTTTTTGATTTTCATCTATAACACCTCACCTTATGACTATAAGTCTAGTTTTATATAGTTTTTTACTGCAGAAATACTATATATTCTAATATAAATTTTTAATAAAGCATACACATATATGAATTATTTATCAAAGTGAAGAAAATTAAATTCTGAATCCTCAATCCTCAAGCCTTCTCAAAGAATCTGGCATTATTTCTCTTTAATATACTTGGTATCAGATAAAATTGTCATAATTATGCCAAGGATGAAAAATATTATGCCTAACCAGATTTCATTTATAAGAGGTTTCAACTTCACAGTTATAGGAATCTCACCTTCTCCATATACTCCATCGAATATAACGAAAACGTCCCTCAATAAGCTTCTATCTATTAGAGGTCTTCTAGCAATTCCATTTTTATAAGTTTCAACTTTTGCTACACCTCCTCCAATTCTGTTATAACCTTTGTAAACATCTATTTTTATTTGTTGGATGGTCTTATATGGACTACCCTTAAGATTTTGTTGAAACTCTTCAAATCGGGGCGACAAAACTATTATATCAAAAGTTTTATTCAGAGTCTGACTTGTAAAATTTAGCAGCAATGTGGCATCATAAACTACTAACTCAATCCCCCTCGGGACGTTGGCTTTATTGACAGCGACCCATAAAGTCTTGTTATCTCCTACAAGCTTGATATAGGTGTTATGTTCCAATTGTATTACTTCCTCAACTATGCCTCGAATAGTATAGGAATCTCTATAACTGCCTTGGGCAATTTCATTATATAACTCAGAAACGCTTATCCCTGGAGGAGAATAATACTCTATTTTCTCTTCACTTCCATAATCTACGATTTCTTTATAGTCTAATAGCATAATAGAGTAGGGGCTCCATCCTTCTCCGGAATGCACGCCCCAGGTTCCAAGCCTACCAAATCCTTCATGTACTTTTGCGGGTTCAATGCTTATAAGTTGGCCCTTATTATTGAGGCTTAAAGTAGCTGAAAAGTTGGAAGTAAAGAGACTGGAAAACACGATTCCAAGGCTAATTAACACTACCCCTAAATGAATAGAAATTATTCCCAACTCTTTAATCTTGTATTTTTTCCTACTACCTTCTGAAATTCTCAATCTCCATCTTTCTATTGCAGCAAAAAAAATATAAATTGAGGGAGGTATTATGCTAAGTGCAGAGGTAGATCCTATAACTCGATATAATAAGGGTTTTGAAGAACTTACTATTGCTGTGTAATCAATTATGTTGAAATTTTCATTGGGTTTTATTATACCGGCTATTAGTGTAAAAACTGAGAACCCTATGAAAGCTAACATTGCTCGCCTCCTGATTGATTCATGGTAATGTAATCCTAGGCCTACGAGAAGGAGCATTATTATGAAGAATGGAAAAATCCAAAGATTGAAGAACTGGACGGTGACAGCGTATTTCTTCGTAGTAAGTGATTTAATTATTGGGGGGTAAGTTATACCAAAAAAAGAGATAAAAGTAATTATTAAAATGACTAATATTGCTGCATAAAAGATGTTAGTCCTATTCAATATGCGATTTTCCTCTTTTTCTATTTTTTCTGTTTTCAAATATTTTATTATTCCTAACACCAGAGGAAGAATAAAAGATCCTACAGCCAATATTATGATGAACTTCCCAACGTTTCCTGAAATGAAAGAGTGTACAGATTCAAAAATACCACTTCTAGTAACCATAGTCGCATATACTACAAAAGAAAATGAAAACGATACAAGCACCGGTGCTAGAATATTATATCTCTCCTTATTTCTTCTTAGTTCTACTACTGTATGTATTGCCCCGGTCAGCATCAGCCACGGGAGGAGCATAGCTGTCTCAACCGGGTCCCATGCCCAGAATCCTCCCCATCCCAAGGTCTTATAAGCCCAGATACCTCCAAATGCCATAGAGAGGGTCGAGAAAAGCCAAGAAACCCTTAGCCACTGGATACCTTTTTCTATCCATATCCTATGCGCGACTTCTTCGTTCTTCCCCCTAAAGGTAAGGTATAGGTAGACCAAAGCGCCGGCAAACGGTACAGTAGTACCTGCATACCCAAGAAAGGTGGTCAAAGGGTGAGTAGCCATCCATGGGTCAAGCAATAAGGGGTTTAGACCATTACCGTCTTCAGGGATAAAATCCTTAGGTAATTCGAGGTAGAGTTGATGAATAGTCTTGAAGGGAGAATCAAGTAATGTTAGAAAACTAAAATACAATGCAAGAAAAATAACTATTATCTGCGTTTTCTTGACAAAATCCGATGTACTATCCTTAGTTTCATTAAGCCAAAGGCTACCAATACCTATAAGAGCTGCCCAGAAAAGGAGAGTGCCCTGTTGACCCGCTAAAGCTCCTGAGAGTCGATAGTATAGTGGATAATACTTACTAGAAAATGCCCATACGTAGTTTAAGCTAAAATCACTAACTGCGAAGTAATATGAAAGCAATATAAAGTCTAAGAAAAGCACTGTGGAGAATCCTCTAATAAGCCATTTTACATAATTGCTAAATTTTAAAAGGAAATTCAGTTGCTCGCATATTAAACCCGCAAGTGCTACTACAGCTAGAATAACACTTATATAGAGTAGTAAGTCGCCTATCGGAGTTGTGAGGTTAAGCATTCTGCCCTCCCCTATAAGTTATTGTATGTTGTCATAGTAGAAATCCCGCACTTCTTTAATTATACTATAAAACTTCTCCTTCGGCACGTAACCAGGGACCTTCGTTATAACTTCTCCTTCGGGCGTCAGAAAAAGCTCATAAGGAGGTGCTTGTACATTGAATCTACGGGTGTCTTGCTTATTAACGTCCATATCTACGGCTATGAGTACAAAGTCCTTCTCTAATATCTCAAAAGTAGGCTCATAAGGAAACACTTCAACTTGCATTTTCTCGCAATAGGTACACCAGATGGTCCAAAAATAAACAAAGATGGGTTTATTAAGTTCTCGGGCCACTTTAGCTCCTTCATCGTATGAGTTATACCATCGGAGTCCACTTAGGTATGTGTATTTCTCGTCGCTCACCATTGGAGTCGCATTAACTGCGTAATATACATAGACACCGATCACAACTAGTGCGGCAATAGTGAGTAGTTTTTTAGTTTTCACAGCTGATCTAGCCTCGTTATTCTGTTTTCTTTTTCATTGCGAAGTGGTTGCCGTGGGAATGTTTCCCCATTAATTTAAGATCTCCAACTAGACCAAAGATGAATCCTAAGCCCGGGGCGATATAGGTATACGGACCTCCCAAGTATTGACCGATTACCAGTCCGCCAAAAAATCCTACACAGCACATCATGTCAAGATCCCTCACTAGACGTTATAATGGGCTTTTGCACTTTTGTCGATCCTTTTATCTTATAGAGGCCTGTTACATACAACTTTTATGGCATTTGCAGGTCGAATACCTGTTTTCTTTCTCAACTTTTTTGATTTTCATCTATCAATCACCCTAAAGCTCTACATACATGAACAGAATATATAGTTTTTTACTGCAAAAAATAAGTATTTATTTATATTAATCTTACAAAATGCAAAGATCAATTTTTTTTTAATTATACTTAAGAAAGTCTTTACTATTGAGGATTAGAGGCTATCAGGTAATAGAAGTTAGGGTTTTTAAAAAATCTTTCGCATCGATAAAGCCTACAATCTTTTTGATGATTTTTCCTTCCGGATCAACGAACACTAAGGTGGGGGTTCCTCGAACACCGAATTTTATTATTATTGGGATGTTCTCTCTATCATTCACATCAATAGATGCTAGTATGAAATTCTCTTCTAGAGCAGATTTTACTTTTTTGTCTGATAGTACATCTGAGTCGAATTTCATACACCATACACAGGACTCTGATCTGAAGTAGACTAGCGTTGGTTTTCTGGACTCGCCGGCTATCTTAACTGCTTTGTCATAAGATGTATAAAATGGTAGTCCGGAGATTAGGATGATTTCTTCATTCGGATCTGAAATATTCCCTAGAGAGCCTATTTCAGTTATTTTCTCGGTATCACCTCTGATTCCATAGATTCCCCAAAAAATAGCAAAGGATGCTAGTAACACTACAGCTATAATGAGAATTTTCTGTATCTCCACGTTGCATCGCCTTTTCTATTAAAAAACGTAATACCAAGTTTTTATTCTCTTTCCCAAATTTCACCCAAATCAGCTGAGATAATTAACATTAAGTTTGCTGTTTAATCTAAAAAATAACTCTAATATATAATTATAAGTCTTCTTCAAGCTTTAATAATTCTAATTTCATGTAATTAGACGATATTTTATCTTTTTTATTAAAATTAAAATAGAAAAATATGAAGACAGCAAACGGTATTGGAGGCAAAATATTACAGTAATTGTGGGTGAATACCTGAAAAAGGAGGATAAGATATGAAAAAAAATTTAATATTCGCCGTGGTTTCCGCAATGGCTACGGGATTAATTCTCATGTTTTTTATTCTATATCTTACAAATACTCCGAGTGAAGCTATAAGCGAGGCAGATGTTACAAAGACGGTCAATGGTAATCAAGAAAAGACAGATGAGTACTACACTAGAGTAAGTCCTGGAAATATTGAAGTAACCGCTATTTTTTTAAATCCAAATTATGGTGATAAATTCGAGAGTTCTATAGCCTTTTATATTCGGTTAGATACCCACTCGGGGGATCTCTTCTCATATGATATAGAGGAATTAACTGAGTTGATTGATAATGACGGCAGGAGATATAAGCCAATAAAATGGTCAGAATCAGAGAATTCATGGGGGCATCATAGATCTGGACTATTGGAATTTGAAAGATTCGATAAAAGCGGGAGGGATCTTCTAAGTCAAGAGCGTTTGAAACTTGTAATTAAGGGGATAGAGAGAGACATAGAGTTTGTGTGGGACGTGGAGTGATAAAGTGGATAGGAGGTACATCTACGCATTCTTAGGGAGTTTTTCTTTAACCATTCTCTACATTGGTATAACCTCCTTAGGTGGAGGAGTCGAGCTTTTTAAGGCAGAGTTTAGAGAGTTGTGGTATTTTTTGCTACCCCTCATAGGAGGTTTTGGGCTACAAATATGGTTGTTTAGCCATATCAGACTATATGGGAAAGGCGAAGGGAAAAAAGAGGTTGCTACAACAGGCTGTGTTTCGACAGGTTCTATGATTGCATGTTGTGCTCACCATGTCACAGATATATTGCCCTTTGTTGGTTTGACTGCAGCTGCGGTAGTTTTAGCCGACTATCAACGCCCCCTCCTTTTGATAGGGAACCTCTCTAATGTAATAGGAGCGATATGGATGCTAGATATAATTCAAAAGTTTCATCTATACAGCGAGGAAAGCAGGTTTAAGGCCCTTGAGAGAATTCATTTTGGAGCGTTAAAGTGGCATATTATACTTTCTGCCATAGCGATATTTATAGTATATCTTATAATTTATAATCCATCGAAAATAAATGTGGAAGAAATGCTAAAATTAGCAAGTTCCTGATGAAACATATTACGCACTGAGTCTATTCGTAATTCCCTGAGACAATGGTTGTATATCGTCCTTTAGTCTTCTAGTGTTATAGCTCCTACGGGACAGCTATCAACGGCCTCTTGGCAATCACATGTATCGCATCCGTCGGGATTAATCACCGTTGCTTTTTCATCTACCACTTCGAAGACATCTGGGCAGAGGGCTTCACATGTGCCGCAACCCTCGCAAGCGGCTATGTCTATTACTGGTGTTGGCATAATAGTTCATAAGTATCTCCATTTAAATATTTTTCTCATTTTTTCAACTTCTTCTTTGACAATATTTTCTACATCCGGCACTGCGTTTTTTTCTATTTCCATATTTGCTAGTACAGCGGATCTTATACTACTTAGAAGTTTTACACCAGTTATCTTAGTTACTTCAGGGTCGACATTTCCAAAGGGGGAGACATCAGCAATTGTAATGTTACAGGGCTGTATAAGCATATCGGGTGTAAGTCTGTTATGAGACGCTAAAGTAGCGCATATCAATAGGTCAGCTTTTTCCACAGCTTTCATCAAATCTCTGTAGAGTATGGATCTACCTCCCACTTCTGCCGCTGTAAGTTTAGCGATGTCAAAGTGCCTATGAGCAACTGCTATCTCTGCTCCAAGCTTTCTAATCTTTTTCGCAATCCTTCTCCCCAGTAGGCCCGCTCCTAGTAGTATGACTATTCTCCCTTCAAAAGTCTGGAATTCCTTTTGAATAGAGGATAACACTAATTTTTCGACAGTAGGACTTCCTCCAATATTAGTTTCATTCCACGCTCTCTGGGAGACTTTGAGAGCTCCTTTAAATAGAGATTTTAGGAAGGGGTGGAGGGTGGAATTCTTCTCTGCGCAGTCTAAGGAGCTTTTCACCAGCCGAGGGATATAGGTCTCACCATAAACCTTTGATTCGATCCCCCCTACTAGTCTCATTAAATGCTCCACAGCCTTTTCATCGTAGTATATAAGGAATTCCTTTCTTCTCTCGTTATATAACACTTCTAGGATATCATCGATCTCTTTTTCTTCTTCCACTAACGCGTAGACTTCAATCCTCGTACCACTTTGAAATAAAATTGTTTTCCCATCGCTAAAAAGCCTATAGAATTCTGCGGGATTCTTAAAATAAAATCCGAGAAAGTCGGCGTAAGGAATTTTAATGTGATGTAGAGATAAGCATACAAGACGCATAATTTTTTACTCTTTCAAAACATTTTAAAATATATCGTAAGCCCAAAGTATGGTTGTGCAGGGGTATGCTCAAAAAAGTAGCATATATTGGATTATATATAACATAATCTTAATTACTCAAGGTAGGAGGTGTGAGAGTGTCGGATACTCCCCTTTTGGATGAGGCTGAGAAAGGTCCATGGCCGAGTCTTGTCACAGAGATAAAGAAAACGGGATTTAAAGGCCTACTCAAAATATATGAGCTGGCTTATGAGGATAAAGTAACTCACTGGACTCATGGAGGGATGGTAGGCTACCCCGGATATGATGCGGGGGTAATAGGCAGGCTTAGCGATCGGCATGACATTCTTAGAGATTGCCATACTATACGGATGATACAGCCAGCGGCTTGGTTTTACAGCACAAAAAAGTTGAGAAAGCTTGTTGAGATCTGGAATAAGTACTCATACGGCTTGATGAACTTTCATGGAGCGACCGGAGATTTTCAATTAATCGGCATAGAAACAGATAAAATAGAGCCTTTCTTCGATGAAGTCTCGAAGGAGCACTGGGATATAGGGGGCTCTGCCGGTGACTTTAGGACTGCAAGCTGTTGTATAGGTCCCGCTAGGTGTGAGATGGCCCTGATAGATACTTTGGATATCTATCAGACGCTGATGAGTGACGAAGAGATATTGAATGATATGCATAGACCAAGGTTTCCATACAAATTCAAAGTAAAGATAGCTGGTTGTCCAACTGATTGCATTGCTGGTGTAGCTAGGGCAGACCTATTGGTCGTAGGAACATGGAGGGATAATATTAAGATAAACCAGGAGGAGGTAAGGAAATACGCTGAGAAGGGAGTAGATATTGGT
This sequence comes from Candidatus Hydrothermarchaeum profundi, assembly GCA_002011125.2. Classification (GTDB taxonomy): domain Archaea; phylum Hydrothermarchaeota; class Hydrothermarchaeia; order Hydrothermarchaeales; family Hydrothermarchaeaceae; genus Hydrothermarchaeum; species Hydrothermarchaeum profundi. Next base: position 742,688 of record MTMF02000009.1, read on the forward strand.
TTAATAGCTTCGAAATGTCCTGGAAATGCTATGCAGTGGGATGGAGAGGAGCTTAAGATTGATAATGATAACTGCATGCGTTGTATGTTCTGCCTTCAAAAAATGTCTAAGGCTCTTAGACCTGGAGATGATAGGGGTGCTACCCTGGTTATGGGTGGTAGGGCTAGGGGGAGATATGGAGCCTTTTTAGGATGGGTTTTAATGCCCTTTATCAAACTCGAAAAGCCCTATGAAGAGCTTAAAGACCTCATATACAAGCTCATTGACTGGTGGGATGAGAATGGCAGAACAAAGGAGAGGATCGGCGAGACTATATACAGGTTGGGAGCAGGTAAGTTCTTAAAAGAGACTGGTTTGAAGCCGCATCCAGCGATGGTTCAAGCTCCTAGGAATAATCCTTTCTGGTTCTATTGGCCTGGAGAAGTAGAAGAGTGAGGTGAGGAGAGATGGCTTTAACTATGGATGAGCTTGACTTTGGACCGCCTGATTATAAGGAAATGCTACCGGAGACCCTTAAAAGGAACTATGGAAAGTGGATATACCACGAGCTAATAAAGCCGGGAGTATTTAAGCATGTTTCGAGTACTGGGGACGAGGTGTACACGGTTAGGTCCGGGCAGCCTAAGTTTATAGCGTCTTCAACAGTTCTTAAGCTGTGTGACTTAGCTGACAAATACTGTGAGGGCTCTTTAAGGTTTACCAGCAAACATAGTATTGAGTGGATAGTACCGAAAAAAGATGATGTAGATAAGCTGATAGAAGAGTTAAAGAAACTCGGGTTACCGATAGGAGGAACAGGAAACGCTATGCATAGTATTGTGCAGTGTACCGGCTGGGTGCACTGTCATACCCCTGCAACTGATGCTCCCGGAATCGCCAAGGCAGTTTATGATGAGTTAATCTCTTACTTCCAGAGGGATGACTTGCCTGCTAGACTGAATATAGCTGTCTCTGGGTGTTTGAATATGTGTGGCGCTATTCACTGCTCGGATATAGCGGTTCTCGGCGTACATAGGCGTCCGCCAAAGGTGAATGATGAGGTAGTATCAAAAGCATGTGAGATTCCTACTATGATAGCTTCGTGTCCTACCTACGCTATCAAGCCCAATCCAAAGGCGAAAAGCATTAGGATTGATGCTAATAAATGCATGTATTGTGGAATCTGCTATAGTATTTGCCCGGGGGTACCTATTGCAGATGCGAAGAACGATGGAGTTTCTATTTGGGTAGGTGGGAAGGTATCTAATACTCGAAGTGGTCCAGCGTTTTCACGTTTAGCGGTTCCTTATCTGCCGAATAATCCTCCTAGGTGGCCGGAGGTAGTGGAGGTAGTAAAGAAGATAGTGGAGACATGGGCGAGTGAAGCTAAGCCTCATGAGAGAATGGGCGAGTGGATTTCAAGGATAGGATGGCCTGCTTTCTTCGATAAGACGGGTCTAGAGTTTACGGATAAACACATTGATGACTATATCTTTTCTATTAGAGATATGAGAGTTGGTGCTAGGATAAGGGGACGTGAGATGAAGTGAGGGTAGGGCAATAATATTTTATCAAGTATTATTGACTATCGTATATGCTTGTTAAGATCGGTGGGAGCCTGTTAGAATATTCAAGGGAAATCTTGAAGATACTAAAGAAATATGATCCCGTAATAGTTCCGGGAGGAGGGGTATTTGCAGAGTTAGTTAGGAGGATATATTCGGGTTATGGTATCTCTGAAAAGGCTGCTCACCGTATGGCTATTTTAGCCATGGAACAATATGGACTTTTTCTATCAGATATCTCAGGTATTCCCTCAAGCTATGAGTTAGGAAATAGTCGCCCTTTTATCTTTTTACCCTCAAGGCTACTGGAAGAAGAACCTCTTAAAGCCTCTTGGGATGTAACTTCGGATACGATAGCCTGTCATGTAGCCAAGCTTTTGGGGGAAAGGATCTTCATCAAATTAACGGATGTTGATGGGGTACTTGTCCGAGGAAGGTATGTTAAGGAGATATCAGCCACAGAGCTTCTTAAAATTGGAACTACCTGCGTAGATAAAGAGTTGCCGAAGTATCTTATGAAATACGGTATAAATTGTTGGGTGGTAAACGGCAAAAGGCTGGAGAATGTGGATAGGGCGATGAGAGGCAACATAAAAGGTACATTGATTTCTCATTGAGCACTATGTTTACTTTTGTTTAATAAGGATTTTTATAAGGTATTTTAGCGTGTAATGTTTAAACATTCATTTTTTGAATAGAATGATGCATAAATGTAACCAAAAACATATATAAGGCCTTATCTATAGTAGTGGGAGAATAGGAGTGAGTTAGAAGGAGGTTAAGGCTAAATTGGGGATTATTAAATATTTTTTTAAGAAACCCTTTTATATGAGTGCTTTTTTTGGTATGGGGATAAGAAATGTTGGGGCAATTAACAAATAGCGTAACAATATGCAAATATGATTTAGTTAATTTTAAACAGAGGAGGTAGGAAGGTGAAATTTAGTTTTTGGAAGCTATTTTTCATGTTTTCTGTGTTACTTGTTGGGATGTCAAACGTCTATGCTGCTGAGTATGCTATTTTCGCAAGTTTAGATTCTCATAAATACTTGCCGGGGGAATATGTAAATTTAACTGGTGAAATCTATAGCGGTACTACGTTAGCCTCGGATGTTAACGTAGGGGTTAGTATTTACTTTGGGGAGTCTATTGTTTCTTCTGACTCAGCTAAAACAGATTCTTCTGGCTCTTTTAGTTTCACTTTTACCGATGCCACAGCTAATAAGGGTGATTATACTGTAAACATAACGGTTGGCTCCTCCTCTGTGGTGATACCCTATACTGTTAGTTCAGCTGAAAACTTTATGCTTATCCTTGTAAATGAAACTATACCGGTCTCTCTTGCTCCTTTCTCTCTGAATGATGTTAATTCAGGTAATATCGTGTTTGTAGACTCCTCGATTGACATCAGTAGCGCGGTAGCAAAGAATTTCACTTATAATAATACCGAGTACTGGGTTCTTTTACCTAGAGCTTCAAGCGGAAAGTACGAAGAGGCGTTTATTGATGATGATGCGAACTTCTCTTTAAGTAGCGATAGCAGCGGTAGCCCGGTTATAAAGTACTTGAAAGAAGGCTCTAAGGTAAAATTGAGCGATAAGAACTTTATAATAGCATATATTGATCCATTTGGCTCTGAAATAATATTTGCGGAGGATATCCCTGCTAGGTTCTCTGGAGGGGAAGACGCAAAACTTTTATGCATTGCAACAAATGCATCCGGCGGGCCTGTTAGCGATGAAAATCTCACTCTTAAGAAGTTCTATGATAACGGAACTATAATAAAGAATTATGGGGTTATAGGAGTTTCAAATAGTGGTGGCTACTATATTTATAGCATATCTGTGGATACAGATGGGGGAAGAAAACATTATATACTCAACGATGCAGGCCATGCTTCGTATGAAGTATCTACATACACTCTTAATGTCCTCATAACAGATAGTGAGGGTAACCCGGCTTATGTAGTTAAACCTGGTCAAGACCTAAACATTACCGTAAGCATTCTTGACTCTTCTAACCAGCCTATATCAAATACTTGGGTGAATGTTTCTATCACCGGAACAGAATACAATAGTAGGTTTAGCATGAACCTGCCAAATGGGACCATTACCCAAACAATTTCAGCTCCAACTAAGCCTGGGTCCTACACCCTTGAGTTTATTTCAAACTATAATGGCGAGAAAAAGAAGATAATCAATAAAATCGTAGTTAAACAATACAATCTATTTATAGCTCCTCTAGCAAAGGGTAAGGGTGCTTCTCAGGGATTTGCTCCAGGCGAGTATGGAGCAATTTTTGTTGCAGCTACAGACTTATCTACCGGCGATTTTCTGAATCTCTCAGATTTAACTGGTGATGGGGTCAATGTTTCTCTGGAAGGATTTTATGATTCATCTGGAAACAACAAGTTCACAGGTGACACGGTTCTCTCGGATACGACAGAAGCGAATGTATCCCAGATAATTGCAAATGGAAATGCAGCAGTGATGAATATAAGCGGATTCTTCCATTTCCTTACAGATACCGGAGAGATCATGCCTGAGGAAGAACAGACTTGGCTGGAGGAAAAATTCGGCGAAAAGGCGATTGTCATAATCTTCCAGGCTCCATTTGAGGAGGATACCTACAAAGTAAAAGTTAGTGCAATAATAGAAGGAACTGATCAATACGCCTTCAATACGATAGGAGTCCAGAGGATATTCGTATGGGGCGAGCCAGTAGATGCGGAGAGCAAGAGCTTTACGTGGGGAATAAGTCCCGGTAGCGATATTTGCTTAAATATAAGAGGATATGATCCGGGTAAAGGACCTATTGATGGAAGTAAGATAAATGATGCTACACTGATAGAGGTTATAGCTGAGAGCGGAGCTAGTGTAACAAGTTCTATGGTGAATGAGAATTTCACCAAGGAAGAAAACAATGCATATCTTTGCTTCACAGTAAACGATAGCGAGATGGGTGGTCATTTTGTTAGGTTCAGAGTAAACGCTACGGTAGAGAAGTGGAATGGAACAGAGTATGTTCAAAACTATACGACGGCGATCGGAGACGGATGGTTCCAAGAAAAACTATACCAAGTATGGGCATATCCCTATGTAGAAGGCTCTGAGACGGACGGCGGTAGAAAGGCCGTGTTTGGTTCTAATAGCAATATCATCTTGAGGGTAGAAGTTAGGAATGCTCAGGGTGGTCAACTGGGCCAAACGCAAGCAGAGGGTATAACGGTTTCTCTGGTAGAGGTTAGAAATGATAGGACTTGGCAGACCGTTGATGCTACTGCATCGTCTACGACAACAGATTCAAATGGCACAGCAACACTTAATATAAGTAAGACTAGTGGGTCTTGGAGTAGTGGGGGCTATGTTGTTAAGGTAAAAATCGTAGATACTAATGACCAAACCGATTATGGTTATGGTTGGTTTGAAATAAGAAACTTCAATTTCTGGGCTTGGACAAATAATTGGGAGGTCTCTCTCAATAAGGATATAAGCGTCACATTAGAAACAAAAGAATTTAATTTCACTGGTATTTCTGCTACTATCACAGCTGAGAGACTCATGTATATGGGCACTTTCGACAAGTGGCAGCCTCCAGTATTGGTGAATGATTCACTAGGAGTAACAGGGCAGACGGATTCTAGCGGCTCTGGTAGCTTAACTATACCTGCAGGTACTTTGAAAGAGGAGGGCCAGTATATGCTTACCTTAAAAGCTACAACTACAGATGGCAGGACGGATAATACCGATGTCTGGTTCTATGCGAAGTCATTTGTTCTTGACGTGAGAGATGAAAATCAAGATACTTGGCCTCCCCGGTATGGGTTAACGGATATAGCTAATATAACTGTGAGAGGATATGAGGACTATGATTTCTGGAGTGGAAGCGGAGGGACACCGCATAATTTGAGTTCTGCATGGGTTAAGTCTGTTAGAAAGTTTGGAGGCATGTTTGAAGAAGAGGTCATGGACAGGAAAGACCTTGAAAATAATAATGACATGAAGGCACAGTGCTCTGGAAACACCTGCTATTTAACATTCAATATGACTAACTTTAGACAGGGAGAGTATATCCTTTCAATTGCTGCGAACGACTCCAATGGGAGAACAGCCACCTTAGACTGGTTTAACATCCGAGTAGAGAGGCTCTCGATCTCCTTACCGGATCTTATGAGGAAGAGGGTTCAGGAATCCAATAAGTTGTATAGAAAAGTAAACTTCTCACTGATGGCTGATGGATCATCGGTTCCCAGACCAAGTGGGATAACCTCAACTTCTAAATATGATGCGATAAAAGTACTAGATGTTGTCAATAATAGTTTTGAATACTACCCATACCCAGAAACGCATTTCCTGCTTGTATATAAAGACGCTAACACTGGTACCCCAGCACTCTATGTTAATACCACTGGAAATAACTTCACTAATGCTCCAAAGTATTACGAAGGAGATGTTTTCACTGATGCATACGGTTTTAGATGGAATATCACTAAACTGGATGCTACTAACTCGGAAGAAGGGAAAGTTACTCTAAAATCTATTGACGGTGTTGTCGCAACACGAGATGAGTGGAGTCAAGAAAAATTTCTTATCCAGATAAACTTATCCTTATCAAAATCAGGGATCTTTCTCAGAGGAGAAAATCTGTGGGACGATGAGTGGAGAAATATAGATCTGAACGGCGATGGAGATTACGATTATAACGATCAATACCTAGTTATCCTAGCGGATACACAAGAAGCAGGTAAGTATGACCGTGTTTACATATCGAATACTACGAACTTCACTAGAGATGGGATAGATGCGAGCAGTGGTTCTCCTATTACTTTCGGCAGTAATATGCCAATATATCTCGTTAACTTAAGATACTATGCTAGTCTCTCAGGAGCTACAAACTATTATGAGGTTTCGTTTACATCTAATACCCCAAGCTGGTGGGGTGTAGACCTTGGAACTTTCAGGCCTGGGAGTATAATTAGAGTACCTGTCATGATTACTGCTCCAGGGAATAAATCACAGTTTATAAATGCAACTGTGAGGGTGGATAATCTTATCGCTTTTGACTTTAGCGGACCATTTGGCGGAATTAAAAAGATCCCATTAGATAATCCTGCTATCAACTCCACGAACTGGTCAGGCAAGCCAGGTATTTTGGTATTGGATATAAATACAAGCGGGATAAAGAATGGGGAATATAGGATACCTTTAAAAGTACAGGAGTTTGGGGCTACTGATTGGGTAGTTATTGACGATATCTGGCAGTATCCTGTTGTACAGCTTAGGACTTTCATCGTTAATGGAAAAATAGGTGACCATGGACGAATAACCAACTTGAGAGAATGGAGCGTAAAGGCAGGAAACCTTAGAATAGAGAACGCAGATATGGTGCCAAAGAGCGGTACACTTGGAATGGAGCATATGGGCTGGGCTGGTTTACCAGATATGTTTCATGTGTGGGATTGGGAGTTCAGAGATATATGGTACAATTCGACAAATGGCTCGATTTATATCGATAACACGCCAGGTGATAGTGATATCTCAGACGGCAATTATACACACGTAAATTATACTACTCAGTCTATCCATGGGATGAATGTTAAGAACATCTCTGTTGGACCAGTTAATGTTACTATATCACTTAATAATGGAAGTGGAAGCACAGAGTTCTGGAACTTTAACTTCACAATAACAAACGCTGATCCTTCAACTGGTACAGCTACTGTGACCATTATTAACCTGCAGTACAACTTCAGAGAGGCGAATAATGAACTGACATCTGTCGGAGAAAACATTGGATATACGGACTTCCGCCTGATTGATGTCACTAGTAGTAGCGCTGTAATCGAGTGGAATAGGCCGGTTATCGTGCTTGATTCTCCATGGGAAGTTGTGACAGAGGGAGAAGCGATAATAAGAAAATTAGAATTAAATGATACTCATACTCTGCTCATATACAATTCTCCAGACACTAAGACAGCTGAGGATCTCCAGGGTTGGTATGGAACGATGGATACGGTGGCTATTGGAAGAAACATTGATGGAAAAATATTGAAAACCTACTCTATAGGCGAGCCCATACCCGAGTTGAATGACAATTGGAATTTAATAGGTAGCTGGGCGGTAATTCAAGCTAGGCCTTGGGAAGATAAAGTGTATTTGTCGAATTTAACGATTAATTCTAGGAATGTTTATCCACTTCCGTGGGTGGCTGATGACTACTATACTTTCTACTTCGCAAACTTCACGGAAAGCAGCGTAAAGTCGATAGTTAACTGGTATCTCGCAAGCCTTCGATCAACAGATGGCCCACCGCAGCTTGATAATACTACGCAATATTATGCTTTATTCTTTGATGGAACCTGGGATGGCGTAGGTGAGATAACCAATGCCATCGTGGACGATGATACTATACTTGATGAGCAGTGGGTTGACCTTGGAGGTGATTGGGCTCCTTACGACTTCGACCAAGTAGAGCTTGGTAACTCTGATGGATATATGAACTTTTCAGAACGGTGGCATATGATTGGGGAAGAATGGGGCGAGCCTCAGATGGTGAGTATAGATTTGGATAATAAGGTAGTAGATACTTTCAGCGAGAAATGGGATATAGAGAGCGGTACAAACGTTACTTTATGGGTTACAGCTAAGGATCTCTATGGTAAACCAATCAATGGAACAGTAAGTATCAAAGAAGTTATACATAGATACTGGGATTATTCGGGCCCAGTTGAGGAGAAGTTAAATCAAACTGCTAGTGCACCCATAATAAAAGGCGTTGGGTATCTCACGCTAGACTTTACAAACGCAAGTTGGGGCGACTATTCCTATACATTCCTTATCCAAGATAATGAGGGTAATAAAGAAACACTGAAGAGGGGTATATTTGTCATGTCAGAAGAGGAAATGTTTGGACCAGCACCTGGAGAATGTCCGCCAGATGATCCAACTTGCGGTGGAGGAGGTGAATTCTAAATGAACTTTAAAATCTTCATCACAGTACTTTCGGTCTTTGTGTTAATTCCTACGGCGTTCGCTGCAACATTATCTGTGACAATAGGTGACTACGATACAGAGGTTTACAAGGGCGCTCAAATAACTATCCCGGTTGAAGTACAGCTCCAGCAGTCTAGTGGAACAACAAGCGTCTCGGTAACTATCATACCCAAAGATGGAGTAAGCTGTGACACGTGCACAAAGACCATAACATTCACTTCTGATGGCTCGCAATCTACATCCTTCATCCTCAAAGGCGATACTGTAGGTACTTATCAGAATCCATTCACAATAACCGCAACAGCTACAGGTGCGAGTGCAACGTCAACTGCATCTAATGCGTTGATAGTGCTTGAAAGCCCAAATATGCAGATAAACTTCTACAATACTAGTTCTCCTGTAAAAATTAGTGACAATTTGTGGACCATACCTGCTAAAATGGAGATAACTACTTTCGATGTGCCCTTTGAGGACGTAGTGGTTAACATTTCTGAGTTATTATCAGCCCATGATATGCAGATTGCGTCTGGACCGCAGATGTATTATGTTGGCAGTATTCCTGCTTACAGCACTGTGACGCTAACATGGGTTTTCAATGTAACGGGATTTAGCGTTTATGGGGTAAGTGGTACCGTTATAACCGACAAGGGCTCATTTTATCCCTCGTTTACAGATACATATACTACGGGTGTGACAGAAACCTCTATATCGCCTGCTGGAGGGGGCGGTGGAGGAGGTGGAGCTGCTGAGGGTAATGTCATCTCAATTTCATCTATTTCGATAGGCGTGCCGGTAGTCTTTGATTTTACCAAGTTTGCGGATATCATCTCCGATATAGTCGTAACTGCTAAGGATATCGCATATAACGTGAAGATAAGCGTGCAATCGCTTGCCGCTAAGCCTTATGCGAGTATGCCAGATCCTCCCGGGCAGCCATATAAGTATCTTAAAATCACCGTTACTAACCTACCTGCTAGCAAGCTTGATAAGGCGGAGATAAAATTTAGGATAGAGAAGTCTTGGTTAAAAGAAAATAATGTTAATCCTGCCACTGTGGTTCTTTTGAGAAATGTGCAAAATAGCTGGGAGTCGCTGGATACAAGTGAGACATCTAGAGATGCCACCTATATCTACTTTAAAGCAATTACGCCCGGCTTCTCTTACTTTGCAATAACAGGCGAAAAGGACTCAGGCTATGTAGAAGAAGAGGCTCCAGCGCCAACAGAAGCGCCTGTGCCCACGGAGACTCCCGCACCTACAAAGGCACCAGCTCCCACCGAGACCCCTGCGCCAACAGCTCCTCCAACAGAAGCGCCTGTGCCCACGGTTTCACCATTACCAACAGCGATGCCAGTATCGCCTGAGGGCGGAATTGGTACTGGGATTATCGCAGCAGCCGTTATTATTGTTATAGCTATTGCGGCAGTTCTTGTAATTAAGAGAGAAGAATTGTTCGGTAAATGAGGCCCCCCTCTTTCAGCAGGCGCCTCCTTAATATCAGCTGATATCTCTTAGTTTCAACATTGTTCCGTCAAGCAGATATGCTTTAGCGTTTTTCAAGTCGACTACTCCTTGCCTGAATAGTGGACCAAGCAATTTTTCTTCTTTGTTGAAGGGTGTCCCATAAATTAGATCATTGAATGCTGGCATCACTACGATCTCTGGATTTCTTTTAACCTCGTAGAATTCGTCTGCTCTACGGTTTAATCTCGCTCTGATCCATGCGCTCTCCCTTATACTTCTACCGAACTCGTCTGTGAACTCTACGCAGGGGTGATTATGCCCCATTATTATATATTTGAAGTCTATTGGTGACCGAATTTTTAGGTGGCCATGGGTTAGTAGTGCTTCTTCGAGTTCAAGGTTCTTTACTATCCTCATATCTGGGAGTAATTTCTCAAGATCTCCATCATGGTTGCCTTTTATCACGGTTATATCAGCTAACTCTGAGAGACTTCTAAACATCTGCGGGATCTCCGAGTATTCCATCCACGATGTCTTAGGTATGTTATGCTTAACATCCCCAAGTACTATAATCCTGCCCACACCGGATTTTTTTATGAGATTGGAGAGCTTAATTTCCATGGTTCTCGCTTGGGAAGGTATCTTGACTCCCTTACTAAAGAGCTCGTATTCTAGTCCGAGATGTAAGTCTGCTACCACTAGGGCATCAGATAAAATAAGGGCTTTCTCATTGTATATGGGCATCATCTAATTTTACCGCCCTGATATCTACCGTTATACCCTTCGGATTCCCCCTGTACTAAGGAGAAGACTACCTGGGCGATTCTGGCTCCTTTCTCAAGTCTTATTTCGAATTCTGACTCGTTTTTTATTCCAATGGTAAGAGCGCCTTTGTATCCTGGGTCTATCACGGCTGTTTTTAGTGAAGCACCACACCTGAAGATAGTTGACCTAGGGAAGATGAAAGCTACTAGGTCTAGCGGCATTCTCAGCTTCTCTTTGGTTGTACATAGGTAATATCTCCCCGGTTTTAGGGTGAATTCTTCTACCTCTTCTATCTCAGGCAGCTTCCTATTTTCCTTGCCTACAAAGGCACCTGAGACTACCTCGTATAGTTTTTCTATCCTGAGGTCTACCCCTGCCCCTTGGATATTAGCTTCCTCATAGTCTATGAGTAAGGCCTCCTCTTTTATCCTCTTCAATATCTGGCTCTTACCGAGGTACATGGGGATTACCTAAACCGTGGTCTTTTTGAGAGCTTTGCAGGTAAAGTAAGCTTTTTGAAAGGTCTTCCCTTAGTCTCTTTTTTAATCCTATCTATGAGTTCTCTCATAGTCATAGTCCTCTGAGCCCCTCCTTCTGATCTTACCCTAACGGAGAGAGTATTCTCTGCTATCTCTTTGTCTCCCACCACAGCTATAAATGGGATCCATTCTTTTTCAGCATTCCTTATCTTCTTTTGTAGAGTGAGGCTTTCGTCGTCCAGGTCTGCTCTAATCTCGTTTTCTTGAAGCGTTTTTAGAAGTTTCTCGCAGTATTCTATATGGCCCTCGGCAACGGGTATAAGCCTAACCTGTGTTGGAGACAACCATAAGGGCAGCATAGGCTTTTTCCCCTCCTTGGCCTTTATCCACTCCCTCTCGAGGATAGCGTAGAGATTCCTATCAATGCCTCCGGAAATGCTGGCGTGAAGCATAAGGGGGTGTTTCCTCTCTCCATTTTCATCTATATAAGTAATGTCGAATCTCTCTGCGTTCTCTACGTCAATCTGCACCGTAGAGAGGGTTGCCGCTTTATTAAGGGCGTCGTTTACGCTGAACTCGAACTTCATCACGAAATAGAAGAACCTCTGCTCCCATAGCTCTATGAGTATGGGTTTTCCCACAAGCTTGGATAGCTCTCTAATAAAAGTCTCATTTTCTTCGTAAAAATCCTTAACAAGCCTAATAGCGACATCATATTCCAGATCTAGATCTTTCATCCATTTCATGCTCAGCTTATATTGGTTTATGAACTCTTCTTTTGCCTGCTCCATGTCCTTGCATAGAGTATGCATATCAGGCATAGTGAAAGCTCTTAGCCTTTTTAATCCTGAGAGTTCTCCACTCTGCTCTCTTCTGAAGGAGTAGTGAGTTAGCTCGTATAGTCTAACTGGCAGGTGCTTATATGAGATGGTCATGTCATGTTTTATTAGGTACTGCCCGAAGCATGCTGCGAATCTAAGGAAGTATTCTTTTTTATCTGATTTTACTACATACTGTCGAGCTGGAAATCTGTGTAGATACTTGCTTAGCTTTGGATGTTCGAAGTCATACATAACCGGAGTTTCGACTCGCATGGCTTGGTAGTCCGCGTGTATATTATTGACATGCTCCTCTAGTAGTGATTTTATGAGTTCTCCTTTTGGGTACCATCTCAGGTTTCCTGGATCTGATCCTGGCTCGTGATCTACCAGCTCGTGTTCCTTCATCAGCTTTATATGAGGCGGCTCTTCCTCAGCTATTCTACTACCCGAGGTCTCGTATTCGTAAAAGATTTTCAGGCTGGGATATTTTGAAAAGTCGAACTCGCTTGCTGGAACTAGCCTGCCGTCTAAGTCTAGGATATAGTATTCTTTCTTAAGCTTTTGCTCTGCTATCACCGCTTTTGATATCTCTTCTTTGCCTGCTCCAACAGTGATCTCTCTTGATAGCTCTGAAAGAGGGTGCCCTTTGCACCGTAGCTCGAAGGCTTTATACCAGCCAAACGGCGCTCTCTTCACCTCATATTTTTCTGAGAGTTTTCCTTCGATCCCTTTGAGTATGTCTACTGCTATCGCGGGCTTAGCTAGTGAAGAACTCAGGTGGGCATAGGGGTAAACGACTATGTTCTTGGCCTTTACCTCTAAGTAAACCCTCTCGATTTCTTCGCAGGCCTTCGATATTACCTGCTTTGGGTCTTCTTCGTCGCTCTTTTCTACTGCAATGAAGGCTACGAGGGACTCCTCTGCCCTCTGGTTTTTCATGCTTTCAGGCACTTCTTCAGCCAGTTTTGTCTTAGATTTGGCTTGGTATTCTATGTAATCCGCATGTATTAAGAGAAGCTTCATGGCATTCGCATTAAATCCAAAAAAACTTAAATCTTTCTACTGGTAGAATGTAATGGGTGGTGTAGTTGAGCAGAGAAATTATTGAGGTTAGGACTTCTAGGAGGGTTGAGTTTATAGATATCACTTCTGAGGTAGAGGAGGTAGTATCTCGCATGGGTGTTGATGAGGGCGCTGTTAACGTATTTACAATGCATACTACGACAGCTATAATCGTAAACGAGAATGAGTCTGGCCTTTTAAGGGATCTTGAGGAACTGATGGAGAAGCTGGTTCCTCGGGGGGGAGGATATGCTCATGATAGGGGGTTTGAAGGGAATGCGGATGCTCATTTAAGGTCTATATTGCTGGGTCCTTCTAAGCTTATACCTATACAAGGTGGGAGGTTGCAGTTGGGCACTTGGCAGAGGATTTTCTTTGCAGAGTTTGATGGGCCGAGGAATAGAAAGGCGGTAGCACAGGTTTTAAGAGAAAAGTAATATTTTTAAACCTTAATGTCTTAAGTATAAACATGGCTAAGCTAAAAAAAGTTAGCATGGAGGGAAACGATATCTTGATATCGTTAGAAGTGGCTCACGACGAGTATAAGCTTCTTGGATCTGAGAAGGACTTCTTAGTTGTGCCCAAGGGTGACAATTTTTTGTCTTTAAGTCTTACTACCGGAAAGCTTGGGCATGGTAATAGGATTATGGTTCCTACTAGGCTTCTTAGGAGGCATGATATCATGCTTCCAAAAAAGGTTCCAGCTTCTCTATTTGAAGCTGGCGGCGAGAAATATTTGCTTATAAAGCTGCAGAAGTCTCGCCTTATACCAGAGTATGAGGAATGACTATGGCTAGGATTAAAACGGGTTTGCCGGGCTTGGATTCTCTCATTCAAGGAGGGTTTCCTGAGAACACTGTTGTACTGCTTTCCGGAGGAGCTGGTACTGGCAAGACTTTATTTGGATTGAATTTCGTAGTAAAGGGAGCACTACAAGGCGAGAAGGGCTGTTATATCAGCTTTAATGAAAGTGAAGGCGATTTGGTGAGGGCGTGTAGGGGCATAGGATTGGATTATGAGAATAAGAACTTAATTATTAAAGGGATAACTTTGGGAAAGGATATCAATGTTGATGGGTTTATAAGCATGATAGAGAAGTACCCGAAGATAGATAGGCTGGTGATAGATAACCTCAATAAGCTTCTCTTATTCTCGGTAGATAAGAGAGACTATAGATATCAGTTAACTCTTTTGGTGAGGTATCTGCGTGAGAAGGTGAGATGTAGCCTACTAATTTGCGAGACTGATAATGGGATAGATTCAGGTAATGGAGAGTCCTTCGAGTGTGACGGCGTATTGCATTTAACCTTCTCAGAGTTTGAAGAAAGGCCAATGAGGACTTTGACGATAGATAAGATGAGATATACTTCTTTTGAGCCTAAAATTTCATATGAGTTGAAAATTGATAGTAAAGGGCTACGGTTAAGTAAGAGAATGATAATATAAAATAATATTTATGCGCCTTTCAACTTCTCTTAAAAGGAATATAATGGAAGTCACGGTAGGGGGGATATTGTATAAATTTAAGATTAGAAAAAGGAGGCATGTTCTCTTTTTTGAAGATATTATTGCGAATTATATAAAAGAATGTGAAAAAGCAGGTTTCAGTCAAGATTTAAGGGATATCGGGAGAGAATGGGGGGGATTAATAACAAAGCAATTAGTTCCCACAGTCTTTAAGAAATTACCGCCCCATATATTCTTAGATTTGGTTATGTCTGGAATTTGGATTAATTTGGGATTAATGGATGAGTTATCGGCGTCAAAAAATAAGAGGATTATAGAAGTCAAAACAAAAAATGAAGCCGTAACAAGGATAATTGGAAAAAATCAAGTTTTAATTGGATATTATGAAGGAATATTAAGTTTATTAAAAAAACAAAGTGCAGAATGTATTTATTCAAAGCAAACCAAGAAGTATTGTATTTATAAATTCCAATACAGAGATGTCTATTTTGATTTAGAATCTAAGGATAAAAAAACCTATCTAAAATTAAATTACTTACCTGAAATTAAAGGTTTTTCATTAAGCGATTCATTAAAATCAAATATTTTACAATTAGATCATAAAAACCGTTTACTCTTTAGAGGAAAAATGTTGCCTCCTGTGGAAAATACAATTTTTCATTTATTAAGCAATTGGGGGAGATTAAGTGAAAGAATACCCTTCATTGCTAAGGAATTTTTTGAAGAATTAGTTCAAAAAAGCAGTAGTCTAGAAGAAAAACTTAAATTGCTTAAAACACTTATGCAAGTAATGGGATGGGGGGTTATAAAAATATCTCTATTTGGAAAGCCTAAATGGATAGTTATAGAAATAAGAAATCCTCCTTACGGTCTACAAAAGGATAAGGATAATTGGGATTTTTTAATTAAGACTGTCGAGGGCTACTTGTGGTTGTTAAACACGAATCTCAGAGTAACTAAAGTCAGAAGAAGCTATAAAAAAATCAGTATAGTGTATTCTGAAAAAATTTAAGCTGGTATTATTAGTGGTTTAATTCCTATGTTAAATTTGTTACACCAGTAGTCTTTATTTTCCTCTGAATATTCACGTCTTATGACACATCCTCCTCTACATTTTTTAAAACTATGACACCCGATACAATTAGAAGGATACTTATAGAATTTATTATAATGTTCTTTTAATTTCATTTTGTGAAATTCATCGATTGAACCTGTTTCTAAATTATCAAATATATTATACATAGGATCTCTCTTCGCACAGCAGAAATAAACGTCGCCATGGGTAGATATAATTAAAACTAATCCAGCCATTGCTACACAAAAACCTCCGGATATTTTAAGCTCTGTTTTCAGTTCTCCAGGAAATAAAGGATCAGCTGATTCTATGTTCGTAGCTCCAGTACTTACTGCGAACTCATATAACTTTTTTAAAGTACTGATATAGTCTGTTGGTTTTAGATAAAAGTTATCTTTAGCAATTCCATCTGAAGGAGCCATATCCCAGACTCTACATCTCTGAATACCGATACTCCTTGCAAATTTAAAAATATCTAATATTTCTTTTTCGTTTTCTTTAGTTAATACAGTTTGCGAAACACAAGTTAACCCTACTTCCATGGCATTATATAAAGCTTTAACTGTCCTCTCAAATGACCCTTTTTTTCCGCGAACTTTATCATGTTTATTTTTATCAAGGCTGTCGATATTCGTTTGAATCTGAGTTAAGCCTGACTTATATAATTCCTTAGCCCTACTTTTGTTTAGATAATAGCCATTTGTGTTCATATGTATGATCAATCCATAGTCTTTAGCATATTTTACGAGATCCGTAAGATGAGGATACAGCGTTGGTTCTCCTCCTGAAAAAGTAATTTGTTTTACTCCTATATCGCTCAAGGTTTTAATGAGAATTTTAGCTTTTTCTAATTTGAGGTACTTACCATTACCTTGATTATTACCCGCGTTAGCATAACACCATTTGCAACTGAAGTTACATGCTTCTGTAACTTCCATTACAGCCCAAGATATGGATTTCTTCTTATTAAATGTTTTAAATTTTTCAATTGCATCATTTTTTTCCCAATCAAAAGTTACTACACACATTTTTAAATTACCTCCAAAAGATTTTTTAAAACTAAGAAAATAGGTAAAAACATAAACGAAGACAAAATTAAGATTCTAGTTTTGAGGATATCATTTTTTATTAGAAAAAAAAGTGCAAGAAATACAAAAGGAAGTATAGAATAAAATACTATATACCTTAAGTAAAATAGCCAACCTATGAATATCAATAGGCAGAATAGTGCTATTTTCTTTGTTAATTCATACCCTAAAACAACAGCAACAGTAGGTATACCTGCGCTTTTATCACCTTTAAAATCCCTTAAATCACCAATTAAACTTACAACAAATACTAAAACTACAATAGTAAGGAACACTTTTGCTATTTCTAATGTAAATTCCGAATTAGATAAAGCTCCAACAAGGAAACCAAGAGGCATAAATAAAGCAGTGTAAATATTTTTTAGAGGAAATATCTCTTTAATTCTAAAGATAGAATATGACATCCCAATTATAATCCAGCTTATATAAATTATTAGCGATTTAGTAGACAAAAAAAAGGCAGGAACAATGCTTAAAAAAAGGAAACAAAAAATAATAGTCAATGCATGATTATTTAATATAAAAAAATTTAATCTCTTTTTATTTAACAAATCTTCTTGTTTATCTGTAAATTGATTAAATGTATAAACAGCCACAGCTGCAAAAAAGGAGGAAAATGCTACATAAAAAAATGTGGTATTTATCGGGTTAAACAGTAGATATCCCGTAACTGCAATTCCAGTAATAAATAAGCAAATTTTTGGTCTTATAAATCTAATGAATTCTTCCAGGTAGTTTATATTCCCCTCCGATTCCCATCGGATTAAACACTTTTGTTTAAAATTATACATTTCTGTATAATTACACAGTAAAATATTAATATAAAAAATTTTCCATGTTGTATAAACAAAAGTTAATTTATTATATACATTACCGAAAAGTATTTAATATATTAGCACTATGATACATAATTGAGGTGGAGAAGAGTGAATAATAAGGAAAAAGAGCTCCTCCGCATTATAAGACGTGATGGCAGAGTTAAAACAGTAGACATAGTAGAACAAGCCGATATGTGCAAAGTAACGGTTCTTAAATACCTTAATAAGCTTAAGGACGCTGGGCTGGTGGATTACGAACTCGTGGGACCTACCAAGCTATGGTACGCTGTGGAAGATGGAGGCCCCAGGGGGAGGGGGCCTCTTAATATCCTAGACGTAGAGATCTCCGAGCTGTTAGATAGGTTCGAGGCGGCAGTAGGCAAGAGAGCGTTCGTGATAATGACCGACGACAGAGATTTGATTAATATCCTTAGTAGGAGAGGATAGGGTATTTGAATAAGGTATATTATATGAACCTAGTGATATGGGTGATGTTAGCAAATCTGTTTTCCATCTCGCTGGTGGAGAACAGATATCAGAATACTGTAGTACCTGCTATAACGGAGAGATATGAGCATGAGATATCAGTTCTTAAGGCCGAGGTTGAGGGGGAACCTGAAAAGTATATCTGCTTCTCTAAGACTGAGATTATTGGGATGCTAAAAGATAATGAAACGGGGGAGGTTCAAAATGGCTAGGATTATGGTGGTGGACGATGATAGTGATGTTATCTACGTCCATAAGCTTATTTTAAGTAGAGCCGGATTTGAGGTTGTTGGTGTTGAGAGCTGCGAGGAGTGCTTAGAGAAGCTTGATGAAATCTCACCAGATTTAGTTGTTATGGATATTATGATGCCGGGTATGGATGGTTGGGAGGCATGTAGGAAGATTAAAGAAAGGAACTCTCACAGCCCGCCTGTTGTCATGGTCTCTGTTAGGAGAGATGAGGAGGATATAAGGAAGAGCCTAGAGTATGCCAGAGCGGATGCTCATCTTCCCAAGCCACTCAATAAAGATGAGCTAGTTAATACTATTAGGCAGTTGCTCGGATCTTTAAACGAATAGGTTTAAATTCTTCTTTAAGCGCGTTTTTCCATATTCTTTTTATTTTATAAGCGTATATTTTCTAATATTTATGACTAAAATAATGATAGTAGACGATGAGCAGGATATAATATTCCTGATCTCGAAGATTTTGGAGAAGGAGGGGTATGAAGTGGTTGGGGCTATAAGTGGTGAGGAATGCTTAGAAAAGTTAAGGGAGGAAAAACCTGACTTAATCCTTATGGATATCATGATGCCTGGAATCGATGGCTGGGAAACTGTGAGGAGGATAAAGTCCGACCCTGAGATGAGCGGCATTCCGGTAGTAATGTTAACTGTTAAAGGGGAAAGAGAAGACAAATTGAAAAGCTTTCATTATTCTAAGTGTGATGGGTATCTCGTTAAGCCGGTGGAGAGAACAGAGCTGGTTAAGGTTATTAAATGGGTTTTGGGATAATGGAGGAAAGTGAATGGATAACCGGGTTTCTCTCTGCGGGATTAACTGCGGGCTCTGTGATCAGTATCTAGCTGGCGAATGTGAAATTTGTGCTGCTGAAGAGAGCAAGAAAACCTGTGAAGCATTGACCTGCGTATTGGAGATAATGAAGGTGGGCAGCTGTCCCGAATGTTATAGAGTAGCTTATTGTGCTAAGAGGATGAGGTCCATAGAGAATTGTCTTGTTTTTAAGCCTAGGAAGGAGTTTTCTCCTGGAAGCATTCTTTTAGTGGATTCGTGGAAGGATGCGATGACAGCCTTTTCGAAGCATGTTTTTATGGGTAAAAAGGGCCTGGCATTAACATTCACCGATCCAGAGCAATTAGCGAGGGAATTTATGTTAGAGGATGCGGAGATAAAGGGGCTGAGCAGGGTTAAGAAGGATGATGCGGTGTATGTTAAGGACATAGAGGCGATCAAAGAAGCTTTTACTGAAGGGGTTAGAGGAAAAGATATCGTGATTATAGATGGAACTAGGGATTTCATAGAGGTACTATCTCTTCAAAGAGCCCTTGAATTAATCAACTGGTTTTGTGAGAAAGTTCTCCAGGAACATGCTGTTCTGCTACTCATCGCAGAGGGTTTAACTCATGAGGAGAAGGATCAGATTAAAGCTATTATCACAGATTTAAAAGTTAAGGACGTTATGAGAACTATATCTAATCCTAAGAGAATGGAAATTCTAGGCTATCTCAGGAGGAAAGGGAAGTCTACCTTCACTCAGATATATGATGAACTCGGCTATAACGTGCCTCCTAAGCTGAGTTTTCATCTTAGAGTGCTAAGGTCCTCAGGTATTATTGATCAAGACGAAGAAGGAATCTACTATGTCTCTGAGTTAGGTAGAAGCATCTCTGAGATTATCGATAAAATAGGAGAGAGAATATTTGCCTTATTTGCTGTGGAGACATCTAGTGTCGTAGATAAAGCCGATATTAGTAAGGAATGGCATGAAAAATATGATTTATATTTGAGAAATATGAGGAGATTCGATTCTATTTCAGTGGATGTTATTCGGGATGTAGAGGATTCTCTTAGGCTGATTTTTGGTAGAAAAAAAACTGAAGAGACTTTCCAGATAATTATGGGGGACTACATTTGGGCTGAGAAGAAGATGACTCGAGAGGACCTTAAAAGGATGATCAGCGAGATTGCTTTTGTTTTTTTGGCTGAGGAACTCCCTCTGGTGGATGCTATAGAATGGGCTGATGAGCTGATGAAAAAACACGAATTGAAGTGAGTTATGAATTGTTTGCCATCCATTTTTCTTGATTCAATTAAAAAAAATTTAAAAAAGCCTTCTTACAATGTATTTTATGATGAAATATCGAGGGGTTTACCTAATAGCTATCTCAGGTATAGTTTTAAATGCTTTTTACTTCATATATTGGTAT
Organism: Candidatus Hydrothermarchaeum profundi; assembly: GCA_002011125.2. Classification (GTDB taxonomy): domain Archaea; phylum Hydrothermarchaeota; class Hydrothermarchaeia; order Hydrothermarchaeales; family Hydrothermarchaeaceae; genus Hydrothermarchaeum; species Hydrothermarchaeum profundi. Next base: position 763,197 of record MTMF02000009.1, read on the forward strand.
AAAAAGTTTGGAAAAGAGTTTATTGGCCATCTTTTGGAAATAGCTCCATTGGAATTCGCTCTTGTATTATCTACTGTACCTCTTGGGTTGCTCTTTGCCTCTCTTTATGCCGAAGAGTTACGTTCTGCGGAGAAGCTGAAAGCTGCACTAGGCGTGAAGGATCTTTTCGCTGATATAATGAGGCATGATTTGCTAAATTCAATTGGCTTAATAAAGGGGTTATCCGAGCTAATGAAAGATGACCCTCGCTTTGCGGATGTCGATGATGTAGATATCATCCATAGAACCGCGATTAAGCTTGAGGACCAGGTGAAAATGGCGGCGAAATACGCTAAGCTGGAGGCGCTAGACAAAGTAGAATTAGAAACGGTTGATGTTGCTTCTATGATAGACGAGGCTATTGAAAGCCTGAGGTACCAGTTCAGTTCGAAGAAAATCACTGTTGAGAATAAAATCGAAAGGGGGCTTATGGTAAAAGCCGCTCCTTACCTTAAGGATGTTTTTTATAACATACTTTCTAATGCGGCGAAATATAGTCCAGAAAGAGGCAGAGTAGTTATTGCCTCAGAGGATTCTGGAGAAGAAGTGGAGATACTCGTAAAGGACGAGGGGCCTGGTGTAAAAGACGAATATAAAGAGAAGATATTTCAAAGATTTACCCGGGGCGGAAAAGAAGGCGTTCAGGGAACCGGTCTTGGGTTGGCTATCGCTAAACGTATAATTGAGTTGCATAATGGCAGGATATGGGTAGAAGATAATTGGGTAGAAAATCGTGACAAAGAGGGCCAGATACATAAGAAGAAGCAGGGCAGTGTCTTTATTGTATCGATCCCAAAAATCTAGAAATTCCTGTAGCTCTATCATGCGTTTTGGCCATTTTTAGCTGTTATATTGATCTCCTTCTTGTTGCTGTCTTAAAGTCGTAGAATATTATTTTTAAGCGAGAATTCATTATCGATTGATTATTAAGCGATTAGTAATATAAAATCGGGGGGTTTGTTGACTTTTGGTGGCATTGTTCTATAGAATTAAGGGGAAGATTATTATCTATAGTGGATAGACTTATTTATAATATGGAAAAATTTACTCATAGGATTAAAGGTCATCCCAAGGGCAAGATTATTAGAGACTCTATTCATGGTGATATTTTTCTTTCGGATCTTGAGTTTCGAGTTATAGATACCCCTGAGCTTCAGAGGCTTAGAAGGATCAAACAGCTTGGAATGACCCAGCTTGTTTATCCGAGTGCTAATCATACACGATTCGAGCATTCTCTTGGCTCGCTTGAGCTTGCAGGGAGGCTCGCAGAAAGACTAGGGCTCAGTGATGAAGAGAAGATCAAGGTTAGGCTGGCAGCGCTTCTTCACGATGTGGGTCATGGGCCTCTTTCTCATACCTCTGAGGAGCTTTTAGCGAGATATCTGGAGGAGCCTCATGAGAAGATCAGCAGGGAGATTGTTGAGAAGTCGAATATAGCTGAGGTTCTTAATGATGAAGGTATTGATCCTAGGGAGATCGGAGAGATAGTTTTTGGTGGAAGCGGATACCTCGGTAAGATAGTCTGTGGCGACTTTGATGTTGATAGGATGGACTACCTAGTTAGGGATGCTCATCATACCGGCGTGGCTTATGGGATTATAGACTTGGATAGGATTCTCAACACAACTGAGATCAGGGATGGCTCATTGGTTATCTCCGAGAGAGGTTTGAGGGCCGTGGAGGCTCTTCTTGTAGCGAGGTTTCTTATGATCCCTACGGTTTATCTTCATCATGCAAGCCGGATCGCGGATGCGATGTTCTTAAAAGCGACTGAGAAGGCTATTGAGGAAGGACTAGACTACCGGATGCTTTATAAGATGGATGATTATGACATTCAGAATCTTTTCAGGAATTCTGAAGGCTATGTGAGAGATATTGGGAGAAGATTTGACGAGAGGCGGCTCTTTAAAAAAGCCTATGTTAGGAGCTGGACAGAGCTGTCTGAGGACCTTAGGTCTAGGCTTATGTTGCTGAGAGAAGATGTAGAGAAATGGAAGAACATAGAGAAAAGTATTGCGGGGGACTGCGGATTGGAGTATGGCTATGTTCTTTTGGATGTTCCCCCTCTACCAGAGTACAAGGAGGTAGATGCGGAGATATATATAAATGGGAAGATTTCAAGGCTTGCTGACGAGTCTGCCTTGGTCGGGATTCTTATGGAGGCGCAGAAGAGACAGTGGAATATAGGAGTTTATGCTCCAAAGGAGAACTTGAAAGAAGTTAGAAAAGCATGTGAGAATCTTGGGAGTTATCTTTAAAGAAGGATAGCAGTTTTTCTATTTAGTAGGTACTTCTGGATTGTCCCATTTTTTAAGGCTCTGAGCGTATTCTCCATTTTTTCTTCGCTGTCCGCTAGTATTACTAGTACGTTTCTCCTATCATCCTGGTTTAGATAGATTAGGGAGGTGTCTTTTCTCTTTATCTTTCCAGCTTCTCCGATACTTATCTCTTGGCTTGTTATTGTTATATTCTCTTCTTCGAGGTACTTTGATACTTCTACGAAACTGTCGTATAGTCCTAGGATCACCATGTCTTTATTGGTTTCCTTAGATATTATCCTGCTCTTTTTACCTAGGATCTCCTTTATCTCAAAAGCGTATTTAAATAGCTTTGATTCAGTGTAATAGATGTCGACCTCGTCTCTGAAGAAGTATGGAAAATCTTCCAATAGGAAGCTACGTTTTGCATGAGTCAAAAAGTCTGCTATATTGCTTATCAGCTGAGGGTTATCCTCTATATTGTCGTAGGGTTCCAGCATGAAAGTCAGGTCGCATAGAGCCAGTATGTTGCCGACCAGCGCAGCTGGTGAATACTGTTTTCTTACCTCGCTTCTAGATGAAAAGGTGTTCTCGTCTCCAAAAATAACTCCATTTTGGGAATCTATTGGGCAGGAGGAGTAAAAAACCACCTTTTTAAGGCCGTGGGTTACATTGGTATCTGCGAACTCTTCCAAATATATGTTTCTGAAGTTTCCGTCATTCACTTTCATGTTATATAAGTATCCCTCTTCGAATATTATTCCGAAATATGTGGAAAGGGAGTTTATACTGCTGGGTCTCTGGGGATCGGATATTAGAAGAAGTCTTCCTCCCTTATCTAGGAATTTTTGTATTTCTTCGGCTTCTTCGCTGTCGAAGGGTGTACCAGGTAAGATGATTACAAGAGAATCAGTGTACTTAAGCTTTTCAGCTAGAAGGTTTCTATCGTCTAGAAACTCCGAGTAAAAGCCTCTAGATGTGAGCCTCGTGATTAATGGGGTTATCTCTTGAATAGTATAGCTCGAGTTCACATGGTAGAACACCACAGTTCCATTACCTAACTCGTACTTGTCTGTGAAAGCCTCAGGCTGAACCATTGGTGCCTCTATTTCTTCAATACGATAGCTCTCAGTTGAAGGCGGCTGGTAGTAGCCCTGGTAGTATGAGAAGAACTGGATGATAAACAATCCTGCGATTATAGCTAATACCCATTTATACTTCATTCTTCAAACTCCATATATAGGTAGTAGTTCACCGGCACTGTATTGGTTATAGCGAAATAGCTTTCATTGACGTAGGTTGAGAAGAATAGGAAGAAGTTTATCCCCAGCTCCTCGTTTATATCTACAATCCCGTATCTAGCTATTCCTGCCAGCTCAGCTGCCTTTGCTATCGCATCGCTTGTAGAGCCAATATTGTCTACTAGTCCAAGGCGGTAGGCTTCGAGCCCCATGTATATTGCTCCTTTTGCAAGCTCTTCCTTTGTGATGTTCAGCTTACTGCCTCTTTGCAGCATTACTGCATGGAGAAAGGTTTCTTGGGCGAGTTTTATGTTGTAAATGTGGTCTCTCCGTGAGAAGCCTGTCCTCTTAAATGGTCCCGTTGATATGGTTTCTTCGTCCAGTTTTTCAGGCTTCGGTAGCCTTGATATCACTCCTATGCTACCTACGAAGGAAGCAGGCTTAGAGTATATGAGGTTTGAGGCAGATGCTATGTAATATGCCCCGCTCGCACCGATCTGATCAATGGAGGCTACCACCGGCTTGACCTTTCGCAACTCCAGCACGTTGAGGTATACTTCTTCAGTAGCTGTGACTTCGCCTCCCGGGCTGTTTATCTCGAGAACCACTGCCTTAATATCGTCCCTGTCTCTCGCGTACCTCATCATCTCGGCTATCTTGCTGGCAGTATCCATGCTCATTATCGAGGTATCTATTCTGATTATACCTACTTTTGGTTGCTCTATAATTTTTCCGGCTATAAAGTAGCCCGATACTATGATTAAAATTATAAAGATATAGGATAGGCTTCTCCTGTGCTCGGAGTAGGCCTCCTTTATTTTATCAAGTTTCCCCATTTGATTTAACTATGCTGGGGCGTATTTAAAATGTTTTTTCCTCATTAATGATACAAAAATATAAAAACTTAGGGAGATTCCTTTAAATCATATGATATTGGTTGCAATAACAGGTGCTAGCGGCACTGTTTATGGTGTAAGGTTGCTGGAGGTCCTCAGGAAGCTGGGTGTTGAAACTTCCTGCGTGGTCTCTGATGCTGCAAGGAAGCTTATAAAGCATGAAGTTGGTGAGGCGAACATACTTAGGGACTGTTATAGTGAGGATGACCTTGAAGCTCCTTTCTCCAGCGGCTCTTATGGCTTGGATGCGATGGTTATAGTCCCATGCAGCATGAAGACTCTGTCAGCTATTGCTAATGGGTACTCCTCAAGTCTGATAACTAGGAGCGCGGATGTCCTTATAAAAGAGAATAGGAAGTTAATCCTTGTGCCTAGAGAAACGCCTCTTAACGCTATTCATCTGGAGAATATGCTGAAGCTCGCAAGGCTCGGGGTAACTATCTTGCCGGCTATGCCTGCCTACTATCATAAGCCCGAGAAGGTTAGTGACCTGGTGGATTTCATAGTTGGCAAAATCCTTGACTCCCTTGGTATAGAGAACAGTCTTTACAAGAGATGGGGGAAATGAGGAGATTTCTGAGGAAAGATTTGGTTATTAAGGATGAAGTCTCTACAGAGTATGAGGTATCTAAGATACTCTTCCATAACCAGGATAAGACTGTATTTTTTGAGAAGCTCAGAGGGTACCCAGAGTTTAAGATGGTAGGCAATTTGGTGCCGTCTAGGGAGAGAATGTGTGATGCCCTTGGAACCACTAAGAATGGGTTTATAGCTCACGTGTCTAATGCTCTTAAAAACCCCGTGGAGCCAGTGGTGGTTGAGGATATGAGGGCTACAATTGAGAAAAAAAGCCTAGATGACTTGCCTATCCCCAAGTATTTCGAGAAGGACGCAGGGAATTATATAACCTCTGGTATAGTTATAGCCGAAGATGAAGAGTTAGGCAGGAATGTCTCTGTGCATAGAATGCAGGTTATTAGTAAGCGGAGGTTCGCAATTAGGCTGGTCGAGCGTCATCTTTACGAGTATTATAAGAAGGCAGAAGAAGGGGATAGGCCCCTTGAGGTTGCGGTGGCGCTGGGGGTTCATCCTGCTGTGATGTTCGCATCCTCATACTCTGTGCCAGCGGGTTATGACGAGTTTAAGCTTGCGTCTTCGCTTTTAGGCAGAGCCCTTGAAATTGCTAGGTGCGAGACTGTTGATCTCTACGTGCCTGCTGAGAGCGAGATCGTTATTGAGGGCCGGATACTTCCCTATGAGAGGGTTGATGAGGGTCCATTCGTTGATATTACAGGCACGTATGATGCTGTGAGAAAGCAGCCAGTATTAGAGGTAACTCGGATTGTTCATAGAGAAGACGCTATATACCATGCTCTTCTTCCTTCTGGCAGGGAGCACAAGGTCTATATGGGCATGCCGCAGGAGCCTAGGATATTCGAGGCAGTATCTAAGGTAGCTCGTCCTGTTAGCGTCTGTCTAACTGAAGGAGGATGTAATTGGCTTCACGGTGTTGTCTCGATTTCCAAGGAGAGGGAGAATGATGGGAGGAGGGCTATTTATGCTGCTTTAGAGGGTCATCCAAGTATGAAGCATGTTGTGGTAGTGGACGAGGATATAGATGTTTTTAATCCTGCCGAGGTAGAGTTCGCTATAGCGACAAGGTTCCAAGGCAATAGAGATATCGTGATGATAGAGAATGTTAGGGGCTCTTCTCTTGATCCAAGCGCTAACAAGACAGGGCTTACCACCAAGCTGGGATTAGATGCTACTATACCTCTTAGCGGCCGGGATGACTACGTTAGGGCTAAGATTCCTTGAGGTTTAAGATGTATTTGACTAAGGAAGAAGAAAGGATACTGGATGGAGAAGAAGGGGAAGGCCTTCAAAAGGCCATGGAGATACTTGTAGCTCTGGGTGAAATTAACGAGGCGGATAGACTTATGCCCATTTCTAGTGCTCAAGTGAGCGGTGTGTCTTATAAGACTATTGGTGATGCTGGACTAGAGTTTCTATCTGATATGGCCTCGACAGGTGCTAGGGTAAGAGTGCTTACTACTCTCAATCCGATGGGTGTAGATCCCTCTATCTGGAGGGAGCTGGGTTATAGGGAGGATTTCGTAAATAAGCAGATGAGGATTGTTAACGCGTATAAGGCTATGGGGATACTGCTTTCATGTACATGTACGCCTTATCTGATAGGTAACCTGCCTACAAGAGGGGAGCATATAGCTTGGGCGGAATCCAGCGCTGTTGTGTTTGCTAACTCTGTGTTAGGTGCGAAGACTAATCGGGAGAGCGGGGTCTCTGCGTTGGCCTCAGCTTTGATCGGGGAAGCCCCCTGTTATGGCCTTCACTTGGATGAGAATAGAAATCCGACCATCACTATCGAGGTTGATGCGGAGTTAAAAAATCAATCCGATTATGCCGCTCTAGGATACTATGTTGGTAAAAGCTTTGGTGGGATACCTCTATTCAAAGGGATTAAGCCTGGCATGGAGGAGATGAAGGCGCTTGGGGCAGCGTTAGCTGTAGGCTCTATATCAATGTTTTATGTAGATGGTATAACCTATTCGGGTAGTGCGCTTGGCGATAAGATAAATGTGGGTATAGAGGAGCTCAGAAATTCCTATGAGTCCCTTACTAATACGGAGGACGTGGACGTGGTCTGCGTCGGATGTCCTCATTACAGCTTAAAGGAGATTCAAGAGGTCTTGCAAGCGAAGCCGAGTAGGGATATATGGATTTTTACTTGCAGGCAGAATAAGGTGCTCTTTGAAAAGAAGTTAGATGAAAATATCAAGATTATAGCTGACACTTGCATGGTGGTTTCTCCCTTAGAGGATCTTGGCATATCTAGTATAGGAGTAAATTCTGCTAAAGCAGCTTTTTACTCTGCTAATCTTTCTGGCCTTAAAGTTAGGTTTGACTCTCTAGAGAATATGCTGAAGCTTTAAAATCTATTTATTGATATCTTGCCGAAAAATATAAATTCTCGGTAGGTCTTTATAAAGGATGGTGCAAAAAGGAGACTCACCTGAGAAGCCTTCTGAAAGGAGGAAAATCAGGCGAGTTTAGGCGAAAATAAGGAATTTTATAGCCTGTTGCAGAAGTCGATCTAGTAAAACAAGGATTGAAACATTCTCTGTCGGTGCTATTGGTGTTAGCTATTTCGGTTGTTGCAGAAGTCGATCTAGTAAAACAAGGATTGAAACCTAATATGTTGTAATGTAACTCAAAACCAACTTTTAAGTTGCAGAAGTCGATCTAGTAAAACAAGGATTGAAACGTTTCTAACTGGGATTTATCATTTACAAGAACAAAAAGTTGCAGAAGTCGATCTAGTAAAACAAGGATTGAAACTTAACAAAAGAAGTAGGTGGTGAGCTTGTTGTTTAGTAAGTTGCAGAAGTCGATCTAGTAAAACAAGGATTGAAACATTTCCCCATGGAGGCAATGGTTAGAGAGGTACGGGTGTTGCAGAAGTCGATCTAGTAAAACAAGGATTGAAACATCATCATAGAGTACCTTACCCTGAACTCTATCCTTGGCTCAAGTTGCAGAAGTCGATCTAGTAAAACAAGGATTGAAACTTGTAATTCGTTCCACATATAGGATAGATACATGTCTGGTTGCAGAAGTCGATCTAGTAAAACAAGGATTGAAACAGTCGCAGTGTATCTCTGTATTCAATGTCTAAATCAAGTTGCAGAAGTCGATCTAGTAAAACAAGGATTGAAACCTTGCTGATGTCTTTCTTATGTATTTCTTTTGTCTAATTCGTTGCAGAAGTCGATCTAGTAAAACAAGGATTGAAACTTGTAATTCGTTCCACATATAGGATAGATACATGTCTGGTTGCAGAAGTCGATCTAGTAAAACAAGGATTGAAACCCAACAATCCTTACAACATTTCTCACAAATAAATGTGTTGCAGAAGTCGATCTAGTAAAACAAGGATTGAAACCTAACAGTGCAACGGTATATATTATATCGCCTAACACGTTGCAGAAGTCGATCTAGTAAAACAAGGATTGAAACATGTCTTTTCGGTAAATTCGGCGATATGCGGCGTCGAATGTTGCAGAAGTCGATCTAGTAAAACAAGGATTGAAACCCGAGGATCTCGCTACGATGAGCCGGGAAGAAGTCAGTTGCAGAAGTCGATCTAGTAAAACAAGGATTGAAACCCAGATATCGCCCCGGCTCTCTTCCCAAAATGGAAGGTTGCAGAAGTCGATCTAGTAAAACAAGGATTGAAACAATTGATATCTCCACGGTAAATTATTGAGAATTTTCTGGGTTGCAGAAGTCGATCTAGTAAAACAAGGATTGAAACCTAAGCTTGTATGTCTTCATAAAAAAACATTAATATTGTTGCAGAAGTCGATCTAGTAAAACAAGGATTGAAACGAGTAGATAGGGTCTTCAGCTGGAGCCTTCAAGGCGTTGTAAAAGAGTAAATAGCGGATGGGAATTGAAAAATGGCCTTTAGGGCCTACTAAGAATGGCATGGAAATATATGTTATGATATATACTCTCCTTTTTCATAGATTTTCAGGATGCTTGTAACCTAGCTTTTTCATAACGAATCTTCTTACTTCTTTAGTCATTTTTATGGCTTCTTCTGCTTCTTCATTAGTTGGTTCGAGGAGAGTAGGATACCTGAACTCTGCCGCATACTCTTTAAACTTTTCTAGGTTCAATTGACGAAGCTTTTCAAAATCTCTTTCACTTTCTATGCACAAGCTCAGTAGGTCAAGTATATCATGCGTCTTTCTAAATCTGATTTGTTTTGATATCAAATATGCTTTTAAGTACTTTTCTGCGGCTTGCTGTGCGTGGAATGTTATAACCCATGGCTCTTCTCCATAATTAAGGAGCCTTCTTGCTACTCTCAGCTCTGTTTCCGCTCTATTGAACCATCTATCTACTTCCTCCTTCACTTCGTTCAAAGCGTTACACCTTCCTCAGATGCCTCATTTGCTATAGTGTTTACAACATTTTTTTTTCTCTCAAAAGTTTCTCTATCAATTATTATTAAATCAACTTTAATACCATATTCACGTAGTCTTCTTATTGTTTCAATGTAAAAATGCCAGAATGTGTTTCGGTCCACCTTCTCGTTGGTTGTTACCAGTATATCCCAGTCAGAATATTCTTTAGCCTCCTCACTTGCTCTTGAACCAAACAGGATTATCCTATAAATCTTTATATTGTATTTTTTTGCGGCTTTTAAAATGGTAGTCCTTATTTTCGTAATGGCATCTTTATCTATTTCTCTTATCATAGAATTTTCCATATTGTAGGCCCATTATGTTAACATTGGGTTAAATATATCAAGCTTACGTGAAGTTACCGAAAAATTTCAAGTCACAATCCCTAAGTTGAGGAAGGCATATAATCTCAAGACAGTTACGCTTGTCTCTTTTATTCCTAAAAAAGATGAAAGAAAAATTCATCGATACCATAATTACCAACAAAACTCATTTTGGAAAGGTGGAGACATAAAAGTAATACCGAGGGGATACCGATGAATATTCTTAAGGCTCTTTAGCTTATTGATCTGGTTATATTAAAATTTAATCAAGAGGTTTTTATAAACATCTATCTTTGATAAGATTATAATTATAAGTTAGTTCATAGTATATGGAAAGAGAAAATGGGAGTAGTTGAAACTGAGAGTTTCAGTCCAACTTGCACAGCAAAGTCAGAGGCTGTTTTAAATAGTATCAGTGCCCTCATAGATTTAAATACTAAGAAAGGGAACACTCTCAATGAAGAAGAGGACCAGATACGTAAGTTTATTTTATATAAATTTCCAGAGCTCTGCAGAGCTCCCACTGCTGAAGAAATTGGCAGAGCTTTTAATATGCCTTTAAATTCCATCGTAAAAATCTTGAGAAGGTTAAATGAGTTAGATATCATCTATTTGGATATTAACTCAAACATGATTCTTGGAGCTTACCCTTTTTCTAGTACCCCTACTGCACATCAAGTTATCCTAAAAGGCGAACATCGAGAGGGCCGGGTATATGCTATGTGCGCTATTGATGCTTTAGGAGTGCCCTTTATGTTTGAGAAGGATGTGGATATCCATTCTTCGTGCGGTTTCTGCAGTAAGGAAGTGTCACTAAAAGTTTGTGATGGAAAGATCGTGTCATAATAAGCCTAAAGGGACTGTTATATGGATAGGTTTTGAGTGTAGAGAGCGAGCCGCTACATCTATCTGCACAGTTTTAACCTTTTTATGTACTGATGAACATCACAAAAAATGGATTGCTGCGAATCCATATGAAAAGAGGGAGATTCTTAATTTATCAGAAGCTCTTTACGTGGGGAAAGAAATTTTTGAGGATTTCTTAAAGTAAACAGTTTTTTATTGAGAAATTTTGGTTTTTATATGCTTTGAGGCACGTTTTTGTGAGAAAATAATGTTTTTTGCATCGAGGTATCTGTCATGGCTTTCCTAGTATACTTAGGATATTCTCTAGCGTGCTTGTCCTGCAATCTATGCTGAGCAAGCATATTTAACGATAGATAGAGGTTTGATCGAGTACTTAGGAAACGTGCTAAAGAGAAGAGGATAATTTCGTAGAAAAATATGATGGTATAACCTATTTACATAAGGTAGAAGTTAATTTATCCCAAAACATGTGACTAAAACTTTATTTAGCTGTGTTCGAGGGTGATATAAATTGAAGCTCCTCTTAATTGCTCCTACTACAAGGGCTATGGCAGAGTCCGCTGTTAAGGCTGGCTATGATTTTTTTACTATAGACTTCTTTGGGGACTTAGATCAAAAGGCGATTTGTTTGAATTACTCCCTTAGAGAAAAGAACTTGAATTACACAATAGAAGAACTCTACAGGGTGTCTGAGCCTCTTGATTTCACGCATGTAGTTTACGGTGCAGGATTTGAGAATCATCCTGAGTTGGTAGAAAAGTTTGAGGAAAAATGTACCGTGCTCGGCAATGACGCTAAAACCTTACGCAAAGTTAGAAATTGGAGGTATTTTTTTAAGAAAGCGAGCAAACTTGGGATATCAACTCCTAACACCGAGATAGTATCTGCTGAAGAGCTACACGATCTGGAAGGAAGAATAGCTAAGTCGGTTAGGAGTGGTGGAGGACATCACATATTTACATCTAAGGAAGAGATTATGGAAGGGGAGTTCTTAGTACAAGAGGTCGTGGAGGGTATGCCTGTTTCTTCTTCTATTATATGTTCTCCTACCGAGTGCCGATATCTGGGAGCGAATGAGCAGCTCATAGGGGATGAGACTGGCAGGTTCAAGTATTGCGGCAATATCTCGCCAGCAGATGTTGACCTTGAGGAAGTCTCCCTAAAGATAGCTGATGAGTTTAATCTCAGAGGACTAAACGGTATAGATTTTATTTGTGGTGATGAAGTTTACTTGCTAGAAGTGAACCCTCGGATAACCGGTGCTATGGAGGTTATGGAGAAGGCGTATAACATCAACCTCCTAGACCTACATATTAAGGCATGCCTCGGAGAGCTAGCAGTAGGCGATATCGGTAGCATGGGATATTATGGAAAAAAAATTATATATGCACCGAGGGACTTGTTTTTTAATATAGAGGCAGTTGCTTTCATCAAAGACATTCCACATCAGGGCGAGTTTATACCTGAGGGTAGCCCGGTATGCACAGTGATAGGTCACGGGAGCACTAGAGATGAATGCTATAAGGATCTCATAGCAAAGGAGAAGATGATACGTGAGAGTCTACGGGAGAGTTATCTCAAGAGGCAAGGCTGAGGGAGAAGCTATACTAACAAGGGAGCCTATCACTTTTCTGGGAGGCGTAGATCCTGATACGGGTGTAGTTGTGGAAAAGGGCCATGAGTTGGAAGATAGGAGTGTAAGCGGTAAGATACTTGTGTTTCCATGGGGCAAGGGGTCTACAGTTGGCTCCTATGTGTTATACAGGATGAAGAAAAGTGGCACCGCTCCTTCTGGCATAATAAACCTGAAGGCTGAGGAGGTAGTGTCTGCTGGTGCGATAATATCCGGTATCCCCATGATGGATTCTTTGGAGAAGGACCCTTTTGAGATACTTGCAGACGGTGTAAAGATCTTTATGAATGCGGACGAAGGATACTTGGAGGTGTAAGAGTGGGGCTCCGCGATTTATTTAAAAAGGAGAAGCCGCGGCTCTTCCAATACGATGATATAGAGGCATTCAGGGAGAGAGTTGAAGAGGGATTTTTGATACTGGGAGCCGAATTCTCGGAGGAAGCAATAACCTATATTGTAGAGCCAAGATATTCCCATGAAAGGTCCTTTGGCCTAGTCTGGAAAGAGTTGAGAAATACCGAGTTTGCTCCCTTCTATAGGAAATCAGAATCAGGGTATAGGCTCATAATTACCCAGCGTAGGAGAAGGAAAGTCAAGGTAAGTCCTCTTGGTCATATAGCGCTCCTCATACTTACCGCTGGGACAGTAACTTGGGCTGGCTACGAGTGGTGGACGGATCACAGGTTTGTGGATAGCGTATTCTTTGCAGTGGCTTTAATGAGCATATTAGGCATTCATGAGCTGGGACACGCGGTTACTGCTAGGAGCAGTGACATCGAGTCTACGTTGCCCTTCTTTATCCCTGCTCCACCTTACATATTCCCTTTAGGCACCTTTGGAGCTGTTATATTCATGAACTCCCCGGTTCAAAGCAGGAATTCTCTTCTAGATGTGGGTATAGCTGGGCCTCTGGTTGGGTTCTTGCTTTCTATACCTGTGACTCTTTTGGGGCTTACTATGTCTAATGTGACCGTGCTTGAAGAAGCCTTGAAGGAAGGTGGAGTTATATTCTCTCCTTCATTGATGTTTCAATTTCTTGCTAGGATTGTTTTCGGCAAATTACCTGAGACAGCGGCGATAAGCATTCATCCTCTCGCTATAGCTGGATGGGTGGGAATGTTTGTGACTTCCCTGAACCTCCTGCCTATGGGTCAGCTTGACGGCGGTCACATTATTCGAGGGCTATTCCCGAATCATTATAGGAAGATTTATAGATTCACTGCCCTTGTACTGGTATTTATAGGATTGTTCTGGCCGGGCTGGATTTTTTGGGCTCTTTTAGTTTATTTCATGACGAGGCTTGAGCATCCTGGCCCTTTGAATGATGTCACAGAGCTAGGTACCCGGGGGAAAGTGCTTGGGATATTAGCGGGGATCATACTTATACTGTGCTTCACTCCAGTGCCTATCATAACTGTATCGCCATCGTAGCCTTAATATATAAGGAGTTCTAAAAATTTTCTTTGAGATGAAGACTTCAATAGGATATATAGACCGGCGTGACCTGACGCCTGAGGAGACTGACATCTGTGCTGATTGCAGGTCTAAGGGCTTGAATATATGCGAAATCGACGAGATATGCCAGGCCAGGCTTGCGGCGGCCCTTGGTAATATGAGAGATATTGATTCGTCAATAGATTTTGCCAGAAAAAAGGGACTCATAAAGGTCCGAGAGATTGATGTCGGGGGAGAGAAAAGGCGGTTTATAAAGATTACGGAGGAGGGAGAGGTTCTCTTCGCCCTTATGAAGTAACGCAGGGTTATTGGGCGTGGCAATGTATGAAGGCGGGTCCTGAGTGTCTCCAGTGTTTAAAGGAGCAGGCTAAGCGCTCTCTGAGTTTTTCTGGTGTAAACGGCGAGATCCTGGAGAGCATGATACGTTTCGTAGATGAAATCTTCGGTGAGGATAAGATACCTGCCAACCTCGGAACTATTCTTCACCGAAGGATAATGGAGATAATCGGAGGCGATCCTTATAAGGAGAAAAAGAGAACCTCCAATAGAGAAGCTTTGAAGCTAGAGGGATATGCGAGAGAACTTATAAGGAGGGCTGAAAACCCTCTCTTACAGTCCTTTAAGGTAGCGTTGGCGGGGAACCTCCTGGACTTCAGCATATCAGATGTCAGGGTTAACGTTGAAGAGCTTAAGAAAGCCTTAAACGATGGCTTCGAGGTTGATGATAGTGGAGAGCTATTAAAATTCTTGGAGAATGCTAGCACCGTGTTGTACCTCTGTGATAACGCAGGTGAGATAGCCTTCGATAAGCTATGTATACTTGAGTTGCAGACGATGGGCCTAGAAGTAACAGCAGCTGTGAAGTCCGGTCCGATACTAAACGATGCTACTATGGAAGACGCTTTGGCAGTGGGATTACCAGAGGTTTGCGAGGTTATAACGATTGGCTCTAACTGTGTAGGAGTTAACCTTGAAGAAGCCTCAAAGGAGTTTATACAGAGGTTTAAATCATTTGACCTAATCATTGCAAAAGGCCAGGGTAACTATGAGACCTTGGGTGATGTAAATAAGGATATCCTATTCCTTTTGAAAGCAAAATGCCTGCCGGTAGCAAGAGCCCTTGGGGTGGGTTTAAAGGGTAGTGTCCTGTTTTTTAATCGAGCTTGTTTATAACCAGTCCGGTGAGGGGCTTGGGATAGAAATAGGTTGCTTTTCCAGGCATCCTCTCGCCGTTTAGAGCCACATCTCTAACCTCTTCCACTCTAGTTGGGTTTACAAAAAAGACCATCTTATATTCTCCTCTGTCGACAGCTCTTATCGCCTTCTCCGCGTCAATCTCGTAGTTTATATGTCCCTCGTCGTTTAATCCAAGCACGTTTTCAATAACCAAGTAACGGAGTATTGTAACAGCGAGGTTCTTCCATGCCTTGGATTTAGTGTTTCCGAATATCTCGTTCATCAGATTTTTTTGGAGCTTCAAATAATAATAGCTTCCATTATAAAGCCCATAGGAGTGGCGGTTTCTCCTCATTTCCTCGAACATCTCCTGCTTACTCGCTCTTGTTATGCTGAAGTTTTCTTCAAGCTGTCTGAGAAATCTATTAAAATCGAGCTCCTCTAGGTCAGCTATCAAGCGATGGGCAGGCAGTATCGTTACTCCTCCGCAGTCCATATTTGCCATGTACATCAGGGTGTAATCGTAGTTCAGTCCCTTTTTCCTCATCTCATCCCTAAATATCAGGGCGGTAGTGTACCTGTGGTGTCCATCAGCAATGAACAGCTGCTTTTCCTTCATAATGGACTTGACCTTCTCTATGGTGCTTTTATCGCTTATTTTCCAGAGCCTATGTCGTACTCCGTCAACGCTGATATCGATGAGTGGTTCTTCAAAGCTCTTTTCAAGTAAGTCTTCGATTCTTTTCTCTGGGTCGGAATAGAGAGTATATATTTGGCTGAAGTTGGCTCTACATGCCTTCAAGAGTTCAAATCTATCCTCTATTGCCCTGCGCAGTGTCTCTTCATGGGGGAGTATCACTTTTTTCTCGAATTCCTCCAGCCTGCAGAGAGCTATGAATCCCTTCAAAACTTTCCGCTTGCCATCATGAAGATAGTCCATGTAGTATGCATAGATAGAAGGCTCCTCGTCTCTGACTAGGGTCCCGTCTTTAAGCCAACTCTCCAAGTACTCTCTCGCCCGTATATACTTATTATTAGATTCGTTGTCTCCCTCTTCATCCTTCCCCAATATAAGACGGATCACATTTTTTTCATGCCGGCTATAATACTCGTCACGCTCTTCTGGAGAGATAACATCGTAAGGGGGGGAAACTACCTTCTCGATTTCATCGAGAGCATAGCGTATACCCTTAAAGGGAAGGATGTCAACCATGAACAACCCATGAAGAAAAATGAAATATAATACTTTCTATATGTCACCTTTTCTTATCTACGTCTATCTAGCTCTTCCTCTCTAGCTATAATAGCGATTTCTTTTGGAACCCGTGTTGTTATAGTGACTCCCATTTTTATTCCATCTTTGTATTAAAATTGTAATGCATTTAATACAAAAAGTTACTACTCTATCGTAGAGAAAATATTTTCTTATTTAAGAACCCAGATCAACTTTTTTCCAGCATGGTACATTGCTTTAAGACCATATTCCTTTGCAAGAGATAGGCCTGCTATAGTAAAGAGTTTTGTGAGAGGGGTGAGGTCTATTATAATATCGTAGCTTCTCAGATTTGCTTCTATTGCTTTCTTTAACGCCTCTCTTACTTTGTCCATCTCATGTTGATATACTTCGAACTCAAAAGTAATCTCTTCATCTCCGTAAGTATAGCCGGCGTCTCTTATCTTCTCTTGGGCAAGAGGTGTCGTAAAAGCAATATGTTTCTTGATCTTTATATTTTCTTTTTCAAGGAAGCCCAGAGCATCCTCAAGCATCTCAAGAGTCGTAGAGTCTGGCTTATTCGGGTCGTAAGTGTATCCTGATATCAGTAAAATAGGAGCCTTAATCTCAAACTCACGCCTGAAATATTGGATTTTTTGGGGGGTGACGCTATTAGAGATCTCTTTTCCTTTTTTATCTTTTAATGAAAATAGAAAAAATATAAATAAAAGTTTTTAAAATATAAACTTGGAGGCAGTTAGTGGGATTAAAGGAGGTTTACTCATGCTCTTTTGCATACTTGGGGAAGTTGTCTGGTGAGTGAGATGAATGAATTAATACCTGAGCTTCATGACATTGGAAAATTACAGAAGAAATATAAACATAATTTTGAAGATGCTGGATATACATTTGAATCTAAAACTTGGAGAGGGATTTTAGAACATCACTGTTCTCGTAATTTTGAAAAATATCCCTTAAGTTTAGATACTTTCAAATTAAAAATAGCAGACAAATTAGCATCTGCGGTATCGAGAGAGTATCGTGAAGATGGATGTCCTATTTATAATGTTTATAAGCTATGGAATCCAACGCGCGAGGAGATAACTATTCCGCCTCTTAGAACTGAGAAAGATATCAAGGAATTAATTGAATTTACTGTTAGCGTATCTACTTTTGAAGATTTTGTAATAAGATATGAAAAGCTGTTGAAATATCGGACAGAAGATGCGCATCCAAAGTCTAACTTAACTAGTCTGTATACTCATATGTTGCTTACTGGAAAATTATATAGAATATTGTCCGCGATAGATGAGTATACGGTCCACCAAGAAATTTTTCAAAATAAGGATGCTGTTTGTAGAGCGATTAATGAAAAAATGAACGAGTGGAAACTACGAGTTGTGCGATGTAAAATAAATTTTTCTCAGAGTCCGATACGTGCAAAAGATATGAATGTTTTTGTGGCATTAAACACTTCTAACGATGAAATTAAGCACAAATTTAAGGACAATATTTTATTTTCATTTTCAAATGAACTTTTTTTAATCACTGTTCCTAGAGAGGACATTGTTGGCAAAATCTCTGCTCTAATAAGTAAAAATGGTTTTTGGATAGAAGTATATGGAGAAGATGATATAAAATTGAGCACGATTGCAAATAGAGGTACTAATATATTTGAAAATTTAAGGAATCCAAAGGTCGTACATTACCAGCTTGAAAAAGAAATCGCGCCTCCAATATGTGAAATATGTCAAATGAGAAAAGCTACTCCTGAAACTAGGTGGGTGGATGAAGAAAGTGGCATTATCGAGGAATTATGTGAATATTGTTTTAAAATAAGGCAAATACCTGAAGTAAGACTTAAGAAACTTGTAAACTGGTCGAGCGAGGCTGAAATTAAGGTTGTCTATCTTAAAATTTCACTTTCGACAGAACAACTTATGCATACTCTCAACCAACTTTATAGAAACTACACTGGAAGCAATGAACATGTTTCCTTGTCAATAATCTCAGAATTTCAATGGGATTATGAAGAATTTCTTAAGGAATTTGTAAGGAGAATAAGTATCGCGTTTAATGAAGAGGACATTCAATTAATTTTAAATGATTTTTTAGGGATAAAAATAGAAAGAACCTCTGATATTAAAAAAATATTAGAGATATATAGCCAAATTTTTAAACAATACTTTCCTGAATTTATACAAAAATCTCCGATAAGACTTTCGATTAGTTGTTCGAGTGCCAAATTTCCATTTTTCTGGCACTGGAGGATTTTAAACGATACAAAGGACGAAATAAATGTAAGCATGATCGGAAAGGGTGAGATGCATCTTAAATTTTCTAAACTTGATGAGTTGCTTAGCATAGATTTACCAAATACCCGCATGTTACACAACTTAGATAGAATATCGCAGATTTCTAAGAAATTAGCATGGATAATGCTTAATGATAGAAGTGACCGGAGAATGTATAAAGAGTTTGAGGGGTTAAAAAGAGCGGTACTGGCGACAGGGATTAGCTATTCGAGCATATTAACCTATGCAAAGATTATGGGTGATTAGATGGAGTTTCTTGAATATAGGATAACTTCAGATATCCTTTGTATGGGGGAAAGAATAAAGAAAGGTACATTTAGGCCGTGTATTACTACAATTCCATATAGTCAAATTACTGGTGCTCTAAAAGCAATACTAGGTAGAGAAATTGCCGCTACTGGATGTTTAATTCGAGATGGGATACACAATAATGTAGAATATCTGATTTATTCGCCTAGAGATAGAAGTACTGAAACCAGCAAATTGCCGCTAACGATACAAATTTTAACTAATGTTCTTGGAAGAGTCTTTATACCAAAGAATGATTCGAGTGAACTACCAGAACAGCTTTCAATAACTATGGGAGCACTTAAATCAAAAGGTATAGGAAGATGTAAATTAAAGAAGATTAGGAAAATTAAAAATCCTCGATTTAAGCGAGGAATGTTGAATACTCGTATTCCTCTCGATTTGAAAGAAAACTTTGGAATTAGAAATGTTATAAAACCACAGTATGGTTATTTATTTAGACCAACTTCTTCTACAAGCGGCGTTTATGTACTTTCTCTATTTGAAAACTCAGAAATTTACGGACCAGAATTTCTGATGAGGTGAGTAAATGGATGAAATTGAGCAACTTCTTGAGGAAATAAAAAATGATTCGAATTTTAAAAAAACGAGATTTACCGCAAATTTTGTAAATGATGTAGCCGATGTCTTTGAAAAATATGGATTTGGAACTACAAGGACGTTCCTAATGGATAAAAAAAGTCGCAGAGATTTGCACTTGCAAGCAGTAGCAATATTATCAATTTTAGAAAAATTTGAGAAAATAGAGAAGATTAAATTAAACAGAAGTATTGGGCGGTACATAATAAAAACATTAAATACATTAAAGAGGGGTTAAAATGAAAGTAGAGCAGAAATATAAAGTGATTTTAGTTACTGAGGAGCCTTTTAGAATTGGCGGACCAAAAGATCCACTTTCAGGAGCGGATAATCCTGTAGCTATCGTAGGAAGCAAACTAGTAGTGCCCGGACCTTCCTTAAAAGGAGCATATCGAGCAGAAATAGAGAGATTTTTAATAGACAGATATTATGACAAAATAAATAAAAGGTGGGTTCAGGAAAAAGAAAGCTTAATGCCTTGTATACCTGCGACTAAACTATCAAAGGATGAGGAGAAGCTAGTGAAAAATAGATTATATAGAAGTGTTGCCTGTCATTACCCTTGTGATAAAAGACGAGATAAATGTGGAAATACGGAGCATTCTATTTGTCCAGCTTGCTATTTATTAGGCTCCCAGGGATTGAATGGATTTCTTAGGGTACCCTTCTTGTTTTCAGAGGCTTCAGCTAGCGAGTTATACTCAGCGAGGATAGATCGAGCAGTTAGTACAGTTGCGCAAGGTACAAACAGACCTTATTCGCTAGTACCGGATGGAACTACATTTGAAGGGACATTGACGGTTTTAATCAAAGATGATATCCTCGGTTGGGAGCTGGGAAAACCTAGGCCTCTTAGCGATATTTCAGGCAAAGACATATGGTTACCAAGTCAAGAGTGGACTCAGGAGAGGATACTAAGTGAAATGATAGTCCAAAGACTTCAGAACATTAAAATCCTTGGCGGATATAAATCAAAGGGTTGCGGTAAGGTTAAAATAACAATTAAAGAAGTATAGATAAAAAAGAGCTATAGCTCGGTCCTTAAAATTTTTATATAGATGAGATTCAAGACAACTTATTTAGTTCTTAGTACAGATAGGCCAGTCAAAGAAGAGGCTTCTAAGCTTAGAGGCTATATTGGTAACAAGTTTGAGGAGTATCCCATCCTTCATCATCATATAAGGGAAGTCGGCTACTTATACACTTATCCTCGAGTGCAATACAAGGTGCTTGAAGGAACGCCTCACATCCTAGGGATAGAGGAGGGTGCGAAGGTATTGAAGGAGATATCAGGCGGCTTAAATGAGTTGGTATTGGGCAGAAGCCATTATACGGTTAAACAGAAAATACTCTATGAGCAGGAGGTAGAGCTTAGATCTTCTAGGAAGAAGCAGTATAGGTTTATAACACCTTGGCTGGCCTTAAATCCTGATAACTATAGAACCTATCAGAATATTGAAAATTGGAAGGAAAAGAAGGAGTTTCTAAACCGCATACTGGTGGGCAACATACTCTCGATGTGCAAGAGCCTTGGTATAGTAGTGGAAAAGCATTTATATGCCCACACCCATCTTTATTCAAGAAAAGTAAATTATAAGAATGCCCCATTAATGGGCTTCACAGGCGAGTTTAGAGTGAACTTTATTATCCCCGAGTTCTTCGGCTTGGGGAAGGGGGTAAGCCAGGGGTTTGGCGCAGTTAAAAATGAAGGTCGTGATCGACGACTACGGGGCCTACCTGAAGAAAAAAGGCAATAGGTTCATAGTATCCTCAGAGGAGAAGAGCGAGGAGTTTGCATCTGATAAGGTAACGCAGGTCATTATACTAAAGGGATCGGCGATCACTACTGATGCAGTAAAATTGGCAGCAGAGAAATGCATAGACATAATATGCTTGGATAGAAGCGGAAAGCCTTACGCTAGAATATACCCGTGCAAGCTAGGTGGCACCACGTTAACTAGAAGAAATCAGCTGGCAGCATATTCAACCTCTAAGGGAGTCTTTCTGGCTAAAGCTTTTGTAGGCGCTAAAGTTGAAAACATGTCTTATTTTCTTAAGTCACTAGCAAAGAGTAGAGGAAATAGTGTACTAAAAGAAGCAGGGAATTTGATCTTGAAATTTTCTAAGAATATAGATGATGTAGAGGGAAATATCGATACCGTGAGAAACAGGCTTCTAGGCATTGAGGGTGAATGTTCTAAGACTTATTTCTCTGCCTTAAGCGAGGTATTACCTAAAGGGCTCTACTCTGGGGTAAGAACAAGGAGGCCTCCTAGGGATGCGTTTAATGCGATGATAAGCTATGGATATGGTGTTTTATATTCTGAGATTGAGAAGGCGTGTATAATTTCTGGGCTAGACCCATATTTAGGCTTCTTGCATACGGATAGATACGGTAGACCTTCGCTGGTAATGGATTTGATAGAGGAGTTTAGGCAGCCAGTGGTTGATAGAGCAATGGTAACTCTGGTTGCAAGAGGTCAAGTAGAGAAAGACTGCGTTAAAAGAGAGGAGGGAGTGTATCTGAACAAGAAAGGAAGGAAAATGGCTATTGAAGCGATGATGTCTCGCTTGGAGTCAAAAATAAAGTATAAGGGCAGAAGAATCTCTATGGAGGATATCATATTGAAGCAGGCTAGGGAGTTAGTGGGCTTTCTTAACGGTGACCGTAGGTCATATAAGCCATTTGTCTACAGGTGGTGAAATGCTAACTTGGGTGATATATGATATCTCTGATAATAGGCTGCGAACCCGTGTTTCTGAGAAGTGTAAAGACTACGGTATGGAGAGGTTACAGAAAAGCGCCTTCCTCGGGGATCTCAGCAGGAATAACTCTGAGATGCTCGCTATAGAGATAGAGAAAATATTGGATGATGAGAATACTGTGGAAGAGGACTGCGTATTCTTTTTGCCTATGTGTAGCTCCTGTATAAGCAAGAAGATAACGATTGGCAGAGGATTTGATGAAGAAGAATTTAAGGACAAATTCTACACATTCTTCGAGTGAATATAATGGACAAAGAGGGCTATTTCTCCGCAAGAGATATAGTAGACTACGCATACTGTCCTAGAACAATATACTTCCGCTACTGTATAAAAGCAGGGAAAGAAAAAACGCCAAAAATGAATAAAGGGCAGGAGTTGCATGAGTCTTTCACAGACAAGTCTAAAAGAACAAAAATCGTGAGAAAGTTGCCAAGGCTCCCTAAGAGATACAGCGTCAGGCTATCCTCAAGAAAGTATCATTTCAATACGATGGTAGATTGCATTATTTTAGATAACTCTAAGGCTTATCCAATAGAATTCAAATACTCTTTAAAGCCAAAATACCTATACAATACTCATAAGTATCAGCTTGTCGCGCAGGCAATGGCAATAGAAGAAGAGCTAGGTAAGATAGTGCCTTACGGTTACATAAAATATGTAGATGGTTCTACAGCCAGGGTTTCAATTACTCAAAAGTTAAAGGAGAAGGTAGCTAATATTCTCCTTGAGATGGAAGACATAATAAGGTTCGAAAGGCTCCCGAAAGAAACGTCATCGAAGAAGAGATGCAATTCGTGTTTTTACATAAACCTATGTAGAAGACTGTAGAAAGCCGAAAAATATAAATTCTCGGTAGGTCTTTATAAAGGATGGTGCAAAAAGGAGACTCACCTGAGAAGCCTTCTGAAAGGAGGAAAATCAGGCGAGTTTAGGCGAAAATAAGGAATTTTATAGCCTGTTGCAGAAGTCGATCTAGTAAAACAAGGATTGAAACAGTCTACAGGGTCGCTAGTAGTTAAGGATACTAATAGTTGCAGAAGTCGATCTAGTAAAACAAGGATTGAAACATGTTCCACAATCTAGAATATGAGCGAGAAATTCTTTGTTGCAGAAGTCGATCTAGTAAAACAAGGATTGAAACCTTATACATCAGGCCATGTTCAACAAAATTACTGCACGTTGCAGAAGTCGATCTAGTAAAACAAGGATTGAAACAACTCAAACGAGGCACGTGCTTTGGCGGCCTCGTAGTGTTGCAGAAGTCGATCTAGTAAAACAAGGATTGAAACATCGAAGACGGAGTTGACAAAAACTCCAGCCTTTTCG
The DNA here is from genome assembly GCA_002011125.2 of Candidatus Hydrothermarchaeum profundi. Taxonomy (GTDB): domain Archaea; phylum Hydrothermarchaeota; class Hydrothermarchaeia; order Hydrothermarchaeales; family Hydrothermarchaeaceae; genus Hydrothermarchaeum; species Hydrothermarchaeum profundi. The sequence goes on from MTMF02000009.1 coordinate 786,587, forward strand.
TTGCAGAAGTCGATCTAGTAAAACAAGGATTGAAACCATAATATACCGAGATATACGAGGATATATAAAAACTTGTTGCAGAAGTCGATCTAGTAAAACAAGGATTGAAACTCCCAGACGAGATAGACGATACCGACTCTCTATACGTTGCAGAAGTCGATCTAGTAAAACAAGGATTGAAACCACCGGCACAGGCATGGCAGCCGCCAGGGGATACAGGTTGCAGAAGTCGATCTAGTAAAACAAGGATTGAAACGGGGTATACGTGCACCTCAGCGGCAGGGACGTCGACGAGTTGCAGAAGTCGATCTAGTAAAACAAGGATTGAAACGTTTCCAAGACTTGATATTTATGTAGATTCCTAGCAGTTGCAGAAGTCGATCTAGTAAAACAAGGATTGAAACGTCTCAGTGAGCAGGCGGATAGACTTTGAAGACTACGGTTGCAGAAGTCGATCTAGTAAAACAAGGATTGAAACATGTTGATAGCGATAGTGATTTTGAGAGCGGATTAAAGAGTTGCAGAAGTCGATCTAGTAAAACAAGGATTGAAACTCTTGAACGGATGCATCTCTCGCCAGTCCCTTATCTCTGTTGCAGAAGTCGATCTAGTAAAACAAGGATTGAAACACCATAAAGCTATTGTTCAATATTCCGAGTGTAAACAAGTTGCAGAAGTCGATCTAGTAAAACAAGGATTGAAACTTGCATTTACCGAGGAGCCTTATCTCAGTGCTTTTACCGTTGCAGAAGTCGATCTAGTAAAACAAGGATTGAAACAATTGCCGGAATTCCAGCCAGTTCTTTTCTATACGTACAAGTTGCAGAAGTCGATCTAGTAAAACAAGGATTGAAACCACTACGCAAAGGCACTAAGCGTAGGCTTCCAGAGGTAAGTTGCAGAAGTCGATCTAGTAAAACAAGGATTGAAACACCTTAACCTCTTTTTTTGCCTCAACACTATGAGACTTGTTGCAGAAGTCGATCTAGTAAAACAAGGATTGAAACTGTGACATACGGTCTTGATATATACACATTAAAGCCTGTTGCAGAAGTCGATCTAGTAAAACAAGGATTGAAACTCCTTAATAGTCTTTCCAACTCAAAGAAATTATCTTCAGTTGCAGAAGTCGATCTAGTAAAACAAGGATTGAAACATATTTATCAACAGATATTACCTCAAATTTTCTATCAGTTGCAGAAGTCGATCTAGTAAAACAAGGATTGAAACTGTGACATACGGTCTTGATATATACACATTAAAGCCTGTTGCAGAAGTCGATCTAGTAAAACAAGGATTGAAACTCCTTAATAGTCTTTCCAACTCAAAGAAATTATCTTCAGTTGCAGAAGTCGATCTAGTAAAACAAGGATTGAAACATATTTATCAACAGATATTACCTCAAATTTTCTATCAGTTGCAGAAGTCGATCTAGTAAAACAAGGATTGAAACATCATATAGAGCGTCTAAGAACTTATTCCAATTTCTGTTGCAGAAGTCGATCTAGTAAAACAAGGATTGAAACTCCTCACTTAGCTCGATGCCCGCCTCATACTTATCTATAATAGTTGCAGAAGTCGATCTAGTAAAACAAGGATTGAAACTGCTCGGCATTACTCAGCTCTTCATACCATTCTGTAGCGTTGCAGAAGTCGATCTAGTAAAACAAGGATTGAAACAGATCCTCAAACATATTTCATCACTCCTTACATTTTTTTTGTTGCAGAAGTCGATCTAGTAAAACAAGGATTGAAACAAATAATCCAGGATTAAACCAGTATGCTGTTAGCTCATTAGGTTGCAGAAGTCGATCTAGTAAAACAAGGATTGAAACGGGATTTTCTGCAACTCTCTGTCTAATATCTTTTGTAAGTTGCAGAAGTCGATCTAGTAAAACAAGGATTGAAACTGGTGTAGCTTCGTGTTGTGTCAAATTTAATATCCTCGTTGCAGAAGTCGATCTAGTAAAACAAGGATTGAAACAATTCATTTTTCAATTTCCAAACTCTTGGCGTCTTTTTGTTGCAGAAGTCGATCTAGTAAAACAAGGATTGAAACCCTGCCAAGCCTTTCAACGTTGCAATCTGAACTGGCAGAGTTGCAGAAGTCGATCTAGTAAAACAAGGATTGAAACGGGTGGAGTAGAGTTATAAGTGTTGGAGTTAATTATCATGAATAGAGTATCTTCTACTCTAGCAGAGGAGAATGGTATATGGAGCCTAAAAGAATCAAAGAACTCGTTGAAAATGATGACTTCGTTATTTCGAGCCACGCAAGAACGAGAATGTTCCAGAGGAATGTCTCTACTGATGAGATTAAAAGCATTATACTCCTCGGTGAAGTAATTGAGGAGTACCCAGATGACGAGCCCTGTCCTTCGGTCCTAATCTTAGGTTTTCTAAAGGATGCTCCCTACCATGTTGTTGTGGCAGAATGCTTAGACCATGTTAGGATAATAACAGTTTATAACCCAGAAGCGGATAAATGGGTTGACTACCGGAAAAGGAGGAGCCGAAATTGAAGCCTAGGAAATGTGGCCTGTGTAAGGGAAGACTTCAAAAAGGAAAAACGGAATTCACAGTAAAGGTTGAGAAGACGATCCTCTCTATTAAGGATGTGCCAGCCTATGTATGTCAGGAGTGTGGAGAGGCCTACTTCACCCCAAGGATCTCGCGGAAGATCGACAAGGTAATGAAGGAGTTTCACGAAGGCAGACTTTTGGCTTATCCAATCGCTGCTGGAGAAATCAGGCTCGAAGCCTAAAAAGTTTTAGCTATTTTTATCTATTGATTCTAAGTATCCAATTTGCAGGTTAAATACTAGAGGGAGTTATTAGATTGAGGCTATATACTGGGAGGTTATTAATAGCCTCAGTAAGTTCTATGATTCCGTTGCAGAAGTCGATCTAGTAAAAGGAATTGGAATGCTCTCGTCAACGAAAGCAAACTCCAGTGCTTATTCAGGTTGTAAAAGTTAATTTCGTAATTTTTCTGTATAATAGACTCTAATTTTGATGAAAATAACTTCTTCACTTTCCTTCCAAAAAGGTTTCAATATAGAAATCTAGTTAGACGATATTTTTCTATAACTCTATATATCTATAGAGTTGAAGATTATGTCTACCACAATAATGGTTCGTGAGGATCTCATGAAGATGCTTAACAAATTGAAAAAGGAGACCGGAGCAAAAAGCTATGACGAGTTGCTAAGGAAGCTACTAAAGAGAGCGAAGAGATTGGAAAAAACCCATTTTGGGACTCTGCCGGATATTAAGAGCTTTGAGAGGGAGGAACTTGACCGTTTTGATTGACTCTTGGGCCTGGATAGAATATTTTAAAGGCTCGGAGGCAGGGGCTAAAGCGAGGAAAATCATCGAGGGCGATGAGGAGTCCATCGTGAGCACGATAAACCTGGCAGAGGTCTACCAATGGATTCTCAGGTTTTATGGTGAAAAGACTGCAGATGAGAAGATAGAGGTTATTAAAAAGAGGTGTTTTGTGGTAGATGTTGACCCAGAAATTGCGATAGCTAGTGCAATGATTAAGCACGATATGGAATTTGGTTTGGGCGATGCTATCGTGCTAGCTACTGCCAGGCGTGAGAATGCTAAGGTGTTGACAGGCGACCCAGATTTTGAAAACCTGGAAGATGCGGTATGGCTTGGTTAGGCTCCGTTATAGAATCCTGAAGCACTTAAAAGTTATCTGGAGGTGAGCTAAAATTGAGATACTGTCCGCTACTTAACAAGCCTTGTGATACTAAATGTGAGTGGCGAAGGGAAGATAAGTGCGTACTGCATGTTATTGCAGACGCTGTCGGAGAGATTGCGTTGTCTTCACCGATAATTTAAATAAATTAAATATACTCTGAATTCTTCAACACTCTTGCTTTATAGGGGCCTGAAAATATTTCTAAGTTAAGGATTTCTTCCTCACTTATGATTGAAGGGTCATAAATAATGGTCCCAGAGTTATTCTTCTGACTTATTTCTGCTCTCAGTATGCCATGCGTATTCGTCAGGTACGCCTGAATGGTAGCAGCGCAACTTGGACAAGTCATACCCTCTATCTCAAGCTCGAGGAGTCTGGCATTCGACGGTATCTCCTTAGTCTGGGTTTCTGCAGAGCCGACACATCCTATAAAAAATAGTAGCAAGATTAAGATAACTCTTTTCATGTCATCACCACAGAAAAAGCTAGGTAAATCCCAACAACAGCTATTATGATTCCGCTGAATTTCTTTATTCTATTAGTTGAAACAGCTAAATTCCTTATTAAAGTGTCCTTTGAGTATGCTACTAGGTACGAGACCGTCACCATGAGGATCGCTTTTGCTAGAGCATAGCTTAAAAAAGCTAAGAGTCCAATAGAGAGCATTCTGTTAAACAATGGGTAGATAACCAATACTAGGAAAATTGGGAGAGTACATCCAAGCGCAGTAGCTCCATAGGCTATCCCAAACAAAAAGAATGGCAATGGTCCACCGTCTTTACTCTTAGAATATAATCTACCAGCAGCAGAGCTAAGATTGTCAAGATAAAATGAGCCAGTATAAAGTAGGACACCTAAAAAGATGAAAATAAAGCCAATAAAAGGCTTAAAATACACTAAAAGGGGGCTTATAGCAGACCCTAAGATTGAGAATAGCACTCCTAGAATCAAGTAGAAACAGAGTATCCCAGATGCTGTTGCCAGCCCCAAATAAGCAGGACCTATACTCCTTCTTGTATCTAACCCCAAGTAATAGGAAGCATATCCTGGGAGAAGAGCAAAAGCGCAAGGAGCAAAAAAAGATGCTATACCAGCGAGGAATGCAAACAAGAGAAAAAAAGCATCACTTTGCTTTATTCTTCCTACCTCATGCAGTACAAAGTTGTTCCATAGATACCAGCCTGCAACCATAAGAAGAGCGAAGCCTATGGTGACGTTTAATAAAAAAGTATATTCTCTTTTCATGCTACTATATACCCATGATTGAGGAGGGCCTGCCTAAACTCTGAATCTTTGGTCTTGGAGGGATCAAAGGAAACTTCTACAAGCTTTGTTTTAATATCTACCTTAACCTCATAAGCACCATCGAATTCTAGGATAATTTTTTTAATGGTTCTCGCGCAGCCCTCACATGCCATATTTTCAACTTTAAAACTAACTGTCTGTAGTGGATAACCTTCAGACAGAGTTTTAGCATCTTCTCTGCTCTCACTTGAAGATCGACGCAGAAGGGAAAATAGTTTAGCTAACATCATCATCAGCGGATTAGATAACATTTACGAAAATTTTCGTAACGGTAATAAATTATTTGTATATATGGCTGAAATCTTTCAAAAGCCGGTTAAGGTGAAAAATCTAATTGCGTTGGATGTGAGTAAGGCTCGGGCACTAGAAGATCCTCTCCGCATCAGGATACTTGACTTCCTCATACAAAAACCGATGTCTATCGAAGACCTAGCTAAGGAACTAAAGGAGAGAGGGATCGAAAAAGCTCCAACAACTATTAGGCATCATATTGAAATTCTCAAAAAAGCAGGACTCATAGAGCTTACTAGACTAAAAGAAGCAAGGGGAGGCATGTTGAAATATTATGCTTCTAACACCAAAATACTAAACTACAAAATTCCAGAAGACTTCGATGATAGGCTGAAGACATCTATTGAAAAAGCTAGAGAGGAAGTTAAACACCTGCTGGCAAAACTGCTTCAAGAACATGGTGAAGAAATAAAAGCAGTTGCAGAGGACCTGAAACCGTGCCCTTATTGCAGCACCCAACACTTTATTGAGTACGTGTTAATCCAAATCCTAAATAGGGCATTGGTGGAAGCTCTCCAGGAGCACAGATATCCTGCTCTAGAGGGAATGTGATGGAAAAACATCACATAAGGATAGGAAGGATGTCCTGTTCGTTTTGTGCAGAGACCATCAAGAAAGCTCTTACCAGGGTAGATGGAGTAAGCAAAGTGAATGTAAGCCTTGCCCATGAAGAGGCTCTTATAGAATACGATCCAGAGAAGGTTGACGCTGGGAGATTGGATGAGATATTGATGCAACTTGGGTATACTGTCCGTGACCCAAGGAAAATGAGGACTTTTGAAGAGGAAGAAGTTGAAATAAAACGAGAGAAACAGAGGCTTCTTATATCGGCTGTTTTTACTGGCGTAGCAGTGGTATTGATGATCCTCATGCGGTTAGGATACCAGCACCTCTGGTTCAAGTGGCTGATGATGGGGCTGGCACTAATGACAGTATTTGGCCCGGGATTTTACATTTTGAAGATGGCACTTTACTCTCTCCGCAGAGGAATATTGAATCAGCACGTGCTATTAGAGTTTGGAGCGTTTGCGGGACTAACGGGTGGATTCGTGGGATTCCTCATAAAGGACTTCCCAATTGCTGACTTCTTCGCCGTAGCTGTTTTTATTACAACTTATCATATTCTCTCAGGTTATACATCGTTGATCGTCCGTACCCGCGCCTCGCAAGCCGTGAGAAAATTGCTGGATCTTCAGCCACAGAAGGCTAGAGTAATCAGAGACGGTAAAGAGAAAATGGTGCCGATTGAGGGGGTAGTGAAAGGAGATTTGGTGAGCATACGTCCGGGTGAAAGAATCCCTGTCGATGGAGAAGTAATAGACGGTTATTCTGCTGTAGATGAGAGCATAGTAACTGGTGAATCTATTCCCATTGATAAGAAACTAGGTGACGAGGTAATCGGAGGATCATATAATCAGCTAGGAAATCTCTTAGTGAGGGTTTCACGGATAGGCGAAGAAAGCTTCCTCCAGCAAATTGCCAGACACATCGAGGAAGCCAGGGCAATGAAGCCAGGAATTGTTCAAGTAGTAGACAAAGTACTCAAGTATTATGTTCCAGTAGTACTATTATTTGCTGCTGCAGGCATGGTAATCTGGACAGTAGGAGCATGGCTAATCAAAGGAGAGACAAACCTTATCCGGGGCACTTTTGCTGCACTCGCCGTTTTAATAATGGGCTATCCATGTGCTCTTGGAATGGCTACGCCTCTAGCGATGATCCGTGGGGGCGGATTAGCTGCGGAAAAAGGGATCTTAATGCGCTCTAGCAACGCATTTCAGGCTTTTAAAGAAGTCAAAAAGCTGATACTCGATAAAACAGGCACTATAACGAAGGGAAAGCCGGAGGTAACTGAGGTTGTATCTTTAAGTAAGATTCCAGATAGGGAGATAATTATGATGGCAGCATCAGTTGAAAAGCATTCAGAGCATCCTCTTGGCAAGTCTGTAGTGGAGCACGCACAGAGCCTAGGCGTTGAGTTAAAGAAAGTCAAAAAATTTTCAGCTGTTCCAGGCGAAGGCGTACGAGCAGAAATGGGTGGGAAAGTTATCCGAGTAGGAAGTCTAAGGTATCTAAAAAAGGAGGGAGTATTAATATCTAGAGGTTCTCAGGAGGCTAAAGCTCTCGAACAGCAAGGGAAAACCGTAATAGCAGTTTCAGTAGGCAGAGAACTTGTAGGTCTCATAGCAGTAGCTGATGCATTGAAGGAGGATGCGGTAGAAGCCATTCGCAGAATAAAAGAAGCCGGTTTAGAGCCTGTGATGATAACTGGGGATAATCAGCTGATAGCACGTGTAGTGGCAAATGCTGTCGGCATTGAAGAGGTGATAGCTGAAGTTTTGCCCGAGGAAAAGGCGGAGAAAATAAGAAAGTTGCAGGAAGATGGCTACCGAGTAGCTATGGTGGGAGACGGAATAAATGATGCTCCTGCTCTTATGCAGGCAGATATTGGCATTGCTATTGGAACTGGGACAGATATAGCTATAGAATCTGCAGATGTGGTCTTAATCGGTGGAAGTTTAAACGCTATTGTGGATGCCTATTATATTGGAAAAAACTCCTATAAGAAGACGGTTCAGAATCTTATCCTCGCCTTTAGTTTTAACGGCATAGGTGTGCCAGCAGCTACTACAGGGCTAGTACACCCTGTCTGGGCGATGGTTGCAATGGTAGCTAGCGTGAGCACAGTGTTATTGAACTCCTTTGGCGGTAGACTATTGCCTACCCGGAGAAAATTTAATAAAGAACTTAGAAAAGTCACTTTCAGAGTCCCGACTATGCACTGCGAGAAATGTCTCTCTACTATCGCAAAAAGATTATCCGAAATAGAGGGAGTAAACGACATCAAAGGAAGTGTATTAGAGAAGACAGTTACAGTAACCTGTGATGGTAAGAGAGGTCTAGAGAAAAAACTAAGAGAAGAAATAACAAAACTAGGCCATGTAGCTGGCTGAGCTCCTTATATACGAAAAATACAGTTAACATTTTCAGACCATGATGAACGAATATTCTAGTGCTAGCTAAATTAGGGTTATCTTAAAACCTAAAGACAAATAGACCCAAGTAAGTCTTACTAATCCTCCTAAATATTTTTTAATTGTTTTTTAGTAAAGAATGATATTATTATAATTAATTATTTTATTGTTAAATAATTATACAATTATATGCCCACAACAATTACAATAAGCGAAAGCACAAAACAGGTGCTTAAAAATATCAAAGGCAAGAAAAAATGGGACATCCTTCTTAGGGAACTTGCAGAGGAGTATATGAAGATTAAGAGGGAAAGAGTGAGAAAGGAACTCAAGAAGTTGCTTATAGAAGAGACGAGGGTTAGGAAATGGGCGAGGGAGTACTAGTTGATACAGATGTTTTGATCGATTTTGTAAATGAAAAAACTGAACTTCCAAATAGTCCCTTATATATAACTGAGGTAACCCTCTATGAGTTTATACGGGGATCTCGGGACATCTCAAAATCAAAAGCTCTTCTTGAAGAGGCATTCTCCGTCATATACCATGAGAACCCCATAATCCAAAAAGCATCAGAAATTTGGGTTACACTCAGAAGGGAAGGGGAAATCTTGGACGATAGGGACATCCTTATCGGGGCAGCCGCTATGATTAAGAACATTCCTTTATTAACCCGCAACAAGAAACATTACGAAAAGCTCAAAGAATTCGGCATAACTTTTTACAAATAGTGCAAAAGGATCAGAAATACTCTTCTAAATCCTTCTGGGACGGCTTCTTCTTTTTTTCTTCCCAAGAGCTAATAGCCCTACCGACTTTCCTCCTAACCGCGGTTTGAACCTCCTCTATAGATCCGGTGGCATTGATGATTGAGATTACCTCATACTCTTTTGCGAGGTCTAGATATATGTCCCGCACCTTGGCGAGAAACTCTTTCTTCTCGAAGTACTCTCGCTCCCTAACACTACTCCGCAGGCTGTTCTTCGTTGATATTCTTTCGATGGCAACCTCCGGCGGAATATCTAGCAGTAAAACTAGGTCAGGCATTGGCGCAAACCTATTTATCTCCCTAAGCCATTCAAGGCTAAGACCAGATGCGCCCTGGTAAGCCATAGAAGAAAAAAAGTACCTCTCAGTAATAACCACCTTACCCTCTCCAAGCTTTTCTGAGATCACCTTAACATGCTCGCTTCTATCAGCCGCGAACAATAGGGCCTCCGTCTTTGAGTCGAGCTCGCCTTTTTTCAAGGCTTCTCTAATGAGCTTACCGACAGGCCCATCTGTGGGTTCCTTGGTGAGGAAAGTATCATAACCCTTATCCTTGACCCACCTGTTCAGGAGCTTACAGTGAGTTCCTTTCCCAGAGCCGTCTATACCCTCTATAGCTATGAACATGCCTCTTACACCCAATGCTTATCTCTTTTTTCTGCCTAATAAGGGCTTTGTAATCAGATGAAATTGATATGCAGATAAATAAACATCAAATAAAGTGCTATAAGCACCGAGGACTCCTTCCTATTCAGATTCATATTATTCCAAAGTAGCAGGAGGGCGATAGCAGTAGCAAAGGCCCAGTATACGAAATCGTAGGAGAGCAGTATAGGTTCAACTGCGAATCCGTAGAGAGAAGCTCCTATACCTATGGATAAAAGCGGGTCGGTGATATTAGAGCCGATAAGATTACCAAGGCTCAAGGCATGAGCTTTTTTGGAGAGAGCCCTAAGAGAGACGCTGAGTTCTGGAAGAGCGTTTCCAAGGCCTACAAGTATGCCCATAAAGGCAACCGGTAGACCAAGGTTCTGAGCTATACCTACTCCATTTTCAACCACAACTCTTGCGGAGAAAACAACTACCCCTATGCCTCCCAGGGTTAAAAAAACATCACCAATAACCCTAGTAGTAGGCGTCTCCTCCCTTGCGATAGGCTTCTCCTGCTTTATTAGAAAAACCAAGTAGGCTACATATAATAAAACTAGAGTAACGCCGTTTAAGCGGGATATCATTCCATCGCTCGCAGCTAGATACATGACGAATAAAGCTAGTAGCATGGCTATCCCATCCCTCCTCAGCGACCTCTGCTGAATATAGAGATTAGCAAATAACCCAACTATGCCAAGTATTATAGTTATCTGACTCATGCATGAACCAATTATATTCCCCACAGCTATACCGCTGGATGGGAGACCCTTTCTAGCCAGCAAACCGGCTGCTATATTAGTAGATATTTCCGGTAAAGATGTGCCAATAGATGTTATAGTTAAACCAATAACCAGCTCAGAGACCCCGAGTCTCAGAGCTATTCTCCGAGCAGCGTTAACTGCTATATCAGAAGACCACCAGAGGCCGAGGATACCGGCCAATAAAATTGTAGCTCCTATCAGCCTTCCTCCTCAGATAGCACTCTGCAATACAAGCACCACAATACCAACCACGGCCATCAAAGTCGAAGGAAATCCGATGATCTTGAGAAGGTCCTTTGTACCACTTATCCTGACAATTAGAATCTTGCCGAGAGTAGAGCCTACTGCAGCAATCACACATCCTGATGCGGCAGTATAAGCGTCAAGGCTGCCGAGAGCTCCTAGCGAAGCTAGAGAAGCAGTAACAGCAGCGCTGCTCACAAGCCCTCCGAGCATAGCGGTTATATACACTCCTCCGACACCGTAATCCTTAAACGTGTCTACGATAATTGATATGGCTGTAAAAAGTAGTGCAAAGCGTATCGCAGGCAGAATCGCAAAAGGTGACTCAACAGGGGTTTCCATCTCTTTAGGTTTCTCCTTATATTTAGCTGTGGCAGAGTATAGGAGTCCTGCGGCTATCATTAACACTTGGGGTAGGACCATGAAGCGTAGTACCTCAATGCTTATCACACCGGCTATTACGAGGTTTCTAGCTAGCATTACACAATTCGTATAAACGATTGCTGTTTTAGCTGATTGAACTAGCTCTTCATATTTTTTCGCCTTAATGGCGAGAGCACTTGTTGTCGCCTCGCTATTCACAAGCCCTCCCAATGCGCCCACTATTGGAAGACCCTTTTCAACGCCAACCTGTCTGAGCGCTAGGAATCCAGCGAATCCTATGGAAGTCACTACTATAACGATGAGTACAAGCATCCTTGGGTTTATTAGTCCGAAGGGATCTACGGGATAGTCTGGCACCACAGGGTAGAGGACAAACGCTATAATACCAAACTCTAAAGCATTAATAATCTCGCTGTGGGTAAGTGTCTTGGAAAAGCTGGTAGAATACTTCTTAGTTACCAGGATACCTGTTATAATCACACTGCCAGCTACTGCCTCGAAGTACATCTGCATTCCAGCAAGGACTCCTAAGAGAAATGTTAAGAGAAATGCAACCGGGGTTGTAACACCTATATCCCAGAGGTTTATATTCTTGATAATACCAAGTAGAAGGGTCACAAGGAGTATACCGAAAAAGGCTATTATCAGGAAAAGTTCCTCCTCTAATGCATCAGAGATAACCACAGAGAGAGCTCCAAGAATTGAGGCGAGCATGAAGGTCCGCATCCCAGCTACTACTTTTTCCTTCATCTCCCTCTCTATGCCTACCAGCCCACCTACTAGAGCTGCTATTATAAGCATTTTTATGAATTCGGCCTGCAAAACCATGTCTTTAAGTTATATTGGCGAGTATTTATAATATTTCCAAGATTTCCGCTTTCCTACCCCTAAAAATATAAATAACGATGTACTTATCCTTTAACCGGAGGTATAAACGCTGAAGCTAACTCATGTCTCAGATAAAGGGGTAAGGATGGTTGAAATCTCAGATAAGAAAGACATTAAGAGAACTGCTATCGCTAGCGGTAAAATCAGGCTTAGAAGAGAAACCATTGAGGGGATTAAGAAGGGCACTATTGAGAAGGGTAACGTGCTAACCACCGCTCAAGTAGCTGCAACGCTGGCTGTAAAGAAGACTCCGGAGCTAATACCCATGTGCCACCCACTTCAAATAACCGGCGTAGATGTGAACTTTGATGTAAGAGATGAAGAAATAGAAGCAGTAGTAAAGGTTACGACGGTGGGCAAGACAGGCGTAGAAATGGAGGCCATTACAGGCGTTGCTACTGCCTTGCTCACGATATGGGATATGGTTAAATCGGTTGAAAAAAATGAAAAGGGCCAATACCCTGTGACAAGGATTAATGATATAAAGGTGCTGGAGAAGCATAAGAGCGGTTGAAAAATGGAAACCACCAAAAAACACAAAGAAGAGGCCCCTAAAGTCCTTAGGGCCGCGGTAGTCACAGTATCAGACTCAAAATACGATTACCTGTGGAGCAAAAACAAGACGCTAGAGGAGACAGAAGACGTTTCGGGAAAAGAAATTATAAGAACATTAAAAAATGAAGGACATGAGGTAGTTTTCTATACGATTGTCCCTGACCATGCTGGAGTAATTGTTGAGACGGTTGATCATATAGTAGAAACCTATGCTCCGGATATTGTCGTCACTACAGGGGGAACGGGAATCTCGAGTAAGGATGTCACTATAGAAGCATTGCGAGATGCCTTAGACAAGGAGGTTGAAGGATTCGGCGAGCTTTTTAGGAAGATCAGCTTTGAAAGGCTGGGTACCGCTGCCTTGTTAACCAGGGCGATAGCAGGTGTGTGGGGAGAAACTGTAGTTTTTTGTCTTCCGGGATCGCCTGACGCTGTGAAAACAGGCATGGATATAATCATTAAAGAAGCAGCTCACTTAGTAAAACATGCGAGGGAATGAAATTGAGATTTGAAGAAATAAGGAAGAAGCTTTCAGGATTAGATTGCAGGGAATGCGGATTTAACTCCTGCGATGATATGGCGAAGGCGATAGTGGAGGGGAAAGTAAAACTCGAGGACTGCGTAGTTTTAGCGGCTGGGAAAAGAGTGGTGCTAAGGGTTGATGGGAGCGAGATACCTATGGGAGGGTTCGTTCAGAGCTTCGTGAAAAACACTACCTTGGGTATGGTGAAGACTCTCAAAAAGGTGGATATGAAGCCTGGGAGCTTGGTAGAACTCAGGTTTTTGGTGACAGAGGATGATCTACGATAGGTATGGTAGACCCCTTAAGAGCATGAGGATATCCATAACTCAGAAGTGCAACTTAGACTGTATTTATTGCCACAGAGAAGGGGTCTTTGAAAAAACCTACAAGGAGATGACACCTGAGGAGATCCAGAGGATAACTAGGATTTGCGTCCAAAATGGGATAAAGAAAGTTAAGATAACTGGTGGGGAGCCCCTTGTGAGGGCAGATGTATGTGAAATAGTAGAGAGAATATCAAGCATAGAGGGGGTAGAGGATGTGTCTATGACTACTAATGGCGTGCTACTGGAGAAGTTAGCTGAAGACCTTAAAAACTCCGGGTTAGATAGAATAAATATAAGCCTGGACACCCTCCGTCCTGAGACCTTCAAATGGATAACTAGGGGGGGAGACTTGGAAAAAGTCGTAAGAGGGGTTGATAAGGCGGTAGAAGCCGGCTTAAGACCTGTTAAGCTAAATATGGTAGTAATGAAAGGAGTCAATGATGATGAGATAGAGCAGATGGTTAAGGAGTATTCGAGGGAGGAGGTGGTTATACAGCTTATAGAGTTAGTGGATACCGATAAAGCGTTTTTTGCCAAGTACTTCTATGATTTAGATGATATCGAAAGGGACCTGCAAAAAAAAGCTAAGAATGTGGTGATAAGGAGGTTCATGCAGGGCAGGAGGAAATATATTCTAAACGGCTCCAGGGTAGAGGTAATAAAGCCTATGCATAACAGCGAATTCTGCGCTCACTGCACTAGGATAAGGATAACCGCTGATGGAAAGTTTAAGCCCTGCCTGATGCGCTCCGATAACACTATTGATTTCCTTACTCCCGCGAGGAATGGGGCAACTGATGAAGAGCTTAACCAGCTTTTCCTAAAGGCTGTTGAAAATAGGGCACCTTATTTTAAGAAGAAAATATAAGCCAGAGAGACTCTAAAAAAAAGCTAATGCAGTTTAAGGACTTCAGATTCGATAGACGCGAGTTTTCTGGCTCATTAGGGGATATGGGCACATTAGTGCCGTTATCCATAGCTATGATAGTAGTGAACGGCCTTAACGCTACTGCTGTCTTCTTGATGGTGGGCCTATTCTATATAGGGACGGGGATATACTTCAGGCTTCCTCTACCGGTACAGCCTTTGAAGGTCGTTGCAGCTATAGCCATAGCTACTCACATGGATGCAAGCACAATAGCTGCATCCGGAATACTCTTCGGCGTTAGCCTGATGATACTAGGGTTAACGGGATTAATAGATAAGCTAGCGAGATACTTCACCAAGCCAATAGTGCGAGGGATTCAGCTTGGCTTAGGCTTAATTTTGCTCCAAAAAGCTATAATTTTCATAACCGCTGAAGACCTGCTTATAAATGTAGAGGCTCTTCCAACCTTCCCGTCTCACATAACGCTGTCTACGAACCTTGCCATAGGTATAGTTGGGGTCCTGTTAGCATTGCTCTTAATTCAGAGTAGAAGACTTCCCGCTGCTATCGCCGTATTATCATATGGAATAATTGTAAGCCTTGCATTAGGATCCGTATATAATATCCGAGAATTTTCAATGGGATTCATTCCATTCTCCCTATATTCTCCTACTAAAACAACGCTCGTAGATGCCTTCTTCCTTCTGGTGATACCTCAAATACCGCTAACCTTGGGTAATGCGGTTATAGCAACATCAGATGCGGCTAGGCACTTCTTCGGAGAAGAAAGGGCAAAGAAAGCATCTTTTAAAGCTCTCGCTTCAAGCATGGGGGTAGCTAACATCATAGCTGGAGCGATTTCCGCTATGCCCATGTGTCATGGCTCCGGTGGCCTAGCCGCTCACTACAGATTTGGAGCTAGAACAGGTGGTTCGAATATAATAATAGGCACCATATTCATAATAATCGCAGTAGTATTCGGGAAGATGGCAGTCGCTCTCCTCTCGCTGATACCTAATTCTATCTTGGGTATACTCCTCTTCTACGCAGGAATCGAGCTGGCTATGCTGGTAAGAGACATTAAAACAAAGAATGATTTCTTCATAGTATTCTCTATTGCCGCAATTGCGCTGGCGACCTCAAATATGGGGATTGCTTTCATCGCGGGCATCATATTCAAATTCATTCTCGATAGAACAGGAATCGAGCTATAATCTTCCTCGCATAGCCCCGAGATCGATTTTACCCTCTTTGGCAGGGAAGTCCAGAACTTCGGGAGGGGCGGCTTCAGGCTTTGCGGGAGGAACCTCTTTCCTAGATTTAATCAATACTTCATCTATCCTCAAGATAGCACACGCCAAAGAAGTGGCAGACTTAAGGACCTGTTTTTTCGTGCCAGCGTATTCAATAAGCCCACAAGCTCTAGCGTCTTCTAACCGACCATTAATAGCCTCGAAGGCTGTCATAGTATTACCTTTAGCATGCTCGGACCTAAGCTTCACCATCATGTCTATCGGGTCTAATCCAGAATTATATACGAGAGCCTTAGGTATAACTTCTAGAGCTTCAGCGTAAGAGCTTATTGCGAGCTGTTCTCTACTACTCACGCTTGTTGCGTAGTCGCGCAACTTCTTAGCTAGCTCAAGCTCAATCGCACCTCCTCCAGCGACCGCACTATTCTCCTTTTTAACCCTAGAAAGAACCGAGATGAGGTTCTCCATCCTCCTCTTTACCTCCATAGCTACATTCTCACTGCCGCCTCTAACCAAAATACTAGCGGTATTATTCTCTTTGCACTCCGTGATATACATTATCTCCTCTAGCCCGATTTTGCTCTCCTCAACTAAGCCCGCATACCCCAACACAGAAGGGCTGACCTCGTTTATATTCCCTACGATCCTTGCACCAGTAGCTTTTTGAAGGAGTTTAAGTGTCTCCCTCTCTACATCTCGAACTCCCATGATGCCAGCCTTGGAGAGATAATACATGGCGATATCAGCTATATTCTTCTGGCAGAACACCACATTAGCTCCTGCTCTAGCGATCATTTCTACGGCGACGCGCATTACTTTATCCTTATACTGAGAAAAGGCACGCATCTTTTCAGGGTCATAAATCTCGATCTTAGCGTTCCTTGGGTTCCTCACGTCAAACTCTTTATCAATCAAGAGTACCCTAGCCCCGCTAATCTTTTTAGGCATATCAGGGTGTACCCTCTTCCCAAGGTCAATCACAACGCCTCGTATAAGAGAGCTGTCTAGAACTTTGCCGCCAGGGCGATACTCGATCTTGATATTTTTCTCATCTCCAGCTATTTCAACCGCTTCTACTGCTATCCTCGACAGATGCCCGGCCTCGCTACTTCCGACCTTTCCTCTGAGGATACCCTCGGCGAGGTTAAAGAGTTCTCTTTTAGAAGCAGGAAATGCTAATTCTTCGAGGAACTCGAGAGCCTTCTCACCAGCCCACATATACCCACGTATAATAGTTGCAGGATGCAAGCCAGAGTCCATGAGTTTCTCGGCATACTTCAACAGCTCACCGGTCAATACAACGGCAGTGGTAGTACCGTCACCTACCTCTTTCTTCTGCACATTAGCTGCCTCTATCAGCATCTTTGCAACAGGATGTTTAGTGCGTATTAGGGAAAGAATAGTGTAGCCGCTGTCAGTTACTGCGATATCTTTCGAGGCATCAACTAGTAGCTTATCCATGCCTTTGGGTCCAAGAGCGGTCTTCAGGGTCTCTGCGATTACTCTCGCAGCTAGGATATTAGACCTTAAAGCATCTTGCCCTGAGTACACCTCCTTTTCTACCACCTGAACACCTAGGTAGGAGATAAGCCAAGGTAAAAATAAATATCTTACTGAAAGCCAAGATTATATGTTAGAGGGAGTAGGAATGTTTATTAGGATGATATAAGAGCAACTGTCTAAGAAACGCCCAGATAGAGAGTTTGATTGGCAACTAGGTATAATATCTATTATCTTTTTTTGGGTTGCGACATAGGAGTAAAAAAAATTGTATATCTGAACACAATCAGAGAAAAGCAGGTATGGTTTAGAGTGGAGCATAAATTTGATGTTATTAGGGAGGTGAAGATAATGATAACTGAAAAGGAAGCAGAAGGGATAATGGCATGCTTGATGAAAGGCTTCCTAAAGACTCTATTAGGGAAAGAGCCGTGGCTATAACAGAATCTGTTAGTTTTTCAACCCCTATAATTGAGGGTATTATCTTAGACCTTCTTGAAATGGGATGGCAATGCTATGTTTATGGTATCCCATATGGGTGTGTAATTTTCTCTGCTATGAGTGTTGAAAGGGCATTAAGAGTGGAGTTAAAGGATAAAGACTCGAACTTTAAGTGTTTGATTGAGTTAGCAGAGGCAAGAGGAATTATAACACCGGAGGCTGCAAAGATTGCACACGACCTTCGGAAGAAACGTAATGTATATGTTCACGTGGACTCTAGAAAAGTGTGGGCAAATATTTTCTCCACCTACAGGCATACCTAAAAAGCGTTGGTGCTAAGAAAGTAGATTTTCCCGAGTCTTGGGTTTTTGGAATTAGGGAAGAAGTAGATGCGTTAAAGGCATACAAAGATGCAATACGCATCTTATCGGAAATATATCAAGGAAAAAGGAGGAGCCCCCTCTTAAAGAGAACCATGAGAATCATAAAATCACCTCCCCCTTATAGAGGATTTAAGGTAAAAACCATTCTTGATATTTCTCATAATTGAGTGTCTGGTATCAGCGAAATTTTTTTATATTTAGTATCTTAATACTAAGTATCATGTTACTAAAATTTGTGAATAGAGGGGAAGAATTGACATTTCTAGAAGAAAAATGGAAGGAGAAAAAACCTCAGCTTGTGGTGATATATGGCAGGCGTAGGATTGGAAAGACAGAGCTAGTGAAACAGTTCATTAAAGAGAAACCTTCCTTCTATTTTCTTGCCAAAAAACAGAAGCTGGAGCTTGAGGTTGAGAGGCTTGCAAAGAGATTTTCAATGAAGTTTAACACCTATGTTGAAGCTGAAGATTTCGAAGAACTCTTCGAAAGAATCTCCGGATTCTTCGGCGAAAAAAGACATATAATAGTTATAGATGAGTTTTCCCACTGGATGGAAGAAGACAAAAGAATTCCATCAACCTTTCAGCTAATTTGGGATGAGATCCTCAGTGAATCCAAGACTTTTTTAATTCTCTGTGGCTCCAGTGTGGGGATGATGGAATCCCTATTTTCCTATAAAAACCCTCTCTACGGTAGGCGTACTGGTCAATGGCAAATTGCTCCATTGAAGTTTTCAGATATAGGGGAGTTCCTTCCATCCTATTCTATAGAAGACCTCGTTAAGGTTTATGCATGCGTAGGGGGGGTCCCTCAGTACTTAGCAGAATTCGCAGAGGAGAGGAGCTTTGAGGAAAACCTAATCAACACATTTTACAGGAAAGGAAGCATTCTTTATGAGGATGGCGAGTGGTTGCTCAGAGAGGAACTTAGGCAACCTACAGTTTACCTTAACATCTTAACTGCTATTGCTGAGGGCTCAACGAGGCTTTCTGAAATAGCTGGGAAAAGCAGGGTGGATATAACGAATATTCCCAAATATCTCAAAGTTCTTTTGACGTTGGGTCTAATTAAAAGGGAATTTCCCGTCGGCAAGGTAGAAAGAAAGTCTAGGGATTTTGTCTATAAAGTGAAGGATCTCTACTATAATTTCTGGCTGAGATTCGTTTATCCTTATAAAGACGATATTGAGATAGGGAATTTTAAGTTCGAACTCTGCCGTAAGCCCTTTGAAAAGTATCTCGGCGCAGTGTTTGAAGATATAGCTAGGGAGTTGCTAAGTAGAGTTTTCCCTCTTTACAGTATTGGAAGCTGGTGGCATCGAGGCGAAGAGATAGATCTAGTGGCTCTAAATGAAAGAAAAAAAGAGATAGCCTTTTTCGAAGTAAAATGGAGCTGTCTTGAGATGGGGGAGGCGAGGAGAATTGTAGAGGACCTTCACAGAAAAGCCGGGCTTATGAAATGGTACAATAGAGAGAGAAGGGAGAAATACGGGATAATAGCCAGAGAGATAAAAAACAAAAAGAATCTATGGGAGGAGGGAATCTTGGCTTATGACCTTACCGACATCAAAGTACTATTAAGGACAGCAGGCAGACCTCAAAAACGATAAGCATAATCACCACCATTTGACGCTTTCCTTGAATTTTGTTGGCTTCTCTTTCTCTCCTAGTTTTCTAAATATGTATAGGTGTTCATGGGCTATTAGCAGAAAGTCGTACTTGCGTCCCCTCCATTTTTCTCTAGTAACCGAAAAGTTTAGATCGCATAGAAGAACTGAGTTAATAAATACATGGACTTAAAATTAAGACCAGAAATAGCAGCTAACTACAAAAGTTTATCTCAGAAAGCAAGAGTAATGACTGAGACATGGGCTACTGAAAATATGTACTGCCCCTCTTGTCCGTCAGATAACTTAGACCTGTGCCAACTAGAAAAAAGGTCATCGATTTTACTTGCCCTGATTGTGGGGAAAAATATCAGCTAAAAAGTCAAAGCTATCCCTTTGGGTCTAGTGTAGCGAATTCTGCATACGAATCTAAGATTAAATCCATATATGAGAGAAGAAATCCGAATTACCTTTTTCTTCACTATAACCCCAGGGTATACAGAGTCCAAAATCTTTTCTTGGTGCCTAAGCATTTCATCACCCCTCTATAATCAAAAAGCGAAAACCACTTAGAGAAGGCGCTAGGAGAAGCGGCTGGGTTGGTTCAAACATTCTCTTGCGAAATTTACCGAAGGATGCATATATCTTTATTGTGGAAGATGGATATGAGACTCCTAAATCTAAGGTAAGAAGAGAATGGAGCCGATTTTTGTTTCTACGTGAGCAAACGATCTACTCCAGTGGATGGTTATCTGACGTACTTGCATGTGTTAGAGACTTGGAGCGGGAGGAATTCAGTCTCGCTGATGTGTATACATTTGAAAAGCGGTTATCAGACCTCTATCCTAGAAATAAACATATCTGCGCAAAGATTCGTCAGCAGTTGCAGGTTTTGCGAGATCATGGTGTTATTGAGTTTTTAGGAAGAGGTAAATACCGTATAAAAAGCTTTAACTCTCGCTTCTGCATTAGGGATCATCTAGAATATTCTTTAAATCCTCAAGGTCCCCATAAGCTAGATGGAGATATTTGTCATTCTTTGTTAATGTCAAAGTCTCTTCGCCCTGAATGTAGTAGGGCTCGAAATAAACCTCCCAGCCCAGAGACATCAAAGAAATAATAGCCTCTTTTAATTTCTTTTCCCACTTAGCGTTAAACTCTTTTTCAGGATCGAAATTTAATTCTCTTCTTGTCATAAGATTCTTCTCTTTTGAAATGAAACAGATTTATTAAGCACGGATACATGTGAGAGATAAATCTGATATTCTGGTAGGTCAATGGTAGCAGCTTTAAATGTACCTCTTTGGTATAGCCCTAACATTATAACTGTTTCTCTACTATTTTTCTTCATCTACTGATGGGATCAAAAAAAGGAGTATTTATAGATTCTGATCTAAATTACTGGAAAATAGAAATAAAGGAATTTATTTCATCTTTTAGGATATACATCTACCTTTGGAACCGGAAGCATAAAAAGTCTTTCTAGCTTATCATAGAGTGGGCTACCTTGGAATGTATCTAGGATATAGAACTTGGTTGAGAAGCCCGACTAGAATAGCCCCGACTTCTCTATCTCGTAGTAGAGTTCTAGTTCTTTTATCGCCTTGTTTATCTTCTTTTTCTCCGGTCTTTAGGGCGTATTTCACAAGTTCTTTAAGTTCTTTTTTGGCTTCCCCTACCTTCTTGGCTAGGCTCTTGTTTTTTGTTCTCATCTTTTCTTGAGACTATGTCGGAGATCTGTGACTCTATCCCTTTTCTCTTCTTTTTCTTGGCTCTTTTCAGTCTCTCCCGGGGTATAAGCCCTCTGTCAGCCTTACGGTGGCATGTTGGGCAGAGAACGATGAGGTTATGCGGCCTGTCGCTTCCCCCATATTTAACCGGGTAGATAGGAGGGATATCAAGTACTTCAGGGTCATATCTCCCGTCGCATATCTGGCACTTAAACTCTACCTTTAACTTAAGATTCCTTTTTTGCGCCTCAGTTAGACCTAGGTTTCCCCCCATCTCTCCACTTCTTTCTCGTTCACGAGATATTAAAAATTCTTCTAATCACGAATTGTATAAACTTTTATTATTTTATTATCCGAACTATGTAATGTCATAGTCTCTATATAAAGCTCCTTATGTACGAGCACATTTGAGGAGTGTTAGGTTGGTGATTTTTCTCCATTTCGCTTATTTAATGGACAGCAATGTTAACATATATTGCAGAGGACAGCAAAGTAAATACTTCCGTATACTTTTAAAAATAAGTGTATATTTAAGGAATGGCTCCTATACTGTTAAAATAGAGTGGGAATGTCCTCTATTAAATCTACTGTTTGGAAACTCGATCCGCACACTAAGGCTAAACATGAAATCCTAGAATACTATCTGAAGCAGTGGTTCCCTATTTTAACAAAGTGGTCCGGCAGAGTAGTTTACCTTGACGGGTTTGCAGGTCCAGGAATTTACAGTAACGGCGAAGAGGGATCTCCGATTATCGCTCTTAGGACAGCCGTTAACCATGTGCTCCGTGATAGATTTAAAGAGATAGTCTTCTGGTTCATAGAGAAAGACAAAGCCCGTGCTAAAAAGCTAAAAGAGGTCTTGAAAGACCGATTCCCAGATTTGCCAAGTAATATGGTATATGAGGTTGAAGGTGGAGAGTTTGCTCCTTCCCTTGAAAAAACACTAGACAAGCTGGAAGGCGAGGGGACTAGGCTTGCTCCAACGTTTGCATTCCTCGATCCTTTCGGTTTTTCTGGATTGCCTATGGAACTTATCTCTCGGATGATGAAAAACCCGAAATGTGAAGTCATGATAACTTTCATGACGGACTTTATAAACAGATTTAATGATGAAGAAAGGGAAAGAGCTCTCAACGAGTTATATGGAACAGACAAATGGCAAAAAATAAGAGATATAAGGGACAGTGATGAGAGAACTAGATTTCTCATAGATTTATATCAAGAACAATTGATGGAACTTGGGGGAGCCAACTATGTAAGAAGTTTTGAAATGATAAGTAAGTTTAACAAGCCATTATATCACTTGGTCTATGGTACCCAGCACTGGAAAGGTTTGAAAGCTATAAAAGAAGCGATGTACCGGGTTGATAAAACTGGCAATTACAGATTTTCAGACAGGACTACTCCTTCTCAAACTACAATGCTGGACTATGGTGTTGAAGCAGTATGGGTCGCTAAAGCTGCAGAACTAATTTTTAAGGCATATAGGAGAGCCCCTAGTCCGATCCCCGTTACTATCATTGAAAAATTTGTCATCACTAGAACCCCATATGTTTTTAGAAAATCTATTCTAAGACATCTTGAAGAAAAAGAGAAGATAGTGGATGTAAAAATACCGAAGAGGAAAAGAAGAACGGGATATTTTCCAGACGACGCTGTAGTAACCTTCGGTGAATGAGGTTATCAGAGCACGCAGTTACACTTTGGATTCTTATAATCGGTTCCCAGTGCTCGATGCATTTCTATGGTTTCCTTGCAGATCCCTACTTCTGAATAACTGTAGTGATTTCTCAAGTAGCAGATCAAGGTAGAATATAATTTAAACCTATTTGGGAAGTCTATTTTTTTACCCCAGCCGGAGGACTCGGTCATATAGGGCACCCAAGACTTGTCTTTGCAGTTATTTATCGTCGTGACAAGTCCTCTTAGCGATCCGAGGGTTATCCTCTCAGGTCTGAAGTTCGAGAAAATCATGTCGATTAAATTCTTATAGTGGACATCCCAATTCTTAATGGGAACGATTGGATCGATTCTTACCCTGACGGTATAGCCTGCATCATAGCATTTTTTGGCAGCACTGATCCGATGTTCTACTCTAGGAGCTCTTTTTTCCCATCTTTGGGCCACGGGCAAGGCATTAAGTGTCCAGCTTAAAATCACTTGCCGTGGCATCCTCAACTCCAAGAGATTTTTAACGTTGCAGCCCTTCGTCAAAAAAAGGATCTTATGCTTATTCTGAGAATTGAACAGGGGGATTATGAACCTGCTAAACGAATGCCCATTGCCCTCGTATAACAATGAGTCGGCAAGCTCGCCGCTGTTAAGCAACTCAGGTGGTGAACCATTATTTAAGAACGCCTCGGTATGCCTCCTGATCACGTCGAAGTCTTTAATATTAGGCTTCCCATTCTTCCACTCGGGATGGAACCTGTAAGTACCCTGAAGATAACACCAAGCACAGTCATAAAAACACCCATTCGCCCACTTAAATTCGAGGAAATGTGGGCAAACAATGTCTCTAGGATTTTTAGGTGGGCCTGTTTTTTCAAATCTCTTTATTATGGATCCGTCACCAACCTGTTGGACTAACAGCTTTCTAGAACCATCTAAAGCCTCATATTCTTTCTTTTTAATTCTAATCTCTCTTACCCCCATATTGTTCCCTACCGTAAAAATATTTTGCCTAGAATATATATCTTACCAGTGCGCAGGAAAAGTAGGATAGTGAGATGCACCGGCGTGTCCTTTCCAGTACTTTTTATCTCCATGAAGATGGGTCGAACTCCGATATTGGTATAAACCTCTCGTCTATCTCGGCTAGCCCGTTCTTCAAAAGCTCGGCGTTAAGGTTCTTACCCTTGCAGTAGACGACGGCTACAACCCGGCCGTATTTATCTCTCGGCTGGCCGTCATCAACATCGATATACGCCGTTGAGCCAACAGAACATAGGGACGCTGTAAACTGAGCTGCCTCAAAGAAGCCTGACATACCTCTCTCCGGCGTATCCACCAACGCCAGCCTTACTCTTTCTCCATCAACCTCCAGAGTGTCTCCGTCTATAACCCTAGTGACCGTGCCAGAGTACTCGTAGGTAAAACCCTTCCCTACAATATGTCCCGTGACTCCTGTTTGTACAAAATACTCATAGGTAAAGTAGATTCCGGAGATTCCTCCTAGAGCGAAGAAAGTCCCACATAGGAAAAGAGCATGCTTCAATCTCATATAAAACTCCCTTTCTCCAAGAGAACTTTATATACGCAGAGGCAAGCGGGTTTTTCACTACTCTATATTGAATCCGAATAGCAGCTCTGAAGTCAATCTGGCATATAGCTCTGTAGCTGCAGCCATGCTAGGAGCAGAGTGTACTTGAGGTAGTTCCACATCCCGTGGAGGTAGTATCCTGAAAAGAACTCGCTTGTCCCTTCAAGACTCCTCAAATACCTGTATATTTCCTTCCTTTCTACATGGCTAGAAGCCATATCTCCCTAGGACCCTCCATGCTATTTTTTCCTAAATATGTTCGAAAATCTTTTCTTTAGCTAAATAAGTCATAATTTCTACATATTTAAATTTTTCTTATCGCACTACTACTTTCTTAATTTTATTTAGGCTTGTTTAGAGAGAAAAAATCCGGAAAGAAAACATTATCACCGTAGTCCGACATTTATTATAAAACAAAAGGTGTTTTGAGAGAAATTCCTAGATTTTATTTTCTCTATGATATAAATTACATTAATGTATGCAAATTTTCATTGAAGAGCTTTATCTATCCTTATCTCAAACTCGGCTGTGGCTGTGATAAAGATTATAGTGAAACAGCTTGGCTCTTTTATCTGGGTTTTCGTATTTCTTTCCCTGTGATTTCTTCTTGGGCTATTTTTTCAGCCATGTAGTCCGCTGCTTCTAAGTCGAATTTAAGCAGCTTCTGAACTATTGGATTGTCGATGTTTAGGGTATATAGCGTCGCCCTTCCTATAGTTCGTGTCGCCTTAACGAGATTCCAACGCTCTAACTTTTCCCAATGCCTATTCAAAGTGCTCCATCCTATACCGGCATGTTCTGCGATCTCTGTCTTCGTATAGTCAAATCCTTTATGATCTATAAGATGGTCTAGAATCTTTATTATAGGCGTCTCTCCAAAGATGTCTTTTAATGCCACTACATTCCACCAGCTATTAATTTATATATTGGTATATTTAAATCTTATGAATAGAAACTTTTAAATGTCGTCTTATGATATAATATAATTTCGCTAGTGATATAATGTTATCTAAGATCGAAAAACATATTCTGTTCAAGCTTTACCGTAATTTTTATATCGGTAGAAGGCACACGTCTGTGGATAACATTGTTAAAGGTCTACCTAAACATACGCGTGGTGAAGCAAAAAAGGCGGTTCGATCCCTCATTAAGAGGGGCTATATTCTTTCTAAGCCCACCTCTTATGGTGCTCAGGTATCTCTTAACCCTAGGATGATTGCAAAAATAAAACAGGCTTTAGAAGATTAAAGGCAACAAAAGGATGATAGGCCTAGGAAATAAATCCGAAAGAGAGAATTAAGATAAAAACATCAAGAGTAACTTTTGGTTTCTTATTCGAAAATACTTATCTTGAGAAAAGACCTTAAATAAGGATTATCTATGGAATTCGTTTCTCACCCTCTCATAAAAGAAGATACCTTGGAAGCAAGACTTTATCAGCAGGTTATAGTAGGCAGTGCGATCTCAGATAATACACTAGTCGTCGCTCCAACAGCATTGGGAAAGACTGTCATAGCTGTTTTGCTGGCCGCACACAGGCTAGAGAAATACCCCGATAGCATGGTACTGATGATTTCGTCCACTAGGCCTCTCGTAAACCAGCATGCTGCCAGCTTCAAAAAATTCTTAAATATTAGCGAGGATGATATCAAGGTTTTCACAGGTCATACGCCACCAGAGGAAAGGAGAGAAATATGGAAAAGCGCAAAGGTGATCTGTGCTACGCCCCAGGTAATCAAGAATGACCTAATCTCGGGCAAGTATACCTTAGAGAATGTAAGCTTAATAATATTTGACGAAGCTCACAGAACAAGTGGCGATTACCCCTATGCCTTCATTGCAAAGCAGTATGTTAATACCTCTAAGAATCCTTTGATACTTGGGCTAACAGCATCCCCTGGGGCGGATGAGACTAGAATAAAGGAGGTCTGTGATAACTTATTCATTAAAAACATAGAAGTCAGGACCGAGTCAGATCCTGATGTGAGACCCTATATCAAAGGGATGGATATAGAGTGGAGGATGCTTGACCTTCCAGAGGAGTTCTCAAGAATTAAAGAGGCGCTGGAGGAGGCTATGAAACAGCGCTTAAAGAACCTGAAGGAAATAGGCCTTATTAGATCCACAGATGTCAGCATACCTAAAAAAGACCTGCTCGCTCTTAGGGGGAAGCTTCAAAATGAACTTGCTAAGGGAGAAGCAGCTCCGGAGATATATATTGGAATCTCAAATGTCGCAGCATGTATAAATCTATCCCATGCCCTTGAGCTACTTGAAACCCAGGGACTAGAGACTCTTCAAAAATACTTTCATAGGCTTAGAAGCCAGTCAACTAAGGCAGCTAAAAATCTCATAAACGATGCGAAGGTAATGCGCGCCATTAGGCTCACGGAAAACCTGTCATCGGAGTTACACCATCCTAAGCTCGACGCTCTGGTAGAGATTATAAAAAAGGAGAGGGGAAAGAGGATAATTGTTTTCACTCAGTACCGGGACTCCGCTCAAAAGATAACAGAAAAGCTTGGAGAAATAAAGGGCATAAGGGCAGCTAGGTTCGTGGGTCAAGCCTCACGCTCTGAGGATAAGGGCCTCACCCAAAAAGAACAGCTCGCCG
Source organism: Candidatus Hydrothermarchaeum profundi (assembly GCA_002011125.2). Classification (GTDB taxonomy): domain Archaea; phylum Hydrothermarchaeota; class Hydrothermarchaeia; order Hydrothermarchaeales; family Hydrothermarchaeaceae; genus Hydrothermarchaeum; species Hydrothermarchaeum profundi. Next base: position 813,622 of record MTMF02000009.1, read on the forward strand.
TGCTAGAGAAATTCCGCTCAGGCGAGTACAATGTTCTTGTAAGTACCTCCGTTGGTGAAGAAGGCCTAGATATACCTAAAACCGATTTAGTTGTATTCTATGAGCCTATTCCAAGCGAGATCAGATCTATTCAAAGGAGAGGAAGAACAGGAAGGAGCAGAGCCGGAAAAGTAATCGTTCTTGTTACCAAGAATACCCGTGATGAGGGATTCTACTGGAGTAGCTTCCATAAGGAAAGGAAAATGAGAAAGGTATTAGACGGTCTAAAAGATAAATACTACAAGCCGAAGTTAGACGTTGCGCAGAAAGAGCTAAGGGATTTCTATGAAAGTTCTTTAGTTGTAGACTCAAGGGAGCTTTCTTCAAATGTGCCGAAAGAGTTGCTCGAATTTGGGGTAATATCCAAGCCTAAGATGCTAGAAGTTGGGGACTATATTATAAGTGATAGAACCTGCGTAGAGAGAAAGACCGCAGAGGACTTCCTAGGGAGTCTAGTAGATGGAAGGCTCATGCAGCAGATGAAAAGACTTAGAGAGGAATATTCAAGGCCGATTCTCATAATCGAGGGCGAGGGCATATACTCTAAGAGAGGAATACATCCTAACGCAGTTAGGGGGGCATTAGCAAGCATCGTTCTTGACTTTGGTATCCCTACTCTCTTCACAAGGGATGAAAAGGAGACAGCAGCCTTCCTAGCAGCCCTATTAAGGAGAGAGGAAAGAGAAAAAAGGGAAATACAGATCAGAGCAGATAAGAGGATATCCACCCTAAAAGAGCAGCAGGAGTCGGTGATAGCTGGACTTCCTAATATTAATATCATACTGGCAAGAAGGCTGCTTAAAGAGTTTGGATCTGTGTTAGGGGTATTCACAGCAAGTGTAGAGGATTTAAAAAAAGTAAAAGGCATTGGAGACAAGACGGCTGAGGAGATACGGAGGGTTCTAACTCAGAGGTACGAGGAGTGATCACTCCTTCAACATCTCTTTTAGACGTTTTTTTTCTAAATTTCGCGCTTTCTCCTCACCCTTCCTCTCCTTCTCCCTCTTGTTCGGTCTTCCCATACTTTAGTTTTATATCCTCTCCGATTGAAATAACTTTCCATGCATTCAGTGAAAACCTTTGACAGGCCACTAGAGGATATTAAAGAAGCTGTTAAGGACATTTTTGAGATAATTGGGGACTGCACAATATCCGGTAATATAATCACATGCAAAGGGAAGAATAGGAAATATGTTGCTACATTAAGAGACTTGGGTGAGAGCACAGACCTTCATCTCTCTCTAGAGGTAAGAAAAGGAATTTTTAGCATGTTTAGAAAAAAACAACCTTTTGAGGGAGCTGAAGAATTGGAAAGGATATGGAGATATCTGGAGCTAAGACTTACAAGAGAAACTACTTCCCTCGACGGCTTTATTGATAAGTTGCTCTTCAGCAGGAGTTCCAAGGTACAAATACCCGGTGGGATAAAAGTGAACAGTGAGCCAGGCGGCATTATGAGGCTAAAGGGTAAGGACGGAGAAATAAGGGAGATATTACCTCCAAAGAAGTTCCGGGTAGAAAAAGGGTTTATAATCTTTGAATAAAAGATTACGTACCATTGAGCATCAAAAATAATCCTTCAAACACACCCTATCAAACTCATATCCGATATTTTTCCATTAATAGCGTAATATAAAGATTTAATCCGGTTTTTATATGTTTTTTCTTATTTAATGGGCTTTTCTTAGTCTGCGATGGAAATCAGGATTAAGTGGACTAGGAAGGCCGAGCAGCATATTGCCAAGCATGGGCTAACTAAGTCGCAAGTTGACAAGGCCATTGAAGGAAGATTTGTTATACTCCGAACACGGTATAACCGTTATAAGATCCTGTGCAAATATGAAGGCAGGATAATAGCTGTGATCACTGAGCCGTACAAGAGCAGGGAGTTCAACATGAAGGGAATCACGGCAAGGGATGCCGATGATAAAGAGAAAAGACTATATAAAAAGAAGGTGAAATAGTCTACTATGCCATGTAAAAAGAAAAAAATCACCTGGGAGGATATAGAAAAACTCAAGGTCGGAGAAAGCTTAGTAGGACCGGCTGGAACATTTGAAAACGTATGGCCTGAAGAAAGGCCTAAAAAGAAGAAGCCCCGGATAGGCATGTCAGATGTCTAAAAAATTTTTTTGCGATAAGAACATGGCAAATTTCCCATTCATGTTAAAATCATTTTTTATACATTAAAAGGAGCAAGATTTAAGCTTATTTTTTTTATGTAACTAAAAAACATAGACCGAAAGAAGATGTAGAAAATAGGTAAAAAATGCCCTTTTTCTCTGATAAAAATTAATAAAGATTCTTTATTTAAGTTAAAAGAGCATATTACTCCCCATACTCAGTTAGTAGGAACATCCACAGAGGTATTAGAAGTATAACATTCCCATAATTTTCTCTTTTTTGGAGTAGGTCTTTTGTTATAACAATACCATCTGTTTTAAATTCTTTACAAAAATTAATTAAGCCTCCATTATGTTGGAAAAAAATTAACTCATATTTAAGGAGGCTATATAAAGCCTGTAAATAGCGGTAGCATTTGATATTAGACCGAGAAATATTAGCCCAACATATACCTGATCTAAAAGAGTGAAAATTATAAGCAAAAGCAGGCGCTCAGATCTAGCTCCGAGACCAACATCAAGATCTAATCCTTCTTTCTCCGCTCTTGCCCTAGTATAGCTCACCATTACGAAGCCTGTAATTGTTAGCATAGCCAGTATATAGGGGGATATCGGTAAGACCTGTGTCGAGTAGATATCTAGGTATACGGCGGCCCCTAACACTATCGCAGCATCAGCATACCTATCCAAAATGCTATCCAGAAAAGCACCCCATTCTGACCGGCGTCCACTTATCCTCGCTAGTTCGCCGTCAACGCCGTCTATCAAGCCATTAAAGAAAATAGATAACGCAGCTGGAACTAAACTGCCCTTATAGTAAAAGTAGATTGATGAAAAGGCAAAAAATAGAGCGATGAGAGATGCAGCATTAGGCCCTACTCCTATCCTATTTAAAAACAATGCAATTAGCCTTACGACCGGATTAAATAGCCCTCTTAATCTAAATCTCATAAACCGTCTCCAAAAATTCTCCTCGCGGCTTCAAGATCCTCAGGGGTATCCACATCCACTATAGCGTAATCAGATAGCGACACCGCGTTAACCTCGATACCAGTTTTAATGCAATATTCAAGGAAGCCTTTCAGCGAGGAAGTATTTAAAGAAGCCCTCTTAGCAATATCAAATATCCTTGGATCTAGAACAGCTATGCCAGTAGAATAATATCCTCCACAGCCTATTTTTTTGACCCTGCTTTTATCTATGTCTACCTCTGTGGAGCTTTCTCTATCTATTACTCCGAGAGTAAAGATTCCCTCAGACTCTGATATCAACTTCTTAATCCCTTGGCTATCTATCAAAACATCACATGGGTTAAAAACAAAGGGCTCCGAAATATATTTTTCAACACTTAGTAAGGAGTATAGACTACCTTTATCGTAGTGTGGATTACCGACAAATAATATCTCTCGACTATCGAGCCGTTTCTTAACATCCTCTGCCCTGAAGCCTACCACTACTGTAATTTTCTCTATTCCAGCTCTTTTAAGCCCTTTTATTACATGAGAAATCAAAGGCTCGCCTCCGATTTGTGCCAAGGCCTTAGGCGATACGGGTAATCTTCTACCATATCCGGCGGCAGGAATCACAGCTTCCATGAGAATACATAATGATAAAATATTATAATCATTTTGGCCAACACTTAACTATGAAATTTAAATGCTTTATTTTAGATCTTGACGGAGTAGTCTACAAGGGTAATGAACTCATAGAGGGGGCCGATGAGAGAATATCTAAGATAAAGAAAAAAGCTGAAGTCTACTTTCTAACCAACAATTCTACTCTCAGCAGTGAGGACTATGTCGCTAAGCTGAGGAAACTAGGAATATCTGCGGAAGAAAAAGAAATCATAACCTCGGGATATGCGGCGGCATGGTACATAAGGAAAAACATTCCAAATCCAAGGGCCTATGTGATTGGTGAAGAGGGACTAGTTAAAGAGTTGAGAAAACAGTGGATCGATGTTGGGCATAGAAACTGCAATGTCGTAGTAGTAGGTTTAGACAGAGGATTTACCTATGCAAAACTTGCTTGGGCCATGAAGCTAATATTAGATGGAGCAGAATTTATAGCCACCAACACAGATAGGAGACTTATAACTGAAAAAGCACTACTCCCTGGGGGAGGGGTCATTGTTAAAGCGGTTGAAGAAGCATCTGGTAAAAAGCCTATTGTCGTAGGTAAGCCCTCTGATATAATGGCTAAAATTATTCTAGAAAAAGTTAAAGCAAAACCCGAGGAAGTACTTTTAATAGGCGATAGACTTGAAACTGATATCGCTATGGGTAAAAAGATGGGAATGAAAACAGCTCTAGTTCTCACCGGACATACTAGGCGAGAGGACGTAGAAAAAAGCAGTATTAAGCCAGACTATATACTTGATAAACTCTAGACCTTAAAGCATGCGACATAATGCCCTGCTCCAACTTCAATCATCTCAGGTTCCTCTGTCCTGCATCTATCTGAGGCTTCACTACACTGCGCCCAGAAACGACATCCTTTTATAACTCGCCTAGGAATCGCTGGAGGGAAAGTCCTCTTTTTTCTTCTCTGTGGATCTGGAATAGGAATAGCCTCAAGCAGCATCCTGGTGTAGGGATGTAAAGGATTTCTAAAGATTTCCTCTGTATCCGTCATCTCCATTACCTTCCCCAGATACATAACGACTACTCTATCACAGGTATTCCTTATCACAGAGAGATTATGAGCTATAAAGAGATAGGAAAGGTTAAAGCTCTTCTGAAGTTTCATAAAAAGATTCAATACCTGTGCTTGAACAGAAATATCGAGGGCGGACACAGGCTCGTCAGCAATTATTAGCCTCGGCTTAACTGCCAATGCTCTTGCTATGCCTATCCTCTGCTTCTGTCCTCCACTGAACTCATGCGGATACCTCCTCATGTGCTCTCGCTCCAAGCCAACTGCATCGAAAAGCTCCTCTACCCGTCTTCTTCTTTCCTCAGGGTCTCTAACTCCATGGATAATCAAGGGCTCCTCAACGGCATCTCCAACCGTCATCCTAGGATCTAGAGAAGCATGAGGGTCCTGGAATATCATCTGAACTTCTTTTCTATATTCCCTCTCCTCATTTTTGCTCAGGGAGTTTATGTCCCTACCACGGTAGATTACCCTGCCACCAGTTGGCTTCTCCAGCTTAACAATGGCCTTTGCAATAGTTGTCTTCCCGCATCCACTCTCACCTACTAGACCAAGGCTCTCTCCGTCCATTATTTTAAAACATACTCCATCAACCGCCTTCACTTCTCCAATGCGCTTAGAAAGCAAACCAGAAGTAATCGGATAATACACCCGTAGGTTAATGACTTCGAGAAGACTCATTTTCCCCCTCCATATAGATAGCATGCCACGGTATGAGTATCCGACACAGGGTATTCTTTGGGTATATCCTTATCACAGGGCTCGAATTTATATCTACATCTAGGGTGAAATACGCAGCCCTTAGGAGGGTCTATCATGCTAGGAATAGTTCCTGGTATGTATGGGAACTCTTTTTTAGCTTTCATTGTAGTTGGAAGACACTCAAAAAGACCCCTCGTATAGGGATGCAAGGGCTTATCAAATATCTCGTTAACCACGCCTCTCTCCATTATCTTTCCTGCATACATTACCACAACCTTATCTGCTATCTCAGCGACGATTCCGAGGTCATGAGTAATAAAAAGAATAGAGAGGCCCTTATCCTTTAATTCTTTGAAAATCTCCAGTATCTGTGCCTGCACCGTAACATCTAGAGCAGAAGTAGGCTCATCTGCGATTATAATCTCAGGACCACAGGATAAAGCCATTGCTATCATCGCCCTCTGCCTCATTCCCCCTGAGAACTGGTGGGGATACTCGTTTACTCTCCTTTCAGCCTCCGGAATTCCGACATCGTTTAAAAGTTCAATGGCTCTCTTCTTAGCCTCACTTTTCTTCATCTTCTTATGTTGGATTATTTGCTCGATAATTTGATCTCCTATTTTTAGCACAGGGTTCAAAGAAGACTGTGGGTCCTGGAATATCATAGCTATCCTGCCTCCCCTAATTTGTAAAAGCTCTTTCTCTGGTAGGGTTAGCAGGTTTTTTCCATTGAATAATATCTCGCCATCAACTATTCTAGCTGGAGGGCTATCCAACAGTCTCAATATGGATAAAGCAACTGTAGATTTTCCAGACCCAGATTCCCCTACTAGGCAGAGACATTCTCCCCTATCTAGCGTGAAACTAACCCCATCAACTGCCCTAACAATACCGCTCTCCGTATAGAAATAGGCTTTAAGCCCCCTCACGCTAAGCAGCTCATTTGGTAGGGTCAAAGGCATCCCTCAAACCATCTCCTAAAAAGTTAAAGGCCAGCACCGTTAGAAATAACAGTATACCCGGCTCAACAGCCACCCACCACGTAGTATCAAGAGAATCCTGACCAGCATTAAGAATTCTGCCCCAGCTAGCAACCGATGGGTCACCTAGTCCTATAAAGCTTAGTGCCGCCTCTGCAAGTATTACTCCTGGAATGGATATCGTAGCGGTAACGATAATAATACTCAGAACATTCGGTATTAAATGCCTGAAAATTATACGCTTATTACTACTTCCAAGAACAATTAGAGCTTGAATAAATTCTCTTGTCCTCAATGAAAGAGCCTCGCTCCTAACCATCCTCGCTGTACCCGTCCACCCGGTTAACCCTATTACCACTATTATGAGATTCAAGCTAGGACCGAAAATGAAGACTATTAGAACTAAAAGAAGGAAAAAGGGAAAAGTCATCATAATATCTGTGAACCTCATTAGAGCGTTGTCTACGACTCCGCCAAAATATGCTGAAGTGACACCTATCACCGAGCCGATGATCAATGCCAGTCCAGTAGCAAGAATACCTACATAGAGAGAGACTCTAGCACCGCTCACAAGCATCGCAAGGAGGTCTCTGCCCTTGTCATCAGTACCAAGCGGATGCTTAAGTGAGCCTTTCACAACTACCGTAGTAAACTCGCCGCTTTTAATATCGTAAACTGAATGTTCTATAGAAAATCCTACGGGAGGAAGGTTTTTCTCTGCAAAGTTAACAGCGTTAGGGTCTCCCGTGAAAAAAGGTCCGAAAATGGCTACAATAACGAGAATAATTATATAAACTAGCCCGAAAGCCGCCAGCCTGCTTCTCATGGTTCTTTTCCAATAATATTTCACAAGCCTATTCATACCTAATCCTCGGGTCGAGATAGGTGTATGCGATATCAGTTATCAGGTTAAAGAATAAGGTAACCAATGCGCCAATAAGGGTCACAGCAACAACGACCCCATAGTCATCAGCGAATATAGCGTTAAAAGATATCTGGCCTAGACCAGGAATACCAAATATTATCTCAGTAAGGTATGCACCTCCGAAGACTACGCCGCTGAGGTCGAACATTATTATCGTAACCACAGGTAGCATAGCGTTCCTCAACACATGTTTTCCAATAACAACCCTATCTGGCAGCCCTTTGGCTCTGGCGGTTCTGACAAAATCCTTTCTAAGATTTTCTAGAGTAGAGGCCCTCACATACCTAGTGTAGGCCGCCATAGAACCTGTGCCCAAGGTAATCACTGGCAATACTAACGCCTTCAAATTTGCCAATGAGAACATGGGTAAAGAGGTGTCATAATAGGTCTTGAACACCCCTAGCTTAACCGAGAACACAAGGATCAGCATTATACCCAGCCAAAAGTTTGGTATAGAGATTCCGATGAATGAGAAAAACGTGGCTATGTAATCTGCCTTAGTGTATTGTTTAACTGCAGAGTATACCCCTATTAATATACCAAGAAAAACAGCGAAAAGCATGCTGAGAAGAATAAGCTGAAAAGAATACTTCCAATGGATCTTTATCAGCTCCATCACCGGCATAGAAGTAGAGAAAGACCACCCCCAATCTCCATGAAGTAGGCTATTAATATAATCAAGATACTGGATATAAAGAGGCTTATCAAGTCCCTGCCGTGCTTCAACCGCAGCTATAAGCTCCTCAACGTTTTCCCCCTTCGCAACTAACGTAGCTAAATACTTATCAGCAGGAGAGCTGGGTCCAATGCGAAGTAAAAAAAAGGTAAGGGTGAAGACCCCCCATGCTATGAAAATGGCATATATAACTCTTCTAAGAATATATTCCCGCATTGAAGCCTTTCTCGGCATAGTAGAATGATAGAATATTAACTAATGAAGTCTATGCGAAGAACCACTCATGATAGTTATAACCCATACTTATACCCGGCTCGATACCCATAACATTTTTCTGAAAGCCTACATTGCTAGCTGGGAAGGCCAGGAAGTCCCCAGGAAGTTCCTCAGACAACAGCCTAGAAAGCTCGCCATAAATCCTTCTCCTCTCCGCCTCATCTAAAGCTTCCCTAGTTTTGACTTTCTGGAATAAAGAATCCACTTCAGGGTTAAAGTAGCCTTCTATATTCAGGCCTCCCTCAGAGCTGAAGAAGGTGCTACTGCCTGAAGGAGCTAAGGGATCGGTACTAAAGCCTATAACCAGCAAGTCCCATGGCTTTTCTGAAACTGCGTCTGGGCCGTTATTAAAGGCAGGGGGCTGATCGCTCCCAGGTACCTTATTTCGTAGGTACTGATTCAACTCGGTAGCCCAAGGCAAAAATTTCAGCTCTACGTCAATACCGATATCAGATAATTCTTGTTTTACTAAGAAACATATAGACTCTCTAACTTTGTTCCCAGAGTTAGTGATAATAGTAAGCTTCAGAGGTTCCCCATTCTTGTCCAAGATCCTACCCCCCTCTTGCTCATAGCCTTCTTCAGCAAGAATCTCACTGGCTTTTTCCTTATCATACAAGCCACCTACACCATACATGGAGAGTCCCTCTTCCACATACCATGGCGATGGCTTAGGTATGAAGCTAAAGGCGGGATCAGCGAATCCAAGGTAGATGGATTGTATTAAGGCATCCTTGCTTATTGACATAGCGAGTGCTTGCCTTATCCTCTTATTCTTAAATCCTTCCCATCCATTATTCCTAAGATTCCATAGCAACATAGTATAGCTTGCCGTTGGATTAGTGTACACTTTAATATGCTCCATCTCCTTGAATTTCTTCACTTGCAGAGGATCAATCACTGTGCTGGTTATATCTCCAGCTTCGAGAGCAGCGTGCCTCGCTGCTGGCGTACCAAGTATCTTTACTATGTACTTCTCAAAGTATGGTGCTCCTGTCTCCTTTCCTAAATAGTAATCAGGATTTCTTTCTAAGACGAATTTATCGTTTCTAACCCATTCTACAAATCTGTAGGGTCCAAGGTTCCCAGTATAAGACAGGTTATTTAACTCTTCAGCCTGAGTGAAAGCCTTAAGGTCCCCCTCATATTTCTTCACAATGTGCTTAGGATACGCCCAGAAATCTGTGATAGTATACAAAAACTCGGGATCAACCGTCTGCCTAATAAACTGATAGGTCGTTTTATTAACAGCTCTAACCTCGACGAATTCCCTCTTACCATCTACATCCTCCCTATAGTCATCTTTATAGTTAAAAGGCATCCAGTCTGCAAACATGAGGTTCTTATAAGTATAAACAAAGTCCTCCGCAGTAACCTGCTTACCACCAGTCCAGTACAAGTCGTCTCTCAAGGTTAAAGTGTACACCAGGCCATCATCAGAGACCTCTATAGGCTTAGCAAGCCAGCGTAGAACTATATTTAGGTCATTATCATATGCAATAAGGCCATCCATCGTGTAGCCGACATAGCTGAATGAAGCCTGATCAGCAGCGAAGATCCAATTCAAAGTCTCGGCATCCCCTGCAGACGTACCTTCTATAAAGGTTCCCTTAACCTGAGGTATAGCAGGCTTCTCAGTTGAAGGCACAGTCTCCTTCTGTAAGCAGCCTAAACTACCAACCATCGCTAAAGCTCCCGCCTTAGCGCAAAGACGCAAAAATCTACGTCTCGACAATCTCATTTTCTCACCTTACTATCTTAGCAATATCTATCTCCAATATATCCTCCGCACCCGCATTTTTCAAGCTCGGGATTAATATATTCACATCTTTTTTTGGCACTACTGTTTCTAAGGCATAGTACCCCGAGTTCCATAGTTTCGAGATAGTAGGTGTTTTCATCGCTGGGAGCATAGATATAACATCTTCTAATTTATCTTCAGGAACATTCATGCTGAGTAAAACCTTTCCTCTAGCCTCAATTACCCCTAGAAGAAGGGTTCTTATCTCTTCTATAGCTTTTCTCTTCTCCGGATTAGCCCAGGATTCTTTATTCGCAAGCAACTTCGTAGAAGATTCAAGTATAGTCCCTATTATCTTAAGCCTATTCTTCCGCAGAGTTGTACCCGTCTCTGTTAGATCTATCACCACATCCATAAGCTCAGGAACTTTAGCCTCAGATGCACCATAAGAGTAGTATATCTTAACGGGTATCCCTAGCTCCTCGAAATACTTTTTTGTAAGATTAGGAAACTCAGTTGTAATCCTACTGCCAGGCTTAATATCCTTAGGGCTATCAATGCTCGAGTCTTCTGGGACAGCAACCACTAATCTAACTACTCCTTCGCCAGTCTTACTATACGGGAGGTCAGCGATTACTTCTACATCTGCGCCGCTTTCCTGCACCCAGTCCCACCCGGAGATACCTAAATCAAAGTATCCCTCCTCCACGTACTTCGGTATTTCCTGCGGCCTCAGAATCTTCACCTTCGAAATCCTAGGATCATCTATACTGGGATTATAATCCCTAAACCCAACTTTTACTTCAAGATCTGCTTGCTTAAAAAGTAATAATGTCTGCTCCTCAAGGCTTCCTTTTGGTAGAGCGATACTCAACATCGATTCTTACTTCAAATCCCAAATATAAAAAAGCTTTCCGATTTAGAACCACGCAAACCACTCAGGTATCCCCTCTAATATGATCTTATCTCTCCAGAAAGTTATCCCCTTAACCTTCTCGCTTCTTTTCCATTCATAGGCGTAAATAATATCCTTTACCTTATCCACCTTCCACACAGGAGTAAGCTGAGGCTCGGCCTCTTCTATACTGCTTAAATATTTCATCTCGACAGGCACAACGGAGCGTTTAGAAAATATAGGAGCCAAAGAGTTCCGGAAAGTAAACCACTCATCCCAGTCAGGTACCTCAAGATCAGTTTCTTTCTTATAGTCCTCATAATATAACTTCTCCTTACCCAGCTCAGATGAATATGGAGCCGGAGAAGCCTCGATAAGAGCAGCACCTTCAACAACCCACGGGGCGGTAATAAACCCTGGAGAAGATAATTCTAAAGTGAATTCTTGATACCATCTCACCACTTTAATGCTTGGATTCTCTTTTTCAATTTTCTGAGGGTCTATAGTCCCGCTCCCTCCTATATCATTAACCGTAACCTTGATGATCGCCCCCTCATTAGGCTTCAGCCACCATCCATACCTATCCCCTATCTTAATCACATGCTTTATAGGATTACCCGCTTCCGCTGCTCCTCGGCCAGTAAAAACTTCTCCTCTTCCAAGTAATGATTGCTTATCGTAGGGTAAGCCATAGATCCTCCAAAGGCCAAATTCTCTTACAGCATAGGACTGAGCAAAAGTACCAGAGGCCTCAGGAGTCCAGCCAGAGGGCAATGCAATGAAAATCTTATTATATCCCCAGTTTTCGATCTTTGCCTCTATCCTTGTGTTAATTTTGCTAATAGATCCATCAGGCACTTCCAGCATTTCAAATCCAGATTCTGCAGTAACTATCGAGAAACTTAACAACAACGTTAGGGCGAGAATAATCCATTTCAATTCTACCGCCTTAGCCCTATTTTTTGGATATAGTCACAAAAATATTCTCCCGCTCAGGTGAAGTAGGAGAAGCCTTCAACACTAGGTCCGGGACTTCGTCTTCACTCACCTCAAATAAGATAAGGTACTCTGCCTCGAGGTCACCTATCCCCATTTCGCTTTCTATCCTATTCAATTCGTACCCAAAGTTTCTTAGGCTTTCATCCAAGTCTTCTTCAGAGACCTTCCCAGCAGCTATAACTTTTTGAATCTCAGAAACATCTACGCTGAAGATTGTTTCAGTTTGCATACTTCTTCCCCCCGCGCTCCCTGCAAAGCTCCCTGGAAGGGTTCCCCAGCCTCCTGAAGATAATGGTGGTAAAGGAAATGTACTCATTGTCCCTTTTCCTTCTGCTCCTCCACCCGCCTCGGCTTTAGATTCTCTTTCCGTGAGAGATATCACCCCACTCTCCTTTCCCCTCATAATAGCAGTTACTACAGCATCTTTTGCTAATAAAGTAACATTCTCATCTTCTTTAAGCCAAATATTCACGATGTTCCCTGGCTCAGCCCATCCTCCAGCTTGTTCTCTGGTTAACCTAATTGGGAAATACTCTCTATAAAACTTGCCCACAGATGCATCTTTAAGCTGTATATAGGATAACCGATCTATTGTCTCCAAAACCGTGGTATATCCTCTATAAATCTGTCCCTCGACTTCTATCTTTATATTCTCTGCGGGCATCAGCTCTTCAACTTTATCTTTCAAATATGACCGCCAAGCCTCTGTGGCAGGAGTGGCGACATCTATTGCACTAATCTGGGCAGTGGTTTTCGCTTTGTTCAGTTCATCAAGTAAAGACGCTTTTGCGGTAATATATACGGATGGTAAACCCAAGAAGGCGTTATTTATTTCTTTCAGTTTTTCAGACTTAGCCTGTAAAAAAGCTTGTTCGGCCGCTTTTTTAGCCGCTAGCTCAGCTTCTTTCCCCTCTTGCATTGGCTTATAGAGGAAGGTGTATCCTGCTAGAAACACAACTCCTATTATGATAACTATGACTAATATTCCAACCCCCCTCGCCAATCTCCTTCTCCTCTCATCTTCAGGCGACGGTTCTTCGGGAGGAGGCTTTTCTTCTGGTGCACGCTTCCGTAGGGCCTCTAGTCTACCTACTATATCTTCTGGTTCCTTTTCGGCCATCTTTTCCTCCCTACTTCATCAAGGCGATTCTTATTTCACGCATATATATACTTTGCCCCGGTAATAACATTTTGAGAAACTCTATGGGCAGGTAGGTTATATGAATTATGTACGTAGTATATATATCCTTATATACTGAAGATTTCTTTGAAACGTGATAATAGAGAATATTTTGGAGAATATCTTTTACCTATAAGGCCTGCAGCCAGCTTCATTACTTCTTGGGAGGACTTGGATCTAGGGTATTTTATAACGAAGGGAGTCTCATAATGCAGTGCTTTTTTGACATTCTTATCATAGGGAATCTTACAAATCACATTGACATCCAAGGTAGCTTCGACTTCATGAACTTTTACCTCTTGGGGTGTATTCTCAACCATGTTCATAACTCCCCCTATAACTTTAGCTCCCATTCTCTCAGCCAGAATTTTCATCTTTAAAGCATCAGACACTGAACTCACTTCTGGAGATGTTACAATTAAGACCTCTTGTCCAGCGTCCATTACCATAGCGGCATCTCTCCCCGCGGGAGCATCTACTACAAGTATCTCTATATCCCGTGGAACTTCTTTTAATGCCGCCTTAAGCATTTCCATATTCTCTTCGTTAAACCCATTCAGAGTGATACCGGCCGGTATCAGCTTAACCCCTCGCGGACCCTCAAACATAACGTCCTCTATGCTCAACTTATTCTGTAAAACATCTATCAATGCTACAGGAGGATTTTTAAGCCCCATTATAATCTCTAAGTTCGCCATCACGATGTCTGCATCAAGCACAGCAACCCTCTTCCCTAGCATCGCTAATGCAACCGCTATATTCGCAGCCAAGGTAGTTTTCCCAACGCCGCCTTTCCCGCTGGCGACTACTATCACCCTGGTCATTTTCTGCGCCTCAATGCCTCTATTCCGGGAAGCTTTTCCCCGGCCAGAAAAGATAAGGTAGCTTTTCCTCCCGTGCTAATGTAGGATATATCATTAATTAGCTTTAATTTCTTTGCTACTGCAGAGAGGTGGCCTCCTCCTAAGACTGAGAAACAACGAGACTTCGCAACAGCCTTAACAAGCTCTTCTGTACCTAGAGCAAAGTCGCTTACTTCGAACATACCGCTTGGGCCATTCAATACAGCTATCTTAGCTTTTTTTATTATAGTTGAATATCTAGCAATAGTCTCAATACCTATATCCATTATTTTAAGGTCTGGAAGCTTATCCATTGGAGCCTCAAACCTCGCTCCATTTTTTAATAAAGCAAGGTCGACAGGTATCTCTATTTTCTCTCCATACTTTTCTAAAAGTTTTCTAGCTTCATCTACCAGCTCTAATAGACCCTTTTCCTCCAATATTTTCTTATTTTTACTGCCTATAGTGTATCCCTTTGCTGCTAAGAAAACCGTAGCCACCAGCCCTGCGGTTAATATCTTCTCTACTTTCCCGTTGTCAAGTAATCTTTCCATCACCTTCAAAGAATCTTTTACCTTTGCTCCCCCAAAGATAAAGACCGGATTTTCACGGTTGTTTAAAATTCTTGAGAGGGTTTTAACTTCTTTTTCCATGAGCTTTCCAGCGCAGCTAGGAAGGACATATGGGAAAGCAACAATGCTTGGCTGATTGCGGTGGGATACTGCAAAGGCATCATTGATATAGAAATCAACATATGAGGAAAGTTTTCTAACCATTAATGTCTTACTTTGCTCCTTAGGGCTTTTTTTTATCACTGTGTCGCTTACTTCTTCAGAACATAGTCGAACATTCTCGAGCATCAGGACTTCGCCATTTTCTAGTTCAGAGATCGCTTTTCTAGCAGCTGACCCGAAGATATCATCTACGTATCTAACTTTTAGTCTACTTATCTCCTGCAGTCTCCTAGCATGAGCCTCAAGAGTAGTAAAATCCTCTAGTCCGGGTCTACTTTGATGTGCAATTAGAATTGTTTTTCCAATACTCAGGCTTTTTATAGTAGGAATATGACTTCGGATCCTAGTATCGTCCAGTATCTCACTCGTTTTCGGATCGATTGGCGAATTTATATCTACCCTCACCAGTATTTTTTTATCCTCAAGATCTTGTTCATCAATAGTAGCGAACTCCAAGGTTTTCCACCGGAATCGTTTATTTTTTTCCTCTATATTATATTTTCCTAATAGAGAAGCGAATAATTTAATATATTTTAAGGTTTAATAATAGGGATAGAAATGAATTACGACTTTTTAAGAAAAAAAGGTAAAAACGTCTACACTAATGGTGGAGAAGAAAAGATTGGCGGCCTTCTAGGCAAGCTCATGAAGAGGAGGATGAGGGAAGAAGACACTTTAAGCTCCATAGATATGGAGCTGGAAACCGAGATAGAGGGCGAGGTCATCGAGAGAGGAAAGGGATATAGTATTGTAAAAAAAGAAGGAGAAAAGACACTTTATTATATAGTCTACTTGCCTGAAATGGATGAGGAACGTAGAAGAGCTTTGAAAGAGATAGAGAGGCGAGCTATTAGCGAGATAGACATAGAGCCCGAGAGTATAGAGGATCCTTTGGAGAGGAAAGAGATTTTTACTAGGGAGGTGCGGTCTCTTATCGAAAAAGAATTCTCAGAGTTGCCTGAACATGAAAAAAAGGTCTATGCTAGGCTAATAGTCCAGGACATGGTTGGCTACGGCTTGCTAGAGCCCCTGCTTGAAGACGACAATCTAGAAGAGGTGATGATTGTTGGCACGAAGAAGAGGGTTTATGTTTATCACAGGAAGCACGGTATGTGCAAGACGAACATTATATTCCAAGAAGATAGAGAAATAACCAGTATTATAGAGAGGATAGCTAGATCTGTAGGCAGAAGAATAGATTTGAGTGCACCCTTATTAGATGCTAGGCTTCCTGATGGTAGCAGGGTCAACGCAACAATACCTCCTGTTTCTCTCACAGGCCCTTCTCTAACTATCAGAAAATTTAAAGCAGACCCCTTTACTGTTATTGATATAATGAATTTTAGAACAATGACACCTGAGCTGGCCGCCTTTCTTTGGTTGGTTGTAGAGGGATTTGGAGTGAAGCCGGCGAATATTTTGGTGTCAGGCGGTACTGGATCAGGAAAAACTACGACTCTGAATTGTTTAGGTTCTTTTATACCTCCTACGGATCGTGTTATAAGCATAGAAGATACGGCTGAACTCCAGCTTCCCGTTGCGCATTGGGTAAGGTTGGAGACGAGGCCACCTAATATAGAGGGGAGAGGCGAAGTCAGCATGGATATGCTCCTTAAGAATACTTTGAGGATGAGGCCTGATAGGATTATAGTTGGCGAGGTAAGGGGTAGTGAAGCATTAACACTTCTTGCGGCTATGAATACAGGCCAGAGCGGGTGTCTAGGTACTCTCCACGCTAATACTGCGAGAGAAACTATTACTCGACTTACGAGTGCTCCTATGAATGTCCCCCTTGTGATGATACCTTCTCTAAACTTAATTCTCATGCAAAATAGGTTTACTTACAAGGGAAAGGTAGTTAGGAGAATAACGGAAATCGCAGAAATTTCCGGTATTGAAAGAGATAGAGTTCAGCTAAACATAATATATGAGTGGGACCCTGTAGATGATACAGTGAAGCCGACAGGTTCTCCAAGCATAATGTTAAGAAAGATTGCTGAGCTGAGAGGCATTGAAGTAAGCGATGTGATTGAGGAAATAAAGAGAAGAGAAAAAGTATTAAGATATCTAATGAAGGAAGGCATAAGAAGCATTACTGATGTTGGAAAATTAGTAAATGAGTATTATATTTCACCAGAGAGACTAATGGCTAAAGTAGAGGGGAGGGAAACAAAAGATAAAGCAAAGCGTAAGAGTAATAAAGGCTATGAGTTCCTAAGAGAAGTTCTTGAGGAAGAGGAAGAAATTAAGGAAATTGTAGAAGAGGGGGAAACCTATAGGATTGTTAGAGAGGAGGGAGAAAAAAATCCGAAATATATTGTGCCACTGCCTCACCTTACTTCAAGAGATAGGAGGATACTGGCCGAGATTGAAAAGAAAGCGATTAACGAGATAAAGGAAGATCCTTCTAATCTCGATAAAGAAGAAGCTCGAGTACTTTTCAGGAATAAGGTACTAGAGGTAATGAAAAGAGAATATCCGGGTATAGGTTCTTCTCGAAGGAAGGAACTTGCTGAACTTATTGTACAGAACATGGTTGGCTACGGCTTGCTGGAACCACTACTGGAGGAGGATGCTTTGGAGGAGATAATGGTTATTTCTCCAAACAGACCGGTTTATGTAAACCATAGAAAATATGGAACATGTAAGACTAATGTTTCCTTTAGCAATGATGAAGAAATAATGAGAATAATTGAGAAGATAGCTAGCTCTGTGGGTAGAAGAATAGATAAAGCGACTCCCCTCCTGGACGCTAGGCTTCCTGATGGTAGCAGGGTCAACGCAACAATACCTCCAATATCCATTATGGGGCCGACATTGACTATAAGAAAATTCAGGAAAAACCCACTAACAGTAGTTGACTTAGTGAAATTTAGAACTATAACATTAGAAGTTGCCACTTACCTATGGATTATTGTAGAAGGCCTTGGAATAAAACCTGGAAATATACTTGTTGTTGGTGGGAGTGGTTGCGGTAAAACAACAACTCTAAATGTTCTTTGCTCATTTGTTCCAGATACAGATCGTGTTATAACCATAGAAGATACAGCCGAGCTTAACTTGCCGATTGAGCATTGTATAAAGCTTGAGACTAGACCACCAAATGTAGAGGGGCAGGGTGAGGTTACTATGGATGATCTGGTCAAGAATACTTTGAGGATGAGGCCTGATAGGATTATAGTTGGAGAGGTAAGGGGGCCAGAAGCTAGAACTCTGTTTACTGCAATGAACACAGGCCATGATGGCTGTATGGGCACTCTTCACGCTAACTCTGCAGAAGAGACGATAATTAGGCTAACTAATCCCCCAATGAGTGTACCAGAGATTATGCTTCCTGCCCTCGATTTAATCTTGATGCAGAGCAAGATTTACCAAGAAGGCAAAACAATTAGAAGGATTACAGAGGTCGCCGAGGTGTCGGGTGGAGAAGAGGGGAAAATATCCTTAAATAATGTGTTTAAATGGGATCCGAAAGCAGACTCTTTAAAAGCTACGGGATTGCCTAGCATTATAAAGCAAAGGCTTGCGAAGCTTAAGGGAATAAGTCTAGACGAATTAGAAAAAGAAGTTGAAAATAGAAAGAAAGTTTTGACGTGGATAGTGGAGAATAATATCAGAGAGGACTCAAAGATATATAACAAATATTACTCTGATCCAGAAGGTTTACTAAAAGAAATAGCAATAAAAGCCACAGCAGATGGAGGAGAGAATGCCTGAAAATATATTACTAAAGATAATTGACAGGCTTGGCGAGAAAACCTTGACCGAAGCTGAAAGAGCATATAGAAGAGCAGCCGAGCTTTCTTTAGTCTTTAGGGAGCAAGATGAGGCTGCTAAAACACTATTAGAGAAAAGAAAAAAAGAGGAGGAAGAAAGGAAAAAAGCACTCGAGGATAGATTGTCAAAGATAAAAGATGCCGTGATTTTTGAAACGGAGGAAGAGGAACCTGAACTTCTGATTGAAAGAGAAGAACTTAAGGTTCCATTTTCAGCAAGGCTGGTGAACGTGATATCCGATATATTCTCCAAGTACTCAAAAGCACCAGCGTCCTTCTTTAAAGACATTCAAGAAGACCTATATAAGGCAAACATAATTATGCCGGCATCCAAATACATAGCTTTCTCTTTTGGAATAAGTATCATAGTAGGAATTGGTAGCGCTGTTTTATTCTCAATTTTATTAGGTAGTATAATAGGGAATATCTCCGGCTGGCTGTTAGGACTCGTGCTTGGGTTTCCAACTTTTTTGTTCGTTCTTATGTTCTGCAAAATATATCCTCGTTCAAAGGTAAAATCGAGATCGGATGCATTTAGCAGAGAATTACCCTTTGCTCTACGACATATGGCAACTCAACTGACATCGGGTTCTGGACTGCTGGAAACAATGCGCTCTGTTTCCCAAAGTGATTATGGAGTATTAAGCGAGGAATTCAGAAGGGCTATAATGGAAATAGAGAGAGGAGCCACGGTAGAAGAGGCCTATGAGAGAATGAATCTGCGTATTGACTCACCAGGGCTGAAAAAAGCTTCAAGGCAGATAATTTCTACTCTTAGAACCGGAGGAAACCTTGCGAATACGCTTAAGATCATAGCAGAGGAAGTGGCGACTGAGATGAGAATGAAACTTAAGGACTTTATTCAGATGCTTAACACTTTTTCGATGATGTATATGTTTATTGTAGTTGTTGCCCCGGTATTGATTACAACTCTGATTATCGCAATGGGCATCGCGATGGGTGGGTTACCTATGCCTCCTCAAATGATGTGGCTACTATATATTGTATTTTTTGGCATCTCCCTCTACATGTCATTTATGGTTAAAAGATTCGAGCCTAAGGTGTAAAAAATATGGCTAAAAAGCTTTCAAACATGCTGAAGAAGATAAGGGTTCCGAAGTTCCTAGTGCCTGCAAGGTTTGTTAGACGTATGGATATACTCTTACTTAACGCTAAGATATCTTTCTCAGCTCGGGAGTGGATGGGGATATTCGCATTAACATCTTTTATATTATTCGTTCTAGGGTCATTGCTAGCGTCTCTTTTAGTTGGTGTCATTCTCTTCGGTGTGGGTATGGGGCTTATGATAATCATCCCCAGACTACAAGCTGATAAAAGGAAGGGGCAAATAGAAGAATCATTACCAGACGCTCTACATCATATGTCTGTTGCAATAAGGACAGGATTAGTGCTTGAGAGCGTGATACAAGAAATATCTGAGGCCGAGTATGGAGCGTTATCTGATGAGTTCTCTCAGATAGTACTGGAGATGCGTAGAGGAAGGCCCTTAAAGGATGCTCTTCTAGCATTTTCAAAGAGGACGGGTTCTAAAGAAGTTGAGAGGGCGGTTAGGCTTTTATTGGAAGGAGTGGAGTCCGGGGGTCCAATTTCTGAGGTGTTGGATGAGGTATCAGAGGATATGAGAGCAGTTAGGATGGTTCAAAGGGAAAGGAAAACAGCAACTTCGCAGCAAGTGTCATTCCTTGCTATGGCATCGCTTATGGCGGGTCCCTTCGTGATGGGGGTCGTAGCTTCTCTACCGGATATTATGGTTCAATCGACTGCAGGAATAGGAGTTGGATTGAGTCTCCCTATAGATGAGGTAAATACTGTGGTTAATGCACTATCATTTTATGTGGTGGCGCAGGCTTGCAGTGCTGCAATAATGATGGGTGTAGTTATGTATGGCGACTTTAAGAAGGGCTTTAAGTTCATGATACCGATGGGGGCAGCAGCGTTTATTGTTTATAACCTTATAAAATTCATAATGCCTGGCATGGTTGCAGCATTTTAAGGACCAAAACAAATATGTCTATCTTTTATTAACAATTTTGTTAACAACACCTTTTTATTATAGTTACATCCTAATATATTAAGTCCTCAAAATAAGGGGAAAGGAGGCTGATAAATGTTTAGAAAATTTTTAAGAGAGGAGAAAGCTCAAGGAGCCATTGAATACATTCTGCTTGCCGGTGGTATCATTGTGGCTGCGGTAGTTATATTCGCTATATACTCAAGCATGACGAAAAGCGCAGCTACTAAATTAAATCAGTCTGTTGGAGCCAAAGCTGAAGAAATGGCTAATATAATTAATCAACAGAATTTAACTGGGTAATTAATTACCCAGTTTTCCATTTTATTTTAAGCAGAGTTGCAGTTGCGTTGTTTTGCATAGATATTTTAATGATTTCTAATTCGCTACAATTTATAAAAGGAAACATTCTTTCTCCTGTGCTATTCACGATTAGTAAGTAGTTTATGTTATTGTTTAACATTATTTTTTTAGCATTTGTGAAGTTGCTTTCCTTCATAAGTTTATTAAACAAATCTTTGTTTTGAGTCCATTTTTTTGTATCAGTCAAATCGCTAAGAAAAGTGCTTGCGTTTGAGTAATAAGCTATCGCATGGCCTATGTTGGGGTTATTAGTTAGAATTAGATCCTTATCTGTTAATTCAGCGCCTAAAAGGACTTCTTGAACCACAGAGACGTATTTATCAACCTTTTCTCCATGCATCTCATACGTCATGAGGAGATTTAAAGAGATTAAAGATAAAAAAATAAAGAGGGATAGAGGCATCCCATAACTTATACCTTGTTTGGTTTTTAATTTATAGATAGAGTATAATGACGTGGCGATCAAAATACAAATCATAAAAACGAAAAGTACAAATAAATTAGCTTTGAAAAAAATCAGACTCAGAGAAAGAGACGAAAATAGAGCTAGTTGAGTGTTTTTTTTGAAGAAAATGTAAATGCCGTGGAGTATTAATGGAAAATTTGTTAGGTTGAATACGGAGAAATAAAATAGTAGCACGGAAAAAGCCCACCAAATGTCTACTGATGGGACTTCTCTAAGGGGGGAGATTAGCGGTTTATATTCGGAAGTATATCCGAGGGAAAAGTTGAGGTAGGGTATAAACCGGGAGTAATATAACGCTGCTATAATAATCGGAATAATTAGGGTTATGAGTATATTCTTTAAATATTTCTTGTCTTTTACACTTAGAGAGGATACTATGATAAAAACTAAAACTATTATCACAGAGCTATGAGCAAGAAAGTATATAATTTCTATAATCGACGCTACGATTCCCCATTTTATATTATCTTTCAGCTTATACAGGGAGTATACAAGGGCAATTGCTAATAGTATCGATAATCCTATCGGTCGAGCCCAAAGTCCTGCTCGTAGTAGAATTACTGGAGTAACCGAAAATATGGTAGCCGAAATAATGCCAATGTGTCTATTTAGCGTACGACCTAGGCAATACACGAATAAGAGTGCTATAATACCAAATAAGACGTTTAATAGACTTCCTATTGTAATATAATCAAACGTAGGGAAAATAAACTTCCCTATCGCAATCCATATGTGGTAAGCAGGAGGATAATAATATGGGATACCCCCCAGCTCCTGAGTATCCCATTCGGGAATATTGTAATCCTCATATATACCCTTAGCTATTCTTGCGTGATAAAAGGCATCATAGTCTAAGAGGATAGGAGAAAAATTTGAGAGCCATATCCTCATAAAAAGAGATATTAAAATTATAAGTAGGAGTGCGAAGCAATTGATTCGCTTCATACTACTTTATTTTTAAAAAGATTATATAAAATGGTCTATACTTCTTTTACAAAAAATATTTTTTCTTATCTTAACCGCATTTATAAAAGCTTTTCATATTTTCATTTATGCCAGTATCCTTTCTCTGACTTCTCTGTAAAATTCGAGCACATTACCTAGATCCTTCCTGAACCTATCTTTATCTAGTATCTCTTTTGTTGTAGCATCCCAAAATCGGCATGTATCTGGGGAGATTTCATCTGCTAGAAGGAGATTTCCTTCTTTATCCTTCCCGAATTCCAGTTTGAAGTCTACTAGTATTATCCCCTTGTCTTTAAGAAATTCTGTTAGTATATCATTAACTTTTAGAGTTATCTCTCTCATTTTATCTAACTCTTCTTTTTTTTCTACGGCGCCAAGGGCAATTGCTATCTCGTCGTTAACCATAGGGTCATGGTACTTGTCATCTTTATATCCAAACTCCACTATCGGTGGCGAGAGTTCTTGCCCTTCTTTAAAAGGATACCTCCTTATCAGACTGCCAGTAGCAATGTTTCGACAGATTACTTCTAAGGGTATTATCCTAACTTTCTTTACAAGATGTTTATTTGGAGGTTGAAATTCGATGAAGTGAGTATCAATACCTTTTTCTTTTAGGATTTCAAAAAACTTAGCTGAGATCTCTGCGTTTAGGGCTCCTTTACCTGCTTTTGTATCTTTCTTTGCCCCATCCCCAGCAGTTAGGTCATCTCTAAATTCTATCAAATATGTATCCTCGTCTCTCTCATAAACACTTTTTGCTTTCCCCTTGTATAAGAGCTTCATGTTCAATGGTTTATTGGAATCTAATAAATATTTTTCTAGTTTAATACAATAATTTTTTATTAGGTTATCCTAATTAGGTAAACCTAATAATGAGGTGATGATAAGTGATTGCAAGTTTCATAATAACACTTAGAGAAGGACTTGAAGCTGCTTTAATAATAGGAGTATTGGCCGCTTACTTAGCGAAAATTGGTCGAAGAGACCTTAACAAGTACATATACATGGGTACGGGATTAGCGGTCATGGCGAGTATAGTAGTAGCAGGGATATTTGCACTGGTTTATGGAGGATTAAGCGGGGAAGCTGGGGAACTCTTTGAAGGAATAGCAACTCTTTCAGCTTCTGCGGTTCTAACATACATGATTTTTTGGATGGCTAAACATTCAAAAGAAATAAAAGGAGAATTACAGAGAAAAGTTGACATAGCTATTTCCACAGGAGCTGTTGCGGGACTAGTCGGAGTAGCATTCATATCAGTGTTCAGAGAAGGAGTTGAAACCGTTTTATTCCTTGGTGCGATAGCTTTCCAAGACCCTATAGGGACTTTTACAGGATTAATTCTTGGAGTAGCTGTGGCGGTAGGCTTTGCTGTCATGATGTTTAAGGGAGTCTATAGGCTCGATATAAGAAAGTTCTTCAAGTATACCAGCATTATATTAATAGTATTTGCAGCAGGACTTACGGCATATGGTGTGCACGAGCTTAATGAAGCAGGGGTCATCCCCCCAGTGATTGAACATGTTTGGGATATAAATCCCCCTATAAATCCTGATGGAACCTATCCACTGCTACATGAAAAAGGAGCTATTGGTTCGATTTTAAAATCTCTCTTTGGGTACAATGGGAATCCCTCTCTGACAGAAGTACTTGCCTACCTAGGATACTGGCTCATCATCGGTACTTATGTGATGCGCTCGTACAAGTATAGTGAAAAAGAAGCTCTAGCTCCGGCATAATAAAACTAGAAAGAGGAGTCTCCTAAGGCTCCTCAAAGCTTCTATTACATATAGGTTAATGGAGAGGAGAGATATTCGTGCATCAACACCATAAAGAAGTCATTAAGATAGGGAAAAAAATAGTGCTAGTTGGAAACCCAAATGTTGGTAAAAGCGTGATTTTCAGTCTTCTCACTGGAAGATATGTTACTGTTTCTAATTACCCTGGCACCACAGTAGAGCTGGCCCAGGGGTATGCGAAATTTGATAGAGAGATTTTGATTATTGATACTCCTGGAGTAAATAACCTAATACCGATGTCTGAGGATGAGAAGGTCACGAGGGATATATTACTTAATGAGGAGATTGAAGGGGTTGTCCAGGTCATAGATGCTAAGAATCTTAGGCGCGGACTTCTAATAACTCTCCAACTATCTGAGATGGGTTTACCTTTTATAATAAACTTGAATATGGAGGATGAAGCGAGGAGTAGGGGTATTTTTATTGATTACAAGAAGCTCGAAGAAATCCTTGGAGTAAAAGTAGTTCCAACTATAGCTACCCAGAGAAAAGGGATTAGTAGCCTTATAAGCGGCATATCTTATTTAAAAAAATCAAAAGTAAAACCTGAATATAGTGCAGATATTGAAGATGCTATCTCTGAGATTGAGGAAATATTACCTGAAACTAGAATCTCCAAGAGAAGTTTAGCTGTGATGCTATTAGCAGGTGATGAAAGTCTCCGCAGCTGGCTTCATAGGAATCTGGATTCAAAGGAAATAAGTAAGATAGAGGAGATTAGGAATAAGACTCAGAGGGTGTATCCAGATCCTCTGGGTCATTTAATCAATACCCAGCGTATAAGCCAAGCTGACAAAATCCTTAAGAGAGTAGTCACAACGACTAAAGTAAAAAGAGAGACATTTTCTCAAAGGATTGGAAACGCCTGTATGCATCCCCTCTGGGGCATACCAATCTTGTTTATAGTATTGTTTTTGATGTATAAGTTTGTTGGTGAATTTGGAGCTGGTGTATTAGTTGATTTTCTAGAGTCCGTAGTTTTCGGGAGATATCTTAACCCGATCTCAATTAGCGTTGTGGAGAAACTAATACCGGTTAAAATAATACAGGAAGTTCTTGTTGGAGAGTACGGGATCATCACCATGGCTTTAACTTATTCCATAGCCATAGTTCTTCCAATTGTTGGGACCTTTTTTTTGGCGTTTGGAGTATTGGAGGACTCAGGATATTTGCCTAGGCTTGCTATCATGGTAAATAAAATTTTCAAGTTAATGGGCTTGAATGGTAAAGCTGTTCTCCCAATGGTTTTAGGCCTGGGATGTGATACGATGGCAACCCTGACAACTAGGATTTTGGAAACAAGAAAAGAGAGAATAATTGTTACACTTTTACTAGCGCTGGGGGTACCCTGCTCTGCGCAGCTTGGTGTAATCCTAGGAATGCTTTCAAGCCTTTCAGGAGCCGCTGCGCTAATATGGGGAGGAGTAGTGATAAGTGTAATATTCTTTGTGGGAATGCTAGCGAGCTACATTGTTCCAGGAGAGAGGTCGGATTTTATTCTTGAACTTCCTCCTATAAGAGTTCCTCAGTTTTCTAACATAATGGTTAAGACATTGGCGAGAATAGAATGGTATCTTAGAGAAGCTGTCCCGCTTTTTGTATTGGGCACTTTGGTACTATTTGTTTCTGATAAGATGGGCCTACTAGGATTGCTAGAGGAAGTTGCGTCTCCGGTGGTGGTAGGATTTCTTGGGTTGCCGGTTAAGGCTACTGAGGCATTCCTAGTGGGATTTTTAAGAAGGGATTATGGTGCGGCAGGGCTCTTTGCTTTAGCAAGAGAAGGCGCTCTGGACCCGATTCAAATGGTCGTTAGTTTGGTAGTTATAACGCTATTTGTCCCGTGTATAGCTAACTTTTTGATTATTATAAAAGAAAGAGGATTAAAGACAGCACTAGCCATCGTTTCCTTCATATTTCCCTTTGCATTCATAGTCGGAGGGATATTGAATTTCATACTCCGCTATCTCGGAGTAAAATTATAGGTAGGGATGTAAAATGAAGTGTGAACTATGCGGTAATGAATTTGATGAGAATAAAGTCACCTATTGCAAGGGGTGCATGTATTCGAATTGTAGAATGATTTGTTGCCCTTACTGCAGGTATCAATACGTAGGAGAATCTAAAATTGTAAGTATAATAAGGAGGATATTAAAGTGGTGAG
Source organism: Candidatus Hydrothermarchaeum profundi (assembly GCA_002011125.2). Lineage (GTDB taxonomy): Archaea > Hydrothermarchaeota > Hydrothermarchaeia > Hydrothermarchaeales > Hydrothermarchaeaceae > Hydrothermarchaeum > Hydrothermarchaeum profundi. Next base: position 839,952 of record MTMF02000009.1, read on the forward strand.
GATGAAGAGCAGGGAAATTGATGAAACTCGGATCGAGGAAATATTAGAACTCTTATGGACGATGAGGGAGAAAGGAACAGTACTCTTAGAGGATATTATAAAGGCATCTGATGAAGAATGTCCTGAAGATATTTTAGAAGAAATAGAGAAAAAAGGCTTAATAGTAGTAAGAGAGGGCAGAGTTAGACTTGTTGATGAAGGTGAAAAGAAAGCTGAGGAAATAGTAAGACGGCATCGTCTTGCAGAAGTACTTCTCTCAGAGGTATTTGAGCTTGAGGAAAAATATGCTCATTCAGAGGCTTGTAAGTTTGAGCACATTTTAAGCCCGGAGGTAACTGATAGTGTTTGTACTTTTTTAGGACATCCACCTGCATGTCCTCATGGAAATCCAATACCTAGGGGTAACTGTTGCAGTAAGTTTGAAAGAGAGGTTAAGCCTCTCGTAGTGCCTCTTAGAGAATTAAGCCCAGGGGATGAGGGAAGAATAGTGTTTATTGTACCTAAGGATCATACTAGATTGGATAAGCTAGGCACATTAGGAGTGACTCCCGGTAGCATTATAAAGTTACATCAGAAGAGGCCGTCATATGTTATAAAAATTGGAGAAACAGAGTTGGCTGTAGAAGATGATATAGCAAAGGATATATACGTAAAAAAGATTGAAGGTCAAAAATGAAGGTTTCCGAAAACATCCAAGAGTATCTTGAGATTTTATGGATATTTGAAGAGGAGGGAAAAAAACCCGCAAAGATAAACGAGATAGCTAATGGCTTAAATATTGCTGCACCTAGTGCCGTTGAGATGCTGAGAAAGATGGCGGATGAGGGATTTGTTGTTTATGAAGCTAGAAAAGGTATCACCTTAACTAAAAAAGGAAGAGAAATCGCAAGGCAGATAATTAGAAACCATAGGCTTTCTGAGCTTCTGCTTACGAAGGTTATCAGGACCAAGATAGACGAGGACGCTGTATGCGGATTTGAACATCATATTTCAGAGGAGATCGCTGATGCCGTGTGCACTATCCTAAATCATCCTAAAGAATGTCCGCATGGAAAGTCGATTCCGCGAGGAAAATGTTGCCCTAAGGCTTAGAGCGATTTTAAAGTGAAAACATATATTGAGTTGTTGTTGGAAGCTCTCTACGCAATTTCCTTAGATCGGGTCTGTATATGAATGTCTCGTCTTCTCTATAACTTTCTCTCCCGAGAATTTTCGCTACGACCATGCATTCTATCTTACCACTTATTCTAGCTGTTCCACGGCCGTATTTCCCAGAACTCAATTCTATGTAGATAGGCAGGAAAAGCTTACTGTGATACTCTTTAGGGATAAGTTCTGCAAGCTTTTCTAACTCTTTGATATCAATAGAATGTGCAGTCTCGTCTCTAAGAACAATTTTAGGCTTTTCCTCCTTCAAAAGACTTTTTAGGTCTATCTTCTTTTTTGCCAAGTGCCTATTCATCAAGTCAAGCTGCTTGGCTAAGATTCTACTCGTCCTATCCATCACTTCATTTTAGCTTTTATTCTTTTGAGTTTAAAGAAATTCTCCCTCTCCATTTCGTCAAGTCGCATTTCTATATATTTTACTGTTCCATTAACCCTAGGAATAACAATATTCTCAAGAGCATTGACTCTCCTCTTAGTACTCTCAATTTCTTCAGCGAGGAGCATTATGGACTTCTCTTCTTCTGCCAGCTCAGCTATCACGTTAAGAGCCCTTTCAAATCTCCTAGCGGCTTCATCTAACTGAGAAGAAGTATCGGTCAGTCCATATCCCCTTTCGAGAAGGATCCTTTTTGTTTCTCCAAGCTTTAGTACTGGTACCTTTACTCCCATTATACTTCTCGTTTCTGTCTCGATTTCTTCAGCCGGTTTAACTGCTAAGGAGGCCTCATTAACTTTTGTTGCCCCAAGTGTAGCCTGTGCTAGTATTAGTGCTCTAAAAGCCTGTGCCAGTTCTCTTTCAGTTCTCTTTCGAATCCCTCTAGCCTCTTCTAATATTGCGAAGAACTCCATTATCAGGGCATCTCTTTTTTCTTTGAGGAGACGGTGGCCTTTTTTTGCCAGCTTGAGTTTATTCTTGAGCTTTAGGAGCTCCATCCTGGTAGGGTTTACACCCTCAATCTTCTCAACCATTCTAATCCTCTACGCAGTTCAGCTTGACCTATACTTGGGATGATACTTCTTGATGTAGTCTTCCTTTATCCTCTTGAGTTCTCTCTCAGGTAGAATGCTAAGAAGGTCCCAGCCTATATCAAGCGTGGTTTCTATTGATCTGTCTTCGTCTTTTCCTTGGTTGACGAATTCCCGTTCAAAGCGGTCAGCAAACTCTAAGTATTTCTTATCCTTCTCGGTAAGAGCCTCTTCACCAACAACTGCTACAAGGTCTCTCAAGTCTCTACCTTCTGCGTATGCTGAGTATAGCTGATCGCTCACGTTCGCATGGTCTTCCCTTGTTCTGCCCTCCCCGATTCCTCCTTTCATTAGCCTTGATAGTGATGGAAGTACATCCACTGGAGGATAAATACCCTTTCTATGAAGCTCCCTTGATAGAACGAACTGTCCCTCAGTTATATAACCAGTCAAGTCCGGTATAGGGTGTGTTATATCGTCGTCAGGCATTGTTAAAATCGGCATTTGAGTGATAGATCCTTTTTTACCTACAACCCTGCCAGCTCTTTCATAAATTGTTGCCAAGTCTGTATACATGTATCCGGGATATCCTCTTCTACCTGGCACTTCACTCCTAGCAGCTGCTATCTCCCTTAGAGCTTCACAGTAATTAGTGAGATCGGTTGTTATTACTAGTACGTGCATGTCATGTTCAAATGCGAGATACTCAGCGGTCGTTAAGGCCATTCTTGGAGTAATTATTCTCTCTATCGCAGGATCGTCGGCAAGATTAAGAAAGGCCGTTACCCTTTCAAGAGCTCCAGTTTTTTCAAAATCCCGCATGAAAAATGAAGCTTCTTCATAAGTTATACCCATGGCCGCAAAAACTACTGCAAATTCTTCTTCCTTTCCCAAAACTTTTGCTTGTCTTGCTATCTGTGCAGCCAGCTCGTTATGTGGGAGTCCTGAACCAGAAAAGATTGGCAGCTTCTGACCTCTAACCAGAGTATTCATGCAGTCTATTGTCGAAATACCTGTTTGAATAAAGTCTCTCGGAAACTCCCTCGCAGTAGGGTTCATGGGGTTACCATGTATGTCATACTTATCCTCTGCAATTATCTCTGGGCCTTTATCGATAGGCCTACCTGTGCCATCGAATATCCTGCCAACCATTTCTATTGAAACAGGCAATTTAACGGTTTCTCCAGTAAACCTTACTTTAGTGCTTGAGGTGTCTATACCTCTAGTTCCCTCAAATACCTGGACAACAGCCATATTCTCAGCTGCCTCGAGGACTTGTCCTCGGCGTTTCTCGCCTGAAGGAGTTTCAATCTCTACCACTTCACCATAGCTTACGCCTTCAACCCCTTCCACAATCATCAGGGGCCCGGCTACCTCGCTAACAGATGTATACTCTTTGATCTTAAGTTCAGGAATCACTTATATCACCCCGACTTCTCTATTAATTCTTTAAGTTGATTATCCAACTTCTTCTCGACTTCCCTTATAGCTTCTTCAATTTTATCTTCCTCTACGTACTTCAGTCTTGCAATATCGTCTTTAACGCCTATATCAGCAATCTCTCTCGCTGGTACACCTTGGTTTACTGCGTCTACGGCCTTATCATAAAACTTAAGCATAACCTCGAGCATTGCGAACTGTTTCTTTGCGCTGCAGTAAGTATCGACTTCATGGTATGCGTTCTGTTGTAGAAAGTCTTCACGAATAACTCTAGCCCCCTCTAAAACTATTCTCTCCTTCTCTGGTAGAGCATCAGGCCCTACAAGCTGCACGATTTCCTGCAATTCAGATTCCTTTTGAAGCAACGCCATGGCTTTTGCTCTTAGTTCTTTCCACTCCGAAGAAACTTCTTTACTCCACCATCCTTCTACCCCGTCGAGATAAAGAGAATAACTTCTAAGCCAATTTATAGCGGGGAAATGCCGTCGATCAGCTAAAGATGCGTCTAACGCCCAGAATACTTTTGTAATCCTCAACGTGTTTTGAGTAACCGGCTCTGAGAAATCACCACCCGGGGGAGAAACGGCTCCTACTACAGTTAGTGAGCCACTTCTATTATCACTGCTCAGTGTAATTACTCTACCGGCCCTTTCATAGAAGTCCGCCAGCCTTGATGCTAGATATGCTGGGTAACCCTCCTCGCCGGGCATCTCTTCAAGCCTCCCTGAGATCTCCCTCATAGCTTCAGCCCATCTGGATGTAGAATCAGCCATTAATGCTACATCATAACCCATATCTCTATAATATTCACCGAGAGTTATACCTGTGTAAACGCTTGCATCTCTGGCAGCGACAGGCATATTCGAAGTATTTGCTATTAACACAGTACGTTCCATAAGCGGTTTACCGCTCTTAGGATCAGTAAGATGCGGAAACTCTTCTAACACTTCCGTCATTTCATTTCCCCTTTCGCCGCATCCTACGTAAACGACAATATCCGCGTCACTCCATTTTGCCAGCTGATGCTGAGTGACGGTCTTTCCTGCTCCAAATGGCCCAGGAATAGCGGCGGTTCCGCCCTTGGCTACAGGGAAAAATGTGTCGAGGATCCGCTGGCCAGTTATAAGAGGGATAGTAGGATCCTGCTTTTCTTTTATTGGCCTAGGTTCTCTGACAGGCCATTTTTGCATCATTTGAACTTTTTTCTCACCTTCATCGGTTTGGATGGTTGCAATAACGTCTTCTACTGTATATTTTCCTTCTTTAGCAATACTTACGATTTCTCCCTCGATCCCAGGTGGAACCATTATTTTATGCATTATAAGCTCGGTTTCAGGAACCTCGCCTAAGAAGTCTCCCCCAACTACTTTCTGGCCTTCTTTTGCGAGAGGTGTAAAATCCCACTTCTTGTCCCTATCTAGGGATGGAACGTTTACTCCTCGAGAGATAAAGGTACCGGTTGTTTCTTTAACTACTTCAAGGGGTCTCTGTATTCCGTCGTAAATCATCTTTAGGATCCCCGGTCCTAATTCTACTGAAAGAGAAGCACCGGTTCCAATAACTTTCTCTCCGGGTTTAATTCCAGTAGTCTCTTCATAAACCTGTATAGTGGCTTTATCTCCCTCAAGTTCAATTATTTCTCCGATAAGGTTCTCTTCACCTACTCTAACCACTTCATACATCTTGGAGCCTCTCATCCCGCTTGCAATCATAACCGGGCCTGCTATTTTAATTATCTTTCCTTCTGCCATTCTTTCACTCCCGCTAGAATTTTATCTCAACACCTACAGCTCTTTTGATAAGTTCTTTAATCGGATCAACTTTCTTTTCAATGGGACCTCCTTTGTCTGGTATCTCGACTAGGAGGGGCATAGTTCGACATTCGAATATAGATTTTGTTTCACTCCTTATTTCATCTGCAATTTTTTCAGTTATGATTATCAAGCCCACGTTTTTATCTTTTACTAGCTCTTTTAAAATTGGAACAGCATCTTTGGGCTCTACTACTTCATGTGCGTCTTTTATGCCAGCTAACCTGAAACCTACTATCGTGTCAAAATCTCCAATTACGCTGATTCTCATTGTCTCACAACTATATGGATAGCCTTATAAATTTTTTGCAGAGTCATCTGGGTTTTTTAATAAAAGCTATTAAGCTTAATGTGAGATTTCAAATATAAAAATTATTCTTACATATGCGCATCCATTAAGGTAAAAAATTTAAGGCAAAAGAGAAGACAAAATACTATGTATAAAGACGAGCTTATTCACCTTCATCAGTTACTGGAGTTCATTATGAAGTTTATGACCCGGGAAGGGGTTTCCGAAGAGTATTTCAAAAAATACTTAGAAGCTGGAATATTTTCTCATCATATATATAAGACGAAAGAAGAACATGAATATGCCGTATTACTTCTTTCAAGTGAACTCTCCAATCTCCTAGCTAAAACTTATGATGACATCCCGGAAAGCGTTTCCCAGAGATTTGAAAAGCTTGCAGAGAGGGCAAAAAATAGGCGGAGTAAAGGGTAATGAGAGAATGCGCCTTTTACTACACGTATGTTGCGCTCCGGATTTAACGCATCCGTTCACTTTATTAAGGGAGGATTATAGTGTTTCTGCTTTCTTCTATAATCCGAATATCCATCCAGAGGAAGAGTATTATAAAAGGATAGGTGAAACAAGAAAATTATCTAAGCTTTGGGGGATTCCATTATTGGAAGGGGAGTATAACGCGGAGGACTGGTTTAACATCACTGCTCAGTATAAAAACGAGCCAGAAGGCGGCAAAAGGTGTGAGCTTTGTTTCAAGTTTCGTTTGGAAAAAACCGCTCAACTTGCTAAAGAAAAAGGATACTCCATTTTCTGCACTACTCTCACAATAAGCCCCCATAAGAATAGCAATATAATAAACAGGTTAGGTAAAGAAATAGGTGAAAAGTATGGTATCCACTACTTGGAGAGTGATTTTAAAAAGAAAGACGGATTTAAAAAGAGTGTAGAAATTAGTAAAAAACTAGGATTATATAGGCAAAAATACTGTGGCTGCATTTATTCAATGAAATAATGAAATCACTAAACTTTAAGTATAAATAATAATAAAAAAAGCAGGGGAAAATGGAAACATATGATGTTATAGTTATAGGAGCAGGACCTGCAGGGCTTAGTGCAGCAATTTATACTGCAAGAGCAGGGTTAAAAACCTTGATATTGGAGCGAGAGTTCCCTGGTGGGAGACTCGCAAAGGCTCCTAAAATAGAAAATTATCCTGGCGTTATGAAAACTTCTGGCCCGGAGCTTGTTGCGACTATGAAACAGCAAGCTGAAAGATTTGGAGCTGAGATCCGGTCTGGTGAAGATGTAGTTCAGTTGGAATTGGCTGGAGATGAAAAAATTGTCCGCACCCATAGTGGCAATGCCTTTAAGGCTTTGGCAGTTATAGTCGCAATCGGAACTAATAAGAAAAAGCTGGTAGTACCTGGTGAAGAGAAGTTCTTAGGTTCGGGGGTTTCTTACTGTGCTATATGTGATGCCCCGTTTTACAGGGATAAAGTTGTAGTGATAGTTGGAAATGGGCAGGAGGCGGGTGAAGAAGCTATCATCCTATCGGAGTTTGCAAAAGAGGTAATTATTATTCCTAACGGGGAACTTGAAATGGAACATGCGTTATTGGAGGACTTAAAGAATAAGAGTAACGTGAGTATCTTGGAGGATACAAGGGTAAGAGAAATCAAGGGAGATTCGATGGTTAGCAGTATTTTAGTAGAGGATTTAAATGGCGATAACGGTAGGGAAATACCCGTTGGAGGCGTTTTCATCTCGCTTGGAGGGGTTCCGATGTCCAATGTGATAAAAAATGCGGGAATAAATGTAGATAATGGCGGGTGCATTATTGTTGATAGGAATCAGCGAACAAACATTGAGGGAGTTTTTGCCGCTGGAGAATGTACTTGTGGGGGTATGCAGGCTATAACATCAGCGGGTGAGGGGGCTATGGCGGGGATAAAAGCCTCAAGCTACGTTAAGAAAAAGAAAAGGGGAAAATGAGGTTATCTTCCGTTCATAAGTCCAAATTTTTGATGGATAAAATAATTGTAGTTGAAAATAACCTTAAAAAGATGGTAGCCCCTAATTATTGATTTTAGGGTATATAAAAAATAAAAAAAGAGCTTGGTTGAGGCAAAAATAATTAGCAGGAGCTATGAACAATAGCTTCTTCAGGACAAGCTTCAACGCAGGCACAGCATTCTATACATTCTTCGACATTTGGGGCGGTAGATTTTCCGTCCACAAGCTCGTATACACTTACAGGACACACATCGACACAATCGCCATGTCCCTTGCATTTATCGTGGTCAATATTTATCGTTACCACGTCTGACTTAAATGTTTTTACAACCATCGTTTACCTCCTTTTTTGGATTTTTTAAGGATAAATTAATCCGCATACAAAATGAGGCCGGATTTTTAACTTCACTTCTTATTTTTTAAAGTCTTATTGTAATATATCGAAAGTCTTTTCTAAATCTTCTGAGTATACCTCCAACGTAGGTTGATTTAAATGGACAAGGATACGATAATGGCAATTGCTGACGCATATAGGGAGTCTAAAATCCTCCTTGCTGCCAATGAGTATGATATCTTCACTATTCTATCAAAAAGACCGTTAATGTCTGTAGAGCTGGCAGAGTTAGTTAACGCAGACACTAGGGCATTGGAATTGTTGATGAACTCTCTTGTCGCCATGGGGTTTTTGAAAAAGAATCGTGATAAATATTCAAACACTAAGGTTGCTGAAAAATACTTGGTTAAAAATACGCCTGATTATATTGGAGACTGGGTAAGACACGCAAATGATGGATACCTTACTTGGGGCCGTCTTGAAGAGAGGGTATTTAAGAGCAAGCCTGTGAGAAAAGATTGGAAGGAGAGGTTTCTTAGGGCACTTGATAATACAGCTATTGAAAAGGCAGAAGAAATAATGGATAAGGTAGAATTAAAAGGGAAATGCCTACTAGATTTAGGCGGTGGTTCTGGAGCTTATTCCTGGGTTTTCGTTAAAAAACGGGGAGGTAAGGCAACTATTGTTGAGACTCCAGAGATGGCTGATTTTACGAGGAAAATCCTTCAAGAAAAAAATGCGGAAAACATAGACGTTATTGAGGGGGATTTTTTAAAAGACCCTATTGGAGAAAGCTATGATATTGCTCTTATTTCTAACATAATCCACTTTCAAAGCATCGAGGAGAATAAGCTATTAATAAAGCGAGCATACCAAGCGCTTGTTAGGGGAGGTGCGGTGGTTATACATGATTATCTCCTTAATGATGATATGACAAGTCCTAGATTTGCAACGATATTTGCTATACATATGCTTTTAAATTCTGATGAAGGGAGGACCTATTCTTGGAGTGAGGTAGAGGGTTGGCTTAGAGAAGCAGGCTTCAGGGATCTACGCAGGTATCAGCTTAAAGAGAGCAGGATTATAACCGGGGTGAAGCATTGAAGGAGGATGAGAGGGCAGTAGAAATAATAAAGCGCCTTAAAAAGGAATATTCGAATGCTAGGACTTCCCTAAAGTTTTCAAACAATTTCGAGATACTTGTTGCGACTATGCTTTCTGCTCAGAGCACAGACAAGCAGGTAAATAAAGTAACTCAAGAGCTTTTCAAAAAATACCGTAAGCCTGAGGACTACGTAAATGCTCCTCTAAGTGAACTTGAAGAAGACATTAAATCGTTGGGTATTTACCGGAACAAAGCTAGGAACATTAAAGAGACGGCTAGGATGATAGTTGAAAAGTATGGTTCTAAAGTACCAAAAACTATGGCTGAACTCCTTACTTTGCCCGGAGTTGCACGAAAAACCGCGAATATAGTTTTAGGGAACGCATATGGTATTGTAGAGGGGATAGCAGTAGACACCCATGTCACAAGGCTCTCTAGAAGGTTAGGTTTGACAAAACACAGAGACCAGAACAAGATAGAGAGAGACCTTATGAAAATAATACCTAAAGAAGAATGGTTTAATATAACAAATCTTATGATAGCGCATGGTAGAGCGGTTTGCGTTGCAAGGAATCCGGCTCATGATAAATGCGTTTTATATGACTTATGTCCCTCTAGGGATACGTAGGCTACTTCTTTATTGCTTTGTATATCTTCCACTCCCGATACGCTCTATACGAGTCAGATTTCGAAAATGAGCGCAATCCGGCCTTCACGAATAATAGAGGCAGTACTTCGAAAGGCGTATTAAACGCAAGGAAACCGCCCAGTACTATAAGAGTCCAGCTAGGGGCTCCCAATAAATATGCCATAGCAAGGAAAAGCAAAAAGACAAGAGTGCTTATTATAGGTCCGGTCGCATGCATTATAGCTCTGTGGAGAGGATCAGCCCTCAGATAGGTCGAGTAATCTGTTTTTAGAGTAGGCTCTATTAAGGCAGGTCCGTCTGGAAAATAGTATAGGAACCGTATTCCGAATATTCTTCCTACTAGATAGTGCACCAAAGGATGTAGTGTTGTCATTAAGGCAAACGCTCCTATTACTAGGCCAATACCCGGGATATTTCCTGGGGTTTTGGCTGTATAAAAAACTAGAGTAATAGAAGCTAATGTGGCCGCTATTTCAATTGCATGACCAATATTTAGTGGCATAGTAATTTTTGCCCATTTTCGGAAAATCGCCGCGTCTATCCTGCCTATCTGGTCCGCAAACTCCTCGATTAATTCTGGGTTTCTCTTGACTAAGGATACTACCCTATAGAAACCCATCTCCTTTACTTGGTAGTTACCTCTCTTGACCTCGCCCTCGATATAATCTAATTTTTTCTTTATCTCATGTTTCTCCATTGAAATAAGAGTATTATCTCCGAAGCATATAATCTTAACCAAGAAGAGGTGGAACCGTAAGGTGTCGCTTTAGAGCTACCGCAGGATTTTAAGGTCTTTTCTTCAAAAGAAGTTTCATAAACTCTTCTCCTACCAGAGAACCAGCTCTCCCGCTCTTAGCAGCTATTTCATTGAATTCAGTAACACTATCCTTCTCATTAATAGAAGAGTATATAGAGAAAGGAACTGGGGTTTTAATATGAGTTCTAACCTTGATAGGCGTGAAATGATCAGGTAAAACCGCTATCTTATATTCTCCTTCTAGCTTATCAAGTACCCTGCCTAATAGTCTGCGATCAAAATCTTCAATTGTCTTGATTTTCATCTCTAAGTCCCCTGCGTGAGCCGCTTCATCAATGGCTTCAACATGAACGTATACGTAATCATGATCTTCAAGGGCTTTGAGGGCGTAGTCCGCTTTTCCCTCATAGTTTGTATCGTAGTATCCTGTTGCACCGGGAACATTTATTACACTCATGCCTGCGTAGACGCCTATCCCCTTGATAAGGTCCACGGCCGAAACTATGGCTCCCTTCACACCATACTTTTGAAATAGGGTTTCCATCTGGGGTCTTTTTCCCTGTCCCCACAGCCATATCATATTCGCAGGGTTTTTACCTTTCTCCTCCCTTTCAATATTAATAGGGTGCTTAGATAGTATGTTCTTTGAATCTAGAATCATATCATTTAGTTTTTCAGCGATGGGGTTATCTCTTGGTTTTATGAGATGATCGGAAATCGTTCCTCCAATTACATCGTGTGGAGGCGTACATATTAGATCCTCATCAGCCTCTCTCAATAAAAAGAGATGTCTATAGCTTACACCTGCGTAGAATTCTCCAATCTCACTATAAGATTCGTTGAGTGTATCGATTAGTTTTTTAGCCTCCTCAGTGGAGATATGGTCAGCACAGTAGTCTGCTAGTTTTCCGTCTTTCTCGGTTATAAGATTACACCTAAAAGCAATATCCTTTGAACCCATCTTTACCCCTATACTCGCAGCCTCTAAAGGGCCTCGCCCAGTATAATATTTTCGAGGATCGTAACCAAGAATTGAAAGATTAGCTACATCAGAGCCTGCGCCCATCTCCTCAGGTATAGTCTTAAGGGTGCCGCTTACACCTCTTGCAGCGACCTCGTCCATATTTGGTGTATTAGCTACTTGAAGCGGGGTTTTACCTCCAAGCTCTTTTATCGGGTAGTCTGCCATCCCGTCTCCAACTACAACAAGGTATTTCATGGCTCAAGAACTGAAAAGATTGACGTTAAAAATTTTTTCTTGGGCGATAGAAATCTAGCTCCTTTTTCTCCATATGCTGATTATATCGCTAAGCAATGCACTGTTGGTCTCAATCGCCCCTGCGCCTTTCCCGACTATAGTGATCTCTCCTGCTATGTCTGTTTCGAACATTGCTACGTTAAGGGCACCATCTACATTTAACGGATGATTGACAGGAACTAGCCTAGGAGAGACCTCTAACCTGCTGTTTCTAACTTCCCCTATAAGTTTTATTACATATCCCTCTTCTTTAGCGAGTTTGACGGCCTCCAAAGTCACCCTTCTTATCCCCTTCACTCGGACATCCTTATACGAGACATCCATACCCATTAATGCATTCGCTAGGATAACGAGCTTGCTAGCCGTATCAATGCCATCAATGTCGTAAGATGGGTCTGCCTCAGCAATTCCTAGCTCCTGAGACTCCCTTAGGACTATATCAAAAGGGCTTTCTTTCCTGTGCATTCCCGTCAAAATGTAGTTTGTGGTACCGTTAAGAATTCCTTCGATAGCGATTATGTCATCCCCGGATAAGCATTCTCTGGCGAGATTTATTATAGGCATGGCTCCTCCGGCAGTGGCTTCATATTTGAATTCTACCCCGGTTTTAGATGCAGCCTCTTTCAATTTTTTAAAGCTAAGTGCGAGGGGGCCCTTATTTGAGGTCACGACATGCTTTCCAATCTCAAAGGCTTTTAGCATATGGCTCATTCCAGGTTCTCCGGTTTCTATGTTGGAGGGAGTCGCTTCTACCACAACATCTGCGGGTACTTCTTCTATTGCCTCAAGACCCGAAATCTTCTTAGCTCCTGGATAGTCTATTATTTTGCCTGTTTTTTCCATAGTTGCAAGCGCTTTCTGTAAGTTTAGTCCTTTCTCGTCTATTGCGGTGCCGCTTATATCGGATATCGAAACGACTTGTAGATCTATACCATACCTCTCCCTAAGGCTCCTTGTTTTCTTCAGTAATACCTGAGCAAAGCCTTGGCCGATGTTGCCAAACCCTACAAGTTGAACCTTCATTGTCTACCTCCCCATAGAGACTTTATAATAAACAGGTCTTTTTCTTCTGCGATTTCCTCTAGCCTCTCTAAGGCTTTTTTTACCTTCGCATGTCCGGAAACCTCTATCTCCATCCTAGCAGATGACTCTTTTTCTGGATCCGGCATAGCTAGAGCTACATCCGCAACCATAACGCCTTCGATTTCGTTTAACCGATCTATTGTATCTCTTAAGTCTGTGTCGACAATATGTCCAGTAATTACTACGACTATCTTCTCCTTTCTTTTTACCTCACCAAGCTTGGAAACCCAAATATCTCTTTTTTCAAGCTCGTTTACTATCTTGTTCAATCTATCAGGGTCTTTAACCTCAAAGGTTATATGTACAGGTACTCTACCCCCTTTTATGGCTTCCCGCAGATGAACGATGCTTATGATATTCCCGCCGTATTCTGAAATAGGCTCTAGGGCTTTAACTAGCTGCCCTGGAATATCCTTTAGGACCATGTCGAGACTTACTTTCATGGTTTCTTGTTACCCGGATTTCTTTTTAATTCTTTCGCAAATAGAATTATAATATCCTAGGGAGAAATAGATACCGATGGATTTGGTTTCCTTAGCCCAAGAATTAAGGAATTACATTGGGGTAGTAAGAAAGAGGAGAATAGGAACCCTAGTAAAGGAGATCGAAAAAGTCGATAGCCCCGCGGTATTAGCAAGCTTTGGAGAAGATACAGGGGTAATAGAGCTTGGGGATAGGGCTATACTATTTTCCGCTGAGGGAATATGGGATAAGATAGTTAAAAAGAACCCTTATTGGGCTGGTTATTGTTCTGTTATAGTTAATGTTAATGATACACTGGCTATGGGAGGAAAGCCCTTAGCAATAGTTGATGTGATAGCGTCAAGTAAAGAAGAAGTCTACTTAAAAATGGCGAGAGGATTAAAAGACGCATCAGAAAAATATGGAGTACCCATCGTGAGCGGGCACTTTCATCCAGACACAGAGTATGACATGATATCAGCAGCTATCATTGGAGAGACAGATAAGGACAGCGTGATTTACAGCCACACTGCTAGGGAGGGTGATTATATCATAATGGCTATAGATTTGAGAGGAAAATTGCACCCTGATTTTGAGTTTAACTGGGATAGCATCACAGATAAGAGGAAGGATGAAATAAAGGGACTAATTAGGTTGATGGAAAAGCTCGGAGAAGCTAGGCTTGTAAGCGCAGGTAAAGATATTAGCAATCCAGGAATCATAGGCACTCTAGCAATGCTTTGTGAAACAAGCGGAGTTGGAGCAATAGTGAACATCAACAGGGTCCCTCGCCCCTTTACAATAGATATTCCTCATTGGCTAAAGGTTTACCCTGGATACGGATTCATTTTGACAGCTAGTGAAGAAAATATTAGCCATTGTTTGAAGCTTTTCAGAGAGGAAGGAATAAATGCGGAGGTAGTAGGTAGAGTAGAAAGAGAGATGAAAGTTATAATATCCGATGGACGAAAAAAGGAGGTTGTTTTTGACCTCGAAAAGGACCGGATCACTGGGACTGTTTAATGGAGGAGGATAGCATATAGGATGCGAGTACAAAGTCTTAGAAGTGATAATGAGTAATGGATAGGTTTTTCAGCGCTCTATTACTGCGAGGAAGGTTGCTAATGGTATTATTAAAGGCTTTGTAGAGAATTTGTTTTTCGAGATTATGATAAACTCTTTCAAATTTTTAGGGCGAGAGGCTGTGAATTTATCACTCCACTTGACTTCAAATCCCTTTAAACCGTCTTCATCGTTTATGACGACATCTACTTCGCTGGAATTCCTCCAGTAGAATATGTTCTCTACAATTCCACTTAAATGCGTGGCGACTGAGGACTCTGCGAGTATGCTTTCTCGGTTTTTCAATCTTACCATACACCACTCTTCAAATATTTCTAATAAGAGGGGGTCTATGAAATGTATTTTCTTGTTTTTTCCAAATTTTATAGTTCTAGCGCTAATGTCTACGTGATAAAGGACGATAAGTGCGAACATAGATCGAAGCAACTCTACATATTTAGCAACAGTCTTCGGTGATTTTATCTCTATTTCCTTGGATATGCCCTCCCAGCTTACTGGTGTCTGCAATTTTTCAAGAAGGGATTTTAGGATTTCTCTTGCGATGATGTCACTTCTCCCTGATTTAAGAATCCCAGTTTTTATCCAGCTTAGATATGCTTTCTTCGCTTCCTCTTTTTCTTCTAAAGCCAAAGGAAAGCCGCCATAGTTGAAGTATTTCTCAAGAAGAGAATTAAGCTCCTTAATAAAAACCATGGCTTGGATCGATTTTTCCTCTAATTCTTCAGTTGTTATTCTTTCAACAGGGGATATCTTCTCATAAAGCTGAGGGCTCATAACTTTAATGAACTCTCTAAAGGATAAAGGGAGAAGGAGATAGTCACGTCCCTTACCTCTTCTTCCAGGAAAAAGCTCTGTCTGCCTCTTTACACTAATACTGGTCGAGCCGGTTAAAACTACAACATCATCTTTTAGTCTCCCTCTGTCTACTAAAGATTTTATTGCCCGATACCATTCAGCAGGAGAGGTTATCTCGTCTAAGAAAATACATGAGCTTTTTATTTTTGATTTATCTTTTAGTTCTAGATAAGTCTCCAATACTTCGAGAAGTTCCTTATAATCGGCAAGCTCTTCACAGTTAAAATAAAACAGGCTTCTAGGATCTCTATCTTCAAGAAGCTTCCTAATTAACAATTTTAATGTCGTTGTTTTTCCAACTTGTCTTGGACCAAGCAGGATATGAAGTGAAAAAGGTTCTAGCGTAATACTTCCTACTAATTCAGGTGTCCAATGATATTTCCTCTCCTTCCATTTGACAATATCGTAGTCCTCTTCTATTAATCTCTTATCCTTCCACCAGGCATTCTGTTCAACTAAGATACCTATATCCATATCAGTATTTAGAATACCGGTAATTAAATGTTTTTCGGTATTTAGAATACCGATAATCACCACATCAACTGTAACTGATACTTTGGATGAGGCTTGAATTTCTTCTCAATGATTTCACAGGATATCTCAATATCCTCGGAAGAGGGAGCCTTCAAATAGTAAAGGTATCCTACCTTTCTAGGATTAAAACCCATTAATTTAGTACAAATAACATCACATTCTACAGGATCGCCTGCTAGCGCCATATCCCACGGCACAGGGTCTCCTCCAGTAGGACCGGCTCCTTCCATGCCCACGTAGCCGTCTATAACCCCAAGAGCCGGCTTAGAGTATTCTATGAGGGTTACGAGGTTCTTATGGATGACTTTTGCTCCCAGTATGTACCTCTCTTTTTCTACTTCTGTTGAAGAGTACAGTTTCCTTAAGACCTTAAACTTTGATAAATGGGAGGCTACTTTCCTTATGGGTTTTATCGCCATTGCCTTTGAAAAGAGGGATACATAGCCGTGAACCTTGGTTCGATCCCTAGGATGCACAAATCCCAGCATGTTCTTAAGGGTCAGAGTTACAATAGCATGGTCATGGGTTTTAGGCAGAGCTAATGATATAATCTGCTCTTTGGCTAGCCTTGATATTCTTACTTTCTGTGGTTGCCCATATATGTCCAGAAATTCAATTTCATTCCAATCAGAAGTATGATTAATATCCACTAAATCTATTCCATACTCCTTAGCAATTGCTTTGTAACCTAGAGAGGAGAAGAGTTCTCCGGTATCCACTGCGCTACCCTCTGCTATAATATCTATATCTATCGAATCAACCACAGCTCTTACTGCATCTATATGAGTAGCGGCAAGTCCCCCAGTTACCAGATTAGGCTTCAAAATAGTCTTTCGTTTAGGGAGCCTTATATTTTCAAGAACCGCTTTTATGTTTTTGTATCTTCCTAACCCTTGGCTTGCGTATATCATCTGAAGTATCTTATCTCGAAGCTATCAAATTCTCCCTTGTATTCCTCCCACTTAACGTCAACACGGTCAACCCTGGCATATGAGGGGCCCTTATGGCACCATTTTATTATCTCATCTACCTTTTCTTTCTCTCCCTCAAATACTGCTTCCACTCTACCATCAGGCAGGTTCCTAACCCAGCCTTTAACTCCTAATCTCACAGCCTCCTCTTTTGTATAAGCCCTGAAAAAAACTCCTTGCACTCGACCGGAGATGTATACATGAGCCCTGGTCTTCATATAAGAAACAGTTTATATTTTTTAGATAAATAAAAGTTATCTACGATGCAGTACTCCACTGTAGTTGAATCCCCGTTATATGAGAAGAAGGGGGACAGGGTCAAATGTGGCATTTGTGAGAGAAGGTGCATAATCCCTCCAGAGAAAAAAGGTTTTTGCAATACTAGAGTAAATATCTCAGGAAGATTATATACCTTAGCCTATGGGGATATCAGTGCAGTAGAAAGCAGACCCATAGAGATAAAGCCTTTCTTTCATTTTTATCCAGGCTCAACTGCGCTGACCTTCTCAACTTGGGGGTGCAACTTCAGGTGCCCTTGGTGTCAGAACTGGCATTTATCTAGAGAGGAGCCAGATCCCAAGAGAGCAAACTATATCCCCCCAGAAAGGATGATAGAAATGACTGTCCAGTATGGCGATTCCGGTTTATGCGTAAGCTTTCAGGAGCCAACTATGCTTTTTGAATATTCCGTAAGCATATTCCCAATGGCAAAATCTAGGGGGTTATACAACTGCTACGTTTCAAATGGATACCTTTCCTCCGAAGCTCTCTCAATGCTACGAAATGCAGGCATGGATGCTATTAATATCGATATAAAAGGAGATAGAGAGGTCTACACCAAATACTGTGGGGGAATTGATGTAAACGTGGTCTGGAGGAATGCTGCTGAAGCCAAAAAAATGGGAATGCACGTAGAGATGGTAAACCTCATAGTAACCGATGTAAACGATGACGAGGAATGCATCAACTGGATAATCAATTCACATCTTAGAAATCTCGGACCAGAGATACCACTACATTTCACTAGATATCATCCAGCTTACAAGTTTACTAAGCCCAGCACTAGTGTAGAGATTCTAGAAAATGCCTACAGCTTGGCTAAAGATGCTGGTATTATGTACCCTTATTTGGGTAATGTTCCTGGTCATGATTTTGAAAACACGTACTGCCCTAATTGTGGAAAATTGCTGATAAAAAGAATGAGTTATACTGTGCTACGCTACGAGATAACAGAGAAGAAGAAATGCCCGAAGTGTGGTGAGAGTATACCAATCTACGGTTCTTATAGGAGGTGATAGGTTTAAGAGAGCAAGTGAATATTACCTACCCTCACTCTCTTAAGGTATCTCCTCGCTACTTTTAGACATTCCTCTGCTTGCTTGCGGCTCGTAGTAGGCATATCAACCATCATATAATGAGGATAAAATGCCAGCAGGGAATAGGGTATCTCCTCGTCTAAACCAGCTATAAATTTAGCTAGCGCTCTAACCTCCTCTACGTCAACATAACCAGGTACAAGGAGAGTGCTTGCCACTAGAAAAGGAGGGTCTCTCCTATCCCCAAATCCAGCTAGCCATTCAAAGTTTTTCAGGGTTTGAATATTACTTGTTCCAGTGAGTGCTATATTTAAGTTCTCATTCCATGCTTTCAAATCGAATTTTATGCAGCCCCCGCTTTCTAAGGAAAGCTCTGCAGCTTTTTTTAACATACCATGTGACATAGACCCGTTGCTTTCGAAACATATTCTTAGTATTCTACCCTCAGCTTCTCTAAGAGCTAACTCACTAGTTTTTATAGCATGAGGCATCTGCGGAGTAGGGTCTCCACCAAAATAGCAGATACATGAGGTTTTTTCATCTACTTTGCTCGCTAGATCCCTTGCAGTAATTATAGGGCTCATCCTCTTAGTGTTCTCTCTAAAATGCCAGTTTTGGCAGAATAGACAGTCATAAGAGCATGCACCATAAAACACCGCTAGATTCTTGTACCCGTATTCTGGGCCATCTTTTGCATGTGAGTATTTAGGATACCCAGCTCCTGTGCCACCTGGACAGCACCACTCTGCGACACAGTTAGTAGGCAGGGGATCGTGGTACCATTCAGCTATTCCTCTTTCAGGAGTTCTAGCAAGGTGTACTAGCTTGCCATTTACATTTTCTCTTAGACCGCAGTAGCCTCTGCTCCCTTCGGGTATCCTACAATCATTAACACATAGCCCGCATCTAACGCCGTTAAAGTCTTTAGGCGGCTTAGGCGGCAAAGAGTGTCTTTTTCTACTCTCTGCGTGAATCTCTTCAACTATTGACATTCCTCTGCCCTTTTTTATACATTGGCCGCAAACTCTTAAATGCTTAGAGATAAGGGGCGATCTACTGCCGCACTCAACACAAGTGCCCTCTTCGACACCTAGTTTCTCCAGAAATCTAAACATAGTATATATAGTAAAAATAACAAAAAAAGGAGTATGGGGAAACCTATTAAGGACATGTTCCTTCGAATAGTTGAAGAGTGGGAGAGGAAATGGAGAGACGAGATAGGGTTTTATGATTTTCTCACCGATTACGTTGAGATCAATGACGATCAGAGAACCTTCGTTATTAAAAAGAAAAGAAGAAGGCCAGAATTCTAATGCTTCTTATGTCCGATAGGCATGATATATATAGGCTTATGATCGTTCGGGATCTCTAGTACATGCTGGACTTCTTTATCATAGAAGGCTCCTACCGCTACTGTCGAAAGCCCCAGAGACTCGCACTCGAGGTAGACATTTTGAGAAACATGCCCCGCTTCTGCATACACGTATCTATGCCCTCTGTCCCCATACTTAGCCATAGTCCTCTCAAAGACAGCTGTTATTACCAACACCAGCGGCGCTTCCTCTATGAAAGATTGACCGAGAGCAGCCCTAGCCAGGCTTCTCCTCACGTCATTATCTGATATTTTTATAAGCTTATGCGGCTCTGGGAGATAGTGAAATATACCATCTTTTGTAGCTAAGTATATTTCAATAGGGTATAACGCTCCTGCAGACGGAACGGACCTTAGCTTATACCCCCATTCCTCACCGGTTATCCCCTGGGCAGCCCAGAGGATCATAGATATTTCTCCGAGGGTAATCGGTTCTTTCTTGAAACTCCTAATCGACCTTCTTCTCGAGATCGCTTCTTCTACAGCGATACCTTTAAACTTTGGAAGTGGTAGGCTAACACTATTCAAGGATTTTTCCACTCCCACCACAAAACCTCGTTATAATTTCTACCGCTACCTGAGCAGAATCTTTGAGATAATCCAGTGGAATACCCTTTACTCCAGCGAGAACGAGCATAGCGTTCTCAGTGTCCTCTGTGATCTTAGTTAGCTCAGAGTCCCTGTAAGGATATATGTTCAATATTTTATCTTTGTCTGCCATTACTATCTCGCCGTTCGTTACTAGCTCTTTTCCTCCAATTCCAGTAAATTTTTCGCCTCGGGAGGTTCGAATTCTAAGTTCCCCGTTTATCTTGCTTAGATCATAGGCGCCCATAGAGATAAGCGTCAAAATGGATGCGAGATTGTAGGAATCGACGACGTTATTTATTCTCGGTATCTTCTTACCGCTGAGCACCCTTCTTAGGAGTGCCTCTGAGGAGGGTCTAATCTTAGTCGGGTCTATACCTATTCTCCAATAGAAGTCTCTATAGCTCCGTATAATGGGATTATCTTTCAAATTCTCTAAATCGAATTTCTTTTTAATTTCCTCTATTTTCTGGGACTCAAATAACTCGAATTCCTCACTAGATTTTTCTATCTTGACTCCTTCTATCTCAGCAGATACTACTCTTATGTCATATTTCTCCTTAAGTTCATCATCAACGATCATTTTCAGCTAACAAAGAAGAGCTTATTTGCGAACTCAATCAAGTCTACACCCAGATAGAGTTTTAAGATTAAGCCGGTAACAATCTGCGCTAGTAGTGCAAGTCCCCATACTTTCCAGGCTTGTAGCCAGGTGGTATTGAGATATATCTTCAAGACGTAGATCATGGCACAAATTCCTAGAATGAATCCAAGGATACCACCCACTACAGGTATAACTGATAAAACCAAAACCACAATCCATTGGACAGCCATCACAGCTGTGGCAGTTAATAATACTTTAGTAAATGTTACTTCATAAATACCTGCGGCAGTAGCCCCGAAAAGTAGGAATAAGGTAAACAAAACTATCATTAAAGCAAGGGTAGAAAAAAACATTAACGGATTCTCCCTCATTAGAATCAAGGGATATAAGGGCTGCATAATTATTTTTGATTTCACAATATTTATATTATTTTCGTGAAAATCCAAGTCTAAAGGTTATTAATCGGAGGATAAAGTCTTGAAAATCGGAATAATCGGAGCAGGATTAGGTGGACTCCTTGCTGGAGTAGCGCTTCAAAAAAAAGGATTTGATGTGGTGATCTTTGAAAGACTCTCACAACCTGGGGGAAGATTCACAAACTATGAATGCAAGGGATTCCAGCTCTCTACTGGAGCACTCCATATGATACCACACGGTGAAAATGGGCCACTTGGAAGAATGCTAAAGAGTTTAGATGCAGATGTTGAAATAATACCCTCTAAGCCGGAAGGATACTTCCGGATTAATGGAGAAGACTATCTATTTACCGAGCTGAAGAGTTTGCTTTCTCTGCCTGATAGAATAAGAACGAGCCTAATTTTCACGCTCCTAAAATTTAGTAGAGGAGGAAAAGAGAGTTATCGGGAATGGTTAGAGAATAAAATTAATAACCCTCTGGTATTTCAAATAGCAGATTCTTTCTGCGGCTGGTCATTAAGCTTGTCAGCTTCAGATGTTTCTTCGAGGGAGCTTATATCTATAGCTAAGAACATTTATCGCCGGGGGGGACCTGGTATACCGCTAGGAGGATGCGGAGGAGTAACAAATGCTCTGGTTCAAGAGTTTGAGAATTTAGGTGGTAGGATAAGATATAAAGAAACGGTTAAAGGAATAATCACAGAGTCAAGAGAAGCTAAGGGTATTATCGCGAGTGAAAAGCATCAGTACGATATAATTATAAGCAATATAGGCCCAAAGGCGACGATAAGGCTTTGCGACAAAGGATGCTTCGATGAGCTGTATATTAAAAAGATTGAGGGTATAAGAGAGGCAGCAGGTATCAAGATATCGATAGCATGTGAGAAGCCCATGCTTGGACATTCTGGTGTCCTTTTCACGCCCCAAGCTAAACGTATTGATGGGCTGAATGAAGTAACAAACGTAGATCCCTCGCTTGCACCAGAGGGTAAGCATCTACTAATGTCTCACCAATCCTTAAAGCCAGGTAAAAACATTAAAGAAGAGGTTAGACTAGCAAAAGAGGATCTTAGGAACCTATTTCCCGACTTTGATTCAGTCTGCAAAATTTTAGCTGTGCAAGTTTATAGGGGAGGTTGGCCTGTTAATAGGGCGCCCTCTG
Source organism: Candidatus Hydrothermarchaeum profundi (assembly GCA_002011125.2). Classification (GTDB taxonomy): domain Archaea; phylum Hydrothermarchaeota; class Hydrothermarchaeia; order Hydrothermarchaeales; family Hydrothermarchaeaceae; genus Hydrothermarchaeum; species Hydrothermarchaeum profundi. The sequence continues at coordinate 862,143 of MTMF02000009.1, forward strand.
GGGTCTATGTAGACCCAGTATCTCCTCTAAGAGGCCTATACTATGTTGGGGACGCTATCAAACCAGAAGGCTGGATGGAAACTGATGGAGTGGCAGCAGGGGCGTTAGAGGTGCTAAGAGCTATCGAAGATCAGTGGTAAATAATTCTGGAAAATCTTTTGGCATCTTCATCCATATATACATTGTTAAAAAGCACGTAAATCTCTTCGCTTCTAATTTCTTTACATATTTTTGATAGTCTTTGAAGTTCCTCATCGGTGTATTGGTGCTTATAGTTTATTCTATTATTTTTATATGCACCATGAAGCCTAAAGTATAAGATATTTGTCTTTATTGATGGAAGATTTAGGAGTGGGTCAACGCAGTGTACTAGTTCTAATTTATCGCACAGTTCTCTGACTATATCAGAGTTCCACTCTCCCCTAGGCTCCCACGCTAGTATCAGATTATCTCTATCTATTGATTGGAAAAAAGTAATCATATTTTGAATATTCCTTTCGATTGGTTTAAAGCTCTTGGGGCATTGGAAAACTACGACTCTAGTGTTTAATGCTTTGCATATCTTTCTGGTCTCATCCCATGCGTTTAATACTTCATCGGTGAGTTTAAAGAATCCATATCGTTCCTTATCTTCATTATCGACCTTTATTCTTGCTTTTTTATAGGTAGGGCTTGTTGGGGGATGGGTAATAAGTTGCCATGCTTTCAATGAAAACTCAAAATCTTCAGGCGCCTTCTTCCTCCATTTTTCTGCGGTTTCTAGTTTTGGCAAATCATAAAAAGTCTTTTGAACCTCTACCAAGTTGAAACTCTTGAAATAGGATTCCATACCCTTGGTAAATCCGCAGCAACCAACTTTTATCATATTATTTTTTAGTAAGACTTCATGGATAGTAAATTTTATCTATTCACATAGTATATTAAAAGCGGATGGTCTACCTCTATTTCATGGGCACAGCTGGGAGTGGGAAGACAACTCTAACCTACGCTTTTCAGCTTTGGATGAATCAGGCAGGATATGACAGCATAACCGTCAACTTAGATCCAGGGGCAGAGAGGATACCTTACCCTGCTGACGTGGATGTGAGAGACTGGGTGTCACTGCCTGAAGTGATGGATCGCTATAGCTTAGGACCGAATGGAGCGCAGATAATATGCGCTGATATGCTGGCTTTGAACGCCGTCAAAATAAAGGAAGCGATGGATGAGTTCAAGGCAGATTATTTCCTCATAGATACCCCTGGGCAGGTTGAGTTATTTGCGTACCGTGACGCATCAAAGACGGTGATAGAGACCTTCGGCGAAAGGGACTCAATGATAGCGTTCCTAATAGACCCGGCCTTGGCTAAAACTCCGACCGGATTTATTTCCCTTGCATTGCTGAGTTGCTCAATCCAGTTCAGACTAGAGTTGCCCACGGTTAACGTATTGAGTAAAGTAGACTTACTTGATGAAGACGAGAAGGAAAAGATAATAAGATGGAGCCAAGAGGGCGAGGAACTCCAACGTGCACTCATGGAATCCCCAACTACAATGCAAACACAGATGAGCTATGAACTTTTCAAAGTATTAGAATCAAGCGGGGCTTTCAGAGGATTGACGCCCGTATCGAGTGAATCTCTTTTCGGCATGGAGGATCTCTATAACGCGGTGCAACAGATATTCTTCGGTGGAGAGGACTTAGAGAAATAGTTGCATGCTTGCTTATCCCTCATACTACTTTGGTTCGCAGCATAAATTTACCCTCGACTATCGTATGACGTCAAAGCAACTGCAATCGTTCCGTTACTATGTTCCCTCTTCCCGTCTCACCCTAGTTTATACCCTATATCTCGCAAGAACTTCTTTCTAGCTTGAGTGTCTTCCTCCCCTTCAATGCCCTTTGATTTATGCCCATCTATAACCCCTAAAATACCCCGGCCTTGCTCGGTTTCTCCAATGATAACTTCCACATCATTTGCAGTAGCACAGTATATTCGGCAGACTTCAGGTACATCCTTTACAGCATTTAGGACATTTATAGGATATGCGTTTTCCAATATTATAATAAAACTATGACCTGCAGACAGCGCTAGCGCATTTTTCCCTGCCAGTTTCTCCAATTTTTCATCATTACCTTCCACCCGAACTAAACAGGGTCCTGAGGATTCACAAAATGCAAGACCAAACTTTATACCTGGAACAGAGTTAATCAGCACTTCATATAGGTCTTCCACGGTTTTAATAAAGTGGGCTTGCCCGAGAATTATATTAGCTTCTTTAGGTTTTTCTATTCTAACGGTTTTTAATTCCATCTCCAGGCACCTTTGTAAGTAGTTTAGCAAATTTTCGTTCTACAGATTGCCTATGAATAGTGTTATAGGTGCAGAACGGTATAACTCTCCCATCAGGAACAGCATAGTGTATAACACATCTTTGAATCCTTTCTCTATCAAGGTTATATGGATCCATAAAGTGCATGCAACCAATAAATATCGAGTTCTTAAATAATTCTGCCAGAGCTTCCCTTTTCCCCTCTTTCAAAAGATTAGTGACAAGATGTGGGATGTTACTTGACTTTGGCATTTGTTTAAGGTCAACTAGCTTTAGAATCTCTTTGGAAAGCTTAGCAAGCGAGGTGATCTTACCTATCTTGCCTTTATTTTTTATCTCACCTGTGAGTTCGTCTAAGAGTTCGAATAACCCTTCAACGTCTATGAAGCGGGTTATAGGTATAAGCTTACCATCCTCTACAAATACAAATGTAGCTGCTCCACATGCGGGATGGCAGGTGGGAAATCCTACCGGCTCATTCTTCCAAGCCTCGATGAAGTTAGCTATGGAACCTACGCAAGGTACTGGATAAAAATCTTCTTTTCTTATTTGACCATCTGTTTGTTCTTCAACTAATTGGAGAAAATCAGGAATGGTTATCCTTTTTTCTTTAAGTTCTCTTTTTGAAATCCTTCCAGTAAAGGACACCGGTTGAACATTTAGAGATCTAACTACGTCTCTATTTTCAACTACAAACCTAATCATATCACCAATTTGATGGTCGTTAACACCTCTCACAAGAGTGGGTACAAGGGTTATACTATCGAAGCCTATCTTTCTACAGTTTTCTATGACCTTAAGTTTCTTAGGAAGAGCATTATACCCGCGTGCTTCTATATAAGGCGCTTCTGTTATGCCATCGAACTGGAGGTATATTGTATTAAGACCTGCGTCCTTGAGTTTCTTTAGGTATTCTATGTCTTCAGCGATTCTCACTCCATTGGTGGCGACTTGTATTTGTGAGAAGCCCATCTCCTTAGCCATTCTAATTAAGTCTGGTAGGTCCTCCCTCACGGTAGGTTCTCCCCCAGAGAATTGAATAACAGAGCAGGGCACGGGCTTTTGGTTTCTAAGCACCTCAAACATTTTTTTTATCTGCTCTTTTGAAGGTTCGAAGACATAACCTTGAACAGCGGCATTAGCAAAGCAAATCGGACATCGCTGATTGCACCTATTTGTTATATCAATATTGCATAAGATTGTAGACGATTTATGCTCAGGACAGATGCCACAGTCATAGGGACATCCCTCTTCTGTTTTAGTTAGAGGGTTTTTCAGGGGGAATATATAATGGTCGTATTTCATAAAGCGTTTCAAAAGTTTGGAGTCGCTCCAGTAAACGTCTTCGAATTCTCCATGTTCTGGACATATCTTTCTCATCATTACTTTGCCATTTTCTTCATAGACCTCAGCATCTATTCGACTAAGGCATTCAGGACACAAAGATACGGTCTTACTCATTTCACCACCTTTTCCCTAAGTGAGAATTCCCCACTCAATAAATTATTGTTTTCTTACATTTATAAGATTTTTTAGAATTTCCAATCCCGTTCCATTTTTAGCAGAAAATGGAACAATTATGCTATCCCATTTACACCATGGCGGGGAGAGCCCGAGAAGGCTGCTTATCTTATTAAGAGTTTCGTCCTTATTCTTAACTTTATCGATTTTGTTAGCTACGACTATAGGATTAAGCTTCATTTCATTAAGAAAATAAAACATCTCTATCTCTACCGGGATTTCCCCTCTGTTATACCATCTCTCTGCAATTTCAATAAAAGAGTTCGCATCAATAACTTGTATAGCGAAAAGAATTTCCTCATTTTCTATAAACTTAACTATAAAGTCTTTTATTTTTTCCTGCTTATAACTGCTAACCCCCGGCATATATCCAAACCCTGGCATGTCTACGAGTATTATATCTCCATATGGGATAAAGTAGGGCTTTAGCGTCACTCCAGGCCTTTTTCCAGTTTTTATTTTTTCCCCAGTAAGCAATTTTAAAACACTGCTCTTCCCAACATTTGACCTGCCCACAACTACTACTTTATTCATCTTATTCTAAGATTGTTTTAAAGCTAATAACATTTTTCTTCATATTTTTAAAGGAAAAGTTGCAAAAAGGATACTATGAAAATATTGGTTACAGGGCCTCCAGGATGCGGTAAAACAACTTTAGTAAAAAACGTAATAGCATCTTCTAAAAAAAAAGTAGGCGGAATTATTACTGAGGAAATCCGATGCGGGGGGGTGAGAGTAGGTTTTAAGTTGATTGATTTATCTACTAATAGTGAGGGGATATTATCCCATGTAGAACAAAAAAAGGGGCCTAGAGTAGGTAAGTATCGAGTAAATCTGCCTGATTTAGATGATATAGGCATAAAAGCAATAGAAAATGCGATAGAAGAAGGGGAAGTAATTGTAATAGATGAAATAGGCCCTATGGAATTGCATAGCGAAAAATTTATTAAGACCGTTGAAAAAGCATTTGACTCTGGAAAAGATATTATAGCAACGATTCATTTCAAGTCTAAGCATCCATTCATTGAAGATTTAAAGAAAAAAAGCGATGTTTTGTATATCTTGAATGAGAATAATAGGAACACTATAAGGAAAGAAATAGTGAGGTATCTAAATGAAGATTAAGCTTGTAGGCTTTAGAGGCTCCCGGAGAGGGGTATATAATGATTATGGAATTTTAGAAGTTGAAAATGAAAATCCAGTAGATCTCATTGGAGAAAAGGTGGTTTGGACCACACCTACCGGGAAAACTATAATCGGAAAAATATTACGGCAACATGGCTCTCGCAATCTCTTAGCAAAATTTAGAAAAGGCTTGCCTGGAAATGCTTTAGGAGACGAACTCAAACTTTCAAAGCTATCTAAAGCAAAAGAGAAAATTGAAAAAGCCCCTGAGAAACCTCTTAAAGTAAAAAAATCTAAAGTAAAAGAAGAAAAAGCTCCAAAACCTAAGAAAGAAGAAAAAGCTAAAAAGAAAAAGACGGCACCAAAAAAAGGTAAAAAAAGTAAGGAGACCGCAAAGAAAAAACCCGCTTCGAAGAAAAAATCTACTTCAAAGAAAAAGTAGGTTCATGTAACCTTAAGTTCCTCCTCGATGAACTTTCCCTTTCTTTCATCCCATATCCAAGACGAGATCGTTCCGCTGGGGACTGATATTATAATATAAGATGCTCCACTCCAGCTGGCTCTCTCAGAGTCGATTATAGAAGGGTAGCTACCTCCCGATGGATGTGAATGAAAAAAGCCTACAATTTCAAGAGCTTTTTCATTTGCATGATCCATGATTTTAAGAATCTCTTTTGGGTCGATTGTGTATCTCGCTATTGGGTAAGCATCAACATTAGTGCACAGGTGGACTTCTTTAACAATCTTGACATCTCCCCATTCCCCCACCAATATACCACAGGACTCCTTAGGCGCCTCACTGCGTGCATGTTGAAGTATTTTCTTGACGTGATCTTGTTTTAGAATAATCATTTACTCCTCACAGAGAAAGTTATTATACAAGTTCCTTTTATCGCAAGTCTTATTTATTCTGTTATTTATCAATGTGAGTATGAACCTTTTGGATTTTTCTTGGACGGAGATTGAGGAGTATTTAAAATATAAAACTGCGATTTTTTTGCCAATAGGATCTGTAGAAGAGCACGGTTATCATCTGCCCTTATCGACAGATGGCGATATTGCACTAGCAGTTTGCAATACTCTAAGCCAGAAAACAGGCATACTGGTAGCTCCCATAATTTGGTATGGTTATTCTAATTCCACTAGAGGTTATCCAGGCACGATAATGGTAGGAATTCAGGAGCTGAAAAATTATATTTTTGGAGTACTCCTCGGGCTAAAGGAGAGCGGTTTTAAGACGGTTTATATAGTTTCAGGGCATTATAGCAATGAGCACATCACGGCGTTAGTTGAAGCAGGAAAAAATATCAGAGGTATCAGGGTTAAGCTACTCGATTTTTCTAAAATCGATTTTTCTGATATATTAGAAACCAAGCCAATGCATGCTTGCGAGGCAGAGACTTCTTTGATGTTATACCTATTCCCTCAGAAGGTTAAATTAGAAAAGGCAGTAAATGAGGATATAGCTTTTGAGGGGGATAAGCTGAAAAAAACGAAAAGCGGGGTTTTTGGAACCCCTACTAAGGCTTCAAAAGAAAAAGGGAAACTTCTCTTTGAACGAATAATTGGAGAGCTGGAGAAGCTTTTATGAGGAATTTGAATTTTGTAATGGCGTGTTTTTTAACATTCATAACATATGTAGGGATTTTCATGAGGATCCCTATAATCCCTCTTTATGCGAAGTCTATAGGAGCATCAACGATGGAGGTGGGGTTAATTGCCTTTTCGTTTATGATCATCGCTTCGTCTCTGGCTATCCCTCTAGGTTCTCTCTCTGATAACCTAGGTAGAAGGCGTTTAATCTCAATAGGCGTTATCTTAACTGCGGCAGCCTCGTTCCTCTTACCTTTAACTAATACCCCTCTTCAAATCATGATAATTTATGGATTAGCCGGACTAGGTGCATCTTCCTTTGCACCGGCAATGGCATCCTTTGTAGGGGATATAACTTCAATGCAACGTATGGGGCGATCGTATGGGTGGTATACAGCTTCGATGCAACTTGGCATGGCCTCCGGCCCTAGTATTGGAGGATTTATCGCTGGATATGCAGGGTATAAGGCTGTATTCTTATTCTCCGGATTAATCGCATTATTAGGGTTAATCGTTGTTACCAGATTACCTAAGTTATCGGTTCAGAGCAGTGTTTATAATTTACATCAAATTAGTAGAGGTATTCTCGAGCTAAGTAAAAACAGTAAAATAATTGCTGCATGGCTTGCTACTTTCTTTGTAGCATTTGCCTTTGGAGTATTTCAACCTTTTTTTCCTTTATATGCGAAAGATATAGGGATCACCGAGTTCTTTATCGGTATAATATTCGGGGTTAATGCGGTCTTTAGTGCTTTTGGTAGAATTCCAGCAGGCTATTTATCTGATAAGATAGGTAGAAGGTATCCATTTATCCTAGCTGGGATGATAATTTTTGCGTTCTGCATTTCTATTATTGGTTTGCTGGAAACTATATATCCTATACTGGTTACAGTAGGCATAGCCGGGCTAGCTATGGGGGTTACAACAATGGCTGTTACTACTTCTCTCGCAGTGACCGCAGAGAAGGAAAATAGAGGCATCGCTCTCGGGGGATTCAGCACCTCGCTGTATGGGGGATTCGCACTAAGTGGTATCATAGGTGGGAAAATAATATCAAGCTATGGCTTCACCACGGGTTTTGCTACCGCTGGCATAGTTTGCGGAGTAGGAGCGGTAATTTTCTATATAATAAGATACTTGACATAACAAATCTTATATTCTATCTTTACATATTTTCTATAAAACTGGGGGATTCTAAATATGGAGTCTTTAAAAAAGCTCGGACTATTGGGTATTGGTCTTGCAGCTCTAACGCAAGAAAAGCTTCAAGAGTTGATAAAAGAACTAGAAGAAAAAGGAGAGTTAACTAAAGAGGAAGGTAAAAAGATTGCAGAGGAAGCTATAGCAGAAAGAGAGAAGAAAGCACAGGAAATACAAAAAAAGGTAGCAGCTGAAGTGACAAAAGCTTTAGAAAAGTTAGATGTAGCGACTAAGAAAGACTTGGAGAAATTGAACAGAAGGATAGCTAAGCTTGAAAAAGCTCTTGAAAAATTATCAAAGTGATATGCGAATTGGTTTGCTGAGGAGATATGAAGAGATACAGAGGCTCCATCAGATAGTGGATGTCCTGATAAAACACGGTCTGGGTTATCTCGCAAAAAGGATAGAGCTACATTCACTTATACCCTTCAGGAAAAGAATTTTTGGGCCGAAACAGGTAGAAGTCGAGCCGTTGCCAGTTACGGCTAGAAAAATACTAGAAGAGTTAGGTCCAACCTTCATTAAATTTGGGCAAATTTTAAGCAGTAGACCAGACCTTATACCTAGAGAATATGTGGTCGAATTTAGCAAACTTTTGGACAGGGTACCCCCTTTCAGTTATGAAGAGGTAGAGAAACAGATAGAAAATGAACTCGGCGCCCCTATAAGCGAGTTATTTGATTTCTTTGATAAAAAACCCTTTGCGTCGGCCTCAATAGGACAAGTACATGTAGCATGTTTAAAGACTGGAGAAAAAGTTGTAGTAAAAATACAACGTCCCGGAATAGAGGATATCATAGAGTCGGATATTAATGTCCTTTATACTCTGGCGAAACTAGTTGAAAGACATCTGCCAGAAACGAGGCCATATGATCCTACTGGCATAGTAAGGGAATTCGCAAAAACCATCCGGAAGGAGTTAGATTACACACGTGAAGCAAGAAATGCAGAGAAATTTCAAAGGAATTTTAAAGAAATAGAATACATACGAATTCCGAAAGTTTATAGGGAGTATACTAGCAGAAGGGTCCTAACCCTTGAGTATCTAGAAGGGATAAAATTAGGAGACATTGAAGAGTTAGAGCGTAGGGGCTATGATAGAAAAAGGATAGCAGAAAATCTTGCAAAATCGTTTTTAAAGCAGGTTTATGTTGACGGATTCTTCCAGGGAGATCCCCACCCGGCGAATATACTGGTACTCGAAGATGAGTCCTTAGGGTTCATTGATTTTGGGATGATAGGGAGGCTGGATAAAGACTTAATGAACAAACTTGCTGATATATTCATAGCTGTAGTTAGAAAGGATATAGATAAGGTAGTTAAGGGATATTTGGAGATTGGCATAATAGACGTTAGCACAGATATACAAGATTTCAAGTTAGATGCGCAAGAACTCATAGAACATTATTATGGAGTTCCTATTAAGGAAATAGACACGACAGCTCTGATGAAGGAAATCATGGATATGGCGATGGAGTATCGGATTAGAATACCCTCTAATTTTTCACTATTTATAAAAAGTCTTGCTACTGTAGAGTCGGTTGCCAGACAACTTGACCCCGAGTTTAACCTTTCAGTAGTGGCTGAACCATTCGTAAAAGAGATGGTAAAAAGTAGGATTCATCCAAAAGTCATTGCGTCTGAATTTCTTAAAAGCGTTTCGGAGCTTGGCGAGAGTGCAATCACTATCCCTAAGAAAGTGGAACGCGTTCTTGAAAAGGTAGAGAAAGATCAGCTCGTATTAGAGCATAGAGGATTTGACAGATTTATTTCTGAGTTAAATGCAACAGGCAATAGGATATCTTTAGCTCTCATAGTTTCGGCCATAATTGTTTCATCAGCGCTAATAATGCAGACCGGTAAGGGCCCATTATTCTTAGGTCTTCCATTTTTTAGTCTCTTAGGCTTTACTATCGCAGGAATACTTGGGGCAATATTAGTTATAACGATTGTTCGCTCTGGAAGATTATGATTTATCTTCTTAGCGCCCCCTTATTTAGTATCTTATAACGATATTTCTCTGCAGAGCGCTGAAATTTTTTTTAGTTATGGGGTATTCTTTAAAATAATAAATTTTGGCTAGATATAGTACTTTAGAGATGAAAAGTGTAAATATGCTGTCACTTTAATATATAAGGGGGTGATATCTTGCCAGTAGTTAAGATAGAAATGTGGGAAGGTAGAACAAAAGAGCAAAAAGCGGAATTAGCAAGGGTAATAACAGAGGCTTTAGTAAGGATAGCAAAAACCTCGCCTGAGCATGTCCACATAATTTTCGAAGATGTAAAAAAGGAGAATTGGGCTATCGGCGGAGTTCTTTCATCAGATCTCTAGTTTGCCCCTGTGGTCCAGTTTGGATAAGACAGGAGCCTCCGGAGCTCCTAACCCGGGTTCGAATCCCGGCAGGGGCATTAAACCATAAGTAATAAATATATTTCTAAATTATTGTTTTTTATGATGCCTAGGATACATATCTACGGCTATAGTGGGAGTCTGAGGGTAGTAGAGGAGGGACTGAAGAAGACCAACCCCGTCCCTAGACGGGACCCAAGTTCAGGTGCTTCCTCGCCAGAAGCTTGGGAGCTGGCTGGGGGAGGTAGAAAGGGGAGATAAAAACCCGGAAGAATCGGAAGTGAATCTGTATTCAAGAAAAGACTAGAAATGCCATTTGAAGAGGCGGGGAGAGAAGAAAGGGAAGAAACGGAAGAAATAAAAGAGAAAATAAAAAAAGGATAAGAATGGAGGGGAGGAGATCGAGCTTCCTTCCTATGGAGGCAGGGGAACTCTTCGCAGGCATATGGTCCAGAAGGGGTATACTGTCCTGGGAAGTAAGAATGAATTACCATGCTAGGGTAATATATTAAGAAAAGGTTTTGATTTTCTCAAATCCTTCCTGCGGCACTAAATTAGTTGGAATAACCGACCAAACGTAAAAGTAGATGAGCATTATTAACAAAGGCGATATCAGTTTGAACTCTTTGGAGTCTAGAATGTCTTCAAAGGCTATTAGTGCAAATGGGGAAAGCGGTATCAAATATCTGCTGAGATCAGGGTGAACTACGAAAAGTAGGGGGAGGTAGAGAGAGAAGGTAATAATAGAGAGGTCTAGATACCTTCTCCTATAAAGGATTACTCCTGCAAGAGCGTAAATTAAATACTGGAAGAGATGATCTTCCCCATATATCAAAATCGACGAAAAAGGATAATTAAAAGCAACCAACCCTGCATTCCATTTGAAATAGGAAAATAAATCTCCAAAAGCTAGGTAATGTAGATAGAAATTTAGAAAAAGAGATGTTGGGATAATTAAAAAGAGAGGAATTTTTCTATAAAGCCCTCTCCTCAAAGCTAAGATAGCATAGGCTGGAAAAAGGACTATCCCATGAATTCTAGTGGCTGTCGCAAATGCCGCGGAGAGAGAGCAAACCATTAGCCTTTCCTTCTTGAACATATACAGCGAAAGAAGCAAGGAGAAAAGGAATATTGGCTCCGATGCTCCAACGGAATGGTATATTAGCCACCTTGGAGGGAGAAATATGAAAAGCAGGGCGATGAAAAACGGATTCTTTACGTAATTAAATTCTTCAAGAAGATAGTAGAACATCAAAACCGACAGAACTGAGAAAATTAAGGTCACAAGAATCATTGAATTGAAAAATCCTATTGGGGAGAAAATACGTATGAGCAGAGGATAAACTATCAAATGGGTTGAATAATAATATTCAGGCAGGGGAAAAGGGTTTGATTGGATATGATAAAAATTCTGGGCCACTATCACATAAAGAGGGCCATCATAATACCTCAAAATAGTATCGAAGTTTCCTAGAAATGGTAAATACACATAGGCAGACGAAGATAATGTTGCTACTATTAGCATAATCTTCTTATTCATATTACATACCTTTTAAATAACGAAAAAGAAACTCAATTGAATACGAGACTAATTTCGTATATATAAATATTTTTTTTATTTGTCGTCTTGGCCGCCAAGGAGGCATGCAGGAGGCTAAAGGAATAAATATAGAGACTGTAGGGAGTTCACTGACGAGAGAGCGAAGGCCCGAAAATGGAGGATCTCCAACTGAGGTCGAGAAGGTTCTTCAGTGTGTGATCGGAGCCTATGAGTGGGAGAATGGGGAGATACATAGGCTCAGGATAATCTAGAGTCTCTTAAGGAACTACTTATGATAGGAAAGACAGGCACAGAGAAGAACAGCACTGATCTTACTTTCAGGTTTGTAGGAGAAAAGGGACTCCTCCTTAAGGCATTCAGGTCCTTTACTGAAAAGAGAAGAAGCTCTATCAGCAGTCGAGGACTTCAAGAAAGTCTTTACGGCAGGCGAGATGGATGTGAAACCTGTCAATTACAAAAAATGTGAGGGCCACGATCCCAGTGTTGAGAATCTCATAGAGCTGATAGAGATTATAATAATGGACCCGTTCTTAAAGAGTATGATGGCTAGTACTAGGATTAAGCGGATGGAGAAGCTGGGGGGGACTTGGGGATCTTCTCAGACTCTGGGGATCCCCATGCAGAAGGCATCTTTATACTCAAAGATTAACTCTTGGCAGGGGCGTATTTCAATATATCTCTTTTACTAAAAGTATTTAATATGTTAATATATTGAGATAATTCTGAGGGGATGGACAGCCCAGATAGTACTCCTCTCTCCTCCTTCCCCTCCTCTCCTTCCTTACTTTTTTTATATATTCATAGAGTTATTTTCTGATATATGTTTAAAGAAATTCAAGAAGGTAAAACTAGGTTATTGGTTCCAATTAAAGAGTCACCCCTAGTAGAGAAACCTCCCGTCTTTTATAATCCACGAATGAAACTCAATAGAGATATCTGCTGTTCTGTTGTAAAAGTTCTAATGAAAAAGGAGGATATCACCTTCGCTGACTTGTTGGCAGGTACTGGAGCCAAGGGTATTAGAGTTGCTAATGAGACTGGATGTAAGGTGCATCTTAATGATGCAAATACTGAGGCTTATCATCTAATTCTAAAAAATGCGAAACTTAATAATTTACGGGTATATATCTCAAATAAAGAAGCTAATTTATTCCTACACGAAAAAGGGAGATTTGAATTTATAGACATAGACCCTTTTGGCACGCCGGTTCCTTTCTTAGACGCTGCAGTTATGAGGGTCAAAAGGACCGGATATCTCGGAGTAACGGCGACTGATACAGCACCACTTTGTGGGGTGTACCCTAAGACATGTTATCGAAAATATGGGGCGATTCCCATTAGATCAGAGTTTTGCCATGAGATTGGTCTGCGGATATTACTTGGATATATAGCTAAGACCGCTGCAAAATATGGTAGAGGGATTAATTGTCTTATCAGTCATTCTACTGACCATTACTTTAGGATATACGTGCAGTTATCTGAAGGAAACACAATAGCAAAAAAAGCCTTGGAAAATTTAGGCTATGTGTATTATTGCAGAAAATGCAAAATCCGGGAGTATGAAAAAGGAGTTTTTCCATCTTCTAAAAAATGCAACTGTGATAGATCTTACGAAGTAGGCGGTCCGCTTTGGTTAGGAAAAATAAAAGACCAAAAGTTTAGCAGTGCCGTGTTAAAAGAATCTGAGTATTTAAACGACAGGAGACTTCATAACCTCCTTACCCTAATTTGTGAGGAAGTAGAAATACCCTTCTACTATGATATCCACAAGCTCTGCAAATCTCTTAAAAGAAGTGCACCGCCGATAGACAAGATCATTTCAAAATTGAGAAGTAAAGGATACATAGCTTCTAGGACTCATTTTTCTCCGACGAGCATTAAAACAGATGCTCCAATTGAGGAATTAAATTTCATCCTCCTCTAAGCAATACTCGCAGAGCATTTCAACAGGGTCTCCACATTTGTCGCAGAACTCTATACTGCACTGTGAGCACTTGTATATCGTTGTTTTATCGTTGCATATACCACATTCCTTCATGCTATCTACCTACTTCTTTTGGATATTTAAATCCTTTTCCAATTATGTAGATCTCAGCGCTTTTTCCCCTAGAGGCTTTAGGTTTAGTTCTCTTAGCTAACGTAAAATTGTCTTTTACTTCCTTAAAGAAATCATCTACTTCCCGCCCTTGGAATATTTTCACTAGAAAGTTTCCTCTATTTCTGAGAACCATAGTTGCAATCTCTAAGGCACTTCTACACAACTCTACCGACCGATAGTGATCGATATCCCAAACCCCTGAGATATTGGGTGAGGCATCAGATATCACAGCATCGACATATCCTACTGTATCAATTATTTTCTGTACCGTCTCTTTATTGGTGAAGTCGCCTTTTAGTGTTATGACATTATCAAATCCAAGTTCTTCTATTTCTTCCAAATCCACTCCTAACACGAAGCCCTCTTTAGCTACCAGCTCTCTAGTAACTTGCATCCATCCCCCCGGGGCAGCTCCTAAGTCAACGACCTTATAGCCTCTCCTAATTAAATCGAATTTTCTGTTTAACTGCTTCAACTTATAGGCGGCTCTAGAACGGTATCTCTCTCTTTTTGCCTTTTTATAATAGTATTCGTTTTTCTTATCTTTATACCATCGTGTCATTTTATTTCTCCAGCATTATCACGAGTTCCTCATTCTCAAGCCGTTTCTCTACTATCCTATATTCTTTTGGTATCGCAAAGAGCTTGAAGTATACTTTATCCCCTTTTTTGGCTCTAACTTCCAGTGAGTTCTCAAGTCTCTTAATATCAACATCTCTTAGGGATACTTCAGGTATTTTTACCCACACCACTATAGAGTGATTTTTTCTAAGGATTTTAGAATGCGGCTCTACAACCTCCTTATGACCGATTCTTTTAGCTTTCCTCTTGTTTATCTCCTCTTCTAACTTAAATCTGACTTCGTCAAAAAAACTCTTAAAAATGAAAAAAAGCAGTATCAACCCCAAAATCAATGGGATCAATCTTAGGAGAAACATGACCATCAGGATTTCCCCTTCAACTCTTTTAATATCTCTTCAAGTTTAGTTAACTCTTCTCCATATTTTGCCCAGTTACCCTCCCGCAAGTATTCCTTGGCTTTATCGTAATGTGTTAGCGCCTCACTTATCAGTTCTTCTACGGTCTTTTCCCCCATCTTTTTGACTACAACTTTCTTAGGCGCTTTGCCAAAAATAACTTCTAATGATTCCTCGAGGGTTTCCTGCATTGTTAGCCTATCCCCGTAAGCTACTATAACTCTCTTTAACTCTGGAAGCGAGCCTTCTTGTTCAGCTCTCAAATATATCGGTTCGACATAAAGCAATGATTTTTTCACCGGTATCACAAGAAGATTACCTCTCAAAACCCTAGAACCTGCTTGGCTCCAAAGGGTGAATCTTTGTGATATTTCAGCATCTTGATCTATTCTTGCTTCTATTTGAATAGGACCATATACGAGCTTACCTTTGGGGAAAATATAAACAATCTTGTGGCCGTAGTTAGGCACATCTCCCCTAGCCGCTAGCCAAGCTATCATATTGTTTTTTCCTCTCGGCGTGAAGGGTGTAAGTATTATAAATTCTTCTTTTTCCTCCCCTGGTAGTTTCGTTATAAGATAATACGGCTCTAATTTGATCCTGTTTCCCTCATATATCTCTTCAGGAATATCCCATGCGTCCTCTCTATTGTAGAAAACTCTAGGATCTTTCATATGGTAGACAGCATATTTCTCTGCCTGTATTTTGAATAAATCTTCAGGATACCTTATATGCATCTTGGGATCCTTCGGCATTTCAGAAAATGGCTTGAAAAGCTTTGGGAATATGTTCATGTAGGTGCTTATAATAGGATCTTCTTCAACAACATAGAAATCTGTGTCTCCATTATATGCGTCTATAGTAATTTTTACTGTGTTTCTGATGTAATTATATCCTCCAGTAGGCTCAGAGTAGGGGTATCTATTTGTAACGGTATATGCATCTAGCATCCAATATAATCTCCCATCGGAAGACACAACTAGGTAGGGGTCGCTGTCATAAACTAAAAATGGAGCTATAGCGTTAACTCTTTCCATTATGTTTCTATTGAAAATGATCCTACTCTCACTTGTTACGGAGTTACTTACGAGAATCCTGAGTGTGTTGAATCTAAATGCCATAGCCATTTTTCTAATGTAAGATGAGAGTGGAATTCCTCCTGTGCCTTGATAGGTTGTATAGACTCCAAGATCTCCTCTGGGATAGTCGAATTCTTCGGTCGTCGTTTTAACTATCACATAATCTTTCACAATTTCTCCGTAGTATATTTCCGGCCTTGTGATATTGAAGTAGGGAGATACTGGAGGTATATCTTTAATATAAAAAATTGGCAATCCTTCACTAGAAACCTCTCTCACAGGGCTCATCGCAAGTCCATATCCGTGAGTGAAAGTAAGTCTTTCTTTAACCCACGACCTCTCTTGGAGAAGTTCTGGGTTA
This sequence comes from Candidatus Hydrothermarchaeum profundi, assembly GCA_002011125.2. Taxonomy (GTDB): domain Archaea; phylum Hydrothermarchaeota; class Hydrothermarchaeia; order Hydrothermarchaeales; family Hydrothermarchaeaceae; genus Hydrothermarchaeum; species Hydrothermarchaeum profundi. Next base: position 878,323 of record MTMF02000009.1, read on the forward strand.
ATCTCCCTCGCTGAAAGCATAACTTGTTTGTAGTCTCCGTTAATGTAATATCTATCAACGTCTACATCGTTGAACTCGTAGTAAGTTCGTATCAACTGGACCTGCCGATAGGTTCTCATGAGAGGACGCCAGTCCCACAATCGTATATTATCTATTATCTGAGAATTATTTGCAATATCCTCGTATGTGAGATCTAAAGCGGCTGGAAATTCGATCTCTTCGATGTCGGTAAGACCGTATGCATATCTTGTCGCATCAATATTGTACTTCAGATACTCTTTCTCGAGATTAAACTCATCGGGTGAGACCTCATATTGTTGAACTATCCCCGCGATACTATTACCTATTATCCCAACCACAATTAAGAGGGCTATTCCAGCAGCCGGGATTTTAATGTTCCTAACTCTCATGGTTGCGAAGAAGGCCAGAGCCACAAATAGAGAAAGGATCGCTGTGAAGGTTATAAGAGGGAGCTGGACTTTTATATCTGTATAACCGGCACCATAAACTGCGCCTCTAGTTGAATAGAGTATGGAATACCTATCCAGTACATATCCGATGGATATCAGGAGGAATATTATGCCAACCAATAAATATAGATGGTTTAATGCGGATTTTTCGAGCTTCGGATATTCTATTCCGTACCTTCCATATTCGTCTTTCACAATAGCGCCGCTAAATAGCATATAAAAACCAAAAGACATTAGGGCAACTATACCTATCCCAAAAAGGAGGATGTTTTTAATGTAAAAATAAAAGGGAAGGGTGAAAACATAGAAACTTATATCTTTATTGAAAATAGGGTCTGCGATATTAAAGGGGACTTGGTTTTTGTACTTTAAAACCGTCTCCCATCCTACGGTGGAGACAAGTCCCATGAAAATAGCGAAAATTAGAATAACGGTTAAAGTTATAGGGGTAAAGCCTGCGCCTTCTCCTAATGAGGCTTTCATCGCCCATTTCACATTTATATAGGCTAATACGAAAAATAAGACGCCCCATATAATGGCGAGAGTTACTTTAGTTTCTAAAATAGTTAAGAAAACGCTTAGATACCCCACTTCTGTAAACCACAAGTAGTCTACGTAGAATCCTATTAATGCCGGTATGAATAGAAAGGAAGCTACTATTAGGCCTATGATGAGTTTGAAGTTCATGGAATTAATGTAAAATTTATAGTATATATGGATTTAGGATGCAATATGTAAAGACAACCCATATTTGAAATGACACTACAATAAAATTTTTATACGATAATTTAGTAACTTTTTGTAGAAAAAAGGTGGGCACTAGAACTTTCGTGATGTTGCAAATCTAGGTCTGCGACATCTAACATGATGTTGATAGGCCTTCTTTGAAGTAGCTAAAAAATTCTGGAGGTACTTTCATGAAGGTTCTGGTGAATGGTCGGGGTAAAAATTTAAAGCAGGGTATAGTAGGGGTCTTGTATCAAGTACTACCTCTAATTAATCAGGGAAGACTATCGAAGTATAATTACCAGAGTTATTCTGTGCTGACTCTTACTTTTAATACTTAAATAATAAGTAGGAGGTGAAGGCGTTGGGAAAGGTAAAAGTAGCTATAGCTGGCGTGGGCAATTGTGCCTCATCTTTAGTGCAAGGTGTGGAATACTATAAAGACGCAGACCCAGAGGACTTTATACCCGGGCTTATGCACGTAAATTTTGGGGGATACCACATTTCTGATATAGAATTCGTTGCAGCCTTTGATGTAAATGCAAATAAAGTAGGAAAAGATTTAAGCGAAGCTATCTTTACTGAACCCAACTGCACCACAAAGTTTTCAGAAGTTCCCTATTTAGGAGTAGAAGTTCAAAAAGCTCCAGTAATGGATGGAATAGGTAAATACCTGAGGGGGGTCGTTCCTATAGACAAGCATCAAGAGCCAGTGGATGTGGTGGAAGTCTTAGAAGATGCTGGAGCTGATATATTAGTAAATTATCTACCGGTAGGAAGCGCTAAATCAACACAATTCTATGCACAGGCAGCCATAGATGCCGGATGTGGTTTTGTAAACTGTATACCAGAATTTATAGCCTCCGACCAAAAGTGGGCGGACATGTTCGATAAGGCAGGGCTCCCTGTTGCAGGCGATGACATAAAGAGTCAGGTCGGTGCAACGATATTACACAGAACATTGATTCAGTTGCTGAAGGATAGGGGAGTTAAGGTCAAGAAGACTTATCAGCTTAATATCGGAGGAAATACCGATTTCCAGAATATGCTACAAGAGTCCCGGCTGAAATCAAAGAGAATATCCAAAACAGAGGCAGTGACCTCTATCTTAGACTACGATTTTCCAACAAGGATAGGTCCAAGCGATTATGTACCTTTCTTGAATGATAATAAACAGGCCTTTATACATGTAGAGGGGGAGAAGTTTGGTGGTGTGCCGTTAACTATCGATCTACGGCTGTCAGTAGAAGACTCTCCAAACAGCGCTGGGGTATCTGTGGATGCGATAAGAGCAGTAAAGATAGCGTTGGATAATGGCGTATCAGGACCATTGGAGGGCGTTTCAGCATATTTCTTCAAGCATCCACCGGTCCAGTATCCAGATAGGATAGCGAGACAAATGGTCGAAGAATTTATAGAGAAATACAGTGTTTCTCCAAAAGTTGCTCCAGAGATTGAAGTTCCCTGAGTTGAATAAAATGGGGGGTTTAAAAATTAAGGCGGTCATACTGGCTGCCGGGAAAGGCGAGAGGTTCGGGGATAGTTTGCCTAAGCCTCTCGCGAAACTCTTTGAAAAGCCATTGATAGAGTATATAATAGAGAGCTTAGAAAAAGTTGGTATTTCCGAGATAATTGTTGTATACCATGATGAAAGAGTTCGAGATTTTGTGCGGAGCAGATGTAAAACCGTCTACAACCCGCATGTTGAAAGAGGAGAAGGTTATTCTCTCTTACTAGGTGCAAAAGCATCTGGAGGCGGTCCATTTCTACTTTTAATGTCAGATCATTTTTTTGATAGAGAAATTCTTAGTAGACTCTTAAATTCTAACACAAAAAGCACTACTCTCTGTATTGACAAGGATATCTATGATAAAGACTTGGATGAAGCAACTAAAGTTCTAGTGGAAGGCTCTAAAATAATAAGTATAGGAAAAAATATAAAGAAATTTAATGCTATAGACACAGGGATTTTTCTCTGCACTAATGAAGTAACCGAGATCGCTGGGGAGTTTGAGGGTAAGTTTACTGTGACCGATGTAATGAGTAAACTATCTCAAAAGGGAAAACTATTGGCATGCGATGTAACAGGATTCTTTTGGCGTGATATAGATACAAAAGAGGAACTCATAAAAGTAGAGAATTTTATTTTAAAATCGTTGGTGAAACCTTCTGATGGCATTATTTCGAGGCATATTAACAGGAAGCTTTCTATACCTCTTTCAAGATTGCTCGTAAAGACTAGGATAACTCCGAATCAAATGACTTTTGTTTCATTCTTTTTCGGCATCCTATCCGCAGTTCTCTTTGGGTTGAATAAAAATATATATGCCGGTATATTCGCACAGATTACCTCAATATTAGATGGATGCGATGGCGAAATAGCGAGAATAAAGGGCACGGAATCAAAGTTTGGAGCATATTTTGATTCTATCACAGATAGATACGCGGATATCGCTATTATCCTTGGCATGATTGCCACAGCACCTGACAAGCTCTGGCTTATAGGAAGCCTAGCTCTTTTGGGTACTTACTCTATAAGCTATAGCGTTTCAAGGATGGAGACTTTAGCAAACAAGAGGTTTATTGGCGGTATAGCGGGATTTATGACGCGAGATGTTAGACTCTTTATAATAATGATAGGGGGCCTCTTTAACCAAATATTTCTGACTCTCTTAATTCTCGCAATTTTCACGAATTTCGTAGTGTTATCAAGGATACTTAGTGCTAGAAAGGTGATGGAACATGTCTCGCTTACTAAGCAAGGCATGTAGGCATTTTTTAAACCATGTAGTTGCGGGATACCTTGGATCAGATAATGGTTCTTCTTTGGGAAAGCTATATTCTCTACCTGTGAAAGAGTTAGAGGAATTTGTAAGAAGAAGAATGAGGGTAAGTAAGGAGGAGGTAGAGGGGATTCTGGAGAACCCTGCCTATAGGAGGGCTCTGTTTATCGCTGCTAAAAGTGTCGCTGAATATGGTGTAACAAAACCACAAAAGCTTATTTCTCCCTTTTTGGTTGTATGGAACTTTACCAACCGGTGTAACCTCAAATGTAAACATTGCTATCAATCCGCTGGCAAAGCATTAGATAACGAGCTAAGTTTAGAAGAAAAACTTGATACTGTGCATCAACTTGCTTCAGCAAACTTACCCTATTTAGCGCTCTCGGGAGGTGAACCACTTTTATCCGAGGATATATTCCCTGTAGCTAAAGAGGCTTCCTCTCTAGGTATTTATACTTCGATCGCTACAAATGGCACATTGTTAACCAAAAAAATAGTGAAGAGGCTAAAGGTATCCGGGATTTCTTATATACAAGTTAGTGTAGATGGAGCTTTTCCTGAGCTTCATGACTCCTTTCGCGGGGTAGAGGGATGTTGGAAAAGAACTATTAAAGGTATAAAAAATGCTGTTGAAGAAGGTCTTACTGTTTCAATAGCTACTACTATAACCACTTACAACTATCACCATTTTGATGAAATACTTCAATTAGCTAAAAAGTTAAAGGTTAACAAGTTAACTATATACAATTTTATTCCGACAGGTAGAGGGAGGGATATAGTGAAAAACGACCTTAGTCCACAGATGAGGGAAACTATACTGAAAAAAGCTCAAAAAGAACTTTCCAATGGTTTTGATGTACTAACAACGGCTCCACAGTTTTCTAGAGTATGTATTGAAGCTGGCGGAGGAACGGTTGGGGTAGCACATTTTGGCAGAATAGGAAATGACAAAGGAAATAACAAGGCAGAATTTATTGCGGATTTCTTAGGAGGATGTGGTGCGGGAAGGACTTATTGTGCTATCCAGCCAAATGGAAAAGTTACTCCCTGTGTTTTCATTCCTCTTGAAGCAGGAGACTTGAGGAAAGAGAAATTTATATCTATTTGGAGGAATTCTCCATTACTAAATCTCTTAAGAGACAGAGAGGACTTGAAAGGCCATTGCGGGAAATGTAGATTTAGGGCCTCATGTGGCGGATGTCGGGCTAGGGCATTAAGTTACTTTAATGACCTTAAAGCTCCAGATGCTGGTTGTATATTTAATCTTCATGCGTGGGAAGCCTTAAATAAATTTGAATTCCTAGGGGAGGTAGAAAGTGCCCATATGTCATGTATGTAAAAAAGAATCAGAAGTGCTCTATACATGTATGAGTTGTGGGATGCCTTACTGTACAGACTGCGGGGACATTGACGAGCAAATATGTGACGAGTGCTTAGCTGAGTGGCAACCAGAGTAATCTTGATATCACACAAATCTTCTTGTTTCCAGCTCTGTTATAACTTTCACAGGATTTTTCAGGATACTTCCTACTGGAGAGGTTTTTACAACTGCTTCATTTAGTTCTTTAAGTTTTTCTTTACTTAGCGGCTCTTTCGTTTTCAAAAAAACTCTTGCTCGAACTTCTGTAAATCCAGGCCAAACTTTTTCTGGGGGTTCTAGTCCAAGGAAGCCTGGGAGATCTATGTTGCCTTCTAATTCTATTTCAACTTTAGCTAATTCTATTCCTCTTACTGCGGCATTCATAACGTACCCCACTATGAGGCAACAGCCATAAGCACCCAAAACCATCTCCACCATATTTGGAGCCGTATTAGTTCCCCCTAAGTCTTCAGGTTCATCCATATTAACGACAAAGTCTCTTATTCTTGCTTCGCATTTAAATCCGCTCTTCCACTTTGTATTAGCTCTCCAGATTGTTTTTCCTAAATCTGGATTTTCTTTAACTAACTCTACAACTTTCTTGAGGTGATCTACATCTACACCGTTTACTATTTTCATAAAAACACAAAGAGAGTTACTTATGTTTAATACTTTTTATTTCAAAAAAGAAACTTTCAAGATAGTTTTTTGACATAGTGGAATGATTGAAAATGAATAGGAATGCAATATATACAAAATACTCTAGTATACTTCAGGGCCACCTCGACGTAAACTCCAAAATACTGGAACTTGAAGGCGCCATAGCCAACCCTAAGGAACTGACCCACCCAGCAGAAATTTTGAAGAAAAATTTTATAATTTATGTATCAACCGATGTATCTTCCCAGCTCAAGGAAGTAAAGGAGCATAAAAAAATTGATTGCGTCGTAGTAGATAGCAGAATTTTACCTTTCAAGAATAAAACTTTTGACCTTGTTCATGTTACTTTCCCTGCAAGGGTCCCAGAATTCAGGTATAAAGGCAAAACTATTAACCCTACCTTCTCGGGTAGGGGTATACCTAAAAGTGCTGCTGAGATTCAAAGAGTATTAAAAGAGGATGGCTTATTAGTTATATTTCCATTTTTTAAATATAAGGACGATCTAGATGAATTTTGGCAAAATAGAATTAGTAAGACGTTCATTAGTATGGGTTTTAAGATGGATGAAAAAGAAGTGTATCCCCAACATTCAGCTGCTATTTTCACAGTAGTAAGATAATGAGGTAATAATGAATAGTGGGGCCGCTGAGATTTGAACTCAGGTCCATGGCTCCCGAAGCCACGAGGATAGACCAAACTACCCTACGGCCCCTTTTTTTAATGAATATCTGGTACTTGGTCTTTAAATTTTTTCTATTACGACTATAGACGAATTTTAATTAGATTTATGCCGAAAAACATATATATCTGAGATTAAAAGAAGGCAATGAAAGGTGGCATTAGTGACTCTTGAGGAAGAATTTTCCAAAATGATCGCAGGTGAAATCGTGTTGTCAGCAAATCCGAGCAACACACTAAGAAAATGGAGAGAAACTTTCGGTCTTTCTAAGACGGATTTAGCAAAGCGCATAGGAATTTCACCTTCAGTTATATGCGACTACGAGAAAGGGAGGCGGAAATCTCCTGGAACCAAGATTATTAAAAAAATCATATCTGCATTATTGGAGAGCGACATTGAGAGGGGTAGACCAGTCCTAAAGAGTTATGAAAGGTGTATAGGAGTAACTCGAGGAGGAGCTATACTTGATATTAAGGAATTCTCAATGCCACTCAAAGCTAGAGATATATGCGATATAGCTAGAGGCAAGGTTCTAGTCAATAAAGATCAGCTAGGAAAAGAGCTATATGGGTATACAGTATTAGACAGCCTTAAAGCTATACTTGAGATGTCTTCCGATGAGTTTTTAAAGGTGTATGGCCTTACTTCGGAGAGAGCGCTTATATTCACGAAAGTTGCTAGCGGGAGGTCCCCCTTTGTCGCAATTAGAGTTACTAGTATAAAACCTGGGCTAGTGATTTTGCATGGATTGAAAGATGTTGACTCTTTAGGATTGGAAATAGCATTAAAAGAAAAGATTCCAGTAGCTATTTCCGAGATTGATGACGTTCAAGTGTTAATAGAGGAGTTGAGGAGAAACACTTCATGAAGCTTGAGGGAGTAGGAATAGTAGGTTATGGGGTATACATCCCCCGATACAGGATAAAGGTCGAAGAAATCGCAAAAATATGGGGTGGAGACGCAAAAAGCATTTCTAATGGTCTTAAAATATTTGAAAAGGCCGTAGCAGATTACGATGAAGATGCAGCTACGATAGCAGTTGAGGCTGCTAGAAACGCTGTTAGGATGGCGAGTATTGATCCAAAAGACATAGGTGCAATTTATGTTGGATCGGAAAGCCATCCATACACAGTAAAACCTACTGCAACGATTGTTGCTGAGGCCATAGGGGCTTCCCCAGAACTCACGGCGGCAGATTATGAATTCGCTTGTAAGGCGGGTACTGCTGGAATCCAAACATGCATGGGATTAGTAGCCTCAAATATAATAAAATATGGATTAGCTATAGGAAGCGATACTGCTCAGGGGGCTCCAGGAGATGCCTTGGAATATACAGCATCATCAGGAGGGGTAGCGTATATAATAGGTAAGGATAAGCTAATTGCAAGTATTGAGGGTACATACTCATATACTACTGACACACCTGATTTTTGGAGAAAAGAAGGCCAGCCCTATCCTAGGCATGGTGGAAGGTTTACAGGTGCGCCCGCATTTTTTAAGCACGTGTATAATGCGTCAATAGGGTTGATGGAGTCTTTGAATCTTAAGCCGCAAGATTTTGATTATGCGGTATTCCATCAGCCAAATGGAAAGTTTCCAAGAAAAGTTGCAAAAATGCTAGGCTTTACAATAGAGCAGATAGAGGAGGGTATACTCGTTGATAAAATAGGAAATACTTACTCTGGGTCCTCTCTTATGGGGCTTGCAGCGGTCTTAGATAAGGCAGAGTCTGGTGAAAGAATAATGCTCACATCATTTGGTTCTGGTGCGGGGAGTGATAGTTTTAGCATACTTGTTGAAGAGGGTATAAAAAAAATTAGAGGAAAGGTTCCATCAGTTGAAGATTACATTAAAAGGAAAAAATACTTGGATTATGCAACCTACGCCAAGTTAAGAAGAAAAATAAAGGTGATCTCGTGAAAGTAGCGATAATAGGGGTAGGGCTTACAAGATTTGGGGAGCTCTGGGAAACCTCATTTAGTCATCTATTTGTAGAAGCAGGGGCAAATGCGTTACGGGATGCGGGAGTAGACGGTAAAGATGTGGAGGCAATTTTTGTTGGAAACATGTCTGCAGGTAGATTTGTTGATCAAGAGCATATCTCATGTCTCATTGCAGATCAAGCCGGATTAAACCCTATACCCGCTACAAGAATAGAGGCAGCATGCGCATCTGGAGGTCATGCTTTACGACAAGGTATTATGTCGATTTTATCCGGATTTCATGATTTAGTAGTTGTAGGTGGAGTAGAAAAGATGACTGACGTTATGACGGAGAGTACAACCCAGACTTTAGCTACGGCAGCAGATCAAGAGTGGGAAGCATTCTTAGGCATGACTTTCCCCGGGTTATATGCAATGATGGCGAGACGTCACATGTACGAATTCGGAACTACTCGAGAGCAACTTGCACTTGTGTCTGTGAAGAACCATAGGAATGCTATTCATAATCCCTATGCTCAGTATCATGTTGAGATAACGGTTGACGATGTATTAAATTCCCCTATAATAGCAGATCCATTAAGATTGCTTGATTGTTCTCCAATCACAGATGGTGCAGCATGTGTGGTGTTAGCGTCAGAACGTAAAGCTAGGGAATATACTGATTCTCCGATATATATAACGGGTAGCGGTCAGGCAACAAGTACTTTATCTCTACATAGCAGGAAGCAAATCCCGGTTGTGGATTCCACAATTAATGCAGCAAAGGAAGCATATAAGAGAGCAGGGAAAAGTCCAAAAGATATTCAGGTAGCGGAAGTGCATGATGCTTTTACCATTGGGGAGATAATGGCAATAGAAAATTTAGGGTTTTTCAATATTGGAGAAGGAGGGAAGGCAACAGAAGAAGGGGAGACTGAGATTGGTGGTAAAATACCAGTGAACACGTCAGGAGGCCTTAAAGCGAAAGGTCATCCAGTAGGAGCTACGGGTGTAGCTCAGGCAGTCGAGATAGTACTACAATTACGAGGAGATGCTAAGGGTAGGCAAGTTGATGCTGATATAGGATTAACGCACAATGTGGGCGGCTCAGGAGGAACTGCAGTGGTGCATATTTATGAGAAGGGATAAAAGATGAGTAACGTTCCAAGATTTTGGAGAAACTTAAAGCGCAGATATAATTTGATAGGTACTAAATGTCTAAACTGTAATGAGCTCTATTTTCCTCCTAGACAGCTTTGTCCAAAATGTAGAAGAGCGAGTAAAATAGAAGATGTGCAGCTTAAGGGACGAGGAGAAGTTTTAACTTATACAATAATTCATTCGGCACCTAAGAGATTTGAAGGACAGACTCCTTACATAATGGCAATAATCCAGCTTGAAGAGGGCCCCAAACTTACAGCCCAGATAGTAGACTGTGATCCTACTGAAATTGATATAGGAATGAAAGTGGAGATGGTGTTTAGGAGGATACAAGAAGATGGAGACGCAGGGCTCATTTACTATGGGTACAAATTTAGACCTATAGCAAACTAAGCTCAAATTGTCACGTTTGTCTCTTAGTCTCTCACGCCCACTTCAGATAGGGAGAATATTGCTTCTCCTTCAGGTAGGTTTGGAGAATCGATCAGCCGGCCAACTCTCTTACCGCCTTTAGATTTTCTGAGATATATCCGGAAAGTAGATGAATGTCCTACGACATGTCCCCCAATAGGAGCAGTAGGGTCTCCAAAGAAGAAGTCAGGTCTGGCCATTACCTGATTAGTAACGACCACCGCTAAATTATGTATGTCACATAACCGTTGAAGATCATGCATATGGCGATTCAATTTTTGCTGCCGGTCAGCGAGCATGCCTCTGCCGGTATAGTCCGACCTAAAGTGTGAAGTAAGTGAATCAACCGCGATTAATCCTATATTTTTTTCTTTAATAAGTTCGCTTGCTTTCTCTGTAATAAGGATCTGATGATCACTATTGTAGGCTCTAGCAATTATTATATTTTCAAGAACTGTGTCGGGATCTAGATCCATACCTTTTGCCATCTGAATTATACGCTCTGGTCTGAACGTATTTTCAGTATCAATATACAGCGCATTTCTCTCTAATCCGCCTCTTTCTTCTGGTAGCTGGACGTTTACTGCCAACTGATGACAGATCTGAGTTTTTCCAGAACCGAATTCTCCAAATAGTTCAGTAATAGCTTGAGTCTCAATTCCCCCTCCAAGGAGTTCATCAAGTTTTTTGCTGCCAAGTGTAATCTTCCGCATATTCTTTCTTTTTTCCATAACTTCGGTACCGGTCATAAAACGCATCTGTAGTGTATTGCGCGCTGCATCTATTATCTTCATTAATGTGCCCTCCCCCATGCCTGAAATCTCTTTTAGCTCTCCAATACTGGCAACGGCTATAGATTCTACGGTTTTATAACCAGCTTCCCTTAATTTTTCGGCAGTAGCTTCCCCAACCCCAGGTAATTCTTCAAGTTCCATCTAATTACTCCTCCTTAGTTCTTTGTTTAGCCTCCTTTAATAAAATTTCAGCTTCAACTTTCGGATCTGGATTAAGGTTTATATCTTCCACAACCAACTCAGCTCTGCCAGAAAATTCGTTATGAATTACTCTAACTATTGCGATAACCTCTTTGCCTAATAGTTGTTTTCTTCGCTGGGAGATCTCTTCTGTAATATCGCTTTCTAAAGCTTTTTTTAGAGGCATATTTAAAAGAATCTCAGCCATCCTGTCGTAAAATGCTGCTCTCATAGCAGCTGTACCATCATCTATCACTGCATTTATTACCATTCCTTTTCCATCATCTCTGTCGAAGATTTTGAGGTTTTCGTAAACTTCTACCAAAGCTCCTCTAATCTCAGCTTTTTCGCCAACTGAAAGGTCGCTCATATTCTTTCTAGTGATCTCTGCAGGACTCTCTTCTGGAACTTCTCCAATTTCTTCTTCAGGATTAAGCACTATTTTGCCGTATCTTCCAACGTTTATCTCCGGCTCCTGAAATCTCATCTTTACATATCCTCTCTTTACCTTTATAGTGTCTCCCTCTTTTATTCTACCTTCTTCTACTAGTGCTACATCTTCGTCCCACAACACAAGCTTCCCTCTCCCCGTTTCATCCCCTACGATAAGATTTACAACTTTACCTTTTGTATCATCATCTCTCTCGAATTCTCTAGGTTCATAGATCCTTATAATTTTACAAACTACATCCACGCTACTCGTATCTTCTGTTAGATCTGCAATTTTTTTCTTTCTTTCCTCTGGTAAGGGTATTTCCTTATCATCGACATCCTTTGGGTTAGGTATTACTCTCGTTCTTATGCCGATATGTAGTTCTGGTTCTCCGTTAATATTCTCCTTAGTATACCCGTCTCTAATTCTAAGAATTTTTCCTTCTTCAATGTCCCCTCTCTCAATTAATGAAACATCCTTTCCCCAGAAAACCGTTCTTATCGTACCAGTGTCGTCTCCTAATATTATACTGCAAACCCTTCCCCTACTTCCATCCTCTTTTTCAAACTCCTTAGGTTCAAAAACTCGCATTACCCTGCCAATGATATCTACGCTGTTCATACCTGGAATGATATTCTCTATCTTCAACTCAGGCTTTTTAGATATACTTTCAAACAAGTTTATTCCCATTTCATTGGCAACTATATGGGCGGCCCCTTCTATTGTAATTAGGCCCCCAAGCTCTTTCTGTTTATTCTCTATTTTTACTTTAATCTCTTTTTCTTCTATATTAGTTTCCTCAGAAATCTTCCTAATTATATCTGCTATATCCATATCTTATACACCCTAAAAGCGGATAAGGCTGCCCCCTTATAAAGTGGTTGAATATCGGAAAAATATTTACCTTCATGCTATTTATAGTTAAACTCTACAAATATACTTTTTTCGTAAGAGCACAGGAAAAGTATATTCATTTCAAGTAGGTTAAATCATATCGTATGAGCAAAATAAAAAGGAGGCATATCAAATGGGAGATGTAATGAAAGACTTGGCGGATGCTTTTTCTGGAGAAAGTCAAGCCAATAGGAAATATACGATATTTGCCAGCAAGGCCGAGCAGGAGGGGCTGCCAAATATTGCTTTGTTATTTAAGGCAGCAGCGGAAGCTGAAGCGGTACATGCTCAAGCTCATTTAAGAGTTATAGGAGGAGTGAAATCTACAAAAGAAAACCTAGAAGCAGCTATAAGAGGCGAAGCGCACGAGTTTAAAGAAATGTATCCTAGTTTCATAAAAGACGCTGAGGAAGAAGGCAATAAGTCTGCGTTAATAAGTTTTAAGAACGCTAATGCAGTTGAGGAGATACATCACAATCTCTACAAAGAGGCTTTAGAAGCGGTAGAGAAGGGGCAAGATTTGCCTAAGAGGGATATCTATGTATGCCAAATCTGTGGTAATACCGTATATGGTGAACCTCCTGAAAGATGTCCTATATGCAATGCGCCTAGAAAGCGGTTTAAGAAGATAGAATAAGAGGCATCTGAGAGTATTCTCATCTTTGTACTAAACATTAAAACTGGATAATCGCTCTAGTCATTTCAATAGGCTTGCACATGCCGGTATTTCTCCAGGCTTCATAAAGCTTCTCACCAGCCTTAAAAAAATCTATATCATTGTTTAAGTTTTCGGCATAGAGGAACTCTACATACTCTCTACTGAGAGATTGATAATAGAGCCGTACCTCTGCAGAAACAGAGTTTTGGGGTATTGAGTATAGAGTTATATCCCAATTCTGGCCATCAGCGTAGGATGCTCCTCTTATATATGCTTTATATTCTTCGTAATCTTTATTTCTGAATCCCGCGGGCGGTATCCGGTTGTCATAGTATATGTAATTATTTGCTGCGAAATGGAAGCTTGGCCCTTCCGGAATTCCAAGGCGATCAGGGAGAGCTTCAGTTATGCCGACATATTTTATACCTGGTTTTATTTCGTAGGTCTTAAGTTCTGGGTCCACTAGCAGTCTAGCTTCCTCGGGATCATACTTCCCAGATTCTTTAATTATTTTTCCATTAGAGTCATAAAATTTAACATTAACCCACATGATTCTCCCCTCACTATACCCTGTAGGTAATTTGTGGCCAGCTCTGTTTATAACTTTTACTTTCAGATTCCCTCCGTCTTTTGAGAGTTCGAGCTCAGCCGCGCTCTGGAGCATCTTTTCTGCATTTTCTTTCGATTTTTGTAATGCTTTAAGGGTAGTTTGGTCTTTTATGTCGTAGAGATAAACTAACATATCTTGGACGCAGGTACTGCCTCCAGCAAAATCATGTCTATAGACCTTATCTCGTAGTACACGAGCCTCTCTTATTGCACATGCGAATCCATCCTCTACGGCGGGCATATGGCAATCCTGACATGATACTTGATTGCCGTCGGAAGCGTATAGTCCGTAGGCGCTATATCTCCATTCGGTATATGTTCTTTCGAGGGGCTCATTCCCGTATAGGGGGTTATCAATGTCGTGACATGTACCGCAAAAGTCGGATCTTGTATGGAAATCCGAATACTCGCTTACGTGGCCTGTGGCTATAGGCTGATATGGTCCTCTCTTAGTTGATTGGGGTGACACTATAAACTGGCTATTGTGGTATGCGTCAACTGTACCATTTGTCTGAAGCTTTTTACCTTCCTCAGTGAATGGATCAACCATCCGATGGCAAAAATCACAGATAACTCCGTCAAAGTCTTTTTCCGCCTCGCTAAGAGCTGAGCCGTCTACCGGCTTAGAGCGGCCTTCTAGCCAAGCCTTGGGAGTATGACATCTTAGGCAGTAATCTCCTACCTCAGCAATGCCATCGAAATCCTTATTTGATATCGCTAATGCTGCGAGAAATATGGGGTCTCTTCCTGCATGACTCATCATCGATCCCCGCCAAGTATCGTACGGGCTATAGTTAGAATAGTTTCCATGGCAGAAATAGCAAAAGAGCTGGGTCTCAAAGAGTAACCCCTCTTCTGGCTGGCTTCCTGGGAGGAAAACTTCAGTAGGTTTTATTAGAGTCTCTGTGGTATCCTCTGGGGGAGTAGTAGGTCCGCTTAAGCATCCACTTACGAATAAAAGAAGCAGGATCGACACGAGAGATTTCATTATTATTTATTTTTTCTTATTTTTTATAAACTCTTTTTGCTGAAATCTCAGGTGTTTTGATATTGATTTTAGTGTACTCCCTTAACAGCTTTGACTGTTCTTTTAAGCAATAATTGAGCAACTTTTTGATCTGGCCATGCGCCTAATCCACAATCAGGACCAGCGTATAACATTCTGTCGCCAAAAAATTCTTTTGCTTTAATATACCTTTTTCTTATTTCATTTACATCGTCTACTAATTTGTTTCCCTCTGGGGTAATTCCTTTTTCCATCAGTTCTGCGATTATGTAATCGATATTTGTCCGACTAACGCCTCCTCTTATAAATTTATCATAATTCTCTAGCTCACTTTTCTTAATTAACTCCATATTCATAGGTGAAGATGCAAACTCCCCGGTTAATATGTCTACTCCTGAGGCTCTTAGAGGTAACTCTGCGGCCTTCAAAGAGTGTAAGTGTATTTGCACATCTGTAGAGACAGATTCAACAGATTTTTCTATAGAGGATACTAAGTCATCCTTTTCGACATCTAACAGATCGACTATTCCCAGACTAGGCTCGTCTATAGCTACTGCTTGAGTTTTTACATATTTCGTGTTCAAAATAGAGTTTTTAAGAAAACGGTTTACGCTCTTAGCTAGATTGTCTAAAACATCCTTATAGATGTGATATCCGAAGGGGGTTTTAAGATAGAGTTCAATGCATCCAGTTACGCATACTTTTAGCTTTAACTTTTCTTCCTTATTTTCATAATATCCTTTGGCTTCTGATTCGACGATAGAAAGCTCTGGAATTACAGCATATTTTCTTTCTATTAAGTAGGGCTCTCTTTGATGTTCCTCTATAGCATCTAAAAACTGTTTATGCATATCATAATGCTGTGGATAATTAATTACATCTAAACCTGAATTGATCTTATATCTCAATGAACTTTCAACAGCTAGACAAAACGCTTTTAACTCAGATAGCTCATGTAGGTCTTTACCCTCTGCGTATGCTTTTTGAGCGAGGGGATATATCTTATTAAATTCGTCTTTAGTTACCTCTTGAGGGAGAGGAAAGCTGCCTATGTCGTCGACATATACCATAGTAAGTATGCGGCTTTTATTTTATAATTTTCTTTCGAATTAAAGTATCAGATTTTCCTCAGTCATGCCACCACAACCATTGGATCCAAATGACCTGTAACATCCTCCCGGGGAATAGCATGCATCTCCAGTATACCCACTAGGATTAGTGAACTTGATCCATTCTCTTACAGCTCTCTCGAGTTGTTCGGCATTATAATTGTGCTCGGCGATAAGATAGTTCGAGAGACCCCATACGCTTTTAGCTAGATTACATTCGCAACAGCAGGTTAAAACTGGATAGTCTGAGCAGCATGGGGCAGGGATAGATTTTAGGACTTCCCATTTTATTTTTTCTTGCTCTGGTGTTAGTTTTATAGAGTGGAAGTATCCTATGAATTCAGGAGTCTGAGATTTTACGTCGTAGAAGCTAAAATCAGGTATTTTTACTTCACTTTGTTCGCTAAGAGTATTTTCGCTGCTTGAGCCTATACATCCACCGAATAGAAGGAGGACAACTCCCAGTAAAAATGCTTTTAAAGGCATATTAGGTAGCATTTCTCTATCTAACATCATATTTAATATTTATAAGTGATCTTTGGCTTCTTTTCCATGATGTTCGTCTTCCCAAGCGGCATATTTAGGATTTAATACCGTATAATGCTGAGGGGAGTATGGTTTGATATCTAGCACAGGTGAGCCGTCCATAGCGTCTAGGCCTTTCAAATAAAGCTTATTTCCCTTAACTTTCAGTATCCTGCAGGGAGTTACGCCTATAGGATTAGGATGGAATGGACCGCCGCTAGCGAAAACTCCTATCTTTGGGAATCTGGGATCGTTGAAGGGTCTTACTATCATATCCGCTCTCTTAGCCATATGCATGTGGTATACAATAATTACATGGGAGAAATGTTTTTCGATATCTTTTAATCCTCTCTCATATTCAGAAAAAACCTCTACTATGCCTTCTCCATCTCTTTCGTAATAGTCGCTTTGCTCTGGCGATTTGAAATCTGATCTTACAACTCCAATAGGCTCGTAGTTTATCATAGTATCAAAAATTTAATATATCCAACAAATAATTTTTGGACTATAATCGGGCCAAACTTTTCTAATGTAGCTGTTGGTTATAAATTGGAGAGGCGATACATAAGGAGTGGTTGAATAATGAATCTAAATTTGAAGGCAGTTAAAATAGTTGAGGAGCTTATCTTAAAAAAAAGCGAGCTGAAAGTAGGATTTACTGAGCTAGAAAATGGATGTAAAATAGTAGATTGCGGTATAAAATATGAAGGCTCGCTTGAAGCTGGGAGACTTTACACTTTAGCATGTTTGGGAGGGGTTGCCGATGTTCAGCTGGGAGAAATAGACTATGGCGATTTCTCAATGAAAGAAGTGGTGGTGGCGACAGAATATCCGCTTATAGCATGTCTTTCATCTCAGAAAGCAGGATGGAATATAAAGGGTGATGGTTTCTTTGCTCTAGGCTCTGGGCCTGCAAGGATACTAGCTAAAAAGCCTAAAGACACTTATGAGAAAATAGGATACTCTGAAAAATCAGAAAAAGCTGTGTTAGCGTTAGAATGCAGTAAATATCCTCCGGCAGAAGTATGTGACGAAATTGCAAACGCTTGTAATGTAGCCCCTGAAAATCTTTACATTTTAGTTGCTAGGACGGCTTCTTTGACAGGAACCATTCAAATTTCTGCAAGAGCATTAGAGACGTGTCTTTATAAAATGGACCATCTGGGACTTAATTTAAAATCGGTAGTAAGAGGCAAAGGTTCTGCTCCTGTGCCTCCAATAGTCGGAGGGGATTCTAAAATGATGGGTATCACGAATGATATGATAATCTACGGAGCCAGAGTTTATTTGGAATCTGAAGAGGATATTGATATTAAAAAAGTACCTTCGAATTCTTCTCCAGCCTATGGAAAGCCTTTTGAAGAGATATTCAAAGAAGCAGGATACGATTTCTATAAGATTAACCCGGCTATTTTTGCACCAGCCGAGGTAACACTAAAAAATTTAAAAACAGGAAAAACTAGGAAGGCAGGAGAAGTTAATATAGGAGTATTGAAGAAATCGATTGGCGTATGAGTAAGGTCTATTTGGTTGGAGCAGGCCCTGGTGATCCTGGACTAATCACAGTTAAGGGCATGGAGTTGTTAAAAAAAGCGGATGTTATAATCTATGATAGGCTTGGAGGTGGAGGTAAGCTTTTAAAACACGCTAGACCTGATGCGGAACTAATTTATGTGGGAAAGAAAGCTGGTGCTCATACAATTAAGCAGGATAGGATAAATCAGATCTTAGTGGAAAAAGCGAGAGAGGGGAAAATGGTTGTAAGACTTAAAGGAGGGGACCCTTTTGTCTTTGGTAGAGGCGGGGAAGAAGTAATGCACCTAGTAAAAAAAGGTATAGACTACGAGATTGTTCCAGGCATCACGACACCTATAGCGCTACCAGCACTTGCAGGGATACCTATCACTGATCGGAGATATTCTTCTAGCTTCACTGTCGTAACTGGGCATCGTGCTAGAGGGAAGCGTCTAATAAACTACTCTGAGTTAAAAGCTGATACGATAATTGTTTTAATGGGCGTTAAGAATCTTCCCCTTATAATCGATGATTTACTTAAAACCCGTAGCCCGAAAACCCCGGTGGCTATTATAGAAAAAGGGACAACTTCTCAAGAGCGCACTATAATCACCACCTTAGGTGAAGCTAAGGAGGTTGCAAAATCAGAGAATGTTAGGCCGCCAGCAGTAACGATAATTGGGGAAGTTGTAAATCTCAGGAAGAGATTTGTTAAGGAGTGACTCTATCCTTTAATAAGGTGAGAGCCGTCACATGTGACCTCGTTGGGGAGGCCTTCTCTACAGGTGGCAAACGTGATGCCCCAGTGTCTACAGTTTTCTTTTACCTGTTGCATTAGCTTAACTCGTAGTTCTCTTGGGAGGTAATATGAGTTGTTATGTTTTGATCCCTTCTTAAAATAAAGTTCCTCTAACTCCTTAGCGATGTCTCTAAATGTAGAGGAAAACCTTTTCCATGAGTCATATCTCGGTTTAAATGTAGAGGAAACTATGTGTTTGACGCCGATATCTGAAAGTTCTTTGACTATTCTCTTTGTATCTTCGTTTAGTCCTGGTATTATTGGGTCTATTCTACACGAGACAGGTATCCCCTTTTCAATAAGTTCGTGAATCGCTCGCAATCTCTTTTCAGGTGTAGGTGCATGCGGCTCTAACTTCCTCGCTAGATTCTCGTCTAGTGTTGTTATCGTCATACTCACGCTAGTCCGCATGTTCTTTAATAGGTCTGCGTCTCTTACAACGAGATCGGATTTTGTTATTATCAGTATTTTAAAGTCCTTCAATATTTTTAGGCAGGCTCTCGTAATCTTATGAGTCTTCTCTAGGGGAGTGTAAGGATCAGAGCTGTTTGACATGGATATAGGTATGTTTGGATTTAGTTTTTTCTTTTCCTTCATAACGGTCTTAAGCAGATTCTTTTTAATTCTCCCCTCATGTCCCCGTGGAATGTATGAAGTAATATAACAGTATACACATTTATGCTCGCATCCAGTGTAAGGATTAAATGAGTATTTCTTTGGGCACGTGCACAGATCTCCTTTCCATGGGTCGAAGTATCGTATGAGCATCTTTCAAGCTCCGCTTGCTTTAATAGAAGTTCTACTTTTATTTATGAGAAGTGACGTTTTCCTTCAATTATGAAAGTGGTTAATAGGAATAAAATTAGGGCGTTCATTACTAAAGATAAGTCCCTCATTAGAGAAATATTGCATCCTAAAAATTCAGAGGTTAAAAACCAAAGTCTCGCAGAAGCTATTGTAAAACCCGGGGGATCCACTCTACCCCACAAGCACATTAGATCTGAGGAAATATACTATATTTTAGAAGGTAGAGGAAGGGTCACGGTCGGTGAGGAAACTGCGGTGGTTTCTGAGTTTGACGCTATCCTTATACCTCCCGGCATGATTCATTATATTGAAAATATAGGAGATAAGGACTTGGTATTTCTTTGCGTGAGTTCTCCGCCATATTCTCACACCGATTCACAATTATGTAGTAATTCTTATATATAAAAAAAGCTACATATCAGAAGGATGCAAGACGATCTCGCTATTAAAAAGATGGTCAAGGGATTTCGGGAATTAATTATAATTCTCTTCTTAACACAGAAGCCTATGCATGGCTACGAAATAAAAAAGAAGTTCGAAGACTTGTTCTATGTTAATTATCCTTCGAGTGTCATTTATCCCATGTTGCGTGGGCTTGAAAAAAAAGGGTACATAAAATCTGAATGGAAACAGGCTGGCGGTAGGAGAAAGAGGCTGTACTCAGCGACTGAGGAAGGCAGAGCCGTTTTAAAGAGATCTAGGGAGATACTTGAAAAGCCTGCAAGAGAGGTTTTGATGTCTATAATTGGGGAATGATCCCATGGGACTCAGATATTGGCTGTGGAAGCTAGGCGAATTTCAAGCAAAACATGCGGCAGCGATATTTGCGGTTTCTTTAGCGTTTACTGTCTTTATGGGAGTTGGAGTAACTAAGATAAAGCTACAAACAGATCTATCAAAGGAGTTGCCAGAGGATGCACCGCCTATAGAGTTAATGAGAGATGTCGCCTCAAAGTTTGGAGGGAATGACCTATTTATTATTTTATTTGAAGTAGACAGAGAAGCAAAAGACCCGGATAGAGTCGTTGACATTAGGGACCCCAGAGCGTTATACATTATATCGGAGCTTGAAAATAAGCTTAGGAGAGAAGCAGAAATCGCTGAGGTTATATCTTTTGCGTCAAATGGGGAATTTAGCAAAGATTATTCTTCTACTGTTATATTCGCAACAGTTGATCTAGGGGGTAAAGAGGAAAGAATTAAAGAAGTAGCCGAGTTAGTAGGAGAGGATATTGAGTCCCTACCATTGATACCCGGTCTTAAAATCAGGCTTACGGGTACCCCTTTAATGAGAACCACTCTAATGGAGCTTCTCGTAAGTGATGCAACCTACACTATATTTTTGTCTGCAGTCATAATACTGATAATGCTTATTTTCATGAGTAGACCTTTCACTCGGGGTTTCCTTATTTTCCTCCCTTTAATAAATGGGCTTACCTGGACCCTTGGAACGATGGGTTGGTTGAATATCCCCCTCTCCATAGCTACGGTGGGTATTGGTGCTATGATCCTTGGGCTTGGAGTTGAGTATGGGGTCTTTATTGTTAGGGGTTATGAGGCCGAGAGGCGTAAAGGTAGAAGCCAGCGAGAGGCTTTAACGACGGTTATTTCAGGCATAGGCACCGCTATTACTGGCTCTGCTACCACTACAATCATAGGTTTTCTCGCATTGCTTCTAGCAAGTATGCCTATGATTCAACACATGGGAAGTACTTTAGCCCTCGGTATATTCTACTGTTTTGTCGCTGCAGTAATAGTGAATCCCTCTTTTATCGTACTAGAAGAAAATTTTATGAGGAGGCTGAGGCATGCCAGTTAGACTTATAGAGAGGTATGGCCAATTAGTTGCTCGTTATCCCTTTATATCCTTAGTGTTTGTGATCATGATCACAGTGGGAGCATTCTATGGTGCTTCTAGGGTTTCTATGAGAGGCATGAGCTTTAGTTCAATGTTTCCTAGTGATATAGAAGTTAAAAGGACCATGAAGGTAGTTGAGGATAACTTCGGAGGCTCAGAAAGTGTGAATATAGTAGTCCATCTTGATCCGGAACAAACAGGTTATAATTCGATTATGGATATCCGTGATCCAGAAGTTTTGAGATTTGTTGATATACTAAGTAAAAAAAGTAGGGATGTAGAGAATGTTCTACAAGTGACGTCTATAGCTGATATATTAAGGAATGAGAATAATGGCATACTACCGAATTCTAAAAGAGAGATTCTCTCTTTACTTAAAGCCTCACAGAGGAGTAGAAGTTATGTTTCCGAAGACTATTCTACAACCTTAGTTAAGATTAGATTAGGTAATATTGAAGGCCAGGAAGAAGTATTAGTATCTGATCTTGAGGAAATTATAGCTCAGACTACGCCCCCCTCTGGCGTAAAGGCCGAAATCTCAGGTTCTCCTGTAATATATGTGCTTTTCAAAGAGTCAACTGGGCCTGATATGTCGAGGACTACTATGTATTCTTTTATAGGAATCTTGGTCGTAGCAATCTTGTTATTTGCTTCGATAAAGCATGGAATTATACCTATCATTAGTGTGGCTATAGGACTTTTGTGGGCTTTTGGATTAATGGGGGTCCTTGGAATAAGAATAAGCTCTAATATGGCGGGGTTTGGCTCGATGGTCATGGGGATAGGTATAGATTTCGCTATACAAGTTGTAAACAGGTTCAGATTGGAGAAAGAAGGGCTTTTCAGCGATAACCAGAAGAAAAAGCCTGAAGAGGCTCTAGCAAAAGCTCTTTCGAACACTTTTATTCCTATGAGTACAACTACTCTAGCGGCGTTAATCGGGTTTAGAGCTATGTCTTTAGGTAAACTAACGATAATGGGAGATCTTGGAACTGTTATGTCTCTTGGGGTACTCGCATGTATGGGCACCGCTCTAACATTAGTTCCATCTCTCCTTATTATAAGTGAAAAATTTGAGAAGGTGGTTTAAATGAGAATATTATTAATATTAGTGGTTTTGTGTCTTGTCCCGGCTTCTTATGCTATAGAGGCTGATTTTTATCTTATGGATATCAGTCCACAAAAAGTTGTGCCAGGTGAGAATACAACTCTGAACATAACCCTTAAGAATCTTGCTCCCGCGCTAGCCAGCTATGTGAAAGCGAGTCTGGATCCTGAAGATGTAGCCCCTATAGACCCATTGGGGGCTGGAAAATATTTCTTAACTAAGAAGGCTGTTAAAGCGTCAGGAGATGAGAAGTATTTTGGGGCCGTATGGCAATATGAGGAGCTGTATTTGTCAATACCTATCTACACCAAGTCCGGCACAGCTGAAGGTGTATACAATGTCCCTCTGGTAGTAGAATGGAAAAATGAGAAGCTTGAAGACAAGTCTCAAACCCTATATGTCAACTTACTTGTTCAAGGCGAGATTGATATTGGACTAACTTCATTCTCTACCGAGCCATCTAAGATTAGGAGTGGTGATGAGGATATTAAAGTAACATTCACCTTTGAGAATACTGGGGAGGCTGCAGCTCAAAATATTGAGATCCGTCTACTACTAGCGCCACCTTTTTCCACTACTTATTCTCACGGTGATAGGGCCTATATAGGGAGCTTAGGACCAGGTGAAGCGCAGTCAGTGACTTTTTATATAGATATCGACGAAAACGTAAAGCCAGGAAAATACTCTATACCATTCGAGATAACTTACAAGGATAAAAGAAACGACAGGTATGCAAAGAAAGATAGCGTAGAGGTTATTATAGAACCAAAACCCTATTTTGAAATCTCTAGCACCAATTTGAAGCCCTCTACTCTAAAGCCTGGAGATCATTCGCTTCTCTATATAAATTTGAAGAACATAGGATTTGAGAAGGCAGAAGCTGTTGACGTAAGAGTAGTAAGAGAGACTGGGCAGCCTTTCAGATATGATGTAAGAAGTGACTTTATTGGAACTTTGAAACCGAACGAGACAGGTACAGCGGTTCTAGAATTTGATGTTGAGAAAGATGCAATTCCAAAAGAATACCTTTTAAGGATTATAGTTAGATGTACAGGAGACACTGAAAAAGGAGATACAAATGTTTACACTCAAGAATTAAAGGTGCCATTATTAGTTAATGAAGGAAGTTCTGAAAATATAAGCTTAAAATATCTCGCAGTAATTGTAGTGTTGTTAGCGGGTTTAATAGCTTGGCTAAAGTTAAGAAAGCCAAAGGAAACCGAAGAATAAAAAGTAGCCAGGTCTTTCGGAAAAATTGTGAAAACTATTCAGTCCTAGCCATTTCTATGAATCTTTTTACCTTCTCTAGGTCTTTTATCCCTTTTTCAGTCTCCACACCGCTTGAAACATCAACTGCATAAGGCCTAACAACTTTAATAGCATCTTTGACGTTCTCCGGGGTTAGACCACCTGCCAAAAATACAGGCTTTTCTACTTCCTCAACTATCCTTCTAGAAATCTCCCAGTCATGCGTTTCCCCCGAGCCGCCCATTTCTTTAGAGCTTGTATCTAACAAGATAGCATCACTAAACTTGGAGTGATCTTTTGCTTTCTTGATTGCATCTTCTCCTACATGTATCGTCTTAATAATATTGCAAGGAATGAGGCTTCGGAGCTGTTTAACGAAAGCTGGGGGTTCATTTCCATGTAGTTGTAGATAGTCAGGTCTCACTGTATTATACAGTCTAACAGCTTCTTCAATAGTCGTAGGCATTATTACAGCTACGCCGGAGGCCTCGTATTCTACTGCTCTGAGTATTTCTCTTGCTTTAGATGCGGTTACTTTTCTTGGCGTATTCACAGGCACTTCTACAATGACGCCAATATAGTCCGCTCCCATTTGTGCTATTTTAACTGCAAGTTCTGGCTCGGTATTTCCGCATATTTTTACTGCAACCATGATTTCACTTTGATTATGTTACCCCTGATAAACTTTGTCAATCTGGTAGTTATTTTGCTACACCGGTCTTTTCAAGGCATATCTCGAAGTCTTTTTTCTGCGGATCTTGATCCTCTATAATCGTGTATCTGTGGGGTCTGATAGTTTTCGAATACATAAGAGCTTCCAGCATCATTTTTTTGTTTAAGTTAATCTCTTTTGCTGTGGTTGGGGCAAGAATTTTCTCTAGCGAGTTTTTAAGTATCTCCCAGTCCCCTTCTCCATAACATTGCTGGTGCATGTATTCCATTATTATGGTGCCAATACCAACTTGTTCTCCATGAGTTCCGTCGCCGTAGCCCAAGTAATCTAGAGCATGGCTAAACTTATGGGCTGAGCCAGATACCGGTCTAGATGACCCATACATGTTAATCGCTAGTCCACTCAATATCAGTCCACGCACTAGAAGCCTTAGAGAGCTGGTATTTTGGAAATTTAGTTCTCTAGAACTCTTTAAAAGCAGCATCGCAGGCATTGTAGATATGCTCGCGACTATTTCATCGTAGTCTTCGTCTCTCTTTTCTACTCCTAACATCCAATCTTTAACTTCAACGACATTTGATATAAGGTCCCCATATCCTGATCTTAGAAGTCTAACAGGACTGTCCTTAATGATTTCAAGGTCTGCGATAATAGAAACAGGGGATCCGACTTTGATTGAGATAGGTTTTCCTCTCTCCTTAAAACTAGCCAATGGTGAAGCTATTCCATCATGGGCCGCATTCGTAGGTATACTGATTAGAGGAGCATTTGAATGAAAGGCAACAACCTTAGCGACATCTAGCACTTTTCCACCGCCAACGCCAATAACAGCATCAGCATCACCTAAGCCGGCTCCTATCTCTTCCTCAATTTTCTTTGCAACTTGGCGTGAAGCGTTTCTGACAATAAATTTTTTAGTTCTACACTCCATAAGTTTCTGAACTTTTCTACCGGCCACCTTATCTGTTTTAGCTCCCGTCAATAATACTGCAAAGTTTATATCGTACTTTCTAGCGATTTTTTTTACATGCTCTATAGCGCCCCTATATACCCTAACATCAACAGGCAGGGATATCTGTTTTAAATGTTTAAACATCATATTTATCACATCTGTTTCATTGAGTATATCATTCTATGAAATGTTGTAATAAATCCCAGCAGAGCTAGGAAAGCTAAGAGGTAGTAAATTTCTCCTATAAGCACTCCTATTATTATTGCCAGTATTCTGAAGTCTCGGGTTGCTAGGCCTACTTTACATTCAGCATCTACAGCTTCAGCCATTATCCTAGATACACTAACCAAGAAAGTTCCAACGATGGCGAGAGTACCCACCAGCCAGTATTTAAATGGATTAAGCGCTATTAAGGCGATTATCAGTCCTGCGTCTACAAATCGGTCTAATACTCTATCCAGATATGCGCCTTTTTTAGTCACCTTACCCGTCAACCTCGCTAAATCACCATCTGCGCAGTCCAGTATTTGAGAGAATAGCAATACAACTACCCCGGCTATCGCATTATTTTTGGAAAGTAAATATGCTGCATAAAAGCCCGAAAATGTAGCAATCCATGTTACATAGTTAGGGGAGATACCCGTAGGTATTAGCAGCCTAGCGAGAGGTATGGAAAATCTCCTGTAAACATAATTTGTTAAAGGATACTTCAGCTCTATCATTTTTATTTTAAAGTTACTACGCGAAATATTAAAAGGGGACTCCGCGCATTTTCCTCTTTCTTATTTATTATTTTGCTTTTATTCCAACTAAACCCTATTTATCAGACAAAATTACTTACAACAAAACTTATTATAGTTCAATTTGTCTCTAAAGTAAAATGAAGGCAGTGATTTTAGCAGCGGGAATGGGGAATAGGTTAGGGAGGCATACAGAGAACCTACCTAAGACTCTTTTACAGGTTGGCGGTAAGCCTCTATTACTCCATATTGTAGAGTGTATATACTCTAATGGTTTCAAAAAGCTGGTGATAGTTACAGGTTTTCAGCAAGATAAGATAAAGAAAGCCGTAGAGGAATTCTCCCTTCCAGATCTAGATGTAATCTATGCTCATAACCCGGATTATGATTCTACAAACAACATATACAGCCTTAGGCTATCCGAGGAAGCTGTCCTCCCAGATGGTTTCCTTATCCTCAATTCTGATGTATATTTTCACCCATCTATCTTGCAAAGGCTCATCGAATATAAAAAAGAGGGAATTATCTTATCGGTGGACGTAGAAAAAAAGTTGGGCAAGGAAGAGATGAAAGTGTCAATTAAGGAAGATAAAATAGAGAGCATCGGAAAAGATCTACCCCCTCACAAGTCAGACGGCGAGTACATAGGCATTGCAAGGGTAGATAAGAATTTTGCTCACATATTCTATGAAGTCCTCTCTGAAGTTATAGCAGATGAGGGTAAAGGGGTTTTTTATGAGGAAGTTTTTAAGAGATTGATCGACATGGGCTATGAAGTAAACTATACCACTACTGGCGGGTTACCATGGATAGAGATTGATACTCCCCGGGATCTTAAAACCGCCGAGGCAGATATTGCACCCGATATAGAGGGTCATATCAGCTAAAAAAACATATTCTTTTCTTGTAGTCATTAAAACCTAGTTTTGTATGCTTGAGAGAAATGTGGTATTCAAAGATTTTCGGGATAAAATACGGGTTGCATTGGTCTATCCTAATAGCTATACTATTGGAATGGCTAATCTGGGGTTTAGGATTTTATATGACTTACTAAACTCTATGGAAAATGTTTACGCAGAGAGATTTTTCCTTGATTTTAACAAAAGTTTAGAAACAAAGTCTGAACTTAAGGAATTTGAAATCATCGCATTTACCTGGCAGTTTGAGCTAGACGCTCTTAACATACTTGATATCTTATATAGGAATAAAATCCCTCTCAGGCGAGATAGGAGAAAGCAAGTGGTTATCGTAGGAGGTCCTTGTGCAGTAAACCCCTACCCGCTGAAAAAATTTGTAGACTTCTTTTTCATCGGTGAGGCAGAAGAGAATCTTGTATCTTTTATAAACGATTTCTCTCGGGGGGGTGATATTTATTCTCTATCAAAAATTGAAGGAGTCTACTCCTCTGAGTTGGATAATTATACGAGGAAGGTTTACGTAAGTGACTTGGATAGATATCATCCAATAAAGCAAATAATGTCTCCTGAGGCCGCATTGGGAGAAAGTTTCTTACTAGAGGTTTCTAGGGGCTGTGGCAGAGGCTGTAGATTTTGTATGAGTGGATACACTTTTAGACCTCAAAGGGAGAGAAGTTTTGAAAGGTTGCAGGAAATAGCTGATCGAGGTATTGAAGCGTGCGCGTCAAGGAAAATTTCATTAATAGGTGCCAGTGCCTCGGATTACCCCCGGATAGAAGATCTTTGTGAGTATCTTTCGGCTAGGGGCGTAGGGCTATCAATACCCTCATTAAGAGCGGATTCTCTCACAGAGCCAATAGTTGAGGCGCTTGTTAAGACAGGACAGCGAAGCCTTACTCTCGCTCCAGAATCTAACTGGAGGTTGAGGACTCTAGTAAACAAGCCTATCGAAGATGAGGATATACTCAGAGCTTATAAGATGTCAATTGATAGGGGCATAAAGAATATAAAGCTATATCTGATGGTAGGCATACCTACTGAGACTTCCGAGGATTTAAATGAGCTTGTTGGCTTGATAAAGGAACTTAAGAAAATATCTGGTAGAGTAAGACTTAGCGTTAATCCACTTATACCTAAGCCTCATACGCCTTTCCAGTGGCTTGGTTTAGAAAAATTGAGCGATTTAAGAGAAAAAATAGAGGTACTAAAGAAAGCCCGGGTACAGATGGAGGTCGAGGACTTAAAAATGGCACATATTCAAGCTACTATATCCCTAGGGGACGAAGGACTCTCGGATATCCTTGAAAAAGCTTACTTCTATGGAAAGGGCTTAGGAGCTTTTAGGAGAGCTTTCAAAGAAGAAGGCGTAGAGTTTGACTATTATATTAGGGGAAGAGATACATCTGAGATTCTCCCTTGGGAAAAGATTGATGTCGGAGTAAAGAAAAGTTTTTTAATTAGGGAGTTTAAGAAATCTTTTAAAGGAGAGGTAACGAGCATTTGCAGAGAAGGTTGCAGGGTCTGCGGTGTCTGCTAAGCCTTCCTTTACCTCTTGTTATAGTGTGGTTAGAAATGAGAATTAGTTGGAGCGACTTCAAAAAAATGTTTCCGCACCTTGCTAAGGAATTAGAGGGGGAATGGATGCAGATAGAAGCCGTTAGGACGGATTCATTAGAGGCTGAGAAAGCATATAGGGATGGACTTGAGGGCTATGATCCTACTGTTATAGATTTTCTTAGGAGATGTGATACTGAAGAGCAGGGATTAGAGATTATAGACTATATGAAGGAGAGGAAGGAGATATCTGAGAAATATGCCACGGAGTTGAAGGTTCAACTCCTTAGGAATGGTATAAGGAGCTTTGGTCCAAAAAGAGAGAGTTACTGAGTGAGATATTCTATTAGTCCAGGGGTTATGAGTACTTTTTCATTGAAGACAACATATCCATAAGGCAGGACAATTGACTCGTTTTCGTTACTCTTTATCTCCACTTCTGAGGTTATCTCTATCTCTTCTAGTTTCATTCCAAGGTAAATCATCTTTGATACTAATACAGCTGAATCTATGGAGAGTTGGATTTTACCTAGGTTCCTCGCTCTGCTCCCTTTTGATTTTGTGGTAATTAGTTTTTTTGTCCTTCCCTTAGGTTTAAAGTATCCCAGTATGCCTCCTACCACTAGGGCTTTTGCCGAGGCAAAGTCCTCCGTGCATAGTTCTCTATCAGCTAGGGGGTCAAGTATGATTAGCTCACTGGGTTTAAATAATTCATAAAAAGAGGATTTTTCGACCCTTCCAATTTTTGAGAGGATTTCCTTGTCTTTTTGAGATTTGACTCCGGTGAAAATCAAATTATCCCATATCTCAGATGTATTCTTGTATTCTAAATATAGCCACTCTGATACTGCAGGTTCGCAATGTTCTATAATCATAACTACCATAACAAAAAATTAGAAATATATAAGAAATTAAAATGTTTTTTGTGTAACCAAAATTTATATATGCCATCCGCTGTTGTTAGAAGAAATAAGGTGTCCTAATGTTTGACGGCTTTGGAAAACGGTTCTGGAAAAAGCTTTTGAGATTATTTAAAAGAAAGAAAATAATACAGCTAGGCTTTTATGGACCAGTAAACGCCGGAAAAACCACCCTTGCAAATCGAATATCTCTTGACTGGCTTGGAACAGAGGTGGGCACAGTTTCTGAGATTCCGCATGAGACCAGGCATGTCCAAAAGGTTGAGAACGTGAGAGTGGCTACCGACAATGGGGAGCTAAGAATGAATATAATTGATATGCCTGGAATAGCCACGCAAGTTGATTTTAAGAGCTTCCAAGAGTACGGTATGAGCGAGGAGGATGCTAAGGAAAGGGCAAAAGAAGCTACGAAGGGAGTGATAGAAGCTATAAAATGGTTAGATGATGTTGATGCAGTACTTATTGTGATGGACTCAACGGAGGATCCATATACCCAGGTGAATGTTACGATTATTGGAAATCTAGAGGCGAGGGGGATACCTGCTATAATTGTAGCCAATAAGATAGACGACGAAAGAGCATCGCCTTCAAGCATAGAAAATGCGTTTCCACAGCATGTTGTCATTCCTATATCTGCGCGGACTGGTGAGAATCTAGACAAGCTTTATCAAGCTATTCAAGAGCATCTTACGTAGTGGTGGTTAAGATGGGAATTCAAGTTGACTTCATATCTTCAGAATCGCTGCGAAGTAAAGGCTCTGTAGAAAAAATAAACATGATCTTGGAGAAGATAAAAAATAATGTTATTGTGGTGCTTGAAGACGGGCTCACTCCAGTTGAAGAAACAGAACTGATTGAGGCAACTATGCGGGAGATAGATACAGAAGATTTTCATGGGATAGAATTCTACAGAATGGATCATAAAACTACTAGGTTGCGGGACAAAATCGCGGACTATATTTCAGGTAGGAAGTCCGGGCTAACTATAGTGGGCTCTGCTAGGATTGTTGAAGCAATAAGAAAAGAACCAGATTATATATCTATGCTCGCTAAGCTTGAAGAGGAGAGCTCTGAGAAGAAAAAGAAGAGAAAATCTAAGAAAAAAGGTGTAAAATAATGCCTCACAGATGTACTAGGTGTGGCAAGACCTATGAAGAAGGCTCTGAGGCATTGTTAAAAGGTTGCAGCTGTGGGAATAGATATTTTTTGTATTACCGGAGAATAACTGATAAGGAAGCTGAAGAATTTAAGACCAAGGAGCAAATTAAAGAAATAACTGGTAAGGACATCTGGAATATTAAGGTCAAGAATGGTGTCTACGAAATAGACATAGCTTCTCTTATGAAACAGGAGCCAATAATTGTGGCAGGTGAGGAGGGGAGATATCTTCTGAGCCTTTCATCAGTTTTTAAAGAAAAAAAGAAGAAAATTAAGTATCCTGAAAGGATTAAGAAGTAAGATATTCTAGTAACTCACGTATACCATTCTCTAATCCTATTTCTGGTCTCCATCCAAGTTTTTTCTTGGCTTTTTTTATATCCAAGCATATACGATACACCTCCCCTTTTATAGGAGGCCCGTATATAGGCGTAATATTTTTTCCTAGTATAGAGCGGATAG
Organism: Candidatus Hydrothermarchaeum profundi; assembly: GCA_002011125.2. GTDB lineage: Archaea > Hydrothermarchaeota > Hydrothermarchaeia > Hydrothermarchaeales > Hydrothermarchaeaceae > Hydrothermarchaeum > Hydrothermarchaeum profundi. The sequence goes on from MTMF02000009.1 coordinate 909,415, forward strand.
TATTAAAAATCTCGTTAACAGAGGTTTCCCTGCCTGTTCCGATATTAAAAGCTTGGCTTGACACCTTTTTTTCAATTGCCATGAGATTTGCTTTCGCAACATCTTTAACATAAACGAAATCTCTGGTTTGATTTCCGTCTCCGTTGATTTTAGGCCTATTTCCGTCAAGCATCCTTTTAGCAAATATTGCGACAACGCCTGCCTCGCCATAAGGGTCTTGCCTCGGTCCATACACATTTCCATATCTCAGCGACACATATTTCAGACCATATGTTTTACTAAAAGAGTGTAAGTAATTCTCTACCGCAAATTTAGATACTCCATAGGGCGACAGTGGTTTAACCGGGTGTTCTTCGTCCACAGGTAGATATTCAGGTTCTCCATATATGGCCCCTCCGGATGAGGCATATACAAACTTTTCTACGTCAAGGCAGTTTTCTATTAGATTTATCGACCCCAATATGTTTACCTGAGAGTCGAATACAGGATCCTCAAGCGACTTTCTTACTTGGACTTGGGCCCCCATATGTAATACGCAGTCGATTTCCTCTTTTTTTATTATGTCGTTTAACTCATCTAAGATGCTAGCCCTATAGAAGATTGCCTCTCTATTTATGTACTCTTTTTTTCCTGTAGAGAGGTCGTCGATTACTACTACCTCATAACCTTCAGATATCAAAAGGTCCACAGTATTCGAACCTATAAAGCCTGCCCCGCCTGTTACTAGTACTTTCATCTTGCCCCCGTGAACCATTTTATCGTCTTCTTTATCCCTTCTTCTAAGGATACTTTAGGTTTCCACTTGAGGAGGCGTTTAGCCTTAGAGATATCCGGGCATCTCCTTTTTGGGTCGTCTTTTGGGAGGGGATAAAAGGTGATTTTTGATTGAGAACCGGTCAGTCTTTTAACCAGTTCAGCTAATTCAAGTATAGATGTTTCCTTATCGTTGCCAATGTTGACAACCTCTCCTTTAGCATCCATTGAGGTCAATCTTAGAATACCTTCTATCTGGTCTGTGATGTATGTGAAACTCCTAGTCTGTGAGCCGTCTCCGAACACTGTTATTGGTTCTCCTTTTAGCGCTTGGTCTATGAATCTCGGCACTACACGACCATATATGTCTCCTGTTCGCATACGAGGTCCGTAGCTATTGAAAATTCTAACTATCCGTGTGTCAAGACCGTGTTGAAGCTCATAGGCCTTCACAAAGGCCTCGCCTGCCCGCTTTGATTCATCATAGCAACTTCTTGGACCAATTGGGTTCACATTTCCGTTATAAGTCTCAGGTGTAGGTATGAAGCTTTCATCAGGATCTCCGTATACCTCGCTGGTTGATGTATAGAGGAACCTTGCATTGTGCTCTTTGGCTATTCCTAGTGCCACCCATATCCCCATTGTGTTAGCTTTAAGAATTTGGATCGGGAACTTATCGAACTCGAAGGGAGAAGCTCTGCTAGCCATGTGCATTACTATATCAAATTTCTCTTTGAAATATATGGGTTTAGAAATATCGTGTTCAATGAAATTTAGGTTCTCGTTATTCAGCAGATGTTCTATATTGGACATTTGGCCGCTGACTAGACTATCTATGCATGTAACTCTGGCCCCCATCTCTATGAGTACGTCACATGTCCAAGAACCTATAAAGCCTGCCCCGCCTGTAATGAGGATATGTAAATCAGAAAAACTTATCCCCTCTTCTTTCAATGAAGATACGATCTCTCTGACTCCTTCATTGATGACGTTCAATTGTCTACACCTTGTTTAAAAGTTCTTTGAGATACTTTTTAAGCTCAGGACCGTTTTCCTCGCTATTCAAGGCTATTTCTATCGTACTCTTAAGCCAATCAATCTTTGTTCCTATGTCATACCTTCTTCCTTGGAAGTTATATGCATAGACAGCTTGGATATCTTTCAGTAGCCGTATAGCATCGGTTAGCTGTATTTCCCCACCAACTCCCGGCTTAGTTTTCCTAATGCACTCAAAGATTTCAGGAGTAAGAACATATCTGCCGATTATTCCTAAATCAGATGGGGCTTCCTCGGGGCTAGGTTTTTCAACTAGGTCTTCTATGCGATAAACGTCATTAATAGGGGTCACCTTAACTATCCCATAGCTCGAGATCTTTTCTTTGTTGACCTTTTCAACCGCTATGATTGAAGCTTTATACTCCTCATATTTTTTGATTAGCTGCTTTGTGCAGGGAGTCTCGCTAATTGTTATTGTATCCCCTAATAATACAGCAAAGGGCTCATTGCCTACGAACTTTCTAGCACAGAATATAGCATCTCCTAAGCCCTTCTGTTCTTTCTGCCGAATATAGTGGATATCCGCCATATTAGCACTGGCTTCAAGTTCTTCTATAAGGTCAAACTTTTCTCCTTTTATTAGAGTATTCTCCAGCTCAAAAGACCTATCGAAGTGATCTTCTATCGCCCTCTTTCCTCTGCCTGTTATTATTAATATGTTATCTATACCTGAATCAACGGCCTCCTTTACAACATACTCTATGGTAGGCCTATCATAAACTGGAAGCATCTCTTTTGGCTGGGCTTTTGTAATTGGAAAAAACCTTGTTCCTAGTCCTGCGGCAGGGATAACAGCCTTCACCAACATACCCCCTCATAATAATCTGCTACCCTCGCTTCGTCAATTCTTCTCCCATCTATAACTATCTTACCTCTGTAGAGGTCCTCTTTTTTATATTCATCCCATTCGGTCACTATGAGCACATATCTACATTTCTTTAGGGCGTCCTCTGCCGTAGTATAAAATTTCAGCCGTTCATGTTTTCCAAAAATCTTCTTAGCTTCGTTAATGGCCTTGGGATCAGTAGCGTGGACGACAGCGCCCTTAGAAAGCAAGTTATGTATCACTTTAATAGAGGGGGCTTCCCTCATATCATCTGTTCCCGGTTTAAATGCGAGTCCTAGGACCGCCACGTCTACGTCCTTTAGCGAGCCTATTTTTCTCTCTAAAAGCTCTACGAGTCTCAAGGGTTGCGATTCATTCAATTCGAGGGCTGCATTAAGCACAATTGGCCGATAGTATACCTCCTTGGCTTTCCCCACTAATGCTTTTACATCTTTTGGAAAGCAGCTTCCTCCGAAACCGATTCCAGCGTTTAAGAATTTCGGAGAAATCCTAGAGTCCATACTTAGACCCTTAGCTACTTGGTATACATCTATCCCAAGGGACTTGCATATGTTCCCTATCTCGTTAATGAAACTTATCTTAGTAACCAAGAATGAGTTGGTAGCATATTTTATCATCTCTGCAGTCTTAGGATTAGTTAACAATATAGGGCAGTGGAAGTCAAGATATAAGTCGAGTAGATAGTAGTTAGACCGCCGGTCTATCCCCCCTATTACTATCCTATCAGGGTTCATGAAGTCCTCAATGGCGTTACCCTCCCTCAGGAACTCCGGATTCATTGCTACACCAAAGTCCGGTCCTGCTTTTTTAACTGAGTATCTCTCAAGCAGAGGTATTACAGAGTGCTCGGTCGTACCCGGAACTACAGTACTTTTTACTACCACGAGATGATATCCGTTCTTGTTTTTTAGAGCTTTTCCAATCCCCTTGCTAACCTCTTCGATATATTTTAAGTCAATATAATCTAAAAGACCAGAGGGAGTTCCAACACAGATAAAGGATATATCAGTTTTTCTTACAGAATCTGCGAGGTTTTTAGTTGCCCTAAGCCTACCTTCGTTAACGTTTCTCTCTAGAAGCTCTTCTAGTCCCTTCTCGTAAATAGGAGGTATACGTTGGTTGATTTTTCTAATTCTTTCTTCATCAACATCAACGCATATAACATTGTGCCCGAGGTCTGCGAAACAAGCGCCTGTGACAAGTCCCACATATCCCGTGCCTACAATAGAAATATTCAATTCATCACACTCCTCGCATCGAGAGAACCACAGCTCAGCTGTTTATGAGAACAAACATTAATAACTCCGTAGTATCCATTTTCATCCTCACATTATAACTTCTATAAAGGCAAATAGTAGGGATTGTTTTAAATTATTTTCCCCATATAAGGACCTACTCTTTTGTAGCCAAATCTTCTATAATACTCCCGAGTACCTATCGCGCTTGTTATCAATATTTTATTGAAGTTCTTTTCCTTAGAGATCTCTTCTGCCTTCTTAAGGAGGAGTTCTCCCCATCCTTTATGTTGGGATGCTTTCTCTATTCTCTTACCCAAAGGCACAGAGGTTCCCAAAACTCTCAGCTCTCTGACGATGGATGCTCCTCTAACTTCCTCTCTATGAGCTTTTTGAGATGGAAATCGCAGTCTTAGGTAGGCTATAAGAGCGTCATTCTCTTCATCTTCTATTGAAATAAAGTTTTCAATCCCCTGAGATGCGCTATATGTCTCTACCTCCAATTTCACGTCTCCGCTGAACTCTATCCCTTCGCGATAAGAAAGGTGCCCTATATCCCTACACCTTATACATCTACATTTCATACCTTCTTCTTTAAGCCGTCTGTATACAAGTTCACCTAGATCTCCTTTCTTCACTCCCGCCTCTATAAGGTATTTTGGGATATCCCTCTGAATGCGCATAGTCCTGACCCATCTTGGCATTATCTTTTTAATCTCACAAATCAACGGCAAGGCATCTTTATCTGAATATGGAGTATACTCCCCTCTTTTCCACAGCTCATAAAGCTCTGTGCCCTTAACTACGAGGGTAGGGTATATCTTAATAAAGTCTGGCTTAAATCCGTCTTCACTAAAAATTCTACGAAACATCTCTAAGTCAGTTTTAAAGTCTGAAAAAAGTCCCGGCATCATGTGATAGCCAACCTTTAGCCCGGAGTCTCTAATTATCCTTGTTGCTTCAATTACATCACTAACCCCATGTCTCCGCTTCACCTTATCGTACACATGGTCGTAGATGGTCTGGACCCCAAGCTCAACCCGGGTGACTCCCCTGTTCAGCATCATGTCTACATGACGTTCCTTGGCGAAATCAGGCCGTGTCTCGATGGTGATGCCTACATTTCTAACACGTGACCTCTCATTCTCCTCTTCCACGCTCTCCCAATTCTGCGGTCTATCATTCTTTTTCTCTTTATAATCGTTCATGGACTCCAGGCATCTTTTTAAGAACCATTCTTGGTAGGCATCTGGCTGAGCCAGAAAGGTACCTCCCATTACTATCAGCTCTACCTTATCTATCGAATGTCCAATCTGTTCTAACTGCCGTAGACGATTTTCAACTTGCTTATACGGGTCATAATTTGCCATCTTAGCTCTTAAGGCAGCAGGCTCTTCTCCTGTATAGCTCTGGGGAGCATTTTCACCTCTAGGGCAGTATATACACTCTCCAGGGCAAGGATAAGGCTTGGCCATTACAGCGACCACAGCTATTCCGGAGATGGTTCTAACAGGCTTACGCATTAATAGCGGAAGTAGAATTTGGATATCCGCTTCTTGTGCGTTGGCTAGGATCTCAGAGTTGCTAGGTATTTTACTTAATCTATATTTCCTAGCGATTTTCATCTTTAATCTCTGTAAATCTTGCTCAGGATTTCTCTTAATCTCTTTTATGATCTCTTTTACTGCCTGCATTAGTTGATGTAGAAAATCTTGACTTCGACAAATTTTTCCCTCCAAAGTATATGACTAAACTTCAAAGAACAAGTAAGGACCAGTACTTTTTGATAATACCAAGAGATCTGATTAGGTTAGTCGGATGGAAAGAAGGAGATGAGATAGATATACGCTCCGGCTCGGAGGTTAGTCCAGGGAAAAAGGATCTGGTCTTAAGAAAAGTCTCATAAAAAATTACTCTACGCTGGTCTAAGTAGAAAACTCGAATTAATAAGATTAGCACTAACATAAGATATATATACATAAAACTTATAGCAATACTTTAGGGTGGTAGGGTCCTTCTTGAAACCCGCTTGAGGGATAGTAGTAAGGAGAGGAGTTGCCACCCTAATAGGTATGAGGCCGTCCAATGAAGGAGAGGAGCAATTTATTAGGCATTTGGACAATTTCACCAAGAGCTTTTAAGGAATTCTATTCAAACCTCCTAGAGTATATATGCATATATAGAATATTTCCCGAATCTATAAGCCCATGTAGGAACTTAGTATACTATGGAGAGCGAATGATAATAAGAAGGGCGGTAGAATTTATAGTATTATCCATATTTATTTTATCCTCAGTAAACATAGTTTTCGCTGATGTCTTCATAGAGTCTCAGGGTCCAGGAGGCTACGGCTGGCAGCAGCTTTTCTATAATACTACTTCTCCATATAACTTTTACAGGCTGACAGCTTCTGCAGATAGACAATACTACGATTATGGTTATAAGAGCATACAGATATATGCTCGCCAAGAAGACTATTGGTCTCAGGATAGCGGGTGGTGGTATGTTACAAACCCTACTATTAGTTCCATTAAAATATACGATAATGGATCTGGATTGGTATATTCAAAGACCAGCGGATTTACTGTGACAAATGCAACGGTTTACATAACTTATAACTGGGGGACAAATATCAGCGGAACAGAGAAGCCTGGTACTTGGACGGTTAATGTTAGTGACGGCACACAGACAGCGACTTTTTACATTTTCGTGAGAGGGCAATTGAATGTCACATCCATAACAACCAGCGCTAGTCCTACGGCTAATAGCCCCGTGACAGTATATGCTACAATAAAGGATGCAAGAAGCGGCATTGAAGTGACAAGCGGGATTACCCCAGTGCTCTATGTTACAGGTGGTACAGGATACACTTATAGTACAACGATGTCCTACAGTGGGGGGTATTGGAACGCACAGTTTACTCCGCCTTCCCCGGGAGACTATAAGATTATAGTTAAGGCCTCTGACGGTCATAATAAGTGGGTGGATGGGAGGGGAAGTAAGGACATCTCGGTTGGAGGTGCATTCCCTGCTAGCATGATTGGAGGTAACTCGCTACTCAGGTTAGCGATTTTAATTGCTTTGATTTTAGGATTTGGAGTGAATAATAGCGTAAGAAGGAGGTTTCTCTACCTATTGAAGGAAAGGAGAGGTAAATGAAGGGCTGCAGTTCAACAAGACTATGCATTGCAGTGCTAGTAGGTATCTTGGCATTATTAGTACTCTCGCCTACAGCAACCGCTTCGGTAGCGACTTCAGGAAGGTACAATCTTTCTAGACCCACTAATCTTGAGATAGAACCAAATCCTACTCCTAGTTGCTCTCAAGGTAATGGCGTGTCTGCTACATGTCACTTGCTTAATGCGACTTTCCCGGCGAGCAAAGCAGGAACTGCTAGAGATGGCTCCATAACAAGTACTTGGGATCATAAAACTTGGTTCAATCTCGGCGATGGGGCTACCCGAGGGGATACTTCTATTGCGCATCCTGGTGCCGAGCGGGGGCCTGCTTCAATGTTTCCTCTATGGGTACACCAGCAACATGGTTTGGGTAATTGGCCTACGTGGAATCTGAATCCTAATTATCCTGTTAACTACACAGTTGACCCTAATTGGATTAATTCGTCATTATATTCTGCAAGTGCAGCCCCTGGCAAAAGAGATCAAGACGTAGGAGACAATATAGGTAATGACCAGGGGAATAGGAGATTTCCAGCGCAAGCTGAAAATAACGTGGGACCATATTGGGGGAAGAAAATAAAGGGCGATTCCATAATAATGTCTGGTGAGGACCCAAATCAAATCTTAGCATTAGCTTTCATAGCTTATCCAACTGCTGACAAAGACCGTACTCCAGCAGGCCTACCTTCCTGTACCTACGGGAGTCAGGGGAATTCTTATGAAAACACAACCGATACCGTTGGATGTCACGGGATCTATGAGCCTTACAAGGCGAAAGCGGACAATTATCGCTCAGACGAGCCAGCTTGTACGAAGTGTCATACCACGATAACGTCTGGCGCAGTAACCAGCACTAACAGCAAGCATGGATCAGCTACTAATGCCCAGTTCTGTAGGGACTGTCATAAGAATGCCTCTCAATCTCCAACAGCGGATAAGCTTGCAGATAATACCGTTACTGGTACAACAGGGTTTATACCCATGGTCAGAGAATGTTGGGAATGCCACTCAGGTACAAAACTTGGGGCTTCTGGAGTTAATACAACTTTCGCCCACTCTGGTAAAGACTGCCGCTATTGTCATGGTCACGGACATAACATAACAAGGCAACTTAACTGGAACACAACTTGTGGAAATAACGATGACATTTGCCATGGTAGCGGATCTACAAAGCCTCAGACTACTTTAGTTACCCACAATAAAACCGGTAGCTCTACGCCTAGCCCAACTTGCTTTAATTGTCATGGGTCATCCACCGCCCATAATATAACGATACCGGGGTGCAATAAATGTCATAACTCTACCTCAACATGGGGCGCAGCTAGAATAAATGGAACAGGTGCAATACCGGCCTGGGATTCTTCGAATGCTATTTATCATGGGGGGGCAGATAAAAAGTGTAGTGACTGTCATCAAAGCTCTCCCCACTCTAGGCCGGTGAAAAGAGAGTCATGCGGGATTGATAATAGTAGTTGTCATGGTAGCGGTGCAACCAAGGTTATAACTCAGACGCATTCTAATCTTAGTTGTACAGATTGCCACAACAATAACACGATAAAGAGCTATTCCGGAAATCTACAAACCATTAACACTAATTTCCACGCTACTGAGCGTAGCACATCTGGAGCTAATATGACTCCTTTCAATATCTCTTCACCAATTCAAAAATCTGACTGTACTAAGTGTCATGATAATAGCAGCTATATAGACCCAAGCCTAAGTTGTGATAGTTGTCATACAGATACATCTCAAGGCAAGTTCACTGTCCACAGCAGCGACATGGAGGTGGCTTCTAGAGAACAGGGCAAGTTGGGTGATGGGAGACATGATGCAGGGGGACCTAATTGTACGCAGTGTCATTGGACGGGCAGCAATGAGAATAGGCCAGATGTTAACATCACAGTCTTTAACCAGTCTATACATCGATGGATAAACAACGCTAGCGAGCCAGGAATAGATGAGAACGAATCCATCAATAGGGCTTGTAGAGGATGTCACGTTACAAATGGAGAAGCAAGTCATCACAACAGGTATACTTACTGTTGGGATTGCCACAATGGTACTGCAATGTATAGTAATGTCAGTAATGCCCCAGCTGTGAGAGAGCACTATAATAACGCTTCAGAACTTAATATCTCCCTATTAAGCGGTGATATAAATTCTTCATGTGTAACATGCCATAATAAAACGGAAATGCTTCTCGACTTCTGGGAAAATGCTACGACCACTAAAGGTAGGAATACCTCCTTTTATAATGTCTCGCATTATGGAAAGAAGAGGACCGACTTGAGGTATATCGAGAACGGTAAAAATGTCACTTACTGTATATATTGCCATCAGAACTCCAGTACTGCATTTTCAGATGTCATGCAGAATACAGAGCATATCTCTATGTCTAATCACTCACCAAGGATGGGGGCTCCAACATGTTCTAATGAAACCTGCCATAATCAAGGTAGAATCCACGATGTCTCTCTAACCAAGCCTCAATTTAATGCCACCCTATGTAGAACCTGCCATACAGACAGATATAATCATAGTGGCTCTAAACCAACTGGAGGTGTTAATTGTACTGAATGCCACACCAACACCTCTAAGGGAGGATGGGATATTCACGGTATTAATGGCACCTATCTTCAGAACACAGGTAATACATATGGTCCTAATACTACCGCTGTTAACTGCTCCACCTGTCATCAGACCGATACTCCTCCATCATTAATTAATACGCCACCGAGGATTCCTTCACCTTTGAATCACTCTAATAATGAGTCTGCTGGGCAGCTTTGGGGTGACTACTGGAATGATACAGACTCTGTATTGAGTAATGACTCGTGCTATTATTGTCATGGAGATACCAAGCATAATGCCACTGGACTTGGAAATGTTTCCATAATCACAGGCACAGTTAATGGGAGCATAAACTCTACCTCGCAGTGGTGTCGTTCTTGCCATTATAATGATAGCACCTCTATTTATAAAGGAAATAACTTCTCGCCACGTCCTCCTGAGATAACAAACGACACAGGCGAATTCTACAATAAGGCCCCATCCAAATATTATAATCACTCATTCACAGACACTTATAATGATACTAAATGCGATGACTGTCATGCGCCATCTCCTACGCCTACAAATATTACTGCCTTCATGCATAATGTGCAGATCGGGGTGGCAGGAGGACGGAATTGCACAAACTGTCATGATATAGGAGGCTCAGCTCCCAAACACATTAATGTATCCGCTTTCAACAGGAGCATCCATGCCAATCTAAACAACAATACTGATCCGGGTTCAGGGATTCCCAATGTAACTACCGCATGTTGGGCGTGCCATGGAGACGGCACAGATCCTGGAAACAGTCATCCAAGCAACTATAAGAATCCATATACCTGCTCTGATTGCCATGTACAAGGAGGAGCAAATTATGGGAAGTATCCGAACGCTAAGAACGTATCAGAGCATTATAATAATGGAGCAGATGTCAACGTTTCTAAGTTAACAGGAGATGTAGACTCCTCCTGTGCCTATTGCCATTATGGGAAGTCAGAGATGCTTCTATCAGCCAGCGAAATAAATGATCCAGATACCGTATCATGGTCCATTTACTCAGGCTATAATGGTGGCAATAATAGTGCATCACATTATGGAAAGAAAAGATTCGTGAGCGGAGACGGGCTTTATACGGCGGGCGGATACACTAACTGCTCATATTGTCATCAAAATACTGCGACCAACTTCGCAGACGCTATGGAAAACCTCAATAATATTAACCTTTATAACCACACCAATAGGACGGGGGGACCATATTGCACGAACTCTACTTGTCATGGTTCCGGTAGGATACATGATGCTATCCTAACAAAACCCTACCTCAACTCTACTCATCAGTCTGGCGGCATGTATAATAGTACTCTCTGTATCAGCTGTCACGCTAACAGAAGAGTGCATGCGGATGCTGGAGATATAAATGCTAATACGCTGGAGTGTGCATCTTGTCATGCTAATCCCACCGCCTACTCTGCGTCAGGCGGTGGAGCAGGGTATTTCAGTATTTCATATGATAGGGTGGTCATGAGAGATACTGATGGTTCGTATAGTGGTAACGGCTCGCCCTCAGAAGCTATGGTCGGTGACCCTGCAAGTGCCAAAATATCATCTAATATTGAGCCAACTGTTAAAACAGGAGGTTTATTAGATAAAATAGGTAAATGGTTCTCTTCGGGCATCAACTCAGCTAAAGCTCTATTAGATAACATTGAGAAAGAGCTATTCAAACCATCAATAGAAATAGTAAACCCTGAATCAAGACCTCGATTAGGTGGCGAGTGGGAGGTCTATTTCAAGACTAAGGGTTCAGGGGTGCTAGAAATACGAGATCATTCTTTCCCAGAGGAAGTGGGCTTCATAGCCCTGCTCTATAAGAAAATAGGAGATCAATGGATACCCGTGCCAATTGAAATATCTGGCGACCTTATTAGAGCCCAATGGAATCACGGTGAAGGTAAAGCCATCTTCAAGCCCCTCACCACAGGCAAGCACACGGTTGAGTTAAAATTTGGGAATTACGCCTATGCATATAACTATGTAGAACCTGAAGTAAACTTTGATAGGCGCTTAGAAGGCCTGAAGACAGGGCAGCATAAAGTGCCACCTACTACTGAAATAGAAATTACAATAACAGCGACAGTTTCCAGCACGGTAGAAAATGCAATTCTTAGAGACTATGTGCCAAAAGACTTCACTATTATAAAGACTTATGGAGGCACGATAAAGGAGTATAATTCTGAGTACAATGTCATAGAATGGGAGGTTGGCACGGTAAATAAAAGCATTTCTAAGAAATATACTGTATACTCTCCTGAGAGAACTATACCTCCAACTAAGTACTATTTCTACTCTGAGCTGAGTCACGACGGGGGGAGCAGGACTAGTGATAAGTGGAGAGTAACTGTGGCTGATCCTAACACTTTGATTATAAGACCAAATGCAGATGGAACGTTAAACGACTGGAGTATAGGAGGCACTTCACCACCAGCAAACAGGTGGGAGGCCGTAGATGAAACAACACAAAATGATGACACCGACTATGTCTATGCGACATCTCAGAATCTTGATCAGTTCTTCAATCTTCAGGATCACACTACAGAAACCGGAACTATAGACAATGTAACCGTGTATATTTACGCCAAACAAACGACTGGTAATGAGTACCTCCAGGTATGTATATGGGATAATACATACTGTCAGAATACTCCTACAATATCCACTTCTTATACTCTCTATAGCTATAGTTGGACGACTGATCCTTCAGATAGCCTAGCATGGACTTGGAGTGATATAGATGCTCTAGAAGCAGGGGTGAGGAGTAAAAATTCTGGAGGCTGGGGTGGAGAAATAAGGGTTACTCAACTCTATGTGGAGATATCATATACTCCTGCTGCCGCAGACAATCCACCCACATGGAGAAACCAGATGCAAAATGTTTCAACTATAAATGTCAGTGGCGCGGTTAATCTCTCGGCCCAAGGAAATGATGATAATGGCTTGTGGCAAGCTTATCTCGAAACAAATGAATCAGGAGGAACATGGGCTAACATAACCGATGGCACCTATGGTTCTCCGATTACTCTTAATAATGTAACAAGCTGGACTTGGACTAACTTTACATGGAGCAATTCTTCAATAGGACCCGGTACGAGTATTGGCTGGAGGATATGGTATAAGGATAATGCTACTACGCCGCAGTGGAATGTCACAGATATTATGACTTTTGATGTTGTTGATGAGGTTCCGCCAGTGATAACGTCCAAGTCTATAAACGAGAGCGGATCAGTAACTGTTGACACCTATGTGTGCATTAACACCACGGTTACAGATAACTGGCAATTAGATAAGGTCTGGTCTGTTTTAACTTATCCCAACGGAACAACAGAAAACGTAAGCTTAGCTAATACAGGAGTGCCATGCGCAAGCGGAGATACCTATGGTGCGGAAGTAAATGTGGGTTCAACTCAAGGGACCTTCTACTTTAATGCCAGTTATGCGAATGATACCTCAGGTAACATCGGGAGTAATACCACCGTACAGAGCTTAACAGTGACTTCAGTTGATAATACTCCACCTTATAACATCTCCTTCATACCCCCCACACCTGATAATGCTACAACGTTACCCTCTACTCAAAATTGGACGACTATTAACGTAACGGTTGAGGATGCCTCTAGCAGCATTGACACATGCCTGCTCGAATGGAATGGAACCAACGAGTCTATGACGATAGATGGCAGCGGCCTCTCCGTATACTGCTGGAGTAATAAAACCGACCTCTCAAATGGTGTCTATGGCTACCGTGTTTACGCTAATGACTCCTCCGGAAATATAAACGTTAGCGAGTACCGTGAGGTCACTATAGCTTACACTCCTACCTATAAGCAGATATACCGTTACTATGTCAAATTTGATATCTCAAGCATACCCCAAGGCGCCACCGTTAACGCAGCAAATCTCACAGTCAATGTCACTAGAGCAGCATCTGGGGCGATAGGTGTTGTAAATAGAACCACAGGGGACTACGACAGTACATCAGGGAACGACACGGTATGGGCTGATAGCTCAGGAACAAAGAGCAGTGGAGGAACATTCGATGCAAGTACCACGGGTCTCAAAAACATCACAATCACTGAGGCAGTTCAGGCCGCTGTAAATGAGGGCGAAGGTTTCGTGGCTTTTGTGATAACAGAACTAAACGAAGACGCAGATCAAAACTTCACCATTGCTGGAAGCCAGAGCGGTTGGCCAAAACTCTACATAAACTACTCAACTAATCCTCAAAAGCAAATCCACGGTATAAGATACATAAGAAAAGATGGCACCTATTCTACTCCCTATGACAGTTCCAATGTAGCCAACTGTACTTCTTGCCATCAAGGAAACATAGCAAGTGTAAATGGAACAAGTACGCCGCAGATTCCCTCTTCTATTACCCATAGTAATGGAAGCAAGTGGAATACTTCTCCAGGATACTGGGATGCAACCAACAATCTCTCAGCATGCCTCTACTGCCACGGGAATACGACTCATAACGATACAGCCCTAGGCAACGCTAGTCAGGGCCTAGTTGATACTAATTATGTCAATGGAAGCATAAATACAACCAGCTACTGGTGCTCTGGCTGCCATAGAGAAGATTATGCTAACTATTACGGCGATACTCTCTATCCAATCCCGCCCACCATAAATGCTTCAGGAAATTACTATCCGTCATCAGGAAGCCCAATAGATCACACAGGCTTCATTGCATCAGATAGCTCGGATTCAAAGTGCTTTGAATGTCATAAAGGCTCTTTGACTGGGGACCCGAAAATAGATGTCTTTTTGCACAAGGTCTCGGAAGGCAGGGCTGGAGGAGAGAACTGCACAACCTGCCACGATCTAGGGGGATCTGCTCCTAGCTTGCTAAACATATCAGCATTTAGAGAAGGAGTTCACGCTGGACTTAATAATTATTCCAGCGATCTCGGTCCAAACAGTGGTTCTTCAGCAGATACCATCAACTATGCCTGCTGGGCCTGCCATGGTAATGGCTCGTCTCCTGGAAGCCAGCATCCGTCGAACTATAAGAGCCCATATAACTGCACCTCCTGTCACCTCGAGTCAGGGAGCAGGGCAGGTGTCTTCTATGGAGCTAGAAATGTCACTGAGCATTTCAAGGAAGGTGAAGACATACAAGCAGCAACATCTTATCCAAACAATATTACCTCTTGCCTATCATGCCACAACAAATCAGAGATGATATTATACAATGGTAACGTAGGTGACCCTGATTTTGGAGGATTTAGTGATACAGATGGGGATGGAGTAGTAGGCGGAAACTACAGCTTCTATCACTACGGAAAGAACAGAACCTCTGACTTGGTGGTTAATGGCTACACAAACTGCTCGTATTGTCATCAAGATGCGAGCGATAGCTTTGGAGCGCCTGACGTTACAGAACATACTGAAGTGGGAGTGAACGTTTCAGTAACTAAAACCTGCGTCAACTCTGACTGCCACAATAGCGGCAGGATTCATGATGCTACGTTAAAGATTAGAACGGATATTGCACCCTGGACATCCGGCGCAAACGACAGGTGCGCTCCCTGTCATAACTCTACTGGTCCAGGTTCTTCCATTGTAATTTATAATCATACGTCCTCTGTTTCAGGCATCACCGATTGCTCCTATTGCCATGACAGTAACGCTAAGGGCAGTGGAGGATCGTATCTCATACTTCACAACTCTAGCCTACAGCAACCCTACGATTCTAGCTCTTACCAGTGTAGCAACTGCCATCAAAACGCCGAAGACGATTATAACGCAAGAGATATATATGCTCACTCAAATAGCAGCTCTTCCACGCTGAATGTAAACGGCTCAGACTGTGGGCGTTGCCATAAGACCGATTATTCTGCATTTACAGCGGGGGATAATCTCCATAACTCTACCCTAATAAAGCCTTCAGAGACCCAATGCACAGAATGTCATCAGAGTGCTAGTGACAGCGTATCAGCGGTAGATGTATATGAGCATACTACAGCGGCAGCTGCTAATGGACGTGATATTAACATAAGTAGAGAATGTACTGATAGTGGTTGTCATTGGAATGGCACAGGCAGTACGCCTACAATGCTTCACAACGACACTCTCGAGGTAAAGACAATATACGAGTTTAATCCATCTAATAGCGACGTAGACAGATGTGCTCCTTGCCATAACTCTTCAAGCAGCTGGTCTACGATAAATGTTACAGATCATACCCCAAGGGCAACGGGTCCAAGCTGCGTTAACTCAACATGCCACAGTGGTCAAAAGTTGCATACAGATTCCATTAAAAAACCGGCTACTATGTTCAATGATAGCCTATGCTTAGAGTGCCACTCAGATCGGCAGCAACACGCCTCTTATGATCTTCCTGAGGTAGCAGATTCAAATAACCTTAACTGTACAGATTGCCATGCAAACTGGCAAAGCAGCGAGAAGCAGATTCATGGAATCAACAATAGTTACTTACAACAAGATCTTGCTTCATACGGAGCCAATACGACTGCGGTAAATTGCACTTCATGTCACACTAATTCTACAGCAGTGATTAATGGCACTTCAGCTCCCTATATAGGAAGTAGCCTGAGACACAGCAATAATGAGTCTGCTGGGCAGCTTTGGGGTGACTACTGGAATGATACAGACTCTGTGTTGAGTAATGACTCGTGCTATTATTGTCATGGAGATACCAAGCATAATGCTACTGCCCTTGGCTATGTATCTATCCTCAACGTAGATAATAATTATGTAAATGGTTCTGTAAATGGTACTTCTCAATGGTGTCGTTCCTGTCATTATAATGATAGCACCTCTATTTATAAAGGAAATAACTTCTCGCCACGTCCTCCTGAGATAACAAACGACACAGGCGAATTCTACAACCGTAACCCAAGCGGCTATGAATTACACACAGGTTCTAGTTATCTCGGAAATGACTCCACTTGTTCCAACTGTCATAAGGCAAGTAGTGAAGATGATCCTGGTATGGACAGGTTTGTACACAATGTAAAAATTGGTGTAGCTGGAGGTCGAAACTGTACTTCGTGCCATTATCTAGGCAGTAGCAACGCTCCTAAACATTTGAATCTCTCTGCAATGAATATCTCAGATAACGCCCACTACATGCTTAATAATCGCTCTGGTGATCCTGGAACTACTGATACATCAGGCTCTGACTGGAATAACCGCAGGTGCTGGGCATGCCACAGTAATGGCACTAATCCTGCAGACAGTCATAACAAAACCAAGTATAAGTCACCATGGACATGCCCTGACTGCCATCTCTCGAGTGGAGCAATGAACAGCGTATTCAACTGGAGCGCTGCAGGTCTAAGCAATGTCTCAGAGCATTATAGGAGCGGATCAGATATTCAAGCAACAGCGTTTGAGGCATCAGACCTAGAATCCTGTCTAAATTGCCATGAGTATCGCGATGATATATCGCAGCCCATGTCAGAGATGCTTATACCAAATGTTAATGACCCAGATTACGGTAGCTTTACTGGAGATGGTGTAAGACCAAGTGAGACTGGTGGGAATTACAGTTTCTATCACTACGGAAAGAAAAGGTTTAAGAGTGGAGACGGGCTTTATACGGCGGGCGGATACACTAACTGCTCATATTGTCATCAGAATTCCTCAACAGGCTTCGATTTCACAGATACCAAAAGTTATCTGAAGAGTATAGAACAACATACTACACGACAACAAATCAATTGCACTAATTCAACCTGCCACAACTCGGGCAGAATTCATGACTCCACATTGCAAAAGCCGACTTTAAGTATATCTAATGATACGATCTGCGTTACTTGTCATGGTAGTAGAGAGAGGCATGCTGGAAGCGTTAATTGCACTCAATGCCACACAAACACCTCAAAGGATATAGATATTCATCCAATCAAATATCTACTGCAAAACAACACTTTCTCAACTTCAAACTCCTCTGCCGTTAATTGCACCACTTGCCATACAACATCAGCTATAACCGGAACTAACAATTTAGATCCACCGAGAGTACCTCAGTTAAACCATTCTAACGGCTCAAAATGGAGTTCCACCCCGTATTGGAATGACAGTGCCGGAAGCATGCAAAACTCATCCTGTTATTACTGTCACGGAGACACAAAACACAACTCTACCGCCCTTGGAAAAAGCTCAGGAGCCCAACAGGCTTGGGACTATATAAATGGTACCATAAATACCACTTCAACATGGTGCCAGGACTGCCACTATAATGGCAGCTCGAATTATATCGGCAGCTTGTTCTCTCCAGCTCCGCCGGAAATAACTAACGCCACTGGGCTCCTGGGCTCTGTCTCCGGATACTTTAACCATAGCTTGGGAAGCTATAATGACTCAGCCTGCTTCTCTTGCCATGGAAATAATACGTTAGGGGATAAGTTGGATGAATTCATGCATAATATCTCTATTGGTAAGGCCTCAGGAAGCAATCCGAAAAATTGCACCTCATGTCATGCTTTACCCGAAGAAGGAGGAAGCGGAGCTGCTCCAAAAACGATTAACAGAACCGCTTTTAACTCCACATATTCGATACATAGGCTATTAAATAGGACTGAAAGTGGAGATGAAAATACACCATGTTGGGCATGCCATGGTAATGGCACGGCACCGTCGAGTGATATGAATCATTCTACATGGCCCAATCTGAAGAATCCTAAAGCATGTCCAGCGTGTCACGATCAGGGTAACTTTTCAGCGCCAGTTGTCTATAAGCATTCTCCAACCAGTTCGGCCGTTACTACAACTGCGGAATGCGAGTCCTGCCATAACAATAGCATGATCACCAATACTGGAGACACAGCTACCAACTGGACTGCATTAGTTTCTCATTATGGCACTAACCAAAGTCTTAAGCCTGGAGGAACCTATAATACTACTAAGTGCATTAACTGCCATAAGAAGACTCTTGCCGAGGATCCTGTAGACGGATGCGCAGAAGCATCTAGTGCAACTGAGAGAGCAAAGTGGGGTAACCCGCCGATCGTTACCATGGGTCAGTGCGATGAGACACTTTGCTGGACATGCCATATGAGTGCAAACGAGAACAAAAAACCTGGAGAAAGTATCGAGACTCCAGATAATTTCCATAGCGCAACTATAGTTGACATGATGTGGAACTGTCAGAGATGTCATGTAATAGACTAAAAGCTATAAAATATCTCATAGCGATAATCTGCTTAATCTATCTTTACCCCAGTGTATATGCTTTAGGAAACCAGACGGGATGGCCTTATTATGTGGGGAATAGTCTTAGTTCTCCGATAATAGTAAATCTTGATGGCAATTTGTCTACTGGCCTTGAGATAGTACTCTCAAGAGGCCCAGGAATCCACCAGGGCAGAGGGAGGGTATATGCTTTCTACTATACCAACGAGACTTTATTCCCCTCCGGCTATCTTGAGGTATCTACCGATGGAGAAAGTATCGGTCCACCAGCAGTAGGAGACTTAATGGGCGATGGTAAACTATCTGTTGTTGTGGGTTCCAGCTTAGGAAAAATCTATGCATGGTATTACAATGGTTCTGGAGTTTTAAATCAAAGCGGGCTTTTCACTGTCACTGGTAACAATATTCAGTCCTCTCCTGTTTTAGTAGACTTAGATAGTAATATTTCTAATGGGCTCGAAATACTTGTAGGTCTAGAAAATGGCAGTTTACAGGCTTGGTATAGTAATGGAAGCCTAATGTGGTCTAAATCTGTCGGTGGAGCTATATACTCAATTTCGGTTGCTGATTTAGATGGCGATAGTGCGATAGAAATAGTTGCAGGTTCTGGTGATAGTAAAGTTTATGCATTACATTGGGATGGAGCCCCTGTTAGTGGATGGCCTGTTGATACGGGCGGGCCCGTGGTAGCATCCCCTGCTACCTGCGACCTAGATAGAGACGGCTATCCAGAGATAATAACGGGCTCAGAGGACTTTAAAGTATATGCATGGCGGCATGATGGAACTGCTCTAGCAGGTTGGCCTGTTACAACATATAATTATGTAGAGTCTTCTCCCTCTTGCGGTGATTTGAATGGGGATGGATACTTAGAGGTAGTTGTAGGTAGTAGAGACCACAGTGTATATGTCTGGAATTATAATGGTACCTTATTAGATGGCTGGCCAAAATCGACCGAAGGTAATGTGGATTCATCCCCTGCTCTAGGTGACGTGGATGGTGACGGAAGTGTGGATGTAGTAGTAGGTTCATCTGACGGTAAAGTGTATGCCTGGAGTTTTAATGGGTCTAATATTGAAGGTTGGCCGATTCAGGTTGATAGTCAAGTTGGATCATCTCCTGCGATAGGGGATACAGACTTGGATAATAAAACGGAAGTCATTGTTACCACTCAGGGGGCTTGGATATATGTTTGGGAGACAGGAGTTTATAATAAGTCAAAGGTTCTCTGGCCAATGTTTCGGCAAAACCCAGCGCAGACAGCTTCAGTCCATCCTATTGTTAAAATAATCTCTCCTCAGGTTATTGGATGGTTTGGGGCATATGAGGACTCCCTTTTTTCCCTCAATCTTTCCAGTATTACTTTCCCCTATCACAGTGCTGTAACTTTTAATGGTTCTGCTTTTTATCCGAATGGAGAAATTTTAGCTTATCACTGGAGTTCCGATATTAATGGAAGCATAGGAAACTCTTCAGACTTTATAATTGAAACCTTAAAAAGAGGATATCATAGAATTACTTTAACGATATCTACTGACGATGGCTCATCAGGAAGTGCTACTGGAGACCTGTTTATTTACAATGGCCAGGTGAACTTCTCTGATAACACCTCCCTCTTTGAAATAAACTCTTCTACAGGGTACATCAGCTTTATTCCAGATAACTGGCAAGTAGGAGACTATGGGATAAATATAACAGTTAGTGATAGCGAAGGTGTTCTAGGATCTAAGACATTTTACCTGACAATTTTTAACACCAATGATCCACCACTAATTAATACCACTTCTCCCCAGACAATAGTTAATGAAGACACCATTTGGAGTTATGATTTCAATGCCACAGATGATGATGTAGATGCAGGTTATGGGGATACCCTTACATGGTATGTAAACAACACAAAAATCAGCATAGACCCTTCCACTGGATTTGCTACATGGATACCAGGTAATAGCGAGGTAGGATATACCACTATAAACATAACAGTTGAAGATAGTGAAGGCGAAAGCGATACCCTCATATTCGATGTCTACGTGAATAACACTAATGATCCCCCAGTATTAGAGCATATTGGACCCCAAACTGCAATTACTAACCACACTTTTTATCTGAAAATTAATGCGTCCGATATAGATAAAGGAGACAATGATACCTTAATATTTTCGGATGATACTCCTCTGTTCGACATTAACTCTACCACAGGAGAAATAAACTTCACTCCCACGTTATCTCAGGCAGGAAATACCTATTTCGTGAACATCTCGGTCAGAGATAGCAGTGGGGCAGTAGATTATGAGATAGTCCAGTTTTTCATAGATTATGAAATAAAAGAGCTTGATGTATCATGCTCACTAAATAAGGAGAATTACTATGTCAATGAAAATGTAACTCTAGAATGTACGGTTACTAATTACTATGGGCAAAACGCAACTGCCGACATAGTACAGGCTATAATAACCACTCCTTGTGGAGAAGTTTGGAAAAATCTTACTAGAGTCGGTGACAACATCTATAAAGCCATAATAGACGATTCTTTCATCCAAGGAAACTACACCCTAACTATATACGCAAATAAGTCGAACTATACCTCAGGTGAAGCGACGTTAAGCTTTGAGGCACTCCCGCCGGCTACATGGCACTATTATAAGAACGTAACTGTAAATTCAGGTACGAGTGAAAGGGAGAATGCACCCATTAAGCTGGAATTAAACTTTACTTATGAAATATCTAGTGTAGGTGGCTCTGGGACGTTCGACAATAACTCCATAAGGATATATGAGGTAGACTCACAAGGAAATGAAGTAGCAGAAGTAGAGTATTTATTTGAAAAGTCTACAGGGGAACCTGGGGCAACTAATATAGCGTTAGGTAAAACGGCAACCGCTAGCTCTAGCTATGGGGGAGGCTATGAGCCTTGGAGAGCTGTTGATGGAAATAAAAATACTATGTGGGGAACTGACTGTGGAAGCTGTGGCTGTGAAAACTGGCTAAAAATAGATTTAGGTGAAAAGAGAGATTTGTCTAGCGTAAAAATCATAGGATGGGAGGGATATTCTCATCCTAAGGACTATACTATACAAGTTAGTGAGGATGATATCACATATACAACAGTGATTACCGTTGTAGGAAGCTCAACTTATTCATCAACACATCAATTTCCGCCTGGCGTGTCTGGTAGGTGGGTCAAAATAAGTATAACTGATAATGGGGGCGCATATGGGTGGTGCTCGGAAACCTACGTAGAGGAGCTTGAAGTATATCCTCTTATTAACGCCTATAATGCCTCTACAAATGCGATAGGAAATCTCACATGGATATTAAAAAATATAACTCCACCAAACTCTGATAGATTCTACCAAATACGTTTTGATACTATTGAAAATGGCGAGAAAAAGGCCCCTGGCTACCAAGTTAATTATAGTGGATTGCAACCGGCAGAGGGCTTGAATATTTATGAGTATTCAACATATTTCAACCAGCCTCCTATTGCGTTAATAGAAGCCAATAACTCCACTCTTAGAAATAGGCCATTAACCCTAAATGGATCTGGCTCTTATGATCCGGAAGGAGATGAGCTACAGTATATTTGGAATTTAGGCGACTGTAGCAGAGGGTTAGGAGAGTATATAGTACATACTTTCACAGCTAACACATCTTCTGATCTTGGTGTTAAAAATGTAACTCTATCTGTCTATGATAAAGAGGGAGGGGCAGGTATAGGCTCCTTTTTAGTTGAAGTTAGTAACGAGCCTCCAACGTTATATTTAGGCAACATGACCTTTATAGAAGACAACTTTTCTGTATTCTATGTAAATGCGAGTGATATAGACCAGCTTAGCTTCAGCGCTACTATAATCCCAAACCTCACAAAATTTAATATCAATGCTACTGGCGCTATATCCTTCACGCCAGACAATTGGGATGTGGGGAATTATACTGTTAACGTTTCAGTATCGGATGGCCTAGTAACGGTCTCGGATACAGCTAGCTTAGAAATAGTAAACGTAAATGATCCCCCTGCGCTCGAGGAGATTGGAAAGCTAAATGCAACTCAAGATGAACCTTTTTACTATGATGTGAATGCGTCAGACGATGATATCATACATGGTGATGTACTATCCTTCTATGATAATACTACTCTTTTTGATATTAATGAATCAACAGGAGTAATATCATTCACACCCAATAATAGTGATGTGGGGATATATTCAATAAATATCTCAGTTACAGATGGCGAAGAATGGGATTTCGAAGAGATACTATTTAGAGTTGCAAACATCAATGATCCTCCTAACATAACTCAGCATTATCCACAATATAATCCAACTATCAATGAAACCCAGAATTTCACTTTTAATGTAACGGCAATAGATCCTGATGGAGACCCCTTATTCTATACCTGGTACCTAGATGGCTCGAAGGTCGCTGATGCATCCGGAAGCTCTTGGACATATCAATCCGATTACAATAGTAGTGGCGTACATGAGGTAAAGGCAATTGTAGATGACATTTCACTGGCAGCACATGTTTCCTGGAATATTACGGTTTTAAATGTGAACCGTCCCCCAATTATCACGATCCTTTCTCCTACGAATCATTCTTATTACATTGAGAGTCAGAAAATAGAAATAGTGTCTTCAGCCCAAGACCCTGATGGAGACCAGTTGAATTATAGTATAATGCTAGACGGGGTTGAGATTTCAAATGACTCAAACTATAGCTATACTTGGAGCTATGAAAGTGCCGGAAACCATACTATAAATATAACAGTCACAGACAGTAATGGAGCTTCTGCTAGCGAGAGTATTGTGGTTTTTGTAACCGAACCGGACATTTCTTTGAATTCTTCAGAGGTATACTTCTCTGATTCTCTCGTAGATGGACGTAGAGTATTGATAACAGCCACCGTAAGCAACTTGGGAAATGCAAGTACTTCTCAACTCTACCTCTTCTTCTATGATGGAAACATCACTAGTGGAGGGTATATCGGTAAGCAGGTTTTCACTCTTCAGCCATATTCAGTAACCAATGTATCTGTATATTGGACCCCAAGCTATGGAAACCATACCATCACTCTCTATGCCGATCCAAACCAAGTGGCGCCCAATTACGAAACAAGTAGTGAGAACAATCTTGCTACAAAGGAGGTGTATGTTAAAGCTAAGCCTGACCTTGCAATATACCCGGAGAACATAATTATTAAAGATTCTAATCTCGTGGAGGGGGATAATATAAGCATAGAGGCAACCATAATAAATGAAAACGAGACTGATGTCAGCTCTTTCATCGCCGAGTTAAGAGTAGATAACATAGTTAAAGCTACAAAAGAGTTATCTGTATCTGGAAATTCAAATACTACAACAAGCTTCAGTTGGATTGTTCTAGAGGGAGAACAAGAAATATCAATAGTCATAGATCCAGAAGATGTAATTGATGAGGGGAATGAATCAAACAATCAAGCATCTGTTAAAATCACAGGAACGAGGGGATCAATAGACTTAACACCGCCTGTTATAAGAGTTTTTAATCCTTCTAATGGCTCAAGTATTAATATCTTTAACAACACGGTAAAGGGAGAAGTTAGCGATAGAAGCGGAATTGATAATATAACCCTCAAACTCAATGGGGATATGGTAGATTCTTGGAACACGCCAGGCACTTTCCTTGAGAAGGTAAGCTATTCCCTAGGAAAAAACATTATAGAAATAATTGCAACCGACGCTTTAGGCCACTCATCTACAAAGGAGGTAGAAGTTGAAGTACTGGCGCCGTATGCGAGTTTTCTAAAAAATGCTAGTGAAAAGGAATTCCTCGAAGTGGATGTTAGAAACCTCACGAGTACTCTAATAGAGTTTATGCCGGAGACTGATTCCCTATTAAATATAACAATAGAAGCTGGAAGAGAGCCTTCGGACCTCTCAGCAAGACCGATGACATCCGCATATGGGTTAGAATCTCAGTACTCTCTCAACAAGTTTGTCAAAGTAGATATAACCAAGACTAACGACGGCTCTGGAGCTAATGTCTCATGGGCCCTTCTAAAGATATATTACAGCGAGGAAGATTTGGATAGAACAGGGGATGGTGAAGGAGGGCAATCTGGGGATATCAGTGAAGATTCTCTCCGGCTATACTGGTATTCTGAAAGCGAAGAAAAATGGATACCGCTAAGTCAGGAGGTAGGGCTAGTTGAGAAAGGAGCTCCCGATGTTTACAGCAGTGGTATTAATAAAGCTGAAAACTATATCTGGGCAAACTTGTCTCATTTTTCTGTTTACGGGGTAGCAGGGGATCCGATAACAGAGGGGTACAATAGCGGTAGTGGATATTCACGTCCACCAGTAGTGTTTCTCGCAAATTCTATTGACGGAAATATCTCCAAGAGCTTCATTTCATTTTTAGAAAAAAATGGAGTAAAAATAATACACGTAGATGCATCCAATTTCTCGGAATTCAAAAAAAGGAGGTATATCCTTATATTAGGAGGGCCAGATGCATACGAAGGAGTGGGAGACATTGTTAGCGGAATTCTAACAGAAAATGAGAAGGAAGCCATTAGAAAAGGAGAAAAAAAGCTGTATATAAGTGATAACGTTTGGGAAGACTTCCAAACAGTAATACTTCTCGCGGGCAGAGATCGGTGGGCAACAAGAGAAGTTTGTGAAGAAAATAAATATGAGGTCCTAAGAAAAATAAGGTAGGTGTTGTGAGTGAAGAGTAATATTTTTCTCCCTATTCTTATCCTCACTCTTACTTTTTCCGGAGTTAGTGCAGCAAGTTGGGTGCATTTAGATTATGACTGGGAGGGTGATGGTAATGATACAAGCACTATTGGAGTTGACCCTCCTCAGAAATGGGAAGGCTGTTTCGCATGTCATGAAAACGGAATATGGCCTGGTAAAACACGGATATGCGAAGACTGCCATTTAGAAGGCGGATTAGGGCCCTTTAATAGTACTGGGACAGGGGAACACTTCCAGTATAGGCTCAGAGAGGATTATAATGCTAGAAAAGTTTACCAGCATTATTTTGGTGCACCGGTAGGTGTTCCATCTCAAAGGATAAGCGGTGCAGCCGTAACTTCTTCAACATGTTTTGGATACAACAATAATACCGGCGAGGGTAGATGTCATGGCATATCAAGTGCGCATCCTATTGATGGATATTATTCTTTTGACACCAGTAAAACCCTTAATCAAAGTGACCCCTATACCTTTACTGTAAAAGAGCATCTCCCAGATACTAATAACTGCTTATACTGTCACAGGCAGGAAAATGAAACCATAAGAATAGCGTGGGGGAATGCGAGTTTTCTAGGAGATCATTATAATTCCACGGATAACACAGACTGTTATAGTTGTCATGTTGAGAGGGGGGTTAAGCCTATTTCATTTCACAGAGTTATAGTTAAACTGGCAGAAGGTCAGTCCGAAGAGACCTCACTACCTATCATAGGAGGAGGGGGATCACCAGCTACCGTTGAATCTGATCCCTTTAAAAGCGGAGTTAGCATCCTAACTACGGAACTTCTAAGGCAGATTATTATAGAAAAAAACCTAAGGTATGCAGATACTTTTGATGGGCCAAAAACCCTGGTTGGTCCCCTTATATTACTTGGAATGTATCCAAATCCTGAGGATCCTGGAGCATTAAGGGCTATGGCAAAAACCTCAGAAAAAATTCGAGAAGATGTATACAACATATCTGCCTATAGAGTCCTACAAAAATTCGATTCAACTGACTCACTAATTTTAGCGAGAGGAGACCTAGAAGTTGACTCTATGGCTGCTATCGCATACGCTAAGTCTGCGGGAATCCCGATATTACTAACTCGTCCAACCGATTTGCCTCGAAGTACCCTTAGTGCGATATCAAAGTTAAATCCAAAAAAGATCATAATAGTAGGGGGCCCAGTTGCTGTTTCTAAGGAAGTTGAAACAGCACTAGCGTCTATCGCTAAAGTAGAAAGAATCCAAGGGAAGAACCGTGTTGAAACGTCAATCGAGATTGCAAAGAGATCTTCTTCCAGTATTATAGTTATTACTAGCGCTGCTTTCCCGAGCACAGACGCAGCCTTTATATCCTATATCTATGGAGCTCCGATTATATACGTCGATCCCACTGGCCCTTCTAACGCTGTGAAAGAATACTTTTCCTCGCTTAGAGGGGTGAAAGTAGTATTAGTGGGCGTGGATACCGAATTACTTAAAGAACTATAGAGTAACATGCATATTCTGCCACACAAGATCTAATATAAGCACTACGGTTTCTAAAAATTTAGCAACATACAAAACAAGCTTATTGTTCGTTTTTACAAATTCTTAAAAGAAACTCTTATATTTAGAATAAGAGACTATACTTGGAGGAAGGATGTCTATAATCAAAATAGCCGCAATATTAGTTATCCTTGCTTTGCTGTTATCGGCTGGAGATGCGTATGCAGCTCAGATTAATGAATCTACCGGTCCAGGAGGCTATGGCTGGCAGCAGGTATATGATGTCCCTCCAGGTGCCAAAACAACTGCGGTAACTGCTACCAGAATAACAGGTTCTGCAGATAGGAAGTACTACGACTATGGATACAAAAAGATTCAGATCTCAGGGAGATATGAAAACTATTGGTCAACCGACTCTGGATGGTGGTATGTAAGTGGAACATCTCCAAACATCTATATAACAATATATGATAATGCTAGCAATGTTGTTGTTGGTCCTGATCTAGGCGTTTCTACTACAAGAGGCTTGGGCACATACAATTATACGTGGGGATCAAGCTCTAACGAAACGCCTGGAGAGTGGACAGTACTAGTTAGAAACCAATCATCGCCAACGGGGTCTATAGTAGCTCAGTTCAAAATATTTGTGCGTGGGCAGTTGAATGTTACTGCGATATCAGTAAACTCCACATCTCCCAGAGTTGGAGATACATTGCTAATCAATGCAACCCTTAAAGATCATACAAACGCTCTTGTAGGGAGCACCTCTCTTGGTTCTGGGCAGGTTACAGCGTATATTGTTGGGCCAGGAGAAAATTCTGAGGTTGCCCTTTCGGATGCAGATGATGATGGTTACTGGACCGGAGAGTTCACCCCAAATACCTATGGAGATTATATCATTGTCGTCAAAGCAACAGATGGCCATAATAAGTGGATTGATGGCAGAGGAAGCCAGAAAATAGCAGTCACAGGTAGTTTTCCATCTTCATTTTTCGGGTCACTCTTTAGGGGAATAATAGGATTATTTATCGTTTTTTGGCTGTTGAGGAGTTCTACAAAAAAAAAGTTTAGTATCTTTTTTATTATAGCGTTGCTGATTCTCGTCGGAGGGGTAAGTGCTATAGATACCGGGAGATATAACATATCTAAGCCTAATTTAGAGATAGAAGGCTCTACTACTGCAAATCAACTTGACTCAACAGCGCGGGGATGCATCACTAGTGTAGATAATTCTTCATGCCATCTTAGGGACAATAATTTTGGTACAGGAGACTATCAACAAAGAGGGACAACAGATTTGAGTGGGGTAACTCATCCAGGTGCTAATAGAGATGTAGCAGGTTTTTTTCCAGACTGGGTGCATATGCATCATGGCGGTAGCAATTGGCCGCAGTGGTATTGGGATATAACAGGGACGACCGGTAACGATGCTAGTGGACTGGCCAATATAACGTCTCCAAGGGTAAGTAGTTTGGCGAAAGGTAATGGCGATGCGCAGATAGGATCTGGCTTTGACGCGGCATTTAATAGAACGCATTATGATGCAGATAGAGACGCATATGAATCCTTGCCTTTTCTAGGTCAGCCCTACGATATTGGAGGAAATAATCCTCAAATGCCAAAAAGCTGTACGTATGGCGCACAACCAGCGTTGGGAGGTGTTGCAGAGCCTTTCCCCGATCAAGAATCTCTAGGATGTCACGGTACTAGAGAGTTAGGAGATACTCTAGCTAGAGATTACCCGAGAAGCGATAATGTGAACTGTACTGATTGTCATGGCTCTATAACCGTTCAAAGCACCAATACGAAGCATGGTAGTGTTGCAGGTGCAAATTGCACATCATGCCATAATGCATACTATAATAGTAGTGTTTCCAAATACCAGTTAGATGGTTCTACTAATATAACAGTATATTATTGTGCAAACTCGACTTGCCATCAATCTTCTGTAATTACTCCATTAAACACTTCATATCTACATGCTGGAAGAGACTGCCGCTATTGTCATGGTCATGGCCATAATATAACAAGCACACCAAAAAGCACTCCCTCTCTGTGGTGGAATACTACCTGCGGGAGTCAAGACGATACGTGCCATGGTAGCGGGGCGCCTTCTCCGAGAAATGTAGGTGTAGTGCAACATAATGTGACAAACCCCTTCTCGTCACCGCCCAATTGTACCGATTGCCATTCTTATACTTCGTCTGCTCATAACGTATCCTCTATACCAGCATGTAGCAAATGTCACAACACTACTTCTACTTGGGGAAAAGCAAGAGCAAATCAGAGTGTACCCAACTGGATAAGCTCACAGACAAATAACATGACTCATGGCGACCTTGGTAGAGGAAATAGAAGCAATCTCTCCTGCAACTTCTGTCATAATGATACTAGCTATCATTTTCCTGGATATAGAAATACCAACTATGAGACACAGGGATGTAATAATACTTTATGTCATGGTAATGCAAGTAGTTCTCTCATGGCAAGCAATCTGACTCAGATAAACCGTAGTCATTCTAATCTAAATTGCAAAGCATGTCACAACAACCAGACTATTTATAGCGAGTCTAGTAATAAGACTTTGGGACCTATAACTATAGATACGAATATACATGCAAGTAATTCATCTTGGCTAATACCCTTCAATGTTACTACTAGAGGATATGTTACGAACACAACATGCCTGAACTGCCATAACAACAGAACCTATATAGATCAAAGTCTAAATTGCACTGGGTGTCATGGGATAAATGGCAAGTTAAATGTCCATACAGATCTTAATGTTGAAGCAACTGTTGGAGACGGCATCCACAATACTGGAGACTGTGGCGCATGCCACGCTGATCCATCAAGAGATATTTTCGTTAATTTTTCTGCGGTGAATGAGAGTGTTCATCGTAACTTGAATGTGAATGCCTCGAATTCTACGCCTTTGTCTTGGGGTAATGTTACTAAGGCGTGTTGGGCTTGTCATGGTAATGGCTCGCAGCCTAGTGGGCATCCGAGTAATTATAAGACGCCTTGGAACTGTACTTATTGTCATACCCGTAATGCCTCTGGTCTGGGTAATTTTTCTGCTCCCTTGGTGTATGAGCATTTTGATAATGAGAGTACGCTGGTGAATATTGATATTAATGTCTCGGTTGGCTGTGTGGATTGTCATAATAATAGTGTTGTGGATGCTAATGACACCTTGTATAGGTCTATTGTTCAGACTGGGAGGTCTAATGTCTCGCATTATGGTTCTAGTAGTGGTCTTTTGCCTGGTGGTCAGCCTTCTCGTAATTGTACGGCTTGTCATAGGAATCAGACTACCGCGAAGACTTGGGGGATCCGGGATAGGTATCCTTTCACTAATAATATCTTTGGTAATCGTACTATTAGGCATTCTGGGAATGAGACTAACTCTGATGATTCCACGTATTGTGTGAAGTGTCATAATACTTCTACGTCTTCTTCTGGCTTTTTTGACGGTAGCCCGGATGTGAGCTTGCTTGTTAATCTGCATTCTGAGCAGCTTTTTGGGGCTACGCCTCCGGGTAAGGTTGCTAGCGTGCACTTTTATTTTGACTGGGAGGGTGATGATTCTGCTGAGTATCCTCCTGGTAATGGTAGCGTGGAGAATAAGGCTTATGAGAGTTGTCCGGCTTGTCATAATAATACTGGTCTTACTGGTGAGGGTGCGGATGCTGCTAATGCGAAGGTTTGTGAGGATTGTCACGTGATTAATGAGTCTCTCGGTAAGCCTAATGGCCCTTATCCTGGCCCTGTTGGGCCTTCGGGTCCCTTGGTGAATAAGTTTGTGTTGAGGTCTGATTATGATAATGCCTCTGTTCCTGTGGTGAAGGAGCATATTAACGCTACAGACTACTACACTGGAACCGAGATAAATGTCACTACTAATCTTTCTGAGATATTTGGCAGTACCTTGAAGCGTTCTACTTCTTGTGTCGGCTATAATGCTACCTCTGGCGAGGGAAGCTGTCATGGCGTCTCATGGGAGTTTAGGGGTAGTGCTGGAAGCTTTTTCGCTTTTAATAGGAATAGGAGCGTGAATGAGTCTAATGCTACTTATCATTATCAGCTTATCGTTGACTATTTGCCTGACACCCGGAACTGTACCTTCTGCCATCTTAGCACGGATGAGAACCTTAGAAAAGCCTGGGGAAACGCCACATATATACCAAATAGTACTGTTAGGGCTCACAATGAAACAAGTAATTCTCAGTGCTATGATTGTCATGCAGGTGGAACAGCTCCATATAATTTCCATACTACTTCAGTTAATCCTGGAATAGGTGGGGCAGACTGTGGATCAGCAGGGTGCCATGCGGATTCTTCGAAAAATATCTGGGTTAATTTTTCTGCGGTGAATGAGAGTGTTCATCGTAACTTGAATGTGAATGCCTCGAATTCTACGCCTTTGTCTTGGGGTAATGTTACTAAGGCGTGTTGGGCTTGTCATGGTAATGGCTCGCAGCCTAGTGGGCATCCGAGTAATTATAAGACGCCTTGGAACTGTACTTATTGTCATACCCGTAATGCCTCTGGTCTGGGTAATTTTTCTGCTCCCTTGGTGTATGAGCATTTTGATAATGAGAGTACGCTGGTGAATATTGATATTAATGTCTCGGTTGGCTGTGTGGATTGTCATAATAATAGTGTTGTGGATGCTAATGACACCTTGTATAGGTCTATTGTTCAGACTGGGAGGTCTAATGTCTCGCATTATGGTTCTAGTAGTGGTCTTTTGCCTGGTGGTCAGCCTTCTCGTAATTGTACGGCTTGTCATAGGAATCAGACTACCGCGAAGACTTGGGGGATCCGGGATAGGTATCCTTTCACTAATAATATCTTTGGTAATCGTACTATTAGGCATTCTGGGAATGAGACTAACTCTGATGATTCCACGTATTGTGTGAAGTGTCATAATACTTCTACGTCTTCTTCTGGCTTTTTTGACGGTAGCCCGGATGTGAGCTTGCTTGTTAATCTGCATTCTGAGCAGCTTTTTGGGGCTACGCCTCCGGGTAAGGTTGCTAGCGTGCACTTTTATTTTGACTGGGAGGGTGATGATTCTGCTGAGTATCCTCCTGGTAATGGTAGCGTGGAGAATAAGGCTTATGAGAGTTGTCCGGCTTGTCATAATAATACTGGTCTTACTGGTGAGGGTGCGGATGCTGCTAATGCGAAGGTTTGTGAGGATTGTCACGTGATTAATGAGTCTCTCGGTAAGCCTAATGGCCCTTATCCTGGCCCTGTTGGGCCTTCGGGTCCCTTGGTGAATAAGTTTGTGTTGAGGTCTGATTATGATAATGCCTCTGTTCCTGTGGTGAAGGAGCATATTAACGCTACAGACTACTACACTGGAACCGAGATAAATGTCACTACTAATCTTTCTGAGATATTTGGCAGTACCTTGAAGCGTTCTACTTCTTGTGTCGGCTATAATGCTACCTCTGGCGAGGGAAGCTGTCATGGCGTCTCATGGGAGTTTAGGGGTAGTGCTGGAAGCTTTTTCGCTTTTAATAGGAATAGGAGCGTGAATGAGTCTAATGCTACTTATCATTATCAGCTTATCGTTGACTATTTGCCTGACACCCGGAACTGTACCTTCTGCCATCTTAGCACGGATGAGAACCTTAGAAAAGCCTGGGGAAACGCCACATATATACCAAATAGTACTAAGCAGTCACATTCAACATCTCTAACTAACACAGAGTGTTATGGCTGTCATACCGAGGATAATCAAGCCCCATACAATTTCCATAGCGCTACACTAGCAACCACTAATTGTAGAGGATGTCATTTTAGTTGGACAACCATGAATAATACGAAGAACGCACCTACTAAATACGTCAATCAGACTCTTTTCAATACGAGCGTGCACGGTAATAGTTCTGTGATAGATTGTCAAGACTGTCATACAGGAAGCCATGGGACCTTTGAATCTGGTGGTGGTCCAGAAGAGTACACCTGGAAGTGGTGTGAATGTTGTCATACGGTTATGCCTACCTATGCAAATAAAACTCCAATAATTTCAACTGGGATAGGATTGAGACACAATTTGACGCGAAAGCCCCAATACCTCTATTATAATATATCAGGCACACTTCAAACTCCTCTAGAGATAACGACTTGTACGACTTGTCATGATTCGACGCTTTATAACAACGCTAAGGCTAATTTCAACCGTTCTGCCTCAAAGGATTGTACCTACTGCCATCCTTTCCCAGATAAACTGCCAGGAGGGGACTAAAATGCAAGCAAGAACGACTTGGTCTATGGTATTATCGGCGATTCTCCTAGTCGTTATAGCAGTAATGGCTATTTATCCTGGAAAAACCACTTTCGCAGGAAGTCATACCATTCATTCTATCCGCAATAGCACAGATTATGGTGATGCTCAATTCTGCTGGAAGTGTCATCCGAGCCAGGTGGTGAATGTCACATCATCTGGAAATTATACGGCTCATAACTCAACTGCATGTATATGTCATGGTTACCTTCCAAATTATACCCAGCTTAGCGGACCTTTTGGATACTATACTCCAAGGACTATAAATCTAGAGCATAATCTAACGATGAACATCTACTGTACCAATTGTCATACTAATTATAATGAGAGTGAAACAGTTGGGGCGATAATTATATACTCTGACGGTACTAAAACCGAGAACCAATCTGCCCATTATATCTACTTTAACGGTAGTAGTTCTTCATCTATTGAGGAGACTTATAATAGAAGCTGGAGTTATTTCAACAGAAGCTTCGGTAGTCCTTAAACGATGTGTAAGAAAATAAACCTCACTTATAAATTAAATTTCTGGAATATTTTCAATTGTTAGAAGCTTTTTCTTCTGAAAGAGGTTAAAGGAATGGTAAAAGTAACTAAAAAAGCAGCAGAGGAAATTAAGAATATTTTAGAAAAAGAAAATAAGCTTGGGTACGGTCTAAGGATATTCATCGCAGGTGCGAGCTGTGGAGGGCCACATTACGGCCTTGCCTTGGAAGAGAAGCCCGGGGAAGGAGATAAAGTAATAGAGAGCAACGATGTCAAGATATTTTTAGACGAGAAGACCGCTTATTATCTTGAAGATGTGGAGCTGGATTACATCGAGACTCCAGAGGGTTCTTGGTTCTCATTAAGCAATCCAAACGTAGACTCAGCTTGTGGTAGCGGGTGTAATTCTTGCTATTAACCTAATAGCATTATTTTAAAGGTATCTCTCAATCCAGGGGAATATCCTAACAAGAAAATTGCATAATACCACAGTGAGTTCTCATCTATTTTTTCCAGTAAGGAAATTGCTATTATAAGAATGAGTATCTTAAGGGGATATAAAACTAGAGCTGTATTTGCTAAATGTATAAGATAGTTCTCAAAGACATGCTCTTCCCAGTAGCCGTAAAACTGGATGGCTATAAAAGTAGCGCTCGCATCAAGCATATGGGAGGAGTAGATAAGAGAGATTACTTTACTCTTGATTTTAAATGCTCTCAAGAAGAAGAGAATAAAAAGAGAGGATACTACAGTTACAGCGATTATCTGGAGTAAGGGAACCCAAAAGCGAATATTTTGTAATAGCAATGCTAGAGGGTATGCTAGAAATCCTAGCCCAAAACCAAAAAAGGACTTATGGTACTCTATCCCCTTTTTATTTTCTAATATCAGCGCTATACCTAGGCTGAAGAAGGTTAATAGGAAGATTGTTAGGAAAATCCCGGGAGTTATAAAGAAAAATGATGTTGGCAAGATGTGAGCGTCCGTTAAAGCGCGTAATATTGATGCTAATGTTAAGAAGGGGATAGTAGCAAAGTAAAACTCTCTATTAATCGAGATTCTTAGCTTTTTAAGCATCTTGTCCGCTAAAATAATGCCTATTCCAAGTAGAAGGCCATAAATTATAGTATTGTAAATATTATAGCCTGTACCTTTATAGATGGGTTTTATGAAATGTTCTGATATAAAGTCAATCATATTTATATAGCTCGTTTACAGATTGAAATTCTATATGATGTCTAATCTAAGGAGGGAAATCGACCTCATCCATAGGCATGTTTTCATATTGAAACTTGTATTAGAAAATGAGCCTATTGGGATTTTAAAGCTTTCCGATCTTAGCCACCTCCCACAGCATAAGGTTAGATATTCTCTAAGAGTTTTAGAGCAGATGGGTTTGATAAGACCTTCCCTGCATGGTGCGGTCTCTACTAAGGCTGCTAAAAACTTTCTCAAAACTCTGCCTGAGGAAGTAGAGGAGCTTATAGCTAAGCTGGAGATCTTAAGGACCTAGTTTATAATGGTCTTTATCAACGGAAGCTGTTTTAATGACTTTCTCCGATACATATACTGGGGAGTTCGTTCTTACTGCTAGCGCTAGACTATCACTCGGTCTAGCATCAAATTCGAATTCATCACCGTTCTTCTCCACTATTAATCTAGCGAAGAAAACTCCGTCATTAAGGTCGTCTATTATGACTTTTTTTATCCTAGAATTCAGACCCTCCAATATAGAAAGTAAAAGGTCGTGGGTTAGAGGTCGTGGGTAAGGTAGTTTCTCCAAAGCGGTCTGTATAGAAAATGCTTCAGCCGCTCCGATATAGATAGGCAGTACCTTCTCTTCGTCATTTTCAAGGAAAACTATTGGCGTTGACCCCTCTGGGGAGCTTGCCATATAAACGCCTGCTACTTTTACCTGCTGATATCCTGTTTCTGTGTCTACCATACTACTACTTCACCCTCATTGCATAAAATTGTTTTCTATAACGTTGTTATTCAATGCTGTAATGGAAAGGTTTTTGAATTCTTTCTAATTGACAGTAAGACGGATGTATAATGGAATGACTATTGCTGAAAAAATTCTGGCTAAGAAATCTGGTAAAAAGAAAGTCGAGCCAGGAGAAATAATTGAAGCTGAGGTAGACTATATAATGGTTAACGATGTCACGGGGCTTCCAGCCTTTGAGGTGTTTGAGAATTTTAACGTTGCGCCATTGAGAGATAAAATCGTATTAATACCCGATCATTATGTCCCAAACAAGGATGTTCCTTCTGCAGAGCAAGCTAAAGCTATGCGAATCTTCGCTAAAAAATATAATCTACCCTATTATTATGAAGTGGGAAGTAGTGGCGTATGCCATCAGCACATGATAGAAAAGGGATTTGCTGCTCCTGGCAGATTGATAGTGGGAGCAGATTCGCATACATGTTCCTACGGAGCTCTGGGGGCTTTCTCAACAGGTATAGGCTCTACAGAGGCTGCTTGTGCAATGGCTCTGGGTAACTTATGGTTCCGTGTTCCAGAATCCCAGAAATTCATTATAGAAGGAAAAACAAGGAAATATGTTATGGGGAAAGACGTGATACTTCATATAATTGGGGATATAGGGGTAGATGGAGCGTTATATAAATCTATGGAATTCTATGGTTCCACAGTTGAATCATTCCCATTAGCGGATAGAATTTCTATAGCTAATATGACCGTAGAGGCTGGAGCTAAGGCAGGTATTATCCCTCCAGATAATACAGTATACGAATACTTGAAGGGCAGGGTTATCGGGGAGTATGAACCAGTATTCGCTGATTCAACTGCTGAATATATTGAAACTTTCTCTTACGATGCCATCGAGATTCCATGTACAGTAGCTAAGCCTTATCTACCGTCTAATATTGCCCCTGCTTCTGAGCTTGGAGACATAACAATCGATCAGGCATATCTGGGATCATGCACTAACGGGAGAATAGAGGATCTTAGAATAGCTGCTAAAATTTTGAAGGGGAAAAAAATACACCCAAATGTTAGAATGATAGTAGTGCCAGCGAGTAAGGAAGTATACGAGCAAGCCTTGGAGGAGGGAATCATTAAAGTTTTCCTAGACGCTAATGCATATGTCTCTGGCCCTACATGTGGCGCGTGCCTTGGCGGTTATATGGGCGTATTAGCGAGGGGAGAGAGGTGCATTTCTTCGACAAATCGGAATTTTATTGGCAGGATGGGTCATAAAGAAAGCGAGGTGTATCTCGCTAATCCTGCAGTAGTTGCCGCTAGCGCTATAACAGGTAGGATTACTGATCCCGGAGAGGTTGAGCATGGATAAGATAAGAGGACGTGTATGGAAATTTGGGTCTAATGTTGACACTGATCAGATAATACCCGCAGAATACCTTGTTACAGGAGACCCTAAAAAACTTGCAGGACATGCTTTTGAAAAAGTTAGACCAGACTTCGCTAAAAAAGTAAAAAAAGGGGATATAATAGTTGGAGAAGAAAACTTTGGTTGTGGATCAAGCAGAGAGCATGCTCCGCGGGCTTTGATTGGATGCGGCATTTCCTGTGTTATTGCTAACTCATTTGCTAGGATATTTTTCAGAAATTCTATAAATATCGGCTTGCCTTTAATTGAGTGCGCCGTAGAGGCTACTGAGGGGGATATACTTGAGATTGATTTCGAAAACGGCAGGATATTGAATACGAACTCTGGTAGAGAATATCGCTTTAAGCCCTTACCGGATTTCTTACTAGATCTTTTAAAGGCCGGAGGGATAGTAGAGTATACTAAAAGAAAATTAGCTAGTAACTAACTCAGTATACAATCTCGGTTCTATATTTTCCTCTGTGTAGCCGAGTGTCTTGATAAATCTAATTAAATCTCTTTTCCTGTGTTTCTCCGTACTTATGATTTCAAAATCAGCAAAACAGCCTGCCCCCTCTACTTCATTCAATTCGATAGTTATATCCCCGTAGCGGTAAATTTTTCTTGTTTTTCTTACTACTACAAGCTCTTCAAATCCCAGTTTTTTTAAAATAGCTAAGAGTCCAACTTTTTCTCCTACCTCCACCTCTATTTCTCTAAAAAGAGTGTTTTCTCTGTCTATAATCTCTTTATACCCAAGAAAATATCTCCCCTCTACCTCTCTAATCCTAAGAAGCTTTCGATCAGGCATTTTAAAATAGGTGTCAATTTGCCTCTCTGACCTGATAAACGTGGCAAAAGATATTTTCTTTTCTAGTTCTTCTATACTTCGAAGCCTTATTTTCACTTCAATCTCGATTGGATCGCCTTTATGAATTCCTCTACCTCCTCTTTCGTATTATAAAAATGGGGAGATACTCGAACATAATCATCTTTTTTTGTTACCACGAATTTTTTTGGAATTTTAAAGTCATACTTAAATGAAAAAATTCCAGAGGTATTCTCAGGGGTTAATCTATTTTCTAAGTTCTCATGAAAGATTTGCGTCAAGGATAAGACTCTTTTCTTGATCTTTTTAATTCCTATGGAAAATAGATATTCCAAAGCAGCCTTATAACCAAAAATACTGGCATGACAAGGAGTCCCAATTTCGAATTTTTTAGCGCCTTCAGCGGGCTCATATTCTAATTTGAAGTCAAAGGGATTTCTAGCGGATTTCCATCCGATATACGGAGGCTCAAACATATCTGTTAGCTCTTTCCGGATATAAAGCACACCAACTCCAGATGGACCAAGTTGCCATTTATAGGCTCCAGATGATAAAAAATCTATTTTGGCTTTTTTTACATCCACCTCTAGGACTCCCATAGATTGGATAGCATCTACGAAAAAATAGATGTCTTTCTCTTCGCATAGCTCACCCAAAGCTTCAATATCATGGGCGAAACCATTTTTATAGGAAACATGACTCACAGACAAAACCTTAGTGTTTTCGTTAATCTCTTTCTCGAAATCTTCTAAATCTATCCTCCCCTTCTTTGATCTTACAACTTTATACCTAAACTTCATCCAAGGATAAGTATTAGATGGAAACTCCAAGTCATTAAGTAATACCTCTCCTTTGCCTTTTAATCCAAGCATATTTGCTACTATATTTATTCCTTCTGATGTGCTGCCCACTAACGCTATCTCGCTGACATCAGCATTCAAAAGTCTTGCAATCAATTTTTTTGTTTTTCGTGCAACTTCATGCCAGCGCTTGTAGTAGAGGCCGCCATATTTTCTGGTTTCATAGTATTCTTGAACTGCTTCTATAACAGGCAAGGGTAATGGAGACGTAGCAGCGTTATTTAGGTAAACGTATTCCTTTGTAACAGGAAAATCTTCTCTTATCTTCTCAATATCCATTTAACCACATTTTCTTTATTTCTTGCACCGGTTAGAGTAATATATATAAGTAAGAGCAATATAATATCTTTCGGAAATATTTGGAGGCAAAATTATGAAAGTTCTTGTCTTAGGATTAGGTCAAGCTGGCGGTAAAATAGCCGACCTGTTTTTAATGGATGACCGGAAAAGTCATGTCCCTCATACTTTCGAGGCTATCGCCGTTAACACAGCGATTTCGGATTTAATGGGTCTACAATATATACCCCAAGAGGATAGGATATTGCTTGGGGAAACAGCTGTAAAGGGTCATGGCGTGGGGGCAGATAATAAAAAAGGAGCTGAGATAGCCGAGGATGAGGCGGAGAT
This sequence comes from Candidatus Hydrothermarchaeum profundi, assembly GCA_002011125.2. GTDB lineage: Archaea > Hydrothermarchaeota > Hydrothermarchaeia > Hydrothermarchaeales > Hydrothermarchaeaceae > Hydrothermarchaeum > Hydrothermarchaeum profundi. The sequence goes on from MTMF02000009.1 coordinate 948,926, forward strand.
TGTCTTAAACAGAATTTCTAAAACTAATGTTAGCAACATAGATGCTTTTTTTATAATTGCAGGCCTAGGAGGAGGTACAGGTAGCGGAGCGATATCAGTTATAACAAAACATCTCAAGAAGGTATATGACGAGCCAGTATATGCTATAGGCATTCTTCCAGCTGAAAATGAAGGCGACATTTATACACTCAACTCAGCGAGAAGTTTGAAGGCGCTTCTCCCGGTAGCAGATGCTACGATTCTCGTTGATAATGGGGCGTTCCTTAGGTCAGGTGAAAGTGTTAGAGAAGCCTATGATAGAATAAATGCAGAAATTGTTAAGAGGATAGGAATTCTGTGCAGGTCAGGAGAAATTAGGTCCCGAAAACAGGTAGGGGAGATGGTAGTTGACGCTGCTGAGGTTATAAATACATTCAGAGCGGGGGGAATATGTAGTATTGGATATGCGTCAGAGATGGTCAAACGTGAAGGACTTTTCACAAGGATGTTCAAAAAGAAGCAGTATGAGATAGGCAAAGCTTCTAGGATACTATCTGTTACGAAAAGGGCAGTAAAAGGAAGGTTGCTTCTACCATGCGATTATAAAACAGCTAACAAGGCGTTGATAATCATAGCCGGGCCTCCCAGCCAGTTAGATAGAAAAGGAATCGAAAAAGCTAGAGAATGGCTAGAGAACACTATAGCAGGTTCTGAAGTACGGGGAGGAGACTACCCACTTCCTAAGAGTAATTACGTTGGTTGTGTTGTACTGCTAGCTGGAGTAGCTAATGCTCCACGAGTTAAATCAATGCTAGAGAAGGCAAGATATGTCCAAGAGAAAATAGGAGAGGAGCCTGAGCGAGAAAAAGACCTGGACTATCTCTTAGGTGAGATAGACAATCTCTAGGGTGTATGGAATGCTCTCTTTGGTAGGAGTGGGAGGCGCCGGATGTAATATAATCGAGGCCTTCTACAGAAAAGACCTTATCAGCACTATCATTAGTAAAATTGGCGGAGAGGGATATGTCAGAGGGGTTGCTATCGACACTTCAGAGAGCATCGCTAATCTAAATTCTATTCCAACTCAAAATCGAGTACTAATAGGAAGTAGTCGCGCAAAGGGTCATGGCACTGGGGGGAGCGTTGAATTAGGTAGAAAGATAATGAGCGAAGAATCAGAGCTGGCGATGAGTGCTATACGCAGGGCCAACGTAGAAAAGCCGGAGATATTCTTCATAGTAGCGGGCTTAGGTGGGGGAACAGGCACCGGAGGATTGCCAATTCTAATTGAAAGGATAAAGGTCACTTATCATGTGCCAATTATAGGCGTGCTGATTCTCCCTTCTAGGAGTGAGGGCACCTTATACATGAAGAATGCTTTCCAAAACTTTGATGCCATAAGCAATGCACTCGATGGAACGATAGTGTTAGATAATAATGTTCTCACTAATAGAGGAGAGGATATCCTTAACTGCTACAAGATAGTTAATGATGCTATTTTTAATTTTCTAAGCGTGATAGACCCTGTGTATATCCTAAGGGCTACTAGAGAAAAAATATCTACGATAGGGTTTATGAGGACTAAAGTGGCTAGAATTTCCATTAAAGAGTTGCTGGATAAAATGTTGAGAGACTACGTCTATTTCTCTATAGAAGATAAAAAAATAGATGAGATGCATCTAATACTAAACGGGGATATGGGTAAAGTGTATGGCCAGAGTTTTGCGCAGAAGTGGGTGAAAGAAAATTTTGACGTAGATGTGAATCTAGCTTTAAAGGATGAGCCGAATTCTAAATATTTAAATACTGGGTTGATTATTACAGGATTAAAGGATATTACCCAAGGTTTTAAAGTGGAAGAAGAAAAGAAAATCCCATCAGAACTGGAAGACTTGTTGGGCGACATTAAGCCATTATTCTAGGAGGTAGGATGATGAAGAAGATTTTGATATTCCTATTACTCGCTTCCCTTGCTCTAAGTACTGTAAGTGCTCAGATCCCAGACTACCTTAGAGCAGTTTCTTCAGATGTTTCTCCTTCTGTTCAAGCCCGGATGGGGCAACCTGTAGCGGCTTCTATGATACTCAAAAGAGTTGGGATAGTTCCAGATGAGGCTAAATTAAATGTAACGGTAGACCTTGTTGCTCCTAGAGTAGAAGTTAGAATTGACCAGAATTACGAGGTATTTGGCATTAATCAATTTGAAGTTCCTCTCCCGCCTGATGGTGTGGATGAAGTGGAAATAAGAGTTAGTGGATACGCGCCTTCAGTTGAGAAGGAGTCAAAGATTAGAGCGTTAGAAGTTAAAACATATGTTAAATATAAGGGTGAGGAAGGGGTATACCAGGACGATGGAAGCCTAACATTAACGGTGACAACGAAGGAAATAAAAGAAACACTCTTGGTGTTAGAGGACGCTAAAACTCTCCTTGCTCAGGCAGAGTCAAAGATAAATGATCTTAAACAAAAGGGAGTTAATACCGCAGAGTTGGAAGCCGATTTAATTAATGCTAAGGAGCAGATATCTAGGTCAGAGGCAGAGCATGAAAAAGGTGATATAGATAATGCTAAGTTTTTAGCAGAGCAGGCCAAAAAAGATCTGCAGGATATTATAAGTAGAGCGGAGGAAATGGGGGCAGGACCCGCTCCAGTGGACATAAAAAGGTATTTGACGATTGGTGCAGCGATCGTTGTCATACTAATAATAGCGTTTTACATTAGAGGTAGAAGAGAAGAGCTTGGATAACTTTTGAGTATCATTCAATTTTTAATCTCAGCAGCTTTCCAAAGAACTGTAATTGCCTTTTTTCACTTATTACCTAGGTGATAGCATAATTTTAAGAAAAGCTTGATTAGTATATATTACTTGTTTGTAAAATATTCAAACCTAAATGGTTTTAGCTATGGGACAACCAGTCCTCTCCCTTATAATCCCCCTCTATAATGAGGAAAAAAGAATAAAAAATGTCCTTGAAAGATATGTTAAGTTTTTGGACAAAGAATTTGATAACTACGAGGTAATCGGGGTTTGCAATGGATGTACTGATAGTACTCCTAGTATAGTAAGGGAGTTTGGTAGACGGAATAGTAGAGTTAAATGCCTACAATTTAAAGACAAGCTTGGCAAGGGAGGGGCAATATTAGAAGGTTTTAAGCTAGCCAAGGGAGAATATATTGGTTTTATAGACGCTGATGATAGTGTCGCCCCTACTGAATTTAAAAAATTGATATCGGCATTAACTAATGCAGATGGGGCTATTGCTTCAAGAAGAATAAAAGGGTCCATAATTCAAATTAGACAATCCCTGGTAAGAAGGATTTCAAGTAAAATCTTTAATATTCTTGTTAGACTTATTTTCAGACTTAATTTTATGGATACTCAATGTGGAGCCAAGGTATTTAAGAAAGAGGCGGTTTTGAGTATTCTCCCAACGATGGTGCTAAAAGGATTTGAGTTTGATGTCGAGCTATTATGGAGGATGGTTAATAAAGGTTATAGAATTAAGGAGATTCCCATTGTTTGGAAACAATCTCCAGGATCTAGGTTTAGTTTAAAATATGCTCCATCGATGTTTTTTAACCTACTTAAGTTAAGACTAGGTGCATGGTAAAAAGGAAAGCATTATGGAGTTTAAGTCTAAATATTTAAATATCTCGGAATCCTAGAAAATTGCCGTTATCCTAATTAAGGCACTGCTAAAGAAACTTAAGAGAGGAGTTTAAGTGAAACCATTCATAATTGGCATTGGAAGAGCAGGTTGTAGAATAGCGAACTTACTCCTAACCAAGGGGTACAATGGTATCCTAGCAGATACAGAAAAGTCGGATTTACTCTTTTTTCCTTATAGATACAAAATCTTGTTAGGGGAAAAAATACTAGATGGAAATGGCACTGGCGGGGATATCGATATTGGAAGAGAAGTACTCGAATTAGAAAAATATAACATCATAGATCGTATCGACTCAATCAAAGATTCTATGGATTGCATCTTTGTGATATCTGCGATGGGAGGTGGAACTGGAGGCGCGGTCGATATCCTCATAGATGAACTTAAGAAAAGTTATATGGAGCCTATTTATTATGCTGGAGTGCTTCCTTCCGTAGAGGACCCCTCTGAAATATTGGCTAATTTTTCAGATAATCTAAAGCGAATTGCGCCAATGAGCCATGGTTTTCTCCCGATAGACAATGACCACATCAAGGGAAAAATGAGACTAAGAGGATGGTATAATCATATAAATAGCAAGATTTCAAGGTACCTACTCGACCTCTTCAAGGTTGGGGATTATAGATCTAGGGATGAGTTAGGTGAAAATGTTTTGGGAACAACAGATGTAATTAATACCTTTAAGGGTATCAGTAGTATTGGTATAGGACTTCATGAAGTTAAGGATGAGGGATTTGGATTCTTTAGACATACGAGTAGTGAAGATAAGCCTGAAATTGTTATCGCTTTAACAGAGAAGGCTGTAAGTAATACATTAATTTCGGTTGATATCTCTGAAACGAGAAAGGCTCTAGTCGTAGTTTATGGCCCGAGAAAGTACCTTGACTTTTTAGGAAGTATCCCCGCAAGATTATGGGTTGAAAAAAATATAGGTGGAGTAGAAGTGAGAGGAGGCGACATACCTTGGTCTGAGAAAAAAGACTTAGAGGTCATGGTACTACTCTCAGCTATCAAAAAAAATGATAGGCTTAAGTATCTCTACCAGCTGGGGAAGATTCAGAAAAATCGAGACGAATATATAGATAAAATAACCAAACTATACGATAAGCTCAAAAACATGGAATCTAAGTTTATAGAGATTGAAGAGGATTTTAAGGAGATATATGAAGACTTAAAGAAAATAGAGGAACCGCGAGAAGAGTCATCTTAATTTCATCAACATTTCGGTGATGTTATCAAGAGTCTGTATCAAGTCATCTATGTAGTGGGGAAGCACATCCCGGATTGTAACAATACCTACAAGCCTGCTCCCCTCTACAACAGGCAGTCTTCTTATACCTTTTTTTATCATTAGAGCCGCAGCATCACCTAAATCGGAGTTTTTATCGATAGAGATAATAGGCGTGGTCATTATACTTGTAATACTGTCGTTTAAATCCCTCTGTCTAGCGATAACTTTTTTTAGAAAATCTTTTTCGGTTACAATGCCTACCGGAGAGTTATCTTCTATGATAATGATACACCCAATATCATTTTCATCCATTTTCTTAGCGGCTTCGAGTAAAGAGGCGTGGCTTGAAATAGTAACTACCTCTTTTACCATTATCTTCTCAATCGTTGAATTTTTGACAAGCAATTCAGTATTCATATCATCAGTAAGCTAAGGTATTAACTGCTCCATGATATAAACTTTTTGAGAAGAATCTAACTCAACTAAATTACTCTAGTTACTATTCAGGTACTTAGTAAACTCATTTTAATATTTTTATATTTTTTCAGAAATCTTTATAAGGTTAAAAGGAATTCCCTCAAAGGAGGAAAAAATATGAAAGGACGGGATTACGTTCTACATGATTAACAAGTCTAGGAAGGGTATGAATCTCCCAAAATCTGTTAAGATTTTTGATACTACGTTGAGGGATGGGGAACAGACGCCCAGTGTGGCATTAACGGTTGGAGAAAAAGTTACGATTGCTAGACAGCTTGATAAGCTTGGAGTAGATATAATAGAAGCAGGTTTTCCTATCTCTTCAAAGGGAGAAAAAAAAGCTGTTTCGAAAATAGCTGAAGAAGGATTGACTTCAAAGGTATGTGGCTTATCTAGAGTGTTAACCAATGATATAGACGCTTGCTTAGACTGCGATGTTGACATGGTTCATACGTTTGTATCTACCTCAGATATTCAACTTGAGCACACACTGAAGAAAAGCAAAGAAGAAGTTCTGCAGATGGCTGTAAACGCCGTTTCCTATATCAAAGATCATGGAGTAGAATGTCTTTTCTCCGCAATGGATGCGACTAGAACTGATGTAGATTATTTGATTAAAATTTATAAAGCTGTGGAAGAGGCTGGGGCGGACATAATAAACATACCTGATACAGTGGGAGTCATGATTCCTCCAGCTATGAGACTTTTGACTAGTGAGGTATATAACGCAGTAAAAATACCGATTGATGTACATTGCCATAATGATTTTGGCCTTGCTGTGGCTAATAGTCTAGCAGCGGTTGAAGCTGGGGCTAGTGAGGTGCAGTGTACCATTAATGGTTTAGGTGAAAGGGCAGGAAACGCGGACTTAGAGGAGATTGTAATGAGCCTTACCTCAATTTATGGAGTAAAGACAAATATTAAGACCCAGTATCTGTTTGAGACTTCCAAGCTTGTAGAAAGACTTACGGGTGTAAAGATGCCTCCTAACTTCCCTATAGTAGGGGAAAACGCATTTTCTCATGAATCAGGTATCCATACACATGGAGTGATTTCCAAAGCAGAAACGTTTGAGCCGGGGCTTATGACCCCTGAGATGGTAGGCCATAAGCGAAGAATAGTTTCAGGAAAACATGCAGGAACGCATGGAGTGTTAGCAATGCTAGAAGAAATGGGGGTCAAAGTGAATGAAGAAATGCTCAGAGAAATTACAATGAGAGTGAAGGACTTAGGTGACAAGGGTAAGCGTGTTACTGACGCTGATCTCAAAGCTATAGCTGAAGCGGTTATGGGAGAAGTCGAAAAAGAAAAGAAAATAGTTGACTTGAAGGAGTTAGCGGTGATGACGGGGAATATGGTACTTCCTACTGCTAGTGTGAAATTGAGATTTAAAGACAAAGAGTTAGTTGGTGCGGATATTGGAGTTGGACCCGTGGATGCAGCTCTTAATGCAGTAAGAAGAGTTGTAAAAGGTGTTGAGGATATTAAACTTACAGAATATAATCTAGAGGCTATAACTGGGGGGTCAGATGCTCTTGCGGAAGTCCTAGTGAAATTGGAAGATAGCAAGGGAAATGTTGTAACTGGTAGAGCAGCTAGAGAGGATATCGTAATGGCGTCTGTAGAGGCAATGATATCCGGGATAAATAGGATTTTCTTATTAAGAGAAAAATAGTTTTCAAATGTTAATCTGAGCCATAGGTTTATATATTCTAGTCGATTTAATCTTCAGGAGGAGAAAAAAATGAAAGAACTAAAAGTGGGGGATCGCTTTATTTGATCCTAAGGAAATGCCTAAGGAAGTCAAAATCTACGATACCACTCTTAGAGATGGGGCGCAATCAGAGAATATATCTTTTTCATTAGAGGACAAGTTGCGCATAGCCAAGAAACTAGATGATCTTGGCATACATTATATTGAGGGGGGGTGGCCTGGATCAAATCCAAAAGATATGGAGTTTTTTAGAAAGGTTAAGAAATTAAATCTCAAAGCTAAAATTGTCCCATTCGGTAGTACGAAAAGGGCAGACAGCAGCGTTGAAAAAGATCGAAACCTGAGAGCCCTTCTAGAGACCAATATGAAGACTGTTTGTATATTCGGTAAGACTTGGGACCTTCATGTAAGACATGTCCTCGGTACCGGACTTGACAAAAACTTGAAGATGATTGAGGAGTCGATAGAATACCTTAAGTCGAAAGACCTTGAGGTAATATTTGATGCAGAGCACTTTTTTGATGCCTATATTAGCAATTCTTTATATGCGATTGAAGCTTTGAAGGCTGCTAGAGAAGCGAATTGTATCGTGCTTTGTGATACTAATGGTGGAAGTATCCCCTTTGAGATCCAGCGGATAATAAGGGAGGTAAAAAAGCACATTAAGACACCGTTGGGAATTCATGCCCATAATGATTCTGATATGGCGGTTGCAAATAGTATAATCGCAGTTCGCACGGGCGTAATTCAAGTCCAGGGAACAATTAATGGCTTTGGTGAACGTTGTGGTAATGCGAATCTATGTTCTATAATTCCAAATTTGAAGTTAAAGTTGGGAATAAACTGCATAACAGATGAGCAGCTTAAAAAATTAACTAGCGTCTCTAGGTTCGTAAGCGAGATTGCGAATGTGAGTTTGCCCACTAATATGCCGTATGTAGGGGAAAGTGCTTTTGCACATAAGGGAGGCGTACATGTTGACGCTGTACTAAAGAAGGCGGAGACTTATGAACATGTTAAGCCCGAATTGGTGGGGAACTATAGAAGAATCTTAGTTTCAGAACTTGCTGGAAAAAGCACCATATTAGTCAAGGCTAGGGAATACGGTTTAGATTTAAAGAAGGATACCCCTGAAACTAGAAAAATATTAGAGAAACTAAAAGAAATGGAGAATCAAGGATATCAGTTCGAAGGGGCAGAAGCTAGCTTTGAGTTGCTAATGAAAAAGGCGTTAGGGACGTATAAAAGTTTTTTTGAGATGAAAGGTTTTAAAGTGATAGTGGATGCTAGAGATGGGGAGCTAATCGCAGAAGCAACGGTTAAAGTAAGAGTAGATGGAAAGGAAGAACACACAGCGGCAGAAGGAAATGGTCCAGTAAATGCTTTGGATAATGCATTGAGGAAAGCCTTAGAAAAATTCTATCCGGTGTTAAAGGAAGTCCGTTTATCTGATTATAAAGTTAGGGTATTGGACGAAAAGAGGGGAACAGGCGCCAAGGTTAGGGTACTGATCCAGTCTAGGGATGATAAGTCTTCTTGGGGAACTGTAGGTGTTTCCGAGAACATAATAGAGGCGAGTTGGATTGCTCTCTCTGATAGCATAGATTATAAGCTAATGAAAGAATTATCTCCGTAAGATTTATAACATTTGCAGGGTTTACCTTCTAAATCAAATCAATTCTAAAGGGTTGTTCTAATATGAAAATGAAAGGTGCAGAAGCCATTGTCAAAGCATTGGAGAAAGAAGGAGTAGAAGTCATGTTCGGGATACCTGGGGGAGCCTCTATACCAATATACGATGTACTCTACGATTCAAGCATCCGGCACATTCTAACGAGACATGAGCAGGCGGCTGCTCATGCTGCTGATGGGTATGCCAGAGTAAGCGGTAAAGTTGGTGTTTGCTCCGCTACTTCTGGTCCAGGAGCTACGAATCTTACTACTGGCTTAGTTAATGCATATATGGATTCATATCCTGTGGTTGCTATAACTGGGCAAGTAGCAACCATTTTCATAGGGAAGGACGCTTTTCAGGAAGCAGATACTATTGGAATTACAATGTCAGCTACTAAGCATAACTTTCAGCTTAGATCGGTAGAAGAGATTCCGACTGTAGTAAAAAATGCTTTCACGATAGCTAGCACAGGTAGACCTGGTCCAGTATTAATAGATGTTCCAAAAGATATACAGGAAAAAGAGGGGGATATTAAATTTCCAAAAAAAGCAGAGATTATAGGCTATAAACCAACCTTGAAAGGTCATCCTAGACAAATTAAAAAAGCAGCTGAACTACTTTTGAATGCTGAAAGACCGATTATACTCGCTGGAGGAGGCGTAATATTATCTGGCGCGACAGATGAATTGCGTAGGTTGTCTGACCTTTTAGGTATTCCTGTTGCTACAACTCTAATGGGTAAGGGTTCATTCCCTGAGGACCATCCACTGGCTTTAGGTATGGTAGGGATGCATGGTAGAAAAGCTGCTAATTATGCTATAAATGATGCCGACGTACTATTAGCCATTGGATGCAGATTTTCCGATAGGACTACAGGTCTAGTAAGCTGTTTTGCTCCTGAAGCGTATATTATCCATGTAGACATAGATCCGGCTGAAATAGGGAAAAACGTCAATGTGCACCTACCGATTGTAGGCGATGCCAAGCAGGTATTAAAAGATTTACTGAAATTTTTGAGAGAGAAAATAAGGAAAGGACATGAGACTGAGTGGATGCGTAAGGTTATGGAATACAAAAAAGAGTTCCAGCCTAAAATGGACTATAAGGATGTACCGTTAAAGCCTCAGAAGGTCGTAAAAGAGATAATGGACACTATTGGGGAAGACGATATTGTGGTTACAGAAGTAGGTCAATGTCAAATGTGGGCCGCTCATTATCTAGCTAGGACTAAACCCAAAACTTTTATTTCCTCGGGTGGCCTTGGGACGATGGGCTTCGGTTTTCCTGCGTCAATGGGAGCTAAGATAGCTAAGCCGGATGTTAATGTCATAGATATAGCTGGAGATGGAAGTTTCTTGATGAACTGTCAGGAATTAGCGACGGTTGTTGAAAATGATATTCCTGTTGTCGTAGCAGTATTGGATAACCACTATTTGGGAATGGTGCGTCAGTGGCAGGAGCTATTTTACAATAGGAGATATTCGGCCGTTGACTTAGGTAATACGCCTGACTTTGTAAAACTTGCTGAGGCATTTGGGGCCAAAGGTATCCGAGTTGAAAATCCTGAGGAAATCGGGCCTGCGGTAAAAGATGCTTTTGAATCTGGGAGGCCTACTGTATTAGATATAATAGTGAATCCGGAGGAGAACATATTCCCAATGGTTCCTCCTGGAAGGTGTTTAAAGGATATTATTGAGGGGTGAAGAATGATGGAGGAATCTCATATTCTAACTGCTCTGGTGGAAGATAGACCCGGTGTTATGCAAAGAGTTTCCGGTCTTTTCAGAAAGAGAAATTTCAATATAGATAGCATCTCTGTCGGGCATTCAGAAAAGAAAGGAGTTTCCAGAATGACCCTTACGGTTACAGGGGATGATAAAGTATTAGAACAGGTGATAAAACAGCTTAATAAGCTAGTGGAAGTTATAAAGGTATCTAAGATTGATAAGAGCGACTGTGTTGCCCGTGAACTTGCTTTGGTCAAGGTTGTAACTAAGAGTGAGAATATACGAGCTGAGATCGTTCAGTATGCTAACATTTTTCGGGGAAGGATAGTAGATGTTAGGAAAGACTCCTTAATTGTTGAAATCACTGGAGATAGTGCTAAAATCGATGCTTTTGAAAAGCTAATGGAGTCTTATGGAATAAAGGAGTTGGCTAGAACCGGTATAACTGCGATGACCAGGAGTTCGAAATAAGGAGGAAATAAAATGATCTATTATGATAAGGATGTGAAATTAGATATTCTTAAAGATAAAACTATAGCAGTTATTGGTTATGGCATTCAAGGGGCGGCCCAGTCACAATGTATGCAGGACTCAGGGCTAGATGTTGTAGTTGGTCTCAGAGAGGGTGGCCCCTCTTGGAAAAGAGCAGTTAAGGATGGGATGAGGGCTCTACCGATATCTGATGCTGCTAAGAGGGGAGATGTAGTTCATATCCTCATTCCAGACGAGATACAATCCAAAGTATACTACGAGCATATCCATGAAAATTTAGAAGAAGGTAACGCCTTAAGTTTCTCGCATGGATTTAATATTAGGTTTAACCAGATAGTTCCCCCAGAAAATGTGGATGTTATCATGGTGGCTCCTAAGGGTCCTGGGGCTATGGTCAGGAGGGAATATTTGTCTGGATCTGGCGTTCCCGCTTTGATCGCTGTTGAGCAGGATTACACGAAAAATGCTAAAGAAAAAGCTCTAGCTATGGCAAAGGCGATCGGGGCAACTAGAGTTGGTGTTCTGGAGACTACTTTTGCTGAGGAGACCGAAACAGACTTATTTGGTGAGCAAGTTGATCTATGCGGTGGTTCTGCGGAGCTTGTGAAGGCTGCTTTCGAAACACTTGTGGAGGCAGGATATCAGCCGGAGATTGCATATTTTGAGTGCATGCATGAGTTAAAATTGATTGTTGATTTATACTATAAACAAGGTATTGAAGGAATGTGGAGGAATGTCTCTAACACAGCAGAATATGGTGGGAGAACGAGAGGCCCCAGAATAATTTCGCCTGAAGTGAAAAAGAATATGAAGGCTATATTGCGAGATATTCAGTCAGGAGCTTTTGCAAAGGAATGGGTCCTTGAAAACCAGGCTGGAGCTCCAATTTTGAATAGCCTACGTAAAAGAGGAAAAGAGCATCCTATCGAAAAAGTCGGCAAAAAACTTAGAAAAATGATGAACCTGTAATTCTTTTAATCTTCTTACTTTGGAGAAAGCTACCTTCCTTTTATGGCATGACATATGATTATATATCGCTAGTAGCAACTCTTATAATATGAAGGGCCTTTTGCTAGACATTGACTATAAAACTAGAGATGAGAAAGCAGTAGTTAGACTTTTTTTCAAAGGCGAGAAAGAGAACTTTATTGCTGAAGACGATACTTTTTATCCATACCTATATGTTTTGCCGACTACAGATGACTTAGACTTACTTAAGGAGAATATAAAGAGATTAGAACAAGTCGTGGATGTTAGTGAGGAGCATAAGATTAATGGAAGAGAGATTCTAGTGTTAAAGGTTGTTGCCAAGCATCCTCAGGAAGTACCGAGATTACGTGCGATTTTAAAAGAAATTATTGGGCCTAACGCAGTATATGAACATGATATCCCGTTTGTTAGGCGGTATCTTATTGATAAAAAATTAATTCCTCTCACGTGGGTGGAAATTGAAGGCGATACCGTTGATGGAGTACTAAAAATAAGAAACTTCAAGCCTATTGGAGGAAAATTTAACCCAGTTGTACTAGTCTTCGATATCGAAGTATATAATCCTAAAGGAGCTCCTAGGGCAGATAAAGATCCTATCATAATGATAAGTTTAGCGTCCACTACAGGCCTGAGGAAAGTTTTGACTTGGAGGAAACTAGAGAGCGATATGGATTATGTGGAAGTTCTAGAAGATGAGAAAGCTATACTAAAAAGATTCGAGGAAATAGTACGGGAAGAGAATCCTGATGTAATTGTAGGTTATAATACGGATAACTTTGACTTTCCATATATAAAGGAAAGGATTAAAAAACTAAATACGGAGTTAGGTTTGGGGTGGGATAATTCCGAAGCTATTGTAACTAAGAGGAGAGGTCTATATGAGGCTAAAGTTAAGGGGAGGCCCCATATAGATATATACCCTATTGTAAGGAGGTCTATAAAGCTAACAAGCTATGTACTGGAAGATGTTGTAAGAGAGGTTTTAGAGGTAGATAAAGAGAAAATATCTAGCGATAAGCTTTGGCAATACTGGGATCATGGAGGAAAAGAACTTCAAGAGTTAATAAAATACTCGCTGGAGGATGCCGATTTCACATTGCAACTATGTGAAAAGTTCTTACCTCTTTATATTGAACTTTCTAGACTCGTGGGACAGACGCTACATGATGTAAGTAGGATGACTGCTGGCCAATTGGTTGAATGGTTGTTGATGAAAGAGGCTGCTAGTAGGGGAAGTCTTATTCCTAATAGAGCTGGTGGAGAAGAGTTTCACCGTAGGAGGGAGGAGACATATGTAGGTGGGTATGTAAAGGAACCTAAAAAAGGGCTTTCAGAGAACATAGCGGTTTTTGATTTTAGAAGCCTATATCCTAGCGTTATAGTAACTCATAATATAGACCCGTTTACCTTTAACACGGAGGGGAAAGGAGATAAAGCTCCCGAATTTGAATACTGGTTTGATAAAGAGAAAAAAGGGTTTATACCTGCTATATTAGAGAATCTGATTGAAAATAGGTTGAATATTAAAAAGAGGATGAAAAAAGAAGTAGATCCAGTAAAGAGGAGAATATTGGATGTAGAGCAAAGGGCTTTAAAAATACTTGCCAATAGTTTTTACGGATACATGGGGTATCCTAGGGCAAGGTGGTACAAGAAAGAATGTGCGGAGAGTGTAACATCCTTCGCTAGGATGTATATTAAAAAAGTCATGAGTATAGCTGAAGAAAAATTCGGCTTAGAGGTTGTCTATGGTGATACGGATTCCCTTTTCGTCGTAGTTCCTGAAGGGAAAAAAGAGAAGGTATTTGAATTTTTAGATTTAGTTAATAAGGAACTGCCTGGTATAATTGAACTCGAGTTTGAAGACTTTTATCCGCGAGGGCTATTTGTTACTAAAAAGAGGTACGCCCTGATAAATGAGGAGGGAAAAGTCATTGTTAAAGGCTTAGAATTCGTGCGTAGGGATTGGGCTCCTATTGCCAAGAAAACCCAAGAAAGAGTACTCCACGCTCTGTTAAAGGATGCTTCTCCAGAGAAAGCTGCACGGATAGTTAGGAAGGTCGTTGAGGACATAAGAAACAGGAGAGTATCACTAGAGGACATAACGATTTATACACAGCTTACTAAGAAGATTTCCTCATATAAGAATATTGAGCCCCATGTAGAAGTCGCTAAAAAACTTCAGGAAAGGGGAGTCGAGATTACTCCTGGCATGACCTTAGGGTATGTTATTGTAAAAGGTACTAAACTAATTTCGAAGAGAGCTGAGCCCGTTGAATTTGTTACCCTAGAGGATTATGACCCAGAATATTACATAGAGAATCAAATAATGCCAGCTGTTTTGAGGATATTTGAGGCAACGGGATATTCGAAGGATTATCTTAAATTTGGTGTTACTCAGGAGAGTATTGAAAAATGGTTTTGAAAGCGATTTTTTTCGACATAGATGATACTTTATATGACAGTAGCAAGCTAACAGCAATGGCTAGGATGAATTCTATTAAAGCTATGATTGATTCAGGTCTACCCGAAAAAGACGAGAATAAAGTATATAAAATACTGGAGGGTATCATAGCAAAGTTTGGTCCGAACTATGGTAAGCATTACGATGAGCTTCTGAGAGAGTTAGGGCTAAAATGGGATCCTAAGATAATTGCCGCCGGCGTTGTCGCATATGAGCATACTAAAGTTGGCTACCTGAAGCCGTTTCCCGGGGTTATCCCCACCTTATTAGAGCTGAAAAAGAATTATAAGATAGGCGTTATATCTAACGGCCTTGCGGTTAAACAGTGGGAAAAGCTTATTGGATTAGGTATTCATCATTTTATGGATATAGTGGTAACTTCAGAGGAAGTGGGTGTAGAAAAGCCCGATAAGAAAATTTTTGAGCATGCTATTAATGAGCTTGGATTACTCCCAACTGAGTGTGTTATGGTGGGTGATAGGCTCGATACCGATATCGCAGGAGGCAAAGGGGTTGGAATGTACACTGTTCGTATAAAGAAAGGTAAGAGGGCAGCCGAGAAGTCAGGTATAGAGAATCTCCCAGATTATGAGACTAGCGATTTTAGCGAATTGCCAGGAATCTTGGAAAAAATAGAATAATGATATGACTGGAAAAAAAGACTATTTAATTTACTTTGTAGCAATAGTAGTAGGCATAGTGGTTGAGATTTTGGGTATTAGGTTTGAGGGAGTGATGATGAGAATGAATCTCTCAGCTAGAGTAGGATTTTTGATCTCTCTTTTTCTACTTATATTTAGCCCCTTTTTTACAACGGGAGTAATTGTTTACAAGCTCACTGGGGAACTTATGAAAGGAGTAGTTCTCTCAGCATTAGTTTTTGCGCTTTCGCTGATTATTCTCTTGATATAAATAAATCTTCATTAAGTTTTTATTAGTCATGGAATTATAATGGAAAACGATTCTTAAACATAAAAGCGAGCTGATGGTAGATGAAAGAAAAAGAAAAATATCTAGAGGCTGGAAGGATAGCAGCAGAGGTAATGGATGAAGGGTACAGAGAGATAAAAGAAGGCGTAAAGCTATTAGATCTCGCTAATTATGTTGAAAAATTGATATATGAAAAGGGAGCTAAACCTGCGTTTCCGTGTAATATCTCGGTTAACTCGGTTGCTGCTCATTACTCGCCAGATGCATGGGATGAAACGGTGATTAAAAAGAGCGATCTGGTTAAGCTTGACTTAGGAGTGCATGTTAACGGATACATAGCTGACATCGCAAGATCGAAAATAGTTGGAGGAAATAAAAGCGATCTAATAAAGGCCGCGGAAGAAGCATTAGAAAACGTGATTGAGGCAATAAAACCTGGTGTAACTACAAGCGAGCTTGGAGAAGCTGTTGAAAAGACCATCGAAAGCTACGGTTATAGGCCTATAGTAAATCTTACTGGACACATGTTAACGAGGTGGAATTTACACGGCGGAATAACGATACCAAATATTAAAACCACTTCAGGAGAAACATTGAAAGAGGGCCAGGTTTTCGCTATCGAGCCCTTTGCTACGGATGGGGAAGGGAGGGTAGTGGATGAACCAAATGCCATAATTTTTAGATATCTGCAAGACCGCCCACTACGGATAAAAGAGGCGAGAGAGATATTAAAATACGTTAAAGATAATTATAATACCTTACCTTTTGCGGAAAGATGGATAGCCCATTTAGTCCCACGATTTAAACTTAACCAAGCTCTACGGCAACTCGTATTTACAAAAGCGATATATGCATATCATATTCTGAGAGAAAAAAAGAGGGGTCTTGTGTCACAGGCAGAACATACAGTAATAGTTACAAAGAATGGCTGTGAAGTCACGACTCTATGATGCCTTCTTTTTCCAATATTCCTCTTGCAGCCATGACCCCTGTTGCGGAAGCAATTATCAGTCCTCTAGAGACGCCTACACCATCTCCTGCTACAAATAGGTTAGGGATACTAGTTTCCATATTTTTGCCGACTTCAACTTGCATAGCATAAAACTTTATTTCTGGGGCATAAAGGAGAGTGGAGTCTGATGCAACCCCGGGTATGACTTTATCGAGTCCATCTAGGCCTTCTAAGATATTCGTTACGACTCTATGAGGCATAACCATAGCTATATCCCCTGGAGTAGCGCCTAAGAAAGTAGGTTTTACGATACCGCTTTTAATCCTCTTCCAAGTAGACCTTCTGCCCCTTCTTAAATCTCCCAGTCTTTGGATCAGTGGTTCTCCCCCACCCAAAGTTGTGGCCGTTCTCGCTATTGATTCTCCATAGTCAGTCGTATTTTCTACCGGCTCAGTAAGCTCGATTCGCGTTAAAAAAGCAAAATTAGTATTTTCTGACTCTTTATCTCTCAGAGAGTGACCGTTTACTCCGACATAACCTCTATAGACTTCTTTTACTACAAATCCCCTATGATTTACACAGAAAGTTCTAACGAAGTCGTCATAAGTCTTAGTTATAATATGGAATTTTGGATCTCTATTAATCCGGCATACTGGGTCCATAACAATTCCAGGAACTTCAACTCTTACTCCGACATCTATTGGCCCATGTCTCATATCAATTCCAAGTTTTTTTGCTTGCTCTACTATCCACGAAGCTCCAGCTCGACCAGGAGCGGCTATAATGTATTTAGCTTTAATTTTTTTTCCATTTTCTAATTCCACGCCATTTTTGATTATATTCCTGACCTGAGTCTTAAGGAGAAATTTCACTCCTCTATCTTTAAGAGTCTTTTCAATAGATGCTATTACTTCTGGAGTATGATCGCTCCCAATATGTCTCTGAGGTATCTGGACGAATTCTATACCAGCTGAAGCAGCCTTCCTAGATAATTCTTCTTCCTCTAATGGGGTAGCTTGATAAAGTTTATCAGGTGCGCCGTGGGCTACATAAATACCATCGACATATTTTACCAATTCCCATGCTTCTCTCTCATTTAAGAATCTGTATAGATCTCCACCTATATCAGGTCTTATATTTAGGGTACCATCAGATAGTCCTCCTGCTCCCCCAACCCCACTCATAACATTACATGGATCGCACCCGATACAAATGCCCGTTTTTTCCATCGGGCACTTTCTCTGTGAAACGGTCTTACCCATGTCGATTATCAATATTTTAAGCTTACTTCGCTCTGACAGCTCAAGACCTGCAAAAAGACCTGCTGGTCCTGCTCCGATAATCACCACATCATACTCCATTTTTTAGCCCCATGAGTTTGCGTAGGTTCGACTATTTTAACCTTACGCAGATTATAGGCTAACGATTTGAAAAAATTTCCTAAAAAAGTTAGTAAGAAATATATCCTATAAGCCTTTAATTGCACTTTATGAAAATAGTGGCGGTAATAGGGGCTGGAAGGAAATCTGGTAAAACAACAACTATTGAGGCTCTTGTTAAAGAACTTTCTGCTAGGAATTTTGAAGTTGGCACTATAAAACAAATACATGAGGAGGATTTTTCTATAGATAAGCCGTATAAGGATACTTGGAGACATGCCGAGGCTGGTGCGAAAATTGTAGTATCCGCAGCTCCTAACGAAGTGGCAGCTATTAAAAGGCTAAGGGACGGTGATAGGTTTTCTGAGGCTATGGGTTTCTTGGAAAAAGAGGATTTAGATTTTGTTATTATAGAGGGGAATCCTGGGGTGAGCGTAGATAAAATCCTTGCTATTAGAGATGCAACTTCAGCAGCCGATATCTTGATGAAAGTGAAGAGAATATTGTTTATATCTACCTTATCACAGAATTTTGATAGTTCTAAATTTAATGTTCCCGTTTTTAATCCCTTAAAGGATCAGATTAAAATGATCGACTTTTTCCTAAATTCTTTGGATAAGTGACTTAGATTAATTCTATTAAAATCATCAAATTATTTTTAAATCCATGGTAACTTGTATGGCACTGCGAGTTCTCCTATACGATTTTTTTCGTTAATAACTCACAAGAGAGATGAGGAACAATGAAAAGCATAGTAGAACTATTTGCCAAGTCTCCTTTTAAGCCATTAGAACTGCATGTTGAAAAAGTAAAGCTCTGTTCAGATATGTTTAGGGAATGTGTAATTGCATATTGTAAAAGCGATTTTGAAAAAGCCGAGACTTTAGCTGTAGAGATTTCAAGAATAGAGCACGAAGCAGATAAAATTAAAAATTTTATTCGTGAACATCTTCCCAAAGGAATTTTTATGCCGGTGGATAGAGGAGACCTTCTCAATTATTTATCTGAACAAGACAAAGTCGCAGATTATATTGAGGAAACTGCTCTTACTCTTGCTCTTAGAAGAACTATGCTATCAGAAGACCTAAGAGAGGACTTTCTAGATCTCGCCAAAAAAACGTGCGACGTTGTAGATTTAATTCCTCTTACAGTTAAGAGCATGAGCGGGCTTTTAGAGACCTCTTATCTAAAAAAAGGCGAGGGGAAGATAATGGAATACATAAGATTAATGAAAGAAAAAGAGGAACTTACAGATCAACTTGACTTAAAGATTAGGAAAGAACTCTTCGACAAAGAAGATGAATTTACACATGGTGAGTTTTTTCATTTAATGAGGACAATTAAGCTTCTTTCTAGGATTGCTGATCATGCAGAAAACTGTGGTGATCGGATGCTTATTATGATAGCTAAGGTTTAAGGAGGTAGATTATGTGATTGAACCTAAGACTGAGATAATAATGGTGGGGCATATACTGGAAAAAGGAATAGTATTCAAGCTCTATGAGGCGATAAAGGATATAGATGTAGATGTAAAGCACTGTGAAATATCATTTACAACACTTAAGGACGGTATAGAGGAGAAGAAACCTTCTACCATGAGGTTCTATTTAATAGGGCCAAAAGAGGAAAGAGATAAGGCACTTAAGAAAATAGAGGAGCTGGCACAAGAAACTGGGTGCGGTGTTCAGAGAGTGGATTATGATAAACTTTGGGTTAAAACCTGATTACTCAGATTTCTTAAAAGTTCTACAGAATACCGGCCCGTTTGGCTTTTCCTCGGAGAATATCACGCCTTTAAACCGATATACTTTCGTATTGATGTCAAACCAAGAGTCTGGGAGGAGCCCAGCTTTCATGCAGGTGTGAGATAGGAACTCTTCGGTGTCCCATCCAAATTCAACAGGGACTTGCGGTAATAAAAGCCCTCTATTTAAGCCTTTTTCAACTATTAAACCATCTTCCCCAATTTTTATAGTATCTAGATAATCCTTTGGCGATTTAACTCTAATTAGTTCTGGTGGGGTAAGAATACTTACCTCTAAGATAATATGCTCAAGTTCATACTTAGTAAGATGAGGAAAGCGAGGGTCTTGGGTAGCTGCAGCTATCGCAGACTTTATAGTAGCATCTACTAGCGGCATAATTGGTTCTGGATAGCCTATGCATCCTCTAAGTTCCTTAGAAGGATAGGTCTCAATAGTTACAAAGACTCCTGCATTTTGTGATAATTTTTTAGGATATTCTTTTGGCGGGTCAATGACCCTACCCTCGCGTATATATTCAGTAATAGCTTTCCTAGCTAGTTTGACTAGAAATTCACCATCTTCTATAGAGTATTCTACTGGTTTCATTTCGTGTAAAAAATATATCTTTTTGGGGCTAAATATCTTTTGTCCATTTTGAAATCACATCTCTTGCATTTGCTTCCTACTA
Source organism: Candidatus Hydrothermarchaeum profundi (assembly GCA_002011125.2). GTDB lineage: Archaea > Hydrothermarchaeota > Hydrothermarchaeia > Hydrothermarchaeales > Hydrothermarchaeaceae > Hydrothermarchaeum > Hydrothermarchaeum profundi. The sequence continues at coordinate 969,037 of MTMF02000009.1, forward strand.
AAGTCTCTTCACCCAACAGTCCCTTTACTTTGAGCTTTTCAAGTTCTCCCCCGCATATAAAACACTTCTTAGCCTCTTTATTAGATCTCCTCTTCTCAACGAATATTTTCACGTCAGGCATCTGTGAAGAAATTCTCTTGAGCCTTTCGACCGACAACTTGTAGTGGGGGTTATCCTTCCTTAATTTCCTTAATATCATATCTAAGAAGAGCTTTTGTGAATCTATTTCTTTATTTTTTTCCAAAACTACTCTAATAGCTCCTTGCACATCTTTTTCTTTTGGAATCTTGTACATTTAGACTTAAATTGTAGATTCGAAATAAAAAAATTATTCCTTCATAAGATCTCTAACGGTTTTTTTTATTTTATCCCAATGGCTTCCATGCCAGTATATTTTGCCGCAATCCCTACATTCCCAGAACTCTTCAACCACTGCTAGTATCCCGCCGGGTACTTTATTTTTAACTTTACCTTTTTCCAGCTTCTTGATTTCCCCGTTGCATAGAGGACAGCGGGAGTTTTCTGGAGTTTCTTTCAGAACTATTCCTTTATTTCTAATAAGTTGCCTAAGCTGGTCTTGAAGCGAATTACTAGAAAAAAGAATGACTTCTCTACCACTCTTCAATGCTTTCTCAGCCAGCTCTGCGTCACGCGTTAAAATTACTCTTTTCGCTGCTTTATTGAGAACTTCTTCATCAGAGTAATACCTAGAATAAAGTACATCATATCCACTTAACCTTAGCCATCTAGCAAGCTTTCCCATCATAGAGTCTGCAATAAATCTCATTTTAATACATTTAGTATAGTGATAAATTTTTAGGGACTAACCATAATCTTTTTATTTGCTAGATATATTTATAACTGAAGAAAATAAACCGGAGGAATTTAAATGGACACTGAGGTCAGAGTTAGGGAAGCAATGACAACAGATGTTATAACTGTAGATAAAAGTACTTCCGTAGATGAAGCGGCTAAGTTGATGGCTGAAAAAAATATAGGAAGTCTCATAGTCGTTGAGGATCATAAGCCGGTAGGTATTGTAACAGAGAGGGATATATCTTTTAGAGTGGTAGCCAAAGATAGAAAGCCCTCCACTGTAAAAGTAGGAGAAATAATGTCATCGCCCTTGAAGACAGTTGGACCTAATATTAGTCTAACAGAGGCTAGCAAAATTATGGCTAAAAATAATCTGAGGAGGCTCCCGGTAATAGACAAGGGGAAGCTTGTAGGCTTGATAACTAATAAAGATATCCTTGCCATAGCTCCAGAGCAAATTGAGATTCTTACCGAACTTTCGAGGATGAAAGAAGAGCCTATAGAAAAAGAAGTTCCAGATAAGGGAACATGCGAAAACTGTGGAGACTATGGCGTAGAGTTATACGAAGTCAATGGAATCTTCGTTTGTGAAAGTTGTAGGGAGGAATTGGGTGGGGACTGACCTCAAAGTGGCCGAGGTCATGACCACAGGTCCTCTCTGTGTTAGGGAAGAGGACTATGCGACCAAGGCCAGATCTCTCTTCAGGAAAACAGGTTATAGGAGTTTGCCTGTAGTAGATGAAGACAATAGACTAGTGGGCATAATAACTAGAGGGGATATACTGAATGTTACATCTACCAAATCAAATATCCAAGTAGGCGGTTTAATGTCTTCTCCCATAATTTATGCGACTCCAGAAGAGGATATTATTAGCGTTGCTAAAAGGTTAATTAAAGCTGATGTAAATAGGGCTCCAATAGTAAAATCTAATTCGGACATGGAGTTGGTTGGTATACTATGTCTACATGACATTATGCGGGAGTTAAGAAGAAAGGGAATTAAACCTAGAAAAAAGAGGGTTAAGGAGGTAATGACAGAAAATATTTTGACTTGCAGCCCTGCCGATCCGATAACGAAGGTTTGGGCTAAAATTGATGATACCGGGTATTCTGGTATTCCTGTTATTAAGGATGGTAGGCCAATTGGCATGATTACGAGAAAGGACATAATAAAGGCAGGATACGCTAGAATTGAGAGAGAGGGTAACAAAGGAAGGATGAAGAACCCCCCGATAGTTGAAAAGCTTATGAGGACTCCTGTAATCAGCGTTTCGAAGGAATGTAGTGTTGAAGAAGCAGTAGATCTAATGCTTAAATTTGATATTGGTAGACTGGCAGTAGTAGAGAATGGAGTTCTAGTTGGGATAATTGATAGAGAAGATGTTATAAAAGCATATATAGGGGATTAAAATGGTGAAGGATTTCATAAAAGAGAGAATAAAAGATGTACATAGTATAACTAAAGCAAGGGAAAGGAAAGCCTTGGATTTCAAGTCGAAGTTAGCATCGTATGAAGGATCAATAATGTCTATTGCAACAAAAGAAGTAGTTACTATTCCTCCTACTATGACAATAAAAGGTGCAGCAGAAACTATGACTAAGTATCGTTTTAGGAGGCTTCCAGTATGTGATCCAGGCACTAATAGGCTTGTGGGTATTGTAGGCAGTAGTGATATTATAGACTTTTTGGGTGGAGGCGAAAAGTATCTTTTAATTGAGAAAAAGTTTGGTGGAAATTTTTTTGCCGCTATTAATGACTCAGTAAGAGAAATAATGGTAACAGATGTATTAACTGCGCGGACTGATGAGACTATTGAAGAAGCATTGGATAAGTTGCTTAAAACCCGTGCTGGGGGAATCGTAATAGTTGACGATGAACAGAGGGCTAAGGGAATAATTACAGAACGTGATTTCGTGTTTCTTCTTTCTGAAAAAGTTACTGGTAAGAAAGTGGGAGAGCATATGACTACTAACGTTGTAACCGCAACTCCAGGAATGCCGTTGGGAGACGCATGTAAGATAATGGTTAGGAATAGTTTCAGGAGGTTGCCTGTCGTGAGTCAAGGATTCTTAAGAGGCCTTATAACCACAAGAATGATTATCGAGTTTATTGGAAGGAATCATATTTTTGATAAGATAGTACAAAATAAAGTTAAAGAAATCTTAGATACCAGAGTTTCGGAGATAATGTCTAGAGATGTGCCGACCATATCAAAGGAAGCAGATATCGGTGAAGCAGCTAAGATTATGGAATCAAGCGGTAGAGGTACAATCTGCGTTGTAGAGGACAGCAGGCTTTTGGGTATTCTGACTGAAAGAGATATACTAAAGGCGCTAGCAGAATGATGATTGAAAAATATATGAGTAAAGAATTGGTCGTTGTATCCCCAGGCGATACTATAGCTCATGTGCGCAACTTATTGATATCTAACAGAGTGAGTAGAGTATTAATTGCTCAAGAAGGGCTGGTAGGTATAGTAACTAAAAAAGATATTTCAGAGAGGCTCGCTACAGGGAGTGCGCTATGGAGAAGAAGACCGATTGACAAGATTTCTGTGAGTAGAGTCATGACTACCGATCTCATTACGATTTCTTCAGATGCATCGATAGCTGAGGCAGCCAAAATGATGATAGAAAATAAAATATCTTCTCTCCCGGTTATAGATGACAAAGGTAACTTAGTAGGTATTATAACAAAAACGGATCTAGTTAAGGCGTATCTTGAGAATTATAGGGGAAAATATAAAGTTAGAAAACTTATGAGTAAAAATGTTGTAACTGTTGATAGATTTCATACTCTGAGTCACGTGGTTGAACTAATGCGAGAGAAAGGAGTAGGCAGAGTGATTGTGATTGATGGTGGTAAGCCGGTTGGTATTATAACTCCTTCTAATATCTCATTCTATGAGTTAACTGAGCCTCGAAGAGGTGTAAGGGTAATGGAAAAGACTTTTGTCAGAAAACCTGATAGGGCAGAAAGGCCGAGATATAGGTATGTAAAAACATTACTCGTTACTGCAGAAGATCTTATGTCCTCAAATCTTATTACGATTAAAAGCACGAGAGACGCGACAGAGGCTGCGGATCTCCTGATCAAAAATAAAATATCTTCATTGCCTGTAGTTGATGATACCGAATTATCTGGGATAATAACTAAAACGGATATTGTGAGGGGGATAGCAAAAATCGGGTAATTCAATAATATTTAATCTTTCGAGGTGGGATCTATGGTCCTTTTAGTTGATGATTTAATGACGAGGGAAGTTATTTGTATCGATAAGAATCGAGCTTTATCAGACGCTTATAAGCTAATGGAGAAGAAAAATATTTCTAGGATATTGGTTACTTCTGCCGGGGAATTATGCGGTATTATGTCTATAAAGGATGTGCTTGAACATTTAGGGTCATCTAAACATGGTAAAATTTTGCCCTCTAGTCTTCATGTGTCTACTGTAATGAATGATAGCCTGATAGTTATTAAAAAAGGCAAAAGTGTAAGAGATGCTGCTAAACTGATGCTTGAGAATAGAATTTCTTGCCTGCCTGTGATGGATGCTGACCGCGTTGTTGGAATAATTACTAAGACAGACCTAATAAAAAGTCTTAAAAACTCTAAAAAGAAGATTGAGAAGGTAATAACATGGGACCCAGACGTAGTTAGCCCAAAGGATAGAGTAGTGCATGCTAGGCGAATAATGCTCGATAAGAACATTGGCAGACTCATAGTTCTAGAAGAAGATGAACTCGTAGGGATAGTAACAGAGAAGGATATAGCTAAAGCCTTATCCGCTTTTAGGAAAACTGCAGATAGGTATCAATATAGCCGTATAAGGAACATGATAATAGAAGATGTAATGACACAAACAGTTAAAACACTTGATATAAATGCAACGGTAGGGGATGCCGTTAGCATGATGTTAGAGAATAATTTTTCTGGGATTCCTATCCTTAATGACGGAAAGTTGGCAGGTATAGTCACTAAGACGGACCTCATACGAGTTATATGATTATAGAAAAAATTTCTAGGGCCTTAGGAGTAGAACCTTGGAGAATAAAAGGAGCTCTAGACCGTCATACAATAAGAATCGTTAAGGACTTTACTCCAAATTACATAGTTTTTAAAAAAAGCTTAGGGCAGATTGAGAGGGGTACTAGTGTTTTTCTTAATGATGATCTTGATGTAGTGCCAGGGTTCCCTAAAATCCAGAGAGCTTTTTATCTAAGACCTGTAGTTGAGAGACATTTCGGAGAGAAAATAGCTGTAGAAGAAAAAATGAATGGTTATAATGTAAGAGCATTTCTCGTTAACAATAAAGTTTATGCACTCACAAGAGGGGGATTTATATGCCCTTACACAACAGCTAAGTTGAGAGAGATCTCTGGCATTAAAAAATTTCTATCAGACCATAATGTTGTACTATGCGGTGAAGTTGTTGGTATGGAGAACCCCTATGTAATTCATGAATACCCTGAAGCAGGAAAATTTGGTTTCTTTGTTTTCGATATAAGGGAGAAAAAGTCTAATGACCCTAAACCTATTCAGGAAAGAAACTCGCTACTCGATGCGTATGGTATTAGATATGTGAGGTTGATAGGTATTTTTAAGAAGGCTATAGTGGTAGAAGAAATTTTCAAAATTATAAAGGAATTAGAGAAGGAGAATAGGGAAGGTGTTGTCCTAAAAGATCCAGATATGAAGATACCCCCAATAAAATATACCTCTTCGAAGACAAACACGTCTGATTTAGCATACGCATTCAGGTTTCCCTATGATTACGGTAGAGACTTCTTCTTTTCAAGGATTATGAGAGAGGGCTATCAAGCTTTAGAGCTTGAGGAAGAGGAGGATGACCTAAAGAAGCGAGCACTTAGACTTGGCGAGAGTCTATTATATCCTATGGTTGAAACTATGAAAAAGATTAAAAAAGGCGAGATTGTTACCGAAGATTTTACTGTTAGGGTTAATAGTAGGAGGGAGATTTCTAAAATAGAAACATACTTGCGGAGACAGGGAGTGGACGTGAATATCGTTGATATACGGGAAGAGGAAAATGGATTTGTAGCGAGGGTAAAAAGGATGAGGCATTCTACTAATGATAAGATAAGATCATTGTTATCTGGTAAAATAGAATAATTTACCTATACCCTGGCATAGGAGGTGGGGAAGTGGGAGGACCCATATGCCTCTTCTTTTGTTCATAATAGTCCTTATATACACGCCATGTTTTTTCAGCAAGGTTTCCTCGTAATATTTTTGTTATAATCATTTTGGGAGCAGGGAGTTTATCTGAGATTGGAGTATAATCTACGATTACAATGTCTCCTTCACGTATTTTTTTACTAAGCTTGGGGGATACCTCTGTAGTAAGAAGATTTTCATCCCACATCATAAGAGCGGCTTGAGTGGCCTCGTCAGCAGATTCCACCTCATCATTATCCGGAGAGAATACTTTTACAGTTTTGCCTACATGGTACATCTGCTTCACCTCTCATGTTTTGCTTCACTATTATAAAACACATCTAGCGGTGTTAAGAATTAAATACCTTTTACACTTTATTTAAACCCATGCTCTTAAAAAACTGTAGGATAGTTAGTTCTAGTAAAATTATAATGGCAGATATTTTAATTGAGGGAGAAAAGATAAAAGAAGTAGGGGTGGGTCTCCGAGGGGATGAAATTTTTAATCTTCGAGGCAAGCTCGTTATACCCGGAGTTATCGACCTCCATGTACATATGCGTGATTTCAGCCAGAAGTATAAGGAGGATTTTACTTCAGGTAGTAAAGCCGCTCTGGCAGGGGGGGTTACTACTTTTGTGGATATGCCAAACTCTTCTCCCCCGGTTATTGACGCAAAGACCTTCAGGAGAAGATTAGAAGAAGCTGGTAGAAAGTCCCTTATAGATTTTGGGATTAATTTTGGAGTTGTTACTGATAATTCGAGATTTCTTAAGGATATTAGACCATCATTTTGTAAGATATACATGGATGGAACTCTTGGTGAAATTGATGATGAAACACTAAGAAACGCTATTAGGAGATGTCCTAAAACTGCAGTACATGCTGAGGATATAAACGTCATTAAGGAAAACATAGAAAAATTCAAGGGCAAAGAAGTCTCTGATTTTCATTTGAAGATAAGAGGGCCGGAGGCTGAAGAAAAAGCGATAAAAAAAATTGCTTCGCTTACCGCATCCTTAAATAAAAGTGTTCATATTTGCCATATTTCTTTAAGAAAATCGCTGGAGTATCTCAATGAGAACGTAACTTGCGAAGTAACACCTCATCATCTATTGCTCACAAATAAAGAGTTAAAGGAAAAGGGGGGCATTGCAAAGACAAATCCTCCCCTCAGGTCTCAAAGTGATACTAATGCTCTTATGGGAGCACTAAAGAATAGGAGGATAGATATAGTAGCAAGTGATCATGCGCCTCACTTGGAGGATGAAAAAGAGGATGAGGTATCTGCTCCTCCAGGAATACCTAATTTAGACATTATGCTTAAGCTGTTCTTAACTCTCGTCAATAAGAAAGTGCTTACTTTAAGTGATATTGTAAGGACGATGTGCGAAAATCCGGCTAGATTACTGGGATTGAAAAAAGGCGAAATAAAAAAGGACAACTATGCTGATCTTGTTATTCTGGACTTAGAGAAGGAAAGTAAAATAGAGGTGGAGGAGTTTTATTCAAAGGCGAAGTACTCGCCTTTTGAAGGTTGGAGAACTAAAGGCTGCCCTGAGGTAGTATTTATAAGGGGAGAAATCGCTTTCGAGGATGAGGATTTTATTGTGAAAAGAGGATATGGAAAATGGATAGGAGGGATGTGAATGGGATATGAATATTCTATAATAAACATGAGCCATCTAAAAGAGAGGGGGATAATTGCTCAAGAGAGTGCCCTAAATAAATTGGGTAGGGAGGGGTGGGAATTAGTCGGCATAGATGGAGAGTGGTATATATTTAAGAGGCCTATCTAGTCGCGAGTTTGATGTCTTTAGCTTTTACTGTCTTTCTCCCAGCATGTTTTGCTAGTTTTCCGGCTTCTATTGAAATCTCAGATCCGATCTCCTCTAATACTGCCGCAAGTTCCATTGCCGCATCGTTACCAACCCTTAAACCAGTCGCTTTTCGTATAATTCTATCTGCTGCAGCCACAGGTATATCGGCCATTTACATCACCTAAGAGAATAATCAAAGACATACAATATAAAGATTTCGTAAAAAAGGCCTTATTTGCTCGCTAATTTAACAGAATTAATTATTTTCTTTGTAGGTACAAAATTTTTATCTAAACCAAGTTTTTTTGGAGTTATTCCCAAAGCTAAGCCTATAAGTTGAGTAAAATAGAGCACTGGAACTTCTATTTTCTCATTATACTCTTTTTCAATGTACATTTGTCTAGCGTCTAATGCCATATGGCATAGCGGGCAGGCAGTTATAATACAATCTGCATTTTCTTTAGCATCTAGAAGGATTTCTCGACTGAGTTTCATTTGTACTCCTTCATTTGCCATCATCAGTGCTCCCCCACAGCACTTGACTTTGTGTTGGAAAGGAGCGACAGTTGCGCCCACAGCTTCTATTATTCTATCCATTGATGTCGGCCTTTCAGGGCTATCGAATCTCTTATTCCTAGGGGGTCTAACTATAACGCATCCATAATACGGAGCTACTTTAAGACCGTTGAGAGAATTCACCACTTTTTCTGCTAGCTTTTCGATTCCAATATCATTTACTATAACATCAAGAGGATGCTTCACATCTATACTGCCTTTTACTTTAAGGCCTGTCCCCTCTAAAGCTTTATTCATCTTATCTAGAAGTTCTCTATCCATTTTAATAGAATCACTGGTTTCCCATTCTCTAAGATAACATTCTGGGCAGGGGGCCAGTATATCCATATTCTCTTTCTCTGCTAGTGCTAAATTCCGTGCAGCTAAGGAAAGGGAGAGTAGGTGATCTATTGAATAAGCGGCAGACGCACCACAACAGTTCCAATCTTCTATCTCTTTAAGCTCCACTCCTAGAGCTTTAAACACTTCCTTTACTGACATATCATATTCTTTAGCAGTCGCTTCCAATGAGCATCCCGGATAATAAGCGTATTTCACTTTTCTTCCTCCTCTATTTTGCGTATATTTTCAATAATCTTTTTCATATGTTCTCTACCTTTAATTTTATGAGGCATTAGAGCTATTTTTCCCTTTTTTGTGAGTTCCATTCCAAGAGAAGCATGTCGCAATAAGTGTTTTAGCGTACCTGACAGAGAGCCCTCTGATTTTTGAGCAAATTTGAGCATTAATAGAGGTTCGAACATTCTTCCATAAGATAAAGCAATCTCCACGAAAGAATTGTAAAAAGCTGGGCCTTTCTCGTTTGCAGCCCTAACTCCCTCCCTTATTGCTATGCTTTTTAACGCCCCCATAACATTGGTTATTTCCACTCCTCTAGGACATCGAGTTTGACAGGTGTAACAAGAAGCACATACCCATATAGTTTCACTATTCAGAACTTTATCTTTTATACCTAAAGTTACCATACGCATTATCTGCCTTGGTGTGTAGTCCATGGTATACACCGTTGGGCAACCCGCAGAGCAGGTACCACATTGGAAGCAGAGATGGACATTTTCTCCACCTGCTTCCTCTACTTCATATACAAAATTTGGGTCACAATCTTTAAGTCTTATTATTTGTTCCACTTTAACACCTTTGCAACACTTTGAATCTTGCCAAGGTAAAAATTATCTATCAACCTCACAAAAATTTTTTGGAAAACCGTTCTATCCTTTTCAGAGCGATACTTATATCCTCAAAAGAGGCGGCGTATGCGCATCTTATAAAACCTCTGCCGGCATCTCCAAAAACATCACCGGGTACAACAGCGACTTTCTCCTCTTTAAGAAGTTTCTCAGAAAATTCCACGGAGCTAAGCCCTGTTTTTTTAATGGACGGGAAGGCATAAAAGGCGCCTTTTGGTTCAAAGCATTCTAGGCCGATCTCATTTAACCTTTTAACTATTAACTTTCTACGCCTATTGTATTCTCTAACCATCTCTATATAAGATCTCCTTCCTCTCCGCAAGGCCTCTATTGCAGCCATCTGGGACATTATAGGTGCGCATAATGCCGCATATTGGTGGATTTTCATCATGGCTTCTATTATTTTCTCGTTTCCACATGCATAACCAAGCCTCCACCCCGTCATTGCATACGCCTTAGAAAACCCGTTTAAATAAATTACTTTATCTTTCATTCCATTTAGTGATGCAATAGAATAATGTTTCCCTGAGTAGGTGAGTTTATCGTAAACTTCATCAGAAATAACCAATAGATCATGTTCATTGACGACATCTGCTATACCCTCTATCTCGCTTTTATCTAATATCGCGCCAGTAGGATTATTAGGATAGCTTAGTACAATAGCCTTAGTTTTAGGCGTAATTTTTTCTTCTATCTCCTCAGGTAGAACTTTGAAATCGTTTTCAACTTTTGTTGGAATAACCACAGGTCTACCGCCTGCGAATATTACACATGGTTTATATGCAACATAGCATGGCTCAGGTATAATTACTTCATCTCCTGGGTTGATAGTAGCTCTTATAGCGAGGTCAAAGGCTTCGCTGACTCCAACAGTAACTAAAATGCTCGTTAAAGGGTCATAATTTATTCCGTAGTCGTTGTATATTGATCTAGATAGTTCTTCTCTCAGTTCAAGCATGCCGTAGTTAGAGGTATACATAGTGTATCCTTTTTCTAAAGAATAAATGCATGCTTCTCTTATATGCCATGGCGTCACAAAATCCGGTTCTCCAACTCCGAGGGATATGATATCCTCCATACCCATAACTAGCTCGAAGAACTTTCTTATACCAGACTTAGGGACACTTTTTACCCTATCTGAGATGATTGTCTCATCCATAAGATGCAACTGCATTCTAATATTTATAAAAAGCTTTCTAGGATTTCAAGGACTAATTGCGAGTCTTTTGTGTTCTTCTCTATCAAAAAGTATGTCCCCATCCTCTTTATAGATGTTTAAAACAAAATGAGTAACGGTGCTTTGAACTCTCTCAAGAGGTGAAAGCTTTTCTTGTACAAAGGATGCTACTTCTTTCATATTTCTACCTTCTACAAGCACTTCTAAATCGTATTCGCCTGAGACGAGGTACAGAGCTTTGACTTCAGGAAATCTCATAATCCTCTCTGCGACAGCGTCATAGCCTTTTTCTCTAACAGGACTGACTTTTACATCTATAAGGGCGTGAACAGACTCTCGGCCAGCTTTTTCCCAGTTTATCACAGTTTTGTATTTCCTGATAATTCCTTTCTTTTCATATTCTTTGATTTGCTCTTTAACTTTTTTCTCCGAGATTCCTAGCATTGTTGCTAGCTCTTTGGCGGATATCCTAGCATTCTTTTCTAATATCTCAAGTAATTCCATAATTTCCACCTCATTCTTTTGATACAGGTTTAGTTATTGTTAAAGTTTTAAGTATTACTAGTATTATTATTATTGAGGAGATCATCGTAACTGCTGCCTGCTTTTTCGTTAGTTTAAGTTCTTTAGGTACTTCTTCTGGTTTTTCTATAACTTTCTTATTTACATTTATTCTAAGCTCGTTAGAAACCTTTATATATTCGTTACCCACCCGGTCCTTCCATTTTACTGTGGCTGGATCTAATGGGTAACTACCCTCATATAACCCCTTAATTCTGTACTTATTTATTACTTCTTCCCCAGGTTTCAGCTTTGCTACCTTAATCTCGGTAGACCCCTCTATTAATACGAAATTTACTGGGGTAAAGTCGGACAAAATAACCTCGAATGCAGTTGCTTCGCCTATATTCTTGGATTTCAAGGTAACGTTTACTTCATCTCCCTCGTATATGCTGGTATTACTTACCTCTTTTGTTATAGTGAGAATTGCTCCTTTTACTTTAAATATTAGGGTTCCTTTTAGCTCGTTCCCATTGAAGGTTACCTTGTATGGAATCTCATACAAACCTGATCTCAGTCCTCTTAGCAAAAAGTATATCTCCTCTTCTTCTTTTACATTTAAGCTTCCGTTCCATTCTATTATACCCGTATATACTTTCCAAGTACTATTCGCATACCGCATTGTAGCTTCTTCTCTACCTTGCCAAGCAGTATCATTGGACGCTAGTTCTACGTTCCTAGGAAGCTCTATCTTTAATGATATATTTTCCAAGAAAGCAAATCCCTTATTTTTCAAGCGTATTATCCCTTCTCCATATTCCTCTACCTCGGTTTCATTAGAATAGTTTAATGTTATTTGGAGGTCTTTTTTTTCTATAGCTACAAACAATATAGGTGGAAGCGGTGGCGATACTACTAATTTTGTACTCGAATTCGTTATAAATTTTCTACCGAATAAGTCAAAGTATTCTGCGGTCGTGTTAATTTCGAAAACCGATTTTTTTTCAACTTTTGGAGTTCTAATCGTATACTCATATATCACATTCGTAGGAGACCAGTTCCTACTACTTCCATCGGGGTAATACTGTGCTTTAAGCACATCTATATAATGGTAGGTCTGACCTTTAATAATTCTAAACGGGATGGCTACTCTAGCTGTGATGTCATGTACCGAATCGCTTCCATTAGAGCTTAGTGTTATGTTAAAGTCTACTTCACAGTCCGATAAGACCTTAAGTTCTGAAGGCTGGGTAATATTCAACCCAGGATATAACCCATAGAATATCCCTCGAGATGAAAAATTTACGCCCTCGATTTTTTCGGTGCAATAACATGCACATTTGCTGTCATATTCTTTCCCAAATTCTAATGATGCAGGAGCAACATCTATATATCCAATATCGGTTCTAAGCGTCAGGTTTCCATGTCGTATGACCTCCGCCGTATAATTATACAAAAGTCTCTCTTCTCCTGGAGATATCTCCCCCACCCATGAGGTCTTACCATGGGCTTTTAAGCCTTTGAGAATTTCTTTTACTTCCACCCCCCGTGCTACAGTATTCCCTATGTTTTTAATTTTAACACTCACGTTGGCTGTTCGATTGATCCAGACTTCTTTGGGAGAGTCTATTATAGTGTCGTACTCCCTTTTTTTCCACCATTTGTCTTCATTTATTTTCCAAGTGGTTTCGCCGTTTACAGTACTTTTAATAGGGCTAATACTCCATTTTATGCCATTTATTTCTTTTTCAATAACTAGGAGGGGGGAAAATCTAATTGTGCTGTTTTCAGAAAAGCTTTCGTAAGAGTTACCAAAGCGGTCTTGGTAAGCTACTTTGCTGATTCCAGAACACATGATTGGGGTTTCTGAAGTCACATAATAAGTAAAGATTTTTCTTTGTCCTTCTAGTATATTGCCTGACCATTTATTGATACCTTGGACAACTTTTATCTGAGGCGGAAGGACATCCTCCCATCGAGCATTGTATGCATCTAGGTTGCCCGTGTTGTTTATCGTGATTGTTACTCCCACTCTTCTTCCGGGTCCGTCTAGCGAAGAGTTAGTTGTTTTTCTTTCAACCTCCAGTACAGCTGATTTTATTTCGATAGGTATAGCGTAAAACTCCGAGTGGTCTTGAACTCTTCCAAGCTGGATATTCTCATCATAATAGTCAAGCTTAAGGAATAGATTGTAGATAAAAGGTTTTCCTACGTCGGGGGTCTTTAATTTGTATTCAACTTTTATTGTGCTACCGGGGCATAAGTCATAGGCTCTGGCGTTGGTGTCTAAGATCTGAAAATCTCCAAATTCCGGTGTAAGAACTATATTCTTAGCTTCAAGTTCCCCCGTATTGTTTAAAGTTACTTTGAGAGTGAATATTTCGTTTGGATATGTGTAATTCCTTTCTGTTTCTGTTATGACATCGCTTGCAAGAGTTAAATTCGCTCGATGAGGCGTGTAAATAGTTAAATTTGCTACGTTGCCTCCTGTATTATGAAGTTCTAAGAGAATATCTTCTCTCTTAATAATGTTGTCCTCTCCAACTTGGAGGGAAGTTTTGAGGTACTCACTAGAATGCTTTAATACTGATACCCTCACAATACCTGGGGCTATAATTTTAGTCACAGTGACTTCAAAATCCTCTACCTTTATTGGTGTATTAATAGTTAAATTTCCTGTAGTATTTCTAGGACTCCAGCCTGGGAACTTGCCTTCTATTACTTCTGGGCATTTCGCACTTACCGTAGAAAAGGATAAAAAAAGTACAATTAATATTAGAACCTTATTGCTTGACATCTGACTTCCTTCCTCACTAGTATTAATATAAGTTTTAAATATAAGCGTTACCTTTAAACAGAATTGATGGATTTAATTAAACTCCTCGAAATAGCTGAAGATAGGGAGCTGAATATAAACTTAATAGTTGAGGGTAATAAAATTTTTGAGGTTAGAGCTAAAGATAGGAATATAGACATAGAGATAGTAGACCCAGAGGCTTTTAAAAATATACTTAAGGAGCTGAGACGGTGAAAGAACTAAGTGAACTCATGGGATTGGCTAATGAATTGAAAAAAAGGAATTATACAGTTAATATATTTAATAATAAAAAGCTGATTTTAAGGATGGGGAAAGAAGCAAAGCCGGGTTTACTCTCTGCATTTGGACCTATTGAAATAAAAGACCTGCGAGCGATTTTAAGCCTCTTAGGATAAAGATGTTGGCAGTTCGAGTTAAAAAAATAGATGCTGAACTTGCGCGCAGGATTCTCTCATCCGGGAGATGGATTGATAAGGGAAGGCTTATACAAGTTAAAAGTGATTACGTCGAGATACCTATACGGAACGTAAACCTTCCAAAATTTGGATTTAACTACGAGATCATAAAGCAGACAGACCCGGTTTTTAATTCTAAGGAGAAGCTAAACTTTAGGACATTAAAAGAGAAGCTAGTAAGAGAATTTGGGAAAAAAGCAGAGAATATTCGAGGTGGATGGGAGGTAATAGGTGACATCTTAATTATAGATTTACCAAAGGAGCTTGAGGACGAGAAATATTTAGTAGGAGAAAAATTGAGAAACTTATTCCCAAGAATCAATAGTGTAGTAATAAGGCGGGGTATCGTTGGGGACTATAGGAAACCTATGATTGAACTAATATCTGGGACAAAAACTAACACTATACACAAAGAGAACTATTGTTATTTTAAAATCGATGTTTCTAGAGTGATGTTCTGCGCAGGTAATATGGATGAAAGGAGGAGGATGGCTTTTATATCCAACTCTGATGAAGTTGTAGTGGATATGTTTGCAGGAATCGGCCAATTCACAGTACCGATGGCAAAACATTCAAAGCCTAAGAAAATATATGCTATTGAAAAAAATCCTTCAGCTTTTGAGTTCTTAAAAGAAAACATTAGATTAAATAAACTAAATAATGTCGCCCCTATATTAGGGGACTGTAGATTAGTGTGTCCTCAGAATATAGCGGATAGGGTTATAATGGGATATTTTTTTGATCCTCATGAGTATTTACCCACTGCGGTAAAGGCCTTGAGGGAGGGAGGGATTATTCACTACCATTTCTTATCAACAAAGGATAAGATAACTGATAAGTGGCGGCAAACGAAGGTTCATATAAAAAGACTTGGATCAAAGGTTTCTCTAAATGATAAAAGAATAGTAAAATCTTATGCTCCTAAAATATGGCATGTGGTCTTCGATTTAGAGGTGAAATAGACAATTAATCTATTGCGAAAATTATTTATGTTTTTTCAATCATACATTCTAGAGGAAGGACTATGGTTTTTTTTATCGATGTTATAATGTGGCTCGTACTAGCTAGCTATATTTTCCTTGTTTTTATTTCATGGTATAATTTCAGAAGAGCAAAGTTAAAGATAGTTCTATTCTTTGCCCTAGGTTTTTCAACCTTATTAGTGGCAAGGATATTGTACTCCACAATGGGATACCAGGAAGCCGAGGTATATATTACTCTTCTTGAATTCTGTGCTGCAGTATATTTCGTAGCTGGTATGCTCTCCGTATAAGAGGGTTTATAATGAGGTATTATTGGTTATTGGGTTTATTTTTGATCATAGGGATAGTTCATGCTCAGGAAGTTAGAGAACATCCAACCTTAAAAGAACTTGTGATTTTTTCTGAAAAAAAGATTCCATGGGACGGACTTGACTGTGGAGACTGCCATTTTAATGCAACAAAAATGTCCGACTATGGCAGACCAGAATTTTATATTGATGTTGAAAAATACAAGAAAACAGACCATGGCAATAAGTCTGTTGGTAATACAACGTGTTATGACTGTCATTTGCTGACGTTGCCTGTGTATACCGCTAAAGGAAATGAGTATTTGAATTGGGCAGGTTTTTGTCCACCTCCTAAGATTATAGGTGGATATGGGAGCAACGATACATATCATACAGTGCCTTCTGAGGGATGTGTCAATAAAGACAAAGGATGTCATTGGACGAAAGAGATATTCTTTAGTAGTGAGCATTTCCTGCAGGATGATAGAATTAAATCCGAAAAATACTGGAATTCCTCTCATGAAGACTATCGGCCGTGGTATTGCGAGGGCTGTCATGCCACTTGTGGGAGCTGTCATTGGGATGGGCCAGAACCCAAAGAAGAAGAGGAGTTTAAATTTGATTTCTTAGAAAATGTAGAGGCTCACAAGATAAGGAGAAATATTTCTAGCGAGATATGTGCTATATGTCACCATGGATATTATAACTTTACAGAAAACTTTCCAAAGGTATCTGTGTATGGGTCTCCGCAGTATGAGGAGTTAAGTGTTAGTGTCCACAGTAAGATGGAATGTAAAGATTGCCATAGAAATATACATGGAGGGACTTATGAGACAGGGGCATATGGAAAAAGGAGGGGGCCAATAAGCTGTGGGACATGTCATACAGACGTAATAAAATCTCTGGAAGCCGGACCTCACATAAATGTAGCATGTGTCTCATGCCATTCTACTTGGCTACCTATATGGCAGGATCCAGAGTCGCTTACTTTAGAACCTATGGCTCTGTCATTTGGGCGCGTAGATGAACCACGCTCTTGGCCAACTCACGAGATTAGGAAGAAAGAGAACGTGAGGGAATGCAGTTATTGTCATGGTAATTCCACAACACAACAGAAATATCTTGAAATGAAAGAAGAAGCTATTGAGAAAATGAATAAATCCCTTAACGATGTGATCGGTGCGAGGGCAGTATTAGTTACCGCAGTAAAACTCAAATTTCAAGATGCTAGAGCTGCATGGGCACATGTGTCATCAGATAGAGATGACTTAACTAGAGAAACTCTTGCTCTAGCTAAAGAAGCCAAAAAAACTGCAGACCTGATAAATTTTGTTAGTTTTATCGCATACCTCGCTATAGTGCTTGCTATAATTGGTTTAATACTTGTAATTTGGCCATATGATTAGGCTACTTCCACTTGAAAGCCTCAGTGATCTTTTCTTCTACGCTTTTTCTAGGAGTTCCACTTAATACGCTTTCATACTTGGTGAATGGAAGTCTTATTTCTATTCCTCTATCCGATATAATGTATTCTCTTATTTCTTTATCATGGTCGCTATTTCTCATGCGAAGGACTGATATTGCCTTCTTTATTCCTGATTCGATTTCGACGTATCGCATGAGTATTGTGGTATCCATCATGAAGGGTGCTCTAGAGTCAAGCATAAGTGATCCCGCTATCTCGCGGGTTTCATTAGTCAAAATCGAGGTGATGCCTTTTGTTTTGAATAGTGTTATCAAAGAGTTTACATATCTTGAAAATGAGGGAGTATCTCCGAAAGCCATTTGTATTCCGTTTATAGAGTCTATTACTAATCTCTTAGCTCCTATTTCTTTGATTGTTTTTTCAATTTTGGTGTAAAGTTCATCCATGTTCACTTCAGGTGGAAGGGTGTATATAATCCTCAGTAGATTCTTCTCAGAAAAAGACTTGAGGTCCCATCCAAATCCTTCTGCGCGAGCATATATTTCATCAGGCCTTTCATCGAAGGTTATTATAATACCCGGCTCTTTATTTTTAGCTCCTTCTACTATAAAGTGAGTGCATAAGACCGATTTTCCAACCCCCGGAGGTCCATGAACTACAGTTGAACTCCCTCTCAGTAGTCCTCCAAGAATCATATCATCTAGCCCTTTTATTCCTGTAGAACATCTTCCTTTTTCTATCGCTTCTGGTTTCTCTCTAGCCCTTATTCTTGGGAAGACTACGATACCCTCCTCAGTTATTTCGAATGAATGTTTACCTGACAGATATTTCTGGCCTCTCATCTTTTTCACGGTTAAGTACCTCTGAGTTTTAAGCATATCCGCTTCTTCAGATAGGTAAATAATGCCATCGACCATATAGGACACCAAACTCTTAGGAAGGTCCTCTGGAGTGAATTCTCCTGTGACTAGTACCAGCGCGTTCCATCCCTTCATTTCAGTGAACAAGTTATAAAAGAACTCTCTTCTCTTTGCTTCATCGAATCTGTATCCGAGAGTTGTAACAGGGTCTATCACAACCCTGTTGGGCTTAACTGTCTCAATTTTCTCTCTTATAGAGTCTATTATCTCTTCAGGAGTATCCTTTAGAGAAAGTTTGCTGATATCTAAATAGTGGATCTTTCTTTCTTCATAAAGGTCTGGGTTATAGAAGGTGAACTGTGACATGAAGTTATTTATCATAGCGATAGGCTCTCCAACAGCCGGCATCAAAAGACAGACTTCATCCTTATATTTAGCTGCATTGAAAATGCTTTGGACTACAAAGGTAGTTTTTCCAGTACCGGCAATTCCACCCACCAATACTACGGAAGGCCTCGTAAATCCACCACCGAGAATTTCATCTAAACCGGCTATGCCGGTGGTGACTAACATTTAAATTACCTCCTTCACTACCTCGCTCCATTTAACATTCGCAAGTGTGAAGGTACATCTCCCATTCTCACCGTGCTTTTCCTTATAATAGTAGTGGATATCCCTTTTTTCTCCGTAAATACCTGAGGTTAAGCCATATAGAAACCCGCGCATGAAGTTACATCGTGATTGTCTTGTGGATAGTTCAAATGAGTTACTCAGAGTTATGTTTATCAGCTCTTCCTTAAAGGAAATGTCAAAACCATCATAAAAACCTAAGGGGATTAAATTTTCAAGGGCCTTGTTAAGCTTTTTATCTTGGGGTATCTCGTTTAATTGAGTAGAGTATTTATATCCCATTCTTTCGCCGAATTTGTATATTATCCCTTCTCCACCTCGGCCCGTCACGTCTACTAAATCATTAAAAAGAGCGATTAAGTCCTCAATTTCAATCTTAAATTCTTTCATCATGGTTATATTCGTCTAAGTATATTTTATATTTTTCCTTACATTTTAATAGTTCTTCAACTAAAATATGTAAATTACCAG
Source organism: Candidatus Hydrothermarchaeum profundi (assembly GCA_002011125.2). GTDB lineage: Archaea > Hydrothermarchaeota > Hydrothermarchaeia > Hydrothermarchaeales > Hydrothermarchaeaceae > Hydrothermarchaeum > Hydrothermarchaeum profundi. The sequence goes on from MTMF02000009.1 coordinate 988,221, forward strand.
AAAAAGGAAGTTTTGGTTAATTTCACCGTTCTCCGATGAAAGTATACTCTGGAAATCTTTTCAGTATCATACCTTCAATGCGGACAGGTAGAAGTTGTTTTGCAAGCTTTGAGGCTTCTTCTAGCTCCCACTCGGATTCCGCGTAAATATCAAAAAGCGGTTCTCCTTTGGCGACTTTTGTACCTTTGGTGATATATAGGTGTATTCCTGCGCCTTTACTCTTTGGAGAACCTGCAGCCCTAGCAACCTGCACAATCGCTTTGTTTGATATATGCGTTACATATCCCCCCATGGGCGAATAAATAGTTTCTTTATATCTCCCGACCGATATATAGTCAGAGGTCACTTTAGGGTCTCCGCCTTGAGCCTCTATTATCTCTTTCATCTTTTTAAGAGCTTTGCCTGATTTCAATATCTCCATTGCCGCTTGTTTTCCATTCCCTTTAGTTGCGATCCCTCCAGCCTCTAGTAATATACCTGCGATATCAGTTGACTTCTCGATTAGACTACTTGGTCCTTCACCTTCTAATGCTTTCAATCCTTCTTTAGCTTCTAGCGCAGGTCCTACAGCTCTCCCTATAGGCTTGTCACCATATGTGACAGCGCACTCAACCGTTATATCCAATCTCTCCCCTAATTCTAAGAAATCTCTAGCATATTTCCTAGCATCTTCCATGGTGGGAATCTTAGTTTCAGAGCCCATGGGTAAGTCTATCACTACAAAATCTGCACCTACCGCATATTTTTTAGCCATGACAGAGCATAGAGCTAGATAATGAGGATCAATTGCTAAAGGATACTCGACTCTTATAAATATATCATCTGCAGGAGCAAGGTTTACACCGCCGCCCCATGCTATTATTCCATTAGTCCTATCGACTATCTCTACTATTTCGCTTGCGTTAAATGTAACTGGTGCTAAGACTTCCATAATATCCGCTGTCCCACATGCTGATGTGATAGCTCGAGAAGAAGTTTTTGGGATTGCAAGACCAGCTGCCGCTACTATAGGAACTACCAGCAACGTGATTTTGTTTCCCGGTACCCCTCCAAGACTATGCTTGTCGAATACTGGTTTCTTCCTAATTTCTAATATTTCGCCGGTTTCAGCCATCTTTTTTGATAGATAAGCCGCTTCATCTATATTTAGCCCATTTATATAAATAGCTGAGACGAAAGCGGTAATCTCTACCTCACTTAATCTCCCGGTGACCACATCTTTGACTATAGATTCGAACTCTGCCTCACTCAGAGTAACCCCCTGCATTTTCTTTCTTATATATTCCACCGACTTGGGCTTCTCGGTAGGGGCCACTATGATATCATCGCTCTCTTTCACTCCCATAGTCTTAAGTATGTCAGCTGAGATGCCTATCTCTCCAGCCTTTATTACGGTTTTAGTTGTATTTACTACGGCGACTATCGATTTTCCGCGTGAGAAAAGTTTTATTCTATCTTTAGGACGAACTCCAAGTTTTTTAGCATCAGTTTCATTTAGAGTTGCTTCGTATCTCCCTATCTCTAAATCAAAGATTTTAGCTTTTAAAGTTATTTCCATTTTATCACTCTTTATATTTGTAGACTACTCTTTTTAAAAGAAGTGGTCTATTGACTTTTGATTTTTAGTGATCCTTTTTTGCCGAGAAATAACAAATTCTTGGAAGCGTTCTATAGATTTGAATTTTAAGTTCTTTATCCCACGGTAACTCCAGTTTGTAGCGTTTATACTAGCTACAGTATTAGCTATATTAGCGCTTTTTAAAGGATTTCCTGTCTTAAGGTATGATGAAATGAAAGCCCCAGCAAAAGAATCACCACATCCAGTAAGGTCTAGGATCTTTTGTTGGTAAGGAGTAGCGGATAGAGTTGTTTCTCCTTTTTCGATTATCGCGCTCCCGTCTATCCCAATAGTTACAACTATTAAGTTATGTTTCATTTTTTTTAATGAACTCAGAGCGTTTCCCAATCTTTTAGTCTTAGTTAATAACACGGCTTCTTCCTCGTTAAGAGAAAATACATCTACCATCGGGATAAGTTTTATAATCTCTTTCCTATATCTTGGTAGATAGCCGAGATGAGTGTTAAGGGATATTAATGCGTCCGTTTTTTTCCGTAGAAATTTTATAAAAGATGCTTGTTTAGTTGAAGCCATCGGTGCTAGATGGAAAGCCTTAGCATTCAGGTACTCCTGCGGAATGTCTCTTGGGCGTATATACACCCCTACGTTTAAGGAGTATTCCTTATAAACTGCTGTTCCATCCTTAGCATATTCGATCACAAAGTTTGTGCTTTTACCTCTTACTTTTTTTATGCCCCTTATATCAATTCCAGCTCTTTTGATGTCCATAAAAAAATCCTGCGGGAAGTCCTTTCCAACTCTAGAAACAACTCCTGTTTGGTTAAAAATTTTAGCGGCCATCGCAGAGTATATCGCAGCTCCTCCAAGCTGAAGCTCATAGCCGCCGTCAATTCTCACTTTATCTATACTAGCATGCCCTATTGTAACTACGTCCATGAGGAATTCTCCTGGCATTCAGTAGTTAATTAATCTATTGAAATAATTATAGATTTATTGCATTAGAGCTTTAAATTAATTCTGAGGAATATCAATAATGCTAATTTCTTTTTCAGCGTCTTTCTTATTATCCTGCGATTATAGTTAATCTCGAGTTCTCACTCTTTCTGATAGTAGTTCTGATCCTCACTCCAAAGTATTTTTATGTTTCTCTTTCAGAAGAATTTCTAGTGAACTCGAGATCAGTTGCAACAAAACGGGTTAAATTTAAGAATGACAGAGGTTTAAAATTATCGGGAATATTGGATTACCCAGTATATGTTGAAAAAAAATTTCCTGCTGTGGTGATTTGTCCTCATTTTACTGGATTCAAGGAGATAAAACATTATTACAATCTCGCAAAAATTTTAACTATGAATGGTTTTGTCGCATTGAGATTTGACTTCTCAGATTGTATAGGAGAAAGCGAGGGTTCTTGTGAGGACATGATGCTCACTCACCAAGTGAGAGATGTTTTCTCTGCACTTGATTTTATGGAAAAGCAATATATTGTTGATCCTATGAGACTTGGAATCATAGGGCACTCACTTGGCGGTACTACGGCAATAGTTGCTGCAGCTAAAGATAATAGGATAAGAGCATTGGTTGTAGTTGCTCCAGCTAGAGCCGACATTTTCGGTTCTAAATTAATTGAAGAGTGGAGAAAAGATGGATATATGACTTTTAGGACTTATAAGAGAGGTGAAATTAGAGTTAAGTGGAGCTTCTATGAGGATCTTAAGAAATATGAGTTAACTAGATTAGTTAAGAAAGTCAGATGTCCACTAAGGATAATTCATGGAAGTGCAGATGAGTTATTTGATATAGAAGCTGCCAAGATATTATATGCGAATGCGAATAAGCCTAAAGACCTTAAAGTCATTGAAGGAGCCGATCATTTTTTTAATGATGAAAAATATGGAGAACAGATGATAGATCTGACTGTTGAATGGTTTAAAGAGAAACTTTAACTGCTTTTCTCTTTCTCTAACTGCTCTCTACCAGAACCCCTAGTACAATAATACTGCCATCTCAAATTCATTTCGCTTTGGACCGGGCACGGAGGACACATGCAGCCTTTCTCTTCCTCTATCATCTCACTTTTCCCGATCCCACAAAATAGTAATTTAGTTTCCCCAGTACCAGAATATGTGGGACATTTTCCACAGTAATTAGCACAGATCTTAGATGCAGTTTCCATTCTTTTTTTAATTTCTTCTTCTGATAACTTGGACATTTCTTTTAAAACGTCTTCATATTTTTTAGCCATAAGCAATCACAGTTGGGATTCAGCTAATAAATTATATAAAACGTTAGCATGATTATCGTAGGCTGGATTCGATTCTCAATGATTTTAAACTCATTTTCTTTCTTTAAAAACATGGATTAATACCATCCCCGTGATGAAACCGCCAATATGAGCGAAATATGCGACTCCTCCAACGTTAGAACTCATCTGTGGTAATACTGTTACTCCTGTGAATAGTTGTATTATGAACCAAAACCCTAAGACCCAGATTGCTGGTAGTGTGATCCACCTTATAAAATATCCGAATATTACTATACAATGAACTCTAGCATGAGGGTATGTTACAAAATAGGCTCCTAATATTCCAGCAACTGCACCGGAGGCTCCTAGATTTGGCACAGTTGAATACGGATTGACCCATATTTGGGTTGCAGCCGCTCCTAGCCCAGATAGAATATAAAATATTATGAATTTAAACCGTCCAACGATGTCTTCTATATTATCACCAAAGATGTAGAGGTACAGCATATTGCCCATTATGTGCATCATACCTCCGTGTAAAAACATAGAAGTAAGAAGCGTGTAGAGGCTAGTGCCATTCATTATATTAGCAGGTATTAGAGCATAAGCTCTAAGGAAACCAAAAAGGTCTCCACTAAAAGAGAGGGCTATTTCATACAGGAATACGACTCCATTTATTAAAATAAGGGTATATGTTACTATTGGAGTTCGCCGTGAAGGATTGTCATCTTTTATTGGAATCATATCCTTGTTTACCCAAACTTTAAATATAAGACTGTTGGTATTCCGGAATTTAATGAGAATTGTAATGAAATTTGGAGGAAGTTCTCTCAAAAACGGAGAGATGATTAGTAAAACAGCTCAGATAGTTAAGGACTATAAGCCGGAAGAATGTGTCCTAGTAGTTTCGGCCATGCAGGGAGTTACGGACCAGCTGATTGAAACCGCTAACAAAATAGCTGAAGGCCTTTTAGATGAAGAAGAAATAAGAAATTTTGTTGGGGATTTACAAGAAAGGCATCGGGTTGCCACAGTGAAGGCGGTAACTGGTGAACATCAAGAACCAGTTTTAATTGATATAGAAAAATTATGCTCCGAACTCGAAAAAGTATTGATAGGTATCTCCTATGTAGGAGAGTTGACTCCTAGGTCCATAGATTATGTGATGTCTTTCGGTGAGAGGCTTTCAGCACCAATTGTATCTGGAGCCCTTAGAAGTCTTGGAGTTGAATCACAGTGGCTTACTGGATACGATGCGGGAATTGTAACAGATTCCAATTTTGGAAGAGCAAGCCCAATATGGGATTTAACCAATGAAAGAGTTAAAGCTACTCTCTCCCCTGTGATAACTAGAGGGGAAGTTCCGGTAGTTACAGGGTTTATAGCTGGAGACATGCGTGGACGTATTACTACTTTAAGCCGTGGTGGTTCTGATTTTACTGCCGCTATCATTGGAGCCGCCTTAAGTGTGGATGAAATATGGATCTGGACGGATGTGGATGGGATAATGAGCACAGATCCTAGGATGGTCAAAGAGGCGAGAACCATAAAAGTTATATCATTTATGGAAGCGATGGAGCTTGCTTATTTTGGTGCCAAGGTTCTTCATCCTAAAACAATCGAGCCAGCGATGGAGAAAGATATCCCTGTGAGGGTTAGGAACACTTTTAACCCTGCTAATGAAGGCACAGTAATAGTAAGAGAGCAAGAGCAGGTTGTGGATGTTGTTAAGGCTATAAGCGTCATGGAGAATGTGGCACTCCTCAATGTGTCTGGAGTGGGTATGATAGGAATACCTGGAGTCGCAGCAAAAGTATTTAGCGCCCTAGCAGAGGAAAAGGTGAACATATTAATGATATCCCAAGGGTCAAGTGAGGTTAATATCTCAATCATAGTTGAGAAGGAAGACCTTAAAAAGGCTGTGAGAATCTTAGAGAGGGTTTTTGCTGATAAGAGTATTGTTAAAGATGTTCAATACAATGAGGATGTAGCTATAATCGCGGTAGTTGGAGCTGGAATGAGAGGTACTAAGGGGGTAGCTGCTAGAGTATTTAAGGCAGTAGCAGATGCTGGTGTTAACGTATTAATGATAGCTCAGGGTTCGAGCGAAGTAAATATATCATTCATCGTTCTAAGAAAAGATGCCGTTAAAGCGGCAAAGGCCCTCCATGATGAGTTTATAAAGAATTAGCCTGCTTTTTTTGAAAGTTCTGATTGAAGAGAATGGAATCTAAGCATACCCTCTACTAGGTCTGAGGCTTTTTCATCAAAGGAGGCCATTTCCTTGGAATACAACGCATATCTCGACTGTCTTCCAACCACAGAGCAATTTTTTTGGGAAAATTTTAATTTAACTTCTCCAGAAACTCTTTCTTGAGTACTATCAATAAAGGAATCTAAATCTTTTCTCAGAGGCTCTGTCCATAGTCCTTTGTATACTAGCTCTCCCCAGGTAGAATCCACTATTTCTTTAAATCTAAGCTGTCTTCTAGTAAGTACTAGTTGCTCAAGATGCTTATGAGCGGTGATTAAAGAAACAGCCCCAGGGCATTCATAGTTTTCTCTCGCTTTTATTCCGAGAATTCTATCTTCTACGATATCTACTCTACCTACACCATAACTGCCTGCTACCTTATTCATTTCTATAACTAATTCAACTGGCTTCATCTTTCTGCCGTTTACCGCGATAGGTATCCCTTTTTCAAACTCTATCATAACGGTCTCTGGTTTTTGTTTCGTAATTTTTGTCCACTGGAATATTTCTTCTGGAGGCTCTGTCCAAGGATCTTCTAGAATGCCTCCTTCAATACTCCTTCCCCATAAGTTTTCGTCTATGCTGAAAGGCTTTTCTAGGTCTACGGGTATTGGTATGCCATGTTCTTTTGCATAGGAAATGCTTTCTTTTCGCGTAAGGTTTAGCTCTCTGATTGGAGCAATTATCTCCATTTCAGGCGCTATGGATCTGAACATGCTTTCGAATCTGAATTGGTCATTGCCTTTTCCAGTAGCTCCATGCGATAAGGCATCTGCACCTTCTTTTTTTGCTATCGTGATGACTTTCATCGCGGTTAGCGGTCTGGCTAAGGCAGTGCTAAGAGGGTATCCTTCATAAGTAGCGTTGGCTTTAATCGCCTTATGGATATACTCTGTCACGAATTCCTCTTTAGCATCTATCGTGTAATGTTTAAGTACCCCCAGTTTTCTTGCCTTCTTCTCCGCTTCCACTAATTCTTCTTTTGGTATTCCAACGTCTACTATCACTGTGATAACATCGCAGTCGTATTTTTCTTGAAGTAATTTTACGCAAATGCTTGTATCTAGTCCTCCCGAGTAGGCTAGTACCGCTTTCAATTATGTTTCCTCCATCTTTCTATAGAAGTAATTAGATATAAAAAGTATTTCTAAAAGAGGGTATAGATTTTTTTTAATATTTTCAAGGATCATTTTCAGATTACTCGAAATCTTCTAATCTCAGCTCATGAACGTGTCCTTTATGGTATTCGTCAATGGATCTTATGCTCATCTCTCCTTTCTTTATACTTTCTAAGGCCATCACAGCCGCTTTCGCTCCAGTTAAAGTTGTAATATAGGGTATATTCAGGTCTACTGCGTATCTCCTAATATAATACCCGTCAGTGAAAGGGATCTTGCCTCCAGTCGGAGTGTTTATAATGAGGTCGACCTCTCTCGCCATCATTATATCGAGTATATTTGGTGAGCCTTCTCTAATTTTTTTAACTAAGTTACCAGGGATACCATTTTTTTCGAGTATTTGAAGTGTTCCATCAGTTGCAAGAATTTTAAACCCTAGTTCATGAAACTTCCTTGCTATCGGGATAATTTTTTCTCCATCTCCTCTTCTTATACTTATAAAGACTTTACCTTCCCTTGGCAGAGCATTTCCAGCTGCGAGCTGGGATTTAAAATAGGCTTTTCCAAAATCAAAATCGATGCCCATCACTTCTCCAGTCGACTTCATTTCTGGACCAAGCACCGGATCAACTCCGGGAAGTTTTACAAATGGGAATACGGCTTCTTTTACTGCAACATGACGTATTTTCCTTTCTCCGATATACCCCAATTCTTTGAGGGTCTTACCGATCATCACTTTAGTTGCGATCTTTGCCATCGGGACTCCAATTGCTTTACTCACATATGGAATAGTTCTGCTTGCTCGGGGATTGGCTTCTAACACATAAACTACCTCATCCTTCACTGCATACTGGATGTTCAAAAGCCCTACTACATTTAATTCTCTAGCGAGGCTAATAGTATATTCTTTTATCTTTCTAATAACCTCCTTACCAAGAGTCTGAGGTGGGAGTACGCAGGCCGAGTCACCAGAGTGGATTCCTGCGTGTTCGATATGCTCCATTATACCCCCTATGAAGACATCTTTTCCATCGGAAACAGCATCGACGTCAACCTCAACAGCGTCCTGAAGGAACTTATCCACAAGTACGGGATGGTCTTCGGAAACATCCACCGCTTCTTTCATATATTTTTTCATCTGAAAGTCATCGTAAACTATCTCCATTGCTCTCCCGCCTAGTACGTAAGATGGTCTAACTAGAACTGGATATCCTATCCTTTCAGCTATCTCTAGGGCATCTTCAATAGAATATCCTGTGCCATATGCAGCTTGAGGAATACCAAGCTTATTGAGTACCTCTGTAAACTTCTCTCTATCCTCCGCTCTATCTATATCTTTAGGAGACGTTCCAATGATTTTTACTCCTTTTTTCGCTAAGGGTACCGCTAAATTTAGGGAGGTTTGACCTCCAAATTGCACTATTACTCCATCCGGCTTCTCCTTTTCTATAATATTCATGACATCCTCAAAAGTCAGAGGCTCGAAATAAAGCTTATCGGATGTATCGTAGTCGGTAGAGACCGTTTCAGGGTTATTATTGATAATAATAGCTTCTATTCCCTCTTCTCTTAATGAAAGTACCCCATGTACACAGCAGTAATCGAACTCTATACCTTGGGCGATTCTTATTGGTCCTCCTCCTAAAATTATTATCTTTTTTTTGGAGGTCACCATTACCTCATCAAATTCGTCATATGAGGAGTAATAGTAGGGAGTTGCAGCTTGAAATTCAGCCGCGCATGTATCAACCATTTTATACACGGGTTTTATACTATTCCTGCGTTTTCTAACATCTCCCTCTTTAACCTGCCAGATAAATGCTAGTTGCTTATCAGAGAACCCTAGTCTTTTAGCTGATTTGAGGAGGCTATCAGGCGCGTTGTAAAGGTTATATTTCGCAAGCCTCTCTTCCATTTTTAATATATTTCTAATTTTCTCTAAGAAAAAGGGGCTAATTCCTGTGAGTTTATTGATCTCTCCTACGCTCAGTCCAGCTTTTAGTGCGTCGTAGATATAAAATATCCGAGCATCTGTTGGTGTTTTTAAATTTCTTTTTATAACTTCTAGATCCCTTTCCTCTTTTCTTCCATCGCAACAGATACCAAGTCTTCTTATGTCTAAAGATCGTATTGCTTTTTGAAGGCTCTCCTCAAAGCTTCTCCCAATTGCCATCACTTCTCCAGTCGACTTCATCTGCGTACCTATTTCTTTTTCTGCTGTGCTAAACTTGTCGAAGGGCCATCGAGGTATCTTAGTAACCACATAATCTAGTGCAGGTTCAAAGCAAGCGGGAGTTTCTTTAGTCACATCGTTAGGTATTTCATCTAACGTCATGCCCACTGCTATCTTCGCAGCAATTTTAGCAATCGGATAGCCTGTAGCCTTGGAAGCGAGAGCAGAGCTTCTCGATACTCTCGGGTTTACCTCTATTACATAATATTCCCATTTGTACGGGTTGACTGCAAATTGAATATTACAACCCCCCTCGATTTTTAATGCTCTAATTATCTTTAGAGCCGCGCTTCTTAAGCGTTGATGATCATTATCACTAAGGGTCTGAGCAGGAGCCACGACTATACTCTCTCCTGTATGGATTCCCATTGGGTCAATGTTTTCCATGTTGCAGACTGTAATGCAATTGTCTGCTCTATCCCGCATTACCTCATATTCGAATTCATACCAGCCTAAGAGAGATTTCTCAATGAGAATCTGATGAACCATACTAGCTTCTAGTCCTCTTTTCGCTATTTTTTCTAAATCCGTTTCATTTCTAGCTACGCCGCCACCTGTTCCACCTAAAGTGTATGCGGGTCTTATTATAACTGGATAACCTATCTTCTCGGCGGCAACTTTAGCATCGTCTAAAGTAGTAACCGCATAGCTTTCAGGTATAGGTTCATTTATGTCTATCATAAGTTTGGCAAATAACTCCCGATCTTCAGCTTGCTTGATCGTTTCTACCGAAGTTCCGAGGGTTTCAACACAGTTTTCCTTAAATACACCTAAATCTGCCAATTGGGCGGTTAGGTTTAAACCGGTTTGACCTCCCATAGTACCTAAGAATCCGTCAGGTTTCTCTTTTTTTATTATCTCTGCCACTATCTCAGGTTGAAGAGGTTCTATGTAAATGGTATCAGCTATCTCTTTATCGGTTTGAATAGTAGCGGGATTGGAATTCACTAATACTACTTTATAGCCTTCTTCTCTCAGCGATTTACAAGCTTGGGATCCTGAATAGTCGAATTCAGCTGCTTGGCCAATTATGATCGGTCCAGAACCCACTACCATGATTTTCTCTATATCTTCACGTTTTGGCGACTTTTTCACCTCCAGTAATCTTCCATCATTTTCAAAAATTCATCAAAAAGATATTCGTTATCATGGGGCCCTGGGTGAGCTTCTGGATGATATTGTATAGAAAAAATAGGGAGTTCTTCATGCCGCATTCCTTCGACTGTATTATCATTTAAATTAATATGGGTAACATTAAATCCTGTGCCTTCCAAGGAAGCAGCATCAACCGCATATCCATGGTTTTGGGACGTTATAAACGCTTTCCCTCTAATATAGTCCCTTACAGGCTGGTTACTCCCTCGATGTCCGAATTTTAGTTTGTATGTTTTTGCACCTGCCGCTAAGGCAAGAAGTTGATGTCCTAAGCAGATCCCAACGATAGGCCTCTCTACCATTAGTTTTTTGATAGTTTCTATAACGTATGAGGCTTTTACAGGATCTCCAGGCCCATTAGAGATAACGATTCCTGCAGGCTCCAGATTTAGGATCTCTTCAGGTTTTGTTGTAGCAGGTACTACGTAGACATCCAATCCTCTTTTTAGGAGGTCTCTTAATATGCTTAATTTTAAACCACAGTCTAATAGGACTACTTTTTGTTTCCCTTTTCCTTTATATAGTTTAATTTCTTTGGACGTGACTCTCTTTACTAAATCTAGTTCAGAAATGTCTTTTTGTGATCTAGCTTTTTCGAGTATCTCCCCTCCATTAATTGGCGACTCAGAAGTTTTTAGTCCACCTTTCATTGTTCCGTATTTTCTTATTTTTATTGTCAGCGCTCTGGTATCAATTTCAGATATTCCAGGAACACCCTCTTCTCTTAAAAAATCATGGATAGTCTTTATCGAGGATCTATGGCTTGGAATTAGGCAGTTCTCTCTAACCACAAAGCCTTCAGCTTTAATTCCATCCGATTCAAAGTCCTCTTTATTAACACCATAATTTCCAATCAGAGGATAAGTCAACATAAGTATTTGGCCAGTATAGCTCGGGTCAGTAAGGGCTTCTTGGTAGCCGCACATGCTAGTATTAAATACCACTTCACCATAGACCTCTTTCTCTGCACCGAAACCCACACCCTCTAAGATTGTACCATCTTCTAGCACTAAGGTAGCATACATTCTTTATACCAATAAATTTATATATGATTCAATTATAAAAGTTTTATGTCATATTTGAATCAAATAATATAAAAATGAATTATTTATAATATAAAATGAATATATCTGAAGCTACAAGAATGGTCCTCTCTAGGTTTCCATACCTAGAGGAATATATGAGTCAAGGAATTATAAATTATAGAGCATTGTCAAGAGTTATTTTAGAGGACATTAAGAGGGAGGTAGGTAGAGAGATAAACTTACAGAGTGTTGTGACAGCTGTAAGGAGATACCATGTTGCTAGTGGAGAAAAATTGAAGGGAGCAATACTTAAAATCCTGTCGAATAGCAATGTGAACCTTAGATATGATATTGGGGCAATTACATTAGAGGCGGATCCTGAAGTAATGGATAATATAGTAAAAACCAAAAGTAATGAAGAAGGTTTCATTATCATTCAAGGGATAGAGACCTTAACCATCGTTGGCGACGAAAAAGCATTGAAAGGTTTGAGTCGAAAACTTAAAGGAAAAATACTCGAAGCGAAGCAAGATCTAGCTTCAGTAATCGTAAAGAGTCCTAGGGATATAGCACATACACCTGGAGTTATTGCATATTTGGCGAATGCCCTCTCTATTGCAGGTATAAACGTCGTGGAGATGATGTCTAGCTACACTGAAACATGTTTCATAGTAGATGAGGAAGACGCATTAAAAACTGTAGAGACTATTAGAGGCGAAATAAAAAGAGCAAGAGGGAGTTTAGTGAATTTAAAATAGAGCAGCGAGTACCGAGCTGGGGAAATTATTAAAGGGGGTTAAAGCTTTGGCTGAATTGAAGGAAATCATTGATAGGTATATGAAAAAGGTACCAGAGGTCAGGAAATATTGTGACCGATGCTTAGGGACTAGGAGATGGGATGGTAACGTTGTATTAATGATAGTTGATGCCGCTTTTACTTCTATAGGATTGAATTATTTTAAAACAGTAGTACCCAAGGTTGAAGAATTTAAAAGAAAATTTATAGACACAAGAAGAATAACGAGTCTAAAAGATCTCACTTCAATGGATATTGAAGAACTCAGAAATATATGGAAGAATAGAAGGTCTTGGGAAATAGCAAAAAATATAGCTTCTATTTTAGATAAAATTAAGGAACAGAACAACTTAACAGATAAAGACGCTTTTGTTCTCTGGGCTAAAAATAGTAAGCTGGAGAGCTGGAAAGAAGACATTATAGGGAAAACGAAAGGGGTAGGGATAAATACTTATCAATATTTGAGAATGATGGCCGGGATCGATACAGTTATGCCGGATAAAATTGTTAAGAGAGTTCTAAAAGAGATTTCAAGCGAAGCAGGTGAAGAGCTTCTTTTTGAAGATGATATAGCATTTATAAAAGAGGTTCATAAAATTGCCGAAAAAACAGGATATAGACCAATAGAAATTTGTTGGATGACCTGGCTTGTACATTCGGAGTCTAGTTTATCAAGAGAAAAGGGATATAGCGAGATTTTGACAAAAATCTAATTCAAGTTAGGTATCTTCTTAAATATCCGAAGTTTAGTTCAAGGAAGTCTTGTATATTAGATAAGTGGATCCACGATTTGGATACTAATCCTTTAATCTTAAATCCATCGTCTATCATCATCTGAATAGCGTCAGGGAGTTCGTATTCGCCTCTTTTAGACTTTTTAACTCGTTTCAAGTAATCTTTAATTATATCTTTAAAAATATAAACCGGGCCACAAGAAATGTTACTTATTATTTCATCTTCAGAAGGCTTTTCTATAACCTGCAGTATAGTTCCATCCTCTTTCATTTTAACAACACTAGACTCTTTAATCCTTTCATCGTTCATTATTTTGAGGCTCAGGGCAATATCAAGTTCTTCTTCTTTGAACATCTCAATTAGTTCCCTGTAATGTTTCTCTGGAAAAATAGAGTCACATGCGCTGACTAAAACATCTCCTACAATTAATTCACCAGCTGTTAAGAGTGCATGAGCCGATCCCAGCTGTTCTTTTTGTTCAACATAAATTATAGTACCTCCTAGTTGCGAACCGTCTCCCAAATAATCTGAAATTTGCCACCCGAGGTGGCCTGTAACTATAATAAACTCCCGTATACCCACAGCGTATAGATTTTTCAATATTTGCTCTATGAGGGGTCTTCCTTGTACTGGCAGTAGTCCTTTAGCCACCTTATCCGTAATAGGTCTAAGGCGCTTACCTCTTCCTCCTGCAAGTATTACAGCTTTCAAGCTACACCTCCAGTTTCATAAGGTCCTCTGCGAAGATTATTTCGCCGTTAAAAGCTGTAGATACTATATCCTTAATATTCTCCATATTACTCTCTACTTCAGGTGAGAAATGTGTCAGAATCAGTTTATAAACAGGTAGACCTTTTATAAATCTTGCCAGTGTCTTAGGATTAGTATGTCCACTGACTTTAGATATAGATGAGCATTCATGAATAAGGACCCCTACGTTATCGCCTATTAGTTTCTTTATACCTTCACAAGGCTCAGTGTCTCCCGAGAAAATTACAGATGAGCTTTTAGAGTCGATTCTATATGCGAGACTCGGTTCTAAATGAGACGTTGTAGCTACTCTAATTTCATCTCTCCCTATATTAAATACATCCATGCTTTGTAGTTCCTTTGTGTCTAATTCAAATCTTCCTTGTAGATAGGGATACGATTTAAGTTGCATTTCTATCCATTTCACAGTGCCAGTAGGCCCAATTACCCTCATATCGTTTCTACCCATCAGATAATTCGCTTTTAAAATAGCAAGAAAATCAGAGTTATGATCCAAATGATGGTGAGTAAAAAAAATATGTGTAATATCCTTAGGAGAATAGCCGCTTTGTATAATCCTACTCAGAACTCCAGATCCGCAATCAAGTAGATAAAGATTATTATTAGTATCCACAAGGATCCCTGTTTGTACTCTACTAGGTGTAGGTATCGAGAACCCCGTACCAAGTAGTACAACACGCATATTTAGAAATTTCAAAGATATCAAATTTAAATCCAGCGATTTATGTATACGCGTGTGTTTAGGAAGGAGATTAGGATATAGAGTTTAAGATGAGTAACATAAGATTTAATTATTTTTAATATTAAAGTTTTAGCATGGTTGAGATATTAATACATAAGTTTAAAGATATGGATCTTAAAGGAGCTACAGTAGTAAATGGATTCCCTAGTTTAGGCTTGGTTAGCACTATTACAGCCAATTATCTCATAGGTACTATTAACTTAGATCAGATAGGGGCGCTTGATTCAGAAGCATTTCCCCCCGTTTCAATGATATATGCCGCAAAGCCCAAATTTCCAGCAAGGATTTATGCCGATGAAAATGCAAAAATAGTAGTCTTCCTCTCAGAATTCACTCCAATACCCCAATTAGTGAGACCAATAGCAAGAGCAATACTGGATTGGACGAAAAAGAACAAATGTGCAAGAATCGTTGCGCCTGAAGTCATTTCTATAAGCGAAGCAAGTAAAATTCATGTCTTTGGAGTTGCAAGCACTGATCGTGCTAGAGAAGAAATGAAAAAGCTTCACATCAGGCCCTTCACCCAAGGGATGGTTTCTGGAATAACAGGTGTATTCCTTAATGAAGGCCGAAGACAGAATATAGATGTTTACGCACTATTAGCTCAAGCGAGACCAGAGATACCCGATGCGAGAGCAGCAGCAAAAATAATTGAGGTCATAGATAAACTAGTACCTACAATCGAAATCGAGGTGGAGCCACTTTATGCTGAAGCTGAAAGGATTGAAGCTTATGTCAAGAAACTCAGAGAACAAGCAAAGCCTGCCTTCGAGCCTTCTACTCCAGAGAATATGTATCAGTAAACACTTTTTCTTTGCTCTCACCCAAGGTTTAAATTCTAAAAACGAGATTTTTTTCTAATGCTCAATTCTATGTATGAGACTCTAGCTAAAAAGAAGTCCATTATCCGGGAGGAAATAGATAGACTCCTTCGAATTAGAGATATTGAGAAATATAAGGATCTGTGGAGGAGTGTAGAATTTTCTGGAGAAGAGGTTAAAATAGGAGGAGAAGATGGGAGTTTTAATCATTTGAAATATAAAAACTTCGTCCTATATGCTGTAAATGCAATAGCTTTTTCATATGATGGTAGTATAAAGGGGGTAGAGGCCTCGGATATCAACATACTATTTCCTTACAAGAACATTGAAGAAAGACTAAAACTTTATCAAACTATACTAGAACTCAAGGTCTCCCAACGGATAATTGATGAGGTAGAAGTGTTCTTATTAGATGGATCTTTGATGAGCAAGTTAGCAGCTCCTAAAGAGCTAGTTTTAACTATAGATGAAAAGAAAGAAGTAGTGGACTTTCTGCCTAAATTGGAGAGGGAGATTGCATTGGAGATATCTTCCTCTAAGTATGCTGGGATGTTAGGCAAATACGAGAAGATAGCATTTTTTGAATATCTAGAATTTTTAGTAGTTGTAGGTAAACTGTTAGAAAAAGGCCTTAATAAAATAGTTTGTGTATCGAAGACTTCTACTTGGTCAGAGTTTAATCAGGGAATGTCGGACCTAGCTGTATATGAAGAACTAACCAATAAAAGTGGATATTCAAAGCCGGTATATAGGCCGCTAGGCTCTTATTATGGAAGATTCCCCATAAATGAGGAGCTATTTGAAAGTCTAGTGTTTACAACCTTCTATGCAAGGCTTGAGGATAATAAAAATACATTCATGTTTGAAGTGCCTATGGAGATAGATGAAGAGGAGGTATACGATATATTAAACAAAATCAAACCTATCTGCGTTGAGGGATATCCATATTTATTAAAAAAAGCGCATAGGAAAGTTGTAATAACCCGGAAAGACATTCACAGAATCTTTACCTCTCTAGGAATACATGCGAAAACCGGTAGGGAGATGTTATGAGCGAATTAATTGGTACATGCATCGGTGAAGCGTCTCCAAGTGAAGCCACATTCATCTCTAAAGGTATGCCGCGTACTGGAGAATATGTGATCTTGAGCTATGATGGAAAAAATATATTAGGCATGGTGGAAACTTTAACGAGGGGGAGTCCCTCAATATCAGATGACATTTTAGATCCTGAGGTAGTAGAGAGAATTTTGAATTTTGAGAATGAAGAATACATAAGAGGTGTTATAAGACTTTTAGGGGAGGTTAATACTTTAGAAATTCCAAAGGTACCTCCACCTCCTGGTACCAAGATTTATAGAGCGGATTCGCGGTCACTAAAGAAAATATTCGGGAAAGGAGATATAAAACTTGGGAGACTTCTTTCACATCCAGATGTCCCAGTTTACATAGATGGAAATAGGATGATAACTCGGCATCTGGCTATTTTAGCTATAACAGGAGCTGGCAAATCCAATACCGTAAGCGTCATAGTTGAAGGCATATTGAAGCTAAATGGTCTTCCTATAATTTTCGATATGCATTCTGAATATGTGAATGCGGAGTTCGCAGGAGGGGTCAAAAGAATTGCTCCAATGTTAAACCCACTATACCTCTCAGCGGACGAATTTAAGATTCTTGTTGATATAAGTAAAGACGCCTATGTGCAAGAGCGTTATTTGAGAAGGGCTTACATGGAAGCAAGGCGAAGAACTGAAGAGGGCCATAGGAATTTTGTAGAGCAGGTTATATCTGCCTTGGAGGATATCCGCGCAAGCGAGGAAGATTTTACGCAGAGCGAGAAAAATGCGATTGTAGGTGTAATAAATAAGGTTGAGGATTTTGAATTAAAATATAGGGGGTTAGTAAATCCTTATGCTTCGGATATACTGGATGAACTGGAGCAGGGAAAAGCAAATGTAATAGATCTAGGGCAAGTGGATGAAGACTATGCTGATGTTATTGTAAGTCATGTACTTAGAAAAATTCTGTACAAAAGAAAGAGTAAAGAGATTCCTCCCTCATTTTGCGTATTAGAAGAGGCACATATACTAGCTCCTATGTATAGGCCGACCTTGTCTAAATACTGGATAGACAGGATTGCTCGTGAAGGTAGGAAATTTGGGGTGGGATTATGTATGGTTAGTCAGCGACCTAAGAGTCTGGATCAAAATTCCCTTTCTCAGGCAAATAATTCTATAATAATGAGGCTGATAGAGCCAAGTGACCAGCGCCATGTACAGCAGGCTAGCGAGAGGCTGAGTGATGATTTACTATCTCAGCTTCCCTCTCTTAATATAGGCGAGGCAGTAGTAGTGGGCTTGATGACTAAAATCCCGGCATTGGTAAAAATCGACAAATTTGAAGGAAAGCTTGGCGGCGGCGACCCGGATGTGATAGGAGAATGGAAAAAAACATTCAAAGAGAAAGAAGAGAAAACAATAAAGGAGAAAAAGGAAATAAATGATTTGTATGGAGGGATGATCGAATAAAGGTTTTAGTTCTTGGTTATCCCTTTTTCTTTCATGATTTCATCTATTTTCTTTTGAAGTTCTTCAATCGTGCCTGTGTTATCTACGATATAATCCGCTTTTCTCCCGATTACTTCAATACGTTGCTCGGTTTCTCTCATCTCGCTCTCTAAAAATTCTGCAAATGTCATAGAGGCCTCTCCCTTTTCTTTTCTCGTTACTGCTCTAACATACCTATCTCTTACTGGGGCGTTTATGAATATCAAAATATTATTTTCAAAGCTTCTGAGCATTTCAACTTCGTTATCATATCTTATTCCATCGATGACTATTAGATTAGATGGATCCTTTTCTAAGTCTTTTTTAAATGCATTGACTATTACATCCATACCAAGCTCTGCCCGTAAACTTGCTCCAAGTTTCTGTAAATATTCCCTCTTATGGGGAAGATAAAGTCTATCTAAGATATCCATCAAAATCTGAGAAAAGCGGTGTTGGCTAGCGCCATACTTTGAGCTGAGATATTCACTTACAGTAGTCTTGCCTGAGCCAATACCACCTACTAACCCGATTACAAGCTTCATTCAGCCACCGATTCTTTTTCGGCACCAGTTACCTCCGGAGGCTTACTTTCCTCCCTAGAATCGACATGTACTACCTCAATATTAGCAGCTTTTAATATCTCTAATCCCTCTTTATCGGTGTATTCACCGCTGACAACTACCCTCGTGATACCCGCATTTACCATAAGCCTAGCACAGATTTTACATGGAAACCCATTCACATATAGCGTGGCTTTTCGAGCTTGTTTACCCGCCTGCAATAATGCATTCTGCTCTGCATGTACCGCCGGGCATATACCATGACCCATTCCGCTCTCGATATTGTTTTCGTCTTTTACGCAGGCAACAAAACCTTCTATAGGTTGAAAGTGCCTGTGCTCCGGCAGACAAATATCAATAATGTCACAGTTTACATTTTTCGAGCAGAAATTACAATCTTTTTTGCAGCAATGTGGCGCGCCTCTTACAGGGCCATTGTAGCCGGTAGAGATTATTTCTTTGTCCTCATTAACTATTACCGCTCCAAACTGGTGCCTTATGCACGTAGAGCGTGTCGCAACATTTTCAACTATTCGTGCGAAGTATACATCCCATGATGGCCTATTCATAGTCTTCAACCTCAACTCAGTAAAGGGTAATTTCCTTAAACAAACTTTCGATTTGCCTAGGGCTATTTCCTAAGGAGTTTTTAATCCTTGTGTAAGAGAGCCTAAAAAAAGTTATTCTACTATTTTATAGACTACATCGTTTGGCCTAACCCGTTCTTTGACTTTTATACCAACTGACTGTCCTTTTCCGGCTTCCTGAACATCTACTCTATCTATCTGCATGCTCTCAACTTTTTGTTGGAAATTAGTTGTGTGGCCTTCTATAGAGATCGTATCACCAACTGAGAGAGAACCGTCAGTTAGCTTAACCCCTGCTACTCCTACCTTAGAAAAATAAGTAAAAACAGTACCTACTTTCTCTTTTTCCATGGTGTTTCACCCCAAAATATTGATAGCATACTCGATTATAAAAACTTTGCCTTATACTTAAACTGATTTTCATAAAGGTTTCTTACTCTCTCTAAGGTATCTACATCCTCGATTGAAAGATCCTCACGAATCCTAGTTATCCTCGCAAACCTTAAAGCAAAACCTGAAGAATAATGCGGGCTCCTTTGTATCTCGCTAAATGCCACTTCAACTATTATCTTTGGTTTTACTGTTATAATAAACTCGCTTTCTGCGATTTTAAGCTTTAGCAATTCCTGAGTCATCCACTGGAATTCTTTATCATTTAATCCTTTGAAAGTTTTTCCTATCATCATAAACTCGCCAGTTTCCTCATCCCTAACTGCGAGATGGTAATTGCTTAGCCATTCTTTACGTCTACCATGTCCCCATTCTGCCGCTATTATTACAGCATCAAGAGTTACAGAAGTTTTCACCTTCAACCATTTTTTGCCACGCTTTCCAGGGATATACTTGGAATCAAGATCTTTTATCATCAATCCTTCGTGGCCAGATTTAATGGACTCGCCCATAAATGCTCTAGCCTCCTTGAGATCTTTGGTTATAATTCTACTAGCAAGTAGGTCCT
This sequence comes from Candidatus Hydrothermarchaeum profundi, assembly GCA_002011125.2. Taxonomy (GTDB): domain Archaea; phylum Hydrothermarchaeota; class Hydrothermarchaeia; order Hydrothermarchaeales; family Hydrothermarchaeaceae; genus Hydrothermarchaeum; species Hydrothermarchaeum profundi. Next base: position 1,008,352 of record MTMF02000009.1, read on the forward strand.
TAGGGCAAATTTCTTCTAAGAGTTTCCAGCGCTTTTCATAAGTTTCATCAACTAAACTCATTCCATCCACAAAGAGGATATCAAATAAATATAACTTCAAGGGAATTGACTTTTTTAATCGCTCAATATCATGGACACGTTTAAATCTCTTCATCAAATACTGGAAAGGAAAAGGCCTACCTGATTTATCAATCGCTATTATCTCTCCTTCCGCTATGACTTCTTTAGTCTTAATACTTTTACTTAACTCTACTATTTCAGGCAAGCTTTCTGTTACATTAGTAAGCCTTCTTGAGAATATTACAACCTTTTCTCCCTTCTTATGGATTTGTATCCTAGCTCCATCATACTTAAATTCCAAGGCGCATTTCCTATGTTCTTGTAAAGCCTCTTCAAGCGAGTTTGCCATCTCCGCTAGCATCGGTTTAATAGGGATAAAAAGCGTGATGTTAATTTTCTCGAGACCTTTCTTTCCTTCGACTAAAGCTATCCTAGCGACCTCACCTAAGTCGCCTAGAAACATAAGGGCTTTCCTTAATAAGTCTAGATTTAAATAAGATGCTTTAGATATTGCCTCTAACATTGTCCCCTCGCTAACACCAATTCTCATCTCACCGAAGATACTTTTAAAAATATACTTTCTCTCAAGCGGGCTCGCTCGACTAATGAGGCTTTGTAAAAGGTTTTCTTTTTTCTTTCTAGAGCCTTCCCCTCTTTGACTTGATATTTTTTTGAAATAATCTCCTATGTCTAATATACTAAGCGGTGTTGTAAGGAGTGTTTTCTGATGATCTCTCCCAACTTTTTCTATAGTTTTCCATCCTACATCTAACGACTTTGATTCCGCCTCGGGGAAAATAGAACCCGTAATAAAAAGTACAGCTACAGGGATTTCAGATTCTTCAAGCGTTTTTAAGAAATGGCTTAATATCTCTATTTTTTTGGATTTTTTGGTATTTTTTGCTACTTTCTCGCAGGTTTCCACTAATCTTAGAAAGTCCACTTCATTTTCCCTGAGAAGAAGATTTCTCAAAAATAATTTTTATTTTATCTATAAATTCACGAATTTCAAATGGTTTCCCTATATGAGCATCCGCGTGAGCATATTCAAAACTCCTCTTTAAAGATTCTTCGCTATCGCGGACAGAAAAAATAATTACTGGGATATTTTTTGTTTTTGGGTTCTCTTTTATTCTTTTACAAACTTCCCATCCATCGAGGCCCGGCATCCTTACATCCATGAGGATGAGCCCAGGTTTAATTGTCTTCAGCATTTCCAATGACTCCTCACCATTTGCCGCTTCAATAACCTCGTAGCCTTCTCTTTTCAGCATACGTTTTACTAGAAATCTTAGCTCAGGCTCATCATCAACTAACATTATGCTTACCATCTCTTTTCCCCTCAATTGGCAGAGTAAAATAGAAGCAACTACCCTTGCCATATCTGCTCTTAACTGCAATTTCTCCCCCTAGAAAGTTAACTATCCTCTTAGCCACTGCTAGACCTAATCCCGTACCCCCATACCTTCTAGAGCTACTACTGTCCACCTGATATAAAGGGTCAAAGATTTTATCTAACTTATCCGCGGGTATACCCACTCCCGAATCTGATATAGACACCTCTATCATTTCTCCTTTTCTTCTAGTGTGTATAAGTATCTTCCCCCCAGGCTTATTAAACTTTATTGCGTTGCTTAATAAGTTACTCAGCAAATGTTGGAATCTTTTACGATCAGTCCTCACATAGGGTAGATTATCATTTAATAAAACTTTTAATTTTATATTTCTTTGGACAAGGGTTGGTTCGAAATACCTAATCGCTGTGGTAATAAGTTGCTTTACATCTACATTTTCAAATTCCCATTTCAACTCTCCCCTTTCTAACCTAGCCGCTTCTATTAGGTCACGGATTATCATATTTTGTCTGTTTATGGCTTTCATAGCTATTTTATAGAGTTTTTCTTTTTCTACCGGGTTTTCCTCCTCTTTTAGAAGTTCTATAGCACCTTTCACGATCGTAGTTGGTGTAAGCAGCTCATGGCTCACGTTGGATATTATATTGTTCTTTAATTCGTGCAGATCCTGCAATTCTTCATACGCTCTCCTAGTTTTTTCAAAAAGCCTATAATGCTCGATAGCGACAGAAGATTGTCCCGCTAATGTTATCAGAGTTCTAAGACTGTCTTTAGTAAATTTTCCTTTTTTTTGGCTTGCTACGTATAAAACGCCAAGTGGAAGACCGCCTCTCGACATGAATGGTACTGCTAAGAATGATTTTAGGCCTTCTTTTTCTACTTCTTGGTAGGGCGCTTTTTTGAGCCTTTGGTCTGAGAAGAAGTCGTCCACTATTATCGGCTTTTTTTCTTGGATGGCGAGCCATCCTAGGCCTGCGCCTTTTTCTAGCCGTATTCTCTTAAAGTCCTCGGTATGTATGCCGTTAAAGCTGTGATGAACAATAACGTCATCCTCCACAAAGCCAAAAAAGGCAGCATCCGCGCCAGTAAGCTCCCTCGCCTTACTTACGATGAAACTTAGGAGTGAGGGCAAGTCCTCTTTTTCGACAATATTTTTTTGAATTTCATGCAGGGCAAACAGTCCTTCAAGATAATTATCTAGTTTTTCTTCCGCTCTTCTTTGTTCTGTGATGTCTTCAATCATCTCGAGGACACCAACTATCTTGTCCTCTTTCTTAATAGGTAAAAAAGTGCTTTTAATTATCAAATTTGGTTTAATAACTCTCTCAACACTTCGAATTTTCTCTCCTTTAAGAGCTTCGGTAGCTAGACATTCAGGGCAGAGTCCATCTGCTTGACGTCCGCTATAAAAAACTTTGTAGCAGTGCTTTGAAGTAGGATCAAATTTTACATCAAAAAAATTTAATATGAATGTATTAACTCTAACTACCTTTAAATCTTTGTCCAAGTATAGTAGGCCTATAGGAGCGTGCTCAAAGACGTGTTCAAGCTCCTTATTTTTTTCTTCCATATTAAACTCCTCAGTTAAAAAAATATACATATAACTTAATCGTATATACTTTATGTTTACATATCTGAGTTCAAATATCTACAAAAGTGATTATTTTTCCAGAGCTCTCGCAAAAATTACATAAGAAAAAAAGGTGAGGAAAGCTAAAGTGTTATATTAAATCACGCATGAGGATTTAATATGCGTTTTGCACATCTTTCAGATACTCACCTGGGCTATAGGCAATATAATCTCGATAAGAGAGAAGATGATTTCTACAAGGCGTTTCATAAGTGCATAGACAAAATAATAGACGAAAAATGTGATTTTGTCATTCACTCAGGGGACCTATTCGATGAACCTAGGCCGCATATTAGGGCCTTGGTAGAAGTCAGAAAAGCAATAGATAAACTTCATGATTCGGGCATAGAATTTATTACAGTAGCTGGCAATCACGACATTCTAATGAGAAAGGGGTCTCTAATACCTCACGCACTTTACAAGAGAATAAAAGTTCTTACACCAAAAAACCCAGTAAAAGTTATTGGAGATGTTTTTATCGGAGGGCTTCCATATCACTCGAAAATACATATTAATGCATTAAAAGACTCCCTTAAACTTCTATCCAAGAAATCGCAAGAATATGGGAAAAGAATATTGGTCATGCATCAGGGGATAGATAAATATTTTGGGTTGGAATACGAGCTAAAGTTTGGAGATGTCCCTAAGGGTTTCGACTATTATGCTTTTGGGCATATTCATAAGAGAATAGAAGACGAATTTGAAGGGGGAAAAATAGTTTATCCAGGGTCTACTGAGATCTGGAGAGTAGATGAATTAGTTGATTTTGAAAAGAATAGGAAAGGCTTTGTTTTAGTTGATACCGATGATTTTTCAATTAAAAGAGTAGATATAGACATTAGGCCCTTCATAAAGCTAGAAGTTGAGTCAACTTTTGATCTTAACGAAATTAAGCATAGGATAGCAGGAAAGAAAAAACCTATTTTATATGTTACTGTTAAAACAGATGATCAGAGATATCAAACTATATATAGAGAGCTGAATAGGGAACTAAGTAACAAAGTTCTTTATATCGACATAAAAAAGAAAAATATTTCAAAAGAGGAAACTCGTTTTACAGAGGCAGTTGATTTAAGAGACCTCATCAATGAAATGATGGAGGGTTATAAAGGAGAGGAAAAGGATTTTGCATACAGTCTTTTTAAAACACTTTCCTCTGGGGATATAGAAGCTGCTTTCACTTTAACTGAAGATTTCTATCGGGTATGGGATTCTAATGCCCAGGATATAAAAAATAGAGGCAAGGCAGAGGCACCAAGTAAAATCAAAGAAGTATTCCAGAGCAGTTTGGAGGCTTATAGATGATTATCCAAGAAGTGAGCATTAAAAACTTTAGGTCCCATAAGAATACCTCACTTCAGTTCAAAGAGGGGATACATGTTATTGTAGGAGATAATGGCTCAGGTAAAACTAGCATCTTAGATGCTTTGAATTTTGCGCTATTCAAACAGAAGTCAAACAAGGAGGTAAATATAGATAACCTTATTAGAAGGGGGGCATCTGAGTGTATCATTTCCGTAGTATTCCACTCTAACGGTAGGAAGTATAAAGTGATTAGAGGCAGGAAAATCGGAAAAGCTTCAGGAAGTGCTATTTATCGAATTGACAATGGAGAAACACTCATCGCAAGAGGAGAGGATGAAATAACCAAAGAAGTCGAAGAAATTCTCAAGGTTAATGGAGAGTTATTCACTAGCGCTATTTACATAAAACAAGGAGAAATTGACAGTCTGATTTCGGCTACCCCTTCAACTCGCAAAGAGCATATAGGAAAACTCTTAGGCGCAGAAGATCTGGAACGTGCTTATCAGAGGATGTATGATATTTTGAAGGAATATCGAATAAAATTAGAGGGCTATGCTTCTTTGCCTGAAGAAATAAATGAACGTAAAAATAGGATTAAAGAAGAAGAAAAGGAGATAGAAATACTAAGTCAAAAGTTAATTGAGGTAAAAAATATTCTAAAAAAGAAAAAAAAAGAATTTAAAAGCTTAGAAGAAAAAATAGGAAACTTGGAAAAACTGCAAAATCTAGAATCAGAAAAAAAGCTATTAGAAAGCAATTTAGATCATATAAGAGACAACATAGAGAAAATAACTTCGTCAGAATTAGAGCTTGAAAAGACTAAAGAAGCTCATAGACAATATATAAAATTAGAAGAGGAAATCGAAAGGCTTAGAAATGATAAAAATAAACTGTTCGTTATAAAAGAGAGATTAAAATCATTAGAAAGGGAACTAGGCAGCTATGGTGAAAAAATCAAGGAGATAGATGATTTTTTTTCACAAAAGTTTGGCGATTTAGAAGATATTCTGCCTGAAAAAATTTCGACAATAGAACAGCTGAAGCAAGTGTTGGATAGGAAAATAAAAGACATCAAGGAGGAGAAGAGAAAAAAGGAAGAAGAGAAAGAAAGTATACTTTCAGAAATCAATGAATATAAAGGACAGAATACTGAGATCCTAAGGGCGAAGCAAGAGTTAGAAAAAGCAGCTGATAAATGTCCCACTTGCGGTCAAACGTTATCAGTTACTCATAAAAATAAACTTATCAGAGATTATTCTAGGAAGATACGGGAAAATCAAAACATTATCTCTGAGAAGGAAGTAAAGATTGAGGAAATTAATGAAGAGATCAAGAGACTATCACACCTATTTGAAGAACTTAAAGGAGTTAACCTAGATCTATTGGGCTCATATGAAAAAGAAAAGAAAGAGGCAGAGAAAAAAAGAAATGAAATTAAGGAATCTATAAAAGAGCAAGAGGAAAAGCTTAGAACACTTCGGGATGTAGAGTCTTTTTTAACGCAAAAGGAAAATGAGAAAGAACAGCTTAGGGATAAGCATGAGAGATATATAAGCGCTAAAAGATTTCTGAGGGAGAGGTTACCGGATAAAGAAAGGTATCTCAAAAAAATGGAGGTCATCAAAGCGAGGATAGAGAGAATCAAAGGCGAGATGGATAATATATTTGGGGTCATAGGATATGTGCCTAAAGCTGAGGAGCTTTGGAAAGTTAGAGAAGCTTATAGGAGTAAATGGGAAGAACTTACTAAGCTGGAAAAAATAAAGACAGAAAAAGAATCTATAATTTTAGAAAAAAAGAAAAAAATATCTATCTATAGAGATGAAATAGAAAAATTAACAAAAAGAAAAATAGAAGGCGAACAGCTCGCAAAGTTTGTTACTTTTCTAGAAAAAGTCCGCAGTTTTTTCCATAAGGATTGCTTACAAAAAGAGCTTAGAATACGGGCTAGGCCTTTAATAGAAAGGTATACTCGGGAAATATTTGACCGTTTCAATCTACCCTACTCAGATTTAAAAATTACCGATGACTTCAATATTGAATTATATGGGCCTCATGGGAAAGAAACTGTTGATATGCTTAGTGGTGGCGAAAAAATTGCTGCAGCACTTGCACTTAGAATAGGTATTGCCAAAGCGTTATCAGGTCGAGCTATGGAGCTAATCATTCTTGATGAGCCGACTATTCATTTAGATGCTCAACGGAGGCAGGAACTAGTAGAAATTATTAGAAGACTTTCCTCTATCCCGCAGACTATCGTAGTAACTCACGATAAAGAGTTTGAGCAAGCCGCCGATGTTTTAATCGCGGTTGAAAAAGTTAATGGCATCTCTACTGTTAAGCAACTTGAATTAATTCTGGAATCGTAGTGAAAAATCAGATTAGGCTAGCTTTTTTAGAAACTCATCGACAGGTATTATGGGGAAAGTATTCGTTCTTATAGTACCTCGGGAAGCTAATTCTACCATCGCAGCAGCTACGATTACCTCATTAGGCGCCTCTACAATGTTTAGGAAATCGTAGTTCCCTAGTACAACATATTGTTCTATAACTTTTACTCCCATTTTCTCTAGTTCGGAATTAACTTCTTTTACTCTGTGTGGATTCTTCTTTAATGTTCTAGCCCCCTCGTCTGTTAAACTAGAAACGATCATATACAGCGGCAATAAATTTCACCTCCTAACCTTTTATTTTAAATTATAATTGAAATCCTTATTAATCTTACCGTTTAGTTCTTTTAATCTGGCAGGTTGGGCTAGATAATTCACATACCTAAAATTTGGTTTTTTAATTATTGTAGTGGGCTTAAAAAATTCTGCGGTTGTGCAATATATTAAACAACCACCGAAATCTTTATATACTACTTAACGATAGTTAAGTGAATTTTAACGATTGTTAAGGAGTGTTTGTAAATTGGAAATCGATACCGACCTTCTCATTATAGGTGGTGGCACAGCAGGTTGCCTTGCAGCAGTTGAAGCTAAAGAGCTAGATCCAGATTTAAAAGTCACAATTCTAGAGAAAGCACATATAGAAAGAAGTGGATGTCTCGCAGGCGGGATAAATGCAATTAATGTATACATCCATGAAGGAGAGTCTCCTGAAAGTTATGTAAGGTGGGCACGCTGGTATGCCATGGGTTTACTAAGAGAAGACCTAGCCTTAACTATGGCTAGAGAGATAAACAAGGCTATAGAGAAGGTCGAGAAGTGGGGCTTACCTATACCCAAGGATGATAAGGGCCGATATCTAAGAAGAGGGCGGTGGGGGATTCATGTTTTTGGAGAGTCTATAAAACCCATTCTCGCGAAGGCAGTAAAAAATGCTGAGGTGGATGTATATAATAGAGTAGTGGTAACAAATCTTCTGACTAAAAGAGAAAAGGTTATTGGAGCGGTAGGGTTTGGAGTTAGAAATGGAGACTTCTACCTGGTAAGAGCGAAAGCTACTATCGTTGCAACAGGCGGAGCAGCAGGACTTTATAAACCTAAAAATGATGGTGAAGCCCATCATAAAATATGGTATTCGCCTTTTAACACAGGAACAGGTTACGCGGTGGGGATCAGAGCTGGTGCTGAGATGACAAGCTTTGAAATGAGGTTTAATGCTATTCGTATAAAAGATGTAAACGCGCCGATTGGCACCATAGCTGTTGGTTTTAATGCACCGGTCATTAATTCTAAAGGTGAAAAATTTATGCAGAAAAACTATGCGCACTTAGGAGGCGAGGCAGCGCCAACTCCACTGCGAGTACATGGGCCAATGGAAGAAATAAGAAATGGTAGAGGACCATGTTATATAGATACTCGGAGGTTAAATGATAAAGACTTGAGACGTTTGAAAGAAGAATATCTCGACGAATATCCCACACTAGTATTGTATCTCGCTTCAAACGGTATAGATCTTAAAAATAGGTTTCTTGAGATCTACGGCACAGACCCATATATTGTTGGTGGGCATTGTAACGCGGGGTATTGGATAAATACTGATCGATCAACTACGTTAGAAGGTCTATATGCAATTGGAGATGTTGCTGGTGGAGCTAGCAGTAAGTTCGTGGGAGGTTGCTTCGCTGAGGGTATTATAGCAGCTCGCGCAGCTGTTGATTACATATGTAACAAAAATGCTTTGGAAGAAGTAGATCCAGAACTGGTAGATAAAGAGAGGTATAGAACTTTTGCTCCGCTATGGAGATATAAAGAAGGAAGACATGGGCCTACTCCTAAGGAAATGGAACTAAGATTGCAAAAAGTTATGGATGAGTATGTGGGCGGTGTACATCAGTTTTACTTGATAACTGAAAAAGGGCTAGAAATAGCTAAAATTGAGATTAAGGCACTTAAAGAGCAAGCAGAGAATCTTATTGCAAGAGACCTTCATGAACTCATGCTTGCGCATGAGTTAATAGATAGGTTAGATGTTGCTGAAGTGCTTATTCATCATCTCCTATATCGTAAAGAGACGAGATGGCCGGGATTCCAGGATCGGGTAGAGTATCCACATTTAGACGACAAGAATTGGCTGGTATTCGTAAACTCTAGAAAGAATCCTAAGACCGGAGAAATAGAGGTTTTTACAAGGCCTTATGAGCAAATTGTCCCAGGGGATAGGTACAATCCATGAGGTGATATGTTGACCATCGTGATACACCATGAAAAATGCACTGGGTGCAAAGGCATGAAAGAACCTCTATGTGTAAAGCTCTGCCCAGGAGACCTTATAATGATAAAAAATGAGAAGTCCTTCATCCGAGACCCCGGAGATTGTTGGGATTGTATGGCATGCGTAAAATCATGCCCTTACGGCGCTATTGAAACCAAGCTTCCTTATGAGCTGGGTTATAAAGATGCGCATTTGATTCCCAAGAGAAAAGGGAAGATAATAGTCTGGGAGCTTGTTTACTCAGACGGCCGAAGGGAAGTATTTGAGAGGCAGGTGAGATTATGAGGCAAACTCCAGTTGGAGGCAGATTAGTTAACAGAGTATTAAAGGGCAGAGATAAAGTGAGAGCTAAAGAAGCAGCGGCTAACCTCCCAAAAATCAAGATTGAAAATGATATTATAGTCACGCTTGAGATGATAGCTACTGGAGTGTTGAGTCCGTTAGAAGGATTTCAGGGATACGAAGATTATAGAAGCATATTAGAAGATAAAAGACTTGCTGACGGTACACCCTGGACAATCCCCCAAATATTCGCTCCGAATATAGAGTCAACTAAGAGTCTAGACGAGATTAAGGAAGGGGAGGATATAGCTCTTATTGGAAAATCAGGAGAACCCATTGCTTTACTACATTTGGAGGAGAAGTTTACTATCGATAGAAAAGAAATGGTAGAATATATTTTTGGTACGAGTGATAAATCTCACCCAGGAGTTAATTATGTTTATAGGAAGGGAGAAAGGGCTTTAGCAGGAAAGATAGATCTAATACACAGACCTTCATGGGGCCCATTTGAGAAATATAGACTTGAGCCTAAAGATACTTGGGAAATATTTAAGGAAAGAAACTATGAAACAGTAGTAGGATTTCAAACAGCTAACCCTCTCCATCGGGGCCATGAGTATTTGCAGAAATGTGCATTGGAAATATTTGATGGGATATTTATTAACCCAATAGTTGAAACCACCCGACGGGCGTATTTTAGAAATGAATTCAGGATAAAAGCATACGAGGAGGCTATCAAGGTCTACTATCCGGAAGATAGAGTAGTTTTTGCACCGCTCAGACTAATAATGCAATATGCTGGACCAAGAGAAGCAGTAATGCATGCCTTGATAAGGAGAAACTACGGATGCACGCATTTTATTTTGGGAAGAGATCATGCAGGATACAAAGATTATTACCCGAAATATGCATCTCAAAAAATATTTAAAGAGTTTGAAGAGGATGAGCTTGGGATAACCCCCTTATTCTTCCGAGAAGCCTTTTATTGCGCTCGTTGCGCTAATCTAGCTACAGAGAAGACATGTCCTCATGGTAAAGAATACCATATTACTATGAGCGCCTCTATAATCCAGGATATTTTTAGGTATGGCTATCTCCCTCCAAAAGAAGTAATGCGGCCAGAAGTTTCACAGATAGCAATACAGGGAATCCAGCCAAAAGGGCTTGATGAGACTGGACATGCATTAGAATCTCCTGGAGCAGCAATAAAAGGCATGTTTCCATTCTATATAACCCACTACAGGCTTGGAGGATATAAAAGGGACAGACCGCTAGACGTTAATTCCCTTACAGTTGCGGATATCCGCAGGGCGCTTCTTGATGTAAGGATTAACGCGAGTAAGATATACGAAGAAATCTATGAGACGATTGCTTATTATTTCGATATATCCCGGGATTTGGTTGCTAATCGTAGAGGAGAGGCTTTAGAACAGTCGGTGGATAGGCAAATTAGATTGATTAAAACTTTGAAGGAAAAAGTTGAGGGTGCACCAGAATCTGTACAAGACCCATTTATGTATCAAGATAAAAACGAGGCCAAAAAAGAATTAGATATAGCTCAAAAAATATTAAACGACCTTTTCAGGTATAGGCCCAAGGATTTTGGTATAAGAATCTGGAATCCACTAGAATATGAGAGGTATCGACATTCTTCGATTGCAACCTCTTCAGTTTATCCGAATATAATCTACGATAAAATGAACCGGGCTAGCATAGAGGACGATGCGAAACCTAATGCATCTATCGCCGTCGCTGAAGCAGATTGGAATTATGAAAAGAGGGTAAGAAAATGATAGATCACGAGAATATAAGGATGGAAATCCAACAAAAGCAAGAGGGATATGGAGTATTGAGAGCACCAACGTTTGGTAGGATAACATCTCAACAGCTTAAAACGCTAGCTAAAATCTCTAGAGAATTTGGTGATGGCTACGCATTACTCACCATGAGGAAAGGATTCGAGATACCTTGGATAAATAGAGAGAATTTTGGGAAAGCCCTCTCAGAGATTGAAAAAACGGGTCTAAAAGTAGGGTCTAGTGGGAATACAGTAAGATCCATACTTCCCTGTGCTGGTCAGGACAGGTGTCCTTTTGACATACTGGAGGTAGGTGTGTTAACCAAGAAAATAAGAAATGAACACTATGGCAGACCTATGCCTATGAAATTTAATATAACTCTTTGTGGTTGTCCGAACTATTGTACTCATCCATATCTGAGTGATATAGGGATAATAGGCAGAGCACGCCCTAGAGTGAACGAGGACAAATGTATAGGTTGTGGTCAATGTGTAAGACTCTGCCGCGGAGATGATGGTGGAGCACTACGTCAAGTAGATACGAATGCACCTGAAATTGATTACGAAAAGTGTATAGAGTGTGGGTGGTGTATAAAAAACTGCCCTACTGGTGCAATGGAAGCAGAGAAGCAAGGATGTAGTATATTGGTTGGAGGCAAAGGCGGAGCAAATCCAAAACTTGGTGTAGAGTTAATTAGAATAATATCTATAGAAAAGGTAGGCCGTGTTTTAGAGAGAATCGTTCAATATACGGAGGAATATTCTAGTAAAGGTGAAAGATTGGCTGATGTAATTGAAAAATATTCGTTTGAACACTTTAAGAATTATGTGTTAGGTGAAATCGATGACTAAAGTTAGAGGAAGAATTGGCTTATTAGCTCAAAGGCAGAAAGATTACGTAACCATCAGGCTAAGGATACCTTTGGGAAAACTTACGGCAGAGCAGATGGAGGGAATATCCCAGATCATTGAAGAATATGGAGACGGCTATGCTATACCGACTATTCGTAAAAGCCTAGAAATACCTTGGGTCAGATTTGAGGATTCTAATAAAGTTCTAAAAGAGTTAAGGAAAATGGGTCTCTCGGCAGGCTCATGCGGGAGAAAAGTGAGGACAATAGTGGCATGTGCGGGATTAGGACATTGCATCCATTCTCATAGAAATCTAGAGAAAATGTACTATAAGCTCCTCGGAAATTATTACATGAAAGATACTCCCACTAAATTTAAAATATCCCTCTCCGGGTGTCACCTTGCTTGTAACCATCCTTATATTAATGACTTTGGAATTATTGCCACTGAAGATGGCTTTTCAATCCTTGTAGGTGGAAAGGGTGGTAGACACCCCCAGTTTGGAAAGCTGATAGTTGAAGGAGTATCTGAGGAAGAGGTATTCAATATTCTTGATAAAACCTTGGAATATTTCAGAAAGTATGCTCAAGGCAGAGAGAGGATTTATGAAGTTATAAAAAGAAATGGCGTAGACCATTTTAGAGGATACGTGTTAGAGGGGGTGAAAGCTTGGCCAAGAGATTCGAAGAATTAAAAAAAGAAGTGATAGACAAAGGTTTTTGTGTACACTGTGGTGCTTGTAGCGCATTTTGCAATCGCATAAAGCTTAATGCGTCTCCACAGCTTGTCGGGAAATGTGTGGAGAGCTGTTCATCTCCTTATGGAACTGATGGGGTATGTTATGAGCATTGTCCAATGGTTAAAAGCTTTGATGAAAAACATATCTTTCAAAGGAATACTTCCGATCCATTAGGGATATATATTTCATTAAAGTCAGCTCGTGCTCATGATAATAGTCTTAACGGTGTTCAGGATGGAGGTGTTGCAACAGCCTTGCTTAAGGCAGCATTTGAAGATGGAGAGATAGATGCAGCTATCGTGGTAGGTAGAGATGAGCTATGGAGAAGTCAACCTAAAATAGCGTGGTCGGTTAAAGACTTAATAGGTACTTCTGGGTCTAAATACACTGAAACGCCTGTTATAGAACTCGTAGGTAAACTTTCTCGAGAAGGCGCAAGTAGTGTCGCAGTTGTCGCTGTGCCATGTCAAATACAGGCGCTCCGGAATTTAGAATACGGGCTTCTCTATCCAAATGGGTTCTCCCCTTACTCAGACATGATGCTGTACACGATAGGCTTGTTCTGTTCAGGTGTATTCAACTATAAAGAACTTGTAAATAGACTTGATGTAGACTTGAAATATGTTGATAAAATGGACATAAAGGATAGTAAATTTAAAGTGGAAGGGAAAATTACCAAAACTTTGCCTCTTAGTAGAGTAAAAAAAGCTTTATTACCCGCATGCAAATATTGCAGGGACTACACCGCAAGACTCGCTGACATATCTTTAGGCTCTGTAGGGTCCCCAAAAGGTTGGACTACAGTAATCGTTAGAAATCCAAATGGAAGCTGGCTGTTAACAAATGCTAAAAATTTAGGATTAATAGAGGTGAAGCGAGGTCTAAGTGAAAATGTACTAAGAACTCATGTTGATAAAAGAATAAAAAATGTGAGTAAGGAATGTATGAAAGCTAATGAGATTCCGCCTTCATTTAAGTAAAACAGGCATCGCAATCGTTTGGCACTATGCTGGCTTCTTTATGCGGGCCGCAAAGAGTTTTATCTGATTTTGCAGCTTCACATATTCTACATATCTCTTTATATGGGTTATGTTTTTCTCCAGAGATTATCTTATCAGCAAACTCAGATATAGCGGCTTTAGCATTTTCTTTGAGTTCAATTTTTTTCCCACGCTTTCCTTTCAAATATTGAGAAACAGCCGCTTCTGTAACCCCCATTACTGATGCCACTTCCTTCTGACTCATCCCGCGGCTGATTAGTTCTTTTGCTAGGTCTGATTTTATTGCCGGTAAAACATACCATACTACTAATTCACAGGGAGCTTTCATAATAGTTTATAAAATAACTTAACGCCTATTAATTTTTTTGAATAAAAAATCTTTAATTATGATAATACATACGTCAGCTTTCATAGGCGTTAGAAATTACGAATTTGGTCTAGAATATGGTGAAATTTGGGTGAAAATTCGGGAAAAACAAATAAAAAGGGTTGTGGATGCTAAATTTTAATGTTATATGAGATTTCTACCATAGCAGCTCTTGGAAACGTACTTCTCTTACTAATACTCCTCTACATTTTTATTCAAAACTATAGAAAAATACCTTCTAGTTTTACATTTGGTCTGGTTATTTTTGCATCCATTTTATTAGTTGATTCCCTGTTTTCCTGTTCTGCATTCCTTCCAAGTCTTATTACACAGTTTATCCCTCACCAGATTCATACTCTTCCGCCTGTTCTAGAATTTATAGCGCTAGTAGTGCTGATAAGTATAGTAATAAAGTGACGGTATTATGAAACCAAAGAAAATAATAACCATATCAGTCGTGGTGGTTCTTCTCCTATTTGTATACTACTCAATGAATGCTGCTCCTCTAATAAGCGATGAAAAGTATACTTACATTAGCGGTTTGAGATGGTACAATACCTTCGAAGAAGGTCAAAGGGTTGCGTTAGAGCAAAATAAACCTATCTTTATTTATTTCTGGGCGATATGGTGCACATACTGCGAAAAATTACATACTGAAGTTTATCCAAACCCGGAAATCAATAGGATCTTAAAAGAAGACTATGTACTTGTAGCGGTGGATCTAGATACTAACAAAAAAGATGCAGCTAGATTTGGAGCAACGTATCCTCCAAAGCTTGTGTTCATTACGCCAGATGGTGAAATAATAACTGAAATTGGAGGTTATGTTCCAGCGGAATCTCTACTTCCTGTTCTACAAAATGTAAAAGCCTTCTATCAAAATAGAATTAGTTCCGGTGGTGGTTAAGTGAATCTAGGTAATCTATTGCTATATAGTGCATTTTCCATCGGGTCTTTGATTATTTTATTATTATTGATAAATCTAATCAAGAACATTCAAGTTGAAAGATATGTTCAATGGCTAGTGAGAGCTTTTTTTATGATATTACTCGCGGATATGAGTCTGCTTACTTACTATTTCATCGTGAGCGATATTTCAGTAAATTACGTATGGACATTTACGAGTAAGTATCTCCCACTTTTATACAAATTATCTGGCGTATTGGCTGGACAACAAGGAACACTATTATTCTGGGCATTTTTAATAAGTATAAGTGCTCTATGGATTAATGAGAGAAAAGAGTATAGCGATTTTATAAAAAAAGTCCAGATAATTGTATTGTTACTAGGATTATTCTTTATTGCTTTAACGATCAAAGAATCACCTTTTATCACGATATATGATCTCTATCCAGACTTACCGAGAGATTTCCTTCCAGAAGACGGCGCTGGACTTAATCCCCTTCTAATCGACCCTTGGATGGCTGTTCATCCTCCGGTAATTTTTATAGCTTATGCAACTATGACTATTCCTTTTGCAGTCGCCGTAGTTTACCTTATTAAGTCTATAAAAGAGGACACCTTAAAAGTGTATAGTGAATGGAGTCATATTGTGACCTTCTGGTGCAGGATTTCTTGGCTTTTTCTTACATGGGGGATCGCGGTCGGCGGTTTTTGGGCCTATAAAGTACTCGGTTGGGGCGGTTACTGGGCTTGGGATCCTGTGGAAACATCTTCTCTTATCCCGTGGATCCTTTTGACAGGAGCTCTCCACGCTCTATCCGAAAATAGGAAAAAAAAGGAGAGTTATAATATATTAGCTCCAGTGCTGGTTGCGTTGTCTTTTTCACTAGTGGTATACGCTACATTAGTTACTAGAAGTGGATTTTTTGAATCCGTGCATGCCTTCAGCACCGGGCAAACAGGATTTTATCTATTAATTTTGGTTGTAGTGAGCATACTGGTTTCTCTCATTTTAGGAAGTATAAAGTACGTTAAGAGAGTTGATAGGCACGTAGAAGATATTGATAATGGAGAGATTACTCTGGTGAATAGGACAAATATATTCTATCTTGCAATATTATTGTTTGTAATATTAACTTTTATATCCTTCTGGGGGATCACATTTCCGGCGTTGACAAAACTAGCTATGGGGAAAAAAATTGGTATGGGTATTTCGTTTTTTAATATTTGGAGTTATCCTTTTATAATATTGCTAATGCTTTTCGGCGGACTAGGGCTAAATTACAAGCATTCTGAAAAAAAGAAGCAACTACGAGTATTCGGTTTATTTATCCTCATTACTTTGATAGCGGCTGTAATTAAGCCCTCAGAATCATGGAAAATTGTAGAATATTCCGCCATCATCAATCCCGAAAAGCCATTTCTATATAGGCTGATTGGCGGTGCCTCCCCCTTAAGCATAATACCCCCTTCTATTTACCTGACTTGGGGTGCGAGTGAAAGGCTTTTGCGAAGATTTAAGAGTAAGTCCATGGAGCTAAAAATAAAGGAAGTAGGGATTTTTATCATACATGTCGGAGTTGTTTTAATCATAGCTGGTTCTGTAGTTAGTACTCTTTTCGATAAAGAGTTCAGTACTAGAGTCACTATAGGAAATTCTGAGCTTGTACGGATTGAAGGGACCCCTTATGCGGTTAAACTTCTTGGCTTTGACACAGAGGTAGTATATATAGAAGATTCTGCGAGTAATGATATACCGGGGGATAGTCTAGATGAATTTTACACGAAAATCGGGGAAGAGGATGTCTATTTAGTGCATGGTAAGGTAGAGGAAACTGTACAAACGGAACATAATACTTATATGAAACTTGTAGATAACGGCAGAGAGTTATGGGTCGCTACTAATAGGGTAGACATCCCTAAGGGTGCCCTAGTTGTACTATCTGGAAATGTGATGTTTGATTTTGCAAGTCCAACTTTAAACAGAGTTTTCGATATAATACTTTTCGCTCCGCATGTAGAGGTATATAGTATGGAGCCTGAAAGATATTCGACAACAGAACTAGTTAAAGTAGCGGTATACAATGGCCATAACAAAATAGGGGAGGGTACTGCTAAGTCGATTACCTATAAAAATGGAAATGTCAACAAGGTAATGATTGATAGATCATTGACTAAGGATGTTTATGTTATCTACACAGGAAAGAACGGCCAAGAAATACCTTTAACAATTAAGATTAAGCCGTACGTAAGCTGGACTTGGGTAGGTGTGGTGTTGTTTTCGGTGGGCATACTTTTTATATTATTTTTTGATCCGGTTGTTAAAGAGAGGAGGTATCAAGCTGAATAGTGAGCCATCATTTGTCTTAGCATTCCTTGCTGGACTCTTAACGGTTACTACCCCTTGTGTCATCCCAATCCTCCCCCCAATGTTAGCCGGATCTATCGGTCATAAGCTTAGACCTTTTTTTATTGTATTAGGAAGCTCCATAACGTTTACCTTAATGGGGGGAGCTTTCGCAGCAATAGGCCTCTTAGCGTCAGGGGTTACAGAATATATGAGACTATTTTTTATTTTCTTTATCATAGCTTTTGGAGCAGTAATGGTGGATGAAGATATCAATAAAGTATATACGAAATACGCAACAGTTGTAGTCAATAGATTATTAAGTCGAAAAGGAAGTAATTCCTCAAGAAACTTTCACCCACTAGTAGGAGCTTTTGTGTTAGGGCTTTCTCTGGGTATAGTGTGGATTCCATGCGTCGGCCCTATATTGGGGGCTGTACTTGCATATGCTTCAACAACAGCTAACTTAGCTAAGGGGTCTCTTTTGTTGATGACGTATTCTTTTGGGCTTGGACTTCCGATGCTTGGGATAGCTTACGGGGGCAAATATGCTTCTGTAAAAGTAGAATGGGTTAAGGTCCATTCTATTACGATAAGAAAGATTGCTGGATGGGTAATTATCCTCACAGGGATAGCTATGCTCTTTGGTCTTGATAGACTTGTACAAGCTGGTCTTACTCCGTATTTCCCGAGTTTTGAAGAGAGGTTGCTAAAATGAGTGAAAAGGGAGACCGCTTTAAGATAAATTGGGGGCATAGGTATCTTATAATTGTGGCAGGGCTTTTCTTTATTGCTGGATTCTCATCAGGGTATGTGTTCTTTAGTGATGGAGAAAATGAGAAAATTTGTCCATTTAGTTTTAATATAACCCTGTCTAATGAACTCTTTGCTGATGTCATTGGTGAAAAGGCAGCGAGTTATGTAGATGAAAAATTTCTAAGGCCGCAAGGAGCTTCAGGGGAACTGGTAAAAGTTGAGAGCTATGGGGATAGTCTCTATAGAGTTATAATACGTGCTACTAAGGAGGGTGTTACTCAGACGATTTCGTTACTCGCTACAAGAGATGGTAAGTTAATACTACTAGGTGAGGGCGGAGGCGTGGTCGAGATTCCAGAATCCTATGAAGCAAACCTCACTTTTAGGGAGGTAGCTAAAACTGATGCTATCTACATAACCTCAGGATTGGAAATAAGACCAGAGATGGCCGCATATATTCGGGGATCAAAAGATGCTCCTATAACTTTTGTAGAATTCAATGATTTTCAGTGTCCATTTTGTAAAAGGTTCAGGGATCAGAGTTTAGATCTTATTCTAACAAAATATGAAGGAAAAATCCGTTATGTTCTTTTAGATTTCCCTATTACTTCAATTCATCCTCAAGCACCTCTGGCACATATTGCCGCTAGGTGTGCGGGTGAACAAGGAAAATACTTCGAATATCATAACAAGCTCTTTGCTAAACAAGAAAGTTGGTCTAGGATGCCTCCAGATTCTGTAGAAGAGATAAATGAGTTTGAAAGCTACGCAGTTGAGCTTGGATTAGATGAGGTGAAGTTTTCTCAATGCCTAAACTCAAGAAAGTATGAGAACGCGGTATTATCAAACATGGAGATAGGAGCTAGAGCGGGTGTTACAGGAACTCCAACTTTCTTTATAAACGGTCAGAAAGTCGGTGGAGCGCAACCTTATCAAGTCTTCGAATCTGTCATAGAATCTCAACTAAGTTAGGATATTTAGAAAAAAATCAAAATTTCATAAACATAAATCACCGGAAATTTGGGTAAAAGTTGGTGTAAATTCTGGAAAATGTTCTTAAATAATCATTTTGAGAGAAAAACTAGTGGTCGGGACTGATTTGGCTTCAGAGTCGGAAAAAAAAGGAAGGAGAAGGTATATAATATTTCTTCTGGTATCCTTTTTGATAGGGAGTATAGGAGGATTAGTTCTATTCACTTATTTAAGTCCGGATACCCTTAAAACTTCCGCTTCTGGTAAAGTATATGCGGAATCTCAGCCTGTAGGAAGTATGGTAAGTTATACCAATCCGGAGGAAATTTATAAGCTCTTTATCTGTCCTTGCTGTGGTAGTACAATAGACGCATTATGTTGTGAGTCAGCTATAGAACGAAAAGCCTATGTTGACGGACTCTTAGATGCGGGATTAGATAAGACAGAGATAATGGTTAAGATGACTTCTCGCTATGGATTGGATTCTCTCGCAAGCGATTCATTGAAAACCGAGGTTAGGGAGATTCTAATCGAAAGAGCCCCCGAAGATAGGCCACAGCTAGTAATTTACCCGAAAGCCTATGACTTGGGAAATGTGAGTGTTTCAGGCGGAGTTGTCACAACTCTTGTCCACTTAACAAACAAGGGAAAAACAAATCTGGTGATTGATGATATGGAGACTTCTTGTGGTTGTACTTCTGCTTCTATTGTTTATGATGGTGTTGAGGGTCCTCTTTTTAATATGAGGGAGCATGGTAATAATCCTGTGGGGTGGAGTGTTAGTATTAGGCCGGGTGATACTGCTATCTTGAAGGTTATTTATGATCCGATGGTGCACCCTGATCTCAGAGGAACGGTAACTAGGCTCGTCACTATATATTCTAACGACCCAATTGACCCACAGACGACTTTTAAATTGAGATTGAATCAGGTCGATTAAAGTGTCGAAATTAACAAAACACCAGGCTAAGGAACTCAAAAAGAAGAAGAAAAATAAAAAAATTGAGGCACAGCGGCGTAAAATTCAATCACAAAGAAAGATTAGGCGACTGACTAAATACATAGGCATTATCGTGATATTCTCTGTAGCTCTTCTGATAGTTAAGGGATCAATGGGTGCTGTGGAAGGAGCGCCTTCGTTACAGGTATCGCCTGAGAGTATAAACTTGGGAGACGTAAGCGTATCCGGAGGCCCGGTAGTTGTTGGTTTTGAGATAAAAAATACTGGGGCTAGTGATCTGGTGATTGATGATATGGAGACTTCTTGTGGTTGTACTTCTGCTTCTATTGTTTATGATGGTGTTGAGGGTCCTCTTTTTAATATGAGGGAGCATGGTAATAATCCTGTGGGGTGGAGTGTTAGTATTAGGCCGGGTGATACTGCTATCTTGAAGGTTATTTATGATCCGATGGTGCACCCTGATCTCAGAGGAACGGTAACTAGGGTTGTTACCCTTTATACGAATGATCCCACATCGAAAGTTAAGGACGTATATATACGGATAAATCAAGTGGACTGAGATAATGACTAAGATGATAATTTTTCTAAGTTTGGTGTCTATGTCTATAATAGGCGGGGCAATATTTTATCAGTATTTTAAATTAGAGAGTCCAGTTTCACCGCCAGTAATTGAGATTATACCTGCCTCATATGATTTTGGTGATATCCCTTACAAGAAAGTCGAAACAACATTTAAAATTAAAAACCTGGGTGGAGAGAATCTAGAGATTCTTGGTGTAAGTACATCCTGTGGATGTACCAAAGCATATGCCAAGGAAAATATTATACCACCGGGTGGAGAAACTGAGTTGATTGTAACATTTGATCCAAATCTTATGGATTATAAAGTAGTAGGGAAGGTATTCAGAGCGGTTTTTGTTTCCAGTAATGATCCTCTTAATGAGGAAGTCAGAATAGACATCACAGCTAACGTTGTGGAGGGGTAATTTTATTATGAAAAAACAGGGCCTTATCGTATTGCTATTTATTTTCTTAGTTTTCCCACTAGCATCTGCTTATAATTCATCTGGTAAGGCGGTTATCTATTACAACGAGGCGTGTAGCGATTGTACAATCTATATTAAAAAAAATTTAGTTGTAATTCTAAGAGACTATGGTATTACCGATATACAGCTTAAGGACTACATAAATAACGATAATTACCGGAAAGAATTGGTTGAATTTAATAAAAGAAATGGCATACCTATGGAGCTCCAATCGCATCTTACAGCTGTAGTAAATGATAGAATCATACTCGAAGGACATGTTCCAGAAAGTATAATTAGAGACCTGCTTTCTCAGCAAGAGTTTGATAAGGTCTTGGTATACCAAGATGAGATGAAGAAAGAGGCAAGAACTTATAAAGTTTGGGCTTTCTCTGGAGAAATTAAAGAATATCCCATACGAACACCAATAAGTGAGTATATAGACTGGTTTAAATCGGAAGGCTCAAATAGGCTTCAAAATTCGCCTGTTTTATCTAATTTTGTGTCTAGTTCTCTTCTTCCGTTGGTGATTGTTACCGGACTTTTAGATGGAATTAATCCTTGTGCGTTTGCAGTTTTATTGTTTTTCATAGCATATCTTTTTACTATTAAGAGAGCAAGGGTCAGTGTTATAAAAATGGGAGTAGTCTATATAGCGGCGATTTATCTTGCTTATTTTCTGATAGGTATCGGTATAATGAAGGCTTTGGTAATTACAGGGCAGCCTCATCTAATGGCTAAGATAGGAGCTATTCTTATTATTATTTTAGGATTTATAAATATCAAAGACTACTTCAAGCCAGAGCTATTCCCGATACATCTTAAAATCCCTCATCAAGCGGTACCCCACATAAAGGAATGGGCATACAAAGCTACCTTTCCTGCAGCCTCAATTATGGGCTTCCTTGTGGGTCTCTGTACTTTCCCCTGTTCGGGGGGAATCTATGTTGCCATTATCGGATTATTATCAGCAAAAGCCACATATTTCAATGGCATAGCATATCTACTACTCTATAATCTTATGTTTGTTATGCCTCTTGTAGTGATATTATTAGTGACATCGAGTGCGTCTAGAACAGTTAAACTTAAAGAGTGGAGAGATCGTAATGCGAGGCTGATGAAGTTAGAATTTGGAGTTGCTATGATTCTGATAGGATTTGTGATACTAAAGTGGTTTGTATAGATTAACAAAATTTGATATGGCGGACCCTATTACTTTTTTAGCCAATCACTAATATAGACTTTATATGTTCTTCCAAGACGTTCACGTGAGATTATCCCTTTCTTCTCTAGATTAAGTAAAAGAGCGCTGACTTTTGATTTCGAGAAGCCAGTTCTAAATCGCAGCGAGTCTTGAGTGACTCCTTCCGAGTTTCTAATTATATCAAGTAGAAGAATCTCATCTTCTGTTAAAGCTCTCTGCAATATATCTATACTACGGTCCATCCCAAACTCGCTTGGTCTTGCCCAGAGGTAAAATAGGAATCCAATACCCATCCCGATTACAAAGGAAAGAGTCATCCTATAATGCATTATTCTACTACTCTCTTCAAAAAACAGAGAAAAGATTGCATCTATACCAAAAAAGATGATGAATATTAAGAGCACTGTAGATAATATTCGCTCGTTCTCTGTAGAAGGTTTTCTCACCATTTTGTCATCACACTACTATTTCTGGGAAATATGGGAGCAACCAGATTTGAATTTGTCTATCTAACCCTAGAAAAATAGAAATACCAGTCAAAATGAGCAGGACTCCAGCAATTTTTTTAATAGTCTCTCCATGTTTTGCAACACTACGCATCCTTGAAAAGGTGAGTTTCCCGGTATAAGCTACTATGAGCATAGGGATACCGATACCGAGAGAATAAGAGAATAGAGATAGACCGCCTGTTAGAACGTCTCCCTTAAGGGCTACAGCCGTTAAAACAGACCCCAGTATAGGGCCAACACAGGGAATCCAGACTATACCTAATGACAGACCCAATATAAATCCTCCGATTTTTCCCGTACCTACTCCTTCCTTTATCTCTATTGACCCAAGTTTGTTCATGATTACTCCTGCCGTTAAAACAAATTTTTCATTTAATTTTTCTGACACAAGAAGTAATCCTAAAAATATTATGATGAATGTCGCAAGGTCTCTAAGAAAGCTTGTATATGTTGCCACGGTGCCCCCTATTTTAGAAGTCACGACACCCATTAGGGAGAATGTAATAGACATGCCCAGAACAATTGCTATAGGCCTAAGTCTGTCCCCTATTGAACCGGCCATTACGGCAGGAATTAACGGCAGTACGCAGGGGGTTAAAACTGATATAATACCAGCTAAAAATGCGACAAGAATTAAATAAGCCATATAAACCTATAAATCGGGTTAACGAGATGCAATTTAGAATTTATGCTCTTGTAACTTGTTTTAATACTTGTAGGAACTCACTTGCGCTCACATAGCCGGGTATTCTAGTTATCTCTTCGCCGTTAGGTGTTAAGAATATTTCTGCTGGAGGTGCTCCTACTCCAAATCTAGCTGCTAGGTCTCCTTGTTCATCTATATTGATCGCTACTAATACAAGATTATCCTTCATAATAGCGTTTACTTCAGGATTCACATAAGTGTCCTTTTCTAACTGTTCGCAATATTTACACCATGTAGCCCAGATGTAAACCATAATTGGTTTACCAGTGCTCGACGCTTGTTCTATTCCTGCCTCTAGCGAGTTGAGCCAAGTAAGTCCGCTTATATATGTTTGGCCTCCCTGGCTCACAACAGGCATATCTCTAGGAGAGAGTACTACAAACAAAAATATTAACGCTAATCCTCCAACCAATATATATTTTTCAGTTCGCATGGCTCTAGATTTTTTTATCTTGTGACAATATATGTTAAAATTATCAACGCAAAAAATTCAAATGTAGAGGCTAGCGCATGGTATGGCTCGTAAGCGCAAGTATGGGGCCCGACGGCTGCGAAAAATATGGGGCATGAGAATATCGCATTAAAAAGTAGAATACCTGCAAACAGTACCAGTCCGAGAGTAAAAGTGGATGCGACCTTCCTATAATCTTGTACGAAAATGTAAAAGAGAAATAAAAGCAAAAAGATATTGCCAAGCGTAGTTAACAAATAGATTTCATATAACATATTTTCAACCTATTTTTTCCTATTTTTTATTTTTTCCCATATACTCTCGAATTCCTCATAGGAGTCCTCCATATCTGGCGATAAAAAATACATTGCCCCGTATCTTTTACCTGTAGAAACCACTATCTTATTTTCAATGAGCAGATCAATATGATGGCGGATAGTCTTATAATCCAAACCGAGTTCTTCTGCAAGTTGGTTTGCATTATATGGTCTCTCTTTTAAAGACCGAATTATCCTAGCTCGAGTTTCACCGCCCCTGGTGCCAGCTATTAGCCACCATAAGATGCGTTTCATGAAAAAAAGAGTAGACTCCGGTATATATTACTCTTTTCTATTTCAAAAAGTAAAAACAATTGTAGAAAATTATTTATTCGTTACGGTTTTTATCCCACTTAAAGCCGGGGTAGTCTAGTGGTTAGGCAGCGGACTGCAGATCCGCGTTACGTGAGTTCGAATCTCACCCCCGGCTCTATATAAATTCCTAAATCTGTGTGATTATTGCTTTTTCCCTAAAAAATATAAGGAATTTAATTGGATTTTCTATCAATTCTTAGGTATTAGATCTTTTTTAAGATAAAAAGGTTAGGATAAAAGAAGTTTTAGTGCTAGAATAAATAGTATTGCAACAAATAGTATTTTAAAAGCTTCGTCCGGGATCTTTTCTACTAATCTTGCCCCAATCTGTGCACCAATTATTCCTCCAACCCCTAATAGTACTCCTACCTTAAAATCGACGTGTAAGAGGCTTTTGTGAGCTAATAATGCTGAAAGCGATATCAGCAAAATTACAACGAAGGAGGTTCCCACAGCTTTACTCGGAGAGTATCCTAAAATAATAAGAAAGGGTACTACTAAGAATCCTCCTCCCAAGCCTGTGAACGCTGCTCCAACTCCAACAAGCATCCCTAAAACTATTAAAGCAAGTGGGTTCATACATATAAAATCTATTAGCGATATTTGAGTTTTTTGGCGGCGTGACATTAGATGGACATAGATAAACTAAAAAAGATACTGGAAATCCCTGCTAAATTTGTAGATATCACTATCCAAGAGTCTCAGGAAAATCAGATAATACTAAGAGACGGTATAGCTAAGGACTTGACTTCCGGAGATGCTTTTGGTATTGGTATAAGAGTATTAGATAACGGATGGGGATTTGCATCTACTAATTCTCCAGAAAATATAGACGAAATAACAGAGAAAGCAAGAAAAATGGCAGCAATCGGGGAGAAAATAAAGTATGATGAGAGAGATCCAATAACAGACAACGTAAGAGTCAAATCTAAAGTTGACCCAGTTAATGTAGATTTAGAGGAAAAAAGAGAGATTCTTCACAGATGTGAGGAAGCAGTAAGGGAATATAAAGAGGTAGTAAGTTCGACCCTTGCATATATCGATTCAAAAAGCATTTTTCACTATTTAAACTCTGAGGGAAGTGATATTAGATCAGAATATACTAGAGTAGGTATTTTTACAACTGTTTATGCCAAAAAAAATGGAAAAATCCAAGTGGGCTCTGAGAGATTAGGTGCCACAGGTGGGTTAGAATACCTTAAAGGAGCTGAAGAAAAATCCAAAAAGGCGGCAGAGAAAGCCTTGCGTTTACTAGATGCTGAGGAAGCACCCAGTGGTGTTTTCAGGGTAGTTTTAGATCCGCTGCTGACAGGGGTCTTCATACATGAAGCTTTAGGACATGCGATGGAAGCGGATCACGTTATAAATGGCGAGTCAATACTGGAAGGAAAACTCGGGAGCATTATAGCCAGCAGCCTCGTTACGGTCTATGATGACCCTACTATTGAAGGATCCTTTGGTTTTTATTTTTATGATTCTGAGGGAGTTAGAGGTGAAAGAAAAGCGGTATTAGAGAAAGGAATTTTTAAAAGGCTTTTGCAATCCCGAGAAACCGCAAGTAAGTTGGGAGATACACCTACGGGTAATGCTAGATCTCAAAATTATAGTCATTTCCCTATACCAAGGATGAGCAACACTTACGTGGAGAAAGGCGATATGAGTTTTGAGGAAATGATAGAGGATATCAAATATGGAGTTTACCTTCGAGGCTCAAAAGGGGGGGAGGTAGACACGGTAAGAGGTGTATTCCAGTTTAGTGCTGAAGAGGGTTTCATAATCCGAAATGGAAAACTCGCTGAGCCTATACGAGATGTTGCTTTATCTGGAGAAACTCTGAAAATTCTTAAGAATATAGACGCTGTAGGCAATGATGAGTTAGAGTTGCATATAGGGTTCTGCGGTAAAGCATCCCAATCGGTACCAGTAGGTGATGGAGGTCCTCATATTAGGACAACTGCTACTGTTGGAGGGACAAAATGATTGAAGTTGATAATGCGTTAAACATTCTATCAAAGATCGCAGATGGAGGAGAGATTTATTTTACTGATACTAAAAGCAAAAAAATTGAGATAAAAAAAGGTAAGATAGAGACCTTAAAAGAGACCTATTCTTCAGGATATAGCATAAGAGTAATAAAGAACAATAGAATGGGCTTCACTTTTTCGAATGAGCTAAAAGAAGGCATTATAGAAAAAGCTTTAAACGTAGCTAAAATTGCCGAGGAAGACAAATATCTCTCATTCCCGGAAAAGCAAGTATACCCAAATGTAAAAGGGCTATACGATAAAAGTATAAGGGATATTGATATAATCGAACTCAAAGATTTCGTAGAGCAGCTCATTGATCCATGCAAAAAAAATAAAGTTATGCCTACTAGTGGGAGCATCGCTTTTTATACCTCGGAAACTAGGATATGGAATACTAATGGAGTTAAGGGAGAAGAAAAGGGAACAGTTGTTACCTGCTTCCTTAGTACTGTGGCTAAAAATAAAGAATCGGCAAGTGGCTTTTATTACGATGCCTCTAGGTCTTTGGACTTAGATTTCCATAAAATAGGTGAAGAGGCAACACGTCTAGCAATTGATTCCCTACATGCGAAGAGGATGGGTACAAAAGATGTCAACTTAATCCTTAAACCTCAGGCGGTTAGTGAACTTTTAGAAAATGTTTTTATACCTTCATTTAGCGCTGATAATGTTCAAAGGAATCGGTCCTTTTTACAAGGAAAGTTGGGTCATAGATTATTTTCACCTATAAATATAGTCGACGATGGTACACTCAAGTCTGGGCTAATGAGCGGCAAATTTGACTCTGAGGGTGTTAGAATGCAGAAGACACCTCTCGTAGAGAAGGGGATATTAAAAGGATACTTATATGATACATATACCGCAAATAAGGGTAATACACATAGTACTGGGAATGCGGATAGGAACTCCTATTCTACTCCGGTTAAAATAGATTCCACAAATTTTATAATATCCGGTGAGGGAGGAATAGGAGAGGGCTTAGTAGTCCATGGGTTAATCGGTGCCCACACAGCTAACTCGGTTACAGGCGATTTCTCTACGGAAACTAGGAATGCTTTTCTAAATGGAGTGCCAATAAAAAAAGCTATAATCTCAGGAAATATCTTTGACCTTTTAAACAGGGTGGAGGGGGTAGGTAAGGATTACATGCAAGTGTCTTCTCTCGTTTCACCTTCCATTGAGTTCTCTAAAGTTAGAGTCGTAGGCTGATTTTAAACGTTATCACTATATGAGAATTATATGCACTGGCTTATCCGCCCGGACTCGGTTCATGCATTAGAAGATGAAGGAGTAAAAAAAGCTCTAGGAAGGTATGTCGAGGTATCTAAAAATAAAAAACTAGCAAAGTTTATAATCACAAAAACCATACCGATTGATGTGGATCTTAGTTCTTCAGATGAAGAACTGTGGAAGGCGCATGAAACGATCATTAAAGATTTTAAAAAACTTGAAAAGGAACATGACAATAAAGACATTAAACAACTTAAATTCCCAACTAAATCTCTATTAGATCTTAAGATTGAACTTGCAAAAAGAATTCTCAATAAATGTAGGTTTTGCGAGAGGAAATGTGGGGTAAACAGATTTGAAAAGAAGAGGGGATTCTGCAATTTAGATATTCAGAGCCGTTTATCTTCAGAGTTCCTTCACATGGGTGAAGAAGCATGTTTAGTGCCTTCTCATACCTTGTTTTTTATCGGATGTTCTTTTTATTGTGTTTTCTGCCAGAATTGGACTATCTCCCGGCATGTTGAAAAGGGATTGCCTGTTACCGGTTCTGACTTAGCAAAGATGGTGAAGAAAAGACGCTTAATGGAGGGAAGTAGGAACGTTAACTTAGTCGGGGGATCACCTACCCCTAATACTCATATTATCTTAGAGATGTTAAGGGAACTCGATGTGAACATCCCAGTGGTATGGAATTCTAATATGTATATGACTATGGACACCATGAAATTACTAAATGGGTGCGTGGACGTATACTTAGCTGATTTTAAGTATGGAAATAATAATTGTGCTGAGCGACTCTCTAAAATAAAAAATTATTGGGAAGTTACTACTAGAAACCACTTAGTAGCAAAAAAACAAGCAGAATTACTTATCCGTCATTTAGTACTTCCAAATCATATTGAATGCTGTACGAAACCTATTATTGAATGGATAGCCAAAAATTTTGATAATAAAGTTAGAGTTAATATTATGGCTCAGTATAGACCCGAGTTTGAGGCTTTTAAGATACCGGATATAAATAGAAGAGTTATGGCGGAGGAAATGGAGAGAGCTTTTAATATAGCCCGAGATAATGGCTTAACAAATCTAGATTAAAATTTAAATCAGAATAAGCTTTTCAGACTTTTCCCAAACCAAAAAAATAATATTTAAAAGGGAACTTGATGGTATCATGGTAAAAGAAACTCTGTTTTGGGCTGACCAGAAGGCAGAGGAAATCATAAACAGAAAGAAGTTTCACTTTATAGACAAACAAATACCAGAATTTAAAAAATATACTGTTAAAACATCTGCGTCAATATCAGGGGTCCTACATATAGGTAGATTAAGCGATACAATAAGGGGGGATTCTGTTGTAGTGGCTTTAAGAGATATAGGATTGCCTGCTGAGCTTATCTGGGTTGCTGAGGATATGGATCCTCTAAGAAAAATACCCAAAGAAGTTCCTAAGCATTTAGAAGATTACATCGGAGTGCCGGTTATAGATGTCCCAGATCCATGGGGTTGCCATGCTTCCTATGCGGAACATCATATTGGCAAATACAGAGAAGTACTCCAAGAATTTTCATCTACCGAGATTATTAGCTATTCCATGAGCGAGGAGTATAAAAAAGGCAAATTTAGGCCTTATATTAGGAAGATGCTGGACAAGATTGATGAGGTTTTGGTTATTCAAAATAAGTATAGACAAAAACCTCTTCAAAGCGGTTGGAGTCCCTTTACTCCAGTTTGTAAGAACTGTGGAAAAATAATAACACCGAAAATACTAGGGTTTAGGGAGGGAAAAATACTATATAGATGTGAGGATTACTCTTTCGAGAAAAAAATTGCTCGGGGATGCAATTATGAGGGCGTTTGCGACCCCTTAAAGGATAGGGGGAAGCTTATGTGGAAAGGGGAATGGGCAGCTCAATGGGCTAGATGGAAAATTGCGGCTGAAGGAGCAGGAAAAGAATATGTAGTACCACAAAGTGCATGGTGGGTAAATGGCGAGCTTGTAGAAAAGATTTTAGATTTTCCTATGCCGGTACCCATTTTTTATGAGCATATAATGATAGATGGTCAGAAAATGAGTGCATCGTTAGGAAATGTTATATATCCCCATGAATGGCTTGAAGTTGCTCCGCCTGAATTACTGAGATTTTTTTATAACAAAAAATTGATGAAGACTAGAAGTTTTTCATGGGACTATCTACCTAGGCTTTACGACGAATATGATTTTCATGCTAGGGCTTATTTCGGTTTGGAGAAAATAGGGAGTGAGAAAGAATCCAAGAACATTAGAAGACTTTATGAATTTTCCCAGTTAAGAGAAATTAAAAAGCCTGTGCCTCTACCTTTTTCGCATGCTGTCATAGTTTCACAGATTTTTAAGAGCGAAGATGCGTTAATTGCTAGTCTAAAGCGTTCTGGTCATTATTCTGCGGAAGTTCATGATTTAATAATTGAGCGATTAAAGATGGCTAAAAAATGGGCTGAGAAATATGCTCCCGAGGAGATGAAAATCACGCTAGATTTCGACTCTACTGAAATTAGATCAAAACTCTCCGAAAAGCAAAAAAATTTGATGAAAGAACTTTTAGAATGGCTAAAAGAGGGGGATAGGAGACGAGAAGAAATCCATCAACGGATTTATGAAATTGGTAAAAAAGTAGATCTTACTCCCGCAGAGTCTTTTCAAGCCGTTTATCTTTCCCTTCTAGGTAAAAATCGGGGGCCGCGGGCGGGTACACTAATAGCATCTCTAGACAGGGAGTGGGTGCTAAAAAAGATATCCGCAGTAGTCGAATAGCTTACCTTTTCCACTCCATATAAACGGGGCACAGGATACACTCACTAGGAGGATTATTTTTGTCCTCTATTACAGGAGGGCATTCTGGATAGCTCCCAGGGCAGTTGGGGTATTTCCCCTTGATTTTTTGCCATGCTAATTCGGCCTCACTCTTACGTTTTGGGGGCTTTTTTCTCTGTTTTCTAGTCATTACATAAAAAAATGAAGAGGGCATATATAATAGTTTAGGTTTTTTGACACCTTTCTAAAAGCCTTTCATTTTGATGTTAAAAAATTTCTCAAGAAGATGTGGATTTAACGTTATTTACATCTACATATATCCTGATTGCATTAGCTGAAATTGGCGATAAAACGCAATTATTGGGTATCGCACTTGCATCTAGATATAGGGCTAAAACTGTACTATTAGGAATGGCTGTATCTACCTCTTTTCTTATGCTCTTGGCGGTCGCTGTCGGCCAACTTTTATATCGCTTTTTACCGATGAATTTTGTTTATCTATCCAGTGGAATATTCTTTATCTTTTTCGGGTTATTGATATTAAAAAGCGGTGGAGAAGAGAAAGTTAAAGGACTAAGTATACGTTTATCCCCCGTGATAGCAGTTTTTCTAACTTTTTTATTAGCAGAACTCGGCGATAAGACGCAGCTTGCTGTAATACCATTGGCAGCCACATCTTCGTCTGTATTCTCAATATGGTCTGGTGCGACGTTAGGCATGGTAACTGTTAATGGGGCAGGTATTTTTGTAGGTAATAAAATAAAGGAAATAATTTCAGAAAGTTATGTAAAGAAAATTGCCGCTGCCTTATTCTTTATTTTCGGGGTGCTCTTTATTTATAAGTCACTTTTTTCCTAGCAAAATAATCTTATTCGAATAATTCTTCTTTTATCCAATCCATATACTCCTTTTTTCCTCGGAGTATAGGTACAGCTATAACTTCAGGATTCTCGTATGAGTGTAGTTCACCAACTCGTTTGAATATATCTTCTAATTTTCTTTCTGTTGTCTTCAATATTAGCATCGCTTCTGCGCTTTCCTCTATTTCCCCTTTCCACCAATAGTGGGACTTCACACTTTCAATAACATTTGCACATGCGGCTAGTCTCTCTTTAACTAATGTTTTTCCAATGTGCTCTGCTTCAGAGGAGTCTGATGCTGTTATAAAGACTAGAATAACCATATGCTTTTAATTGATTATGATGTTATAAAAAATATTCTAAGATGGTTGTAATGTCAAAATTGTATATACTAGCAGGTCTTATACTAATCTCGTGGGTCATTATAATACGACTGGAGAAAATGGGAAAGTTAAACGCAGAGAGACATTTCATTTTCCTTCTTTTAAGAACTGAACGTGGTAAGGAGTTTATAGAACGTGTCTCTAGGTTTGGGTTCTGGCCTTTTATCTCCACATTAGGCGTAGTTATTTCCCTCCTAGGCATGGCGTTCGTAATATTCTCTCTCGGATACGCTATTTATTCAACTTACTTTTTGAAAACAAAAATTGAGGGAGCAACTCTAGTGATACCAGGAGTAACCATACCCTTTTGGTATGGTATAATAGGATTAATAACGGTATTAGTTGTTCATGAAGTTAGCCATGGAATTATTGCTAGGAGCGAGAATATCTCAATTAAAAATTTGGGGGCAGTTTTATTTGCAATTATACCAATAGGGGCTTTCGTTGAACCTGATGAAGAGGAACTTAATAGAAAGCCAAGAATCTCAAAGCTGAGAGTCTACTCTGCTGGCTCCTTTGGGAATATAGTTCTAGCTATTATAGCTTTCTTTACGTTCGTAGCTTTCTCTAGTCAGGTATTCGACCCCAGTACTATACAAATAATAGATGTAGCTAAAGGGTCGCCAGCAGATGGAGTATTAGAAGAGGGAATGGTTATATTGAGAATAAATGGAGAAGAAATTTCCTCTACGAATGACTTTATGACGGTTGCTAGAGAAATTGAGCCTGGAGAAACCATTTCTATTGAGACTGATAAAGGAAACTTTTTGGTGAATGCAGGAAAACGAAAAGACCATCCCAGTAGAGGGTTTATAGGAATCAGGGTACATAGCGCTGTAAAAGAAGGATTATCAAAGATAGTTGATATTGGCGTACTTTTATTTATTTCCGGGTCTCTCCAATGGATATTTTTCCTTAATCAAGGTATTGGACTTATTAATTTAGCACCGATTCACTTTGGCGTAGCAGCTACTGATGGCCATCATATCCTAAAAGAAATTATCTCGCACTTTGTAGGGGAAGCAAGGGCAGAAAAAGTTGCTATTTTTATATCAACCACTACTCTTCTTATACTTCTCTTTACAATAATAGGTCCTACTCCAACGGCAGCTTAAGGTGGAGGAGTATGGACCGAGAAATAAAGAGGCAATTAATACATGCATCTGGGGCTCTCCTGAGCGTATTTATAATAAGAGTCGATTGGTACTTTTCTGCTATTTTTTTAGGATTTCTTCTGATATTCTCATATGCGATTGCTTTAGGATATACGAAGGGTATACGTGTACCCGTGCTTGCTCAACTTATTGATATGTCAGAAAGACCAGAAGTCATAAAAGTTAAGCCTGCTAAAGGGGCTCTTTGCTTCTTTCTTGGGATATTTCTCACAATTTTAATTTTTCAAAATAGAGAAATCGGAGCTAGTGCAGTGGTGATTTTAGCTATAGGAGATTCTTTTTCAACTCTAATAGGGAAGAAATTCGGTGCTCATAGGCTTCCCTATAATACTGAAAAGTCGGTGGAGGGAAGTTTGGCTTTTTTGATATCAGCTTATTTTGCTGCTTTACTAATTATGCCGCCTATTTTAGCTGCGGCTAGTGTGGCGGTCGGAGCACTTGCGGAGTCTATACCCTCAAGGGTCGATGATAACATTACGATACCTCTTTCTTCAGGGTTAGTGATGTATCTTGCGCAGTGAGGAAGTGATTCTTTTTATGCATCCTTTGACATCGCTTGTTCTCTCAACTACAGTTCCGGTGACTACTATATCCGCTCCAGATTTAGCTACATTATAAGCATCTTCTTCGGTCTTTATACCGCCGCCTACGATGAGTGGTATATCTATCACTTTTTTCACTTCAGTGATCATTTTCTCTGGGACATGCTCATCAGCTCCAGATCCGGCCTCCAAATATACCAACTGCATACCAAAATACTGAGCTGCTAGAGCATATCCACAAGCACGCTCATGGTCACTTCTTGATATAAGGTCAGCGGCCCCTACTTTACCAACTGCACCTCCTGGCTCTACTATTATGTAGCCCATTGGTATTGGTTCTATCCCTATTTTTCTTATTATGGGAGCACCCATTGCTTGGGCACCTGTAATGAAATAGGGGTTTCTAGAATTAAGCAAACTCATGAAAAAAATTGCATCCGCGTTAGGTGAAATGCCAGATATATCGCCTGGAAATAGTATTATTGGTAAGTCTGTTACCCCTTTTATTTCTCTAACTGTAGTATCTAAGTATTCCTCAGATATTCCCCTCGAACCACCTATCATAAATCCTTTAGTTCCCCCTTCGGCTGCTTCTTTAGCGATCTTTGAGGCTCTCTTAGACGTTTGCTTGTCGGGGTCTATCAATGTTAGATGTATAGGATTTCTTTTTATTTCTTTGCGAAGATATTCTAAAACTCTCATTTTATGCTTTTATCTCTTTTCTCTTTGGTCTGAGTGCTTTAGAACCGCATTTTCTGCATTTTTCTGCTTTCCAAGGGTTTTTTGCTTTACATTTTCTACAGATCTTTATGTGAAATAATCTTTTCTCTGCTTCTTGGAATCTTGCCATAACTTAATCCACTCCTTTTCTTTTTTTATAACTTCCTCTTCATTTTTGGCTTGTGCGTAATCCTCTAACAATTCTCGGTTTAATTCTAAGAAAGATGGGCCCCATTTAAATTTTTGAAGAATGTTTTCCCCATATTCTGGGTATCCCAAGATATATAAAGCTGAGGCTAGAGATTCTACCGTTGAGAGTTTTTTTATTTTTCCATAGTTTATAGGGTTACCTGCGATTAGCAAGGGCAATACTCTGTCGTTATAGGGCTTTTTTAGTGTTCCAAAAACGTTGTAAGCTCTTTTCCATGAGCAATCTAATGCAACTAATCCGTGTTTCATATATCTCTTATCCTCTTTTGAGAGAACTTTATCTGCATAAGGATTGAGAATTATGGAATTCCTAGGTATTTTTGAGGGAGTGTAGAATACCTCTGCCAGTCTAAATTTTTTAAGCTTATTGGATGTACAAGCTTTCGGGTTGCATTGTTTAGCGTGATATATTAGTAATTTCATTCAGTCCCTCGGCTATTCGTTTTTTAGATAGAAAGGGAACCTAAACGCCTCTCCCCAGTTCACCATTCATCAATAGCCTTTTCTATATTATTTGTCCACGTCTGTAGAGTTTCACGTAGATTTCTCTTTATTTCATCTTTTTCTACAGGGGCATACTCGAATGCCCGGCCTCTAGTTCTCATCACCGGCTTACGATAAGCCATTCCATAGCTTACTAAATTCTGAAGTGCCCTCTGTACTAGGCTCCTACTTTTCCCTATTCTCTTACTTATTTCATCTGGAGTCCCTGCTTTTTCAAGTAGAGAAGAGTATACGTCGACTTCAAGCTTTCTCAGACCCAATAAGCATTGTAGTACTGATTCTATCGTCACTTTCTTAGAACAAATAAGACTTCTTGCTTCAATCATATTCATAGATGTTGAACAGTAACGAAATAATATTATTATAGAATTAATAGGATTCGTCTATCCCCCATGCGTTTTTAACTATAGCGGGGATTAACTGAAGCGCAATTCCAGCACATAAAAGAATGCTTCCGATCCATATTAGTGATACCAGTGGAATTGTTTTTATAGAGATTAAAATCAGATTTGATTGATACCCATAAAAAACCACGTAAAAATCTACTATTCCCCTCAAGATCTTAACTTTTGGATATTGCCCATATCGAGCGTCATCGATGAATAAAGCTTTTTCCTCTCCTAGAGAGTTTTCACCAGCAATAATCTCAAATCTAACATATTGGTACCAGTTGCCTTTGACATTCTGAATGTCTAGACCATTTAATTTTATTTTGTGACCCCCAAAATCTTTCATGGTGCCGATTTCTTGAGGGTACTGAAAGACTAATCTATACTCCTTTTCAAAAACAGTACTTGTTACTACACCAATTATTATTAAAACCATGCCTAAGTGGATCAGTTGCGGTCCTATTCTTTTGATTATTCTTTTCATATTCCTTTGTTTAAGTATGGTAAAGACCCGATATCCAATTCCAAAAAGCGCGAATACTACGAAAAAAATAGAATAATTAAAATATTTTGTATGCACTGGGCCTATTATACCTATCAAAAGGTTAATAATTACCGCTCCCCCAGCGAGTTTTAAAAGATGATCTTTCTTAATAGTGCCTAAAAGTAAACAGAAACCCGTTAAAAGTACCGCAAAATCAATCAAGAGAAAGCACCACTTATTGAAGAATTCTTTAGTAGTAGGGATTTCAACTCCTTTAAGAATCTTCATTATAACAGGATAAGTTAAACCCCATAACAGGACAACTGATATCCCAATAAAGACTACAACTGCCAAATATTGGGCAGTCGATATGGAAATAGAAGGCTTCTTTTTTGATAGCTTTATATTCTTTCTAGAAAGTTCTCTAAGAACTAAAACAGAGGAAATTATTGTTGTGATAATTATAAAACTTGCTAAGTGGGGACCTACAGTAGTACTCGCATATCCATGAACGGATTTAAGAATGCCACTACGGGTTATGAAAGTTGTATAAAACACAAATATTAATGTGAAAAGACCAAGAGCAGGCCCTAAAATCTCAAATTTTCTTCTTGTACGATACATATAGGAAGCATGCATAAACGCTGTTAAGCTTACCCATAATAGTAGAGAGGCAGTTTCTACAGGGTCCCACGTCCAGTAACCACCATACGATAGTTCTTCGTATGCCCAGACCCCACCAATAGTGATACCTATCGTTAAAAAAAGCCATGAGAACCTAGCCCAGTATCTCGAGATTTCTTCCCAGTCGCCAGTTCTTTCTAGAAAGTATATTAGTGAGGCAGCAAAAGGTACGGTTAGTGTTGCATAAGCTATAAACACAATAGGAGGATGGAGAGCCATCCAAGGGCTCATTAAAAAGGGATTCAATCCATTACCATCTATGAATCCTCTTTTGGGATCGTATTTCCCAATTGACCGGTAGTAATTTAATATAGTATCAAGAGGGATATTATTTTTGATCGCATAATCTTCAAAGCTACTAATAGTAGTTTGGAATGGATTCAGCAAGTACACCATTGCTAAAAGGATTAATCCTATTGATAATACGATAATACCTGTTTTTCTGCGAAATTTCTCCCTTTTTTTGATGAGTACTATAGATGATAATATAGTCGCCCATGCCCACAGCAGGAAAGTTCCTTCTTGGCCTGCCCAAACCGCAGATAACTTATATGGAAGCGGTGTATCAACGCTTGAGTGAGTAAAGACATAGTTGATGTTATAATTCGTAAAGAAATAATAGGTGAGAACTGATACCACTACGGTAATCAATATTCCCAAGAGATTAAACCCACTATAAATCAAAGGGTCATATTCTCGTTTCTTGGCTTCGCAATATATTGTTAAAAATAAAAGCCCAGAACCCAATATGAGGGAGAATATCAGTAGTACGTTGCCTATCAACTTACCAACGTCCCGCCGTGATTTTCACCTTTTATTGCTTTCTCTATACTCTCTAAGTTCCTACCATCTAGTACAATTGTTCTGATTTTATTTCTATGGATTATTTTTGCGGCTACCGGGTCAATGATTGTACTTAGACCAGCCTTGTGAACTTGCTCTACAAGCTCAATAAGTTTTTCTGATTTTATTTCTTTTAGTTTTATTGCCGAAGGATTTTTCCTAGGATCAGAATCATAGATGCCATCAACGTTTGTTGCATTAATCAATAAATCAGCTTTACATTTTGCCGCTATTTCTGCGGAAACTGCGTCAGTAGTCTGCCCCGGTTTTATTCCGCCTATTATAAAAATATCTGAGCATTTGATATTCAGGTCCTCTGGTATGTCCTTATATACTCCAAATGCAGCTGAGATTAACATTGCATTTAATCTAGTAGCTAGTATTCCACTCTTGTCGCAGTAATCTTCAGATGCTCCAAGTTCTCTTAATGCTTGAATGTACTCTCTAGCTATTGCTCCTCCTCCTACTACTACTTTTATATCGTGACCTTCCGTAGTCAGTTTTTTTATTAGTTGTGAAAAATTTTTTATGTAGTTCACGTTGGGTTTAGGAGATGCTATAACGGATCCTCCAATGCTAATAACTACTTTCATAGATCCTATGGAGTAAGTGGAAGATATTAAATATTACTCCAAAAATGTATTAATTGGCTACCACTAAGCATTTTTTAGTTGGTTGAGAATATGAAGAAAGCATCATCAGTAGAACTTCATAAATTAAAGAAAGAGCTGGAAAGGCTTGAGAGTAAAGTTGGTAAGGGTACAGAACTAGTCAGTTTACATATTCCCCCCGATAAAAATCTAAATGATGTAATGTCACATATGAGAGATGAATATTCCCAGGCTAATAATATCAAATCAGCTAGAACTAGGAAAAACGTCCAAGCCGCTTTAGAGGTAATAATGCAAAGACTTAAAATGATAAAACAAGTGCCTGAGAACGGACTAGTATTGTTAGTTGGAACAATCCCTCGAGGCACAAAAGATAAAATGGAGGTTTATTTGATTCATCCTCCTGAAAAATTGCAGACGTATGTTTATCATTGTGATTCGAAATTTTATCTTGATCCACTTAAAGAAATGCTTGAGGAAAAAGGGTCATATGGTCTACTCGTATTAGATAGAGGCGAAGCTACCGTAGGACTTCTTAAGGGGAAAAATATTGAGGTTGTTAAAAGAATTAGTTCTACGGTTCCAGGGAAGCATGGTAGAGGCGGTCAAAGCCAAAGAAGGTTTGAAAGGCTTATTGAGATAGCGGCGCATGAGTATTTCAAGAGAGTGGGAGAACATGCTAGTGAAGTTTTCATGAATACCCCTGATCTCAGAGGAGTAATTTTAGGGGGGCCTGGACCGACTAAAGAATTTTTTTATAATGAAGGATATCTCCATCCAAAAGTACAAGAGAAGATATTAGGTGTTGTTGATACATCCTATACTGATGAATTTGGTATTAAGGAGTTAGTGAATAAGTCATCTGAAATTTTTAAAGATTTAGAGATTACAAAGGAGAAAAACCTCGTTCAAAAGTTTCTTCAAGAAGTTGTCAAGGATAGAGGATTAGCTGCATATGGCGAGGAGGAAGTACGAAACTTACTCAAAATGGGAGCGGTTGATACCATCCTTTATTCAGAAGATTTAGAGTCGTTTAGAGTCAAGGTTAAATGCTCTAATTGTGACTACTCTAACTTAGTTACTACTAAAGATATTAAGAAATTAGAAGAAGAACTCGTACAAGAACCTTGTCCGAAATGTAATGAAAATTCTTTGGAGATAGAGGAGTATACTAGTACCCTAGACTTATTAATTGATATTGCAGAATCTACAGGGGCTAAAGTTGAGGTCATATCCACAGATACCGAGGAGGGACAGCAACTTAAAGCATTTGGCGGTATAGCCGCCATATTAAGGTTTCGTCCTTAAAAGAGGAGTGAGAATTATTTGTTTGATAAATTTATAAATCAAGCTAAAGGCGAGGTAGATAGAGTTCTAGAAGAGAAAGGCATATCCAAGGAGATAGTATTTGAAGAGCCTATTGAAGAATTTGGAGATCTCTCTACTCCTATATGTTTTGAATTAGCTCCATTAATGAAAAAGTCTCCTAAAGTACTTGCAGAAGAACTTGCTGGTGATATGGAGGCCGGGGGATTTATCCGGGAGATAAAGCCTGTCAATGGGTATGTAAACTTTTATTTAAATTACGAAAAACTAACCCCACTTTTGCTTGAAAAAATTAAGTCAGAGAAGGATAATTATGGACGGGGAAAAGGAAAAGAAAAGATAATTTTAGAATGCACTTCAGCCAACCCGGATGGCCCTCTACACATTGGTCATGCACGAAATGGAATAATAGGTGATACTTTAGCGAGAGTGATGAGATTTGCGGGATATGATGTGGAAACACAATATTATGTGAATGATATGGGAAAACAGTTGGCAGTAGTGGTATGGGGTCTAAGGAGGTTTAAGATAGATAGCAAGAAAAAGAAAGACCACGCTATTTCTGAGATCTATGTAAAAGCTACTAAAGTTTTAAATGAGAATCCAGAGTATGAAAGTGAGATATCCGGGCTAATGAAGGACTATGAGCAGGGGACTAAAGAAGTAAAAAGTGAATTTGAATATGCTGCCAATTATTGTCTAGATGGAATCCGTGAGACGCTAGAAAGAATTAAGATAAATATCGATACTTATATTTGGGAAAGTTCTTTCCTGAGGGATTCTTCTGTTAGTAAAGCGTTGGAAAGATTGGGAAAAACGAAGTATCTAAAAAAGAATGATGTCCTCTATTTAGACCTATCTGAATTTGGAGTTGAAAAGGAACTAATCTTAACTAGGAAAGATGGGACGTCTCTGTATGTAACTAGGGATATAGCTTATCACCTTTGGAAATCATCTAGAGGTTTAGTTGTAGATATATTTGGTGCAGATCATAAGCTGGTTTCAACCCAGTTATCGCTAGCTCTCAGAATATTGGGCGTAAAGCAACCTGAATTCGTGATATATGAATTTATATCGCTCCCTGGGGGGAAAATGTCTACTCGCAGAGGGATTTTTATTTCTTTGGATGAACTTTTAGATGAGAGTGCTGAAAGAGCATTAAGAGAAGTTAATAAGAGAAGGCCAAAGCTCAATGAGAGTTTGAAAGCTAAAATAGCTGAAAGTGTGGGTGTTGGAGCCGTAAGATTTAATGTTATAAAAATATCTCCAGAGAAACCTATTATTTTTAGATGGGAGGAGGCTTTGGATTTTGAGAGGCAGGGGTCTCCTTTTATCCAGTATGCACATGCTAGGGCGTGTAGGATTCTTGAAAAAGCAGAGATTAAAGACTCTTATGAAGTTCCTTCCCTCTCATCTAATGAAAAGAAGCTTGTAAAGGTACTCTCTAAATTCCCGGTCAAGGTTAGCGAGGCCGCTGAAAGTAGGCGTCCTCATATAATAGCTAATTATGCCCTAGAACTTGCAGACAGTTTTCACCGGTTTTATATGTTTGAACCAGTTCTAAAATCTGATAAAAAAGATTTTAGAGTACATTTAGTTTTAGCGAGCAAAATTGTTTTAGCTAATACCCTGAGTCTTTTGGGAATAGATCCTCTGGAAGAGATGTAACCCAATTGCCCCGATATGTAGGGTTATACCGACTCCTAGGAGCGTTAAAATTGCTATGGGGAGTTTTAATAATACCGCTGTTATCGTTAGTGGATATACCACAAAGAGAGTGAATTCAATAATCTTACTCATAAATATATAGAGTATAATTCATTTTTATAAATTATAGATCTTTTGAAATGGCGAAATCATTTAAGTTCTGAGATAAAAATTCTCTATAATAGTTTGCTTCACCATATTTTTGTTGGAGAGTTTGTGACATTATTCGCAAGAATCCACGTAAGATATTTATCTTTTTTTGCCTTTAGTGTTATTCCATGGAGGACTACGGTAAAAGTCTCATGGATATACGGAGAGAGGAAAGAGAAAAGCTTAGGAGAATATTCTCCTTAATCTTGAGTGTTACTTCTATTGTGCTCGGTGCGGCTCTCGCTTATGTGGGATACTCGGAAGAGAGTTTGTTGGGTTTATTCTTTTATTTTCTTTTTGGTCTGGGCTTAGTTTTTGTAGGCTTCCAAATTTTTCTCATGGAAACTAAAGAAAAAACTAAGAAAGTCGAAAATAATCCACCTCAAGAACAACAAGAGAAGCCTGATGTTGATAAGTGCCCTCATTGTGGAGCGGATATAACTACGGCTGGAAAGTTTTGCGGAAGCTGTGGAAGGATGTTATGAGAGAGCCTTAGCCGTTTTAAAAGCTCTTAAATAGCCATCTACCGAATTAGCTCTTGAGGTATCGATTAGACACTTATCAACTCCGACTATGGGGGCTCCATAGCCTTTACCATTTCCTATAAAAACCAAAGTTCTAAAAATCAAGTTTCCTGTAATGCCATTTGGGGCTATTATAAAATTTGCTCCATCTTTAATGGCATCTTCAATTAATATCGAGTAATTTTTAACATTTCTTAAGGAACTAGAGATAAACTCGGCTTCGTCTAATGTCTTGTCTACTAGAGCATGCCTACCGTAATCCTGCTTCCTACCACCACTTAATATACCAATTCTAGGTGTTAATCCAAGTTTCATTAGAATCTTGGTGCCCTCACTAATCAGAAAGGTCTTATCCTCAATGCTCCATCCCTCGTCTATACCAACCGGAGCAAGCATAAAGGATTTCCCTTCGGGGGATTCTAATATTGCTATTCTACTTATTTTAGTATTGAAAGCATTTTTAATTGCTTGGATGAAACGCTTCGCATCTCCTGATCCCCTTATTGCAACATCTACCCTTCCTTTTTTTACTAATTCAACTAAATAGTTCTCTACATTTTTGGATTCTACTACCTCCGTATTTACATTGCTAGAAAATTTTAGTGGGGTAACTACGGTTACCTCTCCCTCTATTTCTGCAGCCTCTATGATCTTATTTACATACCCCTCTCTTTCGATTCCTGCACCAATAGCTATTTTTACTTTTTTTGCTTGTGCAACTTTCTCCAAAGCCTTTATAATGTCCATAACATAAATTTGTGAGATAATACTTTAAAAATTACTTATAGGAAAAAATAAATATCTACGACTTATTAAAGGAGAGAGGATGCTAAGTAAGCTACTAAAGCCGATTTATTTTGTATATGAGGCAAAGCTGGAAAGAGATGTTAAGAAGGGGAAACTACCTCGTCACATAGCCATTATTATGGATGGGAATAGGAGGTTAGCAGAAAAAGTAGGTATTATGCCATGGGAAGGACATAGACTTGGGGCTCAAAAGTTAGAAGAAGTATTAGATTGGTGCATCGATTTAGGAATAAAAACCGTCACGGCATACGCTTTTTCCAATGAAAACTTTTATAGACCAAAAATAGAGAGAGAACGTCTTTTTGATTTGTTTGAGGAGTATTTTAACAAGGTTGCGGTAGACAAAAAAATACATAAAAATAAGGCTAGGGTTAAGGCTATTGGCAGGAAGGAGAAATTTCCTCCGAGAGTAAGAGAGGCGATAAGAAGGGCAGAGGAGGCTACTAAGGATTATAATAATTTTCACCTAAATTTAGCTGTGGCGTATGGAGGAAGACAGGAGATAGTGGACGCTGTAAAATCTGTTGCATCTGATGTCAAGACCGGTAAACTAGAGATAAAAGATATCGATGAGAAGATAATAAGTAAAAATCTGTATACAAATGGCTTGCCTGACCCTGATCTAGTGATAAGGACTTCAGGTGAAGAAAGAATCTCGGGATTTCTTTTGTGGCAAAGTGCCTATTCCGAGTTATACTTC
Source organism: Candidatus Hydrothermarchaeum profundi (assembly GCA_002011125.2). Classification (GTDB taxonomy): domain Archaea; phylum Hydrothermarchaeota; class Hydrothermarchaeia; order Hydrothermarchaeales; family Hydrothermarchaeaceae; genus Hydrothermarchaeum; species Hydrothermarchaeum profundi. The sequence continues at coordinate 1,051,536 of MTMF02000009.1, forward strand.
TGCGAGAGTTATTGGCCAGGGTTTAGAAAGATCGATTTTTTGAGGGCTATTAGGACATTCCAGCAGAGAAAGAGGAGATTTGGAAGATAGGTTTATAAATATGCTTAATAAAGATATGATTGAAGGCCATGAGGAAGGTAATTGCTCTAACATTAATTGTTTGTTTTGTTTTAAATGTTAGCGGGTTATGGGGATATGAGAAGACATCTACAGTTTTAATGAAATTTGAGGACGGTACAGCTATTAATGCCGAGGTAGCTAGGGATAAAGCGAGAGGACTCATGTTTAGGGACTCTCTGAATGAGAATGAAGGAATGTTTTTTTCTTTCGATGAAATGGGGAAGTATGGTTTCTGGATGAAAAATATGAAGTTTCCTCTTGATATAATATGGCTTGATGAAAATTTCCGAGTCGTACATATAGAGGAAAATGTTCCCCCTTGTAATGACGAATGTCCTACATATATTCCTGAGAGACCAGCAAAGTATGTACTTGAGGTTCAAGCAAATTTTGCAGTAGAACACTCAGTAGGACTAGGAGATAAAGTGTATGCAACCGAAGAAATTATTGCTTGAATGAGTATCTCGAATTCATATCCTAACTATTCTTACATCCATCTCTTCGGTATCTAGCAAAGCCAAAGTTTTTTCTCCACTTAGATAACCACAAAGCTCTCCGGGATTAGTCACTAGAGTACTTTCTACTCTTTTAACATCTGATTTATGTGTATGTCCAGTTATAACAACGTCATAAAGACCGCTCTTTATTAAGGCATTCGTAACTGCTTGAATAGTTCCGTGGTATACTACTATTTTTTTGCCATTATGTTTAATCTCTGCTAGTTCTTGTAGGGAAGCATTCATTTCAGAGAACTTCAGGGAGAGGAGTCTCTTTTCTCCGTCATTATTTCCATAAACTCCTATAAACTCTGCCTTCAGTTTACTAAATTCTGGCACAGTAAAGGGAGATATAATATCTCCGGCATGGATAACCAGATCCACTTTGTGCGAATTAAAATATTTTACTGCCTTCTTAATTGCATCTACATTATCATGGCTGTCAGATAGAATCCCAATCAACTATATCACCTTCTTTAATAGTGCATTATTTTTAAAAATAAGTTTTTGTAAGCCGTATATATTATACACTTGAGAATAGATGTAATTAGGTGTTAAAATGTTTGCAAAACGCTTGGATTATATTGATATCTCAGGTATAAGAAAGATGTTTGAAATGGCTGGTGGGAGGGATATTATTAATTTAGCTTTAGGGGAGCCGGATTTTCCTATACCTCCAGAGTCTAAAGAAGAAATCAAAAGAGCGATTGAAGAAGATTTTACTCATTACACTCCTAATAAAGGGATACTTGAGTTGCGTGAAGAACTAGCGAAGAAATTTGAAAATAGAGGTATTAAAACCGATCCTCAGCAAATTATAGTTACATCTGGAGCATCCGAGGCTCTGTTCCTCGCTATTATGGCATTCGTAGATGTTAAAGATGAGGTCTTAATTCCAGACCCAGGTTTTGTATCTTTTAATCCAATGGTCAGATTGGCAGGGGGATTACCTATCTCTGTTCCTCTAAAGGAGGAAGACGGATTTGTAATAGATTTAGAGGAAGTAAAAAAAAGGATCAGTAAGAAAACGAAAATGCTCATAGTAAACTCGCCAAGTAATCCGACAGGGGCAGTATTTCCAAAAGAAACTATAAAAGGGTTAGCGGAAATATGCGAGGATTACAACATAATGGCGTTATCTGACGAAGTTTATGAAGATATTATTTATGAAGGAAAACACTATAGCGTTGGTCAATATACGGATAACTCGATAGTTGTAAGCGCTTTTTCTAAAACTTATGCGATGACTGGACTGAGATTAGGCTATCTTAAAAGCACCAATGAAGCGGTAGAAGAAATGCTTAAAGTGCATCAGTATATTCAGGCAAGTACTTGTTCTCTATCCCAAGTGGCTGCGCTTGCTGCACTTAAGACTAAGGGTTTCGTAGAAGCGATGGTTAAGGTATTCAAGAAGCGTCGGGAGATCGCAGTGGATCTTCTAAATAAAATAGATGGAGTCACTTGTTCGCTTCCTAAGGGCGCATTTTATGTTTTCCCGAACTTTTCAAAATTCGGAAGATCCTCGGATTTATCGATGGAGTTTCTTAAAGAAGCAAAGGTCATAACTACGCCGGGTACAGCATTTGGACAATACGGAGAAGGATTCATTAGATTTTCTTACGCGACTAGTGAAAATAATATTTCAAAAGGGATTGAGAGGATCAGGAAATATTTATATTCTGTAAAATAAAAGTTGGCTGGAGGCTTGAATAATCATGAAATTGTTACAAAAACTCTCAGAAGCTCATGGAGTTCCTGGAGCGGAGAGAGAAGTAAGAGAAATAATGGAAGAAGAGCTGTTGAAGTATTGCGATGAGGTTGAAGTAGATAATATGGGCAATCTTATAGCTAGGAAAGGGGATGGAGAAAAGAAAGTGATGTTGTCCGCACATATGGATGAGATTGGTCTAATTGTAAAGCATATAGACAAGGAGGGTTTTATCCGGTTCGCTTCCTTAGGCGGTATATTTGATCAAACACTACTCAATCAGAGGGTTATAATTCACAGTAAGAAGGGGAGGGTAACAGGTGTCATAGGCTCTAAGCCTCCGCATTTAATGGATGAAGAAGAAAGAAAAAAACCTGTTAAAGCAAAAGATATGTTTATAGACATAGGAGCGGCGGATAATAAAGATGCAGAGAAGATAGGAGTTTCTGTCGGGGATTATATAACACTTGAAAGAAGCTTTAAAAAACTTGGTAAAAAACTAGTCACAGGGAAAGCCTTTGATGATAGGATAGGATGTTATGCTCTCCTTGAGGTGATGAGAAGAGTAGATACGGATTGGTTAGTATATGCCGTAGGTACTACGCAGGAGGAGGTAGGATTAAAAGGTGCAAGGACCGCTGCTTATAAGATAACACCGGACTACGCTATAGTATTGGAAGTGACTACGACCGGGGATTACCCGGGTGTAAGGGAAGAGGAATCAGCTAACAAAATAGGAAAAGGGCCGGCACTTACTCTTGTAGACGCAGGGGGGCGTGGTTTAATAACTCATCCTAAAGTCCGGGATTTGCTAATAACGACTGCTGAGGATAACAAAATCCCCTATCAATTGGAAGTTGGAGAGGGTGGAACTACTGATGCTAGTGTTATCCACCTTACAAAGGAGGGAATACCCTCCGGGGTTATATCTGTACCAACGAGGTATATACATAGTCCTGTAGAAGTCGCTAGTGTGAAGGACATTGAGAATATGATCAAACTCGCAACCTTGAGCTTAAAAGTGGGAATAAAATAACAAGGTTTTTATGTTCTGAAAATCTTTTTTGGCGTAAGGTGGGATTAATGAAACTAGGGATAATTATCTACTCTAATGATTCTGAAACTGTTTGGAATGCTTTTAGAGTTGGAAATTACGCTTTGCAGCAAGGTGATAGTGTTAGGGTTTTTCTACTTGGAAAAGGCGTCGAATGTGAGTCTTTAGACACCGTAGAATTCAAAATTAAGGAGCAAATGCAATCTTTTGTCGATAACGGAGGGGAAATACTTGCTTGCGGTACTTGCCTAAAAATTAGGAAAAAAGAGGCATCAGAGATCTGTCCTTTATCTACGTTGAAAGATTTGTATACAATAGTTAGTGAAAGCGATAAAATATTAACATTCTAATTTTGGGAGGTTAGATGGGTCTATTAAAGATATTGAGGGTTAATCTCTCAAAGGAAAGTATTAAGGAGGAAGAGATTGAACAGGGAGATTTCATTGGAGGCAGAGGCCTTGGAGTGTATATTGCATCGCGGGAACTTGATCCTAAAGTCGAAGCGTTCTCTGAAGGCAATAAGATAATCATATCTAACGGCCCATTAGCGGGTACTTTAGTTCCCTTCAGTGGTAGATGTAATGTAACAAGTAAGTCGCCACTCACAGGTACCCTATTTAGTTCTAATGCGGGAGGGATGTTTAGTTATGAGCTCAGCAAGACAGGATATGATGTCATAATAATTGAAGGAAAATCTAATGACCCAGTATATTTGAAAGTAGGAGACGATTCACAGATAGTTAATGCCACAGAGATATGGGGGAAAACTGTTTTTGAAACTCTTGAGTTCTTTAAAAAAACAGGACTTGAAAAAGGGAAGGTAGCATGTATAGGGCCTGCTGGTGAAAATTTAGTGAGATTTGCGAATATAATGGTACAAGGCCACAGAGCATTCGGAAGGGGCGGTTTAGGTTCTGTTATGGGGTTCAAAAAGCTAAAGGCAGTTGTACTGGACGGTTCTCAACATAAGAAGAAGAAATTCGAGGAGTTAGCGAGAGAATTAAGAAAGAAAATCAAGAGAATCTCAAGTCCACTTAAAACGCAGGGGACATCGAACATATTAGCAATAATTCAAGAGATTAGGTCTCTTCCTACAAAGAACTTCCAGCATAAGGAGTTCGAAAATGCGGATATGATAAATGGGGATGCTCTCAGGAAATATACGCTCCGAAGTGATACATGTTATTCTTGTATTATAGCCTGCAAAAGGATTACTCGTAGCGAGAGATATGGTATAGTTACAGATGGTCCGGAGTATGAGACTCTTGCAGCTTTTGGGTCGTACATTTGCAACTATGATATCGAAAGCATAATCAAAGCTAATGATCTTTGCGATAATATGGGAATTGACACTATTTCTATGGGAAGCGCTATCGCACATTTCATGGAGGCCTCTGGGAAGTGGGGCGATTATGAATTAGCCCACGAGCTGATAGTTAAAACTGCGTATAGAGATGGAATCGGAGATAAGCTCGCAGAGGGTTCAGCAAGATTTGCGAAAGATATGGGTATTGAGGCGATAGCAGTTAAAGGAATGGATCTTCCAGCATATCATCCTCAAGGTCTATATGGCCAGGGTTTAGCGTTTGTAACGAGTAATAGAGGGGCGGACCACCTATATTCCTCTTATTATCTAGAGGAATTAAAAAGGAAAGATAGAGAAGCTCTTTCTAAAGAGAAGATTCCTGAGATTATCGCTAATGAAAATAAAAATGCAATCCTTGATTCGCTCATATTATGCAAGTTTTCACGGAGGTTTTACTCTATTGAAGATTTCTTAAAGCTATTATCCATTACAATGTCTAGAGATATCAGTGAAGAAGAATTTTATGAGATGGGAGGAAAAATTATCACAGAAGAGAGAAGGTTCAATTTTAAAGCTGGAATAACGAAGGAGGATGTCTTGCCAAGTAGGATTTCGATCCCGGGTTTAAAAGAGGCGTTAAGAGAATATTACCTCCTAAGAGGATGGGACAAGGAGGGGGCCCCTAAGTGAGCTTTTTTAAAATGTTATCTAAAGCTGTTAGAATTTCCTCATAGCCATCTCCCCAATGCACGGTATATCCTAGGTGGCCATTAATCATTAGGGGACCGGTTTTATTTTTCAAACAACATCTCGTTATAAAGTATCCATCCACTTTATGCTTTCTAGGGCAGATATTATAAAATATAAATCTCTTGCCAGGGAAGTTCTCGCTGAATACTTCTTTGGATACTTTGCATCCTATTAGAACTATTTTATCATTCTTTACGTCAAATTTTTTATCTAGGAAAACAACTTTTGAACCATTAAGTACTTCCGGTATTCCTGAAGCCGAGCAAGGGAGTACAAGAAGAGAAGGTCTAAATTTTTTAGTTAATTCTCTAGCAATTTTTAAAATATTTATTCTTTTAAATTTAAACGATACCGGTATATCAAGTTGTGTTTTTCGGATGGTCTTTAAACTTTCCAGTAGTCTTGAAGGGTAGGGAGGGACAACATCTATAACATTAATAGTAGGAACTTTTTCAGGGACTATAGCAAAGTTCACATGATCATATTTCCCGAAAAAAACGACCCCCTTTACTCTCTTTCTCCTAGCTATCTCATGGGCAACTGTAAGGATTTCTGAATTACTAAGCGGATTTATTTTACTGCGAATAATCGCAGTATCCTCTGCCTTTGAGAGAACTTCTATTCCTTCAACTTTTCTCATAAAGGAAAAATTATCATTCGTTTTATCCAAAGGCTCCTCTTTTCTAACTCTAATGATTGTTGCATTGTCCGTCTTTTTATTATAAAGAACAAGATATTCTGAAGAGAAATATACTTTCTTGTTTCTTGCTATCTCTCGGATTTCACGTTCATCATTTAGGTCTTTTTCAACTTCAACTAGCCCTACCATTTTGCAATGGTGCATAATTAAACCTCTGTTGGAGATAATTGACAGGCAGAACAGAGCCCGCACATAGTCTTTCCAGTATATATGAGCCCGTAATTATTGAGTATCTCCTTCTGACTTCTAGAAAGAAATAATATTCTAGCTGCATTTGGTCTTTCTGCTTTTCCCATTGTTGCTTCTATTAATGGAGCACTATTTCTCGGCATTGTAAGAGGTCTTAGATGCGCTATAACCCCTATAGACGTCAGTTCTTCCAGCCCTCTTATTACGGTAGAATCACTTTCTCCTAACCCTATTATCACATTGGAGAATACTTTACCCTCACCGAACGTATTTACTGCTTCTTTGAGATGGTGAAGAATATACTCTAAGGACTTATTTGGGCAGACTTTTCTCAGGATTTTATGATCGAAACTCTCAATATTATATTTTATCTCATCTACCCCTGCTTGGAATAGTTTTTCTGAGGCACCTTCAGCAGGGTAAATTGAAACTCCAATTGGACAATTGAATTCCTCTCTTAACTCTTTAACGATATTCACCATTTTTTCTAACTCTAGTGAGGGGGTTAGGGGTATTCCGGAGGTTAAGGAAATAGCCTTTAGCATGGGATCAACAGCAGCATTCCTAACAATTTTAATGACATCCCGATTATCTCTTTTTGCCTTTAACTCGCAGAATTTACAGCCATAGTTACAGGAAGTACTAACCATTATGTAGGCCTGTTCTGGGCAGTGAGATAACGGCTTCTCAAGCCTGCACTCCAAAGTTCTATCACCTAAGAAAATCCGATTTTTTCCATTTTCGTTCTTGATTTTTAATTGTGAATCTTTAGATAGTATCAGTCTGATTCTCTGTTTGCCCACTCTCGCGAATAGGGATGGAGCACCAGCACCTGGGCCTCCTGAACTTATAGAAAGCATTTTTGATGGTATTCCCTCAGCATGTATTTCCCCAATAGCTAGGAGTTCTGCCTTAGATATCATAGTTCTACTCCTTCATCTGGATCATTATAAAATGCTATTGCCGCAGCAGAACCTATAAGTCCCCTTTCTCCGGTTATAGGATATAATTTTATATTACATTTTTCTGAGATATCGTAAACAGAATTTAAATTTACTAATCTCCTTTTTACAAGCTTCCCGTAATCTCTTATTTCTTTTTTTAACTCAAAATCATTTAAAACAGCCATCCCCGTGTTTTCTGAAAGAGTATTTTTTTCGAGCATAAGCTCAAACTTTTTAATTAAACCATCCACATCATTTGTAGCAAATTCAACAGCAGTACTAGCACAGTTCTGTGTTTTATAGGGATTTTTGGAATAAAGTTGAACTATGGAGTGATAAAGATAGCTTCCAATACCCTCTTTCTCTATCATTGAAGCTATATTGTGTGTAAGAGACCATGTTGCACCTTTATTCTGATTGTCTGTGTCATCCACACCTACAACAACTCTCTCTTTTCTCGGTAAAACAAGTTTAGCTCTTACAAGGCTACTTCCTCCAGGTTCTCCAATCATCTCAGCACTAATGACTCCTTTAGCTTTCTCTCTCGCCGCTATACCAACGCTGCTTCCCCCTAATCCACAATAACCTATTTCAACGATTTTATCTTCGATAGATACACTTTCTATGCCAAAGGGTGAAATGCTGGGTTGGAGATTAACCGGTTTTTCACCGACTCTTAGCCTGAATCTGTTTTGGGTACCCTCCCTCCTAGCATCTATAATTAAAGGAGAAGTCCTTTTAAGATGATATACTATCCATGCTGAACCCCCCTGTGTTGGTGACTCTTCGATTAAGTCGACAAATTTTGCAGTTTTATCGACTATCGCATCTATTCTGCTATAGGATACCGACCATTTATGATCCATATAAATTATCCAATATTATATGTCCAATCCCATATTCGCGATATCTGATTTAACCTCGCTCCAGATCTGTAGATAGTCTGATGAAGGCGATATCTCTTTAGGCGAGTAGCATTCTGTAAAACTTTTTCCCTCAGGTATCCTACCTTCCAGAAGATTGTCTTCATAACGATTTATAAGTTCATTTAACACATCGTTAGCTTCTTTAATATCTATCTTTGCAGCAACTTCGCTCACTTCCTTAGCAACTCTAGCTTCCATTCCAGTATAATAATCTGTTTTTGCCCCTTTTGTTGCACCAGAGCTGAATATCATGTCTGCTCCGCATAACGTATCAACAATAGTTTGGGCAGCGATTTCATAACATAACATATCAGTACAAGGTTCTCCTCCGGCCCAGATCCAATTGTCAACAATAATATCGAATCTTTTTTTAACAGCTAGTAGGCTAGAAGCTAGTACCCATAATGTGCCCTTCTCCGTACTTGTAGAGGTTCTTATGCTTGAGGGGGATGTGCCTGATGTTGTAGCTCCTAACAGATAGTCAAGTATTATTTCCGCTGTGCTTACTATCGCAGTTTCCTCTGGTCCTCCTATATACCCCACCATGGGGCACTGGCTGGCTTCTAATATAAGTTTATTATGTTTTATGTAATATAGTCTGTTTAATAGATTTATATCTATTTTTAGCTCGTTTAGAGGCGCTAGATTGAACATGTCAGTTTCTCTCATCCCCCCCGGCGAGTAGCCCGAATTTAGAGATACTGCCGAAGTTCCAGACATAGGGCCTACGATACATAAACCCGGTTTCTGTGCTTTCTTTATAGCTTCTCTGATCAACCTAACTTCATGTAATACGGCTCCCACTTCTATAGGAGTCCCTTTCTTTATGCTAAGATTGTGGTAGGTTGTAAGGCATCCTCCTATAATCCCATCTATTTCTTCTTTTGCGTAGCTATATAGAACATCTCGATATATATTCTCTGAAACAGGGCAACCACATACTCCGCCAACAATTAGGGGAGCTTTTTTCTCTCCTATTTTTCTGGCAGTGATGTCTCTAAGCTCTTCCCCACTGCCGATCGATACAGTTGAAGATGCGTCTTTTAATGCAGTATGAATCTCTTTTTCATTGAATGTTACTCGAGTAGAGGTTATCCCAGAATACTGTAAACCCACTTCGCATAGCAAGTCTACAGCAGCATCGAAAAGATTTTTAGTCAAGTTTTCATCTGTAGGTATTATCTCTGAAGGAGTATATTGAATCTCGTATTCATTTTTCAGTTCGGCTGCTTTTTTTAGTAAAATCATATCAAAGTCTGTCTCTGAAATTTGTTCTCCTCCTTCACATCTATTCCAGAGTTCAATAGCACTCTCCATGATCGTACCTCCTATTCTTTTTTATGTGTAGAAGATATATAGTTCTATTTATTTAGAAGTTACGAAAAGAAGGAGAGGGCATGTTTAAATCCTTAGAGAAATACTCAATGCTAGACTATTATTAATGTGTTGCGTGGTCGACATCTTCAGGGGCTGCTGGGATGTAGATAGCTCCTTCCTTATCTCCTATAATCTGACATAGTCCTTTATCAGTTAGATAGGCGGTGTAGGCTGATATGACTGCGTCGAGTTCATGATGGTTAGATTTATCCAAAAACCCGTTTGGGTCACTTATAACTCTACTTATTTCTCGTATCAGTATCTTTCTTCCTCCAGAACTTTTCTTATTTATTTTAGTAGCTATACCTAACCTTCTTCTAGTTGCGTAGGGATATACCTCGATGCATTTTATACCTCGTTTTGTGAGTTCCTTTAAGATATAAATACCTGTTTTGGTGAGTTTAGAAAAATTTTTAGCTCCTGGAGGAAGACAGGGTATGCCCATCTTAAGAAGTAGCTTATCGCATTTTCTCCAAGGGCCATTAATAGGTGATGTTAGTGGTGCATCAATCCCTACGAGAACACACGAATACTCAATTGTTTTTCTAATTACCTCTTTTAAACTTAAAATGTCCAAATATAATAGTTCTTTTTCTTCATTTATAAGCGCGAATCCAGATTTTTTCGTAGAAAGATCGATTCCTCCGTAGTTCCTTATCATACACTTACTTTATACTTTATTAAATGAAATACATTGAGCTTCTAACTACCGCAAGGAACATCTAAAATATATCTGTGAGATATTTCATTAAGGAATTTTCACATTACTTTAACCTAATTGCTCAACAATACCTACGCTTATCAGAGCTTTAACAGGCTTATCTCCCACGGTTGTTATGCCCTTTTTGTCTATCATTATAACTGCGGCTAACGGGTTAGCACCCTGTTCTTCTAAAAAATTTATAGTATCTTTTATTGTACTGCCGGTAGTAGCGATGTCGTCAACTATTATAACATTCTTTCCTTTTACGTCTGCGAAGTTTGATAGTAGAAATCCGGATTGGTTCTTCTCTTTTTCCCTTTCCGGCTCCCATAGATGTTTTTTTGGCCTAATTACGGCTAAGGATGCGCCCATTTGTTCAGCAATTGTAGTCGCAATAGGTACTCCGCTAACAGCTATACCTGCGATGACATCCGGATTAGGAAGATTATGTTCTTTTATAATACTCTTAATCAGCTCAACTAAAGCACATGAAAGATTCTTTAAAATTAATGGATTAGAACCAACATTGCTCCAATCAATATAAATGTCCTTAGGAGCTTTCTTCTTTTCTTCGGCTTCATGAGTAACTAGCCAAAGGGCAGTTTCTCTAGAGATATTTAGTTCATCTGCGATTTCTCCGGTAGTAAATCCCTTCTCTTTCAGTTCATGTGCTTTTTTCATTAGGTCAGCGATATTTCTCATAAGCTCACCCCCTTACAATCTTTAGCTCTGAACCACAAACATCGCATCTCCCTTTATAGCTTGCTGGGAATTTTTTGCCGCAGCCTTTACATATAGTTTTCCATCTAAAGACTTTTTTTATTCCCATCTCGGTTATTGGTTTGAACTCTATGTCCATAATAGATGCCATGTTCTGTATGTCGTAATCGTCAGTAATTATAGTGACCTTCCTTCCTAGCCTCAGTAAATGCCGTGCTAATGCTAGTACTTTAATATCAGTTTTTGATAGAAGAGCGATATCCCCTGAGTTCAATGCTACTCTCTTAACTTCTTCACAACATTCTTTGGAGGGTTTTAATATCTTTAGACTTCCTTCTCGTATGCTTACATCCACTCTCAATTTAGTGTTCCTATTCTTAATTTCCTTTAAAACCTCTTTCACAGTAAAGCATTCTTCTTGATAAGGTCTGACTCCCCCAATCAAGGCAGAAGAATCAAGTATTAGAGCCTTCTTCATTATTCTTCCTTCTTAAATATTAAACCCGAATAGTAAAGTACTAAGAATGGAAAAAGGAGGAAAAATCCTACGATGCCAAATACTACTATTGGGGTACTCTCTGTCCTCCATCCTTGAATTATGAAGAAAAGAGGAACAACGCCTGTGATTATAATGATTATAATTTCATAACCTTTCTCTAATCTTCTCATAGAAGTCTCCCCCTATTTTAACAAAATAGGCTTTACTTCCTGACAATGTTAATTTAGCTTCTCCTCCAGGAGGAAGTTTTCCAGCAAGTTCTCCATCAACAACTACCAGAGCCTCTTTTTTTGGCATAAGAGCCCTTACCTCTATTGTTGAATTCCTTGGAACTACCAACGAACGTATTCTAGATCTAAAAGGAGCAATAGGCGTAATCACGAAAGCACTGACTCTAGGATCTACGATAGGGCCGCCAGCAGACATAGAGTACGCAGTTGAACCGGTAGGCGTTGAGATGATTACTCCATCCGACTTAATGTCATCTACTACCTGATCATTTACGGTTATTCTAAAATAAAGCATTTTAACTGGCAACGAAGTCATTATTACAACTTCGTTTAAGGCATCCCCCACCTTTTTATTGTTTACTTTAACACTTAATTTATCTTTTTTTTCTATAATAAAATTTCCTTCAAGGATTTTCTCCAGCGAACCTTTCCAATACTTGGGTGTTATTTCTGTTAAAAAACCCATAGTGCCGAAATTTATCCCAAATACAGGTATTTTCTTTCCCTTGATCAATGAAACAGTTTTTAGAATGGTTCCATCCCCTCCAAGGGTGATAATAATATCAACATCCATGTCTTCAATCTTTCTAGATTCATGTTGTAGATCCATTTTCCCTGCGCTCCAGTCGTCAACGTATACCTCTATTCCCCTAGATGTCAGAAATTTGTATATTTCCCTGCCTAATGCTATCGAATCATTCAGGCTTTTCACTACTAATCCTATTTTTTTGATTATCATTTCTTCAATAACCCCATAGTCTGTTCATATATCCTATTATTTGCCGCAGCTATAATTGAAATCCACTCCATCTTTAATATAGTGGTATTCAAAGGTGAACCGGATTCATTGCCAGTTATTCCCCCTGCTTCTTCTACTATAAGTTTACCTGCCGCGATATCAGTTACTCTCAGCTTTTTTCTTAAATCGATGAAGGCATGATAGCTCCCTTTAGCTAGGTAGCATAGTTCTAATGAAACACATCCGAGGTTTCTTATTCTTTTCGGCTTCTCTAGTAACTTGTCAATCCCTTTAATACCGTGCTCAACATATAATCCTATTGTACTATCTTCTAGGTATTCTATAGAGGATGTGTTTATCTTTTTTCCATTCAACTTTGCTCCTTTACCTTTTGTAGCCTCAAAAGTATCACCAGTGATAATATTCTTCACTAGACCATATTCAATATCGCTGAGAGTAGCGTTATTCTTATAAGGCGCTAATGCTATGGAGACAGAAGCGAGAGGAATGCCGCAGATAGCGTTAAATGACCCATCAATAGGGTCTAAAAGGCATATATATTCTGGCCGATCTCCTAGCCTTATTCTTCCAGCTTCTTCTGATAAAATCTCAACGGGTACTCCTTCATTTTTAAGGAAATTAATAGCTGTATCTTCAGCTACCTTGTCGATTTTCCTTGTATACTGTCCTCCAGCACCTTTTTTTATTATCTCATTGGCGTTTTGTGTCCCGATCAAATATTGGACAGAGCTGCTGACAATCTCAGCCATTTTATAAATATCAATCATACTATTTCACTTCAAAGAACTTTAAATACTGACAAACTATTTATATACCTCATCTTTTGGTATAAATAGTGGAGGTAAAACATGGCTACAAGAGTAATTGAAGTCAAGGAATGCAAAGTAGGAAAATATGTAATTATAGATGGAGAGCCATGCAAGATAATAAGCGTTCAAACAGCTAAGACTGGAAAACATGGGCATGCCAAGGCGAGAGTAGAGGGCATTGGCATTTTAGACAATGCAAAAAGAAGTTTCGTAGCTCCGGTAGAATCCAAAGTGGAAGCACCGGTGATAGAGAAAAAAGTTGGGCAGATCATCTCGATTGGGAAGGACGCAGTCCAACTTATGGATTTAGAATCCTATGAAACTTTTGAACTTCCGAAACCTAGAGAAGATGAATTAGAAGGCTCGCTTGTAGAAGGCGCTGAGGTGGAATATATACAAACTATGGGTAAGAGAAAAATAACGCGGGTTAGATAAGGTGCGTTTTATTGTTTACAGCTCCCTTTACTTTTGGTAGGAGGGAACTCAGCCTAAAGGAGGCTAGGTATGCTGTAATTGGTATACCCTACGATAGTAGCCAGTCGTATAGGTCAGGCTCGAGACATGCGCCAGCAGCTATTCGAGAGGCTTCAAGAGAAATAGAGGATTATGATATATTAAGTGATTTTAATTTGCATGACTTAAAAATATGTGACCTAGGAGATATAGATGTCTCGTTTGGGTACTTTGAAGAGACTGCGAGAGTGATAGAGGATACCATTAGAGATATTCTGAAACACGATGTTATTCCAGTATCTCTAGGTGGCGAGCATACGATATCCTATGGGGTTATTCGAGCATTTGATAAAAAGCCTTTTTATGTCGTCTTAGATGCGCATTTAGATTTTAGAGATGAATATCTTAATAATAGGTTTTCACATGCATGCGTACTTAGGAGAATAGGCGAGTTAGTGGGTTTTAAAAATATGCTTGCAATCGGGGTTAGGAGTGGCTCGTTAGAAGAGATAAATGGGGCTAAAGAAGCAGGTTTAAACTTCATAGATTTTAATGAATGCGAAAATTCCGATTCAGTTCTGGATAAGATTTCTGGCATAGTATCAGATAAAAATGTATATCTATCAATTGATATGGATGTTCTTGACCCTGTGGAGGCTAGAGGGGTGGGTAATCCTGAGCCTCTTGGTTTCTCCTATCGTGAATTGTTGGGATACCTTAGAGCATTAAGTAGTAGTTCTAGGTTAATTGGCGTGGACCTAGTGGAGATTTGTCCGCAGTATGATAGTTATACCCCTATATTGGGAGCAAAGCTTATTTTTAAAGTCTTGGAGGCGTTTGAACGTCAAAGCCAGCTTTCTTTAGGGAAGAAATAATTTTATCGGAATGTTCTTTCCCCCAAGTTTCAACAAGTAACTCAATCCTTGCGTAGCCTACGGGTATGTCTAATCTAATTCTATCGTGATTCACAGTAACTACATTTGCCTTAAGTTTACTTATTAAGGATAACATATTCTTTAGTTCTCCAGGTTCATCTTTCACAATAGTTCTTATGCTAAGGTACCTCCCCTCCTTTACGAGTCCCCTCTCTATTATCCTTGAAATCAGATTAGTATCTATATTCCCTCCACTTAATATGATAGCTGTCTTTTTCCCACTACAGTTTATCTTTTGGTTTATGCACGCAGCTAATCCCGCTGCACCTGCACCTTCTGCAATGAGTTTTGCTCGCTCTAATAATAGAAGAATTGCACCTGCGATCTCTTCTTCCGTGACCGTTACAATGCTGTCTACATATTTTTTAACGAATTGAAAGGTTATCTTACCTGGAGTTTTAACTGCAATTCCGTCGGCTATTGTAGTTTCAGGCGGTATAGAACACATCTTACCCCTTTCTAGGCTCACTTTCATTGATGGGGACTTCTCAGATTCCACTCCAATTATCTTGACCTCAGGATTTAGCTGTTTAATGGTGAAAGCAATCCCGGAAATCAAACCTCCTCCTCCGACAGGTACCACTACTTGATGTACATCTGGAAGGGACTCTAATATTTCGAGACCTATTGTGCCGTGCCCTGCTATTATTTGCGGATCGTCAAATGCGTGTATAAAAGTGTATCCTTTTTCTTTTTGTATCTCTGTAGCTCTATTATAAGCTTCTTCATATCCTCTACCATATAGTAGAACTTTAGCACCGTAATGCCTTGTAGCCAACACTTTTATTATCGGGGAAAACTCTGGCATTACTATAGTGGCTTTTACTCCCATAATTTTTGCAGCGTACGCTACTCCCTGTGCGTGGTTTCCTAAAGAGGCAGTAATCACTCCTACCTTCTTTGCATTTTCGGGTAGATTTGCTATTTTATTTAAAGCCCCTCGAATTTTGAAGGACCCGGTTTTTTGGAGGTTTTCTGTTTTAAGATAAATATCCCCACCGCATTTTTCAGTAAATGTTTTAGAGGGTTCTAATTTAGTTCGGTGTATCTTTCCTTCGAGTAACTTATTTGCTTCGTAGATATCCTCTAGTTTAATGCTAATCCCCTTCTAAAGTATTATAAAAAGGTATATAAAATAGTGTGGGAGAAGGAGTAAGAGTGACGGAAGTACTAGATGCATTGAAAATAGTAATAGGAATGGCGATACTCATATTAGGGCTATTGATTTTCTTTGAGTCAGGAGTTTTTTTAGACGCTACTCTAGCTATATTGGAGGCGGGTTACAATCCGAATGCCTTAGAAAATGCAATGCTGTTTGGTAAGGTGCATACTTATTCGGTAGTCCTAATATGCATTGGTATATTAATAACGGCTGACGGACTTCTGAGACCTCTTATAAGAGAGTTCTCAAGGAGACAATAACCTTTTATTTTGGTAAATAGTACTTATCTTGAAGATTTAAATGGTCTTAGAAAAATTAGGAGAAGCAATGACTGGGGTGGTTAGGAAGATATCCTTAGCCGCCTTAGTTGATGAAAGACTTGTAAAGGAGATAGTGAGAGATATACAAAGGGCTCTATTAAGCGCTGATGTTAATGTAAAGCTTGTAATGGAGCTTTCAAAGAAGATAGAAAGAAGAGCACTTAAAGAAAAACCCAAGCCTGGGCTTTCAAGAAAAGAACACACTCTAGCGATTCTCTATGAAGAGTTAGTTAACATTCTTGGACAGGGGCGGGAATGGAAGCCAGCACCGGGGAAGGTAATGCTTGTAGGATTACAGGGCTCAGGAAAAACAACAACTACAGTAAAGCTTGCGCGATTTTATACGAAGTATGGTTTAAAGCCCTTTATTATCGCTGCAGATACTTATAGACCTGCAGCATATGAGCAGATAATGCAGCTGGCTGAGCCACTGAATATAAAAGTATATGGAGACCCGAAAGCTAACGATCCCGTAGAAATCATAAAAAAAGGGCTAGAAAAACGAAAAGGTGACGTAGTAATAATTGATACGGCAGGGCGGCATAAGTCAGAAAAGGAACTTTTTGAAGAGATGAAGGCCATAGCAACCCTCGCAAAACCTGATGAGAAGCTCCTTGTGATAGACTCTACCATAGGGCAACAAGCTGGAGCACAGGCAAAGGCTTTTTCAGATGCTATAGGGATTACGGGGGTTATTTTAACAAAGTTAGATGGATCTGCGAAAGGAGGCGGAGCTCTCTCAGCCGTAGCTGAAACATCTTCTCCCGTAATGTTTGTTGGTACTGGAGAGAAAATCGAGGATTTTGAATTCTTCGATCCAAATAGGTTTATGTCTAGGCTTTTAGGTATGGGGGACTTAGCGAGTTTAATGGAAAAAGCGAGAGAGGTAGAAGAAGAGAAAGTCAGGGATATTTTGAAGGGAGAGTTCACACTAGTAGATCTTCAGTCTCAGATAGAGGCGATTAGAAAAATGGGTCCTCTTGGAAATCTCATTAATATGATCCCCGGCATGGGTATGAGCATCCCTAAAGAAGCCCAGCGTGTGACTGAGGAAAAAATGAACAAGTTTTTAGTTATTATTAATTCTATGACCAAAGAAGAGAAGTCTAAGCCAAAAATTATTGATTCTTCTAGAATAAGAAGAATAGCTAGAGGCTCAGGTACTAGACCAGAGGACGTTAAGGAATTGATGAACTATTATAAGATGATGAAAAAAGCAATTAAGGGCTTCAAAAAAGGAGCTTTTGGAAGGAGGGTGCCAAGGGGTTTTGAAAAGATGTTAAAGACGTTAAGGTAGAAAAAGAAAAATATATAAATATTGAAGAATAATCTTTTAAAAAATCGATTTCATTAGATTGGAGTAGGTCACATGGAAAGATCAAAAGGGTTTAGAAGTAAAACTAGGCATAAATTGAGGAAAAAACCTCGCGATAGAGGTAAGATACCTGTAACTAGGATGATTAGAGAATTTAACATCGGGGATAAAGTTCATATAGTGATAGAGCCGAGTGTGCAAAAAGGGCAACCACATCCTAGGTTTCATGGAAAAACAGGAACTATAGTTGAAAAGAGAGGGAAATCTTACCTAGTTGAAGTATCTGATAACGATGCAAAAAAAATTGTTATTTCTGCTCCGGTACATCTCATCCCACAAGGTGGTAAAAAATGATTGGGAAAAGGGTTGTAGAGGAGAGGCCTATTACGTTATCAGAAGCAAAGGCTCTCCTTGAAAAAAGAGCTGAAAGCGGTGGAGAGCTTAATTATGAACAGAAAACTAGTTTAGATTATCTGGCTAAGTTCTCTAAGCTCACTCCTGAACAATCAAGAAAAATAGTTGAGGATTTAGTGGCGAAGAGCGATAAAATTAAACCTGAAATTGCGGTAAAGATTGTAGACCTCCTGCCCAAAGATGAGGAAGACGTTAGAGCTATTTTTGCTAAGCAGAGATTTACTTTGACTAAGGAAGAGATTGAGGCTATCCTCGCTACTTTGCCAAAAGAGTAGGGCGAATTTTATGGGCATGGAGGAATATGCTATCATTTTGGATTATAGGCCTCACGGTCATCCAGAAGACTCTAGGCCGATTTATAAGCGAGAGCCAATAGCGTATGCCATAGGGGAGGATTATCTCACTTTAATAGAGTTGGTTCCCAAGAGAGGAGTTGAGCTTAAACCCCATGAAAGGGTCTATATAGGAAAAGAGGGGAGGGATAAGATTGATTATATAAAAAGAAGGATTACTGCCGATGAACTCACTGCAGCCGCCAAAAGCGAGCTTCCTTATGCCGTTGAAACCATTGTAAGCAAGAAAGAGAAGAAATTTGTTGATTTTTTTAACTCAGCGGGCCCTATTTCAACAAGGCTTCATCGTCTGGAATTACTCCCAGGCATTGGTAAGAAACTAATGTGGGAGATATTAGAAGAAAGAAAAAAGAAACCCTTTGAGTCGTTTGAAGATATATCTAGGAGGATAAAATCCCTTCCCGATCCGAAAAAGTTGATAGTTAAGAGAATAGTTACCGAACTTGAGGATGAGGGTGAGAAACTAGGTAAACGAAAATATAAGTTATTTGTCTCTCCGCCTCCGGCGAGGAGAGAAAGGTGAACTTGCTAGATGAAACAAAGCTACTTTTAAAGAAATACCATGTGCATTTAAAAGAACGTCTCGGACAGAATTTCATAGTTGATGAAGGAGCTGTAGAGAGGCAGATTCAGTATGCTAAGTTATGTAGGGATGATACAGTAATAGAATTTGGGGCAGGATTAGGGACGCTCACTAAAGTGCTTATTGAGAATTCTGGCAAAGTTATTGCAGTTGAAAAGGACTCCTTACTAGCAAAGATATTGAGGGACAGATTTACTCAGAAAAACCTAGAGGTTATAGAAGGAGATGCTCTTAAAATAACTTGGCCCTCCTTTAACAAAACGGTTTCTAACATACCTTATAGCATCTCTTCTCCTCTGACTTTCAGAATATTAAAGAGCGATTTTGAGGTCGCAATACTGACATATCAGAAAGAGTTCGCTGAGAGATTAGTAGCTAAGCCTGGTACTCCAGATTATTCTCGACTTTCGATTGCAACGTACTATTATGCAGACGCCGAGATTCTAGAAGTACTCCCTCCAAAATCTTTTTATCCTCCTCCTAAAGTAGACTCTGCAGTTGTAAAGCTAACTCCTAAAATAAAAAAGCCTTTTTCAGTTGATGAGGATTTCTTTCTTAATACGTTAAGGGGGCTTTTCGTGCATAAGAAAAAGACGGTAAAGAATGCTCTTTATCATTCTCGAGAGATTTTTGGATTTAAGGACGGTAAAGAATGGAAAAAAATATTGAATACCTTTATTCCAGCATATTTATTGGAAAAGAGAGTTTTTATGCTTGATCCAGAGGAAGTGGCTGAGGTATGCAATATTTTAAAAGAAATGGTGTAACCTATAGGTTCAAGGTATTCCCGGAAGTTTATCCTCCAAGTGATGATTCCTTTTTACTGGCAGAGAATTTTGAAGTAAAAAGAAATATGTCAGTTCTAGATATGGGAACAGGATGCGGTATTCAGGGAATTGTGGCATCAAATGAAGGTGCGGCGGTTACAGCTTGCGATTTGAATAAGAAGGCCCTCTACTGTGCAAAATATAATGCAGAGCTTAATGGGGTTGAAATAAAGCTTGTACTTAGCGATCTTTTTTCTTCGATTGAAGGGTTATTTGATGTCATACTTTTCAATCCTCCTTACTTAATATCCGATTCTCAGGAACCAACTGACTTACTTAAGAAGGCATGGGATGGAGGAGCTGGGGGCAGAGAAGTTATTGATAGGTTCTTATTTGAGGTAGAGGATTATTTGAGTAAAAATGGGAGAATTTTTTTAGTACAATCTTCTCTAAACGACCTTGCCAGAACTTTAAGTTTGATCAAAGAAAAGGGGTTTAATGCCACTGTAAAAGCTGAAAAAAAGCTTTTTTTCGAGAGACTTTACCTTTTAGACATCTTTAAATAGATACAACTTATTATCAACCTTTTTCTAAAGTGAAAAAATTGAGTAGTAAAAAATGGATAAAGAAACCTTTGACTTGATATACATGGAACTTAATGACTCAAATATAACCACGTTAGCTGAAAAATATGGAGTAACTGAAGAAACACTTCAAGCAGTATTAAATTTAAAACTTGTAAGACAGAATAAGAGGCTCTATAGAGATGTTAAGAAAAATCCCGGGCATATACTAAGGCGTTGGAAGGAGGGTGCATCCCTACTAACTATATCTTCTGAGACCGGAGTTTCACCGGCACTTACGGCGTTATATTTAATGAGGGAGATAGGATTTACAAAGAAGGAATCTAGGATGTACTTAAGAGATCCTGCGAGAATAAGAAACAACAGTAGGCTGAGACAAGAGGTGAGTGAAGCAGTTGAAAAAGACTTTCTCTATTCGCCGCAAGCACATAAGTTGCAGATGGAGAGGGCGAAGCTTGGAGAAGAGATATTGGGAGAATGGCTAGCTGGGAACGGAGTCGTTTTCATAGAAAAGAATAATACAAATAAAAATCCTGATTTTCTTTTTGAGAATCCCTTTGTGTATAAGGGTAGAGAAACGTATTGGGCAGATAGCAAAGCAATTTTTGCAGATGAAAAGGAACATAAGAGGTATATATCCAAACAGTTTTCGAGTTATATAGAGTTGTTTGGTCCGGGAATAGTAGTCTACTGGTATGGCTTTGTAGATTCTATTCTTTTTCTACAACCTGAGATAGTAGTGATGGATTGTAAGTCGATCTCAAATCCTAAGATAGAAAAGCTCTTTGAAAAAATAAGATGAAAGTTTATACCATAGGTTACTCTGGAAAGAGTCTTGAGAATTTTATCAAGGAATTAAAGAGAGAAGGCATAGACATGGTAGTAGATATCCGCGCTTTCCCTACGTCAAAATATGAATCATTCAAAAAGGAAAATCTTAAAGCTTTTTTACATAGTGAAAAAATAGGATACATACATATTCCAGAATTAGGAGGATTTAGAAAACCCTCCTATGAAGAGTATACAAAGACTGAGGAATTCAAAGTAGGTTTAAGGAAATTAATGAAAATAGCAAGTTCTAGTAATGCTGTGATAATGTGTTTAGAGAAAAATCCAAAGTCATGTCACAGGCGTTTTATTTCTAGCAGTCTCGAGTCATTGGGAGTTGAAGTAGTTCACTTGGTTTGAGAATTATGGATGAAGATATTTTTTATGATAGTCAGCTATTACTCAAAGCTATTGAGAGGGCAGATAGGATACACAGAGAGGTGCATGGTGACTATGTTACTCTAGAAAGAGCTCTTTTCCTCTCGTGGTGGTGCGATATAGGTGACTGCAGGTTTTGTTATATGTCAACTCAAAAACCAAGGCTGAAGGATCCTATTAAAGCAAGAAGAAAGCCTTGGAGTATTCTCGCAGAAGCAGAGCTTTGCAGTAGGATCGGGTGGAGAATAGAATTTTTATCAAGTGGTTATGGCTCTTATGATGCCCCTGAAATTAAAGAGATAGCCGAAATGGTGGCTTTTGTTACTAGGAGGCCTGTCTGGCTTAATATAGGAGCCTTGAAAAAGGAAGAACTTGAAGTTTTTGGAGAAGAAATCTGCGGAGTTATAGGCTCAATTGAAACAATAAACGAGGAAATCCGCAGTAGAGTCTGCCCAAGTAAGCCTATACCGAGAATTATCGAAATGCTTGATGAGGCCAAGGATAAAGGATTAAAAACGGGTATAACGATCATCTTGGGGCTTGGAGAAACTATTGAGGATATTCCCCGGCTGATGGATTTCATATCTGATTTTAAGCTGGATAGAGTGACATATTACTCACTAAACCCTCATACAGGAACTATATTTGAGAATTCTCCATCTCCTGCTTCTCTTTATCAGGCAGGAGTCATTGCACTAACTAGAATAAATTTTCCGAAAATCGAGATCATTGGAGGCACTTGGGTAGACCAGCTTCCAAATATCGGCCCCATGCTTTTAGCTGGAGTCAATGGCCTGACTAAATATCCTTTATTTAATATATTTGGAAACAAATACGGTAAAAAGGTAGAGGAAGAAATAAAATTTGCTAACAGAAAAATAATCGGGACGTTTTCCGATATAGAGGTTTTAATGGGAAATAAAAAGCTTAATGAGAGTTCTGATCTATACCGGATGTTACCCGTTAAAGCTCCGAAAGTATCTAAGAGTGCCGTGGATAAAGTAAACTACTTTAGAGAGAGAATTGAGGATATGAAGGAAAACTATATAAAAGGAGTCCTCGGAAAGACTTCAAGAAAGTCTACTAAAGTCTTTTAGACAAATACGGAGGTGGTACTTTGATACCAGCGCAAATGAGTGGTCAACCAATTTTGATCCTTAGAGAAGGGTCAGAGAGAACAAGAGGCAGAGATGCCCAGAGAATGAACATAACTGCGGCCCGCATAATAGCCGAGAGCGTGAAAACCACCCTTGGCCCTCGCGGGATGGACAAAATGTTGGTTGATAGTATAGGTGACGTAGTGGTTACAAACGATGGCGTGACCATACTAAAGGAAATGGATGTTGAGCATCCTGCAGCAAAAATGATGGTGGAGGTTGCTAAAACCCAAGATGATGAGGTAGGTGATGGAACAACCTCGGCAGTTGTAATAGCTGGAGAGCTTCTTAAAAGAGCTGAAGCTCTAATAGATCAAGAGATTCATCCGACAGTAGTTGCGGGGGGATATCGTCTCGCAGCTAGTAAGGCAACTGATATAATTAAGAAAATGGGGATCGATGTTTCTATTGAAGATGATGAGATCCTTAGACAAGTTGCTATGACTGCTATGACGGGTAAAGGAGCTGAGAAGGCTAAAGAATACTTAGCGGATTTAGTTGTCAAGGCAGTTAAAGCTGTAGCTGAAATTGAGGACGGGGAAATTTCTATTGACACAGATCATATAAAGATAGAGAAAAAAGTGGGAGGAGGAATAAAAGATACTGAGATTATTCAAGGGATAGTTATCGATAAAGAGAGGGTTCATTCTTCTATGCCTCGCGTTGTTAAAAATGCTAAGATTCTACTTTTAAACACATCCCTTGAAGTAAAAAAAACAGAGTTTGATGCAAAGATACAGATCGCAGATCCAGAAAAGATGAAGGCCTTCTTAGATGAAGAGGAGCACATGTTAAGTAGCATGGTAAAACAGATCAAAGACTCGGGCGCAGATGTAGTATTCTGTCAAAAGGGTATAGATGATCTAGCTCAGCATTACCTTGCTAAAGAGGGGATCTTTGCCGTTAGACGAGTAAAGAAGAGTGATATAGAGAAGCTTTCCAGAGCTACAGGTGCAGATATTATAACAAACTTAGAAGACCTCGAAGAAGAAAATCTTGGTTACGCTGGCGTTGTGGAAGAAGTGAAAATTAGCGACGATGAGATGGTGTTTGTTAGAGAGTGTAAAGATCCAAAGTCAGTGAGTATACTGGTAAGAGGGGGAACAGAACACATAGTTGATGAGTTGGAAAGGACCATTGAAGACTGTCTTGGGGTTGTACCTGCAGCTATATTGGATGGGAAAGTTTTAGCAGGTGGTGGTGCTCCAGAAATTGAAATCGCTAAAGAATTAAGAACATATGCGAGGGCGATTGGAGGAAGAGAACAGCTTGCTATTGAGTCCTTCGCAGATTCTTTGGAGGTTATCCCAAGGTCGCTGGCGGAAAACGCAGGGCTAGATCCTATTGACATGCTCGTTAGTCTCAGGTCTAAACATGAGAAGAATGGTGAGAGATATGGCTTGGATGTCTATAAGGGAGAGGTCAAAGATATGTTTAAAGAAGGTGTAATAGAACCCGTTCGAGTTAAGAAGCAAGCGATTGAAAGTGCAAGCGAGGCCGCTGTGATGATACTCAGGATAGATGATGTCATACTGGCTTCTTCCTCCGACAAAGGTATGCCTTCTGGAGGAGCTGGCATGGGTGGCATGCCAGGAATGGGCGGAATGCCTCCAATGTAACTAAAGGTTAATAAGACCTTTATGCAATGCGGTGCCTATTAGGGCACCTTTTATCCCCTTTTTTTCTAGTATAGGCAAGTCGTTTTCTCTAATTCCTCCACCATAATACGCTTCAATCTCGTTAAAAGGAATTCTACTAAACAGATCAAAGTTGACTTTGAGAGTTCCAACAGAGGAAATGTTAAGAAAGATAAATCGGCTGAAACCTTTTTTATGTAAAATCTTAAATGCTTTGTAAGGCTCTTCGGGGAGAATTTTAGACAATACTTTCCCATTCTTAATATCCAGACTAAATATACCCTTAGTATAATCTTCTAAGTTTTCAGCATCTTCGAAAGTCTCAGATCCCAGCACTATTTCTACATTTAGCTGTGATATCTCTTTATAGTCTCTCTTATTCCTTATCCCGGCATCTAGTATTACTTTTTTCTTCTCTGCTATTTTTCTAATTAAGTTTAAATCAGGATTCTTTTTCTCAATGCCATCTAAATCTGCAATGTATATTCTCTTGAATGGAAGATTTCTCGCTATTTCTATAGGGTTTGAACTCTTGGAGAATATTGTTTTGAGGTCTGTATATTTTTCTCTCTTGCCAGATTTACCAGAAACGGCTTTTCCTCTACGTATGTCTAACACAGGAATTATCTCCATGCACAAAATTTTAATACCTAGGTATTTTAATTTGGCGTTATGAGGCTACTCATTAGTCCTATTGATGTTGAGGAAGCAGTTATAGCGGCGAGTGCAGGGGCGGATATAATCGATGTAAAAAACCCTCGTGAGGGCTCGTTAGGAGCTAACTTTCCATGGGTGATTAAACAGATAAGGGAAGCTTTACCTCCGAGAATTGAGGTGAGTGCGACCCTTGGTGACTTAGATTTTAAGCCAGGGACAGCTGCATTGGCAGCTTTTGGCTTATCTTCTCTTGGAGTGGACTACATAAAAGCCGGATTATATGGTATGAAGAGTAGAGAGCAAGTTATTGAGATCTCAGAGAAGATTGCAAGATCTATTGAATCCAAGGCCAATCTGGTCTTGGCGGCATATGCGGATTATAAGGAGATAAATTCGATCTCTCCTATGATGCTGCCGGAGATTGCAGCGAAGGTAGGGGCCTATGGAGTGATGATTGATACAGCTCAAAAGAATGGTAGAACATTACTTGACCACCTTGAACTAGAGAAATTGGAAGAGTTTGTTAAACTCTCTAAAGATCTTGATTTAATGGTTGCTCTAGCTGGTTCACTAGGCTTTAGGGAGATATTAGAACTAAAGAAGGTGAAGCCCGACATAATAGGTGTTAGAGGCTTGGTGTGTGATGGAGACAGAGTACGTGGAAGAATTTCAGAAGAAAAAGTTAGGCAACTGGTATCTATCCTCTAGAATAACCTGCCATATCTAGTGTAGCGTATCCAAAACCTTGACTTTTAACAATTTTAGATATCTCATTTCTTCTTTCTAGGATTCTCCTCATATCTTCGTCTGGCACTTCTATCCTCAGAAGGGCGCCATGCGCTCTGGCCCTTACTCGGGGGAATCCTAGTTTTCTGATTTCATTCTCTATTATACGAAGCTTTTCTACGGCTCTTTTTGTTATATCGGTATAAGTTGGAAACCTCGTGGCTAGGCAGCTTTCTTGTCCCTCACTTTTTAAATTAAATCTTTTTGCTATTTCTCTTATTTCCTTCTTTTCCAATCCTATATCAAATAATGGTGCTAACACACCTTCCTCTTTCAATGCTACTAATGCTGCTTGGTAGTCTTTTATCGCTGACTTAGTTGTAGCATCTATCACGTAATTATAGTCCTCCCTCCGCCTTATATCTTCTAGTGCTCTAAGAATCTCTTTTTTACAAATGTAACATCTCTCCGGCGAGTTCTCTGTGAAGACTTTGTCATCTAGGAGGTCTATCTTTACTACTTCATGCTTAAGCCCTAGAGCCTTTGCACTCTCTTTTATCTCTTCTAGGTTTCGAAGCATCCCATTGTCGACAGTTACTGCTATGAACTGCTTCCCCATGTTTTTCATAAAACAAGCCAAAAATGAGCTGTCTAGACCTCCTGAGAATGCTAATACGAATTTATCCAAAGGCTTGAGAAACTCTTCCAGCTCTTCAAGCTTATCCATGCCATTAGAGCAGTTTTATAACTTTGGTAATTAAATTTAATAGGAAAGTTAAAATAGAGTAAACTGGTTTAATGCTATATCGGTGGTAAAATGGAACTCCCCTTTAATCTGAAGGATATAAAGCCGGGAACATTCTCCTACTTAACTAGGAGAAAGCTGGAAAACAAGGAAGGTGAAGAGACAGGCGAGATCTTCCTATGGAAAAAAATCGATGAGGAAGAGTCGAGCTACATAATGAGATGCCCATTCTGCGAGGAAGAGCAGCAGGGGAGAGTCCTATTAAAAAAACGCCCTTATAGAGTAAAATGCTCATCCTGCGGGAGGACAGTGAATCTGCCAAAGCTAAATCCAAAAAAATGAGATTAAAAATCATAATAGTAATGTTGTTACTAGCCGGATGCTTATCCCAAGGCGGGCCTTCAGTGACTCCGCAGGCAACCGCTAAGGCAAGTATAGCTGGAGTAGAATATGGAGACAATGTGTCAGTGGACTTTATAGGTATCGTTAAAAGTACAGGAGAGGTTTTCGATACTACCGAAGAAGATATAGCGATGGACCCGAATATTCCAAAGATAACCGGATTTGTGCCGAGGGAAAGCTATGAGCCACTTAGTTTTATAGTTGGTAGCGGAGAAATTATCCCAGAATTCGAGGAAGCTATTCTAGGCCTGAAAGAAGGTGAAGAAGCAACAATTGAACTGCCTCCGGAGAAGGCTTTTGGTGAAGTAGATCCAAATTTAATAGTCTCGTCTCCTAGGAATGCCGAGTTCAGCATAGTGGAAGAGGTCTCGCTCGAAAACTACGTTATGGCTATGAAGAAAGAGCCT
The DNA here is from genome assembly GCA_002011125.2 of Candidatus Hydrothermarchaeum profundi. Classification (GTDB taxonomy): domain Archaea; phylum Hydrothermarchaeota; class Hydrothermarchaeia; order Hydrothermarchaeales; family Hydrothermarchaeaceae; genus Hydrothermarchaeum; species Hydrothermarchaeum profundi. The sequence continues at coordinate 1,078,651 of MTMF02000009.1, forward strand.
ATAGTAGGGGATATCGTTAATGTAACACCCTATTGGTCAACTGAAATAACTAATATCACAAATGGAACAGTCGTGCTTACTCATCTACCAGTTAATGATTCAATAGTTAAGACCGCCTATGGGCCCGCGAGAGTTACTACTAATGGTACTACGATTTTTATGAGACTCTTACCGGAGATTAATACAACGGTATATAGTGTTTACGGGGGGATCGGAAAGATCATCGATTTTAATGAGAGCTTTGTCACGGTAGATTTCAACCACCCACTAGCTGGGGAGACTTTAATATTTAAAATAAAAGTGAGAAATATAATAAAGAAGTCGGAGACGATAGAAACCTCATGAACAGCGGGGGTGGTCGAGCTTGGCTAAGGCGCGGGACTCAAGATCCCGTGGACGTAGGTCCATCAAGGGTTCAAATCCCTTCCCCCGCATATCTTATTATCGCCCATCTGAGCATGATTCTTGCTTTTTTCTCGTAAATATCACCTAATTATCCCCATGCTTTAGACAAGAATCATGAAAAAACAATACTAACCCGGATAAAAGTGCCATTCGAGGCGAGGGATTTTTCTGATAAAGCTAATGTTCCTATCGATCCAGGAGGCATCAATAAAACGATTTGGGGTATATGAAGTTGCTCAACAGGGCAGTTTGAGCGAAAATGCCACGTGGTCAGAGCGGCTGAAAAGAGCAGAGAAAGACTGATGTCAGTAATTTCCTCAACCACCCGCCCTTAAATAGACAAATCATATAATAGAAGGCGCGCTAATAAGAAAATTTAATAAAAAATCTAAAATATAATTTGTAATAATGAAAATTCCAAAATTATCAATAATTATAATTGTGGTTGTAGTAGTTGGAATTGCCATTATTTTCAGTTCTAAATTTTTATTTGACCTGCAAAGACTATCTGAAAAAAGGTTCCAACCTGAATTTGAAAACCCCTTTGTTACCGGCTCAGAAGAATTAAAGTCCTGTTTGCGTAAAACTATTGGGGACAAAGCTTTTGAAGAAATTGCTCAGAATAAACGTCAAATAACAAACACTGAAAGAAAAGATGTGGAAACCTGTTTTGAATTAGAAAGAGCCAGAAATGAAAACACACCAGCTCCTACCAAAGAATTTTTTGAGAGTGACCTAGTTGATACGAGTCAATTGAGTCGCAACTATCCAGAATTTATTATATGCGAATATGTTTCTGAAATGGATGTCATTCCCATGGTTTTTGAGCTTGAAAAGTTCAAAGAAGCTGGCTTAAACACAATCTGTATTTATCTCACACCACCAAGGTACAGTCCTACTATGTCGCCAAAAGATAAAGAAGCTGAATGGCGAATTCTTAAAATCAAATGGGCGGTTGGCAAGATAAAAAAGGCTGGTTTTGCTGTTTTATTGGATCAAGATGTAGGAGCTGGTTCCAAAGAAGGCGAATTGTTAGTAACCAAGGGTACATCTGATGAGTTGCTCTCAGAAATGGAAGATGAAAATCTTATGTGGGCAAGAGTGGCTGAAGAGTATAAAATTGAATATCTTTCACCTTTTGGTGAAATTGAAGATAAACTTGACTGGTTTTTGGAAAAGGAAGGTTTAACAAAAGAAAAAAGGATCGCCAAAACTAATGAATGGCTCTCCCAACTCGCACCAAAGCTAAGAGAGGTATATAAGGGCAGGCTTATCGCTCATTATGGCAAGTTATATCCGGAACTTGATCCAACGGGCTATGATTACTTCGGCAGTACTGTAGATATTGGTCCCTTAACTGATCCTACGGAACTTAATGAATTCCGCCAGATGATAAGAGATACCTATCAAGTAGCGCTTGCTTTAGAAGAAAGAACTAAGTCCGAGTGGATAATTCCAGAAATCTTTTTTGCCTATGAGGAGCTAAATGTTGGACCAGATATTCAAAAGAAATATGAAGAATATGGAGAGCAATTAAAAGAACTTCAGGATGATTATTTCAGGATAACCTTTGAGGAAATTTTAAATCTTCCTCCAGAAAAAAGACCTAGAGGGGTTGAAACTGGTGGATATGTGCTTGACTTTGGTGGATATGGGCCAGTAACATTTTCACCATTAACTGACGAAGCACGTAGTGAGATTAAAAAGTTTCTCAGTCAAATAGAATGAGTGTTATAAAAGATTCATAATAATCTATCTTAAACATCAACCAATCAGAGTATGGCTTTAGAATGAAAAAAAATCACAATCTCAGCTGTTATCATAGCTGTTATCATAGTTGGGGTTATTCTTTCTCAAATCTGGGGTTTTCCAAACTATCCAGAAGAGCCGACCCTCAAACGGGCATTGCCCATATCTCTATACGACCTTAAGCGGGTTGCGAAGCACGCGAAAAAGTATTTGATTGAAAACTGCCTTTTACTCGCAGATGATTGGAACAGCAATAGCTTCTGATGATGGGAATGTTCCAATCCCATGTCCAAAAGATGGCTTTAGCCTAGAGTGGTGGGAAAAACATATGGACGAACTGGAAAGGTGGAATGTCTACAATGCAAGAACAGCAGAAGCAACAGGCGTTGATTACCTTCTCGTGCAACCAGCAATATCTGCTTATCCTGTTGAAGAATACAACAATGAGCAATATCCAAACTACAACCAAAGAATGAATGAAATCATCAAAAAAATGAGAAACTACTACAGCAACAAATTGGTTGCGGAGATGGTGGGGTTGCCAGGAGTTGACACTACTTATTCCATAGATTACTGCATGGATGCAGATATTGTTTCAGCACGGTTGCAGGAATCCTGGGACAGAGTAAGTGTTTCAACTTCACAAGAAGAAGCTAACAGAATAATGGCAGAGGATGTGGACAAATACAGTAGGGCATCTGAATTATCTGGCAAGCGTTTTATTATGCAACAACTCAGCGTAGGGAGTCTTGATTACCCTAACAATCCCAGCAAGGAGCAGATAGAAAACCACTGGGAAAGGCAGAAGAAGGTGCTGAATGCCTTCTTTAATGCGGCTAATGATAGAGACTGGATTGAAGGGATATAGCTGTTCCCATATAATTTTTTCGACTCAATAGAAAAAAATCGCCCCAGACTTCAGAGGAAAAACTGCAGATAAAATGGCCGCGGCCTGGACAAGGAAAATTTCACAAAAATTTTGAATGTTTGCCTTAGGTGGCTCCTGATTGTACCTTAAAGCTACGTCACGTAAAAAAGACTTTTAACTTCTCTAGTTCAGACCCGAGTTTGTACCTATTTCCCCGCATCATTTATACTTTTTTGTAAAATAAGGCCAAATTCTATGTATAATCCATTCATGGAATTGGAAATCTAGCTCTAAAAGTAATCCTCAAAGCCAACATGATCAAAATAAACACAGCGAGGTATACCATTCTATAGAAAACTACTGTCCCTCTTTATCAAGAAAGATATAGCGTTCCAACAAAAGCGAGGAATCCTACATAAAAAGAGAGCCTAATAAAAATGGCGGTTGATCTGCCACAAGGATCAAAGCTACTAAAAAAATTCCAGAGAGCCCAGCGACTATCAAAATAGAATAGCTAATATGCATAACTCCCTTTTCAGGATTGAGAACCGAGGAAGTAAGGAGATAAAGTATTATAAAGAACAAAAGTAAGACACAAACATTAAAAATAGATTCTCAAACAAGCCTTTAAATCAGGCATAAACTGTGATTTAGTCATGATAATATATTATAGTGCTAAGCAATGGGAGAATCTCGTTAGGTTTTTACAAAAAAGTCTAATCATCTGATGAGGAGCTAAGTGCATTATCACTATACTAGGCTCTTTTGACGCAGGCTATTAAGATTTTAATCATATCCTTTTTATGCTAAAACTTAAAGATAACCCGAAATCTTATTTTGAGGGTTGTTTTTTTCGGAAAGAGATACTCCTATAAACCCCTACTTTTTGTTTAAGAATTGAAAGGTATTAGAAAAAGGTATTTTTTGGCTTAGATGAGAACCAAAAACTAGAATTGTCAGAGTTCCTTATGCTTGATGGTAACTCATTGTGCCCATAATCTCGTTAGAAACTGTTCAACTTCGAGTTCGGTCGGCTCTCTTATATGATATTTTTCTAACAACTTTTTCCTATATTTTTGAAAGCTAATTTTATTACTTACCATAGGCTGTCCACAGTTAACTAATAGATTACTTTAATTCCCAAGTATTTTCGGTTTACGTGCGTGATTGTGGAGGTATACATATATGCACCTCTAGATTTTCATATAGAGTTGGATTAACTATGCGTAGCTCACTAATTCAAAAAAATACAATATTCTGTTTCTAAAAACTATTAAAATCGATTTTTCTCAAAAACCGAACTTACTTCTTCTTTTTTTCTTTTACTAGTTCAGATATAGTAGTGGCAGTAAAAACCTTCCCCTCGGGATGATAAATGTTTACAAGAGAACAATCAGACAATAAGTCTTCAAGAGATTTTAATGCTTCTGGATGGCATGTAGCCCCGAGAGCGCAGGCAGAGGTTGCTCTTAATTCTTCCCTTGGGCTTCTTATAAGCTCCTTTAATTTTGGTACTGCATCCTTAATAAGTTCAGGCTCTTTCGTACCGATTAAGGCAAGAGCTTGGGCAACGTTTTCTTCAACAGGGGGAGAGCTATCTAAAAGCCTAATCAAAGTGGGTACGGCTTTCTTAACTAGCTCTGGGTTCTGGCTGCCTATTAGCCCCACGATATAGGCAGCGTTAATACGAACTACCTCGTTGTCATCTTCTAATGCTTTTATAAATTTATTTGCGTAGTCCAAAACCAGCGTAGGGTTTCCTTTGGCGAGTAACGCTAAAGCGCAGGCCGAGTTTGCTCTATAAATGTCCTCTCCTTTCTCAAAGGTTTTCAGTAAAAGAGGCACAGCATCCTTAACTAGTTCAGGATCATCCTCGCCTATTAGAGCTAATGCATAAGCCGCGTATCTACGTATGCCTAAGTGCTTTTCCTTTAGAAGTTCAATAATTTTTTTTACCTTAGATTTTATAGCGTCTGGCATAATCTCTGAAATTTGAGCTACTGCGAATATAGCGCTATGACGAATTTCCACTTCTTCATCTTCAAGCAATTCTAATACATTAGGGACAATTGCTTCTAGTAAGAGGGGGTTCTCTTCTGCTAACCTACTCGCTACGTGAAGGGCCTTGATCTTATGTTCTTTGCTAGTACTAGCTAGAAGTTTTTTTAACTCTTCTAGGCGGCTTTCATTTTCCATTATTAGATTCACTATTTCTTCCTCAGATTTTTCTGACAGTTCCATAGATGAATAGAAAAAAATTAGCGAATGAAAAACTTATCATTAGGTAAAAATAGAGGGCTATAATCATGAGAGTACTACTAGTTCATCCATCTTTTCCCTATAAGGGTAGAGACCTTTTCCCTATCGGTCTGGGTTATTTGGCGTCAGTAATTAAAGATAGGGCAGAGATTTTAGTGATAGATGACCCGGTAGAGCCTTTTGATGCTGAGAAGGTTAAAAAATTCAGGCCAGATATTATTGGTATCTCCTCTACTACGCCGTCTTTTTCAAGAGCAGCTGAGATAATAGGTAAAATTAGAGCTCTAGGCATCGAAACTACCCTAGTAGTTGGAGGAGTCCATGCTACCTTTAGACCAGAAGATGCATTAGCAGCCGGGGCAGATATTGTTGTTAGGGGGGAAGGAGAGATAGCTTTTTCCAAGATAGTTGGAGGACATGATTTGTCTACGATAAGAGGAGTATCTTACAGCGATAATGGGATAAAGCACAATCCCGATGAGAAGCTAATCGAGGACCTTGATAAAATACCTTACCCCGCCTATGAATTTTTTCCTATACACAGCTACGGTATAATGTCGATAGTTACTAGCAGGGGGTGCCCTTACTCCTGCACGTATTGCTCTGCCACAAGATTTTGGAGACATAAAGTAAGATTTCGATCTCCAAAGAATGTTATCGGAGAGCTCGAGAAGATAGTTGAGTTAAACCATAAGAGGATTAAATTTATGGACAGTACCTTTACTTTGGACAAGGAGAGGGCAATTAAAATATGTGAGGGTATTATAGAGAAGGGACTCGATATAATATGGAGCTGTGAAACTAGGGCAGATCATTTAGATGACGAGCTATTACAAGCTCTTTCAGAAGCCGGATGTAATCTATTATGCATAGGAGTCGACTCGGGCTCTCAAGAGATACTAGATAAAAGCAAAAGGCGGATGAAAGTCTCTACGATTGTAGACGCTTTTGATAAGGCAAGGAAATATGGCATTAAAACAAGGGCATATGTAACTTTCGGGTTACCTGGAGAAAACAAGCAGTCACCAGAGACAACTATTAGGCTTTTAGAAAGGATTAAACCAGGTCAAACGTTGCTATCCTTAGCAACCTCTTATCCTGGCACAGAGCTTTATGACGGGAAACATATAGATGTTCATCCCAGTTGGGTATCAAAATTTCATGGTCATGGTTTAGGAGCTAAATTATATTTACCGGAAACTCTTAGTAAAAGGGATTACATAAGGCTTGCAGACTATATGTACAGGGAAGTAAAGAGAATAAATAGGCTTTCAAGTACCCAAGGTATCTAAATCTGCAGTGCACTTTGCATCAGAGATGTCGCAGTCTATTCTAAAATTTTAATGTCCTTATTCTTATGAGAGTTCCTTTATCTTTTCCTCGATTTTTCGTAGCTTTTCCTGGTTTTTCTTTCTTAATTCAGTATAGGTCTTTCTTGATATCATGCCACTGCTATGTTGCTTCTTTAGGGTTTCTAACAGCTTCTTTATTCTCTCCTTTTCCCTTCTAAGTTCTATAAGCTCATCAGACATTTTTGGCGGGACATTCTGTGGTATAGTTGTAGAGGGCTTAGATTTTTTAGCAGGCTTCTGTTCAACTTTTCTAGGAGGACCTATCCGCATAGCAGTTTTCTCCGCAAAACTTTCAAATTTCTTGTACCACTTCATGCCGAAGTATACAACGAGACCTATTGTGAGGATAAAGAAAAACGCAGTAATGCCAATCCACATGTATGGAGTCTCGGGAGTAGGAGTAGGCGTCTCTGTAGGAACAACTTTGACTACTTCTACAGGAGTAGCTTTATCGAGAATACTGTTAACCTGATCTATATATTTTAAGCATCTCTCTATAGATTCTAGTACTTTGGGATACTCGCCATTTTTCAGATACTCCTCCGCATTGAAAATTTCATTCGCAGCTTTATCTAGTAAATCTAAGGAGTTAGAAACATTTTTTCCCTCGCTTATTGCTTTGAATACTCTCCTCTCAACTGTTCTTAATCTTTCATTGGCAGCATCTATTTCAAATTCAAAAAGTTCCTGCTTTGAGTCAAAAATACGCAGAATAATATCCTTTTCATCTGTTGCTTCAGTTGAAACAACTTTAACGGTTAAAATTCTAGGACCTGGAGAAGCGTTTTGGGGAACCTTAATCTCTATAAGGACATCAAATATATCTGCAGGAAGAAGTTCCGATGTTTGGTATTTTATCATCTCATACCAATCTTCAGGGATTCCGGTAAGACTAGCCTCAACCGAATGTAGGGTTTCAGTTCCAGAATTATTCACAGTGGCAACAAGATATACCCAGCCCCCTCTCTCTAATAAGATCTCTTCAGGATGAATATCTTCAATCTTGATTTCTGTTTTTTTGAGTATCTCCTCCTCTTCAGTAACTCCTCCACCACCGCCACCACCTATTATGGGTGGAGGCAATACTTCAGCAGCGCCTCCACTAACAATCAAAGGGATCTCGGCAACGGCAGGTGGCTTCTCAGGGTCGTATATTACTGTTCCCCGTAGCGTATATTCCCCGGGATCTAACTCTACATTGGTGAAATTCCTCTCGAATCTAAGCTCTACTCCGGGTGGAGGATTTTTAACCGTCTCCGTATAACTATAAGACGTGCCTACGATTGTATAAGTAAGAGGCAGATCCTGGATATTCGGGTCTCCAAAATAAGTAAGCAAAATAGTGAAATCTGCATTATCTCCTTTATTTATTTCTATTTTACTCTCAGCAAACCTAATATCCGTTACACCATATTTTATTCTGAATACTTCGATATCCCACGCCCTCATAGTACCTACCTTAACCTCAAGAAAAGCCAAATAAGAGTCGACTGCAGTATTACTCGGATTAAGGTCCTCGGTATACCTATATAAGCCGTCACTAACTTTTGTCATATTTCCGATCTCAAGCCTCCTCCACACATCATAGGTAGAATTCCTGATAACTAAGGTTAAAGAATCAGGCTCAACTCCTAGACCCGTACCCGCGTCTAGTACTTGAACAGTTATTTCCATGGTTACATTTTCGGTTGTGCTTAGATAATAGGTAGGTTGTACTCCTATCTTCACAAACAAGCTTTGATATACATCGAAGAGCACTATCTCCTCAGCTTGGGACGCTCCATACCTTGCGGTACCTTCCAGTCTATATGTTCCCGGAGTCGCGTTAATATCTAATGGGATATCTGCTATCTTAGAGGGGCTAACTACATCTGTGAAGGTTGCATTATAGATTATGTTTCCATCAGGGTCTTTTAGGAGTAAAGAAACGTTAGCTCCATCTAGATATTGTCCATCAGCATTTTTTATCTCTCCCTTTACCGATACTGTATCGCCCGCCCTATACGGTCCCCCAGGATATAAATCGAATTGCAATGCTCCGCCTTCTAATACTGTAAATGTATCTATCACAGTACTTGAAATCGGTCCATAATATGCGGTCGCTGTAACAATATATGTACCCGAAGTTGCATTATTAGGTAAGGTATACTCAGACTTATATGCTGGTCCAGGGATCAAAGTTGAATTTTCTTCGTATAAGATAGTGTTATCTAGTGATACTGTAACTGTGAGATAGTCAACCTGGAAGAGTTGATTGTCCTTAAGGACCGTGCTAAGTATCGTTACGTTTTCGCCTGGATAGTATAAATCTCCTGCACTTGTATCAACCGATAAACTACCGACGAAAAATACCCCAGAATCATAAGCAAAGACATTCTGCCCAATATCTGTATAATTGACATCTACACTCCAGTAATAGAATCCTTCTACGCCTGTAAACTTGAAGCTTGTTGAACTAATACCCTCTGAGGATGTAACTAAATATTTCGGCCAGCTTCCATCTAACCCAAAGTGATTACCGCTTTCATTGTTTAGTAGAATATCAACGATTGCAGTCGCAGCCTCTATTGGTTCTCCTATAAGATCAGTTACATTGACTTGCATACTGCCCGAGTCATCTGGTTCAAAAATAGTTGAGCTAGTGAGTACAGTGAGTCTGAGTTTTGCGAACACACTAAAGTTTTTTGCATCGGATTCTCCCCATCCTCCAGCAGAGTCTTGTGAGTATACTACTATAGTATAATTTCCTCTGAGTAGAGTATCCTGATAATTCGCAGTCCAATTTGAAGAGTTTTCAGGATCATTATAAAGATCTATTTGGTGAATATTACCGAAAGAGTCTGTTATATTAGCTTTAACCCATTCGATTCCTTTGCCAATCCTATCCGTCAAGTTTGCTTTTATAGTAACTGAGCCATTTTGCTCTATAAGCTGTGGTGAGACTTCAAAATCAATTAAAGGTCCTAGTTCTACTCGTAGATATACCGAAATATTTTGTGAAGTAGGGATAGATCCTGCGTCAATAGCGTCTACAGTAAACACAGCTACATAAGTGTTCCCAGCGTTAGCGTCCTGGGTGTCAAATTGGATATTGAAAAGATGTGTTGAGCTGTTTTCGACTATAAAAGTTGTTTCATTAGGAAAGAGATATGCGCTTCCATTTCCAGATGAAGTAATGCTGAAGTTTATAGGTACATTTCCCGTGTTATTTATTTCCACTTCGCAGTTAAATATCTCTCCAGTTTTATTTGGCGGCGCGGCGTCTTCGCATATTTCGCGACTCAGCGTCCATGTTCTCGATTCAGGTACTTCCACACTAAGAATTATTGTATCTCTGCCATCTTCACTTGTATCGCTCGAATTGACTTCTACAATACCACTATAGTTTCCAGGAGGATATCCTTCTGGGATTGTAACATTTATCTCTACAGACTCAGAGGCTGCTGGATTTATCGATGCGAAATAATCAGGGTAAAGGGTTACATTGAATTCACTGCATACTACTCCAGAGCCACAGGAGGCATATACCTCTTCTACCTTGTAGTTTCCAATAGATTCTACTGTAAATGTTCCTACAGAACCTGAAGTGCCTTCCTGAATACTCGAGTATAGAAGGTCCTGTACTATATTTATTACGGGATTTTGAAGTACTTCCACTGTTAATGTATCTTGAGAATAACTTTCATTTCCATCGAAATTCATCCACTCAGCTGTAGCATTTATGGTATAATTGCCGGGTGAGGTAGCAGCAGGTGCGGTTACCCTAATATCCTTGATACAAGGACTACTGCCCGGAAAAAGATCAGGGCAGTTAATTTTATTATCACTATAATTAGTACTCCATCCAGCTGAGCTGAATGAGATAGTAATATTGACTGAGGTAGCTGAACCCAGACCAGTATTTGTTACATTTACTTGGATGTCGAAGCTTTGATTATCGTTCTGAGTTATCCCATCAATATATGTGGTATTTGTGACAATACTCGTTTCGAGAGTAGTATTCTCAGCTTGATAGGTAGTGAAATTAACGGTTGAAGTGCCCGTATTGTTGCTTTTAGTAAGATTACAAGTTAAGTTCCATACTCCAACTTCGCTAGGAGATGAATAGTTTATATAATATACTCCATTGTCGCTGTCAAACGATATATTATCTACTTCTGTCACCTTCGTGTATTCGGATGAATTATAATACTCGCAATACAAATTTCCAAAAATTTTTGTGTCATTTCTATAGTTTTGAACTGTTACATTAGCCCTGAAAGTTGTTTGATTAACTAGGCCCACGTTATACGTCGGAGGCCAAAAGATAATTTCAATATTAAAAGTCTTAGAAAGATAAAAAGTGGTAGTAGTAGTGTTTAGCACTTGCCCATTGCTATTATAGACATACGCGGTTATTGTCCAATTTCCTTCTACACTATCGGCCTGAAATGTATAAGTGTTAGAATAAACATTATCATTTGGAAGTTGGTCTCCGTGGGTTCCATCGTCATATAAAACTAAGGTTATATCATCGTTTGGGTTAGTAGTTCCCATATCTAACGTGGCATTTACAGAAGAGGTCTGGTTAAAATTATCCTCTGTGATATTCACAGTGATCAACGCAGTCTCATTTCTATTATAATATGGATAATCGGTTTTTACTTCAACACTTGCAGACCAGCTCTCAAGATTTCCCTGAGTTATTATGATGTTGTTTATTAGTCTATTTCTAAGTTCTAAAATAGGTTCATGGGATTCGATATCGTTAAAGTATATTACCGCTGTATCAGATATAGTATCTCCTTTTGAAAGGCTTTTTGACGAGAGATATATTCCAATTCTCGTATTGGAATCTTTGTTAGCGTAGTAATCCCCTCCGCTTTTATTTAAATTAATAACACCTATCCCTAAACCATTATCGAAAATTGAATAATAAGAATAGGGTTCGGTAGTAGTTCCCTGGATTTTATCAGGAGTTGGCGTGCCTATAGTAGACCTCCCTGTATCTAGAGCAAGAGCTGTAGTGTATGATCCTGATCCTCGAGAAATAGAATCGTTAGCCGTGAATCGCTGTTCGATTTTTATCCATTGATTATCCTCATAAAACACATATCTTTTTGTCATGTTTCCTTTATTCGTATATTGTGGAGTAGTTTCCCCACTTGACCCCCATAATATTTCATCTCCTTCTTGTTCGATTATTTTCCTAATAGGGCCATCAGATATAACCCTGAAGTTTTTCCTGAAATCATACTCATAATACTCGCCTGAAACACTACTATAGTAACGTATGTATTCTATTGGTAATTGGCTAGTAGGAGCATTGAAGATAATCTCTCCGGTATCTCTTAATTTTGCAAAATACATACCAGCGGTCCTATTGAGATGGTTATAGGTATCTACTTTTATCTCTAACTTTGAGGTATTAACCCAGAACTCTTCCCCACTCTTGTTCACAAACGATAGTTCAGTGGTGTAGTTAGGAGGAGACTTTCCGTTTTCTATTGTATCAAAATAAATATAATAATAATAGAGGGTGTTCTCAGTTCTGTTCCCTGACAAGAGCCAAACTACTTCACCTATAGCGTTTCCATTTGCATCATAGTTGGAATACTCATCAAATTGACTTAGTATCCCCTCATTTAAGGAACCGCTGTCTTTAATAGACCCATTATCGTAATATTCTATTACTCTAATGGAATTATTATCAAAGGTTCCATTTATTCCAAGAGATGAGAAATTTATAGGGTACTCTACAGGCCAATTAGTTCGGTTGTATGTTGATGTATTTACGATTATTCCAACCCGATAATGCCAACTCGAGTTCCACCATTCAAAGTTAGTGGCAGAGACATTTTCTAGGTTTAAAAATAAAATTACAGCAACAACTAATAATAGAGCTTTTTTGCTCATTTCTTTTCTCCTGAATTAATATATGTTGAGATATTATTATATGTTGAGCATATAAAGTAAATACACGTATATACTTAGAATTTCTACAACCTTTTATTCTAAAATAATAAGAGTCACAATGCTTATGTTACGTTTAATATATTCAAATATCTCTCTTACATCGCTTATCAATTCTTTGATCGTGTGTTCTTCTGGTTTAACGACAATTTCTTTAACCTTTGCTACCCTTGTGAGAGCCTGTCTTTCTATTGGGGGGTTCTCCCCATAATTGGTAATTTCTCTTTCAGTTACATATAACTCCTTCATGGCATCTTCTATTTCATCTAGAGTTTCTAGGGCTTTTTCTCTATTCTTAGTCCGCCATGCTTCAATTGATGCTCTGTGACACTCTAGTGCCTTTTCAAAGAAATAAGCTATTTTTTCGTTATTTTTAGTATAATGAAAATCAATATTCGAGGAGAGTTTAGCCATATCCCTGAGATTCTCTACAAATAGAGTATAATATACAGGGTCTTTAGATTTAAGTTGCATGTCAGAAGACGCCTTTACGCTACTAGACGCTGCAATTAAATTTCTAACAAGAGTATAATACAGCTTATCGGTTTCTTGTATTCTTTTTATAGTTTCCAGTTCAGAAGCATTATTCTCTTTATAGGCCGTTTTTAAGGATTTCAAATGGTTAGTAACTATTAACGAAAATCTACCTAATATTTTCTTCAAAGGCATCGCTGTTCCGCCAAAATATTCTATAACAACTTTTTTTCCACTTGCTTCTGTGATCTCAAGTCCAGAGAGATTGCGTATTGTGTTATATATCGTATCCATAATTTCTGGATCTATATTCCTATCCGAAGGTACTATTCTAATTATCTCGGCTCCATTTATATAGTGGTCAATAATACTCTTATCTAGGTGTCTACACCGGGTAATATCTACCTGAAGTCTCTTCGTCTTGGTAATTTTAGGCCTTAAAATCAGTTCTCCCGTCTGGAGTTCCTCTACTTCCACGACCTTTCCTTTAGAAAGTTGGGCTTTCTCTACCCAAGGTTTAGGTAAGGATACTACCAGACTGGAATCCCCCATTTTTATGATCTTGCGTTCCACAAAAAATTAAAAGTATATACGTATATATAAAGTATTTCCAATATACATATAAAAATAGAATATCTCAATATATTCACATGAAACTTTCCGAGGTAGATAAGAAAATTTTAGATTTTTTAACGAGACATAATAACCATGGACTAGTTTCTACATATAAACTTGCAAAAGAAACAGGGATTTCATGGGCAACAGCGATTACACATTGTTACAAACTGAAGTCTTATGGATATATAGAGGGGAGGGCTGAAAAGCCTAAATATGGGGATAAGGATACAATGGTTTGGTGGATCCCTAAATAGTTTTTTATCTCAGTTTTCCCCCAGAGGCTAATGTAGTGTATAGTGGGGACCTGATCGAGAGCCCCTTGTCAGTTATATCATAAACTCTAATTTCTCTTGAATGAGGTATCCATCTCATTTTGATAATCTGGATAGTATGAAGGTAATGGCTTAATTCTTCCGTATGATAACGGCTTAATAAAATTAGACCATCAGCTACGTATTCTGCGATACCATATTTTGTAGTTATACCATCTGGGGAAACTTCTGCAACTAATAGTGCGGTAGCACCTATCTCACTTATTATCCTCCGTAAGTTTAAAATTCGTGTCCGCCTTTCAAGCTCGCTCGTACAGACATCATTAAACTCGGTGATTGAATCAATTGCTATAATTTCTGCTTTGGAATTTTTGATAACTTTTGGCAATTCTTCTAATGAACTCGAGTATAATCCTCCCGCACTTAAAATATCTGGGGAGAGGGTAGGTAAAGCGTCAGCAAGCTTAATGCTCGCAATTGTTAGGAGATTTTTATCTATAAATTGTTTAAGATCCCATCCGAATCTAAAAGAATTGGTTATTATTGATTCCTCACTATCACTTGCACTTATGAATAAGCAGCGTCTACCCTCCGTTAGGTTAGCATGGATGAATTGTAGGGCACTTATCGTTTTTCCAGATCCTGCAGGCCCGGCTATCACTACCATTTGGCCAGGTAGAAAACCCCCCCCTAGCATGCTGTCTAAAACTTCATTACCCGTTGTTATCCTCTTCTCCCTCATATTGACCTCGCTATTAACGGTTCAATCTGTGTTCCCATTATCGCCTTTGGAGTAAAACCTACAAGCTTAACTGCTTTTTTTATTACCTCTTCTATCTGTTTATTTGTTTTCTTTTTTGATAACCTCGTGCTTAAGATATTTCCGTTAGAGTCATAAATAGTTAAAAGATGCTTTTTTTCTCCGTTTACAACAGTTATAGATTCATTAATATACCACGTATCTGAATGGGGCCTTAGTGTATAGGAGTTTATAAAATAAGAAAATTTCCTCGCCCAATTGTGAACTGTAACATGCGATACGTCTATTCCACAGCTTTTAAGATATTTTGAGACATCTCTGTAGGTTTTTTTATAACGGTAGTGGAGGATAAGTCCAAAAGTTATTATTGTGTTTGGAAATCTCATTTTGGAAAAGTAGGTATCAGTTTTTGAGGTAAATTGTTTGCCACAAGAGGTGCACATATACCTTTGGTAACCTTTTCTATCTAACCCATTCCTTTTTACTAAATTAGAGTGACATCGTGGACAGAAAACCATTTACTCTCATTTTTAATTAAAGTTGAGCGTACTATTTAAGGCTTTTTGTTAAGTTGTAGCATGCTATATGATCGTGGATAGCAAGATTATTAGTAAAAATAACATTCTATAATTTAACAAACTAATAAAAATTTCAATTGATAGTGGATTATTCAGTTCAGTTCCTTTAATTAATACTAAAAAACATATCATAACTTAACAAATATATATCCATATATATAGTATTTCCCATATACATATAGATTTTCATAAGGAAAAAAATTACATGCACCCGGTAATAGACGAGGAGTTGAAAAAGGCCTTTAGAGGAGAGAAAAATATTGGCCCCAACTCGCTAATTAGGAACATCCTAAGCATTGTAATATTCTGTTGCAAACCAATTCAACAACTTTACTCGCGGCTATGTAAAGACAGCATTAGAGTACGAAAATTGATTATTAAAATTAATTAGGCGGATTGGGGGTTTCATGTCTAATTCCTCTAGGGAAAGGCCTGTATTGTCAGTATGGATTCTACCGTTTATATTAGTTTTGACTATCCTCGCTTCATTAATGGCAAATTCACAAACGCAAGATGCGAATATAACAATACTCAATCCATATGAACATCCAAGATTGGGGGGAAACTGGACAATATACTTCACTACCACAGGAGAAGGAAGTCTATCGATCTATGATCACTCGTTCCCAGAGGAAGTCGAGTTTGTTGACCTTTATAAGAAGAAGAATAGTGAATGGAAAGTTGTTCCAGTAACTATCAATGATGATCTTATCCAAGCATATTGGGCATATTCTCAAGGAAAAGTTGTTTTTAAAGTTAAAACTCCTAAGAAACATATTCTTGAGATCCGATACGGTGAGCAAAAGGTATATGCTCATAATTTTGCTTCGCTTTCCGTAAATCTAAACGCTCCATCAAGAGTTCTTCGAGGGGATATCATAAACATCTCAGGGTACGCAATGAATCACAATTTATCTTCGGTTTATATTAACTACTCACTTCCAGAAGGGTTTGATATTATTTTTGGGGAGTCAAAAAAATACTGTGGAGGCTCTCCAATCTGTTGGAATAATATAACTATAAATACTTCTAGAGTCTCATTGGGAGAACATGTTGTAAAATTAGAAGCCTGCTCATATGACATATGCGAATCTAATACTACTAAGTTAGTTATTGAAAATGTTAAAACTGTAGTAGGCGAGCCTTTACAGGGAAGGGCTATTATTGGTTTGCCAGTAGAGTGGAAGCAGGACTTCAATATATGGAACCCATCTTTAAGGAAGGTGTATAACTATACTCTTCCACTTCCATTAGACGCTTTCGATATAAATGCGGGTAGTATAAGGGTAATAGATAATGTTCTACAGGAGATCGATGGAGGAGA
The DNA here is from genome assembly GCA_002011125.2 of Candidatus Hydrothermarchaeum profundi. Lineage (GTDB taxonomy): Archaea > Hydrothermarchaeota > Hydrothermarchaeia > Hydrothermarchaeales > Hydrothermarchaeaceae > Hydrothermarchaeum > Hydrothermarchaeum profundi. The sequence goes on from MTMF02000009.1 coordinate 1,095,262, forward strand.
AAACCTCTCTTTTTCTGTAAAATACTATACTTCACCTCCTCTTCTAACCTCTGAAGATAAGTTACTTCTCCTCCAAGATCTCCTGCCTGATAACAGTATCGACATAAAAGTATACGAAGACGGAGTTCAATTGTTTAGTGCGTCTAATATTGACATGCTTAAAGAACTTCAATTAAAAGTGCCAGTAAAAGCGATAACAGTGTTTCAAAATTCTAGCGTAGCCTACGAGAATGTAGAGGTTAATGTGTCAGTTGAAGGAGTTCTACTTAAAAATAAAACAAAGTTAGAACCAATTAGAGCGGAATTATCAAATGGTAGCTTATTTTGGATAATTCCTCGACTTGAAAACAGCGAGACTTTTTACATTATTTCATCATATAATAAGTCTCAAGGAGAAGCTAGGGTTGGAGAAATTGTTCGATGGAGGCTAGATTTAGGTAAAAGGATAGTAGAGTACTCCACCCCATCACCAAAAATCCTAGAAACCGAGATACTAGAGAATGGAAAATGGAGTAAGGCAATTAACATTAAGAGCGATGTTCTATTAGAGAATGTAACCGTAAATTCAACGATACCTGAAGTAAATTTCACTAAGGGTAAGAAACTAAAAATTAAACCCAAAAAAAGTTACTTCAAGGTAAATGAAAACCCGGAATTTGAAGTAGAAGTAGACACAAATATAAGTCTGATCTGGACGAATGGTACTACTCCTCTATTTAATGAAAGCACCGACGTAACTAATGAAACATCGCATAGTGTAAGATTCTTAGATACGGATAATAATGGATTTAGTGACACTATTGTTTGGACTATTCCCTATCTAGATGAGCAAAATTACATAATCGAAAAAGATTCAGGGATAATTACTGCTGAAGTCGAGGATAGTCATGGAGTAAGAGCAGGAGTAAAGCCTAAGGTTATCAATGTAGGAGGAGGTAAATACAAACTTGAGATACCTTCAACTCGGGCTATTAAGCCAGGGTTATACAAGCTAGTAGTTGAAAGTAATGGGGAAAGAGAGGAGCTTTGGTTCCAGTGGGGATTAATCTCGATTAACACAGAAAAAGCTGTTTATCACCCAGACGAGGACGTAAAAATAATCATGGTTGTTTTGGATAAGGAAGGGCATCTAGTATCTGGAGCAGATGTTAATCTGATTGTAAATCCTCCAATAGGACGCCCAACTACCTACTCTACTTCCGATAAAACAATTGTGGAAACCCAAAGAGGAATATATGAGGCAGTATATCGAGCAAGTCGCGAGGGAAATTATACCCTTTTTGCGTCCGTCAAAGCTCAGGATGTTGTGAGTTCTATAGACTCCTACTTCACTGTTAGAGACTTTTATGAATTTGATATTTTGAGGAATATTCCTGTGACTATTGACCCAAGAGTTGGGCCGTTTAACTCTAGTATAAAAGTGATCTCTTATGTAGGCCATGGTACTCTAACTTTAAGAGAATACTTGCCAGCAGTGTTTGATGTAAATGCTGGTAATGCTATAATTAAAGAAGAGGGGGATACTATTATCTTAGAATGGAAGAACCTTACAAATGGTTCTAAAGTGGTATATAAGTTCAATACGCCCTTTATATGGCCTTACTTATATATGATTGGTCCTGTTGAAATTATTTATGATAATGGGACTTATGTTGAGGCAAGGCCTTGGATGCTTGCTGTTGATCCCTCAGAGGAAATATGTAATTGGTATGAAGATACCGTATCTTGGACTGCATTTGGAACAACAAACTTGGGTGCTATAGAATACTACAACTGGACATTAGATACTCCTTGCCCTGGGTCTTTGGATTGTTATATCGCGAACATTTCAGTTTATATAAAATATACAGATCAAGGTACTGGGGCTGGTGCAGATCCAGGTCAAAGTTATGTGCAGATAGCTAATTTCACTGAAAGAAATCCAGACCCCTCTCTGGCTAATTATAGTCGTTATGCTGCATATTCTCCAGACACTGCAGGCGGAGAGACTGTAGAAAGATGGGAGTGTGGAGAAAGCACGTCGCCAAATACCTGTAGCCTTTCATTAGGAAGCGGATATAATGCTAGTGATTACTACTCTGTAAAAATAGAAGTACCTGCAAAATATAGTGCAGCAGTATCTTCAGTAAAATACCTCTGGTGTTATAATACCTCAAATCCTGCCTTAGTGGATGCCAATGTAACCCCAGCGAGAGGTGGTTGGGGTGAGATATTCAATTTTACCGTGAATGCTAGTGATCCACAAAATTCGACTGTAAACATCAGTTTATGGAAGTCCTATAGCATTCTTGATCCAACTTGGATACTAATAGATAACTATTCTTTATACCCCTCAGATCCCCCTGTAATTGTTAATTTTACTGGTAGATTTTTCAAACAATCTGATGTGGACAGTACTATATACTATAAATTTAATGCCACAGATGGATCTAACACGAATGAAACGGAGATTAGATCATTAATAATAGAAAAGGACGACATAATTATCCAACACGGTAGTGGGAATGGAACGACCGTTAACCGTAGTGATAGTCTATCTAATTATAGTGTAAATTTGACTACAATAGTTTTCGATACTGATAATCAAACCAATGTTAGCGATGGCATACCTGGAAAACTTTGGATAACACATGATGCTTCCCTTGGGTATCAGGTCGGAGATCAAGAAGGTGCTAGTACGCTAAATGGATATCTTCGAGCTTCAGCGACTGATGGGGTATTTAATCCTGACTGTAACTATAAGGCAGGAGTTCAGAAGTGGTACATGGAGATTACTGATAATTCATACTATAAAACTAATACATCTATAAACTACAGTGGAGACAACTTCACTATTACTATACTGGGGGACCTTTCGATTTCTTCCTATAACATCCTGCCTTCAGCTACTATTGAAATTGGGAATAATGTAACAATAATATCGGATGTTCAAGACGATTGTGGGAGCGATATTGATGATGCGTCTGTGACCTTTAGGATAGTAAATAATACATATGGATACGACAATACCTACAGCGCAGATTTTATTCCCTCATCTGACGATTATAGATTTAACCTTACAACCAACTTCAGTACTATTGAAGGTGTCTATAATGTTTATATAAATTCATATAAAGAATATCATTGGAATGGAACTGCAACAACTCAATTTAGATTATACTATAATCCATTATTAGAGGATGCGTCTGTTAGCGCATCAGAGATAGATGTCGGGCAGTATCTCAATTTCACAGTCAATGTAACTGATACTTTTAATGACACAGTTAGCATTTACCTCTGGACTAAGAAGGGGATAGGAAATTGGACACTTGAAAATTCAACCACTTGCACTGACTATGTTTTCCAATGTACTAATTGCAGTGACTTCGTAGCATATTGTTATAAACAATTCAGCGGCGGAGATGCTGGGACTTGGAGTTTCAAGTTTAATGCTACAGACGATAAGGGCAATACCCGAGAAACAGATATCGGATCTTTCCAAGTAAATAATGTTACACTTGTGTGGAACCACGTCCAGGGCAATGATTCTCTTGCTAATAGAAGCGGAACGCAGAATACTACGTTGGTATTGAATATTACTAAGCAGTCTGACGGTAGTCCCATAACGAATGAACAAGTGGAATTATGGGTGAGTACGGAGGGGGATATAGAAATCTCTTCGACAAAAGTAATGACTAATACAACAGATTCTTCGGGGTTAGTGTATTTTGATTTCGATCCAAGTTGTTCAATAAATGTAGGAGTACAGGAATGGAAAGGAGTAATGGCAGGTAGCGCAGGATACACGAATCCTGATTCATGGGAAGACGCTAACTTATATCTCGCTGTAACTGTTAATGGCACCTTGCAGAATTCGATAGACGAGCCTAATGGAGATGACAATACAACTGCGGGAAACATTATCACGCTTCAAGGAGTCATAGTCGATGATTGCGGCAACGCCATGAATATAACCAACGGAACAGGGTATGCCACTGAAAATATAGCTTTCAATCTTACCAATGGAGGATTCACAGAATCTTGTACACCTATAACCTTGATTGGGTCTAATGTATACAAGTGCTCATGGAACACAACGGGCAAGCCATCGGGGTGGTACAATGTCACATTTTCAGCTGATGAAGACTATTACTATGGTAGCACGGTTACCCAATACGCTCCAAATACTTTCTTCCTTTTCACCCCTCCTGTTCTAGAAGATTATTCTGTAACTCCAACATCTGCTGGCTGGGGTGAGGGCAATTTCACATTTAGAGTTAATGTATCAGATTATACAGATTATTCAGGGCTTACCGTGAATGACACTGTTAGTGTACATCTATGGGAAAATCCTGGATCTGGTTGGACGGAGATATCACCTACAAACTATGCATGTACCGGATGCGATGATGAGCAGTTTACTTGGAGTAAGGAATATTCTTGTACCGAAGGCGGGGCCTCTGAAGTTGGATCGATTTTCTATAAGATAAATGCGACCGATGATTTTGATGGAGAAAGTCAGACTGAGACTCTTTCTTTTACTGTGGAAAAAGATGATGCAAAAATATATAATGTAACTCCCTCTTGGAATGCCACGATTAATAGATCCTCGGGTGTTACCTTTATTGTACAAATAAATGATACAGATCGTAATACGCCGATATCAAATATAAATGAGTTCGGAAGGATCTATGTTACAATAGACGCCGATCTTGGTGCATGGGATTCACCTATCTTCAGTAGTACAAATGCAACTGGTTACTTAAATAGGACTTTGACTGGTGGAGAAACTGGGACATGGTGTACTGGGGGTTATAAGCTAGGACAAGGCTACTGGAAAGCTGAAATAAAAGACAGAGCCTGTTATAAGGATAACACCACAGTTGATATTCCCTTTATACTCTACGGAGACCTCATTAATACAATTCAAGAGCCAGATGGAACACAGAACTATACAAAAGGTGCCGGCAGTATAAGAATGAATGGCACGATCATAGATGACTGCTCGGCTTCTATTACCGGCTCAGGTACAACCGTTATATTCGAGATATCTAATGGAGCTTATACCGATACATGTGTTGGCAACCCTGTAGGGAGCTATTATATCTGCGATTGGACTCCTCCACAAGGAGCGCCACTCGGATGGTATAATGTTACTATGACTTCCTCCAAAAGCAACTATAATAACGGTAGCGATACTGTTAATAATGCCTTCTTCCTCCGAAGTGTTCCACGACTTGAGAATCCCTCTATACAAGCAGGAGCCTGGGGTCAGTCACCATTCAATTTCACAGTAACCCTGAAAAATGATAATAATGTGACTACATATGTATATCTATGGCTTTATAACGCATCGTCTGGTTGGAATCTAGAAGATACGAGAATATGTACTGATTCTGAATGTTACAGTTATCAGGCAAACTTTTCACGAAACTTCTCGAAAGATGAGGTCGGTTCTTGGCAGTATAAGTTTAATGCTACGGATATTTCTGGCGCTACTAATAATACTCTCTCACCATCTTCTTTTGAGGTTCTAAAAGATGATGTGATTGTCTCTTATATAGCTGGAGATGGAGTTGAAGTTAATAGATCTTCTGGCTCTGTGATTCTACGAGTTCAGATCAATGATACGATTAGAGGGAATATAGTAGTAGATGAGGGTACCAGTTGCGCATTTTGGATCGAGAAAGACGGGGTAAACTACGCCTCAGCTTTAATCAATACTACAGACTCTCTAGGATACTGTACGTATTACTTCACTCCAGGAAATGATTATGGTGCAGGTGAGCAGAACTGGACAGCGGGTACTTATAACGATCCTTATTATAACAATAATAATCTCTCTGTTGCAAAATATTTGATAATTTATGGAGATCTGTCTGCTAATATATCAGATCCAGGGGATAGCAACATAGGGGATCTAATAACCATAAGGGGGCGGGTGATAGATGATAATTCCAGCGAGGTAGTCGGTGCGAATGTAATATTTGAACTAAGAAGAGAACCTACCGATAGCTGGGAGATCTGTGGTGTAACCTATAACGAGACTGGATCGAATGCTGGATGGTACAATTGTACCTGGAATTCTACTGGAAAAACTGCAGGTAGTTGGGATGTCAGGATGAAGGTAAGTAAGTCTTACCATAATCCAAATGAAACCATTGAGATAGACTTATTCAATCTAATTAGTCAACCTCCTTCGGGCACAGGGCTTAGTGTTACGCCACCTGTAGGTGGTTGGGGAGAAACATTCACGTATAATGTGTCTGTTTCTGATCCTGAGAATGACAATGTTACATGCAAACTTTGGGTCAATACCTCTGGTAGCTGGGAGTTAAAAGGGTCTCAGATACAGACTGCGCCTTATAATTGCTCGATACAAGTTTCGGATTACACTACGTTAGATATTAACTCCAATTACTCATTCAAGTTCGAATTAAATGACTCAAATAATTTAGTAAATACAAGCCTAGCCTACGGAGAAATAGAAAAAGATGATACTTCTCTGGATATCCTAGTCAATGATGAAGATGCAATAAGAGGACAAACCATTGTATTCTCAGGAGTATTAACTGACACGGATAATGGTAATCCTATCAGCGGAGCCGCTATTAATCTTACTAAAGACGGCGAATATGTTCCTTACAGTAATACTACAAATTCTACAGGCGGGTATGTGATTTACTATACAATTAGCAGTAGTGAAGCATTTGGCGGTCACAACTTTAGCGTAATCTATGAAGGCAGTTCTTCACTAAAGGGAAGCATTTCTAGTAACATCTCAGTGAATATTAGTCCTTCGCTCACGCTATTAGATTTAACTACAGATGACAATAAAGGCTGGGGAGAAACATGGAATTTCAAAGTAAATGTTACTTCTGATCCGGCGGCACCTAGTGTTACCATCTGGTTGCAGTATAATAGATCAGGGTCTTGGGTTAACATAAATTATACCGAGTGTGCAGACTGTACAACAACTACAACAAAAATAATTACCTCAAACTGGAGCAGAGATGACTCAAATCTAACGAGATACTACAGGTTCTATGCAAATGACAGCAATCAAAACAATGCTACAACGCCATCTGGAAATGTAAATATACAAAAAGACGACATTGTAATCCAGGGGGAAGGCGGAGTAGGAGCGACAATAAACAGGTCTAATTCTATAAATCTCTCCTCAAGGGTAATAGACCTCGATACGGGTGCATATGAAGTCGATATAAATACCACCTCCGCCTTCTCCACTTGGATAACTGCTGATGGGGAAAACTATACAGAGGTAAGTGAAGAAAAAAATGAGACTCACTTCTACTACACTTTTACGCCCACTTGTGGAGGACAGTATCAACTTGGGACTCAAAAGTGGAAAATGAATGTCAGTAACGCTGCTTACTTTAAGGACAACGAGTCAGCAGAATATACAATAACCATACTGGGAAGCTTGTCAAATATCTTAATCCAGCCTAACGGTTCTACAAATTATACGATTGGAGACACCATAATACTAAGAGGTAATGTGTCAGATGATTGTGGTAACGCAGTTACAGGAGCAACTGTAAGCTTTAAACTTGAGACCAATGGCGCTACCTACTTATGTGAGGGTGCCAGCGTTAGTGATGAAGGGAACGGTTGGTATAATTGCTCATGGGATTCTAGTGGTAAACTTAATGGCACATGGTATAATGTAACCATAATAGCTAGTAAAACCAATTATTGGAATGGTAGTGATTCTATTGCTAATGCATTTTATCTTTCCACAAGACCTGTATTAGAAGATGTCTTAGTATCGCCTCCTACGGGAGGATGGGGAAAGAGTCCCTACTACTATACTGTTAATGTAACCGATACCGATGGGAATAATGTCACAATACGATTTTATCTGAGAAATGAAACAGGAGAATGGATTTTAAGAAATTCTACTAGCTGCGTAAACTGTAATGATTACATTGTAAATTTCTCTTGGAGTTATAGCTATACTGATGTAGGTACTTGGTTTTTCAAGTTCAATGCCACAGATGAAAGTGGAAGTACCGCTACTACCTCAGGAGAAGAAAATCATACGATTTCTAAGGATGATATTCTAGTCTCATACCTAGCTGGAGATGGTGTTGAGGTTAATAGGTCAGGAAACGACTACGTGAATCTTTCTACTTTCATAACCGATACTGAAAGGAACGTCAATGTTACGGATGCTAGTGTCAAAATTTGGGTTACAACAGACGGCACTATTTTTGATAATGGGACAACTGTTACTCCTGAAGGTAACTATTATGTCTTCCAATTTAATCCTCCTGGAGCTCCATCATGCAATTACTCGGCAGGAGTGCAAAAATGGAAGATGAACATTACTGGTGATCCAAGGTACCTGGATAACACTTCTCAGGAATTCTCAGTTAAAATTTATGCGGATATGGATATTGCTATTCTAGAGCCAAACTCAGAGGATATAACTATCGGCGACTCTATCACAATAATTGGAAATGTGACAGATGACTGTGGGGTGCCTGTGACAGATGCTTCCGTATTCTTCAATATAACTAGGAATGGAGCCTACGTAGGAAACTGTACGGCTACTCATGTCGGGGGAGGTAACTACTCTTGTAGTTGGGATTCTACGGGGAAGACCGAAGGCTGGTATAACGTCACAATGATATCAGAAAGGTCTTATTATTATAATAAGACGTCCTTGAAATCTAATGCATTCCGCCTGGTAGGGGCTCCAAAACTCGATAATCCCAGTTATTCGACTTCCTCTGGTGGAAATGGTTGGGGTGCGACTTACAATTATACAATAACTGTGACAGACACTGAGGAGGATACAGTAACTGTGTACTTCTGGATTAAGAAAGCTGGAGGAACATGGGCATATCAAGGAAACCAAACTTGTACTAATTGTAGTGGATATGTGATGTCATTTTTAAAGAACTTTACTTGCAACGACCAGGGTACTTGGTTTTTCAAGTTCAATGCCACAGATCAGGGAGGCAATACAAATACAACATCAGAATCTGATAATTATCATAATGTAGAAAAGGATAGAGTTTCATTTACTCATGTTTCTGGAAACGGAACAGAAGCCACTACGGTAATACCCACTACTTTCAAACTCTATCTAGGGGATATCGATAAAGGAGAGGCAGTAGCAGATGGAACTGAGGTGATATTCAATGTTACTTATGATGGAACGAATTATTTCGAATATGGTCCTAATTTGACCCAAGGCGGAAATGTTTCATACAGCTTCTTGCCCAATATGAGCTTCACTTCGGGCTGGCAGAGTTGGACTGGGCAGCATATAGAGGATTCTTGCTATTTATATAATATATCAAGTATTTACGTAGTAAATGTCACCCTTAAATATCCTCCATATATCGAAAACGGCACAGTAAGCGGAGTAACTGGCGGAGTTTCAAAAGGCTGGGGAGAGACATGGAATTTCAGCGTATGGGTGAAGGATGTTGACGATGCGGTGACAGTAACTTTATGGAAGACAGATTTATCAGGTTATGTTGAAGATTCTAACTGGGAAAATATTAGCCAACAGGTCTATACTGATATTGGCAACTGGCAGCAACTTAACTTTTCACCTATTTTCACGCCTTCTGATATGGGTACATGGTACTACAAATTTAACGCTACTGACGAAGCAACGAATACTAATTCTACTCAGAGGTCCCTAAACTCTAACTTTACAATAACTAAAGAAGGCATAATCTTTGAATATGACGCATCATGGGCTGAAAATAACGAATCCATACCAGCAAATAGAAGTGGAACTCAGAGTAAGGAACTCTTAATATTAGTAAAGGACATTAATGGAACTCCCCTTTCTAACTTTAATGTAACATTTCAGATTGAACGAAAAGGGGAGGGTACTAACACTTGGTGGGATTATGATGTAGTAACTAATTCAAGTGGCTACGCTAATTTGTCATTTGATCCTACCTGTGATAACGCTAGTACTGTAGGGGTAGATGAGAGATTTGAAGTTGGAAAGCAGAAGTGGAGAGTTAAAGTTGTTGGACTAAGTGATTATAATGATTCTTATTCTGATGAATATAATCTTACAATCTGGGGAGACACTAGGATTTACTTTGACTATCCATTAAACCAAACATATACTCTTCCTAATAGGGTACCCTTTGAAGGCCGTATTTTTGATGACTGTGGAGAAAGCCTGCCTAACGCGGAGGTAGAGTTCTGGGCTCTAGGAGCAACACATTACCTCTGTGGAAACACAAGTAGTGGAGATGCCTATGAGCCTGTTCCGGGACTTTATAGATGTAGAAATGAGGGAGAAGATGGATGGAAAACATCAGATAAGCCGACAGGCTACTATAATGCTACCTGGAATATTACCCTTTCCTATTACTATATTAACAATTCAATTAGCGGAAGGATAGTTCCGATAACTGACAATCTTACATTAGCTAAATCGCCAGGATGGTTTGAGCTAACAATTTCAGCAAATGCACCTGATTTAAGTGAAGCTGATGTAGAACCAAGGAGAGATGGATGGGGTGTTAAACGCAATTTTAGTGTAAAAGTCACAAATCAAAATGGAGATGTAATGAACATAAGCCTCTGGTACCAGCCTCCTGCTCAAGCAGAAATATTGTTGGCTTATACTGGTAATGTAACTTCTAATGGTTCAGACATCATCTATTTCCGTGATATATCCTTCGACTCTAGCCTATCAGGCCAAGTTATGAAATTTAAATTTTATGCCTCTGACAATGATGGAGATAGTTATACTGGTGCAGGAGACTACAATGCATCGGGGGACGCTACTCTCGCAGACAATGAATTTTATCTCGAAAAAGATGACGTGGTAATTGAGTATGTTTCTGGAAATGAAACTACGGTTAGCTCTAGTGGGGTTGTGGGAGAGCCATTAACATTAAGAATTTATGATAGTGATAGGAAAACGTACAACATAGCGCCAAGTGCGACTGTGATATTTAATGTCACAGTAGATGGTGAAAATTATACAACGGTTAATACGTCTACAACCAACGATACAGGCTATGCCGAGGGGACTTTCACCGCCACGTCCCCACCATTCCCCGCAGGTGTATCAAAACAAAAGTGGGTAGGATACATACCAAACTCAGATTCATATTACAAATATACCCTCTCTAATATTTACAATGTAACTATAGATATCAATAATCCGCCTGACATGACGGATGAAAAAGTAAATGGAGTTACTGAAGGAGCCTCTGAGGGTTGGGGCTTTGTATTCAACTTTTCTGTAAAAGTCAGAGATGACAAGAATGCTACAACTAATATAAGTCTATGGGTAGATACGGCCAATACTGCTGATTATGAGTTGATTAATTACACGATTTGTGATGCCTGTGGTTCTGCGGGATGGGTAACAATTAATCTTAGCGCAAAATTCACAGCAAGTGATATAGGATCAGCTTCATACTACTTTAAGGCCGTAGATAATACCTCAAATGAAAATGTAACTTCAGCACATACCTTCACAATTGAAGAAGATGAAGTAACTTTTGAAGTAGATCCTAATAGCAATGGCACAAACATCATAGTTAATCGAAGTGCAAATGCGCAGCCCCTTAATTTAACAGTTAGATTAAGAGATGAAAATGGTAGTTATCTGGGTGGGGGAATATCGAATACACTAACGATTTCGAAAGTGGGAGTTTACCCTGGGGCTACATGGGATTCAGGCCGCACAGTAATTACAAATGCAAGTGGTTACGCAGTATACGAATTCACTCCAACTTGCGATAATGAGTCTACATCTTTAGTGGATGAAGAATATGAGGTGGGTCTACATAGCTGGTACATAAAAGTGGATGACTCAGAGTCCTTATATCAACCAAATCAATCTGACTACTATACTTTCAAAGTAATGGGCACTTTGATGAATACCATAGACGAGCCAAAAGGAAATGTAACCTATGATGCCGGTGAGATTATTCTTATACAGGGTTTCATTGAAAACTATTGCGGTGAGCCCATAACCACAGATGTTTCAAATGTGTGGTACAATTTAACTAATGGACCCTACGAGTACAGTTGCACAAATGTTACTAGGACAGGAGCAAATGTATACAAATGTGAATGGGACTCTACCGGTGCTCAAGCAGGCTGTTACAATGTTACAATGCATTCAAGCATGGAGAACTACTATGACAATGAGACCACAAAGCTAGCGGGAACTACATTTTGCTTAGAAACACCACCCTCGCTACAATATGCAAATGTAAGTCCAAGAGAAGACGGATGGGGTAAGAACTTTACATTTTCAGTTAACGCTAGTGATAATGAAGGTGATAACGTTACAGTAAATCTGAGTTATGCTATTGGCTCTAAATCATCTGCGTGGTACCAGATTTTGCCCTCTAAAACGTTCACCGCAGGTCTAAATCAAACTAGATTGGAGTGGAATAAAAGCTATAGCTGTAGTGAGGTAGGGAAGACGCTGTTCTTTAAATTCTATGCAATTGATACTCAGGGATTTACGGATGAGACTACTGCATCAAGCTATTATATCGACGGCTCTGATTCATTCTCGATAACAAAGGATGATGTCCAGATCTTATATTCAGGAGGCAATAATTCAGAAGTAAATAGGTCTGGCAATGATACTGCTAGACTGGTCCTGAGGGTCTTCGATGTCGACAGTAATTCCTACGTGAATTCTACTCCCACGAATGTTTATTTCAATGTTACTATAGATGGAGAGAACTTTACTCGGGCATACGACACCTCTGGGGTTTCTTATGCTACCACAAACTCAACGGGCCACGTAGTTTTCGACTTTAACGCCACTTGCGAGCATCAAGTAGGCCAGCAGAAGTGGATTGGATATATAAGTGGGGATAGTTGTTATCTCAACCAGGTTTCATCTGATTATGTTTTAACGGTTATAGGAGACTTAACAACAGAGATAAACACAGGTAGAGCTAATAAATCTTATTATCAGAACGAGGATGTTGACCTCTGGTTTGAAGTCAGAGATGAATGCGGCAGTTTGATTCCTGGGGCCACTCTTGACGTATTGGTTTATTATAATTCGACTTTAAATTACAGTTGCTCGCCAGTAACTGATCATAATAATGGTACTTATAACTGTACTTGGCAGACTGCTAACACTACAGATTATCCAACTGGTGCTTGGAAAGTTAGGGTCATCTCTTCAAAGCTTCCAAATTATAATAACGGCTCCGACATCAAAACTGAGGCAATACTTTTGTCTTCTGCGTTGAATTCTGCACCTGAACTTAGTAATGCTGTAGTAGAGCCTAATGGATGGGGAGGCCTAACCAACTATTCTGTTACAGTATTTGATGTAGATGGAGATGACGTAAATGTAAGTTTATATGAAAATAAATCTGGCTCTTGGGTTTATATTGGTAGTGAAATCTGTAGTACCTGTTCAAGTAGCACACAGATTAATTTCTCGGTATCTCATAATTGGACTGACGTTGGGACAATGTTTTATAAGTTCACAGCCTTTGACGGCACCATTGAGACGGAATTGATACCTGCATCTTATCAAATATTGAAAGACAATGTAAGCTTCCTAGGCGTGGATGGAGAAGCATCTGTTAATAGGTCAGGTACGCAGACAGCGACTCTTAACTTCTCGGTATATGACATCACCAACAATAGTTATGTAGCCGATTATGGAAAGCCCGAAGCTAACTGCTCGGTATGGATGACGAAAGATTATTCTAGCTATTATCTGTCAAACATTTCGGTAACTTCTAACAGCCTTTGCACGGTAGAATTTGACCCTGATGAGTCATATGAAGTAGGAGTCCAATACTGGAAGGGAGGAGTTTACAACGATAAATACTACGCAGACAAGAATACCTCAAATCGGACCATATTAATTATAGGCGACTTATACAATGCGATCACAACTCCAGATGGTGATTCATACAACATAGGTCAGACAGTAACGATCAGATTTAATGTAACAGATGATGCCGGAAAAAATCTAACGGGATTAACTTCACAGAACTTTACTATCTCCCTCGAGCATAATGGAAACGTTTATAGTTGTACAGATATAGTTGAAGAGGGAAATGGCTGGTATAACTGCACTTGGAATTCCACAGGAGCAGAGAGCGGTAATTACAATATAACCATTATATCCTCAGCAACTTACTACAATAATGGTAGTACCATTAAAGAAAATGCCTTCTTTATCCAAGCTGCACCGATACTTGAAAACGAAACAGTTGATCCCGAGACTAAATACTGGGGCAGCTACTTCACTTTTAATGTAACCCTAACAGATGATGATGACACCGTCACCGTAAGGCTCTGGCATAGAAGAAATGGTACTACTACGTGGTATAAGATAAACGAAACAACCTGTGTTGACTGTGTTGGGGCAGTAATATCATTTACAAGATTATATTCTTCAACAGAGATCGACACATGGGAATGGAAGTTTAATGCTACTGATGGAGTTTCAGATGTTGAAACAACTACGAAGAATCTGACAGTTACTAAGCGGAATGTCACAATAACCCTCGTATATGGAGATGGCGGTGTAGTCTACCGTAATGGAACAGACTCGCTATCGCTCATACTTCAAGTAAAAGATGCAGTTGATGGCAGTGTTCTGCCAATTTCAGCTGGCGGTGGCGGATTCTATGTTACAACGGACTACAATAATTGGGGTACAAGGATAGATGCTCCAACTAATTCCTCTTATCTCACTACCCCGCCTGGAGAGTTTGACCCAGACTGCACTTATCTGACAGGTAATCAAAAATGGAAAGGCGTTTATGATGGTACTAGTAAATATTATTCAAAGGAGACACAGAATTATACATTGAATATATATTCTTCTCTTTCCAATACAATTTTAGAGCCACTAAATAGCCAACCAGTTCAAAAAGGACAATCTCTCTTAATAAAGGGTTACGTGGAGGACGAGTGCGGGGGAGTTGAAGGAGCTAGTGTAACCTTCGATCCATACATAGGGTCTACCTCATATGCGGCTCTTTGCGCTTCTCCAGCTCCTGAAGAGGGAGGAGGCAATTATACTTGTAATCTAGATACCTCTCTAATAGATGATGCAGATTTAGGATATTATAATATTACCATCACCTCATCAAAAGGAGCTCCATATAATTATACAACTGATGTAGAGACAGAGGTCAACGCCTTCAAGCTAGGATTCAGACCTGAGCTTGTCAACTCTTCTGTATCCCCTTCTTCTGATGGCTGGGGTTCCAATTTCACTTTTTCTGTTAGATTTAGAGATAGAGAAGGAGACCAAGGAAATATTACACTTTGGATAGCATACAACGAATCAGGTCCATGGTATCCTATAGTTTCTAGAAGTGAAACGAATTCTTTGTGGACTACGTTGACCGATATCGAAAGCTTCACTAAGGAAAACTTCACATCCGCATTAAATGGAGTAGTTTACTTCAAGTATAATGTTTCAGATTCCAATGGATTTACAAATGAGACTGGTGTTAAGAACTTCGCACTTGAAAGAGATAATGTGACGATTTCTTTCGTTGAAGGAAGTGGAAGCGTTAACAGACTGGGATCAAATACTATAACCTTAAAAGTTAGAGTAAACGACACAGATGCAGGTAATGTTCCAGTTGGGGCATCAGTAAAGGGCAGGATTTATACTGATGTGGAGTACAACGATACTACAACAGATAATGATGGTTATCTATATTATATCCTAGATCCCAGCTGTGAGCCACTTTACTCTGCAGGACCGCATACCTGGGTAGGTGGAACATTTAACGATACTTATTATGATGATGAAAACTCCTCGCAATCCACCTTTAACGTAACAGGTCAGCTTTATAATAATCTATTAGAGCCCTTACTTGGAGCTAGCTTTAATGTTAATGACAATATTACCATCAGATTCTATGTTTCCACCGACTGCTCTGCTGAGGGGAACCAAACTATAGATAACGCTACGATAGAATTAATCCATAATCAGTCAGGCTATACTTCAAGCTGTTCAGTGATTACTGAGGAAGCACCTGGGGTGTATAACTGCACTTGGGATACTTCAGGTAAACTTGAAGGAAATTGGAGCATAAGAATAAATTCCAGTAAGCAATACTTCAATAATGCGTCTACGCTGTGGGTAAATCATTTAATGCTTGATAACAATCCACCTAACGCGACATTAGCAAACCAGACGGTTGAAGTAGTACCTGCCCAAGGTCCATGGGGCATATCCTATGCCTATAGAGTAAATATAAGTGATCCTGAAGGAGATAATGTTTCCTGCATACTGTATGCAAACACGAACGGAACATGGGTTATGAGGGGCTCTGTAACCGTAGAGGGAGGAAGTGGTGTTTGTACTATCATACTGCCTAACTCGACTTTCAATAAGGCTGACTACTACTATAACTATTCTGGTAATAATGTAAAATTCTACTTTGCTATAGATGATGGCCAATCCGGAGAGGCATTCAACACTACTATAGTATATTCACCATCTTTTGAGAAGGATGATGTGGTTGTAACATATGGAGGTCTTGGAAACGATACGTATCTTGTAAGAAATAGTGATAATCAAATTTTGAGGCTCAGAATTAATGATACAGATGCAGGAATTCCAGCGAATAATGCGAATGGAACAATTTGGATTACTAATGTCTCGGGAATATGGATACCAATAGGCTCTAACACTACGGATAATAATGGTTATTTATCAATTAACTTTACACCTGATTGTTCGTATTCAATAGGAAAACAAAATTGGACAGGAGGGACTGATGGAGACCTCTACTATGTTAATAGAAATACCACAGATAATCTAGTCATTACTATTATGGGTGGACTATCAAGCAATGCTTGGTCTTTAAATGAATCACATTCGCTGGATAGTAATTTCACGAGAGGGGAGGAGAATATAACGATTAGGGCCAATATCACAGATGAGTGCAGTGCATTAGTTTCAAGTGCAAATGTGGAGTTCACACTTTCTCAGGGCAGCCAAAATTACACTTGTAATGTTGTAGAGGAAGCTTCCCAAGTGGGATACTATAATTGTACGATAAGCACGAATGATACATGGTCAGCGGGGTGGTATAATCTTACCGTCACCTCATCGAAGTCAAATTATCAGATGGATAGTAATCTAATAGAAAACTTCCTTTTCATAGAGACAAAACCAAAGCTGACAGAACCTAATGTAACAACCTCTAACGGGAGCAACGTTGGCGGTTATTCAGAAATATTCAACTTCACAGTAAAACTCACAGATGAAGATTTAGATGAGGTTACAGTATACTTCTGGTATAAAAAAGTTGGAGATAATTGGACTCTACTTGGAACTGAACAGGCATCGGGTATAGGGGTAGTTGTATATAAAACCTTAACTCAGAAACCCCTTGGAAATTATCTTGCTAAGTTTAATGCTACTGATCCACGGGGATATATCAATGAGACAGAAACTGTAAACTTTACTATTGAGGGGGATGATGTAAACTTCATTGCTCTTGAAGGAAATGGTTCTTCAGTTGTTAGGACTAGCGGGAGTGTAAATCTCACAGTGAGGGTTACAGATCTAGATACTGATCCAGAAAGCGTGGTTGACGCATTCACTCAGGGCAAAATATGGGTTACCACCGATGCAGAATTAAATATTTGGGACTCCGGTATTTCAGCGCAGACTTACCCGGACTCTGATGGAGTACTGAGGACTCTCTCCGATGAGCAAATAACATTTTCACCTGACTGTAATTATAAAGTAGGAATCCAAAAGTGGAAGGCAGGATTAACGGATACCGGTGACAAGTACAAAGAGCAGAATTCAAGTGAATGGTTAGTAACTATAACATCTTCTCTCAACGCCAACATAACTTATCCAATTAATAAGACGTTCCTAAGAGGAGACTCAATACTAGTTAACGGTACTGTGGGAGACGAGTGCACAACAAGTGTTGAGGGAGCTAATGTAACCTTTAATCTAACACACATGAGTACTGGAGATAACCTAACATGTCAGGCACAAGACGATGGCGAGGGTAACTATTCATGTACAATTTCGACCACAGGGTTAAGCGATATATGGCTTGGTTATTACAGCATCACAATGATAGTGGAGAAACCTCACTACACGTCGGCCTATGATTTTGAAAATCGATCACTATTTTTGGCATCCGCTCCGGTAATAGATTCTGCAACCCTTACTTTACCGAAAGGAAAAGTATCAGAAGCAAAATGGGGAGATGGAATATATCAATGGGATATAAACATCATAGACAACGACCAAGACAATGTTACTGTAGAATTGTGGAAAAAAATAGGGTCTGGCAATTGGGTTAAAATAAACTCCACGGTTTCAGTATATCCAGCTAGAACGATTTCCTTTAAGCATTACCTAAATTGCAGTGATATCGGCACCAACTATTGGAAAGTGAATGTAACTGATATTTGGGGATATACTGCTACCACAGATGGTACTGATAACTTCGGAGTTGACAAAGATGATACCACGGCAGTTCAAGTAACTCCTGACGGAGTAGAAGTTAATAGATCTGATACAGAGCCTGGTAATACTTTGATAATTACTTATCGCATTTGGGATTCATCTAAAGGTGACTACGCTGAGGGAGCAAATGGATTCTTTAATATAACTTATGACGGGGTAAATCAGACTCCCAACCGGTATAATACTAGCGACTCAAACGGTTATGTCCGATTTTACTTTAATCCTGAAAATAACTTCTCAGTAGGTCCTCAAACGTGGAGAGGAGGCGTAATAAATGATGGTTGCTATTATGACTCGAATGTATTAGAGAGAACCCTTTACATAAACGGTACTTTAACCCTAAACTTAACTCAACCGGCAAATGGCTCTGTCTTCGCAGTTAATGATAATATTACTATAAGATTAAATATCTCTTCGGACGGTAGTGAAGTTCCTTCCGATGCCGTAGTTACTATTCAGTTGATAGACAAGAACAATAACGTAGAATCATGTACGCCTGTGTTAAATGAGGGAGGTGAAAACGCAAGCTGGTTTAACTGTACATGGGATACGACTGCTCATGTTGGTGGAGCATGGGATATACTGGTAAATGCTTCTAAATCTTATTTCAATTTTAATTCAACGTTATTTATTGACTGGTTTAATTTGACTAATACTCCGCCCAGCACGGCTAATATAAATGTAACTCCGAGTATAGGAGGCTGGGGGAGGAACTTTACTTTCACAATTGACGTAGATGATACCCAGAACGACGATGTAACATGTACGCTTTATACAAACACTACCGGAGTGTGGATTGAGAGGGGAAATGACACGGTGTATGGTGGGCATGGAACCTGTACAGTTACCGTTTCTCCTTTCTTGGGTAATGGTTTTAATTATTCTGATGTAGGAAATGATAACTATTTCAAGTTCAGAGTGGATGATAAAACGGAAGGTAATGTATTTGAAGTAAATTCTTCTGGACCAATAATAGAAAAAGATACTATACAGCTAATTTATATACAGGGCGATAATTCCGAAGTAAACCGCTCTAACTCACAGACAACAACATTTGTATTATTCGTAAATGACACTGATAAAGGCATTGGAGTGCAAGACCCGAACGTTTCTGTAAAATTTAATGTTACAACAGACGGGAGTAGTTATAATTTTGACGGTGAGAACTATACTAATTCCTCTGGCTATGTGATTTACTACTTTGACCCTGGTGATATTTACAATATAGGGATACAAAACTGGACTGCATATGTTGTCAATGATTTAGCTTATAAGAACGCAGTTTTGGGGGTATATACTACTACCATTCTCGGGGATCTTAATTACCAGATTGAGGAGCCGCAAGGATCTAGGATATTGAGAGGTAACAATGTCACAATAAGGCTAAATATAACAGATGACCGTAGTACACCGCAGTTAGTTCCTAATGCTGCAGTAAAGATAATTTTGACTTCAAACTTGACCGGGCAGAGCTTTGTTTGTAATGTTAATAATGAAACCGGAGCAAATGCTGGGTACTATAACTGTACATTTGAGACAAATAGTACGGTTCCAGCAGGAGCTTATAATATCACGGTTGAGGCCTCTAAGAGTTATTATAATAATATTAGTGAAGATGTTCCTTACATCGCAGGCGTAAGTTCATTTTTCCTTGAAACTAAACCGCATATCGAAAACCCGGTATTGATCACCACTACAGCAAATGGTTCATTAGGAGACGGAGGTTGGGGAGAGGATTACAACTTCAGCGTTTATGTATATGACTATGATATGGATACTTTAACGGTAAAACTATGGATTAACCTCAGCACTGGATGGACACAAAAAGGTACAACATTAGTTGATGGTAATGGAACGGTTTCATTCATTTTCAACGACGTTGACACTATAAACAAGGATGAAGTAGGTGATAGAAGCTTTTACTTCTGGGTCAGTGACTCGATATATAACAATCAAACTGATTACCAGAACTTTACAGTAGGAAAGGACGATGTATCATTTACCTTGATATCTGGAAACTCCACTTTCAACAGGTCAACTCCTGGAGATTACTTCTTGAATGTGAGCATTTATGACTCTGACTTAGGAGTTAAAATGGAAAGTGGCATAACTACTAATTTTTGGTACACCAAAGATGGAAGTACATTTGTTAGAAGCCCCAATGAGTTTACCGACTCTAATGGTGAAGCAAAAACAAAAATTACTATAAGTTGCGGCGGAGGATTCTCCGTTGGTCCACAATACTGGTTTAATGAGTTTTCAGGAGGAGCTTATTATAAGCACGTTAACTCCACGATTTATACCTATACTGTTGTGACAGAGCCTTTGACAGCCGTTATAGAGACACCTAACAATGAGGAGCCGCATCTTAGAGGAGCTTCTGATCCTATAAACATAAGTGTAAAAGTCACTGATGATTGTGGAGGGGTTGAGAATGCTTCACTAGTAATTAATATCCTCGGACCCAGTATTAAAGAATGCACGAATATAGTTAATATAAGTGGAGGGTATTATAATTGCACTGTATCTGATACTAGTACATATTCTTATGGAATTTATAATGTTACATCAAATGTCACTAAAGCATTTTATAACGGAACATATGTTATAAGTGAGAGTGCTTTTGCTATAGCTTCTGCTCCAGGTTTGCCTACTATCTGGGCGGATACTCCTCAAACACCTTACTACACCGATAATAGTTGGGGAGAAACATGGAGATTCTACGCTAGAGTGGAAGATGCCGATGGCGGTGATGTGAACGTTACTCTATGGAGCAATAAATCTGGTGCGTGGGAGCTAGTGAACTCTACTATGTGTTATTCCTGCTATGGTGGCGATATCTACTTCTATGAAAATAATCTCTTTACAGGCGACGATATAGGAAAACAATACTTCAAATTCAATGTAACAGATCAATATAATTATACTACGGAGTCTCTAGATAATGTAACCGTAAATCCGGATGATTTAGAAATTAACATAATCTCTGGCTTTTCTGAAACTGTAAATAGAGAAGGGAATGATACTGCACTCTTTGTAATCAGAATTAAGGATAAAGATAGAACTAAGGCATTAGGCATCGATGTTTATCTAGGAGAAGGGAGGAGTGGAATGTTCTGGGTGACAACGTCTGGAATAGAAAACGGGCCGGTTGATTCAGGAACATCGAATACTACTGAGTCTAATGGTTATTTGCGGTTAAACTTTGATCCAGATTCAAATATCCATGGAGTAGGGCTACAATACTGGGATGGAGGTATAATTGGAGATCCATGGTATACAAGTAGAAACTTATCACAAGATAAGGGCCAGAAATATGAGGTTACCATAATCGGGCAACTTAAAAATAACATAACTAATCCTACTTATGGTACTAATATTACTGTTGGAAGTTTAGTTGATATTAATGTGAGTATTTTCACGGATAATTCCACTCAGGATTATCAAGAGAATACTAGTGTTGTGATAAAAGTAAAATCATCAACTGGAAGCTGGATTAATTGTGAACCAGTAATTAGCGAAGGTGATGGGAAATACACTTGCACGTGGGATACAACCGGATTAGAAGGTGGCAATTGGAGTATCCTGGTTAATTCATCTAAACAATATTATAATGATAATGCTACGATATTCTGGAATTGGACGTATCTCAAGAACACTCCTCCAAATGCAACAGGTCTGAAGGTTAGTCCGAGTACAGGTGGCTGGGGCGAGAATTTCACGTTTTCAGTGAATGTTACTGACGCTCAAAATGATACAGTAACCTGTACACTCTATACCTCTAATGATAATGGAGCTACATGGATTTTACGAGGTAATGACACCGTTATAGACACGTATCCCGGGCCAGCTATATGCTCAGTGCAAGTCTCACCATATTTTGGAAATGGATTTAACAGCTCGGATATAGGGAAGAATCATACCTACAAGTTTGAGATAAAGGATACAACTATTGGGAACGAGTTTAATGTATCACCAGTTTCAGGTCCTCAGATAGAGCCAGACGATGTTACGATAGTCTACGTATGGAATAGTAGCGACATAGTGAATAGAGATACAGGAAATATCGACTTTATTTTGAAGGTTTATGACAATGACCTTAAAAACTATGCTGAAGGAGCTAATATCACTATTTGGATAACTACAGATGGAAGTAATTATAGTGGTAACTCAAGTTTAACTAACAGTTCTGGAGATATACTTATCAGTTTTGATCCAAGCTGTGATTATACCGCAGGAGTACAATACTGGTTTGGCAATATAACGGATTGGAGATTTAAATCTGCTAATACTTCTATTTATCTCTTAACTATAATCGGGAGCCTTGATAATCCATTTACACAACTTACTACACCTAATGTTGGATCAGAATTTTTGAGAGGAGAAAATATATCCTTCTCCGGTAGCGTTTATGATGACTGCTCTAATATTGTTAATGACGCAAATGTATCCTTCATATCTACTCACACTTCTTCTGGCAATGAATATCTATGCCAAGCCACCTACAACAATACGGACCAAGTATACAAGTGTACAAGAAATACTTCGGGAATGGAAGCTAGGTATTATAATGTCACAATGAACATATCTAAGGCATACTACGATGACTACGCTATAACTTATGAAAACAGGTTTTACATAATAACTGAACCCGAATTTTCAGGTATCTCTGTGAATCCAACCCAAGGAGGTTGGGGCGAAGTATTCTCCTTTACAGTTAATATAACTGATGACGACCTTGATAATGTAACATTATGGTTATATGCCCGGAGATACGGTACAGCTGAATGGAATAATCTAAACTCCACAAGCATTGTTGGAGCATTGAACGAGACAGTAACTTTGACAGCGAGTCGCTTTGATTCAGTTACATATAATGCGTGGCAAGGACCTGATAATGAAACTTGGGAGTTTGTATTTAGAGCAAGGGATAATAGCTCTAGGAACAATGATCTTTACAGTTCTACAGTAAACTTCACAATAGAACAGGATGATGTAAGGTTTGAGATAGTCTCAGGCGACGGAGAATCGATATGGAGAAATGGTACGGATACTGAAAGACTTGTGGTAAGAGCAATAGATGCTGACACTAATCAACCATTACCGGCGAGTATGAGCATAAATTTCAGTATAACAGTAAATGGAACTGACTTTGAAACTTCATTCAAAAACATAACCAACAGCTCGGGATATGCGGTATACGAGTTTAGTCCAACCTGCAGTTATACAACAGGAATACAATATTGGAAAGTAACCTCAGATAATAACCAGTATTACAAAAATAGTGAATCGGACAATTATACAATCATACTTTATGGAAATCTATCTTCTACAATAGAACTTCCAGATATATCTGTTCCAGGATATAAGGCATATGCTTATCTTAGAGGTACTGATGTACCGATCTCAGGTTTATTAGAGGATGACTGTGGGAATCCTGTTGAAAATGCAACTGTAACATACACCATAGAAAAAGGAAATCCCGTAAAAATTGCTCCAGGCGCTTCTGTCGGACTAGGTTACTATAACTATACATGGACAGAGTCAGGAGGCAAACCCTATGGCTACTACAATATTACTATGAGTTCTAGCAAAGACTATTACGCTAGCAATACCACAAAGAAAGAAAACGCCTTCTATTTGGCGGATGATCCGTATCTCGGAACCCCTGCGCTTACAGTAGAGGATGATTATGGATGGGGTGAGGACTTCACATTTTCAGTACCTCTTGAGGATTGGGATGGCGACATTGTTAATGTAACTCTACTAAAGAAAAAAGAAGGAGAAAATTGGACGGTAATTGATTCTAAGAATGCTACTACTTCTACGGTGCAATTCATCGAGAGCTTTACTCCAGACGACATGGGACTAAACTATTACAAGATAAATGCCACCGATCCATGGGGCTTTTCTACAGAAAGCACCATTAAGAATTTCACGATAATCGAAGATGATATAGCGGTGTACATAAATGAGGGCGGAGGCAAAGACGTAAATAGAAAGACAGGTTCACAGCTCCTAGAGGGCTGGTTTAAGGATATAGATACGGGGCAAGGGGTTCCAGATGGAGTTGAAGGTAAAATTTGGGTAACCCTTGATGGATCAACTTATACTTTAGAATTTACTTGTAATACAACAACAAAGAATTCTATACCTGGTTACTGTGGAGTTTACTATACTCCGCCATGCAGCTCTGAGGTGGGTACGCAGTATTGGAAAGTAGGTGTAACTGACAGCAGATACAAATCTGTTAATGCTAGTGATAGCATCACAGTGAAAGGACAATTAAACACAACGGTAGTAAGCCCAGATGACGGAATAATCCTAAATCGTGGAACTACAGAAGTCTTACTTAATGCGACAGTATGGGATGAATGTGGAAATGAAAAAACTTATGAACAAAATCTTGAGGTAAGATGGTATAATAGTACATCAACAGTAAGTTCTAATTTACTGGTAACAGGCAATAATGTGACTTGGCAGGTTCCCGATAATTATGAGTTAGGCCCAGAGACTATATACGCAGATGCAGGTAATCTACCGAACTATAATAACGCCAATACAAACTGTGAAGCGTATTGCGGTAATGTATCGGTTGATATTTATGGCTGGAGTCAATTATACTCTATTGCCCCTGTTAATGGTACTATACTACAAGCATGGGAAGGCAGAGAAGATATCCGGTGTGTTGTGAAAGATCCTGATTTAGAGTGGCCAGGTTGGATCGTAGGTTACCCCGTAGAGTTCTTTAAAGATGGAATTTCCGTATGGAATGATACAACAGATGATAATGGGGAAGCTATTTGGGGAAGACTAATCGCATCTGAAGGCTGGTACTTGGCGGAGGAGAGCTATGGTTGGCATAATATAACGTGCAGAATAAAAGACAACGCATCTAAATTTTATAATGTTTCAGTATCTGAGATAAGCTCATTAATATTTGTGAATAGAACCTTAGTTCTTGATGATTTTTCTGCAAATCCTGCAACAATATATAGAAACGATTCATTTTCGCCTAATGAAAGCGTGATTTCAGTTACTTTAATTGATTCTGATGCAACTATTGGTGGAGAAGAGAATGCGACTGTATTCTTCTATAATCACACTATGGACTATATTGGCGAGTGCAAAACTGATAGTAGTGGGACTTGCTCAATCATATTTAATCCCTCAGATACGATAGCTCCAGGTATATATGATATATATATGAATGCTACTTCTTCTGATCCTAAGGTTGCTAATTTAAGCATCAGTAAGATTTCTTTAACTGTGCTCGGCAAGTTAAATGTTAATATAACATCGCCAGAGCCTAGAACATACACTAAATATAGCAGCATACCTCTAACTGCAATAATTACTTCAGAAAATGGAGATCAAATAACAGATGCTTATGTCGCCTGGTATAACTCAAGTGGGGATATAATTGCAGTAGGTAATGGAAGTGAGACGTGGAGTACCGGGAGTTTAGCGGTTCAAAAAACAGGGGAGCAGGTTATAACAGCAAATGCAAGCAAGGACTATTACGATAGCAATTCTGGGGTTGTGACTATAGTGATTGGCGGAGAGGCTAAGGTTGAGTATCTTGCTCCGAAATCAGATACAAATTATCCAGATCCTATTAGCATATCATGTCTAGTAAAAGACGTCACCTATGATACTGGAATTGAAAACTATACCGTTGACTTTTGGAAATCTTATTCTGGAGAAGAGTACACTTATCTGAGTACAGAGAAGACTAATTCTTCGGGCATAGCGAACTATACCTGGGTGCCTCCTAAAAAGGGCACAGTCACTTTCAGATGTAATATAACAAGTGAGAGCAACTATACAGTGAATTCCACTAGGGGAGATAATGTATCCTCCTTTACTATCACAATTAGGGATATAAAGCCGCCTACAATTTCTAGTGTAGTCATTTATCCCAATCAGAGCTTCGAGGCCTATACGACTGTCAATATTTCAGCAAATATCACCGACGATTCAGGTATTGAAAACGCATGGGTACGAATTATTACGCCGAATGAGTCTGTTGTCATAATAGATATGCAAAATGTTTCTTCGATTTATTCAGCTCAATATGACCCTCCAGTTGATGGCAGATATAAAGTTGAAATACACGCTGTAGACTTACCGCCTGACAGCAACGAGAATATGGTTTACAGCTATATCTACGTATGGGGTAAAGCAAATGCTACGTTAAATAATACACCAATAAGTGTAAATCTATGGAATGTATTCTACAATAAAGGAGAAACATTTGAACTTTCATTGAATTTCACAAATTATGGTAATGGCACAGCTTATGCCGTGAATATCACCTATAATGACACAGATCCTGAAGTCGATTTAGAATTCATTCCAGATTCTTGGGAGTGTGGAAATGTAAACAAGAGCGAAAGCTGTGCTATTAATGTAAATGTTACAATACCCTCTGCGACTACCCAGAGAACTATCATAGTACAAGCAAATGCTACTTGGAGGAATCCAGACAGAACCATTAATATCTCGACCGTGACAACTGCAGCGGTTGTTAAAGATAATAGAGTAATAGAATTTGCTGTAATACCTGATATGCCCTTTATAACTCCCCACGGGACAATTAGCTCAACAAGTATTGTGCTCCTCTCGTCGGGCAATGCTAATGTAGGTAAAACCAATGTCAGTGCTAGAGACGGAGATGAAATTAATAAACTACATGATTACTGTCCAGATTGTAAAGTTAGAATTGAAAATGAGAAAATCTATTATATCAGCAGCCTGCCATGGGGGACAAACAAAACAATGCTCCTCACAGTTGAAGTTCCCACCTATCAGCCTCCTGGAACTTATATTACTCACGTCTGGGCAGAACCTGAAAACGCGGCTAGTATACAGTTCCCATTAACGATAGAGATTCCGGGAAATGCCTCTTGGCAAGTTTCACCCAATGATCTCGGTAATACTACCTCCTTCGTTCCTCTTCCAGGGCAGTATACCGAGGGTAAGATAGGAGACATAGTTATTACCAATATCGGAAATGTCAGAATCGATTACTCAGCTTCTACTCCAAGCATATCTGATATGAACGGTACTACGATACAGGCCATATTCACAGATACTGGTACCTCTGAGAACTATGCATATCCCGGAAATTCTATAGTACTGGAAGTAAACTACTCTATCCCATATACTGCTGAAATGGGCACATACTGCGATAATATAAGAATAGATGTAACTAACGCTGAGTCAGTACCGCCAGAAGAAGCTGAACCCACATGGATATATATCCCCTTCTGCTTGGAGGTTACGGAGCCCAAGACTTACTGGAATCACACTCCAGAAGTAATTTCAGCGGAAGTTCTCCATGGTACAAGCGGTTATTTAGCTAACGTAACCATAGTCAATACTGGTAATACGCCAGCGATTATCCATGTTTCTACTAATGGCTCAATATCCACTAATATCACTAATATTAGCTTAGAGGTGGGGGAATCTATATCGGTGCCTCTAAACTACTCAGTAAATTATACTACTCAGCGGATATACGATATCTCCTACCTCATAACGGATAATGAAACAGTTAATATTACACGGTATACGATAGTAAATCTAACAGTCCACCCATATTCATTTGAGATTACTTATCCTACAGAAGCGGATAGAGCCGTAAATAAAGTAGCAGGAGAAATATTAACAATACTCGTGAACGCTACATATGGAATGCCTATATCTTCAGGAATGAAGTTTACTGTTGAAATATCAAATGAGACGGAAACTATAATTTTCAATGATTCCGAAGTCAATTCCAGTTATGATCCAGATACAGGGTTATGGGCCATTAATGTAACAATTCCAGAACTTGGAGATCCAAGTGCACCTGAGAGAGTGGCGAGCATAAATGTTTCAGCCAACTATACGGATATTGGATTTGTCCTATCAGATTACGAGCAAAACGCGTTAGTTTATAAAGACACAGTTAAGCCTATTTTATTCGTTTCGGTTACCCCTTGGTTTGGCTTAATAAATGACACAATAAACCTCTCTGTAATGGCTACAGATGCCGGAGGCATTAATAAGATCTCTGGAAATGTGACTATTGAAAATGAAACCTATGATCTAAATTTGACATATACCGGTAATTATGAAAACACATATACATACGAAGGGAACTTCAATAATACCCGCCGATCCGGCATATATCATGTGAGCATAGTAGCGTGGGATACTTCAAATAACTCGGAAATAATTGAAACAGATTTCGGTATATATTCCCCAATAAGTATAGGAGGGGTGGTAGAGGGGGCTAATGACACTATTGTAAATGCTAATTTCACTCTCTATGAAGCAGGTTATTACGGAGATTCTAGCAGAATATTATATAATATTAGTTCAAATGAGTCAGGTTATAACGAGACGATTGCAAACACGACGTATGATGTTGGCATAAGGGTTTATAAGCATGAAGTAATTTTCAAGGGAATAACTGCAGATATACTTTCAAGAGCGATTAAGGTTGACCGTATCTCCGAGAATATCTCGATTTCTAATCCACCTGCAATAGGGTATGCTGGCCTGGCGATTGAGGCTGAATATGATACAAGTGACATTACTATAAAACTGGATTTCTCAGGCGTTGCTTATAGTAATATTAGCAATTTAGCGGTCTATAGATGCTCAAATTGGAGCATAGATCTCAGGAAGTGCTATGACTCTGAGTGGACTATGCCAACCGTAACAAAACTAGACGAAGAAAATAAGATTATTGAAGTTTGGACTTCAACTCTCTCAGCATATGTGGTCGGAGAACCAGATATATCAAGAGATATAACATCACCGGAAATAACCATAACTTCCCCAGCACAAGAAACAACATCGAGTTGCTCAGCAGATGTTGATATGAAGGGTAGCATCGAGGAAGACGTTTCTGATCTTAGTTGGGTCGAGTATAGAATTGATGGAGGAAACTGGACGAGAGCTAATATTTCCCTGGGTACAAGTATGGTGGAAGACCTTAGTTTGACATGCACAAGCAAAAAGAGCTGCGAATTCCAGTTAAATCTCACAGATCTTTCATATGGTGACCACACAGCTGAGATAAGAGCCAATAATAGCGCGGGACTCCTCTCAGATACAGAGAAGCGTACATGGAGCATTATTTACTGTGGTTCTCCCCCGGCTCCGCCACCAGCCGGAGGCGGCGGCGGTGGAGGCGGCGGAGTAGCAGCGCCTGTTGTAAATATCACTCCACTAAAAGAAATGTTGAATGAAAGCTTAGAGGAAGTAGCAAAGGAACCTAAAGTTCCATCATTTAGTGTAGAAACAAATCTTGGCAGCGTAGAGTTGTATCCAGGTGAAGAGAAATGGTATTCAATTTGGATCACTAATCATCTCAAGAGGAATCAGTCGGCTAATCTAACTGTAGTTGGCAGAGCAGCTAAGCATATTGAGCTTTACTGGGACGGTATTAAACTCCATACTAAAGATACGATAACAATAGATCCTCAATCAACCGAAAACGTTAGAGTGAGAGTTTATGCGTTATCAGCCGAGAAAGAGGGTATCTCTACAGCAGACATAGTGATAAAGATAGACGGTAAAACTCACATAGTACCTGTAACGGTGAAGGTAGTTGAGAAGAAAGAGCCGTTGATGGATGTTAAGGTGGAGGCTATTACGAAGGAGCTTTCGTTGGGTAGTCCTTTGAAGTTTTATGTTTCTCTTTATAATCTTGGTTTTAAGGAGAGGTTTGATGTTCATCTGGTGTATGCGGTTAAGGAGTTGGAGACTGAGAGGGTTTTGACTAAGGTTGAGGAGGAGATGGCTATTGAGACTTCTCTTTCTTTTGTTAGGGTTATTCCGGCTGAGAACCTTAGCTTGGAGGCCGGTAGGTATTATATTGAGGCGGCGGCCTTGTATGAGAATAAGTCTGCTTCTGCCGCGGATATCTTCACGGTGTTTAAGCCTTTCTGGACTACAACCAAAAAAATAGCAATGATAGCACTCTTCCTTATCACAACCGCGGGTGCATCCGGATATAGAGCAAGGAAGTGGTATATTGCTAGAAAGCAAGCAGCTGCTAGATATCTCCATGCTACGCAATACAAAGATCTGCCTAAAGGACCCATGTGGATTGGGAAGATAGCTGAGACTGATATAAGAGCAGAATTTGATCCTAATGACTTAAGAACTCATATGATTGTTGCAGGCGCTACTGGATCTGGTAAATCAGTAGCAGCCTCCGTAATCGTAGAAGAGTTACTCGAACTAAAGATTCCAGTTGTGGTATTTGATCCAACGGCCCAATGGACAGGATTTGTCAGGCCCTGTAGGGATGAGAATTTCTTCAAAGTATACTCGAAGTTCGGTATGAGAAGGGAAGATGCGAAACCCTATCGGGGCCTAATATTCGAAGTCACTGATCCTAATGTAAGAATAGATTTCAAAAAGTATATGAATCCTGGTGAGATCACGATATTCACGTTAGATAAGCTAAAGCCTGGCGAGTATGATCAAGCCGTTATGAACATAGTTGATACCATTTTCGACATGGGCTGGGAGGAGTCTACTGAGTTAAAAATGGCTATTGTATTTGATGAGATCCATAGACTCCACGAGAAATATGGTGGTAAGGGTGGTTATATCGCCTTAGAAAAAGGAGCAAGAGAATTCAGAAAGTGGGGTATAGGCCTCATAATGGTTTCTCAAGTACTTGCGGACTTCAAGGAGGAGCTTAAGGGTAATGTATTGACGGAACTACAGCTTCATACCAAGTCGTTGAGCGACGTTGAGAGAGTAAAAGAGAAATACGGAGAAGAGTACGCCAGTAGGTTAACTAAGCTAGAAGTAGGCGTGGGGATGATGCAGAATCCAAAGTATAATGGTGGAAGGCCCTTCTTTGTACACATCCGGCCGGTTAAGCACGAAGCCCATAAGTTGCCTGATCGGGATCTCGAAACCTATAAAGAGTTTGATAATCTATTGAGCATGATTGAGACTACTATCGAGAACCTCAAGGCAAGCGGAGTAGACACTTTCGATCTCGAGCTAGAATTCAAACTCGCTAGAGATAAATTGAAAGAAGGTAGATTTAGAATGGCCGAGATATATGCTGAATCGCTTTTAGAGAGTTTAAAAAGGTATGAAAGAAGATGAGAGTTTTATTGTTAATTATAATATTATGCACCTTTGATAAAGTGAGCGTGGTCTACGGATCTGGTATAAGTGTAGAGACCGATATGGTAGAGCCTGTATTTGCTCCTGGAGAAATTGGGAGGTATTCTGTATGGATTACAAATAATCTGAAAGAAAATCAAACTATAACTATTTCTCCTGCTGGTAAGATATCTAACTTGTTGGAAGTTTATTTTGAGGGCAAAGAACTCTCAACTAGTAATTTTAAGCTTAGTACTGATACGACGGAACATCTTGAGTTAATTGTTAATGCTCCGGAGAATCCAGGGATATATACAGGATATCTTGTTTTATCATCTGGATGGGGAACCCAAGCGATACCAATATCAGTAAAGGTTATTGATGATGAGCCGTTGATGGATGTTAAGGTGGAGGCTATTACGAAGGAGCTTTCGTTGGGTAGTCCTTTGAAGTTTTATGTTTCTCTTTATAATCTTGGTTTTAAGGAGAGGTTTGATGTTCATCTGGTGTATGCGGTTAAGGAGTTGGAGACTGAGAGGGTTTTGACTAAGGTTGAGGAGGAGATGGCTATTGAGACTTCTCTTTCTTTTGTTAGGGTTATTCCGGCTGAGAACCTTAGCTTGGAGGCCGGTAGGTATTATATTGAGGCGGCGGCCTTGTATGAGAATAAGTCTGCTTCTGCCGCGGATATCTTCACGGTGTTTAAGCCTTTCTGGACTACAACCAAAAAAATAGCAGTTCTACCTATATTCGCTGGGTTAGGTCTGATATGGTATAAGAAAAAAACAGGAAATATTGGGGGGTTGAAATGATAATAAATATTCATGGGCATCCAAAATATGAGCGGGTATGTATTATAGAGAGGGATAGTTTTATAGAGTATTACATATAATTATTTAAAATTGAGGTTTGCATAGATGGTCTTTTGGCGAAAAAAGGAGGAAGAGGAAAAAGAAGAAGAAATAGAGCTTTTAACCGATGAGGAATATGATGCTGAGGCAGAGTTACAGAAGCAACTTGAAGCGGAGAGGGAATACGAGAGGAAGTTGCTAGAGAAAGAAAAGAAAGAAGAAACTAGAAGGGAAGGAGAAGCATTAACTCCTGAGAGCCTCCTCCTTAAAATAGAAAAACTTGAAGGGAAGCTTGCGACATTTGAAGAGGCAAGATCTAGAATAGATGATAGGATAATGAGGGTTTCAGAGCAAGTAGGCGAATTAAGATCAATGATTCTTGAAAGAGAAAAATCATTTGGTTTTCTCGAAGCCGAATTTGAAAATATTAAAGATATTTTTGAAACAGTTAAGCCAGATGAATTTGCAAAGGAGTTAGATAGGAAAGAAAAGAAGATAATAGAAAATAAGATTCTCATAGAAAGACTCGAAGAGACTGTTGACCGCCTTGGAAAAGAGGTTTCAGAATTCAGGAAGTTGATTGATAAAATAAAAAGTTTCGAAAACTTGGTGGAGATTGCGCAATCTGTTAGCGAGAAAGTTAGTGCAGTAGAGGAAACAAAAAAGTATACCGATAGGTTATCGGCAAAGGTGGAAACAATTTTTGCAGAGCTTACTGATAGGTTAACCGAACTCGAAGAAGATAGGAGTAAGATAATAAGGTTTGATGAGCTTTCAAAAGAGTTGCTCAGATCTCTTGATAACCTATATGTAAAATTAGAAGGAGCTGTTACTAAAACCGAATTATCTGAAGAATTAAGAAATCTTGAGAATTTTTTAGTAGAAAGATTTGCTGCTTCAGAGGGAATGAATGATAGATTAATCAGCGCAGAGGAGGCTATAAAGAATCTTGAAAGAAGGATTCGTTTATTAGAGCTGGAGAAAGTCAGTATGGAGATAACTGATAGAATTAGGAAAATAGGGCCTGAGCTGAAAGAAATGCGTAGAATTGAAGAACTCACGAGAGAAAGTCGAGAGATCCTAGAACTAATGAAAATAGTTGATGAGGATTATAAGAGAGGAGCAATATCTGAGGAGAGTTATAATGAGATTAAAAGTAAGAATCAGAAAAAACTAGAAGAAATAAAAGATGCACTAAGGGAAGATTTCAAGAGACTAGAGAAGATGCTTGAAGTCGAGCTGACTCCCCCGGAGGTTATCAAGGAAGAGAAGGAAGAAATACCAACTACGAACCAAGACGAGTTGGAGAAAAAAATAAAGAGGCTAGAGATAGAAAGAAAGAGTGTTTTAAATCTGTTGGAAAATCTTTCTAATGAACCTAATGAGGCGAAAAAGAAAGTGCTGGAGAAAACATATAAAGATAAGCTTGAGCAAATTTCTAATAATATAATGAGTCTAAAAAAAGAATTAGCATCTTCTGAGGCGACGGGAGATGAGGTTTAAGGAAAAAATAAGCTCATTATTCGAGGCTATTTTTCATAGGAAAAAAGATGAACAGCCTATAATGGAAGAAGTTGAAGAAGAAAATAATGAAACGGAGAATGAAGACCCTGAGAATCAACTTATAATAGAAGAAGCAGCGCCTGAATATGTGCTATTAAGCGCATTTGCAAAAGAAAAGCCTGAGATAGGATTCTCATATGCGCTGAATAAAATCGAAGAGCTCAAGAGGCAGATTAATTATCTTAGTAATGAAGTACAACTTCTCCAAATGAAAAACAATTCTCTAGCAGAAACGAATCTTCTACTAGAGAAAGATCTAGAAAAAATCGCTGTGTTTACAGCCCAGTTAGAGGAAGTAAAGGAGGACCTCAGGGAAAAAGAAAGCCTAATAATGCTCAAGGAGTCGGAGATCCAAGAGCTAAATAAAACAATAGAGATTCTCAATAGCGAGATTAATCAACTTAATAAAGACCTAGAGGAAAAGGACGAGGAAATTAAAAGACATCTAGAAACTATTCAACGCCTAGAAGATGAATCTAAGATAGCCAATCTTGAGAGGGAGATAAGAGACCTTAAGGTAAAATTATCAGAACAGGAAGATATGCTCGCTGTAAAGACCTCTGAGGCAGAGCAATACATGCAGATGGCGGCTTCTCAAGATGCGGAGCTTAATTCTTTAAAGGCTACTTGGTGGGAATTGAATAAGGAAGTTAAGAGTCTTAGAGCCGAGCTAGAAGAAAGAACTGCATTACTGGCTTCTAAGGAAGCCATGGTAAAAGAACTGGTGAAGAAGTCCGCAACTATCAGAGCCGAAAACGACCGACTCAAGAAGGAACTAACAGAGAAAAACAGAATCCTTGAAGACTATAAAGATATGGAGGCGCGGGTTAAAGAACTTACTAAACAGAGAGACAAAGCAGAGTTACTACTAAGAGAGGCTAAGAAGAAAATTAGACAACTAGAAGATGATTCTAAAGTTGCTGGCTTGGAAGCTGAACTAAGAGTTCTGAGGCCGTTAGCAGAAGAAGTAAAAGTTCTCAGAAGAACTGTCGAAGAGCAGAGAGCTGCTTTAGAAAAAGCTACAGCTGAAGCCGAAGAGTACAAAACCATTGCAGCTTCTCAAGATTCTGAGTTAGGTTCCCTAAAAAATACTTGGTGGGAATTAAATCAGCAAATAAAAGCATTGAAAGCGCAACTCGGGGAAAAAGACGAGATCATATCGTCTAAGGATAACACAATAGCAGAGCTTACCGGTAAAACTGCCGCTTTGGGTACGCAAGTCGAGAAGCTAAGGAGGGAGTTGGAAGATAGAGAGAGAAAGATCGAGTCATACGAGAGCAGATTATCAGAACTTGAGGAAGCGAGACGTAAAATTACTGAAGAGTTTGAGAAGCAGAAAAGAACATTGTCAGAGCAAACAGCCTTGGTAGAGGAACTAAAGAAAGAACTTGAGGATAGAGAAAGGAAGATAGATTCTTATGAAAGAAGGATCACAGAACTCGAAGAGGCAAAGCGTAAACTAGTAGAAGATTTTGAGAATCAGAAAAAGATACTCGCTGAAAGATTGTCAGAAGCTGAGCAATTTAAGATGATGGCGGCAGCCCAAGATGAAGAACTTACGACGTTGAAGAATACTTGGTTTGAACAGAATCAGCAAATAAAGAGGCTTAAAAAAGAGCTGGAAGAAAAAACAAGTATTTTAGAATCTAAAGACTCCCTTATACGTGAGTTAACTAAGACTGGTGCTGCATTAAATGCTAAGATCCAACAGCTTGAAAAGGAGTTAGCAAAGAAAGATAAAGAAATATCTGAAAAGGAGAAAGAGATTCTTTTATCTAAAACAAGGGAAGCTCAGGTTTCTATTCCCGCTTCTAAGGATGCGGAGAAATTGGCTGAATATGAGAAAAAACTTTCTGAACTTGAGACTATGATAAAGTTATTAACTCAACAAAAAACTTCTATAGAGTCCGCTCAGACAGTAGTTCCTATGGGACCAGTAGAACCTGGGGCTGGAGTGTCTCATAAAATTGCGAAAGAGCTGAAGCTTTTACAAATACAAGAGAAGTCTCTCTTACGCTCTTACGAAAATATCAAAGATAAAAACAGTCCGAAAGCTAAAATATACAAATCTAAGATTGATCAGATCCAACAGCGCATTAGAGAACTCAAAGAACATGTTTGATGACGATTTTTTCTTTGAAAAACTAAAGAAAAGAGTAAAAGAAAGTATCGATTTTCAAACTCAGTTTTACGGTGATAAACATCTCAAGCGGAGATTTCAAATTAGAATGAGAGCCCTAGGCATTAAAACTTACAGAGAATACGAGCAATTACTTACTAATAACCCTGAAGAATATGATAAGCTGATAAGAGTACTAACCGTTAACGTTACTGAATGGTTTAGAAATCCAGAGGTATTTGAGGCTATTAAGAAAAAAGTCTTTCCGAGTCTATTTGAAGAAATGGAAAGAAATAATAGGAAATACCTCCGGATATGGAGTATAGGATGCGCTGATGGCAAGGAACCATATTCTGTTGCAATCCTATTACATGAATTTCTGGGAGAGAAAATAAAGAATTTTGCTATCGTAATATTTGCCTCTGATATTGATAGAGAGGTATTAGAGAGAGCAAGAATAGGAAGATATCATGAAAGCGAAATGAGAGGCTTAAACTCGGAGCAGATTAAAAAATATTTTATCAAGGAAGATGGGACCTACACTATTATTCCCTCTATGAAAAATTTAGTAAAATTTGAGAAAAGAGATCTACTTAAGGATAGGCATCATGTTGGATTAGATTTAATTCTATGTAGAAACGTTGTAATTTATTTTACAAGAGAGCTGAAGAAGCGATTATATAAGGAGTTGTATAACTCCCTTAGAAAGGGAGGATATTTTATTTCAGGTAAAACCGAGTCTATAATGGGGGAGGCGAGAGGACTATTTTCTCCAGTTGATTTGGAAAACCGGATTTATAAGAAGGTCTAATAATAATTTTTATATTCCTTTCACCGAGTTTAAATATTATGAAAGCGATTTCTCTTCTTAGTAGTGGCATAGACTCTCTGGTTGCTTTAAGATTATCTATAGAGGAATTAGAAGTTCCTCTAGCATTAACATTCGATTATGGTCAGGTATCTAGAAAAAGAGAAGTAGAGTACTCATCAAAAATATGTGAAATTTTAGGTTTGGATCATAAAGTAATTCGGATATCTTGGTTGAAGGAGATTACTAGGAGTGGACTTATAAAAGGGGACATACCTGAAGTGAAAGAAAGAGATTTAGATTCTAAACTGGCGAAAGAAACTGCAAAACAGGTATGGGTTCCCAATCGGAATGGTTTATTTATAAATATCGGGGCATGCTTTGCGGAGGCTATGGGAGCGAAATATATAATTACTGGATTCGATGCAGAAGAAGCTGCAACTTTTCCTGATAATTCCATGGAGTTTGTAGAGGCAGTAAATAATTCTCTATCCTACTCTACTTTAACAAAAGTAGAAGTTTTTGCCCCATTAGTAAAAATGAGTAAAACCGATATTGTGCTAGCAGGCATGAAATACGAAGCACCCTTAGAATGGAGCTGGAGCTGTTACTTTGGTGGGGAAAAACCATGTCTTAAGTGTGAAAGTTGTGTCAGGAGATCGAGGGCTTTTAATAATGCGGGAATAAAGGACCCCTTGTTAGAGAGGCTAGGAATATGAAGTGGGTCATCGTTGAAAAAATGGAGTATAATGGGAGGCAAATATTGCCTTATTGGGCTGAGAGGTATCTAGGTATCTCAGGTGATTGTATAGTGGCGTTTAGAGGAAAATGCGATGTTGCACCAAAATACATGGTGGATATCGAGGATAAAGAAAAAGGTGAGAAAATATATTCTCCAGATATGCTTCATTTTATTGTAGAGCATTTTGATTCTTCTTCAATCGAACTAGCCTACGCTAGGCAGAGGATTTTAGTATTCATTGCTCAAGAAAAACTCGGCGACTTAGGCTACATATGT
Source organism: Candidatus Hydrothermarchaeum profundi (assembly GCA_002011125.2). GTDB lineage: Archaea > Hydrothermarchaeota > Hydrothermarchaeia > Hydrothermarchaeales > Hydrothermarchaeaceae > Hydrothermarchaeum > Hydrothermarchaeum profundi. The sequence goes on from MTMF02000009.1 coordinate 1,133,212, forward strand.
TCTAGAGATGGTGGGGATCTCTTTTATAATGGTAAGAAGCTTTCGGTATCTATTGCCAGTGTTTCTAGAAATTCTCAAAAAATTCATTTTGGGATTAATGTTGAGAGCGATGAGTATATGAGTTTGAGTAAAATGGGAATCAAAAATCCTGAAAAAATTATGCGAGAAATATGTGTTGGGTACTGCAGTGAAATAGAGGATATCACTAAGGATATACATAAGACAAAGCCTCTGGAGGAATTAAAATGAAAGCTCCTATTAGAGAGATATTTTGTTCAGCGCAAGGCGAGGGGCCATATATAGGAGTTAGACAAGTGTTTGTACGTTTTGAAGGTTGTAATCTTAGCTGTATATACTGTGATACACCGCAAGATAAAAAATCAGAATATTGTAGAGTGGAATCCGTGCCAGGTTCATTTGAATTCACTAATTTAAGGAACCCCTTGTCCCCAGAAGAGGTTTCAGCGACCATGAAGAGATATGCGAATGTTCACTCTATTTCATTAACTGGAGGAGAACCTTTAATATACGCAGAATTTATAAGGGAGCTTAATATTGGGGTGCCTCTCTACCTAGAGAGTAATATGTCTTTACCCGAAAAGGCCGCAAAAATAAAAGATATGGTAGACTATGTAGCAGGAGACTTTAAATTAGCTCAAGCACACAGCTCTGATCATTATGATAGATATCTCGAGAATATGGTTGAATGTTTTAGGATTTTAGCGAAAAATAATAAGAGAGACTGTTTTTGTAAGATAGTTCTTATTGAAAATTTTGATAAAGAGGAGATAATAAATGGGGTGTCTCTTATAGAGGACTATGTATCCGTAGTTGTTCTGCAACCTGTAACCCCCATAGGCGGGTTAAAAGCACCTTCACCTAAGGAGGTATTGGGACTGCAAGAAGAGCTTTCCTATCTAGATGTTAGAATTATACCTCAGAGTCATGTAATTTGGGGTGCTTTATAATGAAATTGGGAATAATTGAATATATCGATGCAGCTCATTGTCTGCCGCAACACAAAACGTGTGAGCCTATGCACGGGCATACCTATCGTATCGAAGTCGTTATAGAAGGCGAGAAGGGGAAGGATGGCATGGTTATGGATTTCGGTGAATTAAGGAAAGTAGTCAAGAAAATATTGAAGGAGTATGACCACAGGGTACTTAATGATCTGATGGAAAAGCCCACATGTGAGAATTTATGCGAAGCTATCTATTCCAAGCTAGAAAAAGAAATAAAGTTTCCATTTACATTAAGAGTTTGGGAAGGAAGAGGTAAATGGGTTGAAAAATAGGATTGTCAAGTTAAATAAGGCCGCAAAATCGGTATATATCACCTATTTTATCGGAGTATTTAAGAAATAGTGAATTAAATCTCCCGTATTTTCTCAATTCATATTTATCTAATAATTCTTCGACTTTTATGTCTAATTTCACATTATAATTGAAAAAAAATCCAAGACCATTTCTAAATCCTTTTTTATCAATAGGATTTTCAAGTAGTTCCTTGCGATGCAGATATATATGTCCTAGTTCATGGGGGAGGCTCTTCTTATTACTAAAAACTATGAAATCATGATTTTTATAATTTTTAATTACTTTATTTAGTGTCCCATACTTCCAAGTAAAGAATAAAATAAAACCTACTATAAGTAAAAATGATGCTATAACTATCCTATTTAGTGTAAAAGGATAGAGCGCCCATAACAAAATTGGAGCCTCTACACTTATGTAGCCCCAATATTCACCTAAAATAAACGTAAAATTAGGAATATTTTCCATTGATTTTACTGATCCCACGAAGCCACTAAAACGCTTATTTTCTATTTTTATTTTATATTTTTTTAGTTCTTTAAACTCCTCAATGTTATTTAGGATATTATAGAAATGATCCTCTAAAGTATATCCTCCTCTCCAATTTTCCATAAGGATATAACATATTTTACTTTACTAAGAGGATTGTTTAAAAAACGTAGAAAATAAATAGAAAACAAGTTAATTTTTTAGCTAAGATTTTCTCCGGTATTCACTATCTACTTTAAATTTTCATTGTAAAAGTCAGGCTATGAGATATTCCATAAAAATTAAAGATATGCCGGTTGATGAAAGACCTAGAGAACGATTAATGAAATACGGGCCGGACGTTTTAAGTAACGCAGAGCTTCTTGCTATAATTCTTAGGACCGGTACCTCGAAGGAAAGTGTTTTAACTCTTTCTCAAAGATTACTCAGGTACTACAACCTCCGCCGTTTATCACAATTAAGCACTTCAATTTTAAAGTCAATATATGGTATTAGCGATGCTAAGGCATGTCAGGTCGTTGCATGTTTTGAAATTGCAAGAAGGCTTGCAAGTTTTACAGAAAGTCCACATCCCCAAATTAGATCTTCAAGAGACGTTTATAATTTAATTTCCCCAAGGTTGAAAGATATGAAAAAAGAGGCTTTTGTCGCATTATATCTCGACACCAAGAACCATCTCATTAAAGAGGAAACTATATCGATTGGAAGTTTAAATGCAAGCATCGTCCACCCTAGAGAAGTCTTTAAATCAGCGGTTATAGAATCAGCGGCATCTGTGATAATTATACACAACCATCCTTCGGGAGACCCAACTCCTAGTAAAGATGATGTTGAATTAACAAAGGAGATGGTAATAGCAGGGAAAATAATGGGTATAGAGGTACTTGATCATATTATTATAGGAGATTCTAGTTTTATAAGCCTTAAAGAAAAAGAATTTATCTGATTTTGTAATCTACAATTTATAAAAAGATAGGCAGCTAACTTTCTATCACCTAGAGTAAAGAACCTCTGTAAGGATTTTAAAGAAAATAGAACACTTGGCATTATAGTATATCTACTAATAAACATCAAGAAGAATAGGACAATCTAATAAAGTCTGCTGGGAGTTGGTGGAGGTTCGAATCTCAACCTTTAAAAGAAGTATAGAGCAGTTTAGGTATTTTTTATCTGAAATAATTTTCCGTTCTTTTCTTTAATAACTACTTTAAACAAATTTCTAAATTCCTTAACTATGTGCTCCTCGTTTTCAGCTATATTCAGAAGGCATATCAATGAAAGACCTTCTTCTATAAAGTATTTGTAAGCTTCTGAAATAAACTTAAAAACGGAATCAAAGCTTAGATTCATTATTAAACTAGATATATTTTCAAAAATAAGAGTGCTGCCAGCGGGCATTTCTTCAAATATGGTTTTAAGGTACTCTAGATCTGTAATTGGAATTCGCACTATTTCCTTATCACCTTGCGAATCAGACAAGGTGAGGACTATTAGTTTAACTCTATCACCAAATCTGGCTTTATATTCATTTATTCTATCCTGAGATGAAATAATATAGACATCCCTGCTGTCCAAGAGATGTTTTTGAATAGTCTCTATCATTATTTTTCTAATCTTCTTAGGTTCTTCATATTCGATTAGAAAAGACTCGCCAATAAGGGCATCAATTTCAATTTCTTCATGAGAACTCTCAGCTAAAGCACTGGTATCGGCATTAACAGGCAAACTCGCTTTACTTTCTTTTTCAAGGTTCACAGCCACTACGTTCTCTTCGATTAAGTTAATTTTTCTTTGCCATCTTTCGTATCCTGAAGCTTCGACGATTATATCATATTCGTTAATTTCTAGTTTTTCAAAATACGCTACTCCAAGGTTATCTGATGACTTCACCGCTATGACCTGGCTGTCAGTAATGCTCTTGACTGTGACGTTAGCATTGGGAACAGGGGTTGCTTTCGATTTATCGGATATGACAATACTCAAGTCTGAATACGGTTTGCTGAGGGTAAACACCTCACCCGAGTCCATGCTTATAAAACGCTCATATTCTTCTGGATCAAAGCCCTCAGCATTTATTAAAACTTTATAGTGCCCCCCCTCTACGCCGGAATAATCAGCTCTGCCTTGGTTATCAGTATATTTAGTTATACTTTCTCCTGTCTCTAGATTATGTAAAGTTACTTCAGCGTTAGCAACAGGCTCAGATTTCCCGTTAGTTACAACCGCTGTAAAATGATATCCCGGTGGCTGATAATGTTCTTCTCGATAGGTTTCCTCCTCGACGTATTCATTGTGAGAAGAAACCTCTTTTTTAAACTTTATAGAAGATACTTTTCTCACGGAAATTATGTTGCGGTATAAAAATGAAAAAAATCCTCGTAAATAAGAAAACGTAGAGGAGATAGCATTTATTAAAATCTTAAAGTTGCTTTTAATAATTGAGATATAAATTATGCCAATTAAAAGTAAAACTCCAATAAAATAAGCTACTTCGAAGCGTTTTAAATAATAGCCTACTCCTAAGCAAATAGAGAAGAAAACGAGTCTATCCGATCTAGCTTCAATAAACTGTGAACTCTTCCTCTTCCAGGACAAGAAATCCATTACAAATATGCCGGCAGACAAAATAGCTCCGGTATAGATAAAGTACTCTCGTGTAATATTGAAAAGCAATAAGCTCTCATAACTATACTTAAAAGCCACATATAATGTGCCCCAGAATAGTAGGAGGTCTGTATATCGATCTAGTACTATAGCGTGTCTACCATTCTTTTTGATATTTAAGAATTCTTGGAATATCTCAAAAATTAATGCGCTGAGTACCATACCTCCGATTGTTGCTGCTTCGAACCACCGGGGATTTAAATTTGTAGTAGCGAAAGCCAGATAAAATGATATGAGAGTTAAAAGAGCTGTCAAGTAAGATATGGCGATAATAGAACTTGGGGCTACCTTATATCTACTAATTACCATAGCTATGAAATGTGCCGGTGGGGTCAAGATTTTTCGAAACATTGGATTTACCCGAGCTAAAATTTTAGTTTTTATATACACTAATAAATATCATTCGGATAGATTTTTCTATGGATACTCTAAATAAATACAAAAAGGACCTTTGTTTTTCCTTTAAAATAACTTTGTAAATTCTCCTCTCCTTAGTCTCCATGATATTAGTTTAAACGGCTATCAAATTAAATCATAGGAGAGGCCCCTAATTAACCTCTTTCGACTTGGAAGCCAAGATCTTTTTGGACTTAATAATATAAATTATTTTTGATTTCCTGATTATATCTTCTTTAATAAAGGTAATACCAAGATGCCTATCAGTGAAGAATTTTTTTTTGTTTAAAAATAAGGAGATTATTTGTTTTTTATTGATAATTTTGGCCATGAAGAGTAAAGCTAAACTTTAAAATATATACGAGTTAATAAAAAAACATGGGAGATACCGACGGAAACCTACGTATCCTAGCGATAGATATTGGAGTTGGTACGCAGGACATTCTCGTATATGACGAAGGAAAAATTCCTGAGAATAATATTAAAATCGTATTACCTTCAATGACCCAGGTTCTTGCAAAAAAAGTTTACCATACTAAAGGAGATATCCTTTTTTATGGAGAGACCATGGGGGGAGGGCCGATAGCAAATGCTATACTTCGGCATATTAAGAAAGGTTATAAGGTATATATGACGCCTAACTCGGCTCGCACAATAAGAGATAACTTAAAAGAAGTTGAAGAGATGGGAGTCAAGATTATTGATGAAGAAGATACTGGCAACTATGATTGTGAGAGAATCCAAACGAGGGATGTAGATTTTAATTTAATAAAAAATATTCTTGTAGGCGTTGGAGAAGACTTTAAGTTTGATTTTATTGGCTTGGCAGTTCAAGACCATGGTTATGCTCCAAAGAAATCTGATAGAGCCTTTAGGTTCGAAAAGATAAAAGAAACAGTAGAAAGAAATCCAAAAGTAACGGGGTTTTTATATAGGGATCCACCCCCCTATTTCTCTAGAATGAGAAGCATCGTTAAGTTTGCCAAGAATTTCTGCTCAGGAGATATTGTGGTGGTTGACTCTAAAATAGCGGCAGTAGTTGGTGCAACATATGGTTTAAAAGAAAGGCCGATAGTTGCGGTTGATATTGGAAATGGGCATACTCTCGTATCTATGATTGGGGAGGATGATCGGTTCTTAGGAATATTAGAACACCATACCGGAATGCTAGATAGAAATAAACTTGAAAAATATATAATTAGATTTGCAAATGGAGAGGTGTCTAATGAGGAAATATTTAATGACGAGGGGCATGGATGTTACATTAGAGAAAAAGTTGGTAGTAGAAATATTAAAAAATTCTTAATAACCGGTCCTAGAAGAAGACTCTTGGAAGGCTCAAAAATAAAGATAGAATTTGCCTCACCTATGGGCGATGTTATGATGACCGGAGTAGCTGGAATTATAAGCCTTATTAAGGCATCAAGGTAATTCCATTTTTACCTATCGCGAATTTATAAGAACCTATTACATGTTTGGTGCCTCTCATCTTCCTTATAGATATTCGCCGTTCCTGAGTCTCAACATCTAGCTTTAAAATGATGACACCATCAAACATGAAGGTCTCAGGAGGGAACTCTGTTATACCTATACTTGCACTTTTGGCTTCTGTGATTATTAGAGAAGTAAGGTCCTGTAAAGATAATAGATTGGAAAGTCTAAGCATATTGGTTCTGGCAGTAAATTCGCTTTGGGAATAAAGATTTAGTACTGCAATAGAATCTACGACAAGACGTTTAGCATCAATTTTTCTTACCGCAGTTAATACCTGTGAGATTAATGAATCAACATCTACTCCTCCCCCAATTTTATGTGGCTCTCTGCTATCCATTCCCAGTCTTGAGGATACTGCGTCGACTATAATTAGCTTTCTATCGGATTCTAAAGCATGGATATCCCAACCAAATGGTTTCATATTACGTCTTATTTTCTCGGGAGTTTCATCCATGGTTATATAGACTCCGGGTTCATCATTTTCTAAGGCTCCGTAATATAGATACTGCATACCGAAAATAGACTTACCGGTTCCGGGACCTCCCATCACTAGTATAGTACTTCCCCTAGGATACCCGCCTCCTTCAAACAAATGGTCAAAGTCCCTTATGCCTGTCTTTACTATATCTATATTTATTCCCCTTCCGGTATTATGATGATGTTTATATTTAAAATTTGGGTTACATTTGTGAGTTTTTTTAGAGCAGGCTTTCAACGAATTTTATAAACTCCGGCGGAAGCTTTAGTAGGGAAGTACTTACTTCTTTTATATCTAACTTGCCTATCTTCATTCCTCGTAAAAATTTACCGATTTGATTCATTTGTTCATCTGACAACTTTTCTAGTACCTCTTTTACTTTTAAAGATCTCATTAGACCGGCTCCTACCTTCTCCCTCCACTCATTCTCGTATTTCATAAGAAATTCTTCTGAAAAATTTTGTGTATCAACCGCTTCTCGAATAACTTTAGCTGCGATTCTCCCACATACCATTGCGTTGTACATACCCCCTCCAGTAAGCGGGTCAACGTGCCTTGCGGCATCCCCTACAAGCAATACATTGTCTGTAACACTTTTGGTTATTGGACCTTGGACAGGCACTCCTCCTACAACCATCCCAACTTTCTTACCTTTTTTCAAGTAATCGTGAGAACTAATAAATCGATTTAAATATTCAAAAGCAGTATCTTTGCCAGTAGGCCTTATACCTAATCCTACGTTAGCTATATCTTCTCCTTTTGGAAAAACCCAAGCGTATCCCCCGGGAGCTATTTTTCTTCCTAAGTAAAATTCCATGACCTCAGGATTTTCCAATTTAAGTCCTACCATTTCGTATTGTACGTTAGAAGTCATCTGTGATAATTTTGTCCTGTTTTCTAGGCCTGTCCACTTACCAACAGTACCTTCTATTCCATCTGCTCCAACAACGATTTTACAGCTTACCTCGTAAACTTCATTAAAATGTTTAAGCTTAATCCTCAAAAACCCATTCTCTCTTTTAATTCCCATAGCGTATGTTCTTGTCCGTATATCTGCTCCCGCTTTAGCGGCATATAGAGCCAGATATTTATCAAACATTCTCCTTTCTAGAACATATCCATTAGGCTCATCTTCAACTATCTCTAAGCGCTTTCCATCAGGTGAATAGATATATTCACCCTTTGTTTCCCACGCGATATATTTCTTATTTTTTGGTATGCCGAGCTCTTTTAGTCCCTTAATCCCTGTGCCTTCTCCGCATCTTACGGGCATGCCGATCTCTGGTCTCTTTTCAACGAGCAGCACGTCTAATCCTAGCTCTGCAGCAGTTTTAGCTGTCATGCTTCCTCCAGGGCCAGCCCCAATTATAACTGTATCATAATCCATATATCGCACCTACAGGACAAGCTTTTACACATATTCCGCACTTTATACAAGCATTATTATCAATTTCTACTTTCTCATTATCACTCAACTCAATTGCTTTCTCAGGGCACACATTCGAGCAAGTTCCACAATAACAGCAATATTCTTCCACTTCCATAGCGTTCACTCCACGAATGAATCCAACATAGATTGAGTTCCTCTATAAAATTTTTGCTCTTTGTTTTCACCGAATATTACTCTACCATATCTCCCTCCTCCTCCTTCTTCAACTTTGAATTTACCCTCTCTGAAAGCTCTTATCAACTTAGCAAGTTCCTTATTACTTACTTTTTCAATTTCTCTAGTTGGCACATCTATTAAAACAGAAATTTCACTTCCAAATTGAGTTACAAGTTTTTTCCAGCTCTCTTGAACTTTATCTGAATATATATTTTTAACTTTTAATGCTAGGCAGAGTATCTCAGCTAGAGGAGCTATTCTCACATATCTTGGTCTGAATGATGGGTGTCTAGGAGAGCTGCTTGTAGACAATTCTAGAACTCTATCGTAGACGCCTTTCTTTAAAAGCCCTCCACACAACTTACATCTCCAATTCAATCTAACTGCCTCTTTTAGCTCGTATAGCGTAAAGCATTTTATACAGGCGGTCCTATGATACTTTCCAAGTCTAGGATCAAGTCCAACATTAAGAACAATTTTTTTATCGAGAATTGCGTTTTTGATGCTTTTATAGTTCAATTCAGATATTTCAACTCGATTAAATTCTCTCCCAAGTCTATGAGGCCAGGGAGAATGCGCGTCTGAATTAGAAAGGAATACTACTCTTTTTAGTTCTCCTATAAGGTCCGCCATATCAGTATCAGCACTTAGCCCTAGCTCTAAAAATTTTATATCACTGATGTTTTTTCCATAACAATCTCCTAAACTATCATATTCCTTATAGATACTAGTCCATGGTACAAAAGCATGGGAAGGACCTATGATGCCTTCGCATTCTTTCACGTAATCAACCAGTTCTTCGCCGTTGAGTCTTAGATGCGGTCTTCCATCTACGTCAATATCCGATGAAAACTTTTTTAAGGTCTCTCTAAGGCTCTCAGCAGAGCTAATTTCGGGTAAAAATATGAGATGATGAACCCGTCTATTATCCTCGACTTCGACCGTGAGTATAAACTTGCTACCATTTATTTCATATATCCCCTCAGAATACTCTTTAAGCGATTTTATTTCGTCTAACCACTTTGGATGTAAGGCATCTCCTGTGCCGACAACATCCAACCCCTTTAATTTTCCCTGAGAAGAAATTGTATTAAAGTCCATTTTACCAGAAGTAGCTCCAGAATATCTACTATGTATATGAAAATCGCAGTCGATTTGCATATTCAACCATCTCTAGGAAAATACTTAAAGGTATCTTGATAGGTGAATTTATGGATTTCCAGAAAGCTATAGAATTTCATGGGCATAAATGCTTTGGTCTCGCTATAGGTTATAGGGTTTCTATTCTGGCTTTAGATATCTTAGGGGTAAGCAGGGCGAAAGGTGAAGAGTTAGTAGCTATAGTTGAGAATAAATCCTGTGCAATTGATGCAGTACAGATAATTACAGGATGTACTCTTGGCAGAGGAAATCTTCTTATTCGTGATTACGGGAAGCATGTTTATACCTTTGCTAAAAGACCCTCTGGTGAAGCCGTCAGGATTGCATTAAAATATGAAGCGTTTTCGACTATAAAAGATAAAAAAGCTAGAATAAATAAGGTACTCAATGATATGGCTGAGGATTTATTTACTATAGAACTAAAAAAAATAGAGTTACCCTCAGAAGCAAGAACCTACCCCTCTATAAAATGCTCTTTATGCGGCGAGCCGGTTATGGAAACTAAAACTGTAAAGGTGGGAAATAAAATATTATGTATCCCCTGTGCTAAAGGATAATTCAACCTATATATCTCATCTCTTCATCTGAGGGTGGTCTTCTCTGTATCATGCCCATCTCTTCCATAATCTTCCTTTCCATCCTTTGGGCTTCTGCAACTCTCTTCTCCGCCTCTTTTGCTTTCTTTACTAATCTCGTCAAGTCCACCTCTATATTCAATAACCGCGTTAGAACTTCAAGGACAATTCTCGCAGCATTTGAATCAAGATAAAACCCAGAAGTCTCGCCCATCAAGCATGTTCCAGGTATCCCCCGTACTTTTGCTAGTCCTAATAATAACCCAGAAACCCCGACTATCTGTCCTAGACCCTCTCTTTTTACTATGACGTTAAGCTCCTCAAGTTTTGGTATCAAATCTTTATCAGTAACCGCTCCAAAAACTTTTGGTTTCTCTACGGTTCTCCCTACTCCTAATCCGCCAAGAGTGTATACCCTGCTTATGTTTTGGCTTTCTACGACTTCTAATATTTTCTTGCTTAGTAGATATTGCCCTTCTGAAGTAGAGCTTTGAGTATTCCCATCTACTATTATCAGGTCTTTTTGATCGCTCTCTTCAGCTTCCCAATAATAGAATTCATTTTTCATAGTTTCTATCAAACCACTTCTCCTAACGAGCACCTGCGGCGGGAAGAGGTCTGAATGTAATATAGCAAATTTTTTGGCTCTGAGTTCTACTATCAAATGTCTGGCTGCTATCTTCCCTACGTACCCTATACCCGGTAGACCCTCTATTAATACAGGCCGATCCAGTTTTGGTTCATTGGTAATCTTAATCTCAAAACTCATTTTTCTGCCTCCAATTTGAGTTTTCTTCTATATTTCCCATATGGGTCAAGCGGGGAAAATTTAGGCGGATGAGCACTAGAAGTTGCATTGCCACATTTCTTACAATTTTCTTGTAACGTATAAATCTTGCAATTTTTGCAATATTTTATTTTCATTTTTGTTCCCTTAAAAACTTCCCCATTCCACCGAGTTTTTGTATCTCTGATATCGCTCTTTCAGCACATTTTCTAAGGGCCTCTTCAGCCGATTTGTAGTCAGGCGAAGTTACATTTATACTGAATCGTGGAGATTTTATGTACTTCACTTCGATCTTGGAATTTCCATAATTTTCATTCTTTGCAGTAATTAGGGCTTTTTTAATACGATCCACTCCATCTGGCTTATAGCATCTGAGATCCAAGTACCCTGTTATATTAACTGAGGGTAATACTATATTTTCTTTGGCTACCGCAGTTACGATTTTTTTCCATTCTTCAGGAATTTTAAGACCCTTCAAAGCTTCTTCACCAGCAATTATGATCTCCTCAAGACCAGTATAGACTTCGCCAAATCTATCTTCAAGCTTAAAACCCACCGCCTCGTAAGCTTCGTCTAGAGTCTTACCAATCTTTTTTGCAGCTATTTCTAAGAGTTTTTCTGCTTTTTGAGCCCTTTTCCATTCCATCATTTTATTCTTTCTCTGGGCATCACTAACCCTCCGCACAGATAAGTCGATATGGCCCTTCTTGGGGTCTACGCTTAAGACCTTGGCCACAGTCTTTTGACCTTCTCTAACAAAGTCACGGATATTTTTAATCCAGGTCGAAGCTACTTCAGAGATGTGGATAAAGCCCTCTTTCCCTTGATATTCATCTAGCTTTGCGAAGGCTCCATGAGAAAATACCTTGGAGATCGTACAGATTACCAAATCATTCTCACTTGGAAATGGGCTCTTTTTCTTAACCAAGTTATCACTCCAGTACTGAAACTATTTTTGTCATTATACGTGCTTTGCCCCCAAGAGGTTCCGCTAATGTCTTCCCACAAATTAAGCATTTTACTTTACTTGCAGCTGATCCGAAAATAACCTGCTCATTGCCACAGTCAGAGCACTTGACTCTTAAGAATCTACTTCGGGGTTGAGATATTAATTCCTCCATATCACGCCTCCTCTATTTCTAGTTTCTTTATCCGGAAACCTTCGACGCTATGAGATTTCTTACATTCTTTGCATCTCAATATTAAACTGACTTTTTTAGTGGGTTTACCAGCACCTTTTAGCTGGGGGCGTGGAAATCCTCCATATCCTTTCATAACCCGTCTAAATTGTCTCTGTCCTGCTTTAAGTTCACTAGCTTTTCTTTTTTTAACTCTCAGAACCTCATGGATAGTATGGGCCTTACATGAAGGGCAATAGGTCCTTTTTTCTCTTGGCATCTTCATAGTAAAAACCTCAATTCACTTGCGTTGTATAACTAATATAAATATTATGGTAGTTCTACTTCGCTATCTCCTTGATAAGAGGGCCCCAATTGCTCCTATAGCTGTGCATGTTTCCAAAGGAACCCCTTTGCCGGTGATTTCAAGATGTCTGCGTGCACTAGCGAGAATATGTTTTGGTAGCCCCTGTCCTCCAAGTCCTATTAAAATGCAAAGGACATTGTTGTCTTGTACGATTTCGGTTAGACTCGTACTCTTCTTTTGATCTGGGTTAGAAGTGGTTGCGACTATCTCTCCTAAATGAGGTGGTATGCTTTTTAGATCTTTTATTATAAATAATCTACCCTCTTCTTTAAGTCTCCTAATGAAACTCTCTCCTTCCCCGATTTTACTTTCTGCTTCTACTATTGAGATAACTTCTCCTGTATTCGATGCTGGAAATCCTATGAGACATAGATTTAAATCAAAAGCGTAGCATACAGGAGCCGCTCTCGCAATAGCTCTAATTAGGGGATCTCTAAGTTTTTTGCCTTTATAAGTGTTAAATAAAGCCAGCGTAATTTTTTTAGCTTTTCCAGTTTTAGGATAATAAATTAGGTCTTTACTCTTTTTAAAGCTATCCTCTGAATAATTTTCCTTAATCTTATTGGATATATCTGGTATTTTAATACCAAGCAATGTAAGCCTTCTTGAAATTGTTTTTAAAATTTTTTGTTTTTGTTTAGGGTCGTTTATTGTTAATATTTTATCAATCGGTTTACTATAATCCTTCTCTCCAGCTTTAGACATCTCTATTATTATATGTTCTAGAATCTCGGCACGTCTCCATTCTTGTGGAACTTCTTCGGCAGCTTCTAATGCCATAGAAAAAATATTAGAGCTTTTCAGGTTTACATCCGCCATTCTTCTAGCTATCCATGAGAGAGCCTGAGCTTTATAGTATGGCTCAGCAATGTCAGAAGCCTTAATAATTAAAGGCTCGAAATTTTTTGCAGGACCTGTTATTTTTTTTGCGGTTCTTTTTAGAGAGCGAGCATATGATGGCCAATGTGGCAATTTCTTTCTTCTCATTTTTTAGAACTCACATAAACACTTTTGTTATGAATCAAAATAGGGATACCCCCTTATAGGAATTATAGTACCACATCTTGGACATTTATTCCCCTCCAGATGCCACTCGACTATCCCATAGCCTTCTCTCCTTATTAACAACTTCTTACATTTTTCGCAATACGTATTCTTTCCTGGATGTGAAAAGATATTTTCTAGATACACATATTTTAGCCCTTTACTATATGCTAGATTTAATGCCTTCTCCATAATTTTTTCAGAAGGCGAATCAATTTTGTCCATTTTATAGCTTGGAAAGAATCTCAACAAGATCAGTGGAGAGTCAGCTTTTTTACTTAAATGTATAGCTTCAGAAAGATTTTTTTCGTCATCATTAAAGCCGGGTATTATAACATAAACCAGCTCCAAATGCGTATTTTTACTTTTAAAAATATCTATTAAACGTAATAAATGAGTGTTATTAAATTTAAATCCACATACTTTAGAATAGAACTCTTGGTTACCCTTCACAGTCAAGGCAACCGCGTCTATATACTCACAGATGGTTTTCAAGCCTTCAGGGGATATCAGTCCGTTAGTGGCAAATACGTTTAGGAGCCCATTTCCTTTAGCAAGCTCCATTATCTTAGCGTAGTATTCTATATTAAGAGTAGGCTCTGAATGGGTATATACTACACCTCTGCACTTCAGTTGTTTAGATGCTTCAACTATTTTATCGGCTTTAATATACTCCGCTCTAAATTCTTCCGGTTCTACTTGTGTTATACTCCAGGTTAAACAAAAAGCACATTTTAAGTTGCAACCAAAACTTCCTACAGTGATAAATCTGTGGTTAGGGTAAAAATGGTATAAAGGAGTTTTTTCAATGTAATCTGTGCTGAAACTTGAAAGCTTCTCATAGATTGTATTGTAAAGTTTTCCTTTTACATTAATTCTAACCTTACAGAATCCTCTCTCACCCTCTTTTAAAAAACAATAGTGAGTACATAGCCGACAGTTTACTATGTTGTTTTTAAAAGAGCGATAACAGCAAGCTTCTTCCATAGATTAAGACATCTATTTAACTTTAAGAAACTTCACATTAATTTGCTTAAGAAATAGCTAATAAGTTTCTCAGGTTTTTCTTGATCGGCTTCTATGGTCAAGAAAGGTATGTCCACTCGAGATTTAATCTCACGATATGCATTGTAGACAGCTGAAGTCCCAAAGGGGCATTGCTTATTATATATTACTGCATCGATCTCGTGGTATTTTATAAGATCTAGAAAGTCCCTTGCGGTTTCCTTGATTGTACCCATTCCAGAATGTCCTGCGTACCATTTAGCGAGAGCTCTGAGAGGGTCAGAATCGTCTTTTATTAGCTTTCTATGAGAAGTAAATCTCTGGTAGGGCCATCCCGCCGTAACAATACCCTTACTCTCCTCTATCGCATAGAGGAACTCATTTCTAAAGCCTCCTGCGAGTAGGATTTTTTTACCCTCATATCCAATTCCTTGTTCTACCCTCTCTTTAAGTTCATTTTTAAGGATATAGCACGCCCCGAGTAATTCCTGCGTTATGCCTCCGATATAGTCTGTACATATTACCTTCAAGTTGTAGATGTCAAAACTTTTAAGTGGATGGGGCTCTTGTTTTACTAGATTATCGATTTCCTGAAACACTCGTGTGACATCGTTTGTAAGTTCAATGCTCTGCTGAAGGCTTTCATCTGTTATTTCTGTGCCGGCTAGTTTCTCTAATTTATCTTTTAAATAGCACAGTTTATCATATATGGCTCTTTCCCTCTCCTTCCTTGTGAGACCTTCCTCAATTTCTATAAAATCAAATTCCCATTCCTGGCCAATTTTACGTAGCAGTATATTCCACTCTGGGATCTTCGGCACGAAATCTGTTATCACTAGATCATACCCGGGGCATGCACCTAAAATGGGGGACCCAGCAGCACCGCTAACATATCTACATACGCATTCTCCGATTCCAAAATGATAAATCCACTTGCTGAGTTTATAATCTCCTTTTATAATCGTTCTATTTAAGTCCTCTCTCCTCTTGTATATTATTGAAAAAACGTTAGCTGCTCTCAATACCTCTATTGGAGGATTAGCGAGGGTACCTACAACTTTTCCGCCTTTTTTAATATGTTTTGCCCAGTTGTCCCACACACTGGCATTATGCTGGTAAATTAGTCTTATTCCCTCTAATTCTCTGATATCGCTGTAGAGAGGTAGAGCTTTTTCATCTACTGAAAGAGCAGTTCTTGAGTACATGTAAGACAACCCTATTAACCTCTCCTCTACGTCTATCTATCTAGCTATTTCTTGGATGATTATTGTATAAAAGATTTTTGGACCTTTAATATCCCCTGCCGGAATTCTACTTTATCGTATATATCGTAGTAGAAGGTCATCTCTCTTTTTTCAATTTGCTTCATTCCTTTTTTGCCTAGTGTTATTTCTATACATGTTGAATTGAAATTGGGATCATATTGTGGTCTCCATAGAGCTATCTCCCAGAGGTCTTGTGGATAGAAATCTTCTTTATATCTTGAGGTAATTGGCTCAAGGATTATCATAGTGCCTCCTTTTTTCACAACTCTACAAGCGTCAGCTAGAACTTCCTGAGGGTTGGAGACATATTCTAGGAGAGCATCACATACCACAAGATCAAAAGCTTCTTCCTTGAACGGAAAGCCAACCTCAGCATCATAAGCGATGAAACTAGCCGAGCTACTCCGTAGCCATTCTTTAGTTCTTTTAAGGATTTCCATAGATATATTAAGGCATGTTAGACTACCCTTTTTGTCGTAGTATCTCAAGTATTCTTTAATTCCGGTAGATGCATCTAAGACTAATAGTTCCCTAGTGGTTTTTCCCAATTCTAGGAAATTCTTAATCCTTTCTTCCCTTAGCTCAAAAGGCTCTGAGATATTGCCTTTTCCAAGAGGCATTTGCTCATATAAGTTGTAAAATTTTTTTCTTGGTATAAACTCTATTAAATATCCTCTATTCTTTGTAAGATTTCTAGCTCTCCCTCGGTTATCTAAAAATACTTCATATTTCTCTTTATTTTTTTCAAATACCGCTATTATGGTCCTATCAGATTTCTCTAAATATGATAACGTAAAGGGACTTCCAGAGCCTAGGTATGGTCTAATCACGACCCAGCAGAAGCCTTCTCTCAACTCATTACTTGTGTGTAACTTGCAGAGGATACCCTCACTAAAGAGCTTTTTTATTTCATAACCGTAATTAGTTTTTCTGCATTGTCCAAAAGTATGTATAGCTCTTTTCCTGCCTTTTCTAAGACCTATCCTCTGCATAAGAATGATTAGAATAGTAATTCTGGGATATTATAATTTTCTAATTTTAAAAATTCCTGCACATGTTTTGCAGAGAACTTCACTGTTCCTTGTTATAGTTCTGGAACTCTCCACGTATTCTCCGCAGTCATCGCAGTTAATAGGGTTTGTTATATACTGTTGATCTAGAGGATATTGCAATTTTTTTGGGTCGACCTTTACGCTGGTGACAATGAATAGTTCGTCGTCATCCATTTTGTGCCACTTTCTTATTAACTTGGCTTCCTCTTCATCTAATTTTGCTCTTGCATTACGTGCTTCTTCTAGAGTTCTGTCTTTCAGTTTTAAATAAAATTCATTAAGTTTTTTTCCATACTCGATATGTTCTTTATCTACTTCTGGTCTGAGGGATACTCTAACAGCTTTACCTGTTCTACGATTACAGAAAATAGAGGAGAACTTTCCATGATCTAGAAATACCAGTCTACCGCTCCCAAAGCTACATGTTGTTGCACTTGCAATGCCATCAGCAGCGCATGTAAGAATTTCCACTGCGGCACAAAGATCTTTCTTTCTCTCTAAATCTAGATAAGTAACAGCAAGTAAAGCCATTCTCGCCCCAAGATAAGAAGCCGTACAAACATGGCCATGGATCTTTGGAACAATTTTGAGAGTTTCTTTTAGTGAAGGGAACTCTACTCTACCTTTTCTTTTTTTCTCTAAAAAAGGCTCAATATCAAATTCTGGAATAGCCATAATTGGAATTTCAAATGAAGTTAGTGATAAAATTATCTGAGTGAAAATTTTATAAAAAGGAGCCATTCGAGGTGTAGATAGCGCTTTTCATGTAGCATGTAATGCAATGCTTCTGAAAGATTTCCTCTCCAGGCCCTCACTAATCTTAGTGACCATAGGCTTCTCTTCTAATACCTCTATATCAGGTAGTGTAGTGTTCATTATTCTTGTAATAGAATCGAAGAGCATTCTCCTCAAGTCGCTATTAGAAAAGTTCTGGGTTTCTATAACTGGATTGAGATGATGATACTCACGCCATTGGCGAGTAAGAATCTTTATTCCGATATTCTCGGCTTTCCTGTAGAGATAACTTCCTGGGTAGGGAGTCTGAACTGCGAAAGTAACTTCTCCTCCTAGTTTTTTGATTTTTAAGGCTAATTTTAAAGTAGCTTTAAATTCCTTTTCAGTCTCAGTAGGATGTCCTATCATGAATCCACATACTGGTGTGATGCCTTCTTGGACAAAGTTTTTTACAATTCTTAGAACTTCTCTTATTCGAATACCTTTATTTATCAAGTCCACAAGTCTTTGAGAGCCGCTCTCTATCCCAAACCGCCCTACTTTACAGCCTGCCTTGGCCATTGCCGTGATGACTTCACTGTCGACATGATCCAATCGTAGTTCAGTGAGCCATTCCATATCCAGTTTTTTAACAGAGTTGCAGATTTCTAATACTCTTCTTTTATCAAATGCGAAATTAGGGTCTATAATGAAAAAAGAATCAAACCCTAGACTTTGGATGTATATTAACTCGTCAACGACTTTTTCAGCTTTTCTAAGCCTAAGACGGCCGGCAATACTTCTAGCACAACAATATCTACAGTAATACGCACATCCCCTGCTGGTAGCAACTGCGCCGGGGTATGTGTATTTCCACAAATCCAATAGATGACGTGCTGGTAGAGGTAAAGAATCAAGATCTTTAACTCTGTGGCTTCCGTTTTTTCGAATTTTGTTATTTTCTTTATACACCAGACCCTTTATTGTTGGTGTGGTCCCTTTTTCAAGAGCTTTAAGTAGCTCACCTATTACTAGTTCACCTTCACCTACCACTACAAAGTCGAATCCGTCATCTAAAACCTCATCCGGCAAAGCAGTCGCGTGAGGCCCCCCTATTATAACTTTCTTTTTTTGCTTTTTAGCTAAATAAAGTATCTTGAGAGCTTCGTGATAGTTATTGGTGTAGCAAGAGACTCCTATTAGTTTTGCTTTTTTTATTTTTCTTTCAAGTTTTTCATTTGTGACGTTTAAGTCGATTATACCGGTTTTAAAGCCTCCTTGTTCAGCTAAAGCGGCAATATAAGCGACTCCAAGTGGAGGAACAGTTATATCTGCTTCTGAAATACTTCTAGACTGCCTAACTTCTACTAATAATAAATCCATCTCAAATCTCCACTAGTCCTAAAGTTTTTAGTTTCTCAATAAAATCCGCAATTTCTTTTTCGGTAGCCGCCCTAAATTTTCTTTTATATAACTCAACTATTCCTGTTTCATCAACTTCCCCTATCAATTTCCATATAAAAGTAGCTTTTTTATTGAGTATGTAAAGACCCTTATTAGTTGCAATATATGTCTTTTCTCTTTCTTCTTTCCATAATACCTTGGCTTTAATAGGGACTGCATTATTTAATTTTATAGAAGACATATTTCTTTCCCAGTTTAGTTACATCGTATTTGTGAATTGTAAAGAATACATAAGGTAATCTATGTATAGAAGTAAATTGAGCCAGAAAATTTCCTGCATTATTTCCATTCTTAGAACGAGATACTTTGTATCTCTCTCTTCCATCGTGTTAGTCTCCTCTCTACTCTAACCATGATTTCATTAAAGAAAAATCCAATAAAGCCGATAGTGAATATCCCTGCGAACATTTTATCAGTTTTAAAAGTGTACTCTGCTTCTATTATCATTAAACCTAAGCCAGATCTAGCTCCTATCATTTCAGTCACGATCAGCAGAATCAGAGATACTGCCAAACTTAATCTAAGGCCCGTCATTATCGAGGGGAAGGCAGAAGGTAGTACTATTTTAGTTAAAGTTTGAAGCCTATTAGCTCCAAAAAGTTTAGCAACTTTCAGGAGGTTAACATCTACCTGTCTTACTCCCGATATAGTGTTCAATATGATAGGAAAATAGCAAGCGAAAGCTATAATCATTATCTTCGATAAGTTACCTATACCGAACCACAATATTGCAACCGGAATTAAAGCAACCGCGGGTATCGGCCTGAAAAGTTCAACTAGAGGGTTCGTCAAATCTTCGACTGTATTAAACCATGCTATAAGAATACCATGAGGTACTGCTATAATTGCCGCCAATAAGAAACCTAAAATAGCTCTATAAAGGCTTATGGTAGTATGTGTTATTAGTTCGCCACTTTGAAGTAATTTTATGATAGTGAGAAATATCTTACTTGGAGCAGGTAGAAAAATTGGGTTCACTAATCCAAAATAGCAAATCCCTTCCCACACTAGGAAAAATCCCACAAGCGAGAAGGTCTTTCGTACTTTTCTATTCATAGGAATCTATAGTCAATAAATTCATTTACAGTAACGTTTCTTCCAAGTGATTCAGGATCATATTTTTTAATTGCATCGATAATTTTTTTGAATGATTCATCGCTTACACGGCCAGAGGGATTAAATTCTGGCCAAGGTATCTTCTTAGTTACTTCTATAGGAAGTCCCGTATCCATGGCTGCTATCTCCGGTACTTTATCTGGATTATCTATTGCCCACTGCAATCCCCTAAGATAGGCTTTAATGAAACTTTTTACCTTATCTGGATGGTTTTGTATGAAATCTTCGGTAAAGAATACCATTCCAAAGGGAACTCCCTCAGGGAAGACATCAGCTGGAGTGAAAACAACGTTTACTTTGTCTTCTAATTGAGGCATGGCCATCGGGAATACGAAAGCAGCATCTACTTCCCCATTTAAAAGAGCTTGAGGCATATTTGGGATTTTTACCTGCGTTATAGTAACTTCTGTATTGGGGTCTATCCCATTTTGCTCTAATCCTACTCTTAAGGTTAAATCAAGGAGGGTGCCTAATCGATGTACTGCTATTGTCTTTCCTTTTAGATCCGCCATATCCTCTATACCTGACGACTTTAAAACAACGAGATAGTCCCCGGGTTTTTCTTTAGTTCCTACTTCGCCTACTGCAACCACCTTAATTGGTACATCTTTTGACACCGCTCTAATTATCGCAGGAGTGGAGCCTATGACTCCTCCATCAAGTTCCCCTGCGATAACTGCTTCAATTACAGACGATCCTCCTCTAAAGCTTATCCATGAAATGTTCAATCCCTCCTCTTCATAAAATCCGTTATACATAGCGTAGACTTCTGGTTGTGCAACGCCACCTAAGTATCCGATCCGAATAGTTGGTTCCTCTTTTTCTATGGGGCTAGAGGTAATACAACCTATAGTAACTATAAATAATAGAATTCCTATAAGAAATCTCATCAAACCACCTTTTTATTTTTTAATAATATTATATGTAAATATTTTTTTTAATATAAAATAAATATATAAATACTTTACGGAGAGTAATAAAGTATGGATATTGCTAATTTAAAAATGGAGTTGCAGGCGAAAGGGGTTAAAATTGACTATTCTTTAGAAGAGAAAATAGTTAAAAAATTTCCAACAGCGACGAGCGACTATATGTCTTTTCTTATAGGAGATGTACCCGTAGCCATGTTGAATGGATACTACACTGATTCGTCACCTTTCGAAATAAAAATGAGGGGAAATAAATTCAGCATTTTTAAAAATGGAGATTTTTTGACGGATGTAGAGTTTCTTCAGCGGCCACGATTTTTTGATATATCTACGTCGGATGGAGTTAGTATGGAAAAACTTGGCAAACTTGTTGCTCCTGGCTTCTTGATTGTCTACATGACAACTGGATGTATCTATTGGGGGGAGGCTCAATGTAAATTTTGTGTAACAGGGTATATAGATACTTTGAAAATCAAAAAAGCTAGTTGGATAGCGGAATTAGCAGAAAAAGGGGCGAAGGAAATAAAGTCTCATATTGCCTTAACATCAGGGGCATTACCCAAGGATAGGGGAAGCAAATTACTCGCCGAGACTGTTAATTCTATAAAAGAAAGGGTAAATATACCTGTTTCGGTAAATTTAGAGCCGCCACGGAATATGGGATGGTTAGACAAACTCTCGAATGCTGACTCCATATACATAAATTTGGAAGTATATGACGAAAAAGCTAGAGCACTATTTTTACCCGGAAAAAGCGAATTTAAGCTTGAGTATTATGATAGAATATTTAAACGTTGTTTAGAAGTATTTGAGGAGAATCAGGTTGGTTCGGTATTGCTCGCTGGGTTAGAAGGCGAGAATACGTACCTAGAGGGTGTTGAGCATTTAGCGAGTTTAGGAGTCATGCCGGTAGTTATCCCTTTTTATCCCACATCTTTATCAAAGTTAAATTCCTTAAAACCACCTAGTGCAACTAAAATGAAGGAGATTTATCTTAACTCTATTGACATTATAAAGAGTTATGGATTAGATCCTTTTAAAACGAAAGCAGGATTTATGAGGGGTGGAGCATTGACTGCTATAAAGGAAGTGATGCGTGGTGTATAAGCTCGATGAGATTAATAAAGAGTTACTGAGACTTCTAGGGAGGAATTCTAGGGCACAGTTTAGCGAGTTAAAGGAAGAGTTAGCTAAGAAAGGTTATGAACTTACAAGAGAGGCTGTAGAGTACAGGGTTAAAAAAATGATGAAAGAGGGGATAATAAAGGACTTTGCTATGTTTACTGATCCGGAGAAAATAGGCTATCAGCTCTGTTGTCATATAGAGATTCACGTAAAAGACCCTAGGAAAAGAGATGAAGTAGGTGAGATGTTGGCTGAACTACCCAATACCTCTTTAGTGCATGCAGGAACCACTATCTTTGATATAGCATGCAAGATATTTTTTACAGACCCTAAGGACATGTTTCAGTTTCTGGATATCTTAGAGAATGATAATAGAGTCAAGGATTTCAATGTCGATATAATAAGGAAAACATACAAGGCAGGTCCAATAACTCCGTTATAGGTTAGTTCAAAAAGTACTTTAGAATAAATAGCAATGATCGCATTCAGCCTCGTAAGTTTCGTTATATTTTTTCATTATCTCTGGCGAGAGGTATGGAGGTATTCTCCTAAGAGCTTCTTCAAAGTGCCGGGCCTCTAAACTGTCAAATTCCTCACCCTTTTCACGGATAGCTATTATTTTAGCTTCCCTCACTACTCCTTCGATATCTGCTCCCACGTAGAATTCAGTTTTCTCTGCCAGATCTTCTAGTGAGACATCCTTTGATAAGGGGGTTCCTTTTAGATGAATCCTAAATATTTCTATACGTCCTTCATAGTCGGGAGCAGGAACATATATTTTCTTTTCTAATCTCCCTTTCCTTAATAACTGAGGATCAACCACGTCAGGACGATATGTACCCCCAATGGTTATTACGTCCTTACGACTGCTCATCCTATCAAGTTGTTCGTATAAGATCTTCGTAGTTTCTGTCGGAGCTAATCTTAGTGGAGCATCCCTAGTATGACTAATGGACCAAGGCAACTGCTGCTTCCTATTTGGTGCCAATGCATCTATTTCGTTAATAAATACCACAGTTGGTGCTAACTCCAAAGCGGTGTCATACATCCTTTCTATTTCCTCGGGTTCGCTAATTATCTCTATGGCTTTTACTGTGATGTAACTGGCGTCAGCAGACTTTGCAGCTGCCTCAGACAATATAGTTTTTCCTCCGCCTGGAGGCCCCCATAGGAAAATACCGCTTGGTGGTTTTAATTCTACTTTGGCAAAAATATCTGGCAATTTGAGAGGTAGAGATACCATCTCTCTTAAACGTTCTTTTGCATCGGTTAATCCACCAATCTCCTCCCAGCTCCATTTAGGTTCTTTTATTCTGAAGTAGTCTCCCTGTCCGTTAACCTTTTTCATTATAGTATGTTGGATTGCTCACAAAAATATAAAATTAATGGAAGTATCATATGATATCCATGGATTGCGAGTTTTGTGGAAATAAAATCATCCAGTATGGACTTTTTCCAAGGAGTTATAGACTTTATATTTATTTCTGCAAGCGTTGTCTAAGAGCTTTTTTGGCTCATCACTTTGATCTCAACCTAGAGATTTATCGAATTCAGGATCTGGATGTCAAAAAGAATGGCGAACTATTTTTCTTTTCAGGCCTCAAAGTTGAGCCAAGGGTTTTTGATTTTAAGGTAGATAGGAGTATAGATGCAGTAATCGTCGCATATAAAAATGATGTTCTAGGTGAACTTGCTAAGACGGATGGCTACATATATGCTCCTTATTCTAGGAAAGCGTTAAACACATTATGTAGATACCTAAAAGAAAAATGCGATATTGGTATAGTAACAAAAAAAGTTGCAGAGTTGTGGGAGCGAGCTGAATGATAGAAGAAATCGAAAAATATGTAGCTAGGATATTTGAGAACTTAAGTCCTTCCCAAAAAGCAACTTTAAAAGCTCTCATGTTTTCTGGATTTAAAGGGGAACGAGACCATATATTGCTCGAGCTTCTAAAAGAAATGGGAGAGGATAAAATATCTCATAGTGAACTCACTGAGTCTTTTACTTGTTCATTCGAGGGGGTACTTGTTAATTATTCGAGGATAAAGCCGGAATATTATAGAGCTGTTAGAAAGTTGCTCATGAAAAGTTAGAATAGCAAGGTATGCAAAGTAGTTTTCCATTTTTAACCTTAACATAATCTTTAAGAACAACCTCGCCGCACCTTTGGCATATCTCATGTTTTAGTGATGGTTCTTCAGCTGGTTTAAAAAGCGGAGCTTCGGAGAAAGAAAATAGCTTTTCATCGGGGAGCTTATTAAGTTCTTCTACAATCTCTGCGCCGGATTTAAAATGTTCTCTTGCTTCTTCTTCCCTATTCGAAGGCGGAAGCTTCTTAACTTCTTGTCCTTTTAATCCAAATTCCAAGACTTTTTCTAGGATGTCTCGTTTTACACTTATCCTAACAGACCTACTATTAGCTAGATCATAGAAAGATGCAGCGAATTTTCCATAATCTAAGCAATAAAGATTATTTTTACCATATGTAGTTCCACAGACGTATTGTAAGCCATCTGAAAGACAGTTTTTGTATTCTACCACTGCTATAAGCTTTACACCGTTCTCTCTGGGTCTTCCAAGCACTTCAAGCGCCTTTTTACCCATTCTTATGCCGAGAGCATACATCGGACACATGTGTCCGTGAAACCATCGAGGATCCTCCATGATATCTTTTTTAATACCTTATTATAAAGAATTTGTGATGAAGAAAAAAATACAGGAATACTACTCCCGGAGGGCTGAGACCTATAGTGATTTAGATGCCCCAGCGACAATAGTCTCCGCAGTTAGATTTAGAGGGGTATTGGATCATTTAAAAATAATATCTCCAAAAGAGAATGAAAGGATACTCGACATAGGGTGTGGTACTGGAAGATTTCTACAACCATTTTCTAAGGCAAAGGTTTGTGGTGTTGATCTCACTCTTAATATGCTTAATAAAGCAAAAGGACATGCTCCTCTAGTAAGGGCGGACGCGGAACATCTCCCTTTTAAAGATGCATCTTTTGACATCGCTCATTCAGCAGGGTTATTAGGCATCTATCGTTCGTCAAAAGTTCTAGAGGAGGCGGCGAGAGTCGTTAAGGAAAATGGTAAAATCTATATCAGTTTTCCAGCTGCAACCAGCGTGAGTGGGATAGTTTCATTAATATTTCAAAAATTATTCCGGTATAATCCTTCGCTATTTGACTATTGGTATACCAAAAAAGACATACGGAGAATGTTTCCTCCAGAAGTCGAGCTAGTTAAAATTTATAGGTTGGGATGGGAGCCTCCTTTCCAAAGGTGGTTTAAAGAATTGGAATCTAGGAAGCTTGTTAAACTCTTCTTATTTCTTGAGAATATTTTGAAAAACAAGCCTTTTTTTAAATATTTTTGTGCGAGATTTTTAGCGGTAGGCGTAGTTGGAGCTAGTAGAAGCTCTTAAATAAGGCGGCATCTGTGTTATTATCTTATAGGATAGAATTTTAAAAAAATTAATATAATTTGACCGATTTTTCTCTATTTGATTAGATTATTGGAGGTGAAAATCTAATGTCTTTGCCGGAGGATTTCCATGAGATATTTAGCAATTATTGTGCTTCTGGCAGACCTATAGTATGGGTCTCTACGATTGATGACGGAACACCGCATCTTGTTCCCGTATGTTTTGTTAAGGTTTTAGGGGAAGATAAGATTCTAATCGCTAATGTCTTTATTAAAAAGACGGTTAGGAACATAGAGAAAGGCTCTAAAATAGCAGTCGGGGCAGTTGTAAAAGAAGACGGTTTTAAGGGGTACATGATTAAAGGTAGAGCAGAAAACCTAAAAGAAGGAAAGCTTTTTGAGGACTTCGCTAAAGAGGTTTCAGATAAAAGTGGCGGTAGAAGGAAGCCAAAATCTGCAGTACTAGTAACGATAGAAGAAGTTTATTCTTTAAAACCATATGAAGGGCGTAAGAGGATTATTTAATATCACCATAACTCTTTTATCTTACCTAGGATGTATTTTTCAATCCCGAACTCTGCGTCTTTATTCGGGATCATAACCAGAGCCTTCCATGGAATTCCTAAGTCCCAGACAGCTCTCGCCCTTCTATGACCGTCGATCAGTATATCTTTATCAGGCTTTCTGAGAATGATTATAGGACAGGCATAGCCATGTTCTATTGCCTTCTTTATTTCCACAACTTTTTTAGCAAAGGTAACGCGGTTCTCTTCTCCCGGAAAGGTGTAGTGGACATCTCCTAGCTTACTTTTATCTATTATCTCCTCTTTTTCCTCAAATTTCAATTCTTCATGGACAGCTTCATAAGACCTTATTACATCCTTAAACAGGATCTTCTCCTCATATTCCTGAATCAATGTCATGTTAATCCAATATATTTCTTCATTTTTAAAGCTTTCAAAAATTGTATTTATGGATGCAATCTTCTGAGATGATTTTGTTGTAGTCCTCTGCCATCGCATGTGATAACCAGGGTTTTATTTTTTCTTTTGCTTCTAGCATATCCCTCATGGTGACATAGGATGAGTTGTTGCCTGACCTTTCTAGCGTGTTTAGAATCGCTTTCCTACATAGAGCTTCTAAGTCCCATCCCACATAATATTCTGTGATTTCAGCGATTTTTTTTAAGTTCACATCATTAGCTAGTTTAGCATTTCTCAGATAATATTTCAAAATTTTTAATCTATCGCTTTTATTTGGCATTGGAACGTATATTTTTCTACCTAACATGTTGGTTCTGGTAAAAGCCTGATCTAGAACGTCTATTCGATATGAAGATGCCGCTACTATTATGCTATCGACAGAGGCGACTCTCTCTACTTCTTTATAGACAGTTTGATGAACTTGGGGAGTTCCAAATTTATCAGGCTTGCCTGTTGTCGTGCCATCCTTCCACCTATAATCTGCACCTTCTCTAGGACAAAGCCAATCTATATCCATTAAGTGGACTACGCAGGGGGCATTCTTTAATGCTAACTGGAATCCCTTTTTTATGACTTCTGGCTTGTCTGTGCATTCTCTCCCCCTTATTAAAATATAATTAGTTCCAGCCTCCTTTGCTGCAGCCTCTATCAAATGTCCTTTTCCAGTACCTAGCGGTCCCCATACTATCACTCCGGTTGGCGGAGTTAATGAAGCTTTTTTTAATTCTTCACGATATTTTAGAGGAACTACGATCATCTCTCTAAATTTTTCTTTAACATTTTCGTAACCAGCTATTTGTTCAAAACTAAACCTCGGTTCTCTCATATCTATGTATATCTGGTCGTAGTCCATAGGAGTCCCCCTTTTAGTACATGTATCTGTGCTTACACTCTTCTTTGTAAATCTCTTCATATCTGCTTATAAGTTCTGGTGAAAGTGAGGGAGGTATCCTTTTCATCGCTTCCTTAAAGTGTCGTAGTGATACTTTTTCGAACGTCTTGCCATTCTCCTTTATTGCGATTAAGGTGGCTTCTCGTGGGAGAGATATTAAATCCGAACTAGAATAGTTTTCAGTAATTTCAGATATTACCTCAGGCGATGCATCTTCTGCGAGAGGAATTTTTTTAAGGGACAGCCTTAGAATTTCTAATCTATCATAGTAGTCTGGCGCGGGAACGTATATTTTTCTATCTAATCTTCCATTACGGAGTAAGGCAGGGTCGATTATATCTGGGCGGTTGCTTCCTCCAATCGTAATAACTTTATCATTTTTTGCAGATTTATCGATTTCACGTAAGAATCTCCTAGTAGTGTTAGGAGGAGCTATTTTACGTGGGGGTTCTAAAAGACCCGATTGAGCTTCTCGCCTTGGGGCTAATACTTCGATTTCATTAATGAAAATAACACATGGGGCAATCTTAGTTGCATCTTTGTACAGGTGTGTTATCTGATGTTCGTTTTCAATTATCCTAGAAGCTTCTACGGAGATATACATAGCATTGGCATCTGAAGCAGCCGCTTCGGCTAAAGTACGCATGCTTGTTTTTGGGGGACCCCACATTAGTATTCCATTTCTTGGTCTTAGGTCAGCTTTTTTAAAAGCCTCTGGATATTTTAAGGGTAAGGATACCATTTCTTCTAATCTTTTTTTTACCTCTGTAAAGCCTCCAATATCTTCAAATTTGATTACCGCTTCCCTTATTTTATAGCACTGACCGGGATCGAGTATCTCGCACATAGTTAGGCCTTCCCAAATTTTCTTGAAGCATTTACCATTGCATAAAGGTTTTTAAAAGGAGTCTGCGAGTGGAGACCACAACTACTAGAGACTATATAACTATACTTCCCAGCTTTATTGATGCAGTTTTTGACGTTCTCTTCAACATCTCGTTCAGACCCCTTGTGGAGAGTGCCCACAGAGACGTTTCCGAAAAGAGCGACTTTATTTCCAACTTCTTTCATTGCTTTATTAAGATCTACTGACTCATCTACACTCAAGCAAACTGCCCCAGTCTTTGCGAGGTCTTTGAGTATAGGGGAAGTGTCTCCACATATGTGTATAATAACTTCCCCCCCGTACTTCCTTAGAGCGCTACAAACTTTTTTTTCATAAGGATATGCGAACTCCCTATAATGTTTTGGTGAGATAACTTGCGATGCTGCAGAAGGATCTTCGATCATGATTCCGTGAGTACCTATATCTATTTGCTTCTTCCCGATCTCTATAGCAGCCTCAGCCATGAAATTTAAGAGCTTGTGAACTTCATTTTTTCTTATACTCATATCCAGCATGAAGTTTTCCATACCTCGAATCCATTCAGCGGCATAATGAAATGGTGCAGGCACTTTACTGCAGATATATACCTCCCCCTTAGTTATCTTAAGTAGTTCTTGCAGGGGCTCCCACCTTTCTTCATTATCTGTGTCGGGCATTTTTAATTCGTCTAGCTGTGAATAGTCACTTATAGCAGGTTCCCTCACAGCAGGTCCTCCATTAAGAGGTATCTTAAGCTTAGTTCCCCACTCAGTTGGCAATACCGCATATCCATCAATTATTTTTAAGCTCTTACGTTCCTCTTTGGTAATTCCTTGTATTGGCTGATGATTGAATATCCAGTCGTATCCGTACTTCCTCTGTGCTTTTAACTGTCCTTTTACGTAGAGTTCATTATTAGTAACGTATTCCCAAGGCTTTACTCCTAAAACTTTAGAGGCATGAGGGACATTGACCATTGGGGCTACCGGTAGATAATCTAGTGAATCTCCTTCTAACGCAGCTCTGAATCTTTCAACAGATTTCATTTCTTCTCCCTCATGATCCTCTCGCAGAGAAGTACTGCTTTTCTAGCGTCACTGCCATAACCTTGGACACCAAGCTCTTTTGCATACTCTTCAGTAGCGGCAGCTCCCCCAATAATAAAAGCATATTTTTCCCTTAAACCATGTTTTTCGAATTCTTCTATTACCCTTTTCATCCCCTCAATAGTGGTGGTCATCATTGCGGATAATCCTACAATATCCGCCCTGAACTCTTTTGCCTTCTCTACGAAGTCTATGGCAGGTATATCTCTTCCAATATTGTACACCTTAAAGCCTGCTCCTTCTAAGAACATTGCTACGAGGTTCTTTCCTATATCATGAACATCGCCTTCGACACTTCCTATTACTATTCTTCCTGTGGCCTCTGATTTTTCATAGTCTAATAGAGGCTTAAGGATATCAAGGCCTCTCTGCATAGCATAAGCAGATAATAATGTTTCAGGAACATAGTACTCTTTTTTCTCAAATTTTTCTCCTACTATCTCCATGCCTGAGATCATTTCTCTGAGGATTTCCTCAGGTTTAAGGCCATTATCAAGAGAGTTTCTAATGAGAGTTTCTATGTTATCTATATCCCCATTAATGACGGCTTCTTTAATGGACATTCTACACCTGAATTCTACTTATTATTAACAATGGAAAAAGCTGCTATTGGTCTCTCTCCTTCCATTCTTATATACTTTTTATATTTTCCCGTTAATATGTAAATTTATAAGATTATTAGCGTCTTGTATTGTAGGAGACTTTCACCATCTCTGTTATATTTTCTTCTCTAGCACTTCGTGGGACTACGCATCCAGAACTTAGGACTACCCTTTCCTGTAGTTCCACGACTTTCTCAGAGATTTTTCTAATTTCTGATGGAGTGCCTCTAAAGAGTAGATTGGAAGGTACATTTCCCCATGCAGGTATTTTTTCCCAGACTAATTTTATGTCAGTCATTTCATCGAAACTCAAGCAACTCGCTCCGGTTCTACTCACATCGTCTAGTATTTTACTGATATCTCCGCATATATGGAGTATTACTGGTACATCCTTTGTTATTTCTTTTATAAGTCTGCGTTCATATTTGAAGACAAATTTTCGGTAATCTTCAGGGGAAATTAGTGATGAAGAAGCTGATGAATCTGGTATAAAAATCGCATGTGCTCCTACTTCAATCTGAGCTTTGGCGATTTCTAGGCAGCGATCAAGTGAAAAATCGAGTAGTTTTAAGATAAAATCTCTATCTTTTTTCATCTCTACCAAAAATTTTTCAAGAGGATATAAGAAGGTTGAAGCAAAAGTAAATGGAGCTCTAGTTGTACCGCAAACAAAATCTTCTTTTTCAAGCATATATCTTAGCGGCGCCGTCCTTTCTTTTGAGAATTGATCTGGGATATTAATTTTGTCAAGCTCTTCCTTGCTTTTTAACGCAGGCTCTAAAGTTTGAGGCGACCCATGGGAAGATAGCAGTATCTTAGTTCCTAACTCTAACTGTAGAATAACTCTATCGTCTTGGTAAATTACATTTTTCCTCTCCCACTTGGTGATTCCTTGAAACGGTTGATGAGCCCAGACCCAATCATACCCATGATGACGTTTACATGCAATCTGGGCTTCTGCATATTTTTTATTATCCAACACATACTCTTGGGGACTAATACCATATATTTTTGAAGCATAACCAGAGGTTATTAGAGGCGCAACCGGGACTCTCTCAACTTTCTTGCCTGTGAGGGTTTCTAGTATATTCATTCTAACTGGAATTTGCTACAAAATTATTTAAACATTTATCAGCGCAATTATTTCGGAGAAATGATAGAAGTAAGTAAGGTTTCAAAAAGCTTTGGTGGTTATAGTGCAGTAAAAGATGTTAGCTTTAATGTTGAGGAGGGGGAGATATTTGGGATTTTAGGTCCTAATGGTGCAGGTAAAACCACTCTGATATCAATGCTTTCTACTGCTATAATACCTGACTCAGGGGAAATTACAATATTCGGCCTAGATGTATCTACTCATGCAAAGGAGATTAGAAGATCTATCGGGGTTATTTTTCAGAATTCAAGTCTAGATGATAAACTAACATGCAGAGAAAATCTTTGGATAAGCGCATCTCTTTATGGAGTATCTAGAGTGGAAAGGCTAAAGAGAATACAAGAAAAGCTGGAGTTAGTCGGTCTTGACGAGTGGGAGAATACCCTCGTAAAGAAGTTGTCTTGGGGAATGAAAAGACGTCTTGAGATAGCTAGAGCCTTGATCTCGAACCCTAAAGTTCTTCTGATGGATGAGCCTACCTTAGGTCTTGATCCAAAGGCGAGATTTGATTTATGGGAGCATTTAGAGAATCTTGGGGTAACTGTTGTTTTGTCTACTAATTATATGGAAGAGGCAGATAGGCTTTGTAATAAAATTGCTTTAATGGATGCGGGAAGATTAGTTGCTATAGATACGCCACAGGATCTTAAAAACACTATTAAGGGCGATGCTATAACCTTGAGAGTGAGAGACTATAAAAAGATAGCTTCAAAATTAAAGGAAGAATATGCTAGTCTAAAAGTGGTTGGGGAAAAAATAATCATATATACTGGTGGGGGAGAGGGGGAAGTTTCTAGGCTGGTTAGGAGGATAGGGGAAGACTTAGTATCTATAGAGATGAGGCAGCCAAATCTTAACGATGTATTCCTTGAGTATACTGGAAAAGAGCTTAGGAGTCCAGAGTTGAATGAACATTGAAATTATAAGTACAATATGGATTAGGGAACTTAAGCGGTATTTTCGCGAGCGAGGGCAATTTTTGAGTACTATCTTTATATCTTTGCTCTGGCTCCTAATCTTCGGGATTGGGATAGGTTCGATGAGAGTAGGTCGATTGTCAAATTATCAGTCCTTTATTTATCCAGGAGTTATAGGTATGGCATTATTGGTGACTTCGATTAGGTCTGGTATAACAATAATAAGGGATAAGGAACTCGGATTTATCAATTTTCTTCTTATAGCCCCTGTATCAAGGAGTACTATCCTCATTGGCAAGACAATGGGGGCTATAACTATCACGTTGATCCAAGGTTTAATACTACTTGGGCTATCTTTTGTGGTAAATGTTGGTCTAAGTCTTTCAGCTGTGGCGTCTTCGATAGTTATTATGGCTCTAATGAGTATAGGGCTTGTTAGTATAGGGCAGGTGATAGCTTCTAGAATGGAATCATTTGAAGGGTTCAATATGTTCATGAGTCTTTTAATAATGCCTATGTTTTTTTTAAGCGGGGCTTTATTTCCTATTAAGGGCCTCCCCGAGTGGCTGAGGATACTTAGTTATCTGAATCCCCTTACCTACGGTGTTGACGCTTTAAGAATAGTACTGATAGGTTCAGATTTCGCAGTTTTAGATTTGGTGGGAGATGTAATAATACTATTTTTCTTTTCTTTGATTATGCAGTTCTTTGCTTTAGTAGCTTTTAAAAAAATGGATATATTACCATAAGTTACTTAGAGAGATTAGATTCTCTCGTAACTCCCGGTAATGTAAAAGTTCCTTCCTTATATGCTAGCCTAGCAAATAAGTTGGGGTCAGGTACTTTCTCCAGATGCCACAGGAAAATGTTATCATACAATAGATCGCTTGCAAGATCATGAACTACTTGAGCCTTGGAAGGTAACATCCCCATTCCTTGTAGCTTCATCATCATAGGGATCCTATTCAGCGACCTTCCTCTATACTGGCTTCTTCTAGCTTCTAGGTATTCATCTGCAGAAAGACCCCTCGCCGCCCTCGCATATGCTTCCAACCATAACTTCTTCTCGGAAAATCCTCCGCTAAGTTTTTTGGCTTCCTCGACAGATGTAAGCTTTTCTAGATTATCCAGCAAAATAAAGCCTCGTATGTAGGTCCCCGTTAACTCTTTAAGAGTCATAAAGTCCGGTTTTTGGATTAGTGATTTTTCAAGCTCTTGTCCTTTAACTACATTTTCTGTTAGATTAGTTAAGAAAATATCAAGAGGGGGGGTTGTAGCCTTTTCAGCCTCTTCTTTAATAATATCGACATCCACATCCAAGTAAAGTGGTCTATCTTTTATCATGTCTGAAAGAAATCTTGTTTTCTGAAGTTGGAATGCTTTCCTCTGACTACCTACCAATCTAAAATTCACTCCATCCACTAGGAATATGTGTCCCGTAGGGGTCCCATCTTCAATAATATCGAAGATATAGTTTGGTTCTCCATCATAATAATAAGGACCTCTTACGATTATTCCTTCGCCTTCTAATAGGAGGGGATATCCCTTCAAGACATCTCTAGCGGTCTCCAAGTCGATACCACCTGCTTTTATCGTTATGTCTACCGTATCTACATTTTTTATCTTATGGGATATCAGTTCCATTGGAGAGGGTAC
This sequence comes from Candidatus Hydrothermarchaeum profundi, assembly GCA_002011125.2. Taxonomy (GTDB): domain Archaea; phylum Hydrothermarchaeota; class Hydrothermarchaeia; order Hydrothermarchaeales; family Hydrothermarchaeaceae; genus Hydrothermarchaeum; species Hydrothermarchaeum profundi. The sequence goes on from MTMF02000009.1 coordinate 1,166,980, forward strand.
ACGGAATTCATCCGACGAGGCATAAGATTGAGAAGTAAATCCCAGAGTTATTGCTCCGATCACAAGTAGGGCTATAATAAACATTGGCCGTCTCCTCGTTAATATCAGCACCGATATAGCCAATAGGATAATGATAGTAGGGCCACATACGGCTTTTCCACTTTCAGCTACTTTTTGAACACCAAGGCGTTTTTTTGCATTTTCAATTTCAGGAAGATAGTCATATGATAGAATATCTTTCCTTAAAGATATCTCACTATCTAGTATTTTCGCATTCTCTCCTACAAGCTCTACTTCCCTTAGAATACTCTCTTTAGTAACTACTATATCCCACTTCTCCCTAATAGTAGTACCTGGAGGATACTCTTCTAATTCCCCCGTGAACACCTTTAAATCTAGTCCCAGTTGTAAGTAATCCGAGAATACTTTGTCATATGCTTCAATTAGTTTTTGAAATCCTTCATATGAGTACTTACCTGTTGCTGAGGATTCATGGATTTCTATTAAGAGGTTAGGGGGCGTTCTGCTGTACCTGAAGGTGTAAGAATCTTCAGGATAAAGTATAGAGTTGGTAATTCTACTTACTTCGGCAATATCTTCTGCGAGTTTCTCATAGTCTGTCAGGAAAGTTTCTAATTGTACTCTCTCCTCGTCTGTTAAGGTTGAAAAACTGGCGAAGTTTCTCACATTTTGTGTTTCATATTTTGCTGCAAGAGGTATCTTTGTATAATCTCCTATAGCATAGAATAACGGATCCCAGAGAGTCAGAGTTTTAAGGTCTCTTGTTGCGAACACTTTTCGCATGACTTCTGCATCGGTAACGAACTGTGATTTTAATTCATCATAAACTAACGACCCCTTCTTCTCCCCCATTAGCATATAATCAGCTATGAAATAGGGGTTGTTATCAACGTAAAACGGTCCCTCTATTAAAATAGCCTCTCCATTAGAGTATTTAGTTGCGGATTCTCTTACTTCGTTTGGTGATGCATATACGGGAGATATCAGTAAAATAACAGCCAATAATGTACAAAGTACTTTCATCATCTTTCAATTTTAAAAATTATATTTAAATAAGTTTGTGGAAAAGTATATAATATAATGAAAGAAACAAGCCGTCCCCCTCTCTTAGAGGGCGATGAGAATTTCTCGAACATTGACTATTTTAATGCACTCATATCCAACATGGCAGACGGAATTATGCTTATTAATAAAAATTATATCATAACAGAGGCTAACCCCGCAGCTTGTAGGTTATTGAGGCTTAATAGGAAGGATGTAATAGGAAAGAATTGTTACACTGTATCTCACAAAAGGACGAGACGTTGTTTTCCTACTAGAAATTGTCCTGTGAAAAAAGTCTTTGAAAGTTCTAAGCCCTGTAGAGTTGTTCACAAACATTTTGATGCTGCAGGGAATCCCTTTATTGTAGAGTTAACAGCGTCTCCTCTCTTCGGTAAAAACGGGGAAGTTATTCAAGTATTGGAAATTTCGAGGGATATTACGGAGAGAATGAAAATTGAACAGAAACTTGAGAAGTATAGTAAAGAGCTTGAAAAAAGGGTAGTAGAGAGGACGAAAATTATACAAAAACATGCAGAAGAGCTGGCTTTACTTCAGAAAGTGAATAATGCAATTAATAGAGCACTACCCCTAGAAAAAGTCCTTCAAATAGTCGTTGATGGGTTAACGTCTTCTTTTGAATACGATGCCAGTGGCATTACCCTTCTCGATAAGAATAAAAGATATTTATATTCAATTGCAGTTTCATCTAGCTTGGATCTAATTAGGAAAGTAGAAGACTTTACCGGCATGACTCTTAAAGATTACAGGACTCCTCTTTTTGAAGGTAGCATATATAAAAAGCTAGTAGAGTATAAAGAGCCTCTTTTCACAGAGAACATAGTTAAAGTTTTTGAGCATTTTACGGATAATAAAGATCTTAGAGTCCTCGCTGAGGGTATAGCTGAGATAACAGGATTCAAGTCTGCTATCGGGGTCCCTCTAACTGCGGGCGATAAGGTTATAGGTATACTTGGAGTAGCAAGTTCAAAAAAGCTTACTGAAGAAGATGTTGAAAGACTTAAGAGAATTGCTTCTCAGTCGGGTATAGCGATTGAGAAGGCCAAACTTGAAAATGAGATAAGGGAATCTGAAAAAAAATTCCATAGTATTTTTGAGTTTGCATATGATGGGATTTTCTTAATCAATGAGGAGGGGGCTTTTACTATGGTTAATAAGAAAGCATGCCAGATGACGGGTTTTTCAAAGGAAGAGCTGCTTAAAATGGATATAAGAGAGCTTATCATGGAGGAAGATTTCAATACTTTTAATTTTAATAAAGGGGAAGATTTCGTAAATGAAACAAAAATTAGGAGAAAGAATGGAGAATTCATTTTCGTAGAGCAAAGCATAGCACCAATTGTAATAGGAGGTAAAAAATACTATCAGATTATTGCAAGGGACATTACTGAAAAGAAAAAGTTAGAAAAAGAAAAAGAGAAGCTAGTAAGGCAATTATACCAAGCTGATAAACTTGCTTCTATTGGTCTACTAGCTGCGGGGGTTGCCCATAGCATTAACAATCCTTTAACTTCTATATCTCTGAATGCTGAAATTCTAAAAAGAAAAATTAAAGATAGGGATATAAAAAAGAAAATAGAGACAATTGAAGAGCAAGTAAATATAGTTGCTTCAATTACAAAGAGTCTCTTAGATTTTTCTATGGAAATAAGATCGGAAGATAAAATGGTAGATTTAAATGAAATTATTAAAAAAGACCTTGAAACATTATCTTTTTCATTAAAAGAAATATATGTATACAAAGACCTTGGAAAAATACCTAAAATAAAGGGGAATGCAAGTAAGCTACATCAGCTATTCATGAACTTATTCATGAATTCAATTCATGCGATGCCTACTGGTGGGAACTTAAAAGTTTCAACTGTAAAAGAGGGGGTTAATGTTATAGTCACAGTATCAGATACTGGGCAGGGTATACCCAAGGAATATTTGTCTAAGATCTTTGATCCCTTCTTCACTACAAAGGAAGTTGGAGAGGGTACTGGACTAGGGCTGAGCATATGTCATGGAATTGTTAAAGAGCATGGTGGAGTGATAGATGTTGAAAGCGAGTTGGGAAAAGGCACGACTTTCAAAATAAGGTTTCCTGTAAGGAGCTAAATTAGATGGCTAGAATATTAATAATTGACGACGACCCTAATATCTGTGAGTCGCTCTCTGAAATACTTAAAGATGAAGGGCATGAAGTTGTTACAGCACTTTCTCCTGAAGCCGGTTTAAAAGAACTTACTAAAAGCGAGTTTCAGCTAGCTTTGGTTGATTTAGTCATGCCGAAACTGAGCGGTATAGAAGTACTAAGTTATATCAAAAGGACTAGTCCGAAAGTTCAGGTGATTATGATCACAGCGTTTGGTACAATCGAGAATGCCGTTGAGGCGATGAAAAGAGGAGCAAGCGACTATATTTCAAAGCCCTTCAAAGTAAATGAGATACAGACAAGCATAAACCGTGCATTGGAAGAAGCTAAGTTTAGTGATCTAGAAAAAAAGATTGAAGTAAAAAAACTTAATGAAATCTCGATTGAGGATGCGGGGGAACTATTGGATGCACTAGCAAATCCGATACGAAGAAGTGTAGTAGAATTGTTAGGAAAATCTGGAAGGGCAAGTTTTACGAGAATACGCACTAACCTTAAAATCGATGATCCTACAAAATTGAGCTTCCACCTAAGAAAACTGAAAAAAAGTGGGATAGTAGAGCAAGATGAAGATAAAATATACTCCTTGAGTATTACCGGAGAGAAAGTCTTGAATATTCTGAGAAAATTGATGGTAGATTAGGAAGATTGATGTATTCAAAAAATATAGAAGATGTTGAAAGAATATTTTTCTTGTTTATTATCAAATTTTACGTTCCTGAAAGCTTTTTATAGGTATTTGGCGGATTTTCAATTATGCAACTTAAGCAGAGATTTGTTTTGGATACGACCGCATTAACTTCAGTCGAACTCAGGGAAGGAAAAACATTGTGCGAGACGATAGAAAAAATTTTAAATCTTATAGCTGAAGCTAGGATAAAACTGAATATATCATGTCACATTCCTTATCCAACGGTCTATAATGAGCTGGTCGGTTTCATGAAGAGGTACAATTGTCCTGAAGAACTCTTTGTTGAAGTTGATACTTGGCTGGTTAAAAAGACTCCAGATAGATATGAGGTAAAGATCCCTGCAGCAGTATTTTATGAGTATATAAAAGATATGAGAGAAAGGATGAACAAAGGAATGAAGGTTGCCGAGGGGGGTATTTGGTTATCTTCAGAAGAAGCGCTTAAGCAAAGAGATAAGAAAAAAACTGGTGAAGAAGATTCTACCGGAGCGATTATAAAGGACTTCCGAGCTAAGTATAGAAATGCCTTAAGATACGGTACTTTGGATTCTGCACCGGATCTTGACGTTCTCCTGCTTGCCAAAGAAATGGATGCTGGTGTGGTTGCGAGCGATGAGGGTATTAAGAAATGGGCAGAGAGTCTAGGCCTCAGATACGTAGAAGGACATACTTTCCCTAAAATGCTTGAAGAGTACTTGAAGCATATGAGGTAACCCTATGGAATTTTCGAGACCTAGAGGTACTAGAGATTTTTTGCCGGAGGAGACTTCTAAGAGAAGGTGGGTTGAAAATATAATTAGAGATACATTTGAGAGATATGGTTATAAAGAAGTCCAGACTCCTACTTTTGAGCACTTAGAGCTAATAACAGCCAAATCTGGAGATGAGATAAGGGCGCACTTATATCACTTCAAAGATAAATCTAATCGGGATATTGCATTAAGGCCGGAATTTACTGCGCCTGTGATGAGATTATACGTTAATGAATTACAGTCTAGACCTAAGCCATTGAAATTATACTATTTTGGCAACTGTTTTAGATATGAAAGACCTCAGTCAGGCAGATTTAGAGAATTTTGGCAGGCAGGAGTAGAGTTGATAGGTTCAGGGTATCCTGAAGCAGAAGCAGAGGTTATCGCTCTGACGGTTGAAACCTTGAAAAAGCTTGGATTGCAAGAGTTTGAAACTCATATAGGTCACATAGGAGTACTGCGGAAGGTGCTTAAAAAAAGTGGAGTCGAAGAAAATGATCAAAATCTTGTTCTGGGCCTTATAGATAAGGGTGAGATAGAGGAATTGAAGAACGTTCTTGATGAACTGAGACTAAAAGAAAAGGATAAGCAACTTATTTTTAATCTGCTTAATTTGGTGGGGAGGAACGAGGTAATTTTGAAAGCTGAAACTCTTCTTAGAGGTAATATTGATGCGTTGAAAGAGCTGGAAAGGCTTAGAGAAGTTCTGAGATGGCTGAAAGAATTTGGTGTAAGTGATTATCATGTTAATTTTGGGATTGCTAGAGGATTAGATTATTATACTGGTGTAGTCTTTGAGATATACTCAAAGAAGCTAAAAGCCCAAAAACAAATTTGCGGTGGAGGCAGCTATTCTCTGGCGGAGGTATTTGGTGGCGAAAAAGTAGCTACATGTGGATTTGCGTTTGGTTTCGATAGAGTCGTTCTGGCACTAGAGGCGGAGGGGGTAGATCTGGGTGCAAAAGCAAAAAAAGAGTTCCTAGTAGTAATGACGGGAGAGAGTCTTCTTCCTAAAGCGATTGAAATAGCTAGCATGATACGCAATAGGTTTCCCTGCCATGTTGATTTAATGCGGCGGCGGCTTGGTAAGGCTTTAGCTTATGCCAATAGCATCGGCATACCTTTCGTAGTTATCGTAGGTGAGGAAGAGTTGAAAGAAGATAAAGTCATACTCAGAGACATGAAGACAGGATCTCAAAAAGAAGTTTCTATTAAAAACATAGAAAAAGATATTTTGAAAGTGATAGAATGAAAAATATTATTGAAGAAGTAAATTTTAGGATAAAGCGAGACGGGGAGGACTTGGCTATAGCTGTTGCACAAGATTTTAAGACCAATGAAGTTCTTATGGTGGCGTTCATTAATGCTGAGGCATTAGAAAAAACATTGAGAACCGGAAAAATGCATTATTTCAGTACTTCTAGGAAAAAAATCTGGTTAAAAGGTGAAAGTTCGAGACATTATCAACTGGTAAGGGAGATATTGATCGACTGCGATGGCGATGCCTTACTTTTTAAGGTTGATCAACAAGATGCTGCATGCCACGAGGGATACTACTCTTGTTTTTTTAGGAAAATCGAAAATGGTCAGATTAAGGTGGTTGGAAAGAGAATTTTTGACCCAAAAGATGTTTACGGATAAAAATATTTAGTATACTTTAGAAAAAAATATTCGGGGATGTTGAATAATATGAAAATAATTATACCAGACACTTCGGTGATAATAGATGGAAGGATCACTCAATTAGTTAAAAGGAAAGAATACAGGGGATGTAAGGTTTTAATTTCTGAGGCAGTAGTAGCCGAATTAGAGAATCAAGCAAATAAGGGAAAAGAGAGCGGGTTTAAGGGATTAGAGGAGCTTGTAAGGCTGAGGGATTACTCTAAGGAGGGTATTATTGAACTAGAACACGTAGGGAGGAGACCAAGGATTTCAGAGTTCAAAGACATAGACGACATCATAAGAAATACGGCTAAGGAGGCAGATGGTCTATTAGTCACAAGTGATAGAATCCAGGCCAGAGTTAGCGAGACTAAAGGGATTAATGTTCTTTATCTTAGGAAAAAAAGGGTAAAAAAGGAACTTCGTATATTAAAATACTTCGATCACGACACTATGTCAGTTCATCTGCGTGATAAAGTAGTGCCTATGGCAAAAAGAGGTAAGCCAGGGAATATAAAACTGGTAAAGCTGTCTGATAAGCCCTTAAAAGAAAGGGAGCTAGTAAAAATCGCGAGAGAGATTATTGAGTATGCTAGAGTTGACCCTGACAGTTTTATTGAAATAGAAAGGAAAGGCGCAACCGTAGTACAGCTTAAGCAGATTAGGATCGCTATAGCTAGACCTCCTTTCGCTGATGGCTTTGAGATCACTGCCGTTAGACCTATTGCAGATGTCAAGTTAGATGACTATAAACTCTCTGAGAGACTTTTAAATAGACTTAAAGAAAGCGCAGAAGGAATATTTGTAGCAGGTCCTCCCGGTGCTGGAAAGTCAACTTTCTCGCAGGCATTAGCTGAGTTCTACAAGAATCAAGGTAAAATAGTGAAAACAATGGAGTCGCCTAGAGATTTAGTGGTATCGGATGAAATTACCCAATACGGTCCATTGGAAGGGGAGATGGAGAAAACAGCAGATATCCTCTTGCTAGTTAGACCGGACTACACAATCTACGATGAGGTAAGAAAAACCAATGACTTCCGGATTTTTGCAGATATGCGATTAGCTGGGGTTGGCATGGTAGGAGTAACCCATGCAAATAAGGGCATAGACGCAATACAAAGGCTAATAGGTAGAGTAGAACTTGGAATGATACCCCAGATAGTAGATACGGTTATCTTCATCAAAGACGGCAGGATAGAAAAAGTGTATAAAGTAATGTTCACAGTTAAAGTTCCAGCGGGAATGATGGAGGCAGATCTAGCAAGACCCGTAATAGAAGTTAGAGATTTTGAAACAGACATAGCTGAATATGAAATATACACATTTGGCGAAGAGACCGTGGTTATGCCTGTTGGAAAGGAGGAGAGGACTGTTACAGAAAAACTCGCCGCTGAGAGGGTTTATCAAGAGATCAAGAAGTATGCTCGGAATGCGCGTATAGACGTAGAGGTAACAGGATCAAGTGCAATTGTTTGGATAGATGATAAATATATCCCTAAAATTATTGGTAGGCAGGGGAAAAAAATTGAGAAGATAGAAAGGGCTTTAGGCATTGGCATAGATATACGGCCTCTTGAAAATAAATCCGAAAGGGAAGAAGTAATCAAAATAACGTTAGAAGAGACAGATAAGTATGTGCACCTGATTGCCGGACCTGAATATGCTGGAAAAATGGTTGAGATTTATAAAGATGGAGAATACCTTTTTACTGCTACAATAGGTAGAAAAGGCGAGTTAAAGGTAGCCAAAAATTCTGATTTTGGTAGAGAGCTAATAGATGCTAGGGAGATCACTGCGAAATCAATTCGAAAGGTTTAATAGTAGGGAATAGAATAAGGCACCAGGAGGCCTGAGCGAGGAGGTAGGAGATTGTTTTTTAGAAATAGGGAGGTGATCTCAAACCTCCTAGTGCCTCATTTCCGTAAAAAAGGAATAACGACTTAAATGATTTGTGCATAAATTAAGCACAACTGCTTTTGGGGGTATTAGTACGCAATTCTCTTACTAGGGGCTTGCTTATATGGCGCATTGCTCTTGGAGGGACTTGGTAAATCCTTTCCTCTAGTTCTCGGGGATATTTTACTCTCACTTTATCGCCTTTAAATGTCTTACAAATTCTGCATCGAAATCCTTGATTCTTACCCGCTGATTCCATACGTCTTCCACATTCGCATAGGGGATTCTCTTCCCTATACATCTCAGCTAGCTTCATAACATGGATCTTTTCGAGATTAATAGTTTTTTTAGGATCAGATCTTACGCCACCGTATACTCTCACTTTATCGCCTGGAACAAGTTTCTTGACTATATGCCTAAACTCTTTTGTTGGCTCGTATGCAGCGCATTCAATGGAATCACTTCCGTCAGTTACTGTGAATATTACGTGTCCTCCTTTTATGACTCTTGGGAGGGAGTTAACTTCCCCCTCTAGGATGACAGAGGAGTAGGGCTTGATATCACTGATTCTTTTGACGTTTATTAAATGCGCGTCTGTCCCCTGATTTGTTTCATAGATTATTTTTCTTTCTATTCGCTCTCCAAGTTTAATCATGTTAAAAGCTCTTTTAAGAGTTTCAGGATCTTCTCCACGAATACCGAAAAGTACGGGGCAGGGTGAGTGTGGCGCTATTAATATGCGTTCATTATCTACGTTATTAAAGGTTAGGGGGAAGGTTCTCTCATTCATTTTGAATACTGATTTTTTATCGATTTTTCTTTCTTTTCCCCAATTTTTCTTTTCTCGGTAGGCTATTAGCTCATAAGTTTTATCTTTAAAAATACTTCCGATAGATGCAAGAGCACCGATGATCCCTCTACCTTTTTTAAATTTACATATTTCTGCTCCATAGCTTATGGCGAGATTTTCAGCTTCATCTATAGTAACGACTTCATGAAGACATTTTTCATAAAATCTAGAAAATTCTTCTGGAACTTTATCTCCCTGATAAAATACTACCCCTGGATGGGTGTTACTGTCGTCTATTTCTGCATATTCCTCTACCGTTTCGAGTACTAAGTTTTCCACTCCTTTAGGCTTCTTTCTCATCTCCAGGCAAATTCCGGCGTTTCCTCTAGTCTTCCACCTAATATTTGGGTTAAGTCTTACTAGTTTTGGTTTAATTGATGTGTACCGCGACAATTCATCCGCAAGGAGAGCCCCTAAATATGTAGTGCACATTCCCTTTTTGGAGTCCGTGTCATCTATCCCTACGTAGAACATGTTATGATTTCAGTATTATAACGTCGTTGCTTGTTTCTATGTCTTCTTCTCTAAAAACCTTCTTTTTGGATCCCCTACTAGCAGTAAATTCTAAAACTTTTCCTTCACTATCCACATTAACATTATCTACTTTCCCGAGGTAAATTCCTTTTTTTGTATATACTTCCTTCCCTATGAACTCATGCCTTCTCTCGTGTTCAACCGGCTCTTCTTCTTTAACGATTACGACATCATCTACGGCAATGACCTCATCCTTATCTAATATCTTATCCTCAATCTCAAATTTTTCTACTTCGCCTTCCTCTATTTCGACTCCTTTAAGCATTCCGATGTACTTTCCAGATTCCGAGAAAACCTTTATCTCTGGAACTCTCTCCATCTTTTTTCCAAGTGCGAAAAGGGCTCCTCCATTCAAAAAGAGTATGATAGACGGGAAAAGCATAAAGAAAGTTAGAGTCCTCACAGCACCAATATCGAAAGGCGGGGAAACCTCCGGGGTAAAAAGTTTCATAGAAATAGAGTAGAATTTAAGGGGAACGATAAGCCATATGACTCCAAGAATTCCGTTTATTACTCCAACAACCTGAATAGACCTCATCTCAATCAATTTTTTAAAAATACTAAAATATATAAACTTTGTGAGCTTTTTTGAGCAAATTTATCTAAACCTTCATCCTTTTAAAAGCTTGCGTCCCGATACCTATCATAAACGCCGTAAATGAAGATAAGACGGCAAGATCAACAAGAAATGGGAATCTCTGGGTACCGAGCATCGTCCCCCTAAGGGCATCGACTCCGTAGGTTAATGGGTCGAGTAACACTAATGAGGAGAGCCATGATGGAAGGTCCTCAGTTGGGAATAATGCCCCACTTAGGAAAAAGAGAGGATAAATTACAAAACTAACTACCATACCAAATCCTTCTGGAGACTCCATCTGAGACCCTATGATTAGTCCGAGGCTAACTAGTCCGGCAGCCATTATCAGTATCACGAGATACGCTTTAAGAATAACGATTATTGTATAATGCACACCGAATAAAGGCCCCAGTAATAGGAGGATACTCCCTTGTATTAGAGAATCAGTCATCCCTCCTAAAACCTTTCCGATGAATATGGTTGACCGTCGTAGTGGTGCAACCAAAACTTCCTTTAAAAAGTCTATTTTCCGATCCCACACTATGTAAACTCCAAAAAAGACTGACGTGAAAAGCACGCTCATAGAAACAACGCCAGGGTATATGAATGTCTGGTAATTAACTCCTTTAATGATGATGCTTGAGCCTAGGCCTCCACCAAAAACAACTAGCCATAGGAGTGGAGTGAATATGGATGAAACAACTCTTGAATGCTCCCTAGTAAAAACCTTGAACTCCCTCAGCCAAAGGGCAGCAATGCCATTTACTTCACTCATCTTTTTTTCACCTGTCTCATTATTCTCTGCATATACCCTCCTTCAGCAGTGCCTCCCTCCCTTATACTTCTCCCTGTATATTTCAAAAAAACATCATTTAAAGTAGGATGCACTATTTCTACTTTCTCAAAGGTTGGGAAGGTCTCTAAAATTCTCTTTAGCCTCATGCTAGCATCGTCAACACAGAGTTCTATTCGGTCATTTTCCTTAGTATAACCCGTTAAGAATGGTAGGGAATCTGTAGTATTAGGGACTTCTTTAACCCCCATTAAGATTATCTTCTCTCCGATCTCGCTTTTAAGGGCTGAGGGCTTGTCCATAACCTTGATTTTCCCATAATCTATAATTGCAACTCTATCACAGAGATGGTCTGCCTCTTCCATATAATGGCTTGTTATTACTACGGTAACATTTTCAACTTCCACAAGCTCCCTTATATACTCCCAAACATGCTCTCGGGACTGAGGATCGAGTCCTAAAGTAGGTTCATCTAAAAAGAGAACGTTAGGCTTATGTAGCAGTCCTCTCGCTAACTCTAATCTCCTCCTCATTCCTCCAGAGTAGTTTCGAACTCTATCATGTGCTCTTGATTCTAGTTCTACAAGACGTAGAACTTCTCTTATTCTACTTTTCCATTCAGCCCTTGGAACGCCATACATCATCGCATGGAGCATGAGGTTTTCATATCCTGTGAGGATATCGTCTGAACTGGGTTCCTGAAAGACTATTCCTATGCTTCTCCTAACTTTTCCTGGCTCTCGTATAATGTCATAGCCATTTACCGTTGCTGTACCGTAGGTTGGCTTAATAAGAGTTGCAAGCATATGTAGTAGCGTAGTCTTCCCTGCACCATTTGGTCCTAGTAACCCAAAAACCTCGCCTTCTTCTATCTCAAAATTTAGATGGTCTACCGCTGTTATTTTCTCATATACCTTTGTAATTTCCTTAACTTCTATTATCCCCATTAGCTTTGACCTCAATAAAAAGCAATTGTACCGTTATATTATTAATGTTATAATAAGTGGGTTAATATATGAGTACGGTTTATTTCTCTAGTTCTCGGGTCCCGGAATTCAGAAGATGGTGGGTGCCAGAGAGTAGTCTACTTAGAAAAATGGAAAAGGTCTTTTATTCTGCAGGGTTAGATAAAGTAGTTAGTGGCACAGTGGGAATAAAGGTTCATATGGGGGAACCCGGTGATGTTCACTATTTGAGGCCTATATATGTTTCAAAGATTGTAGACCTCATAAGAGACCTAGATGGTGAACTCATTGTAGTAGAAACGAGTGGATTAGGATGGATTCCCGGAAGAACTTCAGCTGAGAAACACCTAGAGGCAGCTCGAAGGAATGGCTTCTGTGAAGAGACGATTGGAGCACCAGTTCGAATGCTAGATGGGGCTTATGGAATAGAAAGTATAAAAGGAAGTATCGTGGCGAGAGGGATTCAGGAGTTAGACTCACTGATAGTCTTATCCCATGTTACTGGACATATTCAAGCAGGGTTTGGAGGTGCAATAAAAAACCTAGGATTAGGGTGTGTAACAAAGACAGGTAAATATAGGGTGCACTATGATGGTCCACCAGAGTTAAATAAGAGATGTGATTTATGTGGGGAATGTGTAGCAGTCTGTCCAGTTGGGGCTATAGAAGATGGGCGTATAAATCCTGATAAATGTATATGCTGTAATGCTTGCCTTGATGTGTGCAGTAAGGATGCCGTGTCTGTTAGAGAAGTATCCAATAATGAACTCGCGGCTAGGATAGCCGAGAATGCGTATAAAGTACTTCAAAATTTGGGTAAAGTAGGGTATATTAATTTCCTAGTGGATATACTACCGCACTGTGATTGTCATCCACATTCAGACATACCCATAGTGCCAGATATCGGATTGCTATCCTCCCTTGATCCAGTAGCCTGTGATAGAGCCTCGATTGACCTAGTAAATAGTAGCCCAGGAGTATTAACAAGTGAAGCCGAGAATTGTAACGCCTTAGCCTCCGGTGCTGATAAATTTAAACTAATTAATCCAGAGACAAATTGGAAAGTCCAACTATCTACAGCCGAAAAACTTGGTATAGGGACGCAGGAATATATTTTAGAAAAAGTAGAATAATTACGAGAAATCAGCAAGTGAAGTCTGGTTTTCTCCGATTTTTAAGAGTCCTGAGACACGCACTCCTAGTAATCTAATCTTTTTCTCCTTGTCAAGAAACTCTCTACTAAGGTCTCTAACAATACTTGATAATGTAGTTAAGTTAGAAGTATGATGCTCCAATGTTCTAGACCTAGTGTATGTAGTAAAGTCCTCGAGCCGTACCTTTAAAGTAATAGTTCTGTATAGATACCTCTTCCGCTGAATATCTTCAGAAACCTTTTTAGTGAGTTCGTCTAGAGTATTGTATATTTCCGAAGGTTCTAAAGTATCATGCTCAAAGGTCGTTTCCCTACCAATGGATTTTTGATCTTTTCTTTCTCTAACCTCTCTCTCGTCAATTCCCAGTGCAAGTCTATGCAACTCGTAGCCCCACCTACCAAACTCAGAGATGAGTAGCTGCCCGTCCATTTCTGCCAGCTGGCCTATTGTTTTAATACCCTTATCTTTCAATATAGCTTCAGTTTTAGGCCCTACTCCAGGTATGCATCGAACTGGTAGAGGCGACAGAAACTGAGATACTTCTTCTGGCTTTACAATGGTTAAGCCGTTAGGCTTATTAACGTCACTGGCTATCTTAGCTACTAATTTATTAGGCCCGATTCCTATAGAGCATGTTAGTTTTTCCTTTCTTTTTATCTCAGCCTTAATCTTTTTAGCTAGCTTCTCAGCTTCCTTGTAGTCTTTAACCTTCCCTGTGACATCTAAATATGCCTCATCAATACTAACCTGCTGAAACTTGTAGGCGTATTTCTGCAGAATCGCCATAATATTCTGTGAGACTCTTCTGTAAAACTCGTAATTTACAGGTAGGAAAACAGCATGTGGTATAAGGCGATATGCTTTTGAGATAGGCATACCGCTTCTCACTCCATGTCTTCTTGCCTCATAAGAGCAGGTGCTGACTACACCTCTACCTTTGCCGCCTTTCGGGTCTGCTCCAACGATTACAGGTTTACCAGCGTATTCAGGGTTCTCTCTGACTTCTATTGACGAAAAGAAACTGTCCATATCGACGTGTAATATTATCCTCATCATACTAATAATAAAAAACTGGCAAATGAAAAACAACAAAATACTGTAATGTTATAGCGTATTATATCAAGGGTTGGGTAATAATTTATGTTTGCCTGCAATGCGTCTTGATATTCTAATTTTAGTGGGGAAATAAGTATCGAGGAGCACATAAAGACCTACATTTGGAACGTGAGAGCTATTATTGCATAAAGGTTCTTAATACATGCCCCTTAATTTGTGGGTTACTGTAGAATGTTTAAACGTTCAATTAAAGTCGTGGGTCTTTGGTTAAGAAATACACAGAAAAGGACGAAAAACCGATCCCACAGGTTGCAGGGATGTTCCGAGGGCTCTCTTCACCACCCTTTATTATGTCCATCATTCAGAAGTTGATGGATGCTCGCGGACAACGGCATCTTGCTTATATGCTTCAATTTATGGGTCCACGTTCGACAGAAAAGTACTGGGAGCTGGTTGAGGCCCGCACAGAGTACCGGGCAAATTTTCATCATTTGCTGGATGAGGGAGGCTTTGACGCTATTATCTGTCCACCAGTGGCACTTCCGGCTCTTACTCACGGAAGCAGTGAACACCTTTTCCCGGCTCTTAGTTACGCATTTATGTATAATGTGATCGGAGCACCGGCGGGGGTGGTGGCTGTTACTCGGGTGCGTCCCGGAGAAGAAAGTGATCGGGTAGTCAGCAAAGACATGGCAGACATTACTGCGCAAGCCGTGGAGCGGGGTAGTACCGGCCTGCCTGTGGGAGTACAAGTTGTTGCCCGGCATTGGCAGGAAGACATTGTCCTGGCAGTGATGGCAGCCATAGAAGATGTTGTAAAGAAAAAACCAGATTACCCTAAGACCCCAACGATGTGTTGATTAAATTGTACTTTGAGAAAAGGGAGGATACTTGGCACATAGATATTTAGGCCGTATTTGCTTAAAATAAGCATGTGCTTTGATAAAGGATTTTAATGAGCGTCGGGGACTAGGTAATACTCAGGTCTGAACTCATAACCCCTTCATCATTCGTCAAATCTATGGTCTTCTCTAAGTCTTGAACTTTTTATTAGTCTTAGTTCTTTTCTTGCTTAAAGAAAAGCATTTTGAGTTAATTCTGAGGTGAAAACGTAACAAAATAAAAGAATCAAAACCGATAATTGTGGAAAGAGTTGCTTGGCCATTCTCTCGATTCTCCAGCCCTCGGCCTAGACCTTCAGTTCTATAGATGGGACGGAGAGAATTAAGAAAAAAGGGGAAAAATGTGTTTATCTGGAGAAGTCATAATTCGTAAGTCTTAAAGTTAAGCATTCATCTTCAGCTTTACGAATTCCTTGAAGATATTCTGTATCTCTGGAAAAGTCCTCACCTCTCTCTTCATTATTTTCTTATGAATCTCCTCTAATATGGCGCTGTGCTGCTCAAGATACACCTCATACAGGAGATCCATTATGGGCTTATAGTTCTCCTTGTTTCCCTCTGCAACAGCGTCGAGATATCTCTCTCTGTGCTCCAGCCCTAGATAAAGCGCGGGATACCCATGCTTCTCAAGCACAAAATTGTTCAGAGCCCTTGCAATTCTCCCATTTCCATCCACAAAAGGATGTATCGTCACAAATTTTGTATGCAGCAGGACTGCAAGTTCGAAGGGGTGCATCCTCCTCCTATTCTCCCTGTACCACCTTATTAATTTCTTCATGAGTTCTGGCACCTCAAAGGCAGGGGGCGGTTCGTGCTCAGCCTTCTCAATCAATACCTGAATCTTCCTGTACTCCCCAGGCGCATCAAGCAGGTTCCCCATGATGATCCCATGGATCTTCTTTATCAGTTTCTCCGAGACATCTCCCTTATACCTGCTGAGGAACCCTCTAAGGCTCCTGAAGTTTACAATCTCATAAACTTCTCTGAGAGACTTCCCTGGCGGGGTGACATCGTGCTCTAAAAGCTCTTCAGCCTGCCTCAGAGTTAGGGTGTTACCCTCTATGGCCGTAGTACCTTGAACGTAGCGGGCAAAGGAGGACTGCTCGTACCTCCTTAGCTCATCAGGGTAATGCCTCCCAAAGAGCTGGTAGCTGTAATGGAGAGCCTCAATGTCGAGGGTTTTCCTATCGTCAAGATATTTTCGTTGCTTTTTAAGCCAGAAGTCTGTGAAGGTTTTTAACCTGATTATCTGATATTTTGTGAGTTTATCAAAAAAGCGTCTTGGAGTTGTTTTCTCCAATCTACCAATATAAAAGGATATTACTTTGCTTTTATCGTTAACCTTCACTTTATCTTTGATATAGATGTATTTTTTATCTTTAATCCTCTTTATCTCAAGTTTTAACATATAATCTATAAATTAATTTAACTTTGAAAAAAATAGATAAATCTGGTTAACTAACAGCTTCGCAACTATCACGTCGCCGTTGAGGTCGAGCTGAGACCCCGGCAAGAGGATACTTCGAGAAGACCATTTAGGACTCTATTCACCTCCTGGAAACTCTTCTTAGCAACCTTCCCAGTAACGTTTCAAGTATTCACTATTCACCGTTCCTTGGGTATCAGCGACGATTAAATCATCACTCTCACGATCATGCAGGTATTTCAGAGTATCCACAAAGGGGGCATCAAAAAGCTCGGCATCCCCGCCATCCTCTAGCCTGATGTTACGCTCCAGACTTGGCCTCACATAACTATTGCAGTGTAGGCGGTGTAGAAGCTGCGAAGCCTCCTCTATTCTTCCATTAATCGCTACAGGGAGCAACAGGCGTTTTTCACCTCCGCTAATATTGAGGTAAACTGCTGATAAAATTATGTTCTCTAGGGCCTCCTCAACTCGAGTTTGGAATTCTATTGCGGTTTCCTTCAGCCTTCTCTTTCTAGTTAATTAAAGGGTAAGGCTTTGTTTGCAGCTAATGAGCGTCGGGGACGGGATTTGAACCCGTGCGGACCTAAGGTCCATCAGCTTAGCAGGCTGACGCCATACCTGGCTTGGCTACCCCGACATTTGCGGGCACGTCCAGAGGTGAGCCTCTCTCCCTTAGGCCAGTTGTCCAAGCCCTAACTCGGTCCCGCGACCCTACAAGCATCAGCTGTCCCGTCTACCGTTGCTCCCTTCCGGGCCTAGCGGGTTCGACGGGTTAAACCGCTTCTCCTCAGCCTTCCAGCTGGTTAAAGCGGCACCGCTGATCCTGTAGGACGAGACTTCAACGCTCGGGCTTGGGCTGACCAAAGGTCAAGAAAACCGCCCTCTGGACTTCGACCCCTGCATATCGACGATTTCAGGTTACAGGGGACGCCGAACCCCCCGGTCTAGCCCGCTTATTAAAAAGAGAATGTTAACCATTTTAACTTTTTCGGCGTTACAGCTATTTTTCAGCGTGACTTATAATTAATCTGTGAAGAGCTCTATGATGTTAAATTTTTCCACATCAAATAGTCCTCTATCAGTAATCTTTATTTCCGGAATCACGGTTAAACTCATAAAGGATAAGGTTATAAACGGCGAACTTAAACTTGATCCGAGTGAATGTGCTAGGCGCTTTAATTCTCTATAAATTTGGGCTGTAGCTCTGTGGTCTCTATTACTCATAAGTCCTCCTACTGGCAGTGATAAAACCAATTCTTTTTCTTTTGATACCACGCACAGACCTCCTTTAGAGCGAATAACTAAATTAATTGCACGGGAAATATCTTCGTCAGTGACTCCAACAGCTATTATATTATGGGAATCATGACTTATGCTTGTTGCGATAGCTCCTTCTTTAAGGCCAAAATTTTTAATAAAACCAATTCCCATGCTCTTTTTCCCGTATCGATTTAAAACTGCTATCTTGAGAATATCTCTTTCAATGTCAGATATCACTAGTCCATTTTTAACCGTAGGAGTTGTGATTAGTCTGCGTGTTAGTAATTGGCCATTCTGAGCTTCGATTACATTGATTTTGTCTCCTGCATATTCTAATCGAAGATTTGTAGTTTCTACTTTTTCAGCTTTGAAGTTGTTTATAGTCTGACAGAAGCGCCAAGGGATAAGAGTCTTCCCTTTTTTACTTACAATTTCACCGTTAATATAAGTCTCTAATACATTAAATTCCTCATCTACTACAACAAAATCAGCGCAATCATTTATTTGAAGCAATCCCACATCGAGGTTGTAGTGTTTTATAGGGCATACACTAGCAGAATATAGGACTTTTAGGGGGTCTATTCCATATTCTATTGCTTTTTTAACCATTTCATTTACATGTCCTTTTATTAAGTCGTCAGGGTGAATATCATCAGTGCAGAACATACAACTTTTATAGTATTTATCGACCAACGATATCAGTTCATCTAGATTTCGTGAAGCAGAGCCCTCTCTTATCTGAATTTTTACTCCAAGCTTTATTTTCTCTAACGCTTCATCTTTATCTACTACTTCATGATCCGTAGATATCCCCGCGGCTGCGTATTCCCTTAATAGCCTACCCCTTAGTCCTGGAGCATGTCCATCTATAGGCTTACTATTTCTTCTTGCAGCATTTATTTTTGCAATAATTTCAGGGTTCCCTTCTAGCACTCCAGGAAAATCCATAACTTCTCCTAGAAATTTTATCTCGTCTAATTTGAGAAGGCCATCTACCTCAACACTATTTAGAGTCGCTCCACTACTTTCAAATGGCGATGCAGGGACGCATGATGGTGCACCAAAATAGAATTTGAAAGGAGTAAGAGAGGCATTTTCAATCATATATCTAACTCCTCTCACCCCAAGGACATTTGCAATCTCATGAGGGTCTGATAATGCAACTATAGTACCATGGGTCACAGCTAATCTCGCAAACTCTAATGGAAGAAGCATTGAACTCTCTATATGTACATGGGAGTCTACAAACCCGGGTATTATGTAATTTTTATATGTACCGCTAGTTTCTCGGATGTCTTTTATTTTACCATTCGAGATCTTTATTTTACCCGGATATATCTCTAAGTTTAGAACATCTATAATATTGCCTGAAATTATCTTAGTGTTCTCCATAATAATAGGAAGGAGTTCTAAATTTTATTATATCTAGGTGAAGTGAGATTTAAAGCGGAGATTGTTACACAAAACACAGATAACGGAGTAGTTAACAGAAATCCAAAGGTTGTATAGCTTCCAATAGCTCCTAACATCCATACCACAATAGCTAATATTATGGTGAATGACAGATTAGAGGTCCCTAAGATGTAACTTTTCTTCAGCGAATCTATTGCACTAAGTCGCTCGTTTACGGCAATAGGTATTGCGTATATAAATAGAGCAGCTATTAGTAATCCGGGCAATATTAGAAAAACAAGCCCTACTGCTATTGCTAGGATTGCAAGGATGCTCATAATCCAGCTTGTTCCAAAGAAGTCAAAACCCCTGAATATATGTGCGACCTGTATTTCCTCTCCTCTTATTGCCTTCACTGCCATAATATAGATGCCGAATAGAAGAGGAGGCGCGGTAATTATTAGAAGAGATCCTATAGCAAATACCATTGTTGCAAGGATCATAGAGACCCAAGTTCTCTTCAATACTTCAAATGACTCTTTTAAAACGTCTTCTATCTTCATTTTAGCTTTTATTTCCGCAATTGGGGTTTTCTATATCAAGAGATATCTGCCTCTATTGTGATAAATACTGGCCCTCTAATATCGATTTTCTTATTTTTGCCTTGTATGTAGCGGAGTGCCAAGGGATCTAATGATAAATTTATATCGCTTAGGCTTTTTACGATAGGTACGCGAACTTTGACTCCTAAGGTGCCAGATGATAGCCCTTTTTCTATTTTATATGCTGCCAAGAGAGCAATTGAGTCAAGGTATCTTATATTGCAGTTAATGCCTTTAGACCTCAGTTCTATTTTTTTCTCTGGGGGGATTCCATAAATGTTTCCTTCATTTACATAAATCTCATTCAACGCAGCCGGTCCTAGTAATCTTTTGCCTTCTTCATTTTCAATGATTCTAACTCTAATGTGTTTTCCATTTATTTTGCCTGAAAATACTTCAAATTTACAAGGCCCTACCGCATTGCCGTATTTCTCTCCCCCTTCTATAATTCTCCTCGCTATTTCTTTGCCAATCTCTGTTTTAGGTTGTCTATCGATTTTAATCATAGAGGCAATCTCCTCATCTTTAAGCTTAAGGTCTAAGTAGAATTGTGGATACACCAGCTCTCTGATATCCCTATACCCTTCAAGCACCATAGCTAGTCTCTCTACACCTAGACCGAGATTCATGACAGGATATTCGATACCATATTTTGAGAGAGCTACAGGGCTATACATACCAAAGGTGGCGACTTCTACCCATCCTGTTCGCTCGTTATATGCATAGACTTCTGTTTGAGTATTCGGAGCATAATATTTTGACCGTTTTTCATCAAGCTTAAATTTGAGATCAGTAAACTCGAATTGTTTAAGAAGAGCCTCGGCTACGCCCTTACCGTCTTCAACTCCGATATCTTCTCCCATCACCACACATGATGCGGAATGATGAGTGCGTAGGTGGGTTTCATCTTCTTTTTGCTCTCTCCTAAAGCATCTATCAACCGAGAACAGTCTTAAAGGCAGAGGTTTTTTGCCTACCAGTTTACTAAGCGTTAAAAACCAGCCGCTGGTCATATGAGACCTCAATGTTATCCTCGTTGCTTCTGGCTTGAGGTCTTTGAACTCCGAAAATACCTCGTCTAAAATCCTAGCGGCAGTAGAGTCGCTAACTTTAAGACTCTCTGCTAACCGATAAATTAAGTCATCTCCAGATATCTCTCCCTTTTTGTAATAGTGCAATATACCCTGCAGTTTATCTCTCTCGACTTTACCTCCCATCTCTTTTATTTTTTCAATCTTTTCCTCGCTTAAGCCAATATCTGGCCGGGGTAGTCCGCCTATATAATAGCATCTATCAAGGATAGCATTTGCTTCTGGACCGAACTGCCTTTTTATCTCCTTATCTTCTATGAATAGTGGATTGACTACCTCTTCAAAACCCATCCTAAGATAGGCTTCCCTAAGCTTTTGAATTGTATTGAAAATAGCATGAGATTTCCCGACAGGTTTATCTGCGGCAGAGTATCTTGAAGAGTCCCCTTTCCCTAAGAGTT
Source organism: Candidatus Hydrothermarchaeum profundi (assembly GCA_002011125.2). Lineage (GTDB taxonomy): Archaea > Hydrothermarchaeota > Hydrothermarchaeia > Hydrothermarchaeales > Hydrothermarchaeaceae > Hydrothermarchaeum > Hydrothermarchaeum profundi. The sequence continues at coordinate 1,188,207 of MTMF02000009.1, forward strand.
TACTAGTTTCGAGCCATGCTTTTTCAAAGTTTTTCTTAGATTCATCAACAATCTTTTTGCTGTGCCATCTCCCCATCAGTCATTCTCCAGTTCCTTAATTAGCTTTGTCTGTTTTAAAGCTATGGTCACATCTCCGCGTGTCTTTTCGAGGAGAATCCTCATCATATCCTGCTTTCTCCGTATGGGTAGGATAGCAGCAGGATAGTCTAGTGCCATAACACCGTGATAAATTTCATCCATTAAGTCTAAGAAGTAATCTATATCCTCAAATCTATCTCGTCGAATACAATCTAAGATGTAACGTCTAATTTCTCCAATTGAGTCAGCCATACCGAGTACGTAAGCATTTGAAGGTATTCCTAGGTCAGTAGGGCTTGGGACTTCTTTTTTATTCAAAAAAGAATAGACCAAGATAGCCTCGCTATACTCTTGAAAAGCCTCTTGAAGAAAGCTGAATTCAAAGTCGGTAGGTTGCAGTTTACTTACCATGTTTTTTGCTTTACTAATTAACTCATCTGCTTTTTCATAGTTTTCTTTATGGATCTCCCTGATCGCCTTCGTTGAAAGCCTCCGTATTTCTCTAGCTTCTTTAAACACGTTTTCTCTCCTTTTGTCTCTAATATCGAGTTCTTCTTTTATTGAACTAATAATACCGTTTAAGTCCATCTCTTACACCTTTTTGAATTCTCAAAAATAATAATGTTTTGGGCATTAATAAAAATGAGGGCTACCTAATTATCTTTCCGATGTACATCTCTTTCGTTATATTCACCGGCTCTACGTGAGGTATGGCGTCTCCTTTTACAACCAAAGAGCCATCTTCATTGATGGCCACAATTCTCCTTACCAGTAACAGTCCCCTGCCTCCCGAGAAAAGAATTACATCTCCAACCTCTAAACTTTCAAATGGCACCTCTTTATAAGTCCACGTAGAATCTTGCATCATAGTGGGCTCCATGCCTTGGTCCACTATTCTTACAATCTTTTCGTCACCTTTTATTACATGCAGAAGCCTCAAGATATTAAGGCCCTCACTTTCAGTTGTGATAGCATTTACCACTAAAGCGCTAACAATTAATACGCCTGCCGCAAGAAATATTGGCTTCTTACTCATTTTTTCACCTTTTTCCATAACCCTATATTACCGTGATAAAAGAAGATTATTTCTTCTAATACTTTTCTGTTTACTTATCCATCCGAGGAATTCGTCTAAGAATTCAAGATTTTCTGGAGAATTAGCTGCATTTATATGGATTGAAAGCCTAAAAATTCCTCTAGTTTTTTGGTAATCTATTTTCGCCTTTTTTATTCCCCCCATATTTGAATTGTACCATGTATATTCGTGGGTTTGGTAGGGAAGAGTACCGTTTGGTAAATCAATGAAAAAAGCATAATACACGAAATCGAACTCTTCTCTTAAGAGCGTAGATACTTCAGGGCTAGTATACCATCCTGGAGGGGCAAAATATCTTGGCTCTTTTAGACCTGAAGTATTAAACTCTTTTTTTGCCCTCTCCACCAGCAATTGAGCACTTTTAGAGCTTGTAAAAAACTCTGGGTTAGCAAAGGATATTTTATGCGTATACCCATGGGCACCTATAATAAATCCCTTATTTGAGAGTTCCTGTAACGTTAAAGTAAAATCTTTATAATCACTTAATAGGGCGTTCCCCCCATGATTAGGGATTACAAAGAGCACCACCTTATCGACAGAATTAGAATGCTCCTCTATTATACTTGTTATCTCCATAAGCTTATCAACTCCATAACAAGGGGAGACATCATGGATCTCAATCCATAGTTGCGGAGGAGAATCCTCAAATTCTATCCTGCTGAGACCATGAATAAGCGTATGGGCAAATACACTAAATTCATCAACAAATACTATTGCTAAGAAACCTATCACTATTCCTAGGAGTACTAATGTAGTTTTTTTCGTAGCCATCGCTCAGACCTTCAATGAAACAACATATCTAGAGAGGCGGCAGTTACATCTCCTTAGCAATATACCCTGAATATCCAGTAAAATTATTTTGTAAGCAAAAAAACTTTACTTGCTCTTGAGAAATTCTTTATCTCATATCCAGTAGCTTCACTTAAAGCTTTGGAAAAAGCCTCAACTTCTTCAAAGGAGGGCATGTCTTCTCTTTTAAGCCTTTTACGAGAGTATCCCACATGAACGTACCCCTTAGGTTCAATAAAATCTGGGTCTGCCCTAGAGATTAAATCAGCAAATTTCTCAGGATGCTCTAGATTGTATCCCCTTACTAATGTAATCCTCACGACTTTCCTGATTTTTCTTCCACCAATAATATCGATGCTTTCATTAAGCTTTTCCCACCCGTCTGGTAATTGTGGGTTATTGATTTTCTTATATAATTCCTTATCATATGCTATAAGTGAGAGGTAAAGCTGAGTAGGCGCTACCTTGTACAGAGCCTCAGGGTTTTGTCCATTGGTAACCAAGTAGGTAGTAAAGTTCCTCCTATGGAATTCATCTATTAGCTCGTCTATATAGGGATAAGTAGTTGGCTCTCCTGCAAGGGAAATTGCAGCATGCCTAGGATTGTATGCTTCTTTCACTTCTTCTCTTAAAACTCTCTTTTCTCCCCAGTACCCGCTAAGAAGCTTCCTTTGATTTTCAATGGACTTCTCTACTATATATGAAGGTTCATCAGCTGGAAAATCAAATTTTGTTCCAAGGGTATGTTCTATCGGGCGCCAGCAGAAAATACACCTATGCTGGCACCATGAGACACTAGGTGTCATTTGAAGGCATCTGTGACTCTCAATTCCATAGAATTTAGATTTGTAGCATGATCTTTTTCTAAGCAGTCTCTCTCTAGTCCAGTGGCAAACTTTAACAGCGGAATGTTTTCCTACCATCCTATATCCTTGCTTTTCAAGAAGACTAGTTACTTTCATCTTTTCACTCAGAGGAGGTCCCTTTCTTTTAGAGGGGCAGTTTACTTCATCATTTTAAAATTCACATCAATAAGCTTTGCTTCCAGGTCTAAGAAACATCGTGTTTTATTGGCCTCCCGCTGCGTTTAGGAATTCCCAAGCTTTTTTAAGAGTTTCTTTAGCATTTTTATAGGTCAATTTCTTTATTGCGTCCTGATAATTAAGCCATACGTAATCCCTGTGCTCGTATGAGAGGCTCACAGTATCCGTTGTTGTTTCAGCTAGGTAGAAGGTTACTTCTTTGTAGATGGTTTTTCCTTCTCTTTTGTAGAAGTAGCTTATCTTATTTTCAAACCCTTCTATAATTTTTATATTCTTTAAACTGGTCTCTTCTCTTATCTCCCTAATCGCAGTTTCTCTTTTATCTTCTCCTTTTTCAACGTTACCTTTGGGGAAATCCCAGTGGCCTGACTCATAATTTAATAAGAGAAACTTTATATCTTTATTTCTCTTAAAAACCACAGCCCCAGCTGATATCTCTCTCGCCATATAACTATCGGTACAATTTAACTTTTAGTTCCATTTTTTAATAACATGCTAACCTGCCTTATGCACTCCTCTAATATTTCTTCTACGCTACCAGCACCCTTAGCTCCAGCTGCACCGGGATGTCCTCCTCCTCCCCCTCCGATTGATGTTCCTATCCCCTGCATTAAATCGCTTCCAAGGTGTATTCCCGTAGACCTTTGGAAATCGGGTGAAGCTCTCACCGATAAAGTTATTTTTCCATTATTTTCAGAACCTACAAAGGCACAATCCGCACCTAGTTTAACTAAAGCACTCGCGGAACTAGCTTCGAAAGATCCTACATGGGAGGCTACTATTATCCATCCATCCATTTTAATTATCTTCATTCTCTGTGCTGCTTTTAACTGTGCGATTTTCTGGGATTTATCTTTAGGAGTTTCCAAAAGCTCCACGGCACTTGCGAAGTCTATCCCAGAATCTAATATACTTGCAATCGTCTTAAGAGTATCTGAGGTAGCATATCTAAGATGCCCGGTATCGCTTATTATGCCTAGGAGGAGAGCTAGTCCAATTTTTTTACCTACTGGAACCTCCATTTCCAGTATTAGTTTATATACCACTTCTGCTACAGAGGAGAATTCTTCAACTATATAAAAGTCCGCGATTCCCCTTGTTTCTTCATGAGGGCTATGATGATCTATTACGGCTATTTTGGATGCTTTTTTAATATTTTCAGATATGGGGGATAACTGCCTCAAAGTTGAAGTATCCAGCAGGATTACCAGATCCGTATCAAGATTAGGATTAACAATGAAATTATCCCCTAATTCTTCGGCTATCCTCTTAGATACTTTTGAGGTTCCATTAGCAACGCCAATATCGACGGTCGCCCTAGAGTTATATGTAGTTATAGCTTCTTTTAAGGCTATGGAACTTGCGATTGCATCAACATCGGCATTTTGATGAGATAGAATAACTACTTTCCCAGACAGCTTTTTAAGGTAATTTAGAAAGTCTTTCACTACCCCGCCCTCTGCTGGTAACCTTTAAGAGTTTCTTGAATCTTAGCTTGCATTTCTTTTAAGCGTGTCTGGAGCTTCTCTTCTTGTTTTTTAAGGGTTTTCACTCTCAACGCTAACGTTTCTTTCTTATCCGAAAGTTCTTCCTGTATCTTGTTCTTATCCCCTTTAACTAGAAGAGCTCCAATACTCTTATAAACTTCTGCTTCGTCTTCAAGCTTTCCAAGTTCTTCTAGAGCTCTCTCAACTTCTTTCATTTGCAGTTCAAGTTGAACCCTCTGATTCGTCGTCGTTTGAAGTTGTTGTTGTAGACCTTGAAACTGTGCTAACTGATGCTGTAAGTTGGGTGGTATTTGCTCCATTCATCAACCTCCATTAAAGATTTAGATACTTTAATCCATCTTGATAAAGTATTTATCGCAGCCCTAAAGGCTGTCGAGTCGGTAGAGGATAATAGTATAGAGAGTTTTTTGCCATATAAGTTTAGTTTAGTAGCTGTTTTATCTGATGGCGATGTAAGTATCTCAGGCTTAATAGCCCTATAAATTATAGAAGCTTCTTTTTCCTCATTGAAGTATATTTCAATCACCGCCCTAGCAGATTTCATGGTTCACTTACCTCCTCTACTCTAATTGCTAGTCCATTCTGGAATATTAATGTATTATTGGACTGTTTTATAATATTGTCCTCCGTTCCCAGTTTTTCCGAGATTAATTTTGAAAGTTTTCCGATTTTAGCTTCTGTCATCCTCCTTCCCTCTCTACTAAGCTTGACTCCTGTGATTACTATATGGAGGAGGCGTTTACCTTTCTCATATATTTCAATTGTTCTTGGATTACCTTTACTCTCGGTAACGTAAACAGTTCTTTCTTGGTGTAATAAATCCTGTAATCTCGCTTTTCCTCTAGTCTTATATACTGATCCAGGTATGGCCTTTTGGAGGTCCTTGCAAAAGCTCCTAGTTCTGTTACTCGGCTTTCTCGAGGTTGTTATGAGGATCATCTAGCCTTGATCTTCTTGATTATACCTGGCCGGGTCTTATATAGTATTTTGTATCCGCAGAAGGGGCATCGTACTTGAGCATCGGCCCCAAGTTCAACCATCCTACCGCAATTTCCACATTTATACAGTGACATCTCCGCCACCTACTCTTCTAAGTGCTTTCTCAACAGTTTTCATCATACCCGTAGTGGGAACATATGCCCCACCAGTAAACTTAGCTCCACATCTCCTACAACCCCATATTCCGCTAGCTATTCTTTTTACGGCAAGCCTTTTACAGGTAGGACATTCATGATACCTGCGCTGTTTTTCTTCTATCTCTTGCCATCGTCTGCGTAGCCTCATACCATATCTGGCTCCAAATTGCCTAGGATTCTTAGTTTTCTTTTTTACCACTTTAAACCTCCTTAAATGGAATATGCTTTCTTAGTTCTTTTGATTTTTCTAGCCCTCGATCTATTACCTCTAATATCTCTTTCTCTGTGAAAGTTCCAACGCCGCCCTTCTGCATTGCACATATATCGCCTTTCTTAGTATAAGCGACAGTGAGTCTAGCGTCCATTACCTGCTCTTCATCTAATATTGGGTCTACTACTATGTTATCCCCTATTTTAGCGAAGGTTGTTTCTACGGGCAGATCTTTAATAGGCAACCTTTCATCAGTTTTTTCCTTGTATATTATCATGCCGTCTTCAACTTTGGGAAGCCTAGTATCAACTAATGCTGATATTGCTCCTAATTCGCATGCGTCAAATAAGTTGCCGTCGTAGTCTAATATGTGGAGATCTATGAATACTATCCAGACTTCCTCTCCTTCAACCCTGCATAACTTTTCAAGGTCAATACATTCCGACTCCCGGATTCCTCTGTCAACTACTCTTGCCAGTTCAATGGTATCTTCCCCGGGTGGCCCTTTCTCGAAAGTTGGACTAGCAAGAGGTCTTAACTCCGCATTGGTTGTTAAGACCCCGGAATTAGGCATATCTGGAAAAGGCTCTCCGATAGCAAGCTTAACTCCTGCCATCACCCTGGTTTTTCCTATTTGAACAATAGCTGAGCCCTCGGCTTTCTCTCCTACTCCAACTTCTACAGCAATTGGCCTATATTCGTCGAATCCTCTGTTATCCACACGTTTTCCAGCTTTCAGTGTTTGTATAATGTTGTCTCTTTTTATTTCAGCGATTAAATCGTACATTTTATGTTCCTCCATATTTCTTTCGCAAAGCCTCTTTTTGTATTTTGTGAACTTTCTTACATCCTTTTATTGCTAGTTTAAAGGCCTTCTCAAATTCTTCTCTAGTAAAATTACCGTCCATCTGAAGGAGAGTCACTTCTCCTTTTTTAGGTGTTATAGCTACGGGTAGATCTGCTTCTCCGTAGTTATCTTCAACATCGTTTAGGTCTAGTACTATTTCTCCTCCTACCTTGCCTGCAGCACAGGCAGGTACTAGATCAGCCATAGGGATACCTGCGTCTGCTAGAGCTACTGAGGCAGCTGTTATTCCAGAGCACCTAGTACCCGCGTTAGCTTGAAGAATCTCTATGAAGACATCTATTGCTGTCCTCGGAAATAGATGAGTAAATACCACATGCTCAAGGGCCTCTCGAGTTACTTTTGAAATCTCAACACTTCTTCTATCTGGTCCAGGTCTTTTTCTATCGCTTACTGAAAATGCCGCCATATTATATATACATCTCAATATAGCGCTGTCTGGCCGCGCAAGATGACGCGGATGAACTTCTCTCGGACCATAGCAGGCGGCCATAACTTTATTCCCTCCCCATTCTAAATAGGCTGAGCCATCAGCACGTTTTAATACTCCTGCTTCTATTTTTATGGGTCTTAATTCATCAAAGGCTCTTCCATCTAGTCTTTTGCCATCTATGATTAGTCTTTCAGGTTCTCCAACTTTCATTTCTTTTCCCTCTCTGAAATTATCATATTTTTAACTCTATCCGTTAATCCCGCTGTATGAGCTTCTCTTTCAATCATCTCAATAGCTTTAGTAACTAAATCAGTTTGCTCTGGCGATCCATCAAGCCATATCCTACCGTTTTGTCCCACTAAGATGTTAATTCTTGTTTTCTTTTTTATCATCGACAACATGGAACCTTTACGTCCAATTATCCTTGGGACTTTGGTAGGGGTTACTTCAATTACTTTTCCCTTTTTTATTATCCTCGCACCTTTTTCTTGCATGGTAATATAAACTTTTTTTCTAGGAGTAATCTCTCTTACTTTGGCATAAATCGTGTCGCCCAAAGATAATATTTTAGAGAGATCTGTCTGAAAAGGGTCAATATCACGAAAATAGTCACTCGAATTAAGCACAGCAGAGTGTGCAGAATTTATATCAACGTACCATCTGGAAAATTCTATATCGCTTATTATACCTATAACAAAGTCGCCTACTTTAGGAACGTATTTCCCGGTAAGAGGGATTATTCTTATGGTTCTCCCTCTTATATCTAGTAGGCCCATTACTGAGGAATATATTTTATTATCTTCTCGATATACCCCATTTTCAAGCTTGAAATCTCCTTCTGCGACAAGTTCGCCTGGAATAACCAATTTCCTTGACATTTAATATTCCTCTACAGTATTTTACTCTCTACTTCACCTTTAGTAAGGGAATTGAGTTCTCTAAGGAAGTCGTCTATCATGCCAGCCGGTATCTCAATAAGAAATATCCATGAGCCATCTTTTTGCCATTCCTCCTTCTTTACCTCTCCGTACGGCTTTATCACAGGATAGGCTTTAGCAGCATACTGAGGAGGTATCTTCACAGCTATTGTTTTGTTCTCAATTCTAATAGGTATTAAAGGTCTTATAGCTTTGATAACGTTTGGCACTTGCTCTTCAGCAGTTTTCCATAAATCAACTCTTACCTTCGCCTCCTCCATAGCTTTCTCGATTCGCTTCGGAGGATGAGGGGTGTTGGTTTGAGGGTTTATAGAATTTCTAGCTATTATATTCACTATCTGTTTTCTTTTATCCTCTAACATCTTTCTACGTTGCTCGGTAGTAAGCTGGATCTCACCTTTCTTTATTATCACTTTCGCTACTTCTAGGGGGTCACTATAACCAAACGTTTCTTTTAAGCTCTCTTCACTGGCTTTATCACCTTTCCGAGCATCTTTGAATATAGTTTCAACCGCAAGGACATTTGACATATCTACCTCTTCACCTCTTCTTACCCTCAAGGCTAGATCAGGGTCCACTAATATCTCGAATCTTTTGCCATGAGAATCTAGATGGGCGATTACAGCTTCTTCTAGCGTTACCAATTACTCCTCTCCCTTAGGAGGCTCTTTCTTTTTAACTTTAGAAATATATTTTTTCACTTCCTCTGGTGTTAGTTTTCTAAATTCTTTAGTCTCCAGTTCTATTACTGCAACCTCAATGGTTTCTTCTGTCATCCTCCCTTCAGTTACCTCGTTCATCACAGTTAAAGCAAGTTCAATAGCCTCGTCTTTTGTCATATCTTCTCTATATTTATCTTCAAAGATCTCCATAGCCGTGGCTCTCCCGGCTCCAATAGCAGTTGCTTTATATTCAATAAGAGCTCCACTAGGGTCGGTTTCAAAAAGCCTAGGCGTATCATTTACTCCAGCTATGAGGAGTGCTATACCGAAGGGTCTAACTCCCCCATGCTGAGTATAAAGCTGTTTAAAATCACACATTTTCTTCGCTAGGATTTCTATATCAATTGGTTCATCATAAGTAACTCTATTTGTTTGAGCTTCTACTCTAGCTCTATCTATCAGAACCCTAGCGTCAGCTACTAATCCAGATGTTGCGGCTCCAATATTTTCATCTATCTGAAAGATTTTCTCAATAGATTTTGCTTCGACTAATCTACTTGTTATCCTCTTATCAACACATAACACAACTCCGTCTTTATATCTGATCCCAAGAGATGTTGTACCTCTTTTAACAGCTTCTCTAGCGTATTCTACTTGGAATAGCCTACCATCTGGACTAAAGACAGTAATTGCTCTATCATATCCCATGCTGGGTACCGGCTGCATTTTCTTTCCCTCCTAAATCATTTTTCATGAGACCTAAGTATTTCACTTTAAGGCGTTTCAGCCTTCCTTGCAATTCTTTATCCCTGGGAAGTGCATCGACACACTCCCCCATGCTACGCACTATTTCTACTTTTTTTCCTATAAAGAATCCCTCTTTTTTCTCACTTTTAAATATTGGCCTCTTATTTAAAAACTTTCTTCTCAATGATTTTATTGTTCCAGAAACTCCTAACGTCTTTAAATGAACCTTTTCATCTCCTATGTAACCTATTAATCCTAAACATGCTTTTATCTTGCCTACGGATTTATGGTTACATACTAGGAATCCTTCCTGAGTGTCTTTGTTGAAATCAACTATCCATAGGTTAAAATCACTTGCAGTGCATTCTCCAAAAAATCCTAAGGTCTGACTCAGTATTTCTCTAACTACAGCGTCCTTACCGTAGGTTTCCCCGCTTTCGACTCTAAAGGCTATGTATCTTTTTTTTTCTCTTAATGAAGGCTTTAATTTTTTCATTTTATGTTTTCCTCAATTTTTTTCTTGGAACTTCCTCCATAGACATTTTTATTTCTTCTTCGGTGAAGCCGATAGCGGTTAAGATTTCTCTAACAACATCTGAACTTCGCAAATCGAGATTAGATTTAGCGCCAGTAGAAACGATAATATCGAATCCATATTTTCGAGAAAGCATAAGATTTCTTTTTATATTTTTCAAAGCATAGACCCGGGCATTCCACTTTGTAGAGGTCAGGCTGCTAAGATTTACTTCAATTGCTACATCATTTTCAGCGGCTTTTCGGCTGATAAAAGAATCAATACCTGAGTCTCTCCTGCCTCTATCGGGATGCGCGAGTATACCCACTCTGCTATCACTTACCGCTGCTCTATTAACAGACTCTTTACCCCCATGCACGATTATATAATCCATTTCGTCGAATTTTTTGACTTTCTTATCTAAGTCCTTTTTACCTTTGATTTCGACCTCTACTCCTGAAGGGCACTCATATCTTATTCCATCACAGATTCCAATTTCTATTCTCAGTTCTTTTGCATGATATAGTAATCTTGCCGGCGAATCTACGCCCGAAGAAAAGATTGAATGAGTATGGAGGTCTACGAATCTCATGAAAAAGTCTGCTTTAATTCTTCTATAATTTTCTTTCTGTTAAAAGGATAAGTAGTTATCTTAAAGGTAATCTGGATTCCCTCACCTAGTGAAATCGTCTCGTCGCATGCCTTCATTTTGTCTAGCCGTAGGTAGAAATTTCCATCTTGAAATCTTTTCTCGATCTCTCCGGAAATTTTTTTTCTTTCTGTTAAGGATAAGTTATTGAGTATTTGGTTTAATAACTGCTCTGCTTCTTTCCTCCCAAAGGATATAGTTATTATATCTATAGGGTTACCAAAGTGGCCATAGCTTCTTTCTATAGTTGGAGTAAAATCTGCGAGAATATTTTTAAGACAATTAAGGACTTTTTCTATATCTTCTGTAGCGTATACGAAAGTTTGAACACTTGCTCCTAGGATTCTCACTTTCCTAAGCCTTTATTGGCCCTTATACTGGGCCTAATTTTTTCAGCACCCTTCCCTTTGTTTCTCAACCCTCTAGATCTCTTACCGGCAGAGGTCAGCCCCCTAAATACTCTCTTTCTGTGAGCTTTCCCGGTTATCCATCTTAGCTCTTTATCGCTTTTTATAGCTGGATGGTTGGGGTCAACGAAAATAACTTCATAATACTTATATTGGCCATCTTCTCCGATCCAATAAGAATTTAGAACTTCAAGATTTGGAAACTTTCTTTGGGCTCTCTCTTCGGCTATCCATTGTAGGCTTTTTTTAGGCGTTATTTTGTTGACTCCCATTTTGCTGGGTTTTCTACCGCCTCTTGGTCTTGCTTTTCTTCTACCGCCTCTTCGCACTTTTACTCTTGCGACAATTATGCCTTGTTTAGCTTTATATCCAAGAGCCCTAGCCCGGTCTAGCCTAAGAGGATGTTCTACTCTCACAACGGTTGGGCCTTTCCTCCATATAGGGATTCGTGTCTTTAGAAGCTCCTCGATATAAGATTCTTCAGGCTTCTTCCATGCTTCTCTTATATAACTGTACATGATACTAGCTCCATCGATTTCCTCTTAAATTTTGCCTTCATAAAAATATTTTAAACTTACATTCTAACCGTTTTAACAGCTTTTATTCCATCGATCTTACATATGGCGTCAGAGACTTCTGGAGGGACCTCATGATCTACAGTTAGAACCATAAGTTGCAGACCGCCTACTTCTTTTCGTCCTACTTGCATAGACCCAATATTAATTTTATGGTCTCCGAGGGTTGAGGCCACCTTTCCTATCATGCCTGGTTTATCTTCATGTAATACTATAAGAATCTCGCCTTTGGGAGCGAGGTCTATTTCATATCCATCGATTCCAATTATCCGTGGTTTTTCACCGAGTAGTGTTCCATCGACTATTGTTTCATCTTCTGTGGTCTTCACATTTAATATCACCATGTTCCTATAGTCTCCTGAGTCCTCTCTCTTACCTTCTGTGATTCTAATTCCCCGGTTCTTTGCAAGGATGCCAGCATTGAACATATTTACTCCTCCCGTTAGAATCGGTTCTAATATCCCTTTCAATATGGAGTTCGTGAGCGCAGTAAATTCGAGATTTAATAATTCGCCACAATAGGTTATAGAGATATCAGTGATTCTGCCCTTGGTTAGCTGAACTGTGAATCTACCTAGGTTCTCTGCTAGGGGTAGATAACTCGAAATCTCTTTTAATACCTCTGGGGGAATAGCTGGCATATTGACGGAATATTTTGGTGGTTCATTTCTAAGCACCTTAAGTACCTCTCTGCAGGCCACGACAGATGCAAATATTTGAGCTTCTTGGGTGCTAGCCCCGAGATGGGGCGTTACTACTATATTATCGAGGGTAAGTAGGGGGTTATCGATAGGTGGTTCTTTTTCAAAGACATCGAGCGCTGCTCCAGCAAGCTTCCCAGATTTTAAGCCCTCGTACAGGGCTTTTTCGTCTACGATTCCTCCTCGAGCACAGTTTATTAAATATGCGCCGTCTTTCATTTTTTGAATCTCTTTTTTACCTATTAGTCCTTTAGTTTTATCTGTTAAAGGAATGTGGAGGGTTATGAAGTCTGATTTACTCAATAATTCGTCAAGGCTTACAATCTTAACAGTCAGATTCTTGGCATGTTTCTCAGTAACATAGGGATCGTAGGCTATTACTTCCATTTCAAAGGCTTTCGCCTTCTTGGCCACTTGGGAGCCTATTCTGCCTAAACCTATTACTCCTAGGGTTTTTCCTCTTATCTCGATTCCAAGGAATTTCTTCTTTTCCCATTTATTCGCTTTTAATGATGAATGCGCGAAAGGTATCCTTCTTGCTAAGGAAAGGATTAACCCCATCGTATGCTCAGCCACAGTAATAGAAGAAGCTTCTGGAGCATTTACTACGACAATCCCATGTTTTGTGGCTGCTTCTAGGTCTATATTATCAACGCCCACTCCTGCCCTGCCTATCACTTTTAGCCTCTCTGCCGCTTCAATAACATCTGCGGTTACCTTAGTTGCACTCCTCACTAGAAGGGCATCTTTGTTTTTTATTTTTTCTATCAGCTCTTCTTTACTGAGGCCTGTTGCTACTTCTACTTCAGCTTCTGTTTCCAATATTTCTATTCCTGCTTTGTGTATATTGTCGGATACTAGGATTTTCATAGCATTCCATCCAAAAAGTAAGTAAGAAAATTTCCTTTTAATATTTATAGTTATCTCGTTAGTATCTTGATTATATCTCCATTTTTAAGCTCTTTATCTCCTGCTATCTTTCTCTTTGTTCTAGCGTCTATAGCTCCTATAAATCCTTCTCCAATCTCACTATGTATTTTAAAGGCGAGATCACGTGGTGTGGAGCCTTTCTCCATAATATAAGCATCTGGCAGGACGTTTCCCTCTTTATCTGAAAACTTGTTTTCATCTTCTACAGGAAATACTACTATTCTCTCAAGTAGGTCAAATACAGCTTTGTTTATACATTCTTGAACTCCTGTCCCACCGAATCTTCCGAACACATTCTTATCTATTATCTCTAGTGCCTTGCGATGCTTATCTGTAATCTTGGTTTCATCGACTATTTTATAATTTGAATCACCTGGCAGATATCTTATGGCTCCAGATCCCGCCAAGCTTACCAGTATATTCTCAGCCATAGAGCTGGTGGGTACAACAATATCATGGGGGAAGTCATTCTTAAGCTTAGCGATGTTTTGTTCAGTTATCCCTATATCTGTTTTATTAGCTGCGATTATCATAGGTTTGGATAGTTTCCTTAAAATCCTCGTGAAAGTGAAGAGATCAGAATCGCTCCATTCTGCAGGCTTATCGGGATTTACATCTGCCGTCCGCACCGCTTCAACTATGTCTTTTTCTCTAAATCCCAGCCCAGCGAATACGTCTCCTAAATATTTCATAAAATCCCTTCCTTCGATCTGCGCTCTCCTCGCTATCTTATCCCAGTTACGCTTAAAAATGTTGAAAAACCAAAGTTCAATCTCTTCTTCTAAAAAATGCACATCCTCAGAGGGGTCATGAGAACTCGGTGGAATAGGGTTTCCTTCAAAGTCCGTTCCACCAGAGGCGTCTACTACGTGTATTAGAGCACTAGCTTGTCTGAGGTCGTCCAGAAACTTATTCCCGAGCCCTCTACCTTCATGGGCTTTAGGAACAAGTCCGGCAACATCTATCATCTCAACCGGTACAAACCTGTTTCCTTCTATACACTTAGAGTTTTTTGGATTACATTTAGTTCCAAGCTCTTGCTCAGGGCACGGGATTCTTATAAATCCTATTGCTTTATTGGCATCAACGGTTGTGAAAGGATATCCCGCTACTGTTGCGCCACTCAGAGTAGAGGCATTAAAAAAAGTACTTTTCCCTACATTGGGTTTCCCTATTACTCCTATCTCCATGATTTTACTTTATAGCCTCGTACTATTTAATATTGATGAAAATGGTACAAGAAAAAATTAAGGTTCAGATAAAAAATTTTATAATTTCTAGAGGGATAGATACAGATGAGACTTTTGATGTTGCTATTTTTAATTCTGTTGGTGGGATGTACTTCACAACCTATGGGTACTCTTGTTATTGAGGTAAATAGCGAGGCCAAGGGGATAGCTCTACTATATGTAGCATTTTCTGAAATCGAACTCAGGAAAGTTGGAGAAACTGATGAGTGGATTAAGATAAGCGATAAGCCTAATCTAATAAGTTTTGTTTCAAGTAACGAGTCCCAAACAATTTTACAAACAGAGTTAACCCCTGCGATGTATTCTCATATTAGACTAAAGCTTGATTCAGCAACTGCAGTAATAGGAGATAGGAATGTACTTTTAGAAATCCCTAAAGGAGGTTTGCAGTATATTATTTTAAATAAGCCATTTGAAATTAAAAAAGGTGAAACAACTTTAATAACACTTGCTCCTTTTAAAAACATGAGCTATATAGAAGCTGATGATAGAAGTGTTCTACTGGGTTGTGGGGTTTCTCCAACAGTTTATAGGCTAACTCCTATTTTTCCAAATACTACAATTAAATAATAATTTTTACATCCAATAGAGATAGTTTTTAGTGAAGGCTGTGGTAATCAAAATTGTTTGAGAATATAGATTATTAGGAATATTGATAGTAGTCCAACGAATGTAAAGCTCAAGGTAGAGGCGATAGCGGCACCTACTATTCCAAGTTTTGGTATTAGTATTATATTCAAAACTACATCAATCCCTGCCGTTATTCCTAAGAGTCTCATGGGGACCTTTGGTTTTCCTAATCCCTGAAGTATACCTGAGTTGACTGTAAAAATACCGAGGAAAGCGGTTCCTAAAACTAGTATCCTAAAAGGCACTGCAGCTTCTATGTAAGTGGCACCGAAAAGAAGGGATATTATTTTCTCTGAAAATATGATGGATAATGTTGTAGCGGGTATTAGCACAGCAAGGGAAATTTTGTAGGAATAGATAATGCTCATTCTAATTTTTTTTAGGTTTCTCTTATGTCTTAACTCTGATATAGAAGGTATTAGAGTTGCATATAGTGCAACTGAGAATGCAAGCACTAGTCTCGATGTGGGTGAAGCAGCAGAGTATAATCCGACATCATGTGGTGTAAGGAAGTATCCTAATAGTAGGATATCAATATAAGCTAAAACAAAAGATGAGATAGAGGTAGCACTTACTGGTAAGGAAAAAAAGAAAACTTCTTTAAAAACTTTAAAATCTGGATTGCCTAATCTCTGGTCTAACCTCCAGAATAGAATGAAAGCTAATGGCACAGCTACAATAAATCCTAGTGTAGAGCCAAGTATAGCGGATGTAGCAGTGGCGCTTATCACGGTGAATATTACCGCTAACGCGATTCTCGCTATTTGCTGAAATATGAGAACGGCGGCCATGTAGTTCATCCGCATAAATCCTTGAAATACTCCGGTATAAACTGAGATAAGGAATCCAAAGGGCATTGCTAGCGCTGATATCTTAAAAGGGAAGATGACTTCCTTTGTTCCAAAGAAGTAGACCCCTATAGGCTTAGATAATATAAAAAAAACAGTACCTAGCGCGAGGCCTATTATAGAATAATATACTAAGGATGAGGATATAACCAGCTTCAGAGCTTTTTCATCTTCTTTTTTTTCAGCAACAAATTTTGCAATAGACGGCGCTATCCCAGAAGACGCTAAAATAATCACCAAGTACTGGATAGGGAGAGCCATATTAAGGATGCCAAATTCGGTTGTTGATAGCATTCTCCCCATGAGAATTCGGTAAATGTAGCCTGAGACTCTTACAGCCAAGTTACTGGCAGTTAGTATGATACTTCCCTTTAGGAGTGCTTTCATGGGATAGGCGTCTAAATACTAGACTTAAAATCCTTTTGGTTTTGACACAAGAATAACATTTCTTTATTTTATTAGGATCTTGGGTCTCCCCGACTCAGCATAAGGAAGGGTCATGCATCTTATCTATAAAGAGTCTTTATACTACCGCAGAGGCGGTACTAGGGATTTTACTTGTGACCGAAGATATATCTAGACGAACGCTAAGCACCTTCTAATCCGTAAAATCTTTTATTGTATTACAAGTCTTCCTTGTTTATTCTTTTTTAGGTTCTATGGCGTATGAGATTTTAATCACTCTATTTTATAGAAGATTATTCATATTACTCTTATTCCGGAGTATTTTAGTCTTCTCATAAAGGATAATTGAACATTGAACTCAGAGTCTAACATTAACTAAGATTGGCTCATTGCGCTTTTATTATCCGCTTCTCTACTAAACCATAATACTTAAGTTATTTAAGGTTAAATATCATCCTCAAAACTTTAGTGACTTTAAAAAGTGATATGACATGGATTATCAATTTAGAAATAAACTCTCTGCTGAGGAACTGAAAAAGAACAAAATCATACCTATATTATTCGGAATTTTCTTCGTTGGATTTTCCATCAGATACATAACACATCATGATCTGTTATTTGACCCGGACTCTTATCTCTGGTACAGAATGGCGAATTACTATGCGGGTATAAATACAGAGCATATTATAGAAAAAGGGGGGAATCTAATCGATACTCTCGCCTATTATCCCACAGGCAGAAATCTAGATAAAGAACTATTCCTGCTCCCCTGGGTCATTGGGTACTCCTATAAGCTATTATCCTTTGTAGGATTAGCTAATATGGATATGATGGATTACATGTTTATTTTTGGACCTTTTTTCGGAGGATTGACGGCAGTAGCAGGTTTTTTTGTGATGAGAGAACTTACAAATGTAAGAGTAGCAGCATTTTCCTCTACTTTCTACGCTTTTTCATCTAATGCTTTTACGAGGAATACGGCGGGGGATACAGGTCAAGAAAGTCTTGGTACTTTCCTTATATTTATGTGGATATACTTTTTTATAAAGGCTGCAAAGGAAGAACCCCTTAGTAGGAAACAGATATATTACTCATTAGCCGGAGGCATCATTCTTGCTCTAGCTAATTCAACTTGGGGCGGGAATTTCTTTTATTATGGTATGGTATTAGCTTCTGTGTTTTTTTACACTTTATTAGGTATTTTAAGGGAAGACAATTATAAAACTGAGAAGGTATTGGTACCCTTTAGTATAGTCTATGTTACAGGAGCGGTATTTTCATATTTGCTGATACCCTATAGGTATCCATTAAAGGCATTCTATACCAACCCACCTAATATGATGGTTACTTTTATGGTGCTTCTTTCTCTGGCGCTGGTTGTTAATTTTAGGCGAAAGCTAGGTATAAGGCCTATTTATATCGTAGCTGGTTTATTTACCATATCACTTGCAATAGCTTATACTATGGGCAAGCTTGACCATGTTATAGAATTCTTTCAGGGATTCATTCATGGCAAAAAAAGCTTGACTGGTGAAACAGTCGCCTATTACAGAATGGTTGGCTGGGACGAGTTCAAAAACACTTATGGAGTGATTCTAATAGGGTTAGTCTTTGCTCCTCTGCTATTAGCTTATGAGTATTGGAAGGATGGAGATTTTAGGTGGGTATTCCTCTTCATGTGGCTTATACTTGGTGCGGTTGCTTTTAGATGGATGGTTAGACTCTCCTTCTTATTAGCTTTGATTTTGCCCACTGTTACTTTTTTGCTAGCAGACAGGTTTACATTAGGAAAAGAGGTCTCATTTAGCGGTAAAAAAAAGGCAGAGAAATCCTTGGTAAACCCTGGGAAGTTTAATGCGCTAGTGCTCATTGCCGTTGTCTTTTTGATAGCAGTTCCTAATCTTAATGATGGAGTCGCAGCTGCGCGTGCACTAAAATTTAGTGATAATGGCGTTAAACCATGGCAAGATGCAGGGCAATGGATTAAGGAAAATACGCCAGAGAACGCTCTTCTGATTCACTGGTGGGACTATGGATATCATCTCCAGACCTTCGCAGAGAGGAGGACTATCGTGGACGGAGGCAATGCTGGTCCTCCAGTTCCGGGAGGTAATGTTAATAGGAATGTTGATGTAGCTAAAATGTTCACTTCAACTGAAGATTATTTTCCAAAATTTTTAGAGATATATAATCCTGAAGATTTGCCAGTCTATGTATTAGTTAGTGTAGAAGAATTTGGAAAAAGTGGTGCAATAAACTTCCACGCTGGAGATGAATTATTTATAACAAGTTTTACCGTACCCGCATCAGGCAATCAAGATCAGGATCAGAGGACTATTGGCGATATTCTCAAGAGAAATCAACTTAGTACTTATCATATTATCAATTATGGAAGCTATTATCAGATTTGGACTCAGATATTGCGTGATAATCAAGGAAACTACCATCCCGAGTGGAGCGAGAAGTTGCTGGCAAAGTTGTTGCCTTTCAATACCGGTTACGGACAAGGGTTAAAACATTTTCAATTGGTATATCAGAATGGATGGGTGTATATATACAGGTATTTATCTTAATGGGTTTAGCTTTTTATCTCTTATTTTACCGTTTATTGGTATTCTCAAAATAAACAGGCGGCACTATAGTGATTTGTTTTTGATGGTATGGTTATTTTTACCTCTCCTGTTTTTTTATGTTTATAACAACCCAAAAGCATCCCAGATTTTCTAATTATTGTGCCAGCGATAATTCTGTTAACAAGTAAAGCATCCATTACTGCTAAATCTAAGAAAGTTTTTATCATCCTTATTATAGCTTCTCTTTCTGGAATTTTATTTTCTCTTGATTCTATAGCCCTAGAACATGACGGTTATAAGAACGCTGGATTATTTTTAAAAAATATGCAAAAGAAGGTGATATTATATTTCATACTCTACAAGGTCCTCATTTACTCTTCTACTATCCTAAGGGAAATTGGCGGGATCCTGATAAATATTCAACGGGTGAAAATGTAACAATTGTTGTTTTAGATCATCATAAGTATTTGGGGATGTATTGAGATATATCCGTGTAAATAATATAGGAGATAATTTAAAACCAGTTGCAATATTTAGAGATGAAATGTATTTTTATAGATTTAGTGATTTATTTAACTCCAGCGATTTTAATATTAAAATATACAGGATCCCTATAACAGATAGGATTGAATACTTGATTTATTGATTTTTGCACTTGGAATAAGTAGAAGTCTAATGCATTTAATTTTCTTATTTTTGTTTTCGAAATAGTTTAATTTTTTTTATGTGTAGGGATGCCTGTCCAAATAGAAGGGTAAGCTATAAATCAGCTAGTAGCTAAGCTTCTCTTATGCATGAGGTTTGATGTTCGAAGCTGCATGCTGAGCTTGGGCATCTTTCAGAGGAAGAAGATTTTCCCTTGGAGCTAAAAGTTTTTGGGGATCGTGAACTACATATTTTTTATGACCTGTTTTCACAGGACAGTTAAGGTGTTATCTCTTTTTAAAAACGAGCAAGGGTGCAGTACACTACTGAATGGCCGGATTCAAGGGAGAAGGCTTAGGGCTAGGGATTGAGGCCAAAATCGAGAAGACGATAGCTTTGAACAAGACGATGATAAAAGTGAATGGGAGGCCTTCTACCTCTATGCAGCTCTGGACGTAGAGAAGAACGGGATAGTGTGGATGCGCGATATGCTGTGAGGAACTACCTCACGGCATTGGGCTTTATTAAGACGGTGCTACGATACTGCGAGAACAAGCCTTGTTTCGTCGTAGATATGGCCCTGGTATACTGGAGTCTTCCGGAGGCTTGATGTAAGGCATGAGCACGAGACCTTCGGCGAGAGGAACAAGGCCGAAGCCGCCTTCTCCTCTTATAAGTAGCGAGCAGGGTCTACTTCAATAACCTCGACATCAACTTCAGGGAGTAGCTGAAGAAAGAGGATAGGAGGCTATGATGAAGGCAAGCACTGTGACATGCCAATTTCTTCGCCTTCACTTTCATAATGCTACAATCAACTGAGGTAGTGCTTATCTGGACAGGTCTGGAGGGTTACGTAGTTCTACAAAAGCTACAAATAGTTGAGTTAATAACAAATAATATAATAAAAAAATTTTCCTCAGATAAACGTTTATCAAGATTTACAATAGGAGGTTGAAGAAATGAGTAGAATTACAACGATTTTTATCTTGTTTTTTTTCTAATTAATGTTGGGGGAGTAGGTGCCTCCTCTTCGTTTTCCAAAAGCAAGTTCTTTTTTTTGATGATTTCGAAGACGGTGATATATCAGATTGGTATATCCATGGTGGGGGAGTTTCATTTTCAGCCTCAACGGAAGAAGCTTATGAGGGATTATATTCTCTCAAGATGCAAAGAACATTAACAAGGGTTGAATCTGGAATTTATAAAGCTTTTCAAGAAAATAACCCAAGTTCATTTAAAATTTTTTTAATGATCAGGGACTTAACCGATTCATACATTTATTTTTATCTCGGAGATAACCCCGGTACAGTTCACATGGGTCAAGATTATAGGATAGGTTTTACATGGTATGGCGGAAGTCTTTACTACTTCGATACTAATAATGATAGGGTGGCTATTGCTTCTGGTCTTAAGCCGAATACTTGGTATGAGATTACGATTAGGAATATTGACTATTCTGCAGATACCTATGACATATATCTTGATGGAGAATTAAAGATGGAAAATGCTCCGTTTAGGAGCTCTGAGGGCAATATAACGCATTTACAAATAGACTTAGACATGTGGCGAACCAGAACTTTTTATGTAGATTACATACAGTCACCAGTAAGCGATGAAAATAGGGGTCATGGTAATGACCCTGACGGTTCTGATGAAGAAAATCCAGGACAAGGTTGCGATCACAAAAATGATAACGGAAATAAAAAGCGTTGCTCAACCTAAAGAATACAATCCCAAAAGTCTATAAATGCAAAATAATAGCTACCTGAAAGTAGAGGATATACTCTATGGGACTCATAGCTATTGGGCATAAAAATATAGTGGAGGTAAAAATCCTAAAGGGCAAGTTTAGATTCTCGTGCATTAACCTATATTGACTATTAAAGGCCAATTTTCGTGCATTAAAAATTCTTGAGGATATATAAAACCTCTTCATTATAGGTTTCTAGAAGCAGAAGCTTAGTAGAAAAAAACGTAAAGTTAAAAGGGATACCTCAAAAAGGTAGATCTAAATGTTATGTGTACTGAAGAAATTCTTTCTAACGTAAAAAATTAAAGTTTGTTCTAATCCTATACTCCCGCTGGGTGGTTATTGATCCGCGAGTTATTACAACTTCAAATAGCGATAGAATGCTTGTCATATAAATTTCATAGGTTCCTATTCCACAAGAGTGTAAGGATTGCTTGAATCATTATGGCAGATGCTCTTGAAATCCATGAAATATCTAATGTTAAATTAATATTGAGTAATTTAGCATGCTCTCCCCTCGAATATTAGCCATTAGCTATTAGGTTCAAAATAAGAAATTTTGAGTACTATGTTTTTTCCTCAATAATATTTGGTAAACTATGGTATTGCACTGGTTCAGATATTAACTAAAGATGATCCCTATAAATATCTACAGATATGAACTTTATTTAAAACTTTTTTGTAAAAAAGGAAGAAAGGGACTTGACAAAGAATACTTTGACTTACTGGTTTCTGTAAGTTTTTTGGTTGTCCTCAAAATACATGATTTGGGTTTCCATTTTTCATTTTGATCCATACTTGTCACTAAGGCCTTTTTTATTTTTCTTGTCTCAAGACCGAATTTTATGAGTGAAGTTACTACTCCTCCATCTTGTGAGTTTTTAAGAATTTCCTGCATTGTTGAACGTGCTGAATAAATCTTCTTTGCATCACTGTTTGTATAAAATTTTGTAATTAACTGGATCTCATCGCATCCAAAAGCAAGATTAGCCTTAGGGCATATTATGAAACATGCTCCACATATTTTTTTATGGCATTCCCCCTTTATCCTAGGAAGTTCTCCTTCAAATTCAAAAGCTTGTGTTGGGCAGATGGAAGCACAAGCTCCACATTTTATACAAATATTTCGTGAAATTACGAAAAAATCTAATACATAGCAGTTTTGATTAACCGTTAATTCATAAATTTCCTTCTTTTTTATGTCAGAGAAGTTATTATAAAAAATCGGAAGTCCTTCCAGATGTTTATTCATCTCTTTGATTGCAGATTCTCTCTTTTTTATATCCATTTTTCTAATCCTATCTAACTGTTTCTTATCAACTTCAGAAACTTCTATGTATCCTCTGCGAATAGCTTCCAATACAAAACTTGACCCTTTTTCAGAGCGTGTTATTAAGGTTGACCATCCTGTTGGAGAACCCATTGAACCCACAGAGATATCAGAAAAGTTAGAACTAAAATCTGAGCAAATTCTACAGCCTTCATGTACCAATTTTCTGAGTTCATATATCTCAAGGTCTATTCTTTCGTCTCCAAAAAATAATTCTATCGAGTTATTTTCAATTGTCATTTTAGTAAGACAGTTTATTTCTCTTACTTCTTCAATTAATTTCTTCAAATATTTGTACTCTATATTTTCCTTACAGAACAGACCTATTGTTATATCTATATCTTTAAACCAGCTTAAACTTTGGAATGCAACTGAATCCGTGCTATCTTCTTTGAGATTATATTGATAAAAGCTCTGAATTTTCCTGATAGCTTGTATATGGCAGGGGAGTCCAACAAATAACATATTTTGTGATGAGGTTTTTTAACTTTAAAATTATTTTTGTTAGAGTAGAGCTCTATGTGTTATTTAATGTTAATATTTATTTAATCTTACATATAAAGAATATTTAGAGTGATTTTAATGAAGGTTACATTGATTAATCCTATGATATCTCGGAAAGAACTAAGGTGGGATATTGAGGGATCTTACCCTCCATTAGGGCTTTGTTATATAGCTTCTGTATTAGAGGAAAAAGGTCATAAGGTAAACATAATAGATGCGGAATGCCTCCATTTATCTGGAAAAGAACTTGAGGCGGAATTAAAGAGACAAAGTCCTGATATTGTAGGTATCACTTCAGTTACACCAAAATATGAGAGATTTGTTGAAACGATTAAAGTAGTAGAAAAAATAGATAGAGAGATACCTATTGTACTAGGGGGGCCCCATGCTACTCAAGTTCCAATAGAAACAATGCAAAGCTTGAGTGAAGTAGACTTTTTGGTAAGAGATGAAGGCGAGCATACTATGGCAGAGTTGGTGCATGCCATTGAAAAAGATATTCCTTTTAATGAAATAAAAGGGTTGGTCTACAGGAAAAATGGAAAGATAAAATGTAATGAGCGAAGACCGTTTATAGAAAATCTCGATGAACTTCCGTTCCCTGCAAGACATTTGATTCCAGATCTTAAAAGATATAAACTACCTTTTAGATATAAGAGACTTCCCGTTACTACTATGATAACTAGTAGAGGATGTCCGTTTGGTTGTTTATTTTGTGATAGGATTTTCGGGAAAAAATATAGGATGCATTCTGCAGATTACGTTATTGAAGAAATCGAGCACCTTATTGAACGATATAAAATTAGGGAAATTCATTTCGTCGATGATATGTTTCTTCTAGATCATAAAAGGACTGAAGAAATATGCAAAAAGATAATAGATAGAGGTATTGATATCTCATGGTCTTGTAATGGAAGGATTAATACGATGAGCAAAGAACACGCTAAATTAATAAAAAAAGCAGGATGTTGGTATGTGAGTTTTGGAATTGAAAGTGGGAATCAAAGGATTTTGAATTTTATTAGGAAAGGCACTACTTTATCCCAAATTAAAAAAGTTGTAGGTTGGACGCATGAGGCTGGGATTTGGACTAAAGGATATTTTATGATAGGGCATCCAACTGATGATGAAGAAAGTATTAGGGATACAATAGAATTTGCAAAATCATTGCCGCTAGATTCTGTCCAATTTAGTATAACGGTACCTTATCCAGGGACAGAATTATATGAAATTGCTCCAAATTATGGTCATTTTGAATATCAAAACTATTCTAAGATGTCAGGGCATTCAAATGAACCTGTATTTGTTCCAAATGGTTTAACAAAGGATTTTTTAATAGAAATTCAAAAAAAAGCTTATAAAGAATTTTATTTAAGGCCCTCATATATCCTAAGAAATATTCTTAAAATACGAGATTTGACTTCTCTTAAAAAATACTTAGAGAGAGGGCTTACTTATATTAAGGCATAAATCAAAAAAGGTCTTTTATGTTAGGGATCACAATAACTTTTTTGTTCTATTTTTTAACAGCTCTTTTTGTAAATATTATTGCTTTGCTCGTTCTATCGTTTAGATTTCAAATAATAATGAATTCTCTAAACGAAAGACTCTCCCTTCTGAATTCATTTAATTCTCTTTGCTTTGTACAATTTACAAGTTATCTCACTCCATTCAGAAGTGGTTCTGTTATAACAAGACCCTTAGCTATAAAGTTGCTTTCGGGGAATCCTATAAGAAAATCAGTAGTGCCTTCACTGTTCGAGCAACTTTATGATCTGGGCTGGCAAATGTTGATACTGCCTTTTCTTTTACTAGTTGCAGGTGAAAAAAAACTACTCAATAATGCAATATTTGAGATTACTATTCTCTTATTGATGATTATAATATTTTCTTTTATCCTCAAGGATTATGAAAGTTATATTGAATTTATTTGGAAACTGAAAAATATTTTTCCAAATTTTATTAAAAGAAAAGTTATAAAGATCGGGGTAACTAAAAAAAATATAAAAAATATGATTAAAGAAATTTCTATATTTACGTCAAATAAGAATTTAATAATTAGAATTTCAATTCTTACGCTTGTGTTAATTATCATTTTACCATTTATTGTACAATTAGCAGGCTCAATGTATTCACTAAAAATTTCTTATCAAAAATCTTTTCTAATTTACTGGATATCAATGATAATCGGAAGACTATCAGGCATCCCTGGCGGCTTTGGGTCAAGAGATGTAACAATGATAGGTCTGTTAAATCTTTATTCTATTGATTCAATTTTAGCAGTTAAAATCACTTTAGTGTATAGAATAATAGCTATGTTGCCTCATATAGTAGTAGGCGGATTTTTATCCTTATATTTCGGAAAAAAAATATATTCCCGTGTTTAACTTCAAGGTGATACTAATGCATAGAAAAGAGTTTTATTCTTCTCAGATTAAGAAATTTTTTCCAAAACTACTAACCCTCCAAGATATTAGAAAAAACTCAGATACCTATGGATGTTTTGATCTTCCTTATTGGGAGGGCGAAATAGATTTCCCCAATGCGAGATGGCAAGAAGCTGTAGCGGCTATATCTTGGTTATATCTAAAAAAAAAAGATCGGATATTAGGAAAAAGAATAGAAGGTGGAATTTCCTTTTGGAAATCTCTACAAAATAAAGATGGGTCATTTCCAGAATATAATAAGAGAGATAGAAGTTTTTCTGCAACAGCTTTTTCTTCGTTAGCTGTTGCGTTAGCAATAAGACTAACTAATAACAACGAAGAGGAATGGCTCGACGCTTTATATAAAGCCGGTAAATGGTTGGCAAAGAATAACGAGCATATATACCTGAATCAACAGGCAGCAGCTTCATTAGCTCTTTTATATATATATTATCTTACTAAAGAGGAAAAATTTCTAGATGAATCGGAAAAAAAATTAAATGAAATTCTTAGAAATCAAACTGAGGATGGGTATTATCCAGAGAAAAAAGGCCTAGATTTAAGCTATTCTTCTCTTACTTTGGCTTTATTAGGAAACTATTATGTTAATGTAAAAGATCGCAGGATAATTAATTCAGCAAAAAAATTTATCAGTTTTGCGTCACATTTTATTTTTCCTGACGGTTCTTTCGGAGGCTACTACAATACAAGGACGGTAGGATGGTTAATTTTAGATGGTTTCGAAATTTTTTCTAAAAGTATTCCTCTGTCTAATTTTTTATTAGAAAAAATAACTAAGGCACATGTTGAACAAATTTGCAGGATAGAACATCTGCCGGATAATCGCCACTTATGTACTGATTTAATTTGGTTATGCTTGGCGTATGATCACTGTAAAAATAAATTCCAAATGCCAGTTGTGGACTTTCCTGAGAGAAAGATTTTCAACGCAAGTAATATTAAAATAATTAGGAATAGAAACTACATCATTATTACTGATATGTCAGAAGAAAGACTGTTTTCACTCTGGACTACTAATGGTTTTAGGATATTTGTTAATCCATTTGAAAGAGAGGAAAAAAAAGTTTCGCCGCTTATAAGGAGGTTCGGTGTCCACAAGTTAAGAAGATTTAAATACCTCAAATTCAAAAAATTTACAACACCCTTAAAGATTAGTATGCTGTCTAACGAGAGGGTAGTATTAACAGGTGATAAAATAATCTTAGCAACAAGACCAAACGAACTCTCGATTTCAGGGAATAACTTTAATATGTTGAGATTATCAAGTAAAGATGGTTATATTGTTATTAAAATCGAAGATGGTGATTTGAGTTATCTTGATAGAGGAGTAATATCAGTTTCTGATTCCATTTTTTATGGTGATAAAGCTTTACATTTCATTGAAGTATTCTCGGTAGATAAAAAAAATATTAACTTTCATTTGATAATATGATTTCAGAGTACCCGTTTATTTCAATAGTTATAATTACTCAAAATGAAGAAAAAAATATTAAAGACTGTCTAGATTCTATTATGGCTATAGATTATCCCAAAGAAAGATATGAGATAATCATAGTGGATAGTTCTTCTGATAAAACTGCCGAAATAGCTAATAAATATAGTGTAAAAATTTTAAAAACCAGTCCTAATAATTTTGCTTTTTCACGAAATATAGGAATTAACGAAGCTAAGGGAGAATTTGTAGCTTTTACTGATGCTGATTGTATTGTGCCTAGAGATTGGCTAAAAACCTTAGTAAAAAATTTTGATAGTAATACGGCTGGAGTTGGAGGAAATGCATTTCCACCTAAGAATTCAACTTACTTTGGAAAATGTGTTGCAAGTCTAGGATTTCCTGCAGGTGGTTCTATTGGTCTAGATAGCCTCGTCAAAAAAATAGATAGTGGGGTTAGTGCACTATCTACATGCAATGCTATCTTTAAAAAAGATGTGATTTGTAAAATTGGAGGGTTTAATGAAAAATTAAATTATGGTGGAGAAGATTTTGATTTATCCCGAAGGCTGAGAAGTAAGGGGTATATTTTAAAATATGAGCCAAAATCGTATGTTTACCATAAGCCTAGAGAAACCATTGCCGAATTTTTAAAATGGAATTATCGTAGGGGTAAAGCCAAATATAAATACAATAAATTAAATTCTTTATTTGTTTTCTTAAATCCTTTTTCAATAACTTGGATTGGCTTTTTATTTTTTCTGAGTTTGGTTAATATAAGATACTCTCTTTTTTTTATACTCTGCATATGGCTCTTTACAATATTAGTGATGTTTTTAGGTACTAAGAGGTATAGGATGTTAATAAGCCGTAGAAAAAAAAGTGGTATAGATCTACCCTCTATTTTTATTACTGTAGCATTTTTATTTTATCTAAGACAAATGTTTTTAAACTTAGGCCAAATGAGGGAGATGCTTTCTAAATGACGAAGTTATTCCTAGAGGATGTATTAAAAAAAAGGAGAAGCATTAGAAAATTCAAAAAAGAAAAAATAGATTTAGCACTGATTCGGGAGGTAGTGGAAGCTGGGAGGTGGGCTCCCTCTGCATGCAATATGCAACATTGGGAATTTGTAGTAATAACTGATGAGAAAAAAATCAAAAATATATACGAGAAAGCTGGAGGACAAAATATAATAAAAAATGCACCAGCGATTATTGCTGTTTTTTTCCATAAAGAATTAAACTCACAAAATTACGCTAATATCCAATCAGCATCAGCAGCAGTGCAAAATATGCTATTAAAAGCTTATGAGTTGGGTTTGGGAACATGTTGGGTCTGTGGTTTTGGAGATAAAAAGGAAATTAAAAAATTATTAAAGGCACCTGAAAATTTTGAACTTTTATGCTTAGTTTTGATAGGAAAGCCTTTGGAAGAACCTTACCCTCCCCCCTCAAGAAGACCATTATCGAAAATAATCTATTTAAATGAGTTCTCTCCTACTCCTCCTAAATTTCCCACGGGGATAAGAACTTCTTTATGGGATATTAGTGAAGTTTTGGAGTATCAAAAATACTCCTCTAGGGCAGGTGGACTGGGGAAAGATTATGAAAAATATGACGCTGAAGAAATAGAGGCGATTAGAGAGACTCTAAAAAAAATCTTACCGCGAGATAAATTAAGGATCTTGTCTCTTTACTCCTATGATGGGACAATATTAAAAAAAATTATGAAAATCTTTGAAAACCATGAAATGTTTGATCTTGAGTTAAGTAAGGAAGCTTGTCTTTATATTGAAAGTAAAGTGGGGTATATGAATTTTTCAGTAGGAGCCCTCAAATTGCCATTTAAAAAAGAATCCTTTGATATTATAGTAGCGATTTTTTCTTTAGAAAAGATACCACAATGGGAAAAACTTATAGAAGACTCTTACTTTTTTTTAAAAAGAAACGGTAAAATGATAATATTCTTTAAAAATAGCATTTCATTATATGGATTGATATATCTTGGGATTGAAAAAATATTAAAAGTTAGAGATGTTCAGAGTTTTTATAGCTCTGGGCCATTTGAACCTATTAATTCAATAAAACTGAAAAAAATTTTGGTAAAATATGGTTTTTATCTAAAAACGAAAGGATTCTTTTTGGTACCTCCAGATGTATTGATCTATTCAAAAAAAATAGATAGATATTTAAAACGTCATGGAAAAGAGATATCTCATTTTAAGTTCTTATTGAAATATATAGCAAGTATATTGGTATATTTATTTAGAATAACGAAAAGAGTTAGGTTAACGGAAATATCATCCACTATGCTGATAATAGCAGAAAAAATAGATAATAGATATTTATGAAACTAGTTGTAACTATTCCGGCTTTTAATGAAGAAAAAACGATTGGAAAAGTAATTAGAAATATTCCTAGAGATTGTTGTGATGAAGTAGAAGTTCTGGTTATCGATGACGGTTCTACTGATAAAACTGTAGAACGAGCCAGAGAAAATGGTGCTGATAAGATAGTGACCTTTAAAAGAAATTTAGGACTTGCTACGGCTTTTAGGAAAGGAATAGAAACGGCTTTAGAGATGAAAGCGGATATAATAGTAAATATAGATGCTGATGGGCAATACGATCCTAACGAGATTCCTGTGATCATACAGCCCATACTAGAAGGAAAAGCGGATATAGTTTTAGGTTCTCGGTTCTTAGGTAATATTGAATACATGCCTATCCAAAAGAAACTGGGAAATAAACTTGCAACAAAAATAACTAGCTTCCTTGTGGGTATACCCATATCAGATGCACAAACTGGGTTCAGAGCCTTCACAAAAAATGCAGCAATGAAGATTCATGTTTTGTCAAAATATACCTATGTACAGGAAACTATAATACAAGCTGTTTATAAAAATTTAAAAATACTTGAAGTTCCTTGTAGTTTCAGAAAAAGAGAAGGAAAATCTAGGCTAATCTCAAATATCTTCACATATGCAATAAAAGCGGGACTTGTTATATTTAAGACCTATTTAGACTATAAACCTTTAAAAGTTTTTTTGTTTCTTGGGGGGGCGCTGTTTCTAGTGGGGCTACTATTTGGAGCTAGGGTATTAATAGATTTCTTGCAAACCGGGGGAGTGCACTTTCTGCCTTCGGCAATACTTACAGCTATTTTCCTAATTATAGGATTTCAGATAGTTGTTTTGGGATTAATTGCGGCAATGATCGGAACAAATCGGAGGATAATGGAAGATATACTCTATTACCAGAAAAAATCGAGGTATAAATGAATCAAGACTATCTTTTAGATATTTTTTCATATTTGTTGATTTAGCTAAAACCTAAAACCTGTTCTATCTTACCACATGTGTCTGCTTTTAAATCCTTGGAAGTGAGAACAGATGTGGGGTCATATTGGAGCGAGAACTGAAACGTAGGAGATGGACAGTTCACAAGAAACTCCAAGGCTGGAAGGAGAAGGATATCGCTGGGGCTCTTAAAAATATGTGCCAGGACTGTGAGAAGCTGGTGGAAGGCTTACCACCAGTACGGATGGTCAGGATTGGAGTTCAAGACCCAAAGACCTAAGACTATCCATAGAAAGGACGAGAAAGCAGTTAGACCGAGCCATAGAGTTAAGTACAAGATACGGCTGGGGTCCAAAGCAAGGATAGCGGCCTACATGAAAGGGGAGGGCATACGCATATAATACAGTCTTATAGATATCTCTGTGATACGGGGCTCAACAGGCCGCAAGACAAGCCCCGGATAGACCTAGAGCAAAACACGGTTCCAGAAAGAATATCCTAATAGCTTGTGGTAGGCCGACTTCAAGCTGGCTGAGGACGACTAATTGGATGCTCACCTACCTGGATGACCACTCAAGGTTTGTCCTAGGATCTGAGAAGTTCTACGATCCCCTCTAAGAATGTCCTATGGCTCTTGGAAGAGTGTGTAGATACATATGGTAGGCCAGAGTAGATCCTCAGCGATAAGGTACGCAGTTCTATCCGGCTAGGAAGAAGGGCTGCCAGGGGCTTGGTATAGAGCATATTGTGGCAAGTAAGAGAAGACCGTCCATGATAGGTAAAGGTAAGGTAATGGACTTCATAAGGCCTATGTGTTTGAGGCCTGGATGTTTAACAGTCTCAGTAAGTTAGTGTACTACTGGAACTATGAGAGGCCTCACCAAGGGATCCACTATATGTCTCCTGCCTAGTTATACTTTAACAGGACATATGTCCTAGGATAGAACAATAAAACCCTAAAACCCAAAAATTTTAAATACCATTAATATTGGCAACTAATAAAATTTAAGATAATGAAGGTTTTGCTTATTGTGCCAAACGCAATAGGGAAATATTACAAACCAACTTCCCCACATGTTGGGATCGCCTATCTGGCAGCTTTTTTGATGAAAAATGAGATTGCTGTAGAAGTTATTGATCTGAGACTAGACTCAAAAATTGAAAAACTATTTGATAAAATTCAAAATTTCTCTCCGGATCTTATAGGTATTACTTGTGCCAGTAGAGAATACGATATAGCCTATGGTATTATTAGCCAAATCAAAGATAATTATAGCACCCCTGTCGTAATCGGTGGGCCTCATCCCTCTGTAATCCAAGAAAAGATATTACTAGAATCCAAGGCGGATTATGCTGTTATAGGTGAGGGAGAATATACGTTATTGGATTTGGTTACTGGGAAGGATCTTGAGAATATAAATGGGTTGGTTTGGCGGGATAATGGAAAAATCGTGAAAAATCCGAAGAGAGAACTAATAGAAGATTTAGATTCGCTCCCCTTCCCAGCATACGAAAAATTTGAGCTTGAAAAATATCTTGATAATAAGATTCCAATAGTTTCATCTAGAGGATGTCCCTTTAGATGTACGTATTGTTCCATAAAACTAATAATGGGCAATAGATTTAGGGCAAGAAGTCCAGAGAATGTAGTGGATGAGATAGAGTATTGGCATAATAAGGGGTATAATTATTTCACCTTTACTGACGACAACTTCACATGCGACATAAATAGAGCTATTAGAATATGTGAGTTAATCATTGAAAGAGGATTAAAAATTAAATGGGATTTGAGAAATGGAATAAGAGTAAATCGTGTAAATAAGGAACTCTTAGAAAAAATGAAAAGAGCTGGCTGCTTTTATCTTGCCTATGGCATTGAATCCGGGCATCCCGAAGTATTAAAAAACATAAAAAAAGGTATCACTACGAAACAGGTTAGAAATGCCGTAAAATTAGCCAAGGATGTTGGAATAAAGGTGGGCGGTTTCTTTTTAATTGGTGCCCCAGGTGACACCTTTGAAAGATTTAGGTACACCCTTAATTTCGCAAAATCATTAAGACTTAATGAAGCTATGTTTTATAATATAGTTCCTTACCCGGGTACAGAGTTACAAAAATGGGTTTCAAAAAATGCAAAATTCCTGTATCCCCCAGAGATTTACTTAAACGAAATATCCTATGATGCTCATGAACCTGTATTTGTAACTGATGATTTTTCCAAAGAAGAAAGAAGACTAGCTCATGAATTGGGTGAAGTGTATACTATGAAATTATTCTTTAAAAGCGAGTTTGGGACAGTTTTAGGACCGATCTTCTACGGTTTCTGGAAAAACAAGTTAATTAGAAAATATGGTTTAAATGCTGGTCTTAGATTCTGGGCATTTACGAGAAAACTAAAGACGAGAATTAAGTCGTGAGGAACTTTTGATTATTCTCTAAAAATACTTGAAGTTCCTTGTAGTTTCAGAAAAAGAGAAGGAAAATCTAGGCTAATCTCAAATATCTTCACATATGCAATAAAAGCGGGACTTGTTATATTTAAGACCTATTTAGACTATAAGCCCTTAAGAGTATTCTTGATTCAAGGATTTCTTTTGATATTCGTGGGAATGTTATTTGGGATGGATGGTATTAATAGATTTTATTGAAACGGGAGGAGTGCATTTCTTTCCTTCGGTGATACTGACAGCGATATTTTTAATGATAGGATTTCAGATAGTTGTTTTGGGATTAATTGTAGCAATGATTGGAACAAATCGGAGGATAATGGAAGATATACTGTATCGTTTGAAAAAAATCTAATTATAAATAATTCAGTATTTATCCTTTATGTATTCCTCAATATATCCAATTTGTTGAAGAATAAAACTTAAGAATAATAGTACTAGGATAAGCGGGAATTTTGGATCTCTGTGAAATTTTTTTATTATGTTTTTCGTTGACCAAAATCTAAGTTTTACAAAATCTCCGACATAACCGACTTTCTTTTTAAAATAATAGTTGCTTCTTCCTCTTGTCAACTGCCATTTGACGAAAGATGAAAAGCTCTCTCTAGGCTCATGTATAACAATTGCATTTGGCAGATATTTTATTTTGAATCCTTGTTTTGACAGTCTATAGGAAAACTCAGAGTCTTCTCCACCCGGGGTCTTAAATGTTTCGTCAAAAAATCCAATTTTTAGAAATAAATCTTTCCTCACTGCGCAGTTACATGTAGTTATATGATCTGTGAACCCTTCTTTGGAGACATGCCACATGTTTTCAAAACCGACAGATCCACCAGCAGGGAATCCTAACGCTGAAATAGAGTCACCGAGAAAGTTAGATTTAGGAATTTTCACGTGACCTTGAACAGCATGGATATTTTGATCATCAAAGGCTTTTGCGATATTTTTCAACCAGTCTTTTTTAGCTACGCAGTCAGAGTCTGTGAAAGCAATGATTTGTCCATTAGCTTCTCTAATTCCGACGTTCCTTGCACCAGCAGGACCTTTTTTGTTTTTTAGCTTCACTACTTTGGCATATTCTTTTGCAATCTCAGAGGTTGGATCCGAGGAGTTGTCATCAATTACGATAATCTCATAATCATAAAAATCCTGAGTTTTTAGGGATTCCAATAAATTATGTATTTTAGTAGAAGCATTGTGAGCTGGAATTACAACAGAAATATATGGTTTCATACAGAGTTCACTTATTTTTGACATTTGACAAATAATGTCCATCTCTTGAATGTATCCCCATCCCATAAGAAATCGCATTTATTTTCCATTTTTCTTTTTTAAAAGAGAAACTAGAATTTTAATCGCATGCGTCTTTACTACTTTTGTAGAAGGTCATTTTTCCAATAATAGTGCTCTTTGCTGATCTTAAAACTCTACCTACATCGGTGAGTGTTCTTATATTTTTTAAAGTCTGCAGGAAGAACTGGGGCCTAAAGTAGAACTCTCTATAGGCACGGCTAAGGATATCTTCTAGATCTTCCCTGTTCATATCCTGAGTTTTTAAAACCGGACCATGAGTCATATCGTACTCCTCCCATTCCTTCGCTAATACCCAATTGTTTTCCTTTGCTTGTTCATATAAAACGGTGCCAGGATAGGCCATGGCAATTGAAAACTGAGCAGAGTCAGGTGCAAGTTCTTTTGCTATTTCTAAAGTCTTTTCTACAGTTTCCTTCGAATCAAATGGGAATCCAAACATAAAACCAGCGTGGACAAGGATTTTATGTTTTTTTGTTAATTCGAAAGCTTTTCTTACTTGATCAAGAGTGTAACCTTTTCTTATTTTTTCCAATACTTCTTGAGATCCGGATTCAACACCATATTTGAGCATCTTACAACCAGCAGATTTCATAGCTTGAAGCATTTCATCGTCAACTGTATCAACTCTCGCATTACATGACCACATAAGATAATCTAGCCCTTCCCTTTTCATTTTATTACAAAAATCTAGTACTCGTTTTTTGTTTACAGTAAAAGTATCATCGTCTATATATATCTCCTTGGCCCCATATTTATCAGCGAGATAATGGATTTCATCTACAAAATTATCCAGGCTCCTGTATCTAACTTTATGCCCGTACATCGCATTAGGCCACAAACAGAAAGTGCAATGGTAGGGGCAACCTCTCGAGGAAATGATATATAGGAAAGGTTTTTTTGAATGCCAGGCTTCGCAATACCACTCGTGCGGGATAGTTTCTCTATCAGGATAAGGTAGGGAATCGAGATCATCAAATAGTTTCGCTTCTCCGGTGTCCTCGATTTTGCTATCATCTCTAAAAACAATCCCTTTTATTTTTTTCAGGTTATGAAGATTATCAAGAACTTCTACAATGCGGGTGTCAAATTCTTTTTTGATTATTATGTCAATACTTTTGCATTCTTGGAGGGACTCTCTGGGGAATACTGTTACGTGAGGCCCCACGGCAATGATGATGGCCCCAGTTGAGTTTTTCATTGATTCCATGGCTTTGAAGTCATATTTAATAGAAGGGGTTGTAGTTTCCATTAAAATGACATCAGGGTTGGACTTCCTTATTTTTTCGTCAGTCTCTTGTTGATCCAGATTCTGGACAACAGAATCAATGTAGTCTACCTTGTAACCTGCTTCACGAAGCTGAGAAGCAGCATATCCAAGAAAAATAGGAAACTGGAGATACATATCTCCTCTCTGCTTTATTATTCTATTCTGTGACCTTGTACCAATCCCTTTACCAGGCCAGGGGGGATTGATTATCAATACCTTCATATCATGTTACCATGAGATTATCTTTTATAAAGATTTTCTAAAATAAGAGGCATAACTCCTAAGGAGCAGGATATGGAAGCACTTAAAATTTGTCTTCTAACTTCTGAGTACCCCCCCAATATCGTTTCTGGACCTGGAAGATATACAGAGAACTTGGCGATAGGACTCAGAGATAAAGGCTACAGAGTAACTGTTGTTACACCTTTAACTAATGGGAGTAAAGAATATGAGGAATTAAATGGAATTGAAGTGTATAGAATAAAGATTCCAAGATCATCTACATTGGAAAAAATAATACCAAATATTTTAGATAGAAGAGTTTTTTTCGGAATAAAAGCCAAGAATTTTTTGACTAAAGAAAGAGTAGATGAATATGACTTGATTCATGTTACAAATTTTACTGAATCTTTTGTTTTAACTAATGAAATCTTTAAAAAAATTCCGACTGTAGTCTCTGTAAATGAGTATTATTATTTAAAAAGTACATGGAATATCCTTAAATTTCCATATAAGACAATGGACTTGCCTTTACGATACTTACAACATAATATTTTAAGGCAGATAAATACCCGAGTGTTGAATAAAGCTACAAAAATTTTGGCGAATTCAAAATATACTGCAAAAGCAATAGAATCCTGCGGAATACCAGAAGATAAAATACAAACAGTGTATAGAGGAATTAATACTAAAAAGTTCGATGTAAAACCAACTGAGGATAAATATACAAATCACTCTATTTTATTTGTCGGAGGTAACATGGAAAGAAAAGGAGGAAAATATTTAATTCAAGCTGCGCCAAGTATTCTAAGAGATTTCCCTGACTCAACATTCATACTTATAGGTAGAACTTCTTGGATGTACCGACAACTTCTAAATAGATATATTAAAAAATATAATCTAAGAAAAAAAGCTAAAATTTTAGATTATGTTGCCCCAAATGAATTACGACATTTTTATGCTCGAGCTAATGTTTTTGTAATGCCAGCTATAGTGGAAGCTCTTGGGCAAGTTTTTATGGAGGCAATGATGAGTAAAACTCCCGTAATTGGTTCTAATGTGGGAGGGATACCAGAAAACATATCAGATGGCGAAACAGGGTTTTTAGTAAAACCCAAGGATCCCACGGATATCAAAGATAAAGTATTCAAAGTATTTGAAGACCCTACTATGGCAAAAAAAATGGGGGAGATGGGCCATAGGCGAGTTCTCAGGTTGTTCTCGCTAGAAAAAATGATAAATGAAACAATTAGGGTATATCAGGATGCGATCACTATATTTAAAGGGAATTTAAGATGAAACAGAATAATTTTCTCTTATTTCTTCTACTTCTAGCTTCTATTATCTATATTATTTATTACCCCCGTCATAGTATTTTTCCCGATGAGTCAAAATATCTCCTGCTTGGAAAAGAAATCACGGATGGCGAATATTCCGAAGATTTTTTTCATAGAATGCCATTGATACCATTATCAGAGGCTTTTTTTTACATTCTAGGATTAAATGTTGATGCAATAAAATTTCTGATACCCTTAATCTTCATATACTTAGCTATACTAACCACTTACCTTCTTGCAAAAGAAATATGTGATAAAAATGTCGCCCAGATATCAGCCATTATATTGGTAGTTTTCCCATTCTTCTGGAGATGGGGAACTAAAGTACTGGCGGATATTCCTTTATTAGTTATAACAAATTCTCTTCTTTACTTTTTTATTAGGATTAGGGAAAACAATAGATTTTTTTTGCATTTCGGCATTGTGATGGGATTAGGATCTATTACGAAACTCTCTTTTTTCATTTTACCTCTTCTACTCTATTCTTACATTTTTATGAGGAGGAGAGACCTACTTAAAGCAAGAGAATTTTGGATAGGATCTGGGTTTGCGATTTTAATATTCCTTTTTTCTTATATGTTCATACATTTTATTACAGTAGAAATTGAAACGTCGCAATTTAATAAAATTGGAGAACACTTAATAGATCCAAAACAAAATGTAATTTTTCAAATAATAACGGGAAGATTTTCAAGTGCTAAATATCTCGCTAAGTTAATCTTATTCCCTTTGATTATCTTCACCCCTTTTGGCATCTTCGCATTATACAAAAAGGGGGAGAAATTGCTGATTTTTTATTTCTTCCTTTTTATTGCTCTATTTTTTTTAATTTGGCATATAAGGATAAGAACATTTTCTCCTCTGTATTCCCTCTTCTCTCTATTTGTAGCCCAGGGATATTTTGAACTAAAGAAAAAACATTTCATAAAAATTCTTTTTATTATCCTAGCAGTAATTTCTTTTTTGGATGCAATCTTTCTCTTAAACTTGGACTCTGAGTCGAGGTGGGGCGCTGATATACTTGCGAAAGAAATAACTCATCTTGACGGTAATATAGCTAGTGAGTATCTTCCGGATTATCTCAAGGCAAAAACATCGAAGGAAGTCATCCCCTTTAAAATATACTATGAGGTAGATGGTGAACGTATACCACGAGAAGAAGTTCAGTCTGGTTTTAAGAATGCGAGCCATCCTAGGCATGAAGAGTTTAGGAGGATATACAATAACCCGGAATACAAGCGGTATCCTTATTTAGAAGACGAGTGGGTTAGAGAAAATGGCGTCGATTATATAGTCCTCTCAATTTACGAGGAATGGGAGAGAGAACCTACGGGTGATCATTTCCATCCAAAACTTGGACCCTTTGAGATAAAATTTGTTAAGCGGCCATATAGCAATGGAAGAGTTCCACCAGATTACGATTTTAGATCTGAATTATATTATAGGCTTGAAGACAGCGAGAAGTATGAAAAAATTGGAGAGGTATATAGAGGAAGCCAGAGGATTTTCATCATTTACGAGGTGACTTCTCGATAAGCCTTTTCGACCTTTTCTATGAAAGCTTCCCATGAATATTTTTTTATTTCTCTTAAACAATTCTTCCTCATAATCTCTCTCAGCTTTTCGTCCTTTAGCAATATTTCGATATATCTCGCTAGGTTATCCACATCTCTAGGGTCTACAATAAACCCCGTTTCCTCGTGCTTTATTATTTCAGGTATACCTCCTACTCTGGTTGATATAACTGGTAAACCATAGCTCATGGCTTCTAAGATGACATTAGGCATGCTCTCTACTAGCGATGGTAGAACTAGTAGTTTTCCTTGTTTGTAATACTTTGGCATATACTCTGGCAGGACTCTCCCAACAAACTTCACGTTATGCCCCTTGCTCATTCTCTCCAAGCTTTTTCTCTCAGGTCCGTCTCCTATAATCAGTGTTTCGGGGTGATTTGGAATTCTCTTGAGAGCTTCAATAAGATATCTCACCCCCTTACTCTTAACGAGCCTCCCGACATAGAGTATCTTATTACCATTGGAGACTTCTTCTGGAAACTCAATAGCATTGGGTATAACTTTTATTTTTAACCGTGGGAATTCTTTTAATATCTGTGCCCTTATGGACTCTGCTTGGGTTAAGACTAAATCCGAATTTTTGATGGCGAAGGAGGATAAAAACCTATTCAAGACTCCTGTGCTTTCGATTCTAAAATCGGTTCTAACCCAGGTTATACATGGTATACTAAAGCATTTTTTAGCTAATGCGCCTATTACCCCATTTGGTAGGATAATCATGCACTGAAGTAAATCTATGTTTTTCTTTTCCCTTTTAATCTCTAAAAGAGCAGATGCTATATGAGTTATAAGCCTTAGAACCGGTATGTCCAAATACCATAGCCTCTTTACTCTGAAACCTTCTATATACTCTTCTCTCTTTCGATTTTGAACTCTCCTAGTGAGAATAATTACTTCATGACTCTTAGCTAAATGTCGAGCCATATGGTAAGACTGGGTCTCAGTACCTCCCACAGAGTCAGGTGGGAACTCAGAGACTAAAATTGCTATCTTCATGGATTCCACCGTAATTTTTTATAAAGGTAAAGGCTCTACCATAATAAAACTAGTGGGTGCTATTGTGGAAGTCATTATCGGAGCAAAATGCGTTGGTCACGACTCTTCAATTTTTATTCTTAGAGAAGGTGAGAAACCTTTTGGCTTGGATAGAGAAAGGCTGACTAGGCATAAGCATGATGTTGGATTTCCCTTTGAGCCTCTAGAGTATGCTTCAGGTATTTTGAAGGACTCAAAAGTGTTCTTCTCATTGTCTGACAACACATACTCATTTGCTACCTACAAATTTGGATCTAATAGGAATATCCATTCTTCTGATTTATTAAAAAATGAAGGAGGCACATATCGCTCTGGCAATCCAATAATCAAAAAGATCAGAAGCCTACCAGTATTAAGAACGCTAAACAAATTAGCAATAGAAAAAATTCTTAGGGATAATTTGAAGGCTGTGGGATTGGATTCCGAAATTTCGATAAAAATGAGGGACCACCACTTATGCCATGCGGCCTCTGCCTTCTATTTTTCAGGGTTGAACAAAGCCACGGTAATCACAATAGACGGTGAAGGAGATGGCTACTCTTCCAAGGTCTATATTGGAAGAAAAGGAGAACTGGAATACATCGATGGAACAGACTTACACAACTCTATCGGCCATATATACGGATCCTTCACTGAAGCTATGGGGTTGGTAAGAGATAGCGATGAGGGTAAAGTAGAGGCATTGGCTGACTTCGGGGACCAAGATACAGAGTTGTATCACAAACTCAAACGGAAGGTGAGGGTAAAAGGGCTGAAGATAGAAGTAGACCCTTCCCTAGATTATAAGCGGCAGGGGATGGGCGTTTTTAGGGGCCTTGTAAGAAAATATGGAGATAAAGATTGTGCAGCAGCCGTTCAAAGGGTTTTGAATGAGGTTGGTGTTGACTTGGTCACTAATGCTATCGATGAGCTGGGCTTAAAGGACTTTGCCTTCGCGGGAGGATGCTTCGCTAATGTGAAGATGAATCTCAGGATTTTCGAGGAAACGGACCTTAGAAGCATGTATGTTTTTCCAGCCATGGGAGATTCTGGTCTTGGTGCAGGGGCTGCTATCATGACGGCACGAGAATTGGGATGGAATACAGATCAATTCAGGCATCATATGCCGTACTTTGGTCCAGAATACTCCAGGGAAGAAGCTGAGCGAGCGATAAAGAAGTACGGTGAGAAGGTGGAATACGAGTACGAAGAAGACTGGCCGGAGAGGGTGGCTGAACTTGTATCCGAAGGAGAGATCGTTGGAATATTCCAAGGAGAAATGGAATATGGTCCGAGAGCATTGGGGAACCGAAGCGTATTAGCAGACCCTAGGAGACCCCAAGTCAAGGACATTATCAATAGCACCATCAAAAGGAGGAAACCCTACCAACCATTCTGCCCTTCTGTACTTGAATCTGAAAGAAAAAGACTATTCGAAAACAGTTACCTTAACAAGCACATGACCTGCGCATTTAGGATGAAAGAAGAATTCAAGAGTGAGCTACCTAGTGCAATACACGTCGACGGTACGGCTAGACCCCAGTTTGTCGAAGAGAGAGATAATCCATCGTATTACAGGTTGATCAAAACTTTTAAAGAGTTGACAGGGTATGGATTGGTTGTTAACACTTCCTTCAATCTTCATGGAAGGGCGATGGTAATGTCTCCTGACCAAGCGATGCAGGACTTCATGGACTGCGGCCTAGATTATGTAGTGATTGAGGGATGGATGGTACGGAGAACGTGATTATCAGGCGTTGAACTGTCTTAAGACTCTAATTTTTGTTTTTATTTGTCATCCGAGCAGCAAACAACATGCCATCTGAAAAAGCTTCTCTAAACCTAAGTAGATTTTTTATTAAATATCTTCTTTTCCAAGTTGATGTGGTATCGGCATAGTAGTAGAATTCAACAACTTTGAAGCCATGCCTTTCAAGTAAGTTCTTCAACGTAAAATAGTCATAATAGCATGTATGTTCAGGATTTGGTTTTGAGAAACCTCTGATAATGATATCTAAGAATCGTCTAAATGCAAAAGTGTTTGGGGTTGTTAAGATGAGTACCCCGTTTTCTTTTAAATGTTCTCTTACTCTTTGGAGGAACTCGCCTTGATTTGACAGGTGCTCGATGATCTCGCCTGCTATAATTACGTCAAATTTTTTGTTTAGCTCCATTGTTTCAACGTTTCCAACGATCACGCCCGGTAAACTACTCTTTTTAATGTCTATACCAACAAGGCTCCTTGCATGTTTTGAAATAAATGTGTATAAATGGGTTTTTTGTAAATCCTGTCCCACGGAACCGCAGTCTAACACTTCTTTCCCTGAAACGTATTTCCTAATTATTTCGAGTCTGTCTTCGAGAACTTTCCTTTTCATTTTTTAACAGAAACTGAAATTCGCTATGGTTGTTAACATTTTAATGTCTCTATATAAAAATCCTACTTTATCCTATTAGGAGTAATACTTTCTTCCTTTTTATTTTGTTATGTAAAGATTAATTTAACGCATATATTAATCCTAAGATGGGAAGTGATTTATAAAAGCCGTAATTTGCAGGTATTTCAAAAAGATTTCAGTTAAAGTGCACATAGGAAGAGGTTCCCAGGTGATGATTGAATCTAAGTTGAGTAATTTAAAAGGAACTAAATGCTATAAGGTATTAGATTCTCCGAAAATATTAGATTCTTAGAAAAAAGAATACTTCCAGGGAGTTTACCTCTCAAATTTTAATTTTTGGGTCCCTATTATGACTTAAAAATCAGAGTTGCTCGTAAATGAATCCTTCTTCAATTGCATCTTTATGGTTAAACATACCTTTTATGTCGATCAACACAGGCAATGGGTTCATCTCTTTCTTAATTTCCTTTAATGATAACATTCTAAATTCATCATGCGGGCTAAATACAATTATCCCATCAATTTCATTAAAGGATAAGTTATCTTGTATGGGAATCTCAAAATAATTTTCTGCCTCCTTTTTATGGACCTTAGGGTCATAACCAATAATTTCAACACCATACTCCTTGAGTTCATCTATAATCTCCTTTGCTTTTGATGTTCTTATATCTGAAACGTTCTCCTTGAAGGCAAGACCCAGAATTAGAACTTTTGATTTTCTCAGAATCTTCCCAGCTCTATTTAAAGCTTTTATGGTTAGCTCAGCTACATATTTAGGCATATAATTATTAATCTTTCTTCCAGCCAAAATTACCTGAGGCTCATAGCCTATTTCAATGGCTTTATAGACAAGATAATATGGGTCTACAGGTATGCAATGTCCACCAACTAGGCCTGGATAGTATTTCCCGAAATTCCATTTAGTAAATGCGGCCTCTAGCACATCTTTTGTCTTAATTCCCATTTTTCTGAAAATTATTGAAAGTTCATTCATCAGTGCGATATTCAAATCTCTTTGAATATTTTCAATAACCTTTGCTGCCTCTGCAGTTTTTATATTTTTTGCTACAAATATATTGGAATCTAAGATCTTACCATAAAGTTTTAGTAAAATTTCCGTAGTTTCTTTTGTGTCTCCGCTCACCACCTTTGTTATAGTCTTCAAAGTGTGTTCTTTATCTCCTGGATTGATTCTCTCTGGAGAATACCCAACCCAAAATTCTGATTTATATTTCATGCCAGAAGTTCTCTCGATAATAGGTACCATAAACTCCTCAGTTACTCCAGGGTATACTGTTGACTCTAAAACCACTATCACTTCTTTTTTAAGATTCCTTCCAATTGTTTTGGAAACACTTTTCAGCAGTCTTAAATCTGGCTGAAAATTCTTTGTAACTGGAGTTGGAACGCAGATTATTATTATATCTGCTTCTCTTATTATTCCTTCATCATCAGTAAAAATAATATCGCTGTTATTTAACACTTCTTTTAACTTATTATTTCCTACTTCTGAAGTATAATCAATACCTCTAATTAAAAGATTAATTTTTTGCCTGTTAATATCAAAACCTCTAACTTTAAAGCCTTTAAAAGCAAATTCCACAGCAAGTTGCAAACCTACATAACCCAGTCCAATTATGCAAATTGTAGCTTCACACTTTTCCACTTTTTTCTTAAGCTCGTTCATCATCAACCAGCCACTTTGTTGTTTTTCTCAAGCCGTCTTCTAACGGGTATTTAACCCTATACCCAAGCAGTTTTTTAGACTTGGAGATATCTGCAAGAGAGTGGCGGATATCCCCTTTTCTTGGTATTCCGTAAATTGGTTTAATATTCTTTCCTAGAATTTTATTCATTAATTCGACAAGTTCGTTCAGAGATACTGATCTACCGCAGGCGATATTGAAAATTTTCCCGCCTATATTTTTTTTCTTAAGTGCAAGAATATTCGCTTCAACCACATTTTTAATATACGTGAAATCTCTGCTTTGTTTACCATCACCATAAATTTCAGGAGCCTTGTTGTGTATCATTAATTTAAGGAACTTGGGTATTACTGCAGCATACGGTGAATTAGGGTCTTGTCTCGGACCAAAGACATTGAAATATCTCAATATAATAGTTTC
Organism: Candidatus Hydrothermarchaeum profundi; assembly: GCA_002011125.2. Lineage (GTDB taxonomy): Archaea > Hydrothermarchaeota > Hydrothermarchaeia > Hydrothermarchaeales > Hydrothermarchaeaceae > Hydrothermarchaeum > Hydrothermarchaeum profundi. The sequence goes on from MTMF02000009.1 coordinate 1,232,300, forward strand.
GAGTCCATAGACTTCATAAAAAACTTTCGCATAGTACTCGCCCGTTAGCTTGGATACTGCATAAGGAGATAATGGCATAGGGTTCATCTCTTCATGCTGAGGTAATGGGTTTAATCCATAAATAGATGATGAGGACGCATAAGCAACTTTCTCTACATTTTCTTCTTTGGCTGCGATTAACACATTTAGTGTTCCTTTAACATTAATATCATTCGTAGTAACCGGGTCTTGCAAAGATCTAGGTACTGAAGGCAATGCAGCTTGATGTAAGATGTAGTCTACCCCTTTTACGACTTCTTTCACAAAATTTAAATCCAATATGTCTCCTTCGTATATCTCTATTTCTGTCTCTATCTCTCGCAGATTTTCTCTTTTTCCTGTAAAGAAGTTATCAAGTATGGCAACTTCATAGCCTCTTCTAAGTAGCTCTATACACAAGTTGGAACCTATAAATCCAGCGCCTCCAGTAACGAGAACTTTGCTCACTTTTTTCCCTTCTAACTTTTTACGCTTATTATTTTTATTGGATACAGATTTCCAAACAAGTTATGGAACTTCTTATCTCCATTACTTGATTCCAAGTATACCCTAACTTTTGGATTTTTATTTCTATTGCCTTGTTCATATATAGTAAAAATTTCACTCTTGGGATTTTCAATTTATCTTTTTCCCGCTTATTTATGGGTATCGACTTTGATCTTATCTAACTGTATTATTTTCTTATAAATGAGAAGTTAAAAAAATCTTCTATTGAACAAAAGTCACTCTCTGAATAGCTCTTCCTTAATTTTTTTGAATAAAAATATTGTACCTATAAGATATGAAAATATTAGTGAAATAACCGCACCATAGATGCCAAAATGCTGTACGAGGTAAAAAGAAAGTATTATCATTATAGTTGATATAATTAATATAGTCATGGTAAATATTTTAGCGCCATTCTCTCCTATGGAAACTGCAAACCATGTTAAGAGTGAATAGACAAAAAATTGCAATGAACCATAAACAAATAATATTAGCAAAAGAAACTTTAAAGGATATCCCGGACCGTATAGTTTCAAAATCACGAATGATATCAATAGAAGAGCAGGGAAAAGTGCTGGAGATTTTAATAAGAACATTTTCACCTTTAAAAAAAACTCTTTTTTGTCATGGTGTCGTGATGCTTCTGGGAAAAAAACCATAGATATCGTCGTCACGAAAAACCCTACTAAGCTGAAAGTTGAGAAATAATAAGCTTGATAAATCCCGACATCCTCTAGAGACATGAAAAAATTGATGAGTATCTTGTTGATGTTCTCCGTCACCGATACAGAAAATATACCCAAAACAATGAAAGACGAGAATCTCAGCAAGCTCTTGACATAATCCCTACTAAAAGAAATAATAAGGTTTTTCCTGAACTCTGGTATTATAATACTGGCAGACAAGACATAGCCGATAATGAAGGCATATACGGGGGGTCTAGCCCCCTGAAAGTGGTCTATGAAAATGACTACGAAGATGGCAGTTGAGATACCCCATAAGACGTTTATAGCGCTTAATTTTCTCATTTCATTGAGCCCCTGAGATATTTTCTGACTTAAAACCCAAAATGTGTAGGCAATAGCCATTACGATCGCCGCATGAAAATAGCGGGGGGAGATTGAGATTAAATTTGCAAAAAAGCCCGCAGTAGAATAGAAAATAATAGAAAAAAAGGAAGTAAATAATAAAATGGAAAAGATCCCTGAAGAAAAAATCTTCTTTCTCTCGATATCATTTTCCTCTGGCGCCAAGTATCTAACCATAGCTGTCCCAATACCAAATAACATAGGGACGTACAGTAAGTGAGAGACTGATATAATAAGGGCAAATTTCCCATACTCGTCTGCCCCTAGAGACCGGCCAATATAGACTTGAATGAAAACCGAAAAAAACTTAGATAAAGATAGGGCGGTGAAAACGAAGGTAAGATCCTTCAAAAAATTTTTCGCTCGAGTTCCTGGAGTACCTCCAAATATTTTCGAGTAAACCCAAAAAATGAATCCTGCAATTACTTCTTTGATCTTGTCCATTGCGTGTATTCTTTTCAATAATATTTAAAAATCTAACCTGCTCATCTTGCTATATGAAATTGGCCATCCTCACTTCTCGATTTCCTCTTAAGGATATTGGAGGGGCAGAGCTCGCGGCTCATTATATTGGAAAATATGCTTCCATAGAGAACGAGGTATTCATATTAACCAGAAGGCAATTGAAGCCATTAAGAGACGGCTATAGGGTTAGGATGGTAAGATATATCGGAGTCCCAGCAATCATGAGGTATATATCCACGGTCGTAACTCTTACCATTGAAACAGTGAGGATTAAACCTCAAGCCATCTTCGCTGAGATGTTATACTCTGCCGGTATGGCGGCAGTGCTATCAGGAAAATTGCTAAGAGTACCAGTTTTTATTCACCCAGGTGGCGAAATTTACTGGACAAGTAAATGGAATTTTTTTGTACGATATGTTTTAACCAATGCCACCTTAGTTCTAGCTTTGACCGAGCATATGAAAAAAGAAATTCTAAGATTTGCTCCCCATGCCAACGTAGAAGTATTGCCAAACGGTGTCGACTTAAAAACCATAGAGATTATTGAAGGTGCAACCGTAAAGCACCCTTGCATACTTTACGCCGGTAGGATGGAAAAAATAAAGGGAGTAGAGTACCTCATAGGCGCATTTTCAGCTGTAAAGGAGAAAATACCCACTGCGCACCTCTATATAATAGGCTCCGGCCTACTGGAAAGAAACCTCAAGAAGCTGGCAGATAGGCAAGGTATAGCCAATGTTCATTTTCTAGGCATGCTAGAAAACAGGTTAGTACTCTCATATATGAAATCCTGCGATGTCTTCGTCTTACCTAGTCTGACTGAGGGATTCCCCTTGGTTTTGGTTGAAGCTATGGCATGTGGAGCTCCTATTGTGGCTACGAATGTAAAAGGTATAAATGAAATTATCGAAGATGGGAAAAATGGCTTCCTCGTTGGGGCCAAGGATGAAGATGCATTAGCGTCAAAAATAATCACTATATTAACCGATAGCAATCTGAAAAAAGATATTTCTAAGAACAACGTTGAAAAATCTAGAGAATATGATTGGAAGACAATAACAAAGAAACTAATGGAGAAATTTTCGGAATATGCGACTAAGTAAATACGACAAATTTGCTATATTAGTAGCAGTAGTATACTCCCTTATCATATTCTTTATTTCACCCATTCAACTCCCTATTGTAGATGATGCTGGATATGCAGATGTCGCGCAGAGCATCTTTCTTAGACATTCTTTCCAGACCAATTTTGAAACAGATGTGATAACTGCTCCAGGATTGCCCTTCCTTTTAGCCGGAGCAATGTTTCTCTTTGGGAATTTATTTATTAAGTCTTTTTTAGTCATCATATCTTTTTCCACAATTATTTCTGCCTATTTACTTGTAAAAGAACTTAAAAATGAGAGAATAGCGTTCTTTTCATCTTTATTCATGATTTTTATACCGGAGTTCATATGGGCGTCTGGAGTACTACTGTCTGATGTACCTTTCCTACCTTTTCTATTCATGGCGATGTATTTTTACTTAAAGACACTAAAAGGAGGTAAAAATCTCTCGGCCGCTCTTTGTGGGATTTTCACAGGCGTTTCTATTCTAATAAGATATGTTGGATTAGTGTTGCCGTTCATATTCCTCATTCACTACTTGACAGTGAGGCATAAGATGAGGGTATCCTTTACGCAAGTACTCCTCTTCATTCTATTACTCCTGTCCTCTCTAGCTCCGTGGACTTTAAGGGAGATATCATTTGGCACTTATCCCGGTGCAAGCCATATTGAACGCTTTGAAAAAAGCGAGGTATATGGCGTTTTTGATATTGAAGTATACTCCGTAAACTATCCTTCTGGGAGCATACGGGAAAGGGGAATTGATATAAACATTAAGACTCCCGTAGAGGCTTTTCTGACTACAAGAATATTCGGTATAATGATTCTCTATTTGACTCCTGTAGTTGTTATAGTATTTGTAGTTAGACTTTTTAAGATGAAGTATTCATGGGAAGATAAGCTTTTATTGCTCTGGATTGGAATTTTTATATTGTTTCATATTTTCGTTCCTAACGATTTTTCTGTAAGGTATATATTGCCATTCTCACTTCCGCTTATGGTCATATTTAGTGAGGCAATGCTGGAAATAATACACCGAAAAATAATCATAGCACTTGTTTTAGGAGTTTTTATTATATCATCAAGTACGCTAATGTTCCATGATTATAATAATAGGTGGAAAAAAGCAGATACTACGGTTTACATGGAAGCTGGAAAATGGTTGAAAGAAAATACTGAGGAGACGCAAGTAATTTACGGCTTCGGTGTATCCGAGGGAGCTATACCTTTCTATGCTAATAGGAAATACATTTCACTAGGAGATCCAACTACAACGGAGGATATAATGAGGATAAAAAAAGTCAATCCTGAAATATTGCTGGTAGGAAAAATGGAACCGATTTTTCACAGGAAGTTCAATGAAACTAAAGTGATTAACCAGCTTGGAGACTATCATCTTGTGAAATCCTTTGAAGATAACAATTTTTATGTCCATATCTATGTGAGGAGGTAGCCTTGATAGTAGCTGTTATCCCGGTGTATAACGAAGCATCTACTATTTCACGTGTAGTTGAGGAAACTAAGAAATATGTGGACTTAGTAGTAGTGGTAGACGATGGCTCTACCGATGGTACTCGAAAAGTGTTAAAAAATTTAAACGGCAAGGTATTTGTTCATACGCACATCGTTAATAGAGGGGTGGGAGCAGCAACGGCTACCGGTATAACGGCTGCATTGAACTCTGGAGCGGATATTATAGTAACTTTAGATGCAGACCTTCAGCATAAACCAAGAGATATTCCTAGATTAATCGAACCTATAGTTCGTGGAGAGGCAGATGTTGTTATAGGCTCAAGGTTCAAGAAGCCTCCTCAGGGCATGCCGTTTACCAAGATAATTGGTAACAAACTGTTGAATTTTATTACTAAGGTATTATATGGATTTGAAAGTACTGATACGCAGAGTGGATTTAAAGCGTTTAGTAGAAAAGCGGCATCAAAAATTGAGATTACAGTTGATAAATATGGATTCTGCTCAGAAATAATAGGGGAGATTAAGAAAAATAATCTGAAGATGAAAGAGGTTCCCATAGATGTTATATATTTAGATAAACAAAAAGGAACCAGTATAATAGACGGCATTGGAATAGCCGTTGATTTGATACTTAAGAGGTTTAGCAGATGACATTAATACAAATCCTAGGTCTCTTCGTACTTATTGGAATCCTTTTCTATCTTATTAAAAGTGCAAAAAAAAGAGTAGATGCTGCCATTTTGTTAACTATAATGATTTTTGTGTTGTTGCTCATCATAGCTATTATCCCACAGAAACTTGAGAGTTTTTTAGAGCAGATTGGGTTCTGGAGACCCTTTGATGCATTTTTGACACTACTTTCCACGACATCCTTAATTTTAGCATTAAAAATATATCTGAAACAAAAAGAAGCAGAAAAAGCAATCACAAAGATTATTCAACACTTGGCATTAAACAAGGAAAAAGAAAATAAGTGAAATCTCTTTCTTTAGCATAATTTTATGGACAAACCTTCTCATTTTATATTTTTTTCGTCTTCTTTAAGTATCTTATTTTGTCTTTAATACGTTTTTTCTCATTTTCATTTGATTTTTGGTACACAATAGATCTTTTTGCAGGATCGCTATCTGCTCTAAAAATCTCTTTTAGGACTCTACCGTCCATATCAGTAGGTATTGATACATCTAGGAGATGCAGAACAGTCGGAGCAATATCAAATATTGTCGCACTAGTGATTTTTTTCCCACTTCTAAAATCAGGGCCGTATCCAACGAAAATTCCATTTAGTCTATGGGATCCTGTATGAGTTAAAGAAAATGGCTCATTTTTAAATAAATAGTTCTTATTTAAGTTTTCCTCTATAATGCAACTCCAATCGTTTATCGTAAATAAGATATCTGGGAGTGTATCTATTTTATCTCCATTATATATCTTATAAGGATCAAAAAATTTTACTTTAAGATCCTCTCTAATATCTTTATTAATTCTTTTTAGCCCGCTTATAAGTTCGTGTTTCAAATTTTCGAAATTTTTTGTATTTCTCTTTATATAAATCGCCCCAAAGGGGATAGTATGTCCTATCGAGTAAGCCTTACTTTTTTCAAAATTTATCTGATTCAATGTCGAACCAATAATTTCATCACGAATATTTTTAAACATACTTTGAGGTATGAGCTTTTCAAAAACCGAGTAGATATTTCTTAAAAATATTTCATATTTATGGAATATGGCGTGAAATCCTGACGAAAAGTTTCTCTTTTTACATAAATATCCCTGCCTTTCTAGCCATTTTGCTAAGTTAAAACAGCCTAATTGCGGTCCAAAACCATGATCTGAAACAATCAAGATATTTGTGTCTTTACCTACTTTTTTAATGATTTTCGTAAGTGCTAAATCAAACTCGGTCCAAAAACTTAGTAATTTTTCCTCATATTCATTTTTGCCAGGATATAATGGATGTTTTTTATCAATATACATCCACATACTGTGTTGAATCCAATCCGTAAGTGAAAATATAGATATCGCAAGACTCCATTCATACTTTTCAAGTAAATAAAGGTCAACTTTGAGCTTATTGGCTAAAAATTCCTTAATATCTTTCAGATACTTGTTAAAATCTTTATATCTCATATAATCTAGATCAATTCTATAGTTTGGTGCAATTTCGAGTATCTCTTGCTTGACGTTTTTAGGAAAAGTAAATTCATCTGCCACAGCAGAACCCAGTCCGGATATAAGTATCCCATTTATATTATAGGGGGGATATACCATTGGATAATTGATTATTATTTTTTTTGAGTTGATGCATTCCCAAAAAGGTCTATTTTTCCTAAAATCATTAGAATTAATAGGTCTTAGTGCATTCCCCTCCTTGATTAGGAAATCGATAACCCCCGTTTTTCCAGGATTTTTGCCGGTTGCTAATGACAGCCAACTCGCTCCTGTTACGGGGGGAATCGTTGATTTCAAATCTCCAGCTATGCCATTACTTACTAATCTTTTAAGAGTGGGCATTACGTTGGCATTGCATAGTGGCTCTAAGACGGACCATGTCCCTCCATCTATACCAATAATTAAAAGTTTTCTATTATTACACATTTTTCTTTATAAAAAGTACTCTATTTCTTTTAAGCTATTACAATTTCTATATTTAGTGTAATATCTTGAAATTTAACATACTTTTTACATTTAAAACATACTGGATTCCATTTTTTCATAGACGTTATATTACCTAGATGATGGTTTGGTATAGCGTTTGTATTCTTGATTGTTGCATGTATAAATTAATTAAAGATAACCAAGTTTTTGGAGGCGCTTTTTTATTTTCTCTTCATCTTCTTCGGTCAGGCGCTCTTCATCTTCTTCCTCTTTAACGATCTCTTCAAGAACGAATGTTATATACTCTGAAACGGATTTGAATTCTGTACCTCTAATCCTTTTTTCAATTTTTCTATATAGTTCTGGAGATATCTGAATTTTTTTCATCTATTTAAAATTAATAGGTATTGAATAAAAGTTTTTGTTCGTCTAATTATCCTCAATTATTTATAAATGGAGATATACAAATCAACTATATTAAATTTCAATAGACTGAGAGGAGTAAAGGCTCTCACATAATAACTCAACTAAAACTCAGTTTTGATAATTTCACAAAAGAGAAAAAAAGATGTTAAATAAATCTTTTGATAAAACTCCAATAGCAATTTAGAATAGGGTTAAGAATTTTATCTAATAGTGGATTTTTAATGCCGCTAAAATCTATAGTACCAACATAAAGTTTCACTATTTCTGAATCAGGTACTTTTCTTTTTGATTGAATTTCTGATCTTTTTTTTAATGTCTTTCTAATGTATTTTAGATTCCACAGATATCCTTTAACTTTCATCCAAAACCAGCCGGTAATTAGAGCATAACTAAGGATGGATAACTCTAAAATGAGTAAAGCTGGGGAAATAAGTAATAGAGTCTTCAAGTTATAATTTTTTAGGAGTGTCGTAATCCTATTTCTTTCTAAATAGTAGAGCTTGATTTTATTATTAAGATTAAAGGCATATTTGTGGTAGACAATAGATCTAGGAGCAAAATAAATCTTATATCCTGCTAATCTAGTTCTCCAGCTTAAGTCACTATCTTCACAATAAATAAAATAATCTTCATCAAATAATCCTACTTTTTCCAAAACTTCTCTTTTAAATAGGGAATACCCGCCACAGGCAAAGCTAATTTCTCTTTTGCCATATTGCCCTTTATCTTCATCGTTGAACCCAATTGACCAAGCATGCCCTAAGTAATTAAGGACTCCACCAGCGGAATCTAAAATATCCCGATTATCAAATAAAAGGGCTTTGGATGTGCAAGCTCCAATTTCGGGATTAGACTCAGCCACTTTTATAAGCTCCCCAAGCCAGTTTCTATCGACTTCTGTATCTGGGTTCAGAAAGGCGATATAATCAACTTTATTTTCTAATGCAACTTTAGCAGCTAGATTATTTCCCTTGGCAAATCCGTAATTTTTCTTATTTTCTAAGATTTTTACTGTGGGAAATTTTTTTTTAACAAAATTTACACTTTCATCGGTAGATCCATTATCACTCAAAATTATCTCAAAATCCTTAAATGTTTGGTTCAGTAGACTCGGCAAACAAGTTTCTAAGTGATGCTTCTCATTTGTATTTAAAACAATCACACAAGCTTTCATACCATCACTTTATTTTCTAAAATTATATAAAGTAACATTAATTTACTACTATAAAAGTTCCTTTAATGGCACGAAGTTAAATTTTTTAAAAAGCTCTTCTAGCTTATTTATAGTTGTATGGATCCCATAATAACTTATGAAACTGTTCCACTTGGAAATTCCAAGCCTTGGTGTTGATGGGTAAATATCCCTAGGGTGTACATATATGATTGCAGGCCGTCCTTCTTTATTCACTTTTTCCACACTATATTTTAGGAACCACTTAGGTAGTACTCGCAGATAGAATCCGCCAGAAAAAGGAATTTTGAACCCGAATTTCTTTAATATCGTAATGGGAAACTCTACTAAATTCCTATCCGCCTCTAATGTAATATCTTCTCTAGAAGGACTATAGGGGTATAATGGAGCATTAGAGATACCATAAATAGTGGTCTTCATAGGGAAAACACTTGAATCATACCTATATCCAAATTCCTCTAAGATATCCAATGCCCATTTAGTGCTATTATTCAAAGAGAAATTTGATGCCCGATAGCCTAGTGGCTTTCTACCGGTTATATCCTGTAGTAAATTGGTGCTTTTTTCGATTTCCTCTCTGAACTCTTCTTGGGTCATTTTATGAAGTGGTCTGTGGGAATAACCATGGGATGCGATTTCATGTTCCTTAGATATTTCTTTAATGAGTTCTAGATGTTTCTCAGCTAACTTGCCCAGTACAAAAAAAGTTGCTTTAACATGATATTTTTTAAGCAATTCCAAAAGAGGCTTTACGGACTCTAGTACTTGATCTTCAAACTCTGGCGAAGACTCTGCCCACCGAATATTATTTGGTAGTGCTTTATAGAGGTACTCATTACACCACCAGAACTCTAGGTCAACAGTTAATGAATTTTTCATTTTAATTATCCTATTTGCTTTATTAACCAAGGCCCGAGTTTTTTTGCCAAGAAGTTCGGCATTAGTTTACTCCAAAGCTTAGAAATACCTCTATACCTTATTTCTTGTCTCTCCTTTAATTCCCTTTTGTAAAATTTATAATAGTAAGTCATAGGAACTTCTTCGCCACCCCAGCCCTTTTTAAAGGAATAGACGCCTGAATCTTTCCTAGTCCTCCCGAAATCGAAAACTTTTAATCCTGAATCGCATCCTTCTTTGATCATAGACCATAAAAGTAGATTATTAGGTCTTAGATTTTGGTATTTAAGAGAAGAGGTACTAGAATAATAGTAAATTATGTCTTCGAAAATAAAAAAAAGCATGCCTGCGATGCGGGTACCCTTATATTCTGCAAGCCTTATTTTACACGTAGGGAGCTTTGAGAGTCTTTCAAAAAAATAATATGATTGGGGAGGGCTGCCCAGCTTCTTCATGGTTTCTAAATATAGGTTATAAAAATCCTTTAAATCCATAGAATTACTAGCTTTTTTTACTTCTACTCCACTCTTCTTGGCCTTCCTAACCGCATTTCTAGTTTTTTTGTTTAGATTTCTCCAGATCTCTTTCTCTCCCTTACTTAACTCCAGTTTAAAGGTACAGTAATCTATTCTACTTTTGAAGCCATTTTCAATGAGAATATTTGTTAATTCACCTCGAGGGCATCTAACCTCAATAAAGTCTAAATTTAGCTCTCTACAAATATTCCAGAGAACTCCGATCAATTTCTCAACTTCCGTCACTTCCCCACATGGTCCCCCATAGTCAGAGAAGGGAAGAGATATCAATCTATTCCCAAAAAGCCTACTTTTTACTAAGGCGAGAGGGAATATGGCCCTATCTTCCTTCAGCTTAAAAATCCTATATCCATGAATATCTTCTAGCACCTTAAGCCAAGCTTCCGATAAGAAGAAGCTACCTTCATATTCACTTATGATGTTATTCCACTCCATCAGAATCCCGATTTATACCTAAGATAATTTATTCTCTTGTACAAGGGAAGGAAATAGGGTAGCAGTATTTGTTTGAAAATCTTGTATCTCAAGGGGAAGATAATTCTGTTACTGTATTGCATCTCTTGGACAAACTTGCCTCCAAAACCTTTTTTAAAAGTGTATAAACCGTATTTTGGATGTTTTTTATCGGGAATGCAAGGGCTTCCATAAAGATCAAGATATTTGTATCCATTTTCTGATCCCCATTTCATCATCTCCCATACTATAAGCGTGTTAGCGTTTAAGCCCCAATATTTTTCTAGCGAGGCATTATTGAAATAGCTTATAGTATCCTTATAAAACAAGAAAACCGTCTCAGCTATAGCCTTTTCATCGTATTTAGCTATCAAAAATCGTGCAAGATTGTTTGGAGCCATCTCTCTCCAAATTGATTTAAAGTACTTTTCGGACAGGGGAATCATATTCTTAATATTGACCGCTCTACTTATGTAAACATTATAAGCTTCCTTTAATTTTTCATATGAATCGACTTCTTCCACAGTAACTCCAAATTTGATTGCTTTTCTTATGGCATTCCTTGTTTTTTTGTTTAGTTTTTTCCACATTATTTCCTCTGAGGTAAGTTCAACTTTAAAGGAGCAGGCGACCGCCAATTCATCAACTTCAAATCCTAGTCTAGAGACCTCCTTTTTAGTTAAAACAAAAGGTGTCCTGAGTTGTATGCCGAAGCAAGATTTATCTTTAGCAATTCTGCTGATTTTATCTAGAATAAGACTTAGGGCTTTATAATCTATTTTATTTAAAACAGGACCTGAAACTACAAACATTTGCTTTATAAACTTCGTCCTAGGTATGTAAAAAAAAGTTCCGCCAATTATTGTATCTTTTTCTTTCACCAATAGTAAAGAAACATCAAATCCGCTATTTCTCAAGGATGTAGCAAATTCTTTGGTTTGGAATATATTTCCATAAATTGCCTTTTGATTGAAAGAATTCCATTCTTCCCATTCTGAAGGACCAGCGATGTTGGCATCCATTTCCAAATCCTAGAATTTGTTAATACTTATGACGCCTATGAATATTAATATAGCTCCCATAATTCTCCCAATGCTAAGTGACTCTCCGAGCAATATATAAGAACCTGCGATTAAGGCGATATAATTAAATCCTGCGATCGTCAGCCCGGTTACTATTGCACTCCCATATTTCAATGCTATGATTGAGGTAATATATCCCAAAACGCTCATTGAAAAAGATATAACGACATCTCTAGTTGTAGCGAGGTCCTTTATAATTTTTAATGGGCCTCCTGTAAATGATACTTCAACTACGCCTGACCGCATAAACACGATTGCAAGGCCAAAGAGTATTCCTGAAACCATTGAGAGTAAAATTCCTGCTTCTCTCATTCGAGCATTAATAAATATATGATGGCATATAAACCTATTGTGATGAAACTTTTGGTCCTAGGTTCCAAGGAGTTTCCCTTAGGAACATCCGATGACCCCCTTCCTTCAGGGGGAATTGAGGTTTACATAGAAAATTTCTTAAAAGCGCTTCAGGAGCGAGGAATAGAAATTTTAGTTATAACTAGAAAGTTTCCAGGAGTCCCTAAAAGAGAAGTTACGGGATCAATAGAGATACTTAGAGTTCCATGGATAAAGGGCTTTTATTTTAGGAATATAAGCTTCAACTTCGCAGCATTCCTCTCAGCGCTTCGTAAAGATTACGATATAATTCACGCTAATGGTCCGATTGGAAGTTTTTTTGGCATGCTCTTATCAAAGGTGAAAGGAGTTCCTTTAATAGCAGTACCTCATGGGCTTACCCTTGAGCAACCTCAGTATAACCGTGTAATTAGAAAGACGTTCGCCATGCTGGAAAAGTTTGTGTATTCTAGGGTAGATCATGTAGTATTTTTGTCGGAGCAAGAAAAAGACCAATTTATAAAGAAACTTGGGTTCCTACCTACATCTTGGAGCATTATATCCCCTGGAATAGACTTCCTTAAGATAGAATCTGAAAAATCAGATAGTGCAAAAAAAGATTTCGGGATTAAAAAAGAAGTCGTTATTACCTTCACAGGAAGACTTATTGGAGTAAAGGGAGTCGAGTATCTGGTAAAAGCTGCTCGATATTTAGAAGGAGACTTTAAAATTTTAATTGTAGGTGATGGGCCTGAGAGGCAAAAACTCGAGAGACTAGTCTCGGATTCAGGGCTTACCAAAAGAATAATCTTTACAGGACATCGCAAGGATGTACCAAATATTTTAGCTATTTCCGATATATTTGTGCTTCCCAGCATCTCAGAGGGCCTCCCTACCTCTTTACTCGAAGCCATGGCAACGGGTTTGCCTTGCGTCGTGACGGATATAGGACTCCCAGTAGTTAATGGAGAGACCGCACTCGTAGTACCTTCCTGCAATGAAAAGGAACTCGCTAATGCGATTAACAAATTATTGAAAGATGTAGAACTGAGAAAAATATTAGGCAAAAAGGCCAAAAGAGAGATAATGACCAAGTACTCATGGGATAAAGCAGTAGAATCCTATAAAAAGATTTTTCACTGCTTGTTAGAGAGATGAACAACTCATTTGTAAATAGTGGTTTTTGAATAGTCTCCTATCCCTTTAAGTTAAACTTTCTTTGAAGGATGAAATAATGAATCTAATATTCTCCTCTGAAACTGCTGGATGCACAGGTAAACTTAAAACCTCGCGAGAAGCTTTTTCAGCCTCCAATAGTTCGTCAGCATCATAAAGTCTTTCATATAGCTTTTGTCTATGAATTGGGATAGGATAATAGATGCCTGTTTCAACCCCTTTTTTTATTAACTTTTTAGAGAGTTCATCTCTGTTGGAAACACGTATAGTATACTGGTGGAAGACATGCCTAGCACGCGGTGATACGTGGGGGGGTACAAGCCCATCGATTTTTCCTAGTCCTTCTGTCAGTAAGTTAGCATTTTTAATTCTTTTCTCATTCATTCCATCAAGCTTCTTTAACTGCTCTATACCAATAGCAGCCGCGATATCGGTCATTCTGTAGTTATACCCTAAAGTTTCATGGTGATATCTTATCTTGGAGCCGTGTCCTCTAATCATCCTTGCCTTTTCAGCTATTTCTCTACTATCCGTGGTTATCATTCCACCCTCGCCGGTAGTCATATTTTTAGTGGGATAAAAGCTGAAGGCGGCACAGTCTCCAAAGGAACCCACTTTCTTTCTGCCGTATTCAGCTCCATGCGCTTGGCAAGCGTCCTCAATTAGTAAGAGCCCATGATCTTGGCATATCTCCCTGAGCGCGTCCATCGCACATGGCTGACCGTATAGATGAACAGCGAGGATGGCTTTGGTTTTACGGCTAATTTTTTCTTTTACTTCTTCTGGGTTAATATTGAATGTCTTAGGGTCTATGTCGGCAAATACTGGCTTGGCACCACAGTAAAGAATAGAATTAGCGGAAGCTATAAATGAAAAAGGAGTCGTAATCACTTCATCTTCATTCTTTATGCCCGTTGCCAATAGGGCGGTATGGAGGGCGGTGGTACCACTGCTAGTTGCGATAGCATATTTTGTACCGATATACCGAGCAAAGCTTGTCTCAAATTCTTCTACTTTTAAGCCTTGAGTAAGCATACCTGAGGATAGAACTTCTAGAACAGCTCTTTTCTCTTCTTCACCAATCATTGGTTTAGCAATAGGTATCATTTTAAAAGCACCGATAGAGTATTTTGCCTAGGAATTTCAATTGCTTCATAAATTTTGTATATTATAGCCTTTCTTATGCACATGACTTCACCAATTCAATAAATTCTTTTAGATTCTTTATAATATAATCCGCGCCGCTCCTCCTAAGGTCTTCTTCGTTTGCTGTGCCTGTTAGAATCCCGGCGGTTATAACACCTGCTCTTTTCCCACTTATGATATCATAAGGATGATCGCCAAGTAAGATACATTCCTCTGGGTTTATCTTAAGTTTTCTCAGGGCCAAGTTTATGGGCTCTGGGTGGGGTTTTGTCTTCTCAGCATCCTCTCTTGCGATAACGATATCGAAACTTAAATTATATTTTCTTACAGCATCGTTTACTACACTTCTACTTGTTCTTGAAACCACTCCGAGGGTATACCCTGACCTCCGTAGATGATCTAAAGCTTCTCTTGCAAAAGGCAGGATTTCAGAACCTTCTAAGGCGAGCTTCTCCTCTTCTTCTAAAATCTGTATAGCTATTCTGTAAGTAGTTTCTGCTTCTCTCCTACCAAATCTTTCTGAGATTTTCTGTGTACTCTCCTCTATAGATTTGAGAACTGGTTTGAACTCTTTTTTAATGCCATATTTTTTATAAAACTCTCTAAGCCTTTCTCTGGTTTTTTCTGCATTAAAATTTAATTTTACAAGAGTTCCGTCCAAGTCAAAAAGAATCAGCTTAAAGCTTTTTTGCTTCTCCATTTCTCTCCCTTTACAAGTTTATGTCCTCCGTCTATCAGCCTAATCCAGTAAAGCCCTTCGGGAAGAGGATCGTATTTAGGTATACTAGGTAATTCTTCGTCATAGGCCAGTTTGATATAGATATAAGGCATGTTGACCCCGGCCTCTGAAAAGAAATTGCTTGTGGTAAAAAAGCGCCCAGCATTTATTTCAGTAATACATGGAATTCCTTTAGAGTTCTCTTTCATATCAATACAGAAAACTCCATTAGCTTTGTTATCGATCGCCAATACAGCGTTGGTTGCGATTTCATTCACATCGCTTCTGTTTACCGTTCTAGCAACAGCTGGGCTTGAAGTTTGGCCACTAGGTGTGAGATGAGGAAAGATATATTCCAGTCTCTCCCTCGCCTGAGATACGATGAGTTCGCCATCTTTCCAAACGCTCTGAAAGGCGAATTCCCTCCCAGGCAGGTATTCAGCTAGCATGAAGTCGTTATAATCTAGACTATGCATTTTTTTCCAATAATCTATCCACATAACTGCATGAGAAACTTCTTTAACGGGCAGGCTAGCCTTCGCTCCAGCACCTTTTTTTGCCCTTAGCCATGCTTTCCTAGGATATACCTCAAGGAGCGTTTTTAAGGCCTTTGGGATTTCAGCCTCCCCGCTTAAATTAAAGGTATTAGGGACAGGGATATCGTTTTCTTTGAGAATCTCTGTCAAATGCATCTTGTCTTGGCAAATTCGCACTGTTTTTTTATCAGGAAGAAATGTTTTTGCTTTAATTCTTTCTCTATTTTCAGATATAGCTGCTACTTCTACATCTGGTTGGGGATGTACAAATTCTATTTCCTCTAACTTGATAACCTCATTTAATGCTCTAATGTAGCTTGGGTCGTCAAACTTTGGAAGGAGGTATCTGGAATCTACATCTGATAACTCCAAGTGCCATTTGTTCACATCTCCCCCAGCAATATAGAATTTTTCTGAGGGGAGTCTAAGTGATTTTATAAAATTAATCCCGGCAGGTCCTCCGGCTCCAGTTACAAATATTCTTTTCATTTTCCAATTTTTATAGGTTTCATATTATAATGGGACTGGATAGCTGCTAACGCTACTTCTAAGGCAATTAAGCCGTCCTCGCCTGTGACCAGGGGTTCTTTGCCTTTCTCAATACAGTCGATAAAGTGTTTGAGTTCTATTTTAAGAGGTTCTTCTTTCTTTACACTTACAGTTATTTTTTTAGGTGTTCCGAATTTCCATATGAAATCTCCAAATGAGTCGTAACTCTTCTCATAAAAGCTCTCATAAATTCTTAGCTCCTGAGTTAAATAATTCAGCTCCGCATATCCCTTAGTACCTGTTACTGAAAGCTCTCTTATCTTAACCGGAGTGATCCAGTTTACTTGTACAAAACAAGGTATCCCCTCATAATCGAGAGTTATTAGAGCATGATCCTCTCTTTGGACAAGAGCCTTGCCTGCTTTGGCATATACTTCATCTGGCCGCTTTTCTAGTATATAGTTGAATATATCTATATCGTGAACCGCAAGATCTAATATCACGTTAGCATCCTTTATTTGTGGAGGAAACACTCCAACCCTCCTCGCCATTATGGAGGTTATCTCACCGATCTTTCTTTTTTTCATCAGCTTTTTAAGTCTAGTCACTGCTGGGTTAAATCTTTCAATATGCCCCACCATCACGGTTACTCCTTCCTTGCGGCTTTTTTCGATTATCTCCTTTGCACTTTTAATACCGTCTGCGATAGGCTTCTCTACGAGGATATGTTTACCGGATTCAATACACTTTAGTGAGATTTCTCTATGCAAGGAAGTGGGAGCGCAGATAGAAACTGCCTCTATATCCTCTATTTTCAACATTTCGGAGTAGTCTTGATAGAAATTGCATCCAAGCTTTTGCGAAAGGTCTTTTCCTTCTTTCTTAATATCGGAGATAGCTACTAAATGTGCTCCTTTTATTTCAGTATAAACCCTAGCATGGTTTCTCCCCATATTGCCTATCCCTATAACACCAACATTTACCATTTTAGACCCTCGGTGGATAATCCCAGAATTTCTTGTTAGTTGAATACCACTCTATCTCTTCTCTAACTCCTTTATCAACCGAGATTTTAGGCGAGAATCCTATTTTGCTGGCTTTCTTTATATCTAAGACGAAGTCGCGTAGCTCTCCAATAAGTCTCCTTCTTCCTTTCTGATATTTACTCGCAGTACCGGGCTTTGGGTCATCGTATATGGGTCGCAGGTCAGATTCATAGGTCTTAAGCACGATTTCTGCAAGTTCTTTTATCGAAGTGCCTACTCCACTTCCAATATTAAAATAATCTCCATCTCCCTTTCTTTTCTTCATAAAAATAAGGTTAGCATCTACCGCATCGCTAATATACACATAATCTCTGGTTTGAAGGCCATCCCCAAATATCACCGGGGGCAGTCCCTCAGATACTCTTTTTATGAAAAGCGTAAGAACTCTTCCATACCATTCTCTCGGACCATAAACAATACTATACCTTAGGCTAACTGTAGGAAGCCCATAGAGCTGTGATGCCATAGTACAGTATCTCTCTCCAGCAAGCTTGCTAACGCCATAAGGCCACTGTGGAATTGTTGGATGTTCTTCGTCTTCCGGAAGATATTTAGCTGGCCCGTAAACCCCTCCTGACGATGCGTAAATTAATTTTAAAACATCGTTTTCTAAGCATGCCTTAACAACATTTAATGTTCCTTCGATGTTTGTCCTTAAATCATGAGTGGGGTCTTCTATCCCTGTGAATACCTCCAGTTCTGCAGCGTGGTGGGATACTAAGTCAACTCCTTCAATGCTCCTCTTGAGTAAATCATAGTCTAGGATATCTCCCTCTATAATCGTAACCCTGCCAGACTTTTCAGCATCTTTGAGATTTTCTCTATTCCCCGTGCAAAAATTATCATAAACGATAACTTCTTCGGCTCCTTCCTTAACGAAACGATCCACTAAATGGGAGCCTATAAAGCCTGCGCCTCCTGTAATCAAAATCCTCTTATTACTAAGCATCACATCACTCTCAAAGCATGAAAAGATATACGAGTAGCATTATAATGATTTCTACTCCAAAAAGGAAATAAGTGACTTCCTTCTCATAACATTTACCTTTAATCTTTTTTACACTCCACAAAGCAAGGTGTTCCATACCATAAATATGAGGATAGGGAAGCTCTAAGGTTCCATCTTTATTTGGCTTTCCAAACGCTTCTGTTTTGAAAGTTTGCTCCTTAGAGAGGAAAGGGCTTACTGCGGGAATAATAAAGTCTATAAAGTAGGGTATAAAGAGAATAACTGCTATCTTCTCAAGGTTTCCGAGGATAGCAACGCATGCGATCAAAGCTCCTACGGAATAGCTCAAGGAGTCGCCAGGGAATATCTTGGCGGGATACCAGTTGTACTTTAAAAATGCTAGGAGAGAGAAAGCCATAGCTAAAGCAAGCATTGCTACCCAGCCGCTATCTGTCTGCCAAGCAGCGAATCCAAGAAACCCAAGGATAAGCACACCCATTCCCCCTTCCAACCCATTATATCCAGCAAGAATATTGAAGCCATTAGCAGCTCCAGCAATCCCAAAGGGGATTACTATCAGTGGATACAATACCCCGAAGTCTACATTACCTACTATCGGTAGAACCATGCTGGATTCACCTGCGTTTACCACCATCATAGGAAAAGCAGCAACTAAAGTAAGCAGGGGCTTCTGCCATTGCTTAAGACCTTTTTTCCATCCTAATATGTCATCCAGCATTCCTACAATCATAATAATCATGCATGAAGAAATAGCAGCGAGAATATACAGATTATACGTAGTAGACTTAAAGTAAAAGGTATTCAAGGCGATATAAACGAAGACACCCGCAAGAAAACCGGCATTTACTGGAAGACCTCCCATCTCTGCTACTACTGGGTTGTCATACTTATTCATATCCTTACCAGTAATCCCATTCTGGTGGGCAATATTTATCCACTTAGGAGTGAGAAGATATGTTACTACAAAGCTTATTCCAAGACTGACGAATAATAAGACATCTACCATATCAACATCCCAATTTACCTAAGGTTTGTTTAAGGAAATCCGATTACATTCGAAGTTGTCATTAGTACTGCCTTTTTATTAAACTCTTACTTACGCGAATTAAGTTTTTTTTACATTATGATATAAATTTGGTGTAACAGCGAACTGTCAAGTTGTCTTTGTTCGAGCCTATCTGTGAATTAGCCTGAAGTATGCCCCTGCCGGGATTCGAACCCGGGCCTAGAGCTCCGCAAGCTCCCATTCTATCCAGACTATACTACAGGGGCCTTACTTTTCTTAATTAAATAGCATTTGAATAGAGGTTAGTATGATAAAAACCTCCTTAATTCTTCCATATTTTTAAGTTTTTCATAGCTAGTAAAATCTAATTTGAGAGGCGTTATTGAGATACGTCCTTCCACTCTAACTGCATGTACATCTGTTCCTTCTTCTGCGTCATATATAGGGTCCCCATCAATCCAGTAATATACCCTACCTCGGGGGTCATGTCGCTTTTGAACTCTAGTAGTATACATTCTCTTCGCGAGATGGGTGATTTTTACTTCTTTATTTTTAACTTCTTCTGGCACATTTACATTTAATAGGTCAACTCCCTCAGGTAGACCTTTATCCAGCACGTAGGTCCCTATCTTCTTCAGAATATCCTGAGCTTCCTTAAAATCTATTTTTGGTTCAGTTGAACCATAGACCTTGTTTTTTGCATGTACTGATATCGCAATAGAGGGAACTCCTTGGCTAGCGCCTTCAAGTGCAGCCCCTACAGTACCGGAAGTAGTTGCCTCTGAGCTCATGTTTTCTCCTATATTTATACCAGATATAATCAGGTCAGGCTTGCTTTTTATGATGCCGTAGATTCCAACTATAACTGCGTCTACCGGTGTTCCGTCTATCGAGTAGGCTTCAACTCCTTCTACTTCTCCTTTAGTAATGCCCACCGGCGAGAAGAGGGATATAGATCTACCGACTCCACTCCGCTGCATAGCCGGGGCAACAACGACAACTTCCCCTAGCGCTTTTGCAGCATTCACAGCAGACTTGATTCCAGAAGAGCTTATGCCGTCATCATTTACTATTAAGATTCTTTTCATCTTTCGTTGCCTTTTTAACATTAAAAGGATATTTCTTTATTCAAACACGCATCATTTAAATATTCCTCGCATATATTTAGTGGCATGATAGGAGCTAGGAAACTTGAGCATATTGAAATTTCTCTCGAGAGAGATGTCCAGAGCAAGGTAACCACTGGATTTGAGGATATAACATTAATCCATAGGGCCTTGCCTGAAATAGATAAAGATGAAATAGACCTCACAATTGATTTCTTTGGAAAAAAAATAAATGCTCCAATTTTAATCGCAGGTATGACTGGAGGACATGAAAAAGCTTTAAAAATAAATGAAAACCTCGCTAAAGCAGCGCAGGAATTGAATATCCCAATGGGAGTAGGAAGTCAACGGGCTGCTATAGAGGACAAAAGCCTTTCCACAACTTATTCAATCGCTAGAAAGGTAGCGCCTGACGCATTTTTGATAGCAAATCTTGGCGCAGCACAGTTCACAGAGGAATATAGTATAAAGGAGGCTGAGGAGGCAGTTAAGATGATAATGGCGGATGCCCTTGCAATACATTTTAATCCACTTCAAGAGGCGGTGATGTCTGAAGGTGATGTTAGGTTTAAGGGTTGCCTTAGCGGACTAGAGAATCTGAAGGATATAGGCGTACCATTAATAGCCAAAGAAACGGGCGCTGGCATTGCAAGAGAAGAAGCCAAATTATTCGAAAATATAGGTTTTTCGGGGATAGATGTTGGGGGCCTTGGGGGCACCTCTTTTTCTGCCGTGGAGTATTATAGGAATAAAGGAAGCTTAGGGAAAACCTTTTGGGATTGGGGTATCCCTACCGCTGTTTCTACCCTTGAATGCGTAGAATATACTAATTTGTCGGTAATTTCCACAGGGGGTATACGAAATGGTATACAAGTGGCTAAGGCTCTGGCCCTTGGTGCGACTGCATGCGGTATAGCAATGCCTCTCTTATCGAAAGCAATCAAAGGTTCGGATAGGGTTGTTTCAGAGCTTCAAAGAATAATAAATGAACTAAAGACTGCTATGTTCCTGGTTGGAGCGAGTACTGTAGAAGAGCTTAGGAAGTCGGAGCTTATTATAAGGGGTAAGACGAGAGAATGGCTTGAGGAGAGGGGTATTAACTGCAAAAAGTTCGCTAATAGGAGAGATTGAATATGAAGGTAGTAGCTGTCGGGGGGTATGATGAAGTAGGTAGAAATATGACCGCGGTAAACATTGATGGGGATACCTTCATCTTTGACATGGGTATAAGATTGGATAGAGTTTTGGTTCATGAGGACACTGATATCTCTAAAATGGATCCAATAGAGCTTAGCTCGAGGGGGATCATACCAAATACTTCAGTGGTAAAAGGGGATATTAAAGCAATAATACTCTCCCATGGGCACTTGGATCACATAGGTGCAGTCAGTAGGTTAGCTGCAAATTATCCTGCAGCACCCCTTATAGGAACACCATATACGATAGAACTTATAAAACATGAAATGAAGTACTCTGGTGGGCTTCCGAATCAATTGGTCACGCTTGAGGGAGGGGAAACTTTACAGGTTTCACAAAAGGTAACACTAGAGTTTATAAGAGCTACTCATTCTATCCCTCAGACTGTACTGTGTGCACTACATACCCCGGAGGGGATCATACTCTATGCAAATGATTTCAAGCTTGATGATACCCCGACTTTGGGTGATGGACCAGACTACAAGAGGATTAAAGAATTAGGGAAGGAGGGAGTTAAAGCCCTTATCGTAGAAACAGTCAGAGCTGAAAGAGATGGAAGGACGCCTTCAGAAGCGGTAGCACAGAAGCTATTAGAAGAGAATCTTCTAAAAAGTGATCCTGAAAGAGGGATGATCGTTACTACATTTTCATCTCACGTTGCAAGGATAGCTGGAATAGTTGAGATAGCTAGTAGAATGGGAATAACTCCTATCCTTCTAGGCAGGTCCATGCAGAAATACTCTACTATCGCGGAAAGCCTTAAACTAGTTGAGTTTCCAAAGGATACTCGCATATATGGGGATAAGAAAGCTATCACCAAGGCTTTAAAAAAAGTGATGAAGGATGGGAAAGAGAAGTTCTTACCCATAGTTACGGGGCATCAGGGAGAGCCAGATGCTCTTTTAACGAAGATAGCTAATAGGAGTACACCATATACTATTGAAAAAGGGGATCAAATAATTTTTTCTTCCGATGTAATACCTAACCCAATTAACGCAGCAAATAGATACGCATTAGAGACTAAGCTAAAGTGGCAGGGTGCTAGGCTTTTTAAGAATACGCATGTCTCAGGGCACTCGTCTAAAGAAGATCACAGGGATATGCTTAATATGCTTCAACCAGAGAATATTATACCCTGTCATGGAGATTTGAAACTAATCTCGGGATACGTAGAACTGGCGGAGGAACTAGGCTATTCAATAGACAAGGATATATTCATAAGGAGAAATGGACAAAAGGTGGTCTTATAAGCCTCGATATTTTTTGAGCTTATCTCTCAATTCTCCGTTTTCTACTGCTAAGATTTCTAGGGCTAGGAGTGCTGCGTTTTTTGGATTGTCTATCCCTACTGTTGCCACGGGGACGCCAGGTGGCATTTGAACCATAGAAAGTAGAGAGTCTATACCACAAAGCTTAACATTCCTTGGAAGACCTATAACAGGTTTAACTGTATGGGATGCAATAGCTCCGGGGAGTGCAGCACTTAGACCAGCAATTCCAATAAATACCTTAGCATCAGAGTTTCTTACGATTTCCTTAACTTTATCAGGCGATCTATGAGCAGATGCGATAAATGATTCATAGCTAACTCCGAACTCCTTAAATACTGCCTCTACCTTCATAGCAAGCTCTGAGTCAGATTCGCTCCCTGAAATAATCACTACGTCAGCCATTTTTTTCTAATGCCTCCTGTATCCTTCTCACTCCTTCCTTTATATTCTCCATACTCGTAGCGTATGATAACCTTAAAAATCCTTCGCCCTGTTCTCCAAAGGCTCCACCAGGTATAAGAGCGACTTTCGCCTTTTCCAAAAGGAAATTTGCTAATTTGAAGGAATTTTTATCATAGTTTGAAAAGTTAGGAAACGCATAGAATGCTCCTCCAGGCTCTACGCAACTAACTAAGTCAATGTTATTAAGCATCTTGACGATAGTATCCCTCCTTTTCTTAAATTCCATGTTCATCTCCTTAACACAGTCTTGTGGCCCTTTTAATGCCGCTATCCCCGCTTTTTGAACGAAAGAAGTAGCGTTAGATACAGAGTGCGATTGAACTCGTATCATAGCCTTTATTATGTTTGATGGACCTGCAGCATATCCTAGCCGCCAACCAGTCATGGAGTAGGCCTTAGAAAAACCGTTTACCGTTATAGTCCTTTCTTTCATTTCATCAAATGATGCAATGGAGTAATGCTTCACATCATAGATAATATGCTCATAGATTTCGTCAGATATAACTAATATGTCATTATCTATGCATATCTCTGAAATGCCCTTTAGGTCTTCTTTTTCTAACACAGCTCCGGTAGGATTATTTGGAGAATTTATAATAAGAACCTTTGTTTTTCTTGTTACCTTTTCTTGAAGCACTTCGGGAGTTAACTTGAATTTTTCTTCTTCGTAGGTAGGAACAAAGACAGCTCTGCCTTCGGCAAGTTGTACCATAGGCACGTATGAAACCCACCACGGATCAGGTATTAGGACCTCATCCCCCGGATTTACCAATGCAACAATAGCTTCATATAAAGCTTGTTTTGCTCCAGGGGTGACAATTATTTCATTAACAGGGTCATAGCGGATATTATTATCTTTCTCAAACTTCTCGCTGATGGCCTCTCTCAACTCTATAATACCTGCCGCGGGGGTATAGTATACAAATCCCTGCTTTACCGCCTCGTAAAGAGCACTTTTTATATGTTCTGGAGTATCGAAATCCGGTTCTCCAGCACCAAGACTTATAACATCTTCTCCCTTTTCCTTCATAGCCTTAGCTTTAGCAGTGATATCAAGTGTTGCCGAAGGCTTTACTTTTTCTACCCTTCCTGATATCAATTTATATCACCACAAGGTTTTTTTTAACCATCATCTATTTAAAAGATATGAAAAAGGTTGGAATCGCGGACACTACATTCGCTAGATATGACATGGCCAAGGACGCTATAGATGAGATTAAAAAAAATGCAGAGGGCGTAAAGATCATTAGAAAAACTGTCCCTGGTATCAAAGACTTGCCTGTAGCCTGTAAGCAGCTCCTTGAAGAGTGTGAGATAGCTATGGCGTTTGGGATGCCTGGAAAAGAAGAAATAGACAAAATATGTGCCCATGAAGCCTCTCAGGGCATAATCATGGCCCAGCTTATGACCAATAAGCATATAATAGAGGTTTTCGTTCATGAAGACGAAGCAGAGGATGAAAAGGAACTCGCTAAGATATGTGAGCAGCGAGCCAGAGAACATGCCAGAAATCTGTTAGATTTATTATTCCATCCCGAGAAACTGACAAAAAGAGCTGGGACAGGTCAAAGGCAGGGTTTGCCTGATGTGGGTCCCTTAAAGAGTTGATGTTTTAATATTATGCGAGCAATATTCTCCGGAATTTTTTTGGTTTCTGTTGCAACGTTGATGTTAGAGGTATCCCTAACCAGAGTCTTTTCGGTATCACAGTGGTACCATTTTGCCTTCATGGTAGTGAGCTTGGCATTATTTGGGTTTGGTGCCAGTGGCTCGTTTCTATATCTGTTACCATCTCTGCTTGAAAAAGATTTAAAAAAGACTCTCTCTCATTTATCATTCCTTTTTTCTTTTACAACCCTAGTAACATTCGCTATCACCAATAAAATCCCGTTTGATCCTTTTAGAGCGGCTTTTGACCCTCTTCAGTTAATTTATCCTGCCATATATTACGCATTACTCTCGATACCTTTTTTCTTCAGCGGACTTATCATGGCGGTTACCTTTACTAAAAAAGCTGAAAATGTAGGGAAAATATACTCCTCTTCGCTTTTGGGGTCTGGAGTCGGTAGCGTACTTCCGTTAGTTTTATCCCCGTTGGGAGGAACTAAGCTTATCATCATCTCGTGTTTGATAGGTGCAATTGCTGCAGTTTTGTTTGTTTCTTCTTTAAACAGGATTTTCTTTTTAATCAGTTGGATTATAGTAATTATAGCTATCTCCAGTCAACCTTTCTTACAGATAAATATCTCTCCTTATAAGTCTTTAAAAGCAGCTTTACGATATCCTGAAGCAAAAATCCTTTACACAGAATGGAATGCGTTTTCTAGAGTAGATGTAGTAAATAGTTCTTATGTGAGATATGCTCCAGGCCTGAGCTATTCTTATACAAAGCCTCTACCACCCCAGTTAGGCATAACTATAGATGGAGGCGGATTAGATGTTATAACAAAGTATAATGAAAGTTCGTTAGAATTCCTAGACTACCTCACAACTGCCGTACCATATAGAATGAAAAAACATCCAAAAGTTCTAATCCTTGGGGCAGGAGGCGGATTAGAAGTCTTGAATGCATTGTACCATAATGCAAGTTCTGTTACTGCAGTTGAGTTCAATCCAATAATTGTCCGCATTGTAAAGGATGATTTTCCTGATTTTTCTGGTGGGATATATGAGAAGGTGAAAGTGGAAGTAGATTATAGTAGAAGCTTCGTCAAGAAAGATGAAAAGAACTACGATGTTATACAGCTTTCTTTAAAGCATGGAGCCGTTTTATCGTCTACAGGTGTCTATGCTCTAACGGAGGATTACATCTTTACCGTAGAGGCCTTTGAAGACTACTTACAAAGACTTTCAAATGAAGGAGTGTTAAGTATTACTAGATGGGTAAGGCCTCCTCCAAGGGAAACACCACGAATTGTTTCAATCGCAATTAGTGCTCTTAAACAAGAAGGGGTAGAGGACCCCAAGCGGCATATAGTTGTGATAAGAAGTTGGGGGACTATTACAACATTGATAAAAAAAGAGCCATTTCTACCTAGTGAAATATCCGCGGTAAAAGAGTTTTGTAAAGAAAAAAAGTTTGATATAGTTTATGCACAGGGCATTGGACCTGCAGAAATAAACATTTACAATAGGTTTCCAGAGCCCTATTATCACCAGGTGGTCAGTGGTATACTAAATGGAGAGGTTGGTGAAGACTACCTTTTTGACATATCACCATCAAGTGATGACAAGCCCTTCTTTTTCCATTTCTTTAAATTAAGGAAGATCATTCCAACTTATCGAAGTATGGGTGAAAAATGGCAGCCTTTTATCGAGGGGGGATATTTAGTGTGGCTAGTCTTTGTTCAGGCATTATTTCTATCTTTTATTTTTATTCTTTTGCCTGTACGTTATTATAAAAAAGTAAGGAGGGAGCAGTGGAGATTATTATTATATTTCTTCTGTCTGGGAATAGGGTTTATGTTTATTGAAATCGCTTTTATTCAAAAGTTTATACTATTTTTAGGACATCCTGTATATTCTGTAGCTATTGTACTATTTTCGATGCTTATATTTTCCGGAATAGGAAGCCTGTTGTCTGAAAGACTAAAAGCTGAGAAAGAGAACTTCAGATGTATTCTTATCTTCTTGGCATTTGGTGTAATAGTTTATACGATTGGGTTGCCTCTTCTCTTCAAGAATTTATTAGTGGGGGGGATAATCGGTAGAGCAATTTTATCTTTAATCATTATAGCCCCTATTGCATTCCTTATGGGGATTCCCTTTCCTTTGGGTATAAAATTAGCAAATACGGCTGATCCTGATATTATCCCCTGGGCTTGGGCAGCTAATGGATGTTCCTCGGTCTTAGGCTCGATATTGGCTGTGATGTTAGCTATGCCTATGGGATTCAGCTCGATTTTGATAATAGCGTCTGTTGTATATGTCTTGGGATTATCTACGCTCATTTTGAAATAATTTCAACGCTTCTCAGCTTCGCCTGTCATCGGCACGAATCTATAAAAACCAGGGAGTTGCGTTATATACGATTCTCCATTTTCTTTTCTTAAAATAGTCATAGTCTGATAATACGTTGTAGGACCCAGAGGTAAGATTAGTCTTCCACCCTCTTTAAGCTGATCTATGAGGGGAGGAGGTATATGATCAACAGCAGCTGTGATCATTATAGCATCAAAAGGTGCCTCTTCTTTCCATCCGAAATACCCATCGGCATTCTTGACGTGAATATTAGTATAACCCATCTCTTTTAATCTCTCCTCTGCCTTTTCAGCTAGCTCTTTCCTTATCTCTATGGTGTAGACCTCCTCCACGATCTCAGCTAAAATCGCTGCTTGATAACCTGACCCAGTGCCGATCTCTAAGACTTTCTCATCCCCCTTCAATTCTAAGGCTTGAGTCATTAAAGCCACCACATAAGGTTGAGATATTGTCTGGCCCTCCCCTATTGGTAGAGGATGGTCTTCATAGGCAATATTCACATCACTAGGCCGCACAAACTTATGTCGGGGTACCCTCCACATGACCTCTAGCACTTTCTCATCAGTTATATCGCGCTGTTTCAAGTCTTTTTCTACCATTAGAGTTCTCTTCTCTTTAAATTCTGTCTCTTCAAACAAGCTTAAATAGTTCTGATAAAGCCGCACCTTGTTTTCCATACCCGCTTCTTTGGTTTGAGTTCTCCCGCTTCCTCCAATTACACAAATTATCTGTCCTTTAGCCCATTTATCTGTCTTAACATACATCCTTTTTTTACCCGGAATCCTCAAATACTTCTCTTCCTCGTTGTTTAAGATTCCTCTAACGACCTCACCTATGCCTTCATAGGCGTCTGGTCCTCCAAGGATAAGGATAAATTGCTCCTTTTTATAGCTTTCAAAGTTAGAAGCTTCAATAGGCGTCAAGTCTACTCCTTTTTCAGCGAGAAAGGTAATCAACTCAGAGGCAAGTTCAATATCGATGGAGTTAGCAAGCAACACTCCAGAAGCAGTCTCTTTATTCTCAGGGTTAATAGTTTTAGCTTGTCCGCTCTCTAAACAGCCTACAAATATGAAGGCGATTAAGAATGTAATTAAGGTTAATTTGTCTAGCGTACTTTTAACTTTCATCTCAAATTTGAGTAGCTACTCAAAAGTTATATATATTTCTTGGTAAAAATCCAAGGCATAAATCCTTAAAGGGGTGGTAATATATGAATCTAGGCATAGTAGCCGCTGAGTTTAATTATGATATCACATATGCAATGGTGGAGCTTGCCAAAGAGCATGCTGAATTTCTAGGCGCAAAAGTTGTAGAGATCGTAAAAGTACCAGGGGTATTCGATATGCCCCTCGGTGTCAAAAAACTTCTTGAGAGAGAGGATATAGATGGCGTGGTTACCCTTGGAGCAGTAATAGAAGGCGAGACAGAACACGATGATATCGTAATCCAGCATGCTTCGAGAAAAATTGCAGACTTAGCTCTCGATTACGGTAAGCCGGTTTCTCTCGGGATTTCTGGTCCAGGTATGAGTAGGCTTGAAGCCCATGCGAGAGTGAAATATGCTAAACGAGCAGTTGAAGCGGCTGTTAAAATGATAAAAAGAATGAAAGAGTTAGAGTGATTCGTCTCTTTTATTCGGGTATCCCCTTTCAATAATCCTTTGAAGAATGTTCCTAGTGGAATGAAGGGCGCACTCTTTATACTCTGTGACTCTTTTTACTTCGACATTTAGTCCTCTTTTCCGTAGCTCTTCTTTTATATACTCTGCATTATGTGTCTGATCCGGTCCGAGAACTATAACATCTGGTTTAATCCTCTCTATAACCCTAAGGTAATCATCGGTTTCACCTAATATAGCAATATCGACAGGTTTTAATAGTTTAACCATCTCCAACCTCTGGTCTTCCGGCACTATTGGAATACGTTTTCTGTTTTTTACAGTTTCATCTCTTGCTACGATGACTACCAAAACATCCCCATATGCCTTAGCTTTCTCAAGCATGAAACCATGGCCCGGATGAAGAATATCAAAAACTCCCCCGCATACAGCGACCCTTATCTGTTTCCTCCCCTTATCAGTAAGTTTAAATCCTTCGATGTAACCTTTTTCTCTCAGTAATTCTAGTTTCCGCTGGGTTAAGTTAAGCTTTTCTTTTAAATCCTCCTCACTAGTAACAGCATTCTCAAACTCGAGTTTCCATATCTCAGCTAATATTTTTTTCACAAAAATCACCTAGAATCTCACATTATAATTGGTACCGCATTGCCTTTCTCAAAGCTCTTGCTAGAAGTCTAGCCACCCTTAAGGGTTCAGGTATTGCGCCCTGAAGCGTAAACTTATCTAAGAAATATTTTACTTCCATTTTTTTGGCGCCTAAAAATCTGACTAGAACTTCATGGCCTGTGTGGAGCTTAATAGGCGTCCTATTTCCCAGACGCTTATACATACTAAGCCTAACCTCCGAATCCTCAAATTCTTTGAGATACTTATCCAATCCTTCAGACTCTTCATATGTAACGCATACAACTGGCAGTTTTGTTTCACTATGAACCTTCTCAAGGTCGATTATATTGAACATGCTTATAACACATCCGTTAAGGAGGATTGCATTTATGTCCCTTCTATTTAAGGTATCAAAAATTTGTATTACCCCTTCAGTAGCGTCAAGCCCTCCAATAGTAATTTTACTAATCGCAAATCCATCAATTTGCAAATCTCCTCGCATTACGACCCCTGCTAGAATAGCATTTTCACTGCTCCCTTTTTGAAAACTTTCAGCTATTCCCAATGTTCTAATACCCTTCTTATCAAAATGGATCTTCACCCAAACTCCTCCAAGTATTCTTCCTCCATAAAATGGAGTTCTCCAGGGACTATTAACGTATGAGGAGGAACCCCAAAATCTAGGTATAAAAGGTCCCTAACTTTTCCAGATTTCATTACATACTCAAAAGAGCCTATGTTTCCTAGTACTACACACAGGGTATCATATGTAAATACCTTTTCACCTCTTTTCTCCTCAATATCGAGCAGAACTCTCATAGCATCGTTAGCAGTCATTGTTTTCCTCTTATCCCCCTCAACTTTAATGTCAAGGAATAGTAGAGTATGAAGACCCCTTTCCCGATTTTCCTTTATCACGTTATAAGGGGTTTCTGGTGAATAGCCTCTTTCCGGTATAGCAACTGTGGCAGAACGTCCAAACTTGTAGTTATGTAAGCCGGAGATAGATGGAGCAGCGGAGAAAATTGAAGAATTATGAATTACTCTGGTGCTGATACCAAGCTTTTTGGCATCTAATCGTAGATGTACATGTGTCGTGGATATTAGGGGATCTCCGGGTACCATCAGTCCTACTTTTGAATTCTTAGCTAACTTTAGAATAGTTTCATGGGCCTTCTCCTCGATGTCCTCCCTCTTTAAAATTTTGATTTTCTTTCTTACAAGTTCTTCGAGTCTACTAATATTCAGGCCAGCCATTTCACTAGTATAGAACTCTGCGAAAAGTATATCGCAACTTTCCGCTTCGCGTAGGCCTTTAAGAGAGATATCAGCCTCAGAATGAAGTCCTAGACCTATGAACACTAGCATAATAAAAAGATATAGGCCCTTAACCGATAAAAAGGTATATATTAGCTTTAGAGAACTCCTTTAGTGCTGGGTATACCTTCCCCTTCGATAGAACAGGCTTGTTTTAATGATAATGCTAGAGATTTAAAAATAGCTTCAGCTTTATGGTGTTCATTTTTACCATCCAATAGCTTGATGTGGAGATTTATTTTGAATTCTGAGGTAAAAGTTTCAAGAAAATGTAAGATCATCTCAGAGCTTAATCCTTCAATTTTTTTCCTACGAAAACTCACATTATTGACGAAATAGCTTCTGCCACTTATATCTACTGAGGTAAGAATGAGAACGTCATCCATAGGAACGATAGAATATCCGAATCTCCTAATTCCCTTTTTATTTCCTAAAGCATCTTTAAAGGCTTTCCCAAGGACAATCGCCACATCTTCTATGATATGGTGTTCATTATCTCCAATGGCATTAATTTTTAAGTCAAAGGAACCATGCTTCGCTAAACTTGAAAGCATATGATTAAAAAAAGGGATTCCTGTTTCTATTTCTTGATCTCCTTTTCCATCTATTTTAAGAGAAACCTTAACATCTGTTTCATTAGTCTTTCGTTCTACGTTTGAAGCACGCATAAGATTGGGATTGTAAGCGAATCAATATAAGGCTTACCATCTAAAAGGATCCTAATTAAAATACCTTCTTAGGGTCAATTTTGCCAAAATATAGGGCTGAGCCGATTATTACTCCAGCTGCTCCTAATTCCCTCACTTTCGAAATATCATTTACAGATGAAATCCCGCCTGAGACTATAACACTTAATGGCGAGGATTCAATAACCTCCTTTAACATTTTTTCGTTAATACCACTCATTCGGCCTTCTACATTCACATCAGTGAATAATATCTCCTGTGCATATGACTCAAACTTTTTAGCTATCTCTGAGGCCCTAAACCCAGTAGACTCAGTCCACCCTTTTATTACTACATACCCATCCTTTGAATCAAGGGCTACGATTATTCTCTCTCTACCATACTTTTCAGCAAGTCCCTTCAATCTGCTAGGATCTTGGATAGCAAGGGTACCTAATATTATCTTTTCAACTCCCAGATCCAAGAACCTCCTAGCGTCTTCTATGCTCCTTATTCCCCCTCCAAATTGAATCGGAATTTGAAGCTCTTCAACTATCTTCTTTACTATCTCTTCGTTTTTCCTAAATCCTCCTATTGCTCCATCGAGATCAATAAGATGTAGTCTCTTAGCGCCCATCTCCTCCCACTTTTTTGCTACTTCTACCGGGTCCTCTAGTTCTATTAGCCTTCTAGAAGGGTCTCCTCCTTCTAGTTGGACGCACTTCCGATCTTTCAAGTCTAAGGCAGGTATAACCAAAAAAGTCATGGGAATAGGTTTGGCTTACCATTAAATATAAAATTTGGCTATTATAGGGGAATACTTATGGCACGATTCTCTCAATGGGTACTACCAAAATATCCCTTGCGCCGACTTTTTTAGCTTCATTTATAACTGAGTATACGTCTTCTTCATCAACTACGACATTCACTGCCAGCATAGGGGACTCTGCAGCTACTTCCGATACAGTGGGCCCAGCCATACCGGGCATAATCCTTTTTATGTCCTCTAACGCCTCCCTTGGAACATTCATCATTATTAACTTCTTCCTCTCGGCGAGGAGTACGCTTTTTAAGGATAGAACTATGCCGTCGATTTTCTTTTTAAACTTCTTTAAAGAATCTTTATTTGCTATTAAATGGGCTGAAGTTTCTATTATTTCATCTATAATCTTTAGCTTATGGACTGTGAGTGTAGTGCCGGTACTTGTTAGGTCCACTATTAGGTCGGCTATTCCAATATGCGGGGCTATTTCAGTAGCTCCTGAAACTTTAGTAATTTCTACTTTTTTTCCATGTTTTTTAAAGAACTCTGTTGTAAGCCTCGGGAATTCTGTAGCAACTCTAGCGCCTGACTTAATATCTCTTGGAGACCTAATACTAGAGCTGTCCGGTACAGCAACAACCAGTCTTGCTTTACCGAAATTTAAATTAAGGATAAGCTCTACATCATAGTTGGTTTCCATGATGACGTCTAAACCCGTAACACCTAGGTCCGCGGCTCCGTCGTGGACGAATTCCGGGATGTCTAATGCTCTGACAAAGAGTAATTGCACTTCAGGATCAACGGTGCTGGCAAAGAGTCTACGCTCTCCGAAATCTACTACTTTTAGACCAGCCCTATCAAGTATATTAATTGTTGGCTCATGCAGTCTTCCTTTATTTGGTATAGCGATTTTTATCATATGGAGGTAGGGATATGGATATCCTTATTAAAAATGGTATCGTAATAACAATGGATAAAGAAAGGAGGATATTAAAAGATTTTTCTATAAGTATAACCGATGGTATTATTGAAGAAATAAAACCTGAAATAAAGGGGGAGGCGGACTTTGTAATCGATGCTAGCCGTAAGATAGTAATGCCGGGGTTTGTCAATACACATACGCATCTTGCAATGAGCCTTTTCAGAGGAGTAGCAGATGATTTACCATTAATGAGATGGCTCCAAGAGGAAATATGGCCGATGGAAAAGAAGCTTGAAGCAAACCACGTGTATGCAGGAGCTCTTCTCGGATGTCTTGAAATGATAAAGACAGGTACCACTTGTTTTAATGATATGTACTTTTACATGGATGAGGTAGCGAGGAGTATAGAAGAGTCAGGTATGCGAGGCGTGATATCCTACGCAATGTTTGATTTTGGAGACGAGAGTAAAGCTGATGATATATTAAAGGAAGGAGGAAAAAGTATAAAGAAATACAACGTGGCAGGAAGCCGGATTAAAGCAGTTCTTGGACCACATGCGCCTTACACTTGCTCTGAAAAGCTCCTTGTCAAGACTGCAGAAATGGCGAAAAAACATAATACCTTGATACATATTCATGTCGCAGAAACTAAAGAAGAAGTTGAAACATCAAAGAAAGAAAAAGGAAAAACCCCTTTTGAGTACTTAGATAATATTGGTTTCCTTAGGGATAATGTTTTAGCGAGCCACTCAACATGGGTGACTGAAAAAGAGATAAAGATTCTTAAGAAGAGAAATGTCAAGGTGGCGCATAATCCTACCAGCAATATGAAAATAGGATGCGGAGTCGCTCCGATTCCTGAATATATAGAAAACGGGGTCTTGGTATCATTAGGCACAGATGGAGCAGCTAGTAATAATAGCCTAGATATGTTTCAGGAAATGAAAATCTGTGCTTTATTACATAAGATAAATAAAAGAGATGCGTCAGTTGTTCCCGCAGAGAAAGTCCTAGAGTTTGCAACAATAAATGGTGCAAGAGCCCTTGGTTTAGATAATGAAATAGGTTCGGTAGAGGTGGGGAAAAAAGCTGATGTTATCCTTGTTGATCTAGATAGACCTAATCTCACTCCTCTGACCAATCCTGTATCACACCTAGTTTATTCAGCAAGGGGATGTGACGTAGACACAGTAATAATAGATGGGAAGATAGTAATGGAAGATAGGCGGGTGAGAACTATCGACCAGCCCCAAGTATTAAATTTTGCCATGGAGCAGGCTAGAGACCTATATCAAAAGACAGCGAAAGAAGATAAATTATTTTAATTTTTTTTGGCTCCGGCTCTGTTTTATATTCTTTCTGAAAAGGATCTACTCTAAATATATTTTTTTCTAGGTTTCTCCCTACCTAGGATCATATCAATCTAACAGACTTTCAATTTACTACAGTCTGCCGCAGCATTTAATGTACTTATCCTATACTGCCTAAGAATATTGAGTTAGTTATTTTTAAGGGACTCCTTAAGCCTTGCTATTTCATAGGAATTCGGGTTTCTACCTCTGTGAGTTCGCCTGAATTCCTTCAAGGCCTCAAGCCACCTGTTATCTACTGGTATTTTATCTGCCATTCTTCTATTACCTCGCTAAAATTTTGGCTCTAGAAATCAATTTTTCAGTAGCTCTAGAAAGAGCAGGTATCTTTTGTTATCTTGAATTTTAATAGAGCCAGAAAAAGAGTTAATTGCTACTGTCAGCAAGAATATTTGAAAGCTTTTTAAGTGCCATATACTTTTCTTTTTTCTCAACTTTAGCATCTTCTATGGCATTTCTCAATAAAGTTATTGAATCATCATAGACTTTTTTATCTACGGGGTAAGGGTAGCCGTCTTTTCCTCCAACGGTAAAACTATATTTTACAGGATCTTTCCAGCTGACTTCACTCCCATAAATAAGCTCAGAAATTAATGCTAGCGCTCTAATTGTTTTTGGGCCAAGGCCTCTTAGGGATATTAGTTCCTCGTAATCCTTAGGCTGGATCTCATAAGCTCTTTCCAGTGCTTTTAAACTTTGCGGGGTAATGTCTGCCTCTAATATAGGATGATGCTTAGGCATTGAATACTCTGTGAGTGTAAGCTGTTTAGGGTCTAATAGCCTTGATAAATGCTGTGGACCATCCAATACGAGATCTAAGCTAGTATCTCTCGTTTCTCTACTTTTTCTGGACGTTAGATCTAATGCGCATTCAGACACCTTATCGCAACAAATAGCGGAATGAGGTTCTTCAATAAAATTCTTGACCGCATCTTTACGCCAATGATATCGCCTAGCATACTCATCATTCATCCCTTGTTGTATGACTGCCCAATTCCCCTCAGCATTGAAGATGAAAGTATGGTGATAAAGTTGATATCCGTCCTGAACTAACGAATTATCCACTTTCGCGGATATTCTACTAGCGTATTTTAACTCTTCAATATCCGATTCAGATAAAGACAATTTATCTCCAAGGAATTCCAGTTCCCTTGGAGTCTGTCTCGACATACGCCCTTTTCCACCAGCAACAGCTAGGCCATGTTCTTCGGGATCGATGGCGATCTTTAAAGCTCCGCATGTAGTCGTAGTCGTTCCAGATGAATGCCAGTCAAATCCAAGAACGCATGAAAAAGCTTGAAACCAGTAGGGATCGGATATCCTATTTAGAAATTCTTGAGCATCATATTCTGTTAGTAAACTATCAACTATTGATTTAGCCATTTTAACCATTCTATTAAAAAGCCATCGAGGAGTATGGCCTGTATGTAATGGAAGATTCGCTATGCCAACTCGACCCATATTATAATTAAAGGTAAAATTAACTTTTATGGATTTCCGGAGCAACGTAAAAGTGGTTCATAACTCAAGTAACTGGATTTATAAGCTTTTGAAAATTATTAAATACTTACTATAACTTACCGCTACTCTGAGGCAAAGTTTCTATGAGCGAGATAGTTGAAGCTATGATGAAACCAAGCACATATGATGAAAAGGTTAAAAACATTAGAATGATCCAGACTCATATCTCATGGGTATTCCTCACAGGAGAGTATGTTTATAAGATAAAAAAGCCTGTGAACTTTGAATTTTTGGATTTCACAACTTTAGAAAAAAGAAAATATTACTGCGAAGAAGAACTCCGTCTTAATAGACGCCTATGTAAGGAAATATACCTCGGGGTAGTACCCTTAAAAAAATCAGAAGCAGGGATTAAAATTAAGGGCGAAGGAGAGACTATTGAATATGCAGTAAAAATGAAACAACTCCCACAGGAAGCTATTATGTCCGAACTTTTAAAAAAAGGGGAGGTTACTCAAGATGACGTTGAAGAAATTGCGAATATTTTAGCAAATTTTCATAAAGAAGCAGATACTGGGGAGGAGATAAATGAATATGGGTCGATAGAGCAAATCAAGGCGAATTGGATACAGAATTTTGAACAAACAAGGAACATTAGAGGTAATATTGTTGATGCTCATGTGTTCGATTTTATAGAAACTAATGTGTTACGCTTTATCGAGACAAATAATGATTTTTTTGAGTGGCGGGTAGAGAGTGGAAAAATCAGGGAATGTCATGGAGACCTCCATTCAGGAAACATATTCATAATAAAAAATAAAAAACCTAAAATATGTATTTTTGACGCCATAGAGTTTAATAAGGCCTTTTCATGCTCTGATGTAGCTTCAGAAGTAGCCTTTTTAGCAATGGATTTGGAATTTCATAGAAAATATGATCTTGCTCAGCAATTTGTTAACAAGTATGTCGAACTTACTGGAGATAAAAAGTTAGAGGACCTCCTTCCTTTCTACAAATGCTATAGAGCCTATGTAAGAGCTAAAGTTGCAAGCTTTAAATTATTCGATGTGGGTGTAAGCGATAGAGAAAAGAAGATCGCAAAAAATTTAACTAAAAAATATTTTAATCTCGCTTTTCAATACTCAAAAGAATTATATTCTCCAGGGTTTACTCCTTATTTTCTTTAAATATTCTAGGATTTCATCTACACAGGTGTTAAAAGGCTTTGTCGTGTCCACGGTTAGATGTTCCCGTCTAATAGGTTCAAATTGTTTTTTTATTTTTAGATAGACATCATAGTCTGCGTCTGAAAGTCCTCTCCCCTTTGAAATACGCCTTTTCATACGTTTTTTTATCACTTCCTCCGGCGCCGTACATTCTATTATTATAAAACGATTTTTACACTCATCTGCAATTTTATATGCTTCATTCCTAAGCTTTCTTTTGTAAAATGTGCCATCTAAAATCACATTTCTTTTGCTTTTAAGAAGATATTTGGTTATCAAAAAAACCACTTTATATACTAACCGTTTCTCCTCCTGCGAGTAAGTTGGTTTTTTTATTATCTCTTTCCGAACTTCATCTGTCTGTAATATAGTTGCGGAATATCTCCTTGTGATTCTTTTAGCTAATGTGCTTTTACCTGTGCCGGGCAATCCACATAGTAATATAAGCATCAGCTACACTTAATGCGCTCTTTCTATAATTAATTAATCTATTACAAAAACATATTAACTCTAAACTTTAGTCAATATCATGCGAATAATCTTATGCATTGCTCATGATAGGGATGTTGACGGTTTAGGATGCCATGCTATAATGCACCGATTTTCAAATCAAAAAAATCTCAGAATAATTCATATTTTTACGGATTACGACAGGTTTTGTAAGGATATCTCAGGGGTATCTGTTAATGGGGTTAATATAGTAATTGCGGATTTAGGATATAATAAAAGATTCAAACAATGTGAGAGTGTTCTTAAAAAATTAATTTCAAAAAATAGGGTTGTTTGGTATGACCATCATGATTGGAGTGAAGCAGATTTAAGTGGGATAACACTTATTTTAAAAAAAGGACTTTGCGCTTCTGAGATACTGCAGCAAGAATACCTCCCAACAGATGAAGTTGCTGCAGAGATTGCTAATTTAGCTAGGGCTCATGATTTTAGAATGGAAAACAAACTCGCATGGAAGCTTTATGACGTAATTTCTTCTGGATATGATAAACTAAAACTTGTGAAATTATTAGCGAAGGGAGTTTATTGGAATAATGAGCTAGAGGAGGTCTATAACTCTTATAGCGAATTGAAAGAAAAAGGTTTCAAATATTTGGAAAAACACTCAAAACTATATAACATCAAGGATTTTAGATGTATAATAGGCCTATCAGATACAAAATTGAGTTCAACTTTGGCCACAGAACATCTACTTAAGAAAAACGTCGACTTAGTAATCTGTATATGGAAAAATGGAAAAATGAGTTTCAGGAGGCGCAATCAGAATATTAATTTAAGAAAAATAGCATCTATATTCGATGGAGGAGGGAGAGAAGAAGCTGCAGGAGGATTTTTCTACAAAAAAATTGATGAAACCAACTATCTAGAGATATTTGATGAAATAATCGAGATAATAAAGAAAAATATATGAATAATCATTCGAGAATAATTTTTTTTCCATATAATTTTGATATCTCCTCTTCTAAAGCTTTCTTCATATTTGATATTTCGTTATTAAGTTCTTCTAAACTATTAGATTTTAAACTGATTAATTCTTTTAATTTGTTAATCTTTGTCTTTTTTTCATCTATTTGGGTTTCTAATTCTTTTAGCTCTTCAGTAACTCTTATTTTTGATATCCTCTCTTTTAAGGATGCCTCTCGATTTTCAGCTTCTAAAAATTCTTCTACTGCCTTCCGTAGTAGTACTTCTACATCCTTAAGTTTCTCTCTTTCTTTCCTATCTAGAACAAGAATCCTAGCGGCTGTAGCTTTTTTGCAACCAGCAATAAAATCCTTTAGATACGGAAATCCTTTAGGCTCTGAGAAAAATGCTTTATCAGGATGTCTAATGTACTGGTCTAGGATTTTAATATCACCAGTAGCTTTTCCACTCTCGATGATCTTTCTATATTTTCTAAAAATTCTACTAAGAGGTCCTAAGATATTTAACACTCTGGTTTTTATCTCGTCTTTTTCATGTTGGATTTCTCTTAATTCTCTTTCAAATTGCTTAAATAACTGATATTCTTCACTTTTTTTAAGTTCTATTTTTTTCTTTTCTTTTTTCTTTATTATCTCTGCTAACTTTTTAACATCTTCAGTAAAATATTCTATTTCGCTCTTAATTTTTGAAATTTCTTTGTATTTTTTTTCTAATTCTAAGATCTGTATCTCGATTTTTTCAAAGTGAGTCCTTCTTTCTTTTTCCTCATCTAGTATCTCCTCCAGATTTTTTGATGAATCGATTATTCTATTCAGGCAAGTACCTAGTTTGGGAACCTGGTCAGCATATACCGCAGCTATGTATTTCCCATGACTTAGCTGAATCTTTTGAATCGTCTTCAGAGCCTTCATCAACCTGTTATGGAATTCTATAAGCCCTTGAAAATCTTTACCTTCTACTTTTATCATAGATAGCCCTTCCATTATCCCGCTGACATATTTTGGTTTGGCTGTTAGGGCAGGTTTAAAGACCCTATTTTTAATATCTTCAGGGAACTCATGGTCTCTAATATCCTCAATAACTTTGAGAGCCCTATCTCTCTGCGCTATG
Organism: Candidatus Hydrothermarchaeum profundi; assembly: GCA_002011125.2. Lineage (GTDB taxonomy): Archaea > Hydrothermarchaeota > Hydrothermarchaeia > Hydrothermarchaeales > Hydrothermarchaeaceae > Hydrothermarchaeum > Hydrothermarchaeum profundi. The sequence continues at coordinate 1,272,067 of MTMF02000009.1, forward strand.
ATATCATATAATAGAGATTCAACTTCATCTCCATTCCACTTATCTTTCTTTTCCTTAACCCAGTCCTCTGCCTCTCTAATATGCATTACAACCGGGCTTTCCGATTTTTGCGTATTTCCAAAAATTCGATCAAAAAAACCCATGTTTAAATGATCTACCTAATTTTATAAATAAAAAGGTTCTGTAATGCTATTGCTGTTTGATATCTATGATCACAGTGTCATTGAGTAACCGAGTTCCCAGTACGATGCTCCCCTCTTCTATAGGTATTAAAGAGTAATATATCGTATTACCTACTCTTCCGATGACCTCTAAGTTTTGAGAATTCTTTTTTATTTCCACATCCTCAATCGATCTTATACCAGGAACACGAATTACTACTTCCTTTTTACCCTTAATAATACGGGTTGAGACTTCTGCTTCCTTAAATTCAATTCCCTTTTCTTTTTCCATCATTTCTCTAATAAAAGAAGGAATCGGGGCATCTTTTATCAAATTCTCGAAGTCCTTCATTTCACCTGTTTTTATTATAGGCTTTCCATCTCGCATTTCAATAGAGAAGAAAAGTCCCTTTCCGAGAGTCTCTCCTTTTGCTATCTTTTCCGCTAACTCTTTTAATACTCCAGCATTATGCTCTAAAAGCTCTTTCATCATAAACTCCATCTGGCTTTTGAAATCTCCAAGATGCTTCTTACCTTTTAATTCAGTTAGGTCGGTTCCACAGTTGGCGCAGAAATTTTGATAACTTAGAACTTTGGTTCCGCATGTAGGGCAGTAATTCAATTTCATTGAAAGTAGAGGAAAAAATTAACAATGTTAAAGCTTTGGAACGTTAGCTATACCTATTGATTTACCCAATATAGAGTTGCTGGATTCTATCGTAGGGCCGTAGAATTAGCGTGTAAAATGATTTAAGGGTAGATTAGTTCTAAAATGTCAAGAAAATATTTATACCATCCAAGAAGAAGGTATTTCAAAATGAAACTCAACTTACTTATACCAATAGTAATTTTTTTATTAGTAGGGGGAATTGTTGAAGCCCTTTCTCTTATTAAAGCCGAGATAACTATATCTAATGAGGATGATGACTCCACCTGGGTTGCCGTTTATATAGATGATACTTACCGTGGAGGGAAATATATACCTCCAAAGTACGAGGCATATATGGGTATTTACTACTTTAATGCAGGAAATCACACCTTTGAGCTACGCTGGAAAGATCCTGATTTATGCGACATATCTAAGAAGAGCGAGAAAATTGAGATATCGGGTCCTGGATATCACCTATTGCCTTATGTAAAAAAGATACACTTAATAATTGATTCGAATTCAAGAAAATGTGTAAAAGATGAAAAAAAAGAAACACACTTAGAAGTTTTCATAAAAAACATAGATGATGATAATTTATGGGTAGACGTAATGGTAGAAAGGCAAGTTAAAGTAAAATATGTTGAAAAAGGGGAGAGAAAATACTATGGCCATTTTACTGGCCTTACCCCGGGGGAAATACCTGTAACTATAAAATGGCTTGATCCAGATTTGGAGGGGTTTCAAGAAAAGTCTTATAAGGTGAGAGTTAAAGAAGGTGAAACCCAAACAGTAGAATTCCAAACAGAAAGAAATCGATGATGGTTATATAATTGAGGTGACTATACCGTTGAGAAGTGATTCATTAAAAAAAGGAGTTGAAAGGGCCCCTCATAGGAGCCTTTTAAAAGCCCTCGGAAATACTGATGAAGAAATAGAAAGACCGTTTGTAGGGGTCGTAAATTCTTGGAATGAATTTGTTCCAGGGCATATTCATCTTGATAAAATAGCCGAAGCAGTAAAAGCGGGTATTAGATTGGCTGGTGGGACTCCATTTGAGTTTAATACGATAGGTATATGCGATGGACTTGCTATGGGTCATGAGGGAATGAAATATTCACTTCCGAGTAGGGAGGTTATTGCGGATTCTATAGAACTAATGATCCAAGCTCATAGGATGGATGCTATGGTACTCATACCAACTTGCGATAAGATCGTGCCAGGTCATCTCATGGCGCTTGCAAGGATAGATATCCCTTCAATTGTAGTAACAGGAGGGCCGATGTGCTATGGTTATGTAGGCGATGAGGGGGCAGACTTAATCTCAGTATTTGAGGGCATAGGGAAATTTAGGGAAGGGAAACTATCTGAGGAAGAACTTCAGGAACTTGAAAATTTTGCCTGCTGTGGCGCTGGATCCTGTGCAGGGCTTTTCACAGCTAATACTATGGCATGTATGACGGAGGCTCTTGGAATGTCTTTACCTGGATGTGCAACAACCCACGCTGTCGATGCTAAAAAAATGAGAATAGCAAAGAGATCAGGGATGAAAATAATGGATATTCTTGGGAGAAATATTTTACCTAGTCAGATCCTCACTCAGGAGGCGTTTGAAAATGCTATCCGTATAGATATGGCGATAGGAGGTTCGACCAACACCCTCCTACATCTACCCGCGATTGCTAATGAGTTGGGAATTAAATTAGAGTTAGGGATCTTTGACAGGTTAAGCAGAGAGACGCCTCATTTAGTAAATCTAAGACCAGGTGGAAAACATTTCATGTTAGACTTTGATAGGGCTGGAGGGGTGCCTGCTGTTATGAATAGGATCAAAGATCTATTAAATCTGGATGTAATTACTGTAACAGGCAAATCATTGAAAGAGAATCTTGAGGACTTTAAAATCATAAATCCCAGTAAGAACAGGGAAGTGATAAAGACTATAAATGATCCGTATCACCGGGAGGGAGGGATAGCTGTTTTATTTGGCTCATTAGCTCCAATGGGCGCTGTTGTAAAACAAAGCGCCGTGAATGAGAAGATGTTAGTTCATAAAGGTCCAGCTAGAGTTTTTAATAGCGAGGAGGAGGCGAAAAACGCTATTTCTAATAAAGAAATAAAAGAGGGGGATGTTGTAGTTATAAGATATGAGGGCCCAAAAGGGGGCCCTGGAATGAGGGAGATGTTGGAGGTCACATCTACTATTGTTGGGATGGGACTCAGCGATTCTGTGGCTCTCATAACTGATGGACGATTTTCAGGGGGTACTAGAGGGCCGTGTATAGGCCATGTATCTCCTGAAGCTGCAGAGGGAGGCCCAATAAGTTTGGTGGAGAATGGGGATATAATAGAGATTGATATACCGAATAGGAGACTCAACTTGCTCGTCGGTGAAGATATTTTAGAAAATAGGCGAAGAAAGGAATTTAAACCTAAAATTAAAAAAGGATATCTGCGGAGGTATTCTAGGGAGGTAAGTTCGGCGGATAAGGGTGCTGTATTCTAATCTTCCCCTATCTCGTACATTTCATTCCCATATAAGTCTACCATGTATCGTCTTTCTTCTTCAGAGGCCTTTCTTCTCCCTTCTTCTATTACTAAGATATCTCTATGTTTTGTGGTAATCTTCTCAGTAATCTTGTATTTATCTGCCGAAAACTTTTTTACCTCTCTCCCGCAGCTACGGCAAACAAGAATAGTCTTCTTACCACTATTCTTAGGTATCATAATACTTTTACAGGAAGGGCAAAATTCCAAAACACATCTCCCCTCATTTTTGTGAATTTGTCCAATAACTATAACATCTAAAAATAAATTAGTTCTATTTTTTCTCAGTTCTTTTTTCTGAAAATCTTTTTATCAACCTCCCCTTCGTATCTTTTTAGAAATTCTTCAAATCTTCGGGGAAGGTTCTTTAATTGCCATTCTTGAAAGTCCATCTCTTTCAGCTTCGGGGAGTTTTTTCGGGGAGTTGTGTATAGTCTTGGCAAATCTGATATATAAAACAGTATTACCTTTAGAGGATAATAGTTTTAAAGGGATTAAAAACACTAATAAATAAAAAAATTCTTTTAAAATAAAAAATCTATTACTGTAGAAATAACTGAGATATCCATATCGCAGAAGTAAAAAGTATTACAGCGATTATCAAATTTTTTCCAGTTTCCATTTTTTTCAGTATACTATCATTGCCTGCTAATAATTCAGACATGAAAATAGAAAATATTATGACCATTTCTATTAAATATAGTCCTATTATAAGTTGCAATATGCCTGTTGGAATGGTAGTAATCCCCAGTTTAGTTAGTCCGAGGTTTGTGCCAAATGGAATAGAGGACTCTTCTATCTGAGGGAATTTCCCGGCATTGATCTCGGATAATTTTGAGTTCATCATTTTCTGAATTGTAACAATAACTCCAGCCATTAAAGGACCAAAAAAAATTACAGTAGAACGTAGTGAAGATATTACATCATCTAATTTACTCTCAATTCTTTTGTCTAGCTCTTTTAGCTTAAAGAGGTGCTCTCTGTTCCTAGAAATTACTTCAATTAACGCTTGGTTTCCCTTATCAACCGAATCTGCTATCATCTCAAGAGCGTCTCTTATTGCAACAGAGTAAACGTCAGATAATGAGCCCTCCTCTTCGAAAAGCGACGAATATAGGTTTTTTCTTGATAATAGTATGTTATCACTTGTTTTCTTGAATATGTCTCCTATTTTACTTCCCTTCATCACTTCTCCTACTTTAAAAAATGCATCTTCAATAGGTCTTCCATCAGAAACTCTACTTTCCAGTTGAGTTAAAGCTTCAATGAAATCTTCTTCGAGAGATTTAGTTTCTTCTCTAAGTTTGTTTAAGTGATAATTTGTGGCTATTAGATATGTTGATATGCTTAAAACTAGCCCCCATATTATGAATATGGTTGGATTGAAACCTGCAGTTGATGCTTCTAGATTGCCAGATATAAATATGAGGTATACACTAACTAATGAAATCAAGGCAGGCGTTAATAGAATAATTTTCTTTCTTAAAATCTTATTAGTGACTTTATTATTTCCATAATTCAGGCATGGCATTGTAATGTTCAAGGGTAAGGAAGTTATAGGCCTTTTTGAAAGAATTTTCCGTGCCCACAGATAAACAATCAGCGGTATAAATATATCGTAAGCTAAAAACATAGAGTTTACGCCAATAGATGCTCCAACATATGATAGAGCTGGAAGGACTGCTATCATTACGAGGGGGAGAATCATTCCAACGAAATATAAGCTGAGTGTAGGAATGCTCAGTTTTCTTGAGAAAGTATCCATTTTTTCTAGAGTACCCTCTATAATAAGGTCTACTGCTCTATCCACCATCCTCTGCCTTTTATCTTCGCTTCTTTCTAACAGAGAAGACTTCATTAAGTAGATAGAATTAGTAAAGTCTCTATTCCAGCGTTTCCACTTTTCTCCGGATACTGTTAGGGCTTCATCTAAGTCATTATATACCCTCATGTGAGTATTCCATAACATTTTTTTAAATTCAATTCCCATCTGTCCCCTTGTTTTGTGAGCAGCAAATTCAACGGCTTTTTCTAAGTTCGGAACAGTTTTTAAAGAAATTGCCATATAGCTTATTGATTCCGGCATAGTGATGAGAGCCTTTACCTTGATATTTTCGGAGTAGATTCTTGGATAATTCCCTAAATAATGTAAAACAATGATGGGAATGAAAATTGATGCAAGCAATATATAACTCCATGCGTAGCCAAGTACAAAGGCTAGAATTGTTAAAAAAGAAAGGAATATGCTTAAGACAATTGCAGAACCATAAGTCAAAGCTCTCGCGTCTTGTACGTCTACATCAAGATTAGAAAAATTAAGATACTCGTAAAATTCTTCGCTAAGATCTCCTTTAAACCAAGAAAATAATCTCCCCCCCACTTTACAGGCTTTTTCATACCACATTTCTTATCTCTTCTATATAATCTAAGAACCACTCTGTCCATTTTTGGAATAAAAGGTCATAGTCTCTTGTTTCAAGAGTGATTTGTTCTTCGTTTAGCATCCTTAGCATATTGTTGGCGTTTACTACATGTTCCACTTCAAGGATATCTTTAAACTGTTTTTCTGCGCTTATGTCAACCATGAATCTTTTTATTTTGGATCGCAATTCTATATTCTTTAATGCTTCTTCCATCCCTATATTCCATTTCTTAGCTATTGACGTTATGACCCGAGAATCATAGAAGTGTTCAGTAAACTCTAATCGGTCGTTTGAAGGATTATATACCATAAGATCGCTGAAGACTTCTTTAGGATCCGGATTAGAGGAATACCAATCTTTATTTACTTCAGAAATCTGAAGAACCCTCCTATACCTCTTTAGGCCGCCACCTATCCTAATTGGAGCTGCCGTCATCACGATATCAGTTGACTTAAAGGAACTAGCGGGTATACCCATGTCGTACACTACTCTCTCAAAAACACTTTGACTAGAGGCTCCGTGAATAGTCCCCATAACTGCGTTCCCTGCGGCTCCTATTCTCATAGACTCGTATAAAATCCTAGTTTCAGGGCCTCTGACCTCACCTATTACGAGTACCGATTCCCCTAATCGTAGAGCGGTAGATAATGCCTCTTGGGGAGTTATTTCTGTTTCGGATTTTCCTGTAGTGGATTGAATTTTTAATCTCTGAATTCTAAAACCAGCAGCATTTAAAGTAGATGCTGGTATCTCCAATGTATCCTCAATAGTTAAGACCCGGGAGTTAGGAGTCAACTCGCTTAAAAGCGAGACCAATAAACTTGTCTTTCCTGATCCTCTTGAGCCTGTTACAAGTAAAGTTACTTGTCCATCTATCAAAAAACTAAGGAGCCCAGCAGCCTCGCTATTTATAGTTTTATTTGCGATAAATTGCGGGAGAGTCCAAGGCGTAGTCTTTTGTCTTCTTAATGCAAATGCAAGACCATCCGGACTTAAAGGCCTACCTATAGTTGCTACTCTAGTCCCTAGTTCTGGGAGTTCAATTTCTAAAATTGGATTTGCCTCTGAAAATGCTCTACCGCTTCTTGCTCTAAATCGTGAAATAAGGCTTTTTGTATCGTTTTCTGTCAAAAATATATTGGTAACACAATCTTCGACTTGTGAATGGTTTAAGCATACTGGTGTTTTACTTGCTGGGGCATTCACATATACATCTTGGACGTAGGGGTCAGAAAGTAGAGTTTCCAGTATGCCCATGCCCGCCGTATACTTTGTTATTATTTCCGATAGTTCCTCGATTTTATTTTGAGTGAAGTTTATATCTTTTTTAGCGATTTTAGCTATCTCCCTCCTTGCGAGTTTAAAAAAATATTCTCTAGTCTTCGTCGGGTTTGAGAAGTCTATGGACTTCGGAGTATGTTTCAACATTTTCTCTCTTGCACTGTGTATTATCTCAAGATCTTTTGAAGTAAGGCTGTATTCTGCCGGGGAGACGAAATATATATGCTCTGGCTTATTATTTGGAAGAAAAAGTCTTACTAAAGTGTCTTTCACTTTGTATGTGGATATTAAGATTGAGTCTTCAGGCGGTTCTAAAAGTATTCTTGATGTAGAAAAATATGGCTTTACTAGAGGATGTAAAAATTTTTTATAGATCTTTCTATTTTGGGGATCGTTAAATTTTCTTTGATATCTCTTTACCTTTCTTAAAAAATTATTATTTTCATAGATTTTTAGTATATCTTCAAGGAATTCAACGTGGTATATTCTACACTCAAGGCATTCTTCAGTATTGCTTAGCTCTGCTTTTCGGCGTTCCTGACGCGTATATTTTAAAAGCTCATAATATGAGTATCTGGGATTTTTTGGAAGAGTATTTTCTATTTCTTCTAAAGTGCGCCGTCTTTTTTCTACGCATCTATCACATTCTTGTCCGGCGGGTATCAGAGGATTTGTATGAGAATCTTTTATCTTCTCATATAATTCAGCAAGTTTTGTTATAGTGATGGCTTGATTTTTAGTGTATTCCCTCTCAATAAGGCCGCTTAGAATTATTAGATCAATATCTAGTTCTTCATACAATATATTAATAATCCCCTTCATACAAGTCTCGCTATCCTCTATGGACATTCCATGAATGCAGTTTTTACAAGTAATTTTCAGAATTCTTTTATTTTCTTCTGTTTTAATCGTGTAAGGGCAGCTATTGGTCATCTTTATTTTCAGTTAGTTCTAAATATTTACGGAACGAACTGAACTCACTTTTTAAAGTAGGAATATCTTTTAAAATAATTTCAAGGATTTTCTCAGTATTCTTAATTATCTTGCTTTCAAGAGACTTTAATGCCGCTTCAGTTAGATCCAGGCGTTGTTCTAACATTCTGGCGCTAGATTCGACATTCGTTATCCGTTTATTTAGTTGTATTATGCTTTGTCTTATCTCTTCGCTTTCCTTCATATTTAAAATTCAAAAATAATGCAATATTTAAGGCATTTGAAACTTGAAAAAAATAATTTTTGCGTTATTTTTTATTTAATAGCCTAATTATGAGATAAATTGCTTTTTCTAAATTTTTTAAAGCGTGGTTCAAGTCTTCAAGTAGAAATTTTTCCCAATCCTTTTTGAACTTTATATTACTAAATTCTTGGCTTTCTCTTGCTTTTTGGGTACTTCTGTATAGTTCATTGAGATTATCTAAAAATAGTAGATATTCAGGGTCGTCAGATATTATTAGGAAGAAATTTCCTAAGAGCATCTCAAGTTCTTCAAAACGGATTAAGAGGGCTGTTAGTACGTTGAGTAGATTATCTATATTTTTAGTTAAATTGGCTTTTTTCTTGAGAGTTATTATATCTTTCTTAGTATTTTCCAGTTCTGTTTTTATGTCTTTATCTTTTTCTAAAACCAACAGTATAATACTGTTGTGTAAGGATCCAAATTTTTCTTTAGTCTCTATCTCATCTTGTTTTTGGTAGGATTTCCAGTCAAATGAGCTATAAATATTTGCAAATCTAGTACTCTCGCGAAGCCTCTCACAACTTGCAATGAACTCATTTAGTGAATATCTCAAAAGCTTTCTAGTAATATTATCGGGTGATTTATACAGCAAGTGCTCAGATAATAGTGTAATTTGATTTGATTCCTCTAGAAGTTTTTTAGGGTTTTTTGCCTTGAGTGCTATTAGTTTTATTTTCGTTAGGTTGTCACTCATCGTTCTTATCAACCAGCCGTGAAGCCCTCTGAACTAGCATTTTCTGATCGTTTAGTTCTCTTTTTATTTTGTTTATTTCATCTTTGAGAAACCTAATTTCTACATCTAAGGTATGGGTATTTTTTGGGGGTTTATCTTCTTCTGAAACTTTGGTATACTCTCCTAGTTGTTTTTTAAGCGTGTCACTTAAGTCTTCTTCATTGAGTATCTCTTTAAGATCTTCTTCGTCTATGATACCTATAGTCCTCTTTCTACTCATAGTCTCTTCCTGCTACGTCATAGGCTATTCTGTTAATTTCTTTTGAAATAGTATTATTCGGATATTCGATGATTATTGGCCTCTTCCTCCTATAACATTCCTCGGCTTTATGATCATCCGGTATAACTCCTAGAATAGGCGTGTCAAAATAGATTTCAATTTGCCTTAAAATACCTCGGCCTACGTTAGGTGGCACTTTATTAACTATTACTCCTCTTGTTCTCACGTTAAGGGCATCTGCAATCTTCTTAAGTTTTAACGCACTTGTTACTGCGGGAGGATTTGGATTCGTCACTATAATTATTTCATCAGCAAGTTTCATGGAAATGAGGGAAGGCTTGCCTATTCCGGCTGGTCCGTCGACTATTATGATACTGAAATTATTTGCTAGAGATTTTATCACATCAATAAATTTGAATGCATCCATTTCGAAAAAAGTCTTGATAGGTATCTTGTTAGGTAGGATACTCAGATTAGGGTAAAAGTCTTCTATAATTGCATCTTCAATATAAGCTCTTCCTTCGAGGACATCCTTAAAGTTATTTATTTTAGGTTTTATATCGAAGATTAAATAAAGACTTGCGGCGCCGAAGTCTCCTTCTACTACCAATATCTTCTCTTTAAGTCTGGAGAGAGCCAGAGAAAGATTAGCCGCAATTGTAGTTTTGCCGACTCCGCCTCTATTAGAAAGTAGGGTATAGATCATTAGCTCCCTATATGCGAGGTATACCTATTAATTTTTTTGAAAGCTGAAAAAAATGCATTTTAAATGGTCTCTATTGGAAACCGGACTTCCAAGACCAAAACCTTTTTATAGTGCTTTTATATTAGAGGTCTAACGGAGGTAGGTTACTATGACGTACTATATAAATGGATTAGAATATCTTGGAAGGAATGTGAAAATAAAAGGAAAGGAAATGAAAGGGGTTGAGGCAAAGCGTTTCGTAACTCTTAAAAAAACTGATAAAATGCCTTCCCGTGATGAGGTTATTGAGCTTGCTAAGAGTAATCCAAAAGTAAAGAAAGTCTGGGTCATGCAGATGGAAGGCAACAAGTGGAAAAAGGTGATGGATGTTATAAATCTCTAAGCCTTTTCCACTTCTTCTATTTTTTTCGCTAATTCCACTATAGCTTTGTATGAGTTGCTATGATTCATATCGGCTAAGGGAACTCCTTCCATGTCGGCTTTAATAACTGTTTCGTCAAAGGGCACATAAGCGATAACTTCAAAATTTAAACCTTTTTTAATTAAATTCAGTTGTTTATTGCTCGTTATCTTATTTGCTACTCCATACACATTCTTAATCCCGATATCTTTGGCGAGTTCATGGATCCTATTCGCAGTTTCTACTGACTTAAAGCTAGGCTCACATATGACAAGCATCAAATCAAATCTCTCTGCCGTTTTTCTGCCTAAATGCTCTATCCCTGCCTCTGTGTCAAGGATGAGTACTTCATCTCTCTTAAGCACTAGATGTCTAAGTAATGCTCTGAGAAATGTGTTCTCTGGGCACATACATCCTTCTCCCCCTTCTTCTACGGTCCCCATTACAATTAGCTTTATATTATTCTTATTTGACGAGTAATTGTTGACTATATCATCTACTTTGGGGTTTAGATTGTATAATCCCTGTCCTATAACCGTTCTCTCATTTATGAGATCTTTTAGCTCTGAAATAGGAGCGGGGTTCTCAACTCCTATGGATGTATGGAGGTTCATGGAGGGATCAGAGTCTACCGCTATGACTCTATGTTTCTCTGCCAGTATCCTAGCTAATGAGCCTGCTATAGTTGTTTTACCAACCCCCCCTTTACCCGCGATTACTATTTTCACTGTTTTTCACCTGGGATATTTTCAAGTAAAGCTATGGCTCGATTGTATTCATTCAGCTTTAAGAAAAATTCTTCTTCCGTTATTCTGCCTTCAATTCTTGCGTTAGCTAATTCTAATTTAAGTTGTTCAATTTTTTCTACAGTATCTTTCTCCAGGGGATCTGTGTTTATCCTCAACTCAAGTTCATCAGGAATGCCATCGTTATCGGTATCTATTTTACTGCTTCCTTTTTCTACATCACTTCCTGCGTCACTCTCTCTGTCAGAAGTAGGGGAGACTTCGCCCTCTAATCCTTCATTTTCTTCCAGATACGATGCCACTATAGCATTCGCCCTTGCTAGGCTATAGCTACAAGTTGGGTCTAAATTCCTACATGCTGCAAGGCTTCCATAACCGCACCCACAAGTACATTGTTCTCGCTTAAGTACTCTCAATACTTCCAGTTTTTGTAGTTCGGTCAAACCAGAGAAGTCTACTCCAGGTATAAAAGTATAAAAATTTACGGGAGTATTCTCAGCCGTTTTTGGTGGTGCTGAAAGGAGAGAATAACCAAGAGTAGAAGTGATCATAATTATTACTGCCAGGATTGCTAGTACCTGCCGCTTTTCCATGCAAGCTTTTAAAACTTTAACGAAAACAAATTTCTTCTCCTTATTTTAAGACCAGTAAGATTTATTTTAGTTTAGACTCATCTTCATTTATGGAGAAAAAAAGTAATAGGCTGGATGGAAAAAGGATAGCACTCTGTATTACAGGTAGTATCGCAGCTATTGAGTCCCCAAAATTAGCAAGAGAACTGAGGAGGCATGGCGCAGAGGTTTGGGCTTTTATGACCTCTGGGGCATTAGATATCATTGGCCAGAATGCGATGGAATTTGCTTCTAGCAAACAAGTTATAACGAAGATTACTGGCAAGGTTGAACATCTCCAGGAGTTTGATGTAGTCCTAGTAGCTCCAGCGACTGCGAATATTATAGGTAAGGTGGCAAATGGTATAGCTGATTCTGCAGTAACTACGCTCATACTTTCAACAAATGCGAGGGTGATCTTTGCGCCGTCAATGCATCTTACAATGTATAAAAACAAAATGTTTAGAGAAAACCTCGATAAGCTTACTCGAGCAGGATATGGAGTAATCGAACCTTTAATAGAAGAAAAAACTGCTAAGATGGCGCCTATAGAGGATATAGTGGAAAGAGTGGTTTATGAATTGTATAAAAAAGACCTGGAAGGTAGGAAAGTAGTCATTACGGCAGGTCCTACCATTGAATATATCGATCCTATTAGAATAATAACGAATAAGAGTTCTGGGAAGATGGGTGTAGCCCTCGCTAAGGAAGCTTATTTTAGAGGAGCGGATGTTAAGCTTATCTACGGCAGGGGTACTGAGAAAGTTCCTACTTATCTAGATGTTGAGGAAGTAGAAACAGGAGAGGAAATGCTTGAGGCTTCTCTTAGGAGCTTACCATGTGATATATTTATTTCTGCAGCCGCTGTGTCAGACTTTACACTTAAAGCAAGCGATGAAAAACTGGACTCCACTAAGGAAATTACTTTGAGGCTTGTTCCTGCTCCGAAGGTGTTGGAAAGAATAAAGAATTATGGAGGGGTTAAGGTTGGTTTTAAGGCTCTTTATAAGGCGGATAAGGATAAAATCTTAGAGGCAGCGTATGGAATAAAGGAAAAGTATGGTCTAAGCCTTGTAGTAGCTAATGACGTATCTAGAGATATTTTAGGCGCATATGAAACTGAGGCATACCTTATTTCTAATTCTGGCGTTGAATATTTTCCAAGAGCTAGTAAGTTTGAGCTTGCAGCAAAAATATTTGATATCTTAAGCGGGATTTTATGAAGACTACTTCCTTTGTTCCAGCTCATATTACTGGATTCTTTGAGATTTATTGGGATGAAGATATTTTAAAAACAGGGGCTCGGGGTGCCGGTGTAGTAATTGATAAAGGAGCCTATACTACGGTGGAAGTGAGAAAGGGGGAGGGTATTACGATTTTTGTTGATGGAAAACCTTGTGAATGTCAAACCACAAAAAGTGTAATTAAATCTATTAGAATTTCGGAAGAATGCAATGTTAATGTATCTCACCGTACAGAGGTACCGGTAAAATACGGTTTTGGAGTTTCGGGGGCAGGGGCTCTTGGGGCGGCTTTAGCTCTTAATCGTGTGCTTAATTTGGGAATGGATATAACCCAATGTGGTGAAATAGCTCATCACGCTGAAGTTATAAACAAAACCGGGCTTGGAGATGTGATAGCGGAAATTACCGGGGGATTGGTGATTAGAATGGAGCCAGGAGCGCCGGGCATAGGCAAAACAAAGGTAATACCTTGCGAGGATTATATTGTTGCGTTTTTAGTTGGCGAGGAGATGGAAACTAAGGCGATTTTAGGAGATCCAAAAAAAATTAGGGATATCAATAGGATAGGCAGAGGGTGCGTTAAATTATTACAGAAGAAGCCTACAGTCAATAATTTTTTGAGACTTTCAAAATATTTTGCTTTTAAAACTGGACTAATGAGTAAAAAGGTTTATTCAGTAATTAAAAACTTAGAAAGAAAAGGAATCCCGTCATCAATGGTTATGCTTGGGAATGCTGTATTTACCATTACTAGTAGACCCGAGAAGGTCATAGAAAAGGTAGATTATAAGGCTATCCTCTCGGGAATAGACACGAGGGGGGGGAGGATTATATAAAATGCTCTTCTGTAGTTCTTTTCATCGAAATTCATATATTATTTAGTATCATAAAAAGAATATCGGAGGTGATAAGTCCGCTTCTTTACTACCCTATGATAAAGGATTTTACGGACATGTGAAATGAAGAGTAACCTCTCATCCAGAGTTAGGACATATTTTTTCACAGGGTTGGCTATTTTCATCCCGCTTGTAGCAACGGTATATGTAGTGTGGATTGGTTTCAATTTCTTTGATGGCCTTATGAAGCCGTTAGTTAAGCCCATAGCGGGAGATGTTCCTGGCGTAAGCTTGATTGTTACAATAATAATGATAATAATTTTGGGAGCCTTTGGTAGGATCACTATAGGTGCAAAAATTATGAATTTTCTTGAGACAACTCTCTTAAGGATCCCTGTGGTCAGCACTATTTATTATGCTGTCAGGGAGGCTAGCGCACTTGTGCTGAAACAGGAAGAAAGAGGGTATAAAGCGGTGGTTTTAGTTGAGTATCCTAGAAAAGGCTCATATGTTATTGGTTTTTCTACTTCTTCTACCATTGAGGAAATTCAGAAAAAAACAGAAAAAGAGGTTATTAATGTATATGTGCCTACAACACCCAACCCAACCTCAGGGTTTCTTTTAATGCTGCCAAAGGAGGATATTGTACCCCTAGACATGACCATAGAGGAGGCTTTCAAGATAATAATGTCTGGAGGTTTAACTAAACAAAAAGACTATGGTGGAAAATAATTGAAAATTCCTAGAGAGCACCCCAGGTATTTATCTTTGAAAGAGAGGCATAAACTAGTGGAAGGGTATCGTGATGGTGTTACTGCCTTAGCAGGGCTTATTGCACATGGTAGAGGAGAGGCGTTTGACTATCTTATAGGTGAGAAAACTATACCTCCAGCCGTAAATGCTATTAAAGCAGGAGTTGCGGCGCTTCTGCTTGCTGATAGTCCTGTAATATCCGTTAACGGTAATACTGCGGCTCTCTGCCCCACAGAAATAGTTGAACTTTCAAAAATTGTTGGAGCGAAGATCGAGATAAACCTGTTTTATCGGTCACAGGATAGAATTAAGAAAATAAGAGAAATTTTAATAAAAAACGGCGCAGATGAGGTTTATGGAGTTACTCCTACAAAGGAGATTAGTGGGATATCTAGTGAGCGCAGATGGGCAGACAAAGACGGGATATACAGCAGTGATGTAGTGCTTGTGCCTCTCGAGGATGGCGATAGAACAGAGGCCTTGGTTAACTCCGGTAAAAAGGTTATAGCTATTGATCTTAACCCGCTTTCAAGAACCTCCCTTACGGCTAGTATAACAATTGTAGATAATGTTACAAGGGCAGTACCGATAATGATAAAGATTGCTGAAGAAATGAGAGGCTGGGATAATAGTGAGTTAAGGAGAGTTTTAGCGTCTTTTGACAACTACAAAAACCTTAGGGAGGTCTTGCTTGCTATTAAGACCCGGCTTGAAGAGATGGATTTCCCGCTTCAATAGCTAATTTATTTCTACTCTTCGTCGATAACCATAACCTTTGTTTTGAAGTCAGTGTATCTTAGATATCCTTTATTTTTGCATTTTAAGTATCCAAGAAGGATATCAAGAGGGTAAAAGAATTTTCCAAGATTACGTATAAAACTTGTTTTTAGCTCTATCTTTTTCCCGTTTTCATGGATAACTCGTGTGCCTGCGAAGTATTTTCCAGGGGTTCGCCCCATATAAGCTTCCATAAGAGTCCAAGCCGTTAATACAGCTATTATCAAGATAATTGCGATTTCTATTCTATCTACCAACATGGACGGCATACTAAAAAAGAAAATAAAATCTAGAAATGTGGTTGCTAACCTTTTCTTTTTAGACGCTTGGACAACTATGTCCTTACTGATATTGAATCTAGGAAGGTCTTTCATTATCTGGTAGGCGATCCTACCTTTTTCAGTCAGCCAGTATGTCCCGTTTGATGAAGATTTAACTAAGCCTTCTAACTCACGTAGCCTAGCATCTAATTGCCATGGACCTATTCTTAGGTATCTAAGCATTTCGTCGTATGTCATATGTACCCCGTCGTGAAGTATCTCTATTATCCTAGCTCTAATGGGGTTTTCCAGTATTTTGAAGAAATTTTGCTCTTTCAATGCACCATCACCAAAATCACCTTCATTTACAACTATAGCGTGAAGTTTCTAGATTACTTTTTTGCATCTTTCTCTCTAAATCTTAATTTTCTCCGTAAAAGGTAAAAATATCCTCTTGCTAAATTTTAGATTTTTCTACTTCAAGGTGGAGATAAAAGTATACCTTAAATTAACTTCATTTTTTTTGTTTACATTTCTGTATTTTTCTAGCACATAAATGTAAACCAATAATATTTGGTCACAGAAGTCAATAACATAATGGGAAAATGAAGATAATGATCGTAGAGGATGATAGTGATATACTGTTTCTATATAAATTGATTTTTAAAAAGGAAGGCTATGAAGTAATTGATGTATCGAGCGTTGAGGAGTGTTTCGAGAAGCTGGATAAAACATCTCCAGATTTGGTTATTATAGATATTATGATGCCGGGTATGGACGGCCTAGAGGCATGTAAGAAGATTAAAGAGAAAAACAAGCAGAATCCTCGGGTTATTTTAATCTCGGCTAGATGTGATGAAGAAGCAGTCCGTAAGAGCTTTGAGTACGCTAAAGCGGATGCGTATCTCTCTAAGCCTGTTAGTAGAAAAAAATTGATTGAAACTATAAGGAGGTTTATATAATTCTTATTTAGTTGTGGCGGAGGCAGTAAAGTTGACTAAAGTAATGGTAGTAGACGATGAGGAAGATGTAAGAGAGATTGTGTCACTTATCTTAGAGAAAGAAGGGTTCGAAGTAGCTGTTGCTAGTAGTGGTGAAGACTGCTTACAGAGCCTTAACGAGGAAAACCCTGATCTGGTTCTTTTAGATGTTATGATGCCAGGCATTGACGGCTGGGAAACATGTAGTGAAATTAAGAAAAAAAGTGAGGTACCTGTGGTTATGTTGACTGTTAAATCAGCTGATGAAGACGTTATTAAAAGCTTTCAGCATATGTGCGATGCTCATGTAGGGAAGCCTATTATAAAAGAAAAATTAGTTAACACAATAAAATGGGTTCTAAAATCTAGGAGGAAAATGAGATGAGGCTTATAAGTGACTTTCCCTCTTACTATACAGTACTTCTCTTGGGTCCTCCAGGGGTTGGAAAACGCGAGTATTGCCTGTATTTACTTAAAACTTGGCTGGAGCGAGGGGAGCGGGTTATATATATAACGAGCGAAAGAAGTCCGGAGGAAATAAGGAATGAGGCAAAAATTGATTTAGAGAAAAATCTCCTTTTCATCGATTTATATTCTCAAGAGGGGGGTAATAAACACAGGGGATATCAGTTACTGCTCCATCTTAGGGATATAGAAATCGAGATCGAAGACGCTGTAGAAAAGCTAGGAGCGCCTGTTAGAATAATTTTCGACTCTTTGTCTATGGTGTTCATTTATACTGCGACATCATTGATGGTAAGTTTTATACAGAATTTGACTGAGAAGGTTAGGAGGGAGTATGGCTTTATAATGTATACCGTCCAGGAAGGAGTACATGACCCCCGTTTCATAAATACTATACTAAGCTTTGTCGACGGTTTCCTCCAGATGAAGTTTGAGGAGGGAGAAACCGTGGAGAAGAAATTTAGAATACATCATTTGAAAGGTCTACAATATGATTCTTCTTGGATGCCATTTAACTTAAAGATGAAATCGTCTATGTAACTCGTCAATCTCATATTTTCAGGAAAAATCAGTAGCAATTACCAAGACGCTTACACTAAATCTCAATTAATAAAAAGAAGCTAGGAAAACTATTGAATTACGATATTATTATATAAAAGGCTAGAGTAAGTTTGAGGCGTTATGATATTGTCAAGACTATCTGAGTTGGGTGGTGATACGCTTTCACGTTTATTAAATAGATCGAAAGCTACTCAACGTAGAATTATAGCGGATGTCGAAAAGATAGTTGAAGATGTAAAAAATAGGGGAGATGAAGCTTTAAGGTACTATACTCTGAAATATGATGGAGTAGAGTTAGATAACTTCCGTGTAACTGCGAACGAGTTTGAAGATGCTCTCTCAAGCGTGGGGGAAAATGTTTTAGAAGCCTTGCAGGTATCAGCCCATAATATTAAAGAGTTCCATGAATATCAATTAAGACGTGACTGGTTCTATGAGAAAGATGGGATTAAGCTGGGTCAAATAGTCAGGCCAATAGGCAGAGTTGGTTGTTATATTCCAGGGGGTAGGGCAGCATATCCCTCGACGGTTTTGATGACAGTGATACCGGCTAAGACGGCAGGCGTAAGGGAAGTAACTTGCATTACTCCACCAGGAAAAGGTGGAAGCGCTAACCCATATGTTCTCGCTGCTTGCCATGTGGCGGGGGTGGATGAAGTTTATAAAGTTGGTGGTGCGCAGGGCATAGCTGCATTAGCCTATGGAACAGAAAGCATTAGGAAGGTCGATAAGATAGTGGGTCCGGGCAACATATATGTTCAGGCTGCTAAGAGAATTGTTTCCGAGGATGTGGCAGCTGATTTTCCTGCGGGTCCGAGTGAAGTTCTAATTATAGCGGATTCAACGGCGAAGCCTTCTTTTGTAGCTTTGGATATGATTGCGCAGGCAGAGCACGATCCTAATGCGAGCAGTGTTCTTGTTACAACGTCTGAGAGGCTTGCAAAAGAGGTCAAAGACTTAATAGAAAGAGAGGATAAGACTGCTGAAGCATCTGCCTCCCTAAAGGAAAATGGAGCTATTATAATAGTTGATTCTTTAGAGGAAGCTGTAGAGTTTTCCAATACGTATTCACCTGAGCATCTTGAGATTATAACTCAAGTGGATGTTCTTTCGCAGATAACTAATGCAGGATCTATCTTCATAGGCTCCTATACCCCTGTAGCCTGCGGAGACTATGCCTCCGGTACTAACCATGTCTTGCCAACGGCAGGCTATTCCAAGTTCTATTCGGGGTTGAGTGTTAATGACTTTATAAAAACTATTTCGGTTCAAGAAGTGAATAAGAAAGGCCTTAAAAAGCTGGCGCATACTATTATAACCCTTGCTGAAGCAGAAGGTTTAAGGTTTCATGCTGAAAGTGTTCGTAGGAGAATAAAATAAGCATCTAATTCTTGGTGATAGGATGGAGAGAAAGTATTCGGATGAGATAATCCCTGATATGGATGGACGGAAGGTCAAGATAGCGGGATGGGTGCATGATAGAAGAAAACTTGGCGGGCTTCTATTTCTCCTAGTGCGAGATAGAGGAGGACTTATTCAAGTCACTCTTCCAAAAAAATATGTTTCTGAGGATGTGTTTGAAAAAGCCCGTACAGTTAGCAAAGAAAGTGTGGTGGCAATAGTAGGCGAGGTAAAGAAAGAAGAGCGGGCACCTCGGGGCTACGAGATCATACCTGAAAAGATAGATATCCTAAGCAAGGCAGCGGCACCTTTACCTCTTGACCCTACCGGAAAAGTCGGTGTAACCTTAGACACCAGGTTAGATAACAGGGTGCTAGATCTTCGTAGGCCAAATGTGAGTGCCATATTTAAGATAAGAGATGTCATGTTATCAGCGGCTAGAAATCACCTTAGAAGTAAGGGTTTTATCGAGATCCAAACACCGAGGATTATCTCTACTTCATCTGAAGGGGGTACCGAGCTGTTTCCAATAAGCTATTTCGAGAAGGAGGCTTTTCTTGCACAATCTCCACAGCTTTATAAGCAGATGATGATGGCTACAGGTTTAGATCGAGTATTTGAGATCGCAACTTACTTCCGAGCAGAAGAGCATGACACGATTTGGCATCTAAATGAGATCACAGCTATAGACTGTGAGCTTTCTTTCATAGAGGATGAGAACGATGTTATGGATGTGGTTGAAGAACTGGTTCTTGCGATAATAAGGGATATAAGAGAGAATTGTAGTGAACACTTAGAAGGCTTTAACATTGAGATTAAAGAGCCTAAGACTCCATTTCCAAGGATAACGTATGAAGAGGCCCTAGAAATGCTTGATGAGGCTGGTCTAAAGGTGCCTTTTGGCGAGGACTTGAGCACAGAGAGCGAGAAAAAGTTAGGTGAATTAATGTTGGAAAAAGGATGGTCGATGTATTTTGTTACAAAGTTCCCTCTTAGGATCAAGCCTTTCTATACAATGCCAGATAGAGATCCTCGATTCTCGAATTCTTTCGACCTAGAATTCAAGGGTAGAGAGATGGTTTCAGGTTCTCAACGAATCCATGATTATGATCTACTGGTTAAAATGATAAAAGAAAAGGGACTGAATCCGCAAGGATTTAAGACATATCTTGAAGCATTTAAATATGGCATGCCCCCGCATGGAGGCTTTGGCCTCGGAGTAGAGAGATTTCTAATGCTCTTATTAGGCCTTCCTAACATAAGAGAGGCAGTGCTTTTCCCAAGGGACCGAAAAAGGCTAGAGCCCTGATTTCTCTATCTCAGTAATTCATAAAGCTCAAGCAATGATATAAATTAACTCTTTTGTTTAAATTTTGGAGGATAATCAACTTTAGGGAGTAAAACTACTTTTAATTAGATACCAATGTCACATTAATATCGGCAGTTCTTGGCTCTATTCTAATATGACAGTAATCTTGCAAAACTTCTATAGAACCTATTATTATATCGGGGTCCAGGACATCTAATTAAATTGGTAGGTTAAAAAATGTTTAGCGTTTCTTTTCCCCGAATTGATCAAAAGTCTGGATTAAAGGCGTTCTGCTGTGATTTTGGTTAGTTTATGATAGCCCCGGGCGAACATCTCTTAGCCACATCAAAAGCCTATATCCTTCTTCGTTTTTCTAACATATAAATTTATTTTTAATACTTATTATATTTGGAGGTATCATAGTTAAGGAGAAAAGGTATAAAGTGAGCAGGCGAAGAAACTCATGAAGATTCCGAATAGAATAGCTGGAGACTAAATTTATAAACCGATTTTACAAATTTATTACTTGAAAAACCTCCATAAGTATTTGTTCATGAACATTTTTTGTTTATGAACAAAACTATAGGGTCGTTTATTCTGCCGGAGGTTGACGCCTTATGAGAGGTTAGTTAAAGTTGAGTTCTCGCCTTTTAGCGGGTTTATCATCATGGCGGCGCTACTAAGAACATAGGGAAGGCTGCAAGACTCTAATATCTTTATCGCTTTAATACAAATGATATTCTTGGCAACCAGAAGGGTATCCCGTTCCTTATCGCTGAATTCCTGAGGGCAGGAAGAGCGAGCATGAGGGGTAGAAGGGGTTTATATACCGTTTAGTACGAGTAATTTTTTATTCTAACCTTCACTCCCTCAATAAGTGAAGTGTCACCGGTCTATTGGAGTACGAAATGTAGGGGAGCTTGTTTAGAAGTGCCATAATTATAGCCTTCCTTCCGTGAAGCCTCGGTGCCAAGTCCTCCATATATAACTTTCCCTGAGATTCTAAGACTTCCCACGCGTATTCAAAATCTTCCTTGGAGATCTCCCTTTCAACTAATGTATCAATGTTTTGCACGGTGATGGATGTTTCAGTGACTTTTACTATTCTGTTGATGTTTCCCCTTGAAAGAGTCCTCACCTCATCCAGACCCTGAATTATGTCTCTCAGTTCCTCCCACATGTTTTCGAAGTTCTTGATTCCCTCTTTTCTAGACATCTTCCCTTAACATTGTTTCTATCCTAATTTTGTAATTATAACTATTCTAAGTTCCGGTGAATATCACTTTTTTCCACCACAAATACAACCTCATTTAATCCCGTATTCTCCATAATTCACTGATGCGATTTATATTTTTTCGTTTTATCAATTATTCTAACTATTTTATGCTTATCCTCCTCTTGTATCTTGGAGCTATCAAGGTGCTGGTAGAGCCACAGTCCACTCGTCCTAATCCGCTTTACGGGGGAGTAATTTCCTAACCATTTTTCAGAGGGCTTGCATAAAGGACACTGGGCCAGTGTAGCGATGAGTTTGCTCTCAAGTCCTTTCTCCCCAATCCTCGCTTCCATGTCCTCTAGGACTATATACTTGAAGAAGAAGTTCTCTCTGAGAATCCTGCTTATCTCCTCTTCAATCTCAACTTCCAGCCTCATGTTCCTCAAATGATGGTTCTCTTCCCTGTTTTTCCTACTGGTGAAGTCTATATCCCAGACATCCAAATAAGGTAAACCCCGTTTTTTCAAAATAGCTCTTCCCAAATTTTTTCTGAAAATGCTCCGATCCTTAGGAGCTGGTTTCATCGGGTCTAAAACAAGGTTTCTACCTAGTAGATAGTGGTCTGCTATCCTGCTCCTGAAATTCCCTTGCCTGTGGGTCCCAACACGCACAATCCTCGGTTTTTCACCCCCATGACCCCAGACCTCCCCATTCTCGTAGAAAAAGTATATGCCGTTTTTCGGCAGCTCTTCTAATCTAAAGGGATATCTCACGCTAGGCAAAGCCTCTAGTTGCTCGTGCAACCACCGGCATAGATCAGACTCTAACATCCATCTACCTCGGCAATCTGTATCTGATTCTTAGGGTAGCGCCTTTCCCACTTGAAGGGCTGTATAATATCTCATCACCAAGCCTCATCTCGCTGTACATCGTCTTACAGCACAAAGACATCCTATGATTTGGCCCCGGGTAACCCCCAACTATTCTATGAAGATCTCCGGAAATCACATCCACCCATTTTTCCCCTCTTTTCTCTGCATCTTTAAGTACAGCTCGCAACGCAAACTCAAAATCTCTACTTGTAGGAAATCCCCGCTCAGTAGCTGGACGCTTCAACCTACAGGGGGGCTCTCGTTGTTTTTCTCTCAGGCGACCATAAACATCGCCGAGCCTTGTATTAATCCCCGGAGACTCTAGATAGGTAGTTATGCTAAAGGGACTATTGTTGTCTATAGCGCGTCTAACAGCCCTCATCATATAACCGATACCTCCTAATCCTTCAAAGGGTTTTATTACTAATGTCTGACTATCTGAAAATGCCTGAGTTACAAGGTCAGCGTATTCCTTTCCCGCAAGGACGATTACAATGTCAAAGTTGTGAAGTTTCTTTTCCAATACTTGATTTTTAAGCTTCTCTATGCCTATAGGATTGGTTTTAGGGTCGCTGAAGGTCGCATTGTAATTCTCATGTATAACAAACTCTGGTTCTATAAACCCATACTTGGCGGAGAGTATCATCCACTTATCTCCGAACCTAATAGCGTACTCTTTATTCAGCCTAAAAAATATCCCCTGATAAGCATCTCCTGCCTTAGTTGGACCAGAATCTGGAGCTAGATCCCATATCTTTTTTGCCCCACAAGAGATAATAACTAGGGTCCTCATCCTCTTAATCTCCTTTTTGAAAAGCAGAGGTATTAAGGTTTTGTCAAGGCGATAGAGGGTCGCTGTACTGTCCGATACCAGCCTAGACGAACTAATTGTCCTCTCGATTATACATACAACGGTTAACCGGTCTCCATGTGAACATGTTTTAGCTCTATCCTATCGATTGCCTTTTCTATAATATCCTTAAGATATAACCAATCGTCCTTCACACCAATAACTCTATCGTCCTTCTCTTTCTCTAATAATTTTTTCAGAGGATCCAAAGCGCTTAGATGGCCAATTTTCCCCAACGCCTCGGCGGTTAAACCCCTGACAAGTTCGTCTGGATCGTTTATTTTCTGAATGAGAGTTGGAAGCCCGTTTTCAATTAATGATGGAGCATCTTGACAGATATTACCAAGAGCGTAAGCAGACCATGCTACCACGCCTCTATCGGTGCTCTTTAGAAGGCTAATAAGGGAAGGAACTGCATCTATTACTAATTTGGGGTCTTTCATTCCTATGCTTCCTATGGCATCGGCTGCCCAAGCTTTATTCTCTTCACTAGGGTCATCAAGCATTTCCATAATCTGCGGGATTGCTTCAGTAACAATATCTGGATAAACACTGCCTATCTCTCCCAATGCTCCTGCTATCCAGCCCCGGTTTTTCTCATCGGCTTCAGACAGCAATTTCATCAGTAATGGAGCTATTTCTCTCGCTAGGTCAGGATGGTTAGCTGCCATATCAGCAGAAATGTATGTTGAATCCTCTGGAAAATCATGTAACGTCTTCCTCAAAAAAGGAATTGTTTCTTTTATAAGCTCAGGATCTTTACCCCCTATAGAGCTTAGAACTATGATGGCCCCAGACCTAACATGAGCATCTTGGCTATTTAGCATCTCTTGCAGTTTGGGTATTGCGTCTTTCACCAAGCCGGGGTTCTTAGAGGCAACCTTAGCCAAAGCTTCAAGAATCAAAACGCGGTCAGCTTCTCTAGACTTTTCCAATAGTTCTATTATTTTAGGAACAGCATCTGCTATCCTTTCAGGATATTTCGCACCTATATACCCCAAAGCACTAACAATAAAAGGGGTGACCCCTTTTTCCTCCCTCAGAAGCTGTTTTAGCGTTGGAGCAGCATCCTTAATCAGGTCTGGGTTACCCATACCAATGTCACTAAGAGCTTTTGGAAGAAGCCAAAAAAAGCTCGCTGATTCATCCTCTTCTAGATTTTTTATAAGCATTGGCACTAGATGGCTAACCATACAAGGGTTTCTTGAACCTATAACCCCGATGATCTCTATAATGTGGTTGACTATAAACCAATTCTCTTCACCTCTAGACTTGAGTAACTCAAAATTATTCCACATCTCGTTGACCAGATCTCTCACAAATTCCTCTGAATTCCCTCTAGCTTCACCCAAAATTTCTCCAACATAGCTCCTTGTTTCGGCGTCTTGCTCAGGCAAGAAAGATACTAATGCTTCCACAATTACATCGCTTAATTCAGGATCTTTTTCTTTAATAACACCTAAGAGCTCAACTGAAACACCTTTCTTATCTAAATGCGGAGTTGACATTAACGTAATCAGAGGTATTAAGGCGTTAAAGTCTCCTTTCATAATGTCTCTTTTATTTTTTTGTATATATCTGAAACCGTACTCAATTCCACCCTTTTTTAACCTCCATGCCTCTTTTCTAGCAGGCTTATTTTTTATTTCATATTTTTTCTTTGGCAATTTCTTCCCTCCCTTTCTTCATGCTACACTGTTATAATAATATACATAACTCTCTTTTTTAAATATGCATTGAAAAAGATCTTGAGAGATTTATTGAAAAACCTCTCAGAAAAGGTTCTCTCAAGTTGAAAAAAAGACAGGCGCAGACAATTGATGGCGGTACGATTGACTTGCTTTTCGAAGATAAAGAAGGTAATCCCGTAGTTGTTGAGTTAAAACTTAGTAGAATTGGTAGAGGCGCAGTAAATCAATTGAAGCGGTACATGAAATGGGTGAGGGGTGAAACCAAAAAAAGAGGTTACCGGAGTTATTGTATGTAAAGGAGTAATGCCGGCGTTTGAGGAAAAGGTTCTACCTAGTTTTCTTTACGAAGAATTCATCTATTCTTCTTTTGAGTTTTTCTTTATCTTTATATGGAAGATATTCATTAGTCCATTTAGACTGTAAGTTTGCGTCAGTATTTTCATTCTTCCACTTGCCTAAGAAATTGTATCCATCCTCATTCGGGGAGTACACTACACATAGAAAATTTATCGAGCTATATTTCTTATTACTTAAACAAACGTTGAACGCTTTTCTTAAAGACGCTATAGAATTCTTTGCTTTGAGGCGGCTTTTATAGCTTGAACTCTCTGCCTTAGCCTTAACTGGCTTATCAGTATAATAAATCAGCATCCATTTTTCCCTACCCCCCCTTTCTAGAAGTTTTTCGCAGTCATCCTCCAGGCATTTTTCAAGACTTTTCGTTGTGTTTCCAAAACCTTTTCGGGTCTTAAATTCCAAGGCTATTAAAGGATCTAAGAATTTCTTCTTCTCTTCACTTTCATGGGATTTCTTGATATCAAATTTATCAACTTCCTTGAACCGACTTGGGTCGAGAATCACCACGTCGATTCTAATATTTTCGCCTACTCCATACTCTTGGTGCAAGACGATGTTTCTAAAAATTCTATTTCCACTGTTATCGGTATATCCTGTTTCGTATGCTTCAAAGAAATTTTTATCCACTTCAATTAAGTAATGGCAAAATATCCAATGGAAATCTTTTTCTGAGAAAAATATCATTGGGTCATCTACAAATTTTAGGGTCAATTTTTTTTTACAGCCAAGCTGCATTTTTTGATCATTTCTTCTGATATAAAGCCTCTCATTCATATCACAAAGAAAACTTCTTTTCAAATTCTGGTAAGATGACTTTTGAACCTACTCCTTTAAATAACTCCGGCTCTTCTGTGTGAACCGGGAACACTTTTTTAGGATTAATCTCGTTTACAACGTCAAAGATCTCCTCCTTGGAGCAGTGCCCGCTCGCATGGGCCTGATGCCTCTTCATAGCGAAGCGCCTGCACCAGTTAGACTTCACCCTGTCCTCGGGGTCCTCGTCCTCGAAGGGCTCGCTCATAGAGTGTATGAAATGCGCCCCAGGCTCTGGCTGTATGTCGATGAGCTCGGTAAAATGCGTGAAGTCCAGGTGGAGTATCAGCTCCGGCTGATGCCTGTGGACATACTCGGCGTCCACCGCCTCTTCAAGGAACTTCTCCTCCCACCTGCTGTACCTGTTCATCATCCTCTTGTAGACGAGCATGTGCTCATCTCTCAAGGGGTCCGGCACCTCTATCCCCGGGTCGTCCAGCAGGCTGCAGAGGAGGTGGGCCACCTTAGTCGAAACAACAAGCCTCCGGCCAGTCTTCTCTGCGAGCCCGTGATACGTCTTAATCCTGTCGATGTCCTTCGGGTAGAAGCAGGTGACCACCAGCCTGTCTGTACCTGATATCACGTCGTAGCAGTACTCCCATACCTCTTGCTCTGTGAAGTTCTTCCTCTTCTCAACCCTGGCTACCCGGGTTCCCTCGCATATCATGGCGATGGGCCGCTCCTCCTTCGCCTTGTCTATGAAGTCCCGGGTCATCCTCGCCATGGGGCCATGCATCCTGAAGTCGCCAGTGTAGACGACGGGGCCCTCGGAGGCGTATATGACGAAGCCATAGGCCGAGGGCGTAGAGTGGTCGACGTGTATAGGGTATACCTCTATGTCGTCGATCTTGATGCAGTCCCCCGTCTTAAAGGTCTTGTAGTCATGTGGCCCGAAGTTGACTGACGTGCTCGTGGTCTCCCAGGACTCGATTATCCTCTTCGCCGTCGCCCCAAGGTAGACGGGTATGTCCTCGTCAACGTATGAGATATGAGAGACGTGGTCTCCATGGGGGTGAGACAGGAATACTCCCTGGAACTCTGGCTCGGAATAATTAAGATTTGTGGGCTCCAGCATCCTCCTAGAGTAGAGCCCCCTTATCTCTGGCATTAGGCCGAGGGCGAACAGGTCTCTTAACCCGAACCTAGAAGTCCTCGGGGTCAGCCAGCCCGTGAAGTACTCGCCTCCGAAGCCGAAGGCTTCGCCGTGGTCGAGGAATATCTTGGTGTCACCGTCCTCTAGGAGGAACTTGTTACCCCCTATCTCGCCCACCCCGCCATAGAAGGTGAGTGACACCATACAAGAACAGGTAGAGTTCATAGTATTTTATTTTTATGAGGATATGGCGCAGACTAAGAAATAAAGCTTGACTTTTACTTTGCTCTTGGCAAAAAGATAAATACCCGTAGGCTCTAGGATCCTTTATAGGAGTACCTTAGCTAACCTTCCCGTAGAACATGGGTGTCAGGTCCCTCGCTGTTAAGGGGGAATTGTAAGAGGAAGGCATATCGGAGGAGGCGTCTAAAAAAATGATGAGGTACTGGCAGGTTTCCGCTGGAGACGGGGGAAGAGACTATACAGACGTATTCTTAAAATACGGGGTAATGCTTCTTGCTCCAGGCGACTCGGGGGAATACTTCCAGAATCGAGAGCATTATTATAGTGATGTAAGGGCGCTTGCGGAGGAGGTTAAAGAGGGCGATATCGTTGTATTAAAGAGGCGTCATGGGAGGCTGTGGAAAGCGGTGGCTATAGGCACTGTTATAGGGGAATACGACTACCTACCTGTCTTCGAGGATGTTGACGGATGGGATATGCAGCACTGTAGACATGTTGAATGGAGAAGGCCCAGACACCCGGTTACGGTTAGTGGCTTAGCAAGAGGCGCGTTTAAAGAGATTAAAAGACCGGACGTGATAGAGAAGGTTGACAGGCTGATGAGATCAGAGGCCCTAGAGACTCTTATGCGAGAGCCTATACCTGAGAGACTTTAGTAGCATGAGTTTGAAGGATCTTTTTTAGAGAATACTATTTCCTCCAACTCCTTCTTAACACTCTTAATTCTTACATAAAATCGAATATTTTAAACTGCTAAGAGTTTTTTCCTAATGATTAAACAATGTCATAGCAAAATTTTTTATTTTTGAGAAAGTTTATTAAAAAATACTTAAATTACTATTATTAGTACTCTGACCGAAAAGTTTATATATATCAATTGCTCATACAATTTTATAAAGATGCTTTATCAAAAAGAGGTGATAAAAAAATGAAACTGAATCCTATTACTTCTAGAGTTAGGAGATGGGGGAACATGTTAGTGCTACCTATCCCAGAGCCTGTGGCAGAGCTTTTAGGAATTGAGGAGGGGGATCAAGTCAAGTTTTTCCCCGAAAAAGTAGAGCCACAGAAAAGTCTGCCGCCTTTAGAGGTCAGAGATAAAACAGGAGAAGAAATAAAGATAGAATTAACGGAGGCTGCTATCAAATGGCCTCATCTCCCTCTGAAAAAGGACATTAGGAGCTTATTCCCTGATGACAGCGTGGACTTTTTTTTGGAGTTTGAGGGCGTGGTAGAGAGAGTGCACGTTGCCGCTAATAAGATAGCGATAGGTAAATTCAAAAACCTGCTTAAGAGCCACAATTTTCGGCCTAAGAGTAAAGTGATTATAAGAGTGGTTAAACCATGGGAGGAATACAAGCTGGTCTTCCCAGAAAAAATAGTATCGCAAGGGGAGAATGAATGATCGATATAATCCCTAGGCTTAAGACCTTGTGGCTTAACCGTGTTGGCTGCATTGAGGAAGCCTCTATAAGGTTCAATAGCCGTGTGAATGTTATATGTGGCCCAGACGCTTCCGGGAAGACAACATTTGTTAGGTCGATCCTATCTGTTCTCGGCGAGGATAGAGGCTCGCTGAGCGCATCACGTGGGAGAGGTAGGAAGGGGTGTATAAGGCTGGAGGCAGATTCGTTTTCAGTGGAAGGAGTCTTCACTGAGGCGGGTTTACTTGTAGGCTGGGAGAAAGGGAGAAGGGATGCCGTGGGTGGAGCATTGTTGATAGATGACGCTGATCTCATGTTCAAGGATCCACGGGCGGTATGGGAGCTGGGTGAGGCGCTTGGCATGCAGGTCATCATGACGGCTGGCGATCAGAGGTTCGCAGGGATACCCGGGGCGAGGGTGTTCAGATTAGAGAGGAGCCCTGAGACGGGGCTTAGCAGGGTGAACCATCCATCGAATAATGCGGTAGGGAGAATGTGCTACCGCTATGTTCCCCTTACGGTGGATAGGCGCGTCAATGAGGCCCGTATACATAGGTTTGCTGAAAAATGGGCTGCCGGGGATACGGTGTTCTCTAGGCGTTTCATAATCTTTAAGCGCCATGGCCTGGAGTATCGCTTCGGGGTGGAGGAGGCATGTCTGGCTGATTACTTGGACATGGGGCGCCGCCATAGGGGTGACTTGGGGCTGCATTTCTTCAGGTGCCTCTGCATCCATCTCCCAGCAGGCGTCTATAGGCTTTGGCTTGGGCTGTTTAAATGCAACCTAGAGATCAAGGACGAGGACCACGGGAGGACATGGATACTAGGTGGAGTGGACTTAAGGGGCCTTGAGGTATGGTATGTCCTTAGAGAGAGTTATAGATTCGAGGATGGTGAGCGCTTCATCGAGTTCGTTAAGGAGGTCAGGAAGAAGCCTGAGGTGGCTCGAAGGGCCCGGGAGATACTTAAGGCAATGGATAGAGGGATAGGCCTGCCCTTGGGTAGGCGTGTGCGGCTTCAAGTCAGAGCAATGCTTGAGGGGGGCATCTGGCGTCTTGTGCCCTATAATTTCGAGGGCGATGCGGTAACGCTGGAGGGCGGCCTAGGGGATCTTCTCATGTTGATTGACACGGCGCAAAGAGGCAGGGAAGCTTTTTCAATGCTTAGAAGACTTGTTCCCGGTGTGGTTCTGGAGGAGTGGACGCATAGGTGTCTGGAGGTTGAGGAGGAGGCTTGGAAGCTGGTGGAGGAGCTTCAGCTGGCCTACAGCAGTAGGATAAGTCGGTATGCAGACATGGGCAGGCGTGGCTTCTTGGTCGAAGGCGAGAGTGGGAGGACGTATTTCGTGGACGAGGACTCCCTCGGGGTCTATGTCTACCCCGGGTTCCGTGAGGTCTGCGTCCAAGACGTGGAGGAGCAGGTGATGCCCTGGGGAGATAGGATCGCCTCTAGGATCCTTCTCTTGATGAATGACTTGAAGCTGGGATCGAGTGTGCATACGCTCTTTGAAAGGAGGTGAATGAGGATGGTGAAGGTTAAGATATTGGATGGCAGGGGGCATGCCCTGCTTGAGCTGGGCCCTGAGGAGGCCCTGCATGAGCTTAAGGCCCGGGAGGGCAGATGGGTCTTTGTGGACGGTGAATACACGCCATGCAGGGAGCTCTCTGTAGAGCGCCTTAGAGGCGCCCTTGAGGTGGTGGTCACCTATCCGCTTCAGGGAGGATAAAAAATATCAACTGGAGGAGAACGAGCCGCTGGACTCCCTTGATGAAAATTAGCGAGCGGGGGATGCTCCACTGCCCCCGCTTCTCCTTAGGTCCATACAACTACTTATTTGGACTTTTAAGTGTTCTACATCCCTTTCAGCTAAAAAATAAGAAACGTTATGTGAGGTTCTTGAATTCTTGGTATAGGAGGTGAAGGATATGGAAATAGAACATAGTTTGGACGACAATACCCAAATAAAATATGGGTTACTTACATGGAAAAAACAGGAAGACGACAAATATAGACAAGTCCTACCTGACGGCGAATTTACAATAGACTTTCTCGGCAAGAAGATCCCAAGCCGCAGGGTAGATTGGGAGAGGCACAGATTGTCAATCGGTCCAAAGAATATGGAAGGGTTAAAGCCGGAGGATAAACTTCTTATTTCCAGAACGCCTGATGGCACTGTGATTATAAAGAAAAAAAAGGAAAAATCATTACCTAAAAAAGTTCTTTTTGTTACCTATTGTAGCAGAAAAAAGAGGACTTATCCTGAGAGATATGCTCCCGCGATAAATAGATACGACTCCCTGAGGATTGAAAGAGTCTATGAGGAAAGCCTTAAGAGAGGGAAGGATTTCGCAATTTTATCTGGCAAGTACGGTTTGATTAGAGCGCACACTATGATTCGTTGGTATGATAAGAAACTAGAAGATAAGGATATAAATCGGGTTTCAGAATTGGTTAAGGATTTCTTAAGGAGAGAAAGAATAGAAAAGGTTGTTTATTACACCGAGCCACTAAACGAGGATGAAAACCTAAGGCATTATTATAAGTGCATTAGGAAGGCGTGTAAAGAACTTGACATATCATTCCAAGAAGTAGAGATACCTAGATTACCTGTAGAACCGGAGAATCAAGGAACTTTGTAACATGATCCAAATCCGTGGATAAATGATTAAAAAACCTAACGCTTATTGATATCTTGCGACGAAATTACCTGAAAGATAAACGCAGACCTTCTCCTATATATTATTTTCCCGCCTTCTTTGCTAGCTCACGGAGAAGCCTGCAGGTGAATCCATAGGACAAGTGATTGTTCTTCCACTTCGGGTTATTCGGCGATGGGATCTTACACCAGACAAAGCTATCAGGGTCCTCCTTACGTGGATGCTCCTCAATCCAACGCTGCAAAGCCAGGCTAGAGGCTACCAGCCTTACACGCCTGTCACCCGTCTTACCGCTGACCCTCAGCACGGCCCCATACCTGTCAAAGACTACATGCCTAAGCCTAAGTGGAAGAAACTCCCCGATCCGACAACCAGACTCATAGAGAGCCAGCACCAGGGCCCTATCACGAGTAGTATAGGCAGCCTTTGATAGCTTTTTTACCTCCTCCTCAGTAAGGATCTCTTGCGGAAATCGGCCGTTCTTAACGCTCTTTACCTTAAGCCAGCTGATGGCCTCTCTCTTCCCTATGAAACGCATGTACTTCCTCAGGACAACCTTGTAGTCATGCTTGGTCCAGTTGCTATAGTTGGACTTCTCTATCTCAGCCACTAGAGCCTTAATGTCTTTTTCTTCCGCGTTCAGGAAAGGCTTGCCAATCATTCTGTTAAGCACCTGCAAGGTTGCTAGGTATTTAACCACCCTTCCAGCGCTAATTCCATTAGCTACAGCGTCCTGATAGAACCTTCTTAGATCCTCTAGGTCTTCATCGAAGAACCTCCCCCCTTCGGATAGGTATTTCTCTGCGCTCCTCTCTAAAGTCTTTTTCAAGTTATGTATGTCCTCGGCCATATCTCAAACCTCCAAATTCAATGCTAATAAATGCTAAGGCTCAAGACGTGGCCAAGGATAGCCCCCGGCGGGATTTGAACCCGCGACCTGCGGTTTACGAGACCGCCGCTCTGGCCAGCTGAGCTACGGAGGCATTTCTTTTATTTATAGGAAGTGATTTCAATAAAAAAATTAGGGTTATATGATTTCTATCCTCATCTCGAGCTTCTGATTATCCTTCTTTAAAAGCTCTACTAATCTCCTATCTAACTCCGCTGAGCTCTTGTTTGCTTTTATCATGAGGGTCCTAGGGCAGATAAATTTACTTTTCCTAACTACGATATCAGTCTCATGGGAAAATGTAAGTTCTGGATGCCCTCTTCCATAAATGGTCTCTTGAAGACCACCTACATTCAATATAACTTTAATAACGCTGTTTTTATCCCTTGCCCTCTTCTTGAATTCCTCGCTGAGGTCTTTTAAGCCTTTATTTGCTTTTACTCCTATTATACAGTCAGCTCTCTTAGAGATCTCGCTGTCTTTTGTTATCTCAAAGGTTGTCTTATGTTTAGAGGTGATATTTGGGTGTCCTCTTGCTATGATTGTTTCCATAAATTAAAGGTTTAAATCTAACGATATTGAAATATATACGCATGTATGAGAAAGAAAGGGGGGAGATGGTTGATCGACTTATAGCCTTCGGATACCTCAAGGACCCCCGGGTTGCTGAGGCAATGAAAAAAGTTCCCAGACATTTATTTGTCCCCGAGGATGTTAGGCGGTACTCCTATGATGATGCGCCATTACCAATAGGCGAGGGACAGACTATCTCTGCGCCCCACATGGTAGCGATGATGTGCGATCATCTCGAGCTTGAAGAAAACCATAAGGTTCTGGAGGTAGGAGGAGGATCTGGTTATCATGCATGTGTTATAGCACATATTGTCAAGAAGGGGATAGTTATTTCGATTGAGAGAATGGAAAAGCTCGCAGAAAAAGCCCGGGAAAATCTTTTGAAGGCAGGATGTAGCCGGGTTAAGATTATAGTTGGAGATGGAACTGAAGGCTATCCGCCAGAAGCGCCCTACGATAGAATATTTGTAACAGCAGGAGCTCCGAGGGTACCAGAGCCGTTGATTGAACAGCTTAAAGAAGGTGGCAGGCTTTTAATACCTGTTGGTTCGAGATATACTCAGGAGTTGTTAAAGATCGATAAGTTGCCGAGTGGGCGTTTGGTTAAAAAGAGGGTTGGGGGATGTGCCTTTGTTCCTCTTATCGGGAGATATGGATGGTAAAGTATAAGTATCTAGCGACCATCCCTTCTCATATGAAAAAAATTCTAGCGGTACTTTTTTTAATGGCGCTACTCACAGGCTGTCTTCAGCCATCAGAAGAAGAAAAGTCTACGCTACAAGTGAATGCCATAGGAACCTTAAAGGCGACCCCAGATATTGCGGTTATCTCTTTTGGTGTTATAACTCAAGATGAAGACCCAAACAAAGCGCTAAAAGCTAATTCTGAGAAAATGAATGAGGTTATTAGTGCATTGGAGAGGCTTGGAATAACCGATGAAAACATAACGACCTCCCAAGTGGCGCTCTATCCAGAATATGAGGAGGATAAAATACGAGAAGGCGAGATGAGGAGGATAGTTGGGTATAAGGCAGTAAATACGGTAAAAGTAACTGTTTCAAGCGGAGATGATATTGGAAGGATAATCGATGAAGCTGTGCGCTCAGGCGCAAATGAGGTTAGAGGTCTTTATTTTAAGCTTAGCGAGATAAAGAGTGCGATAGTTTATCGCGAGGCTCTTAAAATCGCTGTTAGTGAAGCTAAAGAAAAAGCAGAAATTATCGCGGATTCTATGGGAATTAAATTAGCTGGCCCATTAAAAGTTTCAGAGAGTGGACCAATAATGCCTGCCAGAAGCAAAGCTTTGGCAGTTGAAGAACTTGTAGGCACATCTACGCCAGTTAGCCCCGGTGAGCTAGAGGTATCTGCCTCGGTGTATGTTGAGTTCGAAATAAAAAGGGGGGTAAAAGACGGGTAATTTGAAAAATAGGAGAGTTAAACACCCGTCATTAATTTTCTTATGTTTAGAGGTTATATAATGGTTTCTAGAGGATTTATTATCTCATATCTAAAAATAAGTTAGAAATTCTATCTAAAAAATAAAAATTTAGGATTTTTTAGGAATTAAGTTAGATTTATTAACTATATCTAATACCGTAGTGACATGCGAGCTAACATTATCCAATTCCTATCAAATACATCTATAATGGCATCTGCGTTATTCATACCTAACTATGCGCAGGAATTGGGTGCATCTAATGCTGACATAGGCTTAATAGGAGCAGCGTATGGTTCAGCGATTTTCCTTTCCTCCTACATCTTTGGAAGAGCATCCGATATGAGAGACAGAAGAAGTTTTCTAAAATGGGGGCTTTTCGTATCGACTATAACATTTCTTCTGCAAGTGTTGGCGTATGATGCTCTCTCGCTTATGTTCCTCAGGGCGTTGGTCGGCTTTTCCATGGGAATATTTATGGCACCACTAGTAGCATATACTTTCGAGTCTGGGGGGAGGTTAGGGGCTTTTAGCGCATATGGATCACTTGGCTGGGCGGCAGGGAGCATACTCGCAGGCGGAATAGCTCAAGTGGGAGAAAACTTTAGCCACATTCATAAACTTTTACCTTATTGGGTAGTATTCATATTCTGTTCTATATTCTTTTTAATATCCCTAATAATATCTCTAAACCTCCCAGAGGTCACTATAAAAAGAACCCAGGTCCCCCTTTTTCCGTTTCATTTGATACGTAAAAATGCGTTCGTCTATTTCCCAGTTCTACTACGACATCTTGGTGCATTCTCGATATGGATAGTCTTTCCTCTATATCTTACAGAGCTAGGAGCGAATAAAATGTGGATAGGTGTCCTTTACTTTATTAACATGGGAACCCAGTTCATGGTAATGCGCAAGCTTGACCTAAAAGATGATGTAATGCTTATTAAATCTGGATTAGCATTATCTGCGTTCACTTTCTTCTCTTATTCATTGGCTGGAAGTTTTTATCAGGTGATCCCTATCCAAGTTTTATTGGCATTCTCATATTCGTGCTTGTATGTGGGCTCACTTCTGTTTTTAACTCGGAATAATGAAGAGAAAGCCACTACAGTAGGGATACTTAACTCTTTCATGAGTATCTCTGCATCTGTTGGCCCATTGTTTGGGGGATTTATCTCGGAGTTATGGGGGTATACCTCTGTACTTTACTTTGCTACGACTTTGGCCGTCTTTGGTCTATTTACAAATCTAATTCAAAGACATTCTTAAGGGAATAGGGGATTTCAGTTGCCAAATCGCTTGCATTAAATGCGTATCCTTTAGTTTTATATAATTCATCGCCAGCAAAACCATTAATGAAAGCAGCACAGCATGCAGCATCAAAAATATTAAGCCCTTGAGCAATAAAACTCCCTAAAACCCCTGCTAATACGTCACCTGTCCCGCCCACAGTCATTCCTGGATTTCCAGTTGAATTATACCTTACTGTCTTCCCGTCAGAGATTATATCTATAGGTGATTTAAGCAGTATGGTACACGAAAGCTTTTTGGCCCACTGGCCCACTACTCTCCCTTTCTTCTCAAGACTTCCCTGAAGATTTTCCCCAGTAAGAATTCTAAACTCGCCTGAGTGAGGGGTAATTACAGTGTTCCCTTTTTTTAATACATCAGTATTGCTTTTTAGTGCTTTTATCCCATCTGCGTCTATTATTACTGGGATCTTTAATCGTTTAAGCACTTCTAAAAAAGCGACCGCCGTTTCTTCTCTCATACCTAAGCCCGGTCCGATAACAATTGAGTCACATTCTTCAGCTAATTCTATGATCATGTCGACAGCACCGGAATTCAAAAATTCTCCAGAATACTTTCTAACTATTAAATCTGGTAAAAATGTTCTAGTTACGTGGAAATTGCATTCAGGGACAGCCAAAAAAACCAAATCTGCACCTGAATTTAAAGCACCTAACGCACTAAGAATAGGCGCTCCATAATATAATTCGCTTCCTCCGATGACTAAGACTCTACCATAGTCTCCTTTATGGGACTCCTTTTCTCTTTTACCAAGATTTACAATAATATCCCCCGGACCTACATAACTCTCTGCTTCCGTTGGGATTCCTATATCCTTCACTACCGTTTTAAATTTCTCTAGACCTTTCTTCTTTTTATGTAAAGCAACAACTAAATCGGCATTAACACAAAAACCCTCTCCAGTATCTGTATTAAGTCCGCTGGGAACATCGATACTTACCTTAAATGCGTTCGAGGAGTTGATCTTCTCTACTAAAGATTTTACGGGCTCACGGAGCTGTCCTTTAACTCCAGTACCTAGGAGGGCGTCAACTATAATATCGGCCTCTGTGTCTACATCTTCTAAAATAAAGATCCCTTCATGCTTCTTGGCTAATTCGTAGTATTTTCTAGCTTCTCGGCTTTTAGGCGTTTTTCCAGCGAGGTAAATGTATACTCTAGCCCCTGCATCCGCAAGGTATCTCGCAGCTGCAAACCCGTCCCCTCCATTATTCCCTGTACCACAGAAAAGCAAGACTTTTTTATTTCTTAAGTCGATTCTATCCTTTATGACATCTGCTATTGCCCTACCCGCATTATCCATGAGTCTTTCAGTAGGAACTCCAAGATAAGCTGAGTTTAGGTCAATTATCTTTGTTTGCTTGTGTGTGATGTACTCCATGCTAAATAGGTTACTCTACCTAAAAAATAAAGACTTCGCTAAAAACTATAAGTAAAATTTAAGTAGCCAAAAGATTCAATACTTGAAGTTCGAGGTATATCCAAAGAGGAGTCTGCTATCTGCCGAGGTAATATAATGAATAAGGTAAGCTTTACTATGAGCTTTGTTATTCTTTACACTTTCTGGATACTTCTCTCTGGGTATTTTGATTTCGTGCATTTATCCCTTGGGGTAGTAAGTGCTCTATTAGTATCCTACACGTCTCATCATCTTTTAACTGGGGATGTACGGGCTGAAGATGTAAGTATCGAGATGAAAAGGATTATACGCTTTTTTTTATATTTACCTTGGTTATTCTATCAGATTACCCTTGCAAATATAGATGTTGCATACCGAGTCCTCCATCCCAAGATGCCTATTGATCCGAGGATATTGAGATTTAAGACGGACCTGAAAACGGATATTGGGCTTACCACTCTAGCAAATTCTATAACGCTTACTCCTGGGACAGTAACGATTGATATAAAGGATGGAGAGTTTTTTGTACACGCGATCTCTGAAGAGTCGGCCGAGAGTTTACTCTCAGGTGAAATGCAAATGAGAGTGAAAAATATAGAGGGTGACTGAAATGTTCTTACAGGTTGCGCTTGTAATTGTTTTTTCATCAATTATAGCACTTTATAGGGCTATCTCAGGGCCTACGATATATGATCGAGTTCTGGCTGTGAATGTTATAGGCACAAAAACAGTTCTAGTACTTGTATTGGTTGAATTCATTTATGAGAGACCGGAGTTTTTAGACATAGCCCTAGTATATGCGATCATAAACTTCATTGGGACCATTGCATTTCTCAAATACATTGAAAAAGGAGGACTTACATAATGGACCTAGTAAACGTTATCTCATATTCCCTCTTCGCTATCGGAAGTTTTTTCCTTGTCGTAGCAGCAATCGGTATTGTTAGACTGCCTGATTTCTATACTAGGATGCATGCAGCTGGAAAATCTGATACGCTAGGACAATCCTTAATTCTTTTAGGCTTGATAATTCATGAGGGAGCGTCTTTTATAAGTATTAAGATATTCTTCATTATTCTATTCATTTTTATTGCTAATCCCACGGCCACTCATGCAGTAGCAAAAGCAGCATTCCTCTCAGAGTTAGCGCCTTGGAAAAAAGATGGAGGAAAAGAGCGATGATTTGGGGAATAGATTTGCCGTTGCTTTTTTTCCTTGTAGTTTGCGCAGCGGTCGCTGTGCATGTTAAGGATCTTTTAGGTTCTACTCTTATTTTGTCAGTTTACAGCCTTATTATGGCAATTATATGGACGGAGTTGAACTCGGTAGATGTAGCGTTTACAGAAGCAAGCGTAGGCGCTGGGATAACCACCATACTATTTATTGCTGCAATTAGCAGGACTAGGAGGATGGAAGAATAATGAAATTACTCCCAATTTTTGTTGTTATTATAATGGGCGCGGCTCTAATATATGGCACGATTGATATGCCTAATTTCGGGGATCCTAATGCGCCTGCAAATCTGCATGTAGCACCGAGATATATCGAAAAGTCTCTTGAAGAAACAGGAGTCCCTAATATGGTTACAGCAGTACTCGCTAGTTACAGAGGTTATGATACCCTTGGGGAAACTACTGTTATATTTACGGCAGGAGCTTCTGTAGGGCTTTTGTTGAGGAGGAAGAAATGGACGAGGTAGATGAACATGTTACTGTAACCGGGGAAAGTGTTATCGTAAGACCCGTAGAGGAACTTTACATAATTAGGAGAATAATTGCGAGGATAATGGTGCCTCTCACTCAATTATACGGCCTTTATGTGATAATGCATGGTGAGGGGGGTCCCGGCGGAGGATTTCAAGGGGGGGTAATCCTTGGTTCCGCTACGATTTTATATGTTTTAGTCTTCGGAGTGGACGAAGCTAAAAAAAGGATCTCTGAAAGTCTAAATAATCTTATGAAAAGTACGGGAGTATTAATATACGCAGGTATAGGATTACTTTGCATAATTTTTGGTGGATACTACTTAGAATATTACGCCCTTCCTTTAGGTCACCCAGAAAAAGCGAGCGAGCTAGGTATCCTTGGGGTTGAGATAGGGATAGGAATAACAGTTTCTGCTGTGATGATATCGATATTTTTCGACTTAGCTGAGAGGTTTGAGAAATGATTGAGTTTATCCTTGGCAAGTATAATTACTGGATCTACATCATACTTATGATGATCGGATTTTACGCTATGATTGCCAAGAATAACCTAGTAAAAAAGATTATTGGCATGAATATATTTCAAACGGCCGTGTTTCTTTTCTATATATCTATTGGCGATGTCAAAGGGGGAACTGCTCCGATAGTATGGGAGGGCATGGAGAAGGTTATATATGTAAATCCTGTACCGCATGTGTTAATTCTAACGGCGATAGTTGTAGCTGTTAGCACGACTGCGGTCACACTTGCTGTTGTAATCAGAATATATGAAGAATTCGGCACTATCGAAGAAGATCGAATATTGGAGGCTTTGGAAGATTGATTACTGAACACTTCCCCATATTACTAATAGTTGTCCCGCTCACCTCGGCCTTGTCTACTCCCCTAATAGGTACTTTAAACAAAAAATATTGTTGGTATACCGCCATTTTCAGCATTTCTTTATCCCTTTTTATGTCACTTTATATTTTGAACGCAGTTATGCACACAGGTAGAATAAGTTACTGGCTTGGTAATTGGGAGCCCCCATATGGAATCGAATATGCTATAGATTACTTGAATTCATATGTACTCGTTATAGTTACTTTTATCGCTTTAGCTGTAACAATTTATTCTAAATGGAGTGTAGAAAAGGAGCTGCCTGAGAAAACAGTTCTATTTTATACTGTATATCTTCTTTTAATAACAGGATTATTAGGGATAACTATAACAGGAGACATATTTAACCTATATGTATTCCTAGAGATAACATCTTTATCCGCTTATACACTAGTTGCTATCGGGAAAAAGAGGAACGCGTTAGTTGCAAGTTATAATTACGCTATTTTAGGCACCATATCCGCCACTTTCATACTCATTGCTATAGGGTACCTCTACATGGTTACTGGTACACTGAATATGGCGGATTTGTCAACAAAACTCCCTCCTCTATACGATTCAAAAGTTGTCCTTACAGCGCTGGCATTTTTCATGGCAGGCTTCAGCATAAAAGTAGCTTTGTTCCCACTCCATGTTTGGTTGCCAGATGCATATACTCATGCACCCTCCGTGGTCAGTGCTATACTTGCAGCTACCTCTACCAAAGTAGCGGCCTATGCGATGATACGGGTAATGTTCACAGTCTTTAGCCCAGAGTTTATTATAGTGAGAGTTAATATAACTCACATACTCTCTTGGATAGCGGCCTTCGCGATAATAGTTGGTTCTGTATTGGCGATTGCCCAAGTGGATATCAAAAAAATGCTTGCATATTCTAGCGTAGCACAGATAGGCTACATCATGCTTGGAATAGGTCTCTCTACAAAACTTAGCGTCACTGGGGGCATACTCCACATTTTGAATCACGCATTAATGAAAGCAACGCTTTTTTTAGTTGCTGGAGCTGTCATATATAAAACCGGAATAAGAAACATAGAGGAATACAGAGGTTTACGTAGAGAAATGCCGCTGACAATGCTTGCATTTACTATCGCAGCTCTCTCTATGATCGGAGTACCCGGAACGGTGGGTTTTGTCAGTAAATGGTATCTCCTTTTAGGAGCATTACACGAAGGTAAGTGGGTATTTGCGTTAGTTCTGATTTTGAGTAGCTTATTAATGCTTGTTTACTTTTGGAGAGTTATAGAAAATATATATTTCCCGAAAATGCATGTTGCAGTTGCGATGGATGGAGGAGATAAAAAGAAAGAATTACCATACACTATGTTAGTACCAATATTGATCTTAGCGCTACTTTGCATAGCCCTCGGGATACTTGCGTTTATTCCTCTAAAAATTGTAGGTATGATCTCTCAGATGTTGGTGGGGTAAAATGGAGATAGTTTCAATTAAACCACTATTGGCAATTCTGGTATCATTGGTCGGCTCTGGGCTTATAATAGCTTCTAGTAGAAATCCAAATCTAAGAGAAGGATGGACTATTCTTATATCCCTGGCTAAGTTCGCGATAGTTGCATCGATGGTTCCGACGGTTTTATCTGGAAATAAAATGGTTTATACTCTTATTGAATTATTTCCCGGTATTGAAATAAAATTCAGAGCCGATGCGTTTGGTGTATTCTTTGCTGTAACGGCTTCCTTTTTGTGGATTATTACTTCTTTGTATTCCATTGGGTATATGCGTTCACTAAATGAACATTCTCAGACACGTTATTTTGCAGCTTTTGCTATAGCTTTATCAGCAACCATAGGAATCGCCTTCGCAGCTAATCTTGTAACTTTGTTTATGTTTTATGAGCTTCTCACTCTAGTTACCTTTCCATTAGTCACTCACAAGGATACACCTGAAGCTCGGCAAGCTGGAAGAAAATATTTGGCATATCTCCTTGGAACTTCTATTGCGTTCCAATTGTTTGCAATTGTTTTGACATATACATTTGCTGGTACACTCGAATTTTCTGAAGGAGGGATTTTAAGGGGTGCTGCACCTCCTTTAGTGTTAACACTCATATATTTCCTATTTATCGCAGGCTTTGCAAAGGCCGCTATAATGCCTCTCCATTCTTGGTTACCAACGGCCATGATAGCGCCAACCCCTGTAAGCGCATTGCTCCATGCAGTAGCCGTTGTCAAAGCAGGCGTATTTTCTATACTTAGAATAATATTCTACATATATGGGGTAGACCTAATGAGCAGTCTAAATCTAGGTATACTCACTGCTTACTTTGTTTCTTTCACTATAATAGTAGCTTCTTTATTTGCATTAACTCAGGATAACTTAAAGCTCAGGCTTGCTTACTCGACTATTAGCCAGCTTTCTTATGTTATTCTGGGAGCAGCTTTGTTAACAACTAGTGGTATGATTGGGGGGATTATGCATATAGCGGTTCATGCTTTTTCAAAGATAACCCTCTTCTTCTGTGCAGGCTCTATATACGTAGCATCCCATAAAACTAACATAAGCGAGTTGAGTGGTATTGGTAAAAAAATGCCATTAACTATGCTCGCTTTTACCGTAGGTTCTCTTAGCATGGTAGGTGTACCACCAGTAGCAGGGTTCATCAGCAAGTGGTATCTTCTGTTAGGGTCTGCCGAAGCACATAATATGTTGCTAATTATCGTATTATTATCTAGTTCGCTGTTAAATGCGGCTTACTTCTTTCCCATTGTCTGCAAAGCATTCTTCGAAGAACCAGCTGAAACTTTTGATGGAGAAGAAATTAAAGAAGCTCCCCTGTTTGTAGTAATCCCATTAATATTAACGGCGATAGGCTCAATAATCCTATTCTTCTATCCTCAACCTTTCCTCAGAATAGCTTACGTAGTCGTTCAAAATGTTATAGGGGGCTAATATGAGGGAAATAAATTATTTCGATAAACCAAAAAACATCCGAAAACTGAAGATATTGTTCTATTCTAGTCTTGCATTAGTAGTGCTAATGGACCTTTTCTTCCAAAGGCATGTTAGATTCTCATGGGACAGGATACCCGGAATATATGCGTTATATGGATTTGTTTCATGTGTTTTGATAATATTCTTCTCAAAAGCATTAGGTATATTGATTAAGAGGAGTGAGGATTACTATGATTAACTGGGTCCCCCCTGCTGTAATATTCATAGTCGGAGGGCTTTTTACTCCTCTCTTTAAAGGTAGGGTGAGGAAAGCTTACTTGATGATAGTGCCCTTTGTGGCATTTATAAACCTTCTATTAATGTCCGAAGGAACAAATTGGGTTGTCAATTTTTTAGGCTATGAACTAATTTTTGGAAAGGTTGATAAGCTGAGCATGGTCTTTGGGTATATTTTTGTAATTATGGGCTTCTCTGGGATACTTTATGCTCTAAATGTTGAAAATATTGGAGAACATATGGCCGCTTTCTTTTATATTGGGAGCGCTCTGGGAGTTGTATTTTCAGGGGACTACTTTTCTCTATTCGTATTCTGGGAAATAATGGCTTTTGCTTCCGTTCTTCTCATATGGTATAGAAAGAGAAAGGCTTCTTTAAGCGCAGGATTCAGGTATATCCTGGTTCACATAGTTGGAGGACTTTGCTTACTTGGAGGGATTATATTACATTTTGTCAGTACCGGCTCTATTGAATTTGGAAGCATCGCTGAAAAAACCTTGGCAAGTTATCTTATTTTAATAGGATTTCTATTGAACGCGGCGGTACCTCCCCTATCTGCATGGTTACCGGATGCGTATCCAGAGTCAACTTATAGTGGAGGAGTGTTTCTTAGCGCTTTTACGACAAAAACCGCTGTTTATGTTCTCCTGAGAGCATTCGTAGGTTGGGAGTTACTCATATA
Organism: Candidatus Hydrothermarchaeum profundi; assembly: GCA_002011125.2. Lineage (GTDB taxonomy): Archaea > Hydrothermarchaeota > Hydrothermarchaeia > Hydrothermarchaeales > Hydrothermarchaeaceae > Hydrothermarchaeum > Hydrothermarchaeum profundi. Next base: position 1,315,643 of record MTMF02000009.1, read on the forward strand.
CCTTGGTACAATCATGACCCTCTACGGTATTGTATACGCTATACTTGAGAATGATATGAGGAGGATACTTGCTTACAGCATAATTAACCAGGTAGGATTCATGGTTGTGGGAGCTGGAATTGGAACACAAATGGCGATAAATGGAGCAGCTGCCCATGCCTTTACGCATATACTCTATAAGGGGCTTCTCTGGATGTCAGCGGGCTCCGTACTCTATATGACTGGGAAGAGCAAATGTACTGATCTTGGAGGGTTGTATAGGACCATGCCTCTAACCCTTATTTTTTGTATGGTTGGTGCTTTATCTATTTCTGCGTTCCCTCTTTTTAGCGGTTTTGTTAGTAAATCCATGACTATAGAGGCTGCGGTCGAAGAGCATTTAACATTTATTTGGATTTTACTTATGGTTGCCTCGGCAGGTGTCTTCTTACATGCTGGTATAAAGTTTCCATACTTCGTATTTTTTGCAAAAGATTCTGGAATAAGAGTGAGGGATCCTCCAGTAAACATGTTATTGGCTATGGGTTTTGTATCGTTTCTTTGTATATTCTTGGGGGTTTATCCAAAGCCTCTTTACAATATTCTCCCATATCCTGTAGATTATGCGCCTTATACTGCTGATCATATTATTGAAACATTGCAACTTTTGTTATTCTCAGCATTAGCGTTTTTCATATTTTTAGGTTATCTTAAAAGGACAGAAACGATTACTCTCGACACCGATTGGTTCTATAGAACAGGTGCTAAGGCTTTTCTCTGGTTCGTTAACTATCCGTTATCTACTTTTTCAGCGAGAATTGGAGAGATTTTCTTTAAAACCTTACCTTCTGCTCTCGGAAAAATCGGTAGAAATCCTGTAGCAGTAGTGCAAATATTAATTGATGAAATCTATTTAACATTCTTAAAAGCAGTACACCATTTTTCAAGGACATTTTTAAGGAGAGAATGGATTGAAGTAAAGAGAAGACTTGCAAAAGAAAGAAAAGTCTATCCAAGAGAGGTTGTTAGAAGAAGCCCCATTGGAACTGCGGTTTTACTAATTACTCTTTTCCTCTTTATATACCTCTTGGACTTGGTTGTAATTTAATTAAGTTGATATCCTGTCTACTTAGTTTCTGATCTCAGAACTTCATATCCCGGCCAACAGCAATTGCATTTTCTTTTTAAGAAAACTGGAAGGAACTTGTGATAAAGTTCTGTTTGGACTCCTTTTTCTTGTAATATCTCTATTTCTTTCTCCTCTGCAACACGTCTTCTTATTTCGTCAACATAGACCCTATTAACACCCATTCTTTATCACTCTAAATTGGACAATATTTCTGTATAATCTCTTTTTTAAGCCTATATGCGATATACCTGTCATACCGTCCTTCCATTACATTATAAATATATTCGCTTATATCATTCCATTCGCATTTACCATCGAAGGTTTTCTCAAACTCTTCTAGCAACCTACTGAGTAGGGATGTGTCAGATTCTTCACCGCATCTAAGTTGACGCTTTCTCATTTTTCTAACTGCACAATCATCTTTCAATGGTTCTTTCAAATATAAGTCCATACCAGAAAGAAAGTATATAACAAACTAAAATTTTTTAAAAAATGCAATACAATTGGTAGATAAATAAATTTTGAGTTTAAAGGCTTGCGGATTTTACAGCCATAACAGCTACTCCGATCTGGAGGGGATCATGGATTAATCGGGTATCTAACTTTTCAATCCCTCTCTTGCTTACACCTAGAGGAACTCCAGGAGCTGAAAGAACTGTTTCAGAGTTTATCCAGTCATCTTTTATAGTAGCTGGTGAGGCATTAATAATCAGATTAGTTTCTTTGATTGCTTCTTCTATAGACCTATACGCTAATATTGATGGGCCCTCTAGCATTGATGCCTTAGAGAAATCCTTATCAACTAACAGGATTTTAGCCTTCTTTATCTTTAGATATCCTACTAGGCGTTTTCCTACCTTTCCTGCTCCTATAACCAAGACTTTTTTGCCTTGAAGTCCCCCTGCAGCTATTTCTAACGCAGTGGAATACCCTAGGGCCGTTGCATCGGCATTATCCACATATTTTCCGGATAGAATGTTTAGTGCAATAAAACGTAAATCATCAGCAATAAATAAAATGTTTGCGCCTCTGTCAATAGCTTCCTCTATTCCCGTGATATCTCTATTTTCAGTCACAAAGGATTCCATTCCTATATGAGATATGATTGAAGAAACAGCATAGCTAAATCCTGGGATCACACCCTCTCCAAAAGTCATAGGTACAACACCAGCTATAGCGTTGTTTATATCAGGTTTTCTTTTTATATCCCCTTCTACTGCAGTAAAAGCCAATTCTCGTAAAGTACACTTTATTTTGTTCTTCAATTCTTTATCGTAATCGTTCAATCTTTGTGGGATACTCTTTACTATCTCTGAAGTCAATCTTGTCATTTTAAATACACCTCGGGATACGGATCTGAAAACTCTTTGATATCCAATTCGTTTATAATATTATCTAACACCTGATTTCTTTTTTCCCAAGTTTCTTCTAGGGACTTTTCTTTTACTATAAGGGTCGCGACCCATTTACCCCTACTACTCCTATAATTAGTAATCATTTCAAAAGAGCCAAAAAGACCCTTATGGATGCTTAAATTATCAGCTGAAGCCATCAGATGCTCTCCTCCGACTTGGATGCATGATTTTGAAACAGTTATATGTTCATATAAGATTGCACTTTTTGGCGATGTCACCACCTTCGGGAGTGTATTGTTAGTAAACAAATTAACAAGAAGCTCTAACATATTTACACCACTTGAATGGTAAACGGCTGTCGGAGTTTGACTTGGAAGTCTAGCATCGATTTCTATTACTTTTGGTTTTCCCTCCAATACTATAGCCTCAACATCTGTTATTCCTGTTAGATGTAATCCGTCAGCTATTTTTGTCCCTATTTTTTTGATCTTTTCTTCAATTGAAGAAGATAGAGTTAATGGAGCTAAAACTCTTTTACAGTCAAAATTTGAATCAAATTCTAGCATAGTACATAAAAGAGGGACTCCCTCTCCCTCTTTTGCAATAATCTCTATAGATACTGAAGGCCCTTTAATGAATTCTTGAATAACCTTGTTCGATGAAGGGGATATTCTCCCTACCGTATTCTGAAGTTGAGCTTTATTCCACACTATTGAGACATCCTGGCTTCCGCTAGAGTTTGATGGTTTAATTATTAATGGAAAATCTGCATTAGGATACAATCGGGGTATTGGAATACCTATTTTCTCGAAAAACTTGTTAGAACGGATTTTAGAACTCGAGATGTAATATGAGTTTGTGTCATGTATAAGGGGAGTCCCCTTTGCGTCTTTAGTAATCTTTCTTAAAGTTGCCTTGTTTTCAGTTGCCGGCAGGATAACATCTGCGGTTCTATAAATCTTTTTTGCTTCTTTAGCATTCTTGGTTATATCTATTATATGGGTTTCATCTGCAAGACTTGCTGCAGGTACATCGGGATTTTTATCGATTAAAATACTTTCATAACCGGCTTTTTTTGATAAATATACAGCTTCTAGTCCTTGGAGCTTCCCCCCTACTATGCATATCCTCATGAAGACACCTTATGGGGCGAGAATTTCTTATATTTCTCTATCCATCTGATATAGTCTTTCACAGTTGCGCTCTTTAATTTGAGTTCTTTTAGATAGGGCTTTATCCCGTCAACCGTTCTTTTACCTATTCGGATATCTAAATCATGCTGAGCAACTCCTGCGAGGTCTCCTTGGGGGGGGATAATAGATGTAACTACATTAGCTCCAGCCATTAATCTGGCTTGAAGTCCGGCTACGCCTTCTATATCCAAGGAGGCGGGTATCAACTTGTCTTGATGTACGAGTCTCATTACAGCAATGGTAAGAAGCTCTTCTTCTCTGGGCGGAGTTCTCCAATTTTCCATAGGCGTTCCGATCTGAGGTATAAAACTCATAGCTCTTATCTGGTGGGCATTAATTTTTTTCATCTCACTAATTGAATATGCCCTATCTTTTAGCGATTCTCCGACTCCTAGAAGAATGCCCTCCTCTATCAGCATACCTTCCTTTACAGCTATTTCTTTAACTCTCATTCTAGTATCGTAGTCTTGATCGATTCTTAGCTTAGAGAATAAATCTCTATTATGAGTTTCTTGGTAGCATGCGTACCAATCTGCTCCAGCCCTAGATAAGTCCCCAAGGATTTTATGAGGAACAACGCCTGGGGATACCATTATAGGGATGTCAACTTCATTTCTAACTCTTTTGAGTAAATCCAGCAATTTTGAAAAATCTTGTCTACCGTGGATTAATGGATCTTCACTCATAGTAAGATCTATTAAATGGACTCCAGAATCTTCTAGGTCTTTTGCAATTTTTATTACTTCTTCCGGAGTTTTCCGGTATCTAGGGCTCTTTAAATTTGGTTTCCTATAAAAACAGAAAGTACATCTGTTACGGCAGTATGTTGTAAAGTATATGAAACCATAGAAAAAAATCTTGTTACCAAAGAATTTCTCTCTTATTCTTTTTGCTGCGGAAAAAACGCCTTCTATATCAACTGGATCCCTTAGCCCTAATAAATACTCAGTCTCTACTCTGGATAGAGTGTTTAGGTTTAAAGCTTTTTCTACAATGCTCTCAGCCTTTTTATCATTAAATTCTAACTCATTGTTCACGCGTATCTCTCCTATGTAAAACGCAATTCCGCATTTCTTTAAGTACTTTGTCACTCCTGCAAAACAACCTCAAAGTATCCCTAAGAATCTTGTATTATTTAAATTATATCGAGCCTCACGCAATCAAGGTAAATTAGACTTCTACCAATTTTCTTTATATTAGCGAAACCTTCCTTTGCCAAGATAATTCTCTCGATCCCAAAACCTATCCCTGCCCAGGGATCGTATATCCCCCAGTTTTTATCGAGCTCATGAGGGCCTGCTACACCAGAGCCTATTTCTATACCTCTCGAATGCACATCAAGAGTTTTCCCATAACATTCAGCATCTTCATAAGAAAGCTCATATTCCATCTCAAGGGCGTCCATAATCTTTGTTATCAACTCTTTTAAACGTTCTTCCGGATCTTTCTCGGGTGATAGTTCAACTAGGTTTAGCATGGTAAATTCCGGCAAATGGCGAGCTCCTTTGGACTCCTTACGGAAACATGGCCCAATCTCGAAAATCCTGATCGGTCTTGGCCATAATCTACCGAGATGCCCAAGTAGAAAATAGAGGTTTGGAGCTAGCATAGGTCTCAGGCAGTGATCTCGATCAATCCAAAAGATTTGGTTCCAGAGATGGTCTCCCTCATGGATATTCATACGTTCTAGGAGTCCTCTACTTAAAATAATTGGAGTAACGACTTCCGTAAAACCTATCGATGTAAGTAAGGATACCAGTTTTGATTCAATTTTTCGTAGATCGGGTCTCTTTTTATAACTCCGAAGAAGTTCAAGTCTTTCCTTGTTTTTGGTTGTAAGCCTATAACTGATTTTCTTGAAAACCTCTTCCCTTTCCTCGCTTGATTTAAATTTGAGTATAAGCTCTTCCTCTTCCAGCATTAGTTCTTTAAGCCGTTGTTTTTGAGCATCTGTAAAAGTTAAATCCATTTCTATGTCCCTTCCTTAGGATTTCTTACCAGCAAATCTCTTCAACTTCCAATCAGGTATTTTGCATTTCTTGCAAGGAGTTATGTATCTTCTTTGCCGTAGCCATCTAGCCCTCCTACTATTCTTCGAGTTCCTTCCTCTAGAGACAGCATTGCAGTGCGTTCTTACAATAATAAAAGATCCTCTTTCTTCGATTTCTTTAACTCCATGTAAAGTACCTTTTTTAGATACCCACAGATTTATTTTTTTTACAAGATCTAACAACGGAACACGTTTATCGAAAATATCTTTCTTGCTCATTTGAATCACATATTAGCGGAGGGCCCGAGAGTCGAACCCGGCTGCATGGAGTTAGAGTCCATGCGGTCTCCCCGACCTGCCCTCCTATGGCGTACTCTACTAAAGTAAAATGGCTTTTTCTAGGATATTTAAATTTTTGGCTAAATGGTATTGATGCTATGGTTATACTTTCTATGAAGATTAGAAATTCTACCGTAAAGGTTTTATAGTTCTTGCGTGTTTCTTTTGTCTTGGTGATTTTGTATGGATGTAGTGGATCGTTTTTTTAATGCACTTAAGGGTAAGGAGGTGGATAGGCCTCCGGTAACATGTGCTAATCAGACGGCTACAGTTGAGCAGATGGAGAAAGTTGGAGTATTTTGGCCTGAAGCACATAAAGATGCAGAGAAAATGGCTGTTTTAGCAGCTCAGGCATGGGAGCAACTAGGGCTGGAGGTTGTTGGTGTTCCTTTTTGCCAGACAGTTGAGGCTGAGGTTTTGGGATGTGAAATTAAGTGGAGTGATAAGAAGGACGCTATTCCCAGCGTACCTTTCGAGGGTTATGCCAGTCCAGATGATGTCACGGTTCCTGAGAACCTTCTGGAACAAGGAAGGATTCCTGTAGTCTTTAAGGCTTTGGAGATTTTGAGGGAGAAATATGGTGAGCAAGTGCCAATCATGGGCCACGTTAATGGGCCTTTTAGCCTTGCGTCACATCTTACAGATCCTAGCAAGATGATGAAACTTATTCTCACGAAGCCGGATGTTGTTCCAGAGTTCTGTCGTATTTCAGTAGATGTTATTTCAGAGTATGCTAATGCAATGTATGATCATGGAGCCGATGTGGTAGTTATAGAGGATATGATCGCAAGCGTTGACCTATTAGGTCCAAAGTTTTATGAAGACTTTAGTTTTCCTTTTGAGAAAGAGCTTGCAAGCCGTCTCAAGGGACCATCGATTTTGCACATTTGTGGAAATGCTACTTCAGTATTAGACAACATGATCGCTACAGGTTCTGATGGTATTAGTATTGATAGTAAAGTTGATGCCAGTTTAGCGGTTGAAAAGAGTAGGGGAAAATGTGCGGTGCTAGGGAATGTAGATGCATTAGTATTACTAAATGGCACTGTAGATGAGATTCAAAAAGAGACGATGAAGTCGATTGAAGCCAATGTTGACCTCGTTGCGCCGGCTTGTGCGATTTCTCCTCTTAATAGTAATAAAAATATCAAAGCTATGGTGGACACCGTAGTTGAATATGGGGGTAAGTGATTTAGTGTAATGATGACTACAGTTATGTGTCCCCCCCTTCCTCTTTTTTTATTCTTTAAAAAATGATATGAAAGCCTTCTTTTGTTAACTATTTAGGTAATATTCGTTACCCAAAAAAATAGTGATATATATACCTTTTACAACCTATAAGATTTCATGCACATAATGGAAGGATTTTTACCGGGACCTTGGTGGTACTTGTGGTTCGTCTTCTCTGTACCAGTTGTCGGTTATGGGCTATGGAGAATGAAAAAGGTTGTTGAGGAGAATCCTAATGTCAAAATATTACTTGCTTTAGCTGGCGCTTTTGTATTCGTGCTATCTTCGCTAAAACTTCCATCTGTTACAGGCTCTTGTTCACATCCCACGGGTACCGGGCTTAGTGTTATTCTATTCGGTCCGAGCGTAACAGCATTACTGTCAAGTATAGTACTTCTATATCAGGCTCTACTCCTTGCTCATGGAGGATTAACAACATGGGGCGCTAATGTTGCAAGTATGGGCATATTGGGGCCTCTCGTTGGCTGGTTAGTTTTTATTGCCTCTAGAAAAGTAAATCTAAATATGAATCTAGCAGTATTCTTAACAGCTGCGGTCGCTGACCTAGCTACTTATGTAGTAACATCGATTCAACTAGCAGTCGCTTTTCCTGCAGCTACTGGAGGTGTATTAACAAGTTTCAAGGCTTTTTTTGTAATCTTTGCTGTAACTCAAGTTCCTCTTGCGATAGTAGAGGGGCTTGTAACGGTAGTAATATTCAAATATCTTGTAGAATTACGAAGCGACCTTTTGGTGCATATGAATGTAATAAAACCAGCTGAGGAGGTGAGTACTGAGTGAAGACTCCTATTATCTTTCTTCTTATACTCGTTGTTTTATTGGTACCTTTTATAATTAATGAGAATGCAGAATGGGGGGGCGCGGATGCTCAAGCAGAAGTAGCGATATCGGAGTTTACTGGGGGAACATATGAGCCTTGGTTCAGTCCTATATGGGAGCCTCCTAGCGGGGAAATTGAAAGCCTTCTCTTTTCTCTACAAGCTGCACTGGGTGCAATTATAGTTGGATACTTTATTGGGTACCATAAAGGTAAAAACTCAGTTGAAGAGGTTCAGGCGAGGTGAAAAATAGATGCATGTACATCATCCCTTTGACATTTATACATACAATAATGCCTTAAAAAGAGTACCTCCCCACTTTAAAGTATTAGTCTCTTTGGTTGCATTGCTTATAGTAGTAGCTTCTCCCTCCTTTGTGGCGCCTATCGCAATTTTTGGTCTAATGTACTTTTTGACTGTGGTGAAGGCTAAGATCCCTAATAAAGTTTATCTAAAAGCGTTAACTGCTCCTTTGTTATTTACTATTCCCACCCTCCCGCTTATGGCTTTCTTCTTTGGTGGGGGTGATGTATTATTCACAGTAAATATCTTGGGCTTTAGTCTTGCGGCTACTAGAGACGGGTTTAACTTAGCCCTCTTAGTTGCTTCACGGGTTATAGCGGGTAGTGCAAGCCTATTCTTCTTGGCTTTTACTACTCCTATGACTGAGATTTTTGGTGTAATGAGAGCCCTTAAATTCCCATCCCTTTTTGTCGAAATCGCTATGATGATATATCGATACATCTTCGTACTTATAGAAGAAGCAGAACAAATGATTTTTGCGCAAAATGTGAGACTCGGGTATAACACTTATAAGAGGAGTTATGAGTCTTTTGGACTATTAGTTAGCAATCTCTTTATAAGGTCTTGGCAGAAAGGTGAGCGAATTTTTAGAGCATTAGAAGCCCGGGGATATGAGGGGCAATTTGTTTTCTCTGATCAATCGCAACAAAAAATTACTTTTTTGCCTTTGTCTATATTGGGGGCTATAGGCATAGGTCTTGTTTTATTGGCGTACTACACTAGGGGGCTCACAATTTTTTAAGGGATTGAAAATGGAAGCTATTATAGCTACGAGATCACTGGACTACGTTTACCCAGATGGTACAAAGGCGTTGAAGGATATCAACGTTTCTATAGAGAGAGGGCTTAAAGTAGCTTTTATTGGTCCAAATGGAGCTGGGAAATCGACTTTTCTGTTGCATCTCAATGGTATTTTAAGGCCTACTAGAGGGGAAGTTTTTATTGAGGGGAAGCCTCTAAAGTACGATAAGCAATCTTTAAAAAAGGTTAGGCAGAAGGTGGGTATGGTATTTCAAAACCCTGACGACCAACTATTCGCTCCTCAAGTATGGCAAGATGTGGCTTTTGGTCCGAGGAACATAGGGCTACCTGAAAGTGAGGTAAGGGAAAGAGTTGACAAAGCATTGAAAATGGTTGGAATAGAACATCTCGCAGAGAAACCTCCTCATTTCTTGAGTGTAGGGCAAAAAAAGCGGGCAGCTATTGCTGGAATATTAGCTATGGATCCAGAGATCCTCGTATTAGACGAGCCTCTTAGCCATCTAGACCCTCAGGGTAGAAATGAACTTATAGAAATCCTAGATGATCTAAGCTTCCTAGGTAAAACTATTCTCGTTGCAACTCATAGTGTAGAGTTCGCCTATTTTTGGGCGGATTACATATATGTATTAATTTCTGGGACTATAAAATCTAGTGGAACTCCAGATGAAATTTTCAACGATTCAGAATTATTAAGTTCTGCCATGTTAGAGTCTCCAACACTTGTGGAGATTTATAATGAGCTTAAGGATAGAAAGTCGATATTAGGGAAAAAGACCCCAAAAAGCCGTCTTGACCTTATAAGCATGTTAGATGTGCCATTCTTAAAGTATATCGAGGCGCCTGAGGGAATAAGAGAAGGAGACACTGTGGAGCTAGCAATTGAAAATGGAAATCTTAAAATTCTTGGTGTGGCAGACTCTTCGTCAGATAATAATTTAGGTGAAATAGTTGAGATAGTTAACGGAGAGTTAGCCGCTGTGAAAATACTGAGTCCAGGAGGTATAAAAAGAAGAGGAAAGATATTTATCTGTAGTGTTGATTCCTTAGAAAAATCTAAGTTATTTGAGTTCCTAGATAATAATGATATTAAACATATAGGAGCAAAGGGTACCAGAGCGAAGCTATATGCGCGTAGGGAAAATATACCTATGGATATTAAGAGAGATGTCATTAATGAAACAATGTTAAAAGCGCTTTCCGGTAAAAAGGTGCTACTGATTGTGAGTGATGGAATGGTTGAAGCTACAAGAAAACTGTTAGAAGATTGTATAAAAGAGAATGGTTATGATCTCTCGATAGACATTCTTGCACGGGAATTAAAAGGGGACCAGGTAGGCTAAAAGCCTATGAATCTGGGAGGAGAGGTAATCTATAGAAAGCGAGGTGAAAAAATGATAGGCGTTGTTGTAGTTGGGCATGGAAGTAGACTACCGCAGAGTAAGGGTATCTACGAGGAGATTGGTAGGAAGGTCGCAGAGAAGTCGGGTTTCGAGGTTAAAGTCGGTTATATGAAACACTGGCGTCCTACTCTTGTTGAAGCCATAAACTCGTTTATAAAAGAGGGTAAGAAAAAAATAGTTATCGTGCCTGTTTTCCTTCTCCCCGGATTACATGTTTCTGAAGATATTCCAGTCTTACTTGGACTAAAAGAAGGAGAATCGCCCGAGTTTGGCTATGAAAGAATAAATGTCCCAGATGATGTTGAAATCTTCTATGCTAATAGTTTGGGAGCGGATGAGAGACTGGCCGATATCGTGGTTGATAGGATACATGAGTCCTTGAATGGATCTAAATAAGTTAAATAATAGAGGTAGCAAGCATTATAAATAGTTTGCAGAGAGGTGATATAAAGTGGATCTTTTTATCTTTATCTTCGCATCAATTTCAATTGCGGTACTTCATACGCTTGTTCCAGACCACTATTTACCAATAGCTTTGTTGGCACAGGCGCAAAATTGGAGTCTGAGGAAGACAGCTTTGATAACCGGACTTGCAGGGATGGGACATGTAGCGACTTCTATAGTTATAGGTATTTTAGCTATGGGGATTAGTATGCAATTTTCTGAAAACTTGGCTTCAAAGGCTGAGTTATTAACTAAGGGGATGCTAATATCTTTTGGTCTTTTATATACCCTTTATGCAGTTAAGTCAGGTGGACATCTGCACTACCATCATTCTCACGGCGCTTCTGATGTCCATGAGCATAAGAAAAAAAACGGAATTGGAGTCACAGGTTATACTATGGCTCTTATCGTAGGGCTAATGCCCTGTGTGCCAGCGATACCAATATTTATTTCAGCAAGTTTAAAGAGCACATATTACGCTGCCTTATCTATGGTAGCGTTTGCGATTTTCACTTTATTAACAATGTATATTATGGTGCTTGTAAGTATCGCTCCAAAGAAATACGGCTTAATGCCACCTATAATAAGGAGGAATATGGATATAATCTCTGGAATTATAATTTTTCTTACAGGCATCATCATCACGATATTTGACCTAAGAAATAAGAAGAGTCCCAAAAGATTCTTAGTTGATAAAACGGAGGCTTATGTTTGAAGGGAAAGGAAATAGAAGAAAAAAGCTTTGAGATTATAGAAGAGAGGCTTAAGAATTTTCCTTCGCCAGAGAGAGAGGTTATAAAAAGGATAGTTCATACCACCGCAGATTTTAGCTTAGCGGACTTAGTAGTGTTTCATAATGACCCAGTTCATAAAGGTATAGAGGCGATAAAGTCTAATAAGAGAATATTTACTGATGTGAGAATGGTCCAGGCAGGAATTACTCGGTACAAGGGTGAAGTAAAATGTCTCATCGATACTGAGGAGGTTAAATCATTTTCAGAGTCTTCTGGGAAAACTAGGGCAGCGTCAGCATTTCAGTTGGCTCGCGGAGAATTAGATGGAGCGATTATTGCAATAGGGAATGCTCCAACAGCATTATTGGAAGTCTGCTCCCTTATTGAGGACGGTATTTCTCCTTCCCTTGTAGTTGGAACGCCGGTGGGGTTCGTAAGCGCCGAGGAATCTAAAGAGAGAATATTACAATATGATGTTCCATCGATAGTGGTTAGAGGGAAGAGGGGGGGTAGCAATATCGCAGCAGCTATAATAAATGCGCTTATTATTCTATCAGAGAAAGAATGAAGCCGTATGTAATTAGAAAAGGTAAAGTCTTAAGAAGGGGTTTTACGACAGGAACGTATTCTGCCGCGGCAGCAAAGGCCGCAGTTAGCATGTTGTTTGGCGTCCCTATAGATACAGTAAAAGTAGAGTTACCTATTGGTGCAGAAGTTAAAATAAAGATTTCTAAAGCTTTTAAAGAAAAAGGCAAGGCTGTGTGTTGCGTCGTAAAAGATGCGGGAGATGACCCGGATGTTACTCATAAAGCAGAAATCTGTGTAAAAGCAAAAAAGATCAGTAAGGGCATTGAATTAAAGGGAGGCGAGGGAGTAGGTATTGTCACTAAACCAGGATTACAAGTAAGGGTAGGAGAGCCTGCAATAAATCCAGTTCCAAGAAAAATGATTTTTAATGAAATAAAGAAAGTATTGCCTAAAGGCGCTGGAGTTGAGGTTACAGTCTTTGTTCCTAAGGGCGAGGAGTTAGCTAAAAAAACAATGAACGAAAGGCTTGGGATAGTAGGGGGGATATCTATCCTTGGTACTACAGGTGTTGTGGAGCCTATGTCAGAAGAAGCATTTAAAGAATCATTAGTTCCTCAAATAGGCGTAGCGTTGGCTCAAGGATATAAAGAAGTAGTACTTACCCCTGGCCGAATAGGAGAAAAGAATGCTTTGAAGCTAGGTATACCGGAGGATGCTATAGTTCAAATGGGAAATTTCGTAGGCTTTATGCTTCGTGAATGTGCGAAGAGAGGAGTGGAGAAAGCCGTTCTTTTTGGGCATGTTGGAAAATTAACAAAAGTGGCAGCAGGATTTTTTAATACACATAGTAAGATCTCAGATTCGAGAATAGAGACTATAACGAGACATGCAATCAAGCTAGGTATAGAAGAAGATATTATATGTATGGTAATGGATGCTAATACTGCTGAACATGCTCTTCAAATACTAAAGGATAAAAGTAAATTACATATTTTTGATTCTATAGCGGAAGAAGTGGTGAGAAAAGCAGTAGAATTCGCAGGAGGAAAAATGGAGATTGGTGCGGCGTTGCTTTCCTTGGATGGAGAGATTGTAGGGAAATATAACTTGGAGGCCTGTAGATGGGGAAAATATATGTTATAGGTACTGGTCCCGGATCGATAGATTATTTAACTCCTGCAGCAAGGAAGGCGGTAGAAAAAGCAGATGTTATCGTTGGAGGAAAGAATGCCCTGTCTCTATTCTCCTTTAATAAGCCTAATAAATTCATAGATAAAGAACTGCGGAGTGTTCTTGAATATATTTCAGATAATAGGGAAAAAAATATAGCAGTCTTAACCTCTGGAGACCCAGGATTTTATAGTATACTCGGGCTTTTGACTAAGAATTTTCCTAGGGAAGATATAGAAGTCATACCTGGAATTAGCTCGGTTCAACTGTGCTTCGCTAAGTTAAAGGATAGCTGGCATGATGCGAGATTCATTAGTCTCCATGGACGTAATATTGAAAATTTATTGACTATCCATGGCGAAAAAATCGTGATTTTAACAGATGAAGCTTCAAAGCCAGAGAAAATCGCTCAATATCTATTGGATAGAGGGATTAAAGGTAGAGCGTGGGTATGTGATAGTCTCTGTCAGTCATCTGAGCGCATTATAGAATCAGATTTAAGGGGGATATCAAGCAAGAAGTTTTCTGGAAATGCTATAATGGTAGTTAAACCCTCTATAGAGCGAAAATGGAGGCATCGTACTCCGGGTATACCGGACAAGCTCTTTGAAAAAGGCGGGTCTCCGATGACTAAGGAAGAAGTAAGGGTGATAACAATATCTAAAGCGAGAATTAATAGGGATAGCGTAGTATATGACATAGGATCGGGTACTGGTTCTATAGCGATTGAGGCCGCGATACAAGCTGATATGGGAAAAGTATATTCTATCGAAAAAAACCCTGAAAGGTGTAAGATAATTATGAAGAATATTCTGGCGTTTGGGCTTCCAAATATCGAGGTTGTGCAGGGAGAAGCTCCAGAGGTTATAGAGAGCCTTTCACCGGCGGATAGGATTATAGTGGGGGGTAGTGGTGGAAAAATAAGAGAAATCATAGAGGCTAGTATTACTAAACTCAAGAGAGATGGCGTGATAGTAATAAATGCATTTAAAGAAGAAACGATTAAAGAATCAACGAAAACTCTGAAAGACTTAAATTTAAATTACAATATTACTACTGTTTCGATAGAAAGAATTCGCGGTGGAAGCGTTGCTAAATTAAATCCAATTTCTATAATAGATGCAAGGAGGCAATGAAATGAAGATAGAAGATGTAGTTTCTAAGATTGGTCCCTTAAATGAAGAAGCTATGAAAAAAGCGAGGGATAGACAGGATAATCTCACAAAGCCTCAGGGAAGCCTAGGTAGACTTGAAGAGATATCCATTAGAATAGCAGGCGTCAAGGGTGAAGAAAGACCTAAAATTAAGAGAAAAGTGATCTTCACTGCGGCAGGAGACCATGGGGTAGTCGAAGAGGGAGTAAGTGCTTACCCCCAGGAAGTAACTCCGCAGATGGTTTTTAATTTCCTCTCAGGAGGAGCTGCGATAAATGTTTTGGCTAGACATGTTGGAGCGGATATTGTAGTAGTCGATATGGGTGTGGCATATGATTTTGAAGCTAATCCAAAACTGATAATTAAAAAAGTAGCTAAGGGCACTAAAAACATGGCTAAAGAGCCTGCGATGAGCAGAGAAGAAGCTATTAAAGCTATCGAAGGAGGGATAGAGGCTTTCGAAGAAGAATATACTAAAAATCCAATGGACATTATAGGTATAGGAGACATGGGCATAGGCAATACTACACCAAGTAGTGCTATTGCTGCCGTGATAACTGGAAAAAAGGTAAGCGAGGTAACAGGCAGAGGAACTGGAATCGATGACGAAGCACTTCAAAACAAAATAAGGGTAATTGAGAAGGCCATAGAAGTTAATAATCCTGACCCAAAAGATCCGCTAGACGTTCTCTCAAAGGTGGGCGGCTTTGAGATAGGAGGTTTGGCGGGTATCTGCCTAGCCGCTGCATCAAAGAGGGTGCCCGTCGTCATTGATGGTTTTATTGCGACTGCTGGAGCTTTAATTGCAGGAGAGATTGCACGTAAGGCACGTGATTACATGATAGCTGCGCATAAATCAGTAGAAATTGGGCATATTGCCATGCTGAATCACTTGGGGTTAACTCCGCTCATGGATCTCGATATGCGACTTGGAGAAGGTACAGGTGCGGCCCTCGGTATGTTTATAGTTGAAGCAAGTGTTAAAATACTGGACGAAATGGCAACTTTCGCAGAGGCTGGAGTAAGCGAGAAGGAAAAGTGATAGTTTAAATGCCGGTAGGAAAACTTTATGGGGTAGGCCTTGGACCAGGAGACCCCAAGCTAATTACTATTAAAGCGAAGGAAATTTTAGAGGAGGTAGATGTAGTTTGTGCGCCTATATCGAAGGTAGGCAGGAGAAGCATTGCGCTAGAGATGGTTAAACCATACGTTAAGGGTAAAGAGATTTTAACTCTCCTGTTTCCAATGCACACCGACCCTGATATATTACGGCCTTATTGGGAGAAGGCAGGGGCTGAAATATGTAACAGGCTAAAAGAGGGGAAGGATGTAGCTTTTATTACTATAGGAGACCCCTCGTTTTATTCTACTTTTATTAATGTGATGGAAATAATAAGGGAAAGACAACGTGATGCAGAAATAATAACCATACCAGGGGTAGCTTCAATACTCGCGTGTTTCGCTGGTTTAAATGAGCCGCTCGTAGATAAGGATGAAAAACTCGCCGTCTTCCCTGCGGAATACGGCCTTGAGGAATTAGAAGAAATCTCAAAATTTTTTGATACAATAGTCCTAATGAAGGTTTCCAGGAGTTTTGATAAGATTTATAAAAAACTTGATAAACTTGGACTCCTAGATAAAGCTGTATTAGTATCTAAGTGTGGTACACGAGATTTCTTTTCATCACCATTAAGAGAGGTAAAGGGAAAGGTGGATTTCCTATCCATGATCATTTTGAAGGGGTTAAGAGGATGACAGTTTACATTGTCGGTGCAGGCCCGGGAGATCCGGAGCTTATAACCCTCAAGGGTAAGAAGGTCATTGAAAAAGCAGACATTATAATCTATGCAGGATCGTTAGTAAATCAGAGGATTCTGGATTATGCAAGAACAGACGCAGAACGCTATAACAGTGCAGGTATGACTCTTGAAGAAATCCTCAAGGTAATATCGGAGGGTGTGAAAGAAGGAAAGTCGGTTGTACGTATCCATAGCGGCGACCCCAGTATATATGGAGCTATAGGAGAACAAATCCGAAGACTGGATGAGCTGGGCATCCAGTACGAGATAATTCCAGGGGTAAGCTCATTTTTAGCTGCAGCCGCCTCGCTTAAAAAAGAATATACCCTGCCGGGAGTTTCGCAGACCGTGATTATCACTAGGATGGGGGGGAGAACCAAGGTACCTAAAAAAGAAAGTTTGGGGGATTTAGCGAAACACCGGGCTAGTATGTGTATTTTCTTAAGTGCACAACTCGTTGAGAAGGTTACGGAGGAGTTAAAGAAAGGATATCCTGGAGATACTCCCGTTGCCGTAGTATATAAAGCCTCATGGGATGATGAGAAAATTATAATGACTAATCTCCAAGAGCTACCTAAAGCCGTTAAAGAATCGGGTATAACTCGGACCGCTTTGATATTAATCGGAGAATTCCTACATACAATTGGGGAGGACTCAAAGCTTTATCATAAGGACTTTGAGCATGGTTATAGGAGGAAGAAATGAAGATTGCGGTCTTATCTATAACGAAGGGAGGTAAAAAAACAGCGGAAAGGGTTTCTTCTGCTTTACAGGAGCACAATGTCGAATTATTGGAGCCCTCCTCTATTAGCAGGGAGGTGGCACGAATATTCGGCAAGTATGATGCCCTCGTGTTTGTTATGGCTACGGGAATCGTAGTTAGAGCTATATCTAGACATATTAAAGATAAGAGAACGGATCCTGCTGTGGTTGTGTTAGATGAGAAAGGAAAATTTGTAATCAGTCTCCTTTCAGGACATCTAGGAGGAGCAAATGAATTAGCGAGACATATAGCAGAAAAATTGAATGCTGTACCTGTGATTACTACCGCTACCGACGTACTTGGACTCCCTTCGGTAGAGGAGATAGCTAAAGGTAATGATCTTGAGATTGAAGACTATGTAGATGTGAAAAAAGTAAATGCTGCAATTGTTAATGGAAAAAAAGTTGGTATTGCGACCGATCTATCTTCACTTTCTAATCTCTCAGATAGATTCCCATTAATAAGACTACAAGATGTTGGCAATACGGATTTGGATGTATTGATTGTAATCACAAACAAAAAAATAGACATAGAGAAACCATGTGTTTTTTTGAGACCAAAGAATCTAATCGTTGGTATAGGCGCAAGAAGGGGTATAAGTAAAGAGAAGGTATTAGCGGCAATACACAGGGCATTTGATCAAGGTAAGTTGAGTATCCATAGTCTGAAGGCTGTATGTACTCCAGAGTTTAAAGCTAAAGAGAAGGGAATCATAGAAGCATCTTTAGAGCTGGGAGTGCCCTTGATAAAAGTTTCGATTGATGAGATAAAAAGTGTGGAGGATCTTTTTGAGGCATCAGAATTTGTTGCGAGTAAAGTAGGATTAAGGGCGGTAAGTGAACCTTGTGCTATGTTAGGAGGGAAGTCGGCTAAGTTGATAAGGAAAAAAATGAAATCTAATGGTGTTACTGTAGCGGTAGCGGAGGAAGAACTGTGATAGGAAAAGTTATACTAGTTGGGATCGGCCCTGGAGCTAAAGAGCATATGAGCCTCAGAGCACTTAAGGCTTTAGAAGAGGCAGAGGTGATTATAGGGTATAAAACTTACTTGGACCTTGTGAAAGAGCTTATTGAGGGAAAGGAGATCATTTCTAAGAGCATGAAACAGGAGATGGAGAGAGCAAAGCTTGCAGTAGAGGAGGCAAAAAAAGGCAAAAAAGTAGCGGTAGTTAGCAGTGGAGATCCTGGAATATATGCGATGGGGAGCGCTGTCTTCGAGTATCTTATGGAAACAGGTAGTGAAGTTGACGTTGAGGTAGTTCCAGGTATTACTGCAGCAACAGCTGCCGCAGCTCGTTTAGGAGCGCCGTTGGGTAATGATTTTGCGGTTATTAGCCTTAGCGACTTATTAACGCCTTGGGAAGTCATTGTAAAGAGAGTAGAAGAAGCGGTTAAAGGGGACTTTGTACTAGTATTATACAACCCCAAAAGTAAGGGTAGAGTAAAGCAGATAGAAAAAGCAGCGGAGATTATAATGAAGTATAGAGGGGAAGAAACGCCCGTTGGGATAGTGAAGAATGCTATGAGGCCAGGTGAGGAGTTAGTCATAACTACTTTAGGGGAGATGTTAAATTATCCTATTGACATGCTCACTACCGTTATTGTAGGTAATAAAGAAACTTTCATTTATAAAGGTAAGATGATAACTCCGAGAGGTTATAAATGATAATGGTCATATCCGGAACCAAGGATAGTAGAGAAATTATTAGACTTATCAAGGAAAATGGATATAAAGTTCTGGCAACCTCAGTTACAGATTACGGCTCGGAACTTACTAGAGAGTCAGGAGCAGACATTGTTTTAACTGGCGTCTTGGATAGATCAGGGATAGTAAATACGATAGTAAAGAACAATATAGAAGCGGTCATAGATGCTACTCACCCCTTCGCGGTTGAAGCTAGTAGAAATGCTATTCAGGCATGCAAAGAAACGGGAATAAGTTATTTGAGATTTGAAAGAAAACCTTCACCTCTTCCGGATGATCCTTTGATCCATTATTCGACAGGATTTGAGGAAGCTGGGCGTATAGCTTCTGGACTTGGAGATAATATCTTCTATACAGCAGGTGTAAAAGGTCTTGCTCGTTTTTTAAAAGGCGTAGGGGATATAAACAAGAAAAATATTATCGTGCGGGTTATACCTGAGTGTGAATCTATTAGAAAGTGTTTGGAGTGCGGGATACCTATGGCAAACATAATTGCAGTTCAGGGTCCTTTTAGCATGGAATTAAATAAAGCGATGTTAAGGGAATATAGGAGCGATGTCATTGTTACCAAAGAAAGCGGTAATGTAGGTGGAACTAATACGAAAGTGCAAGCAGCTTTTAAAATAGGGATACCTATAGTTGTTATAAGTCGACCCAGAGTTTCTTATCCAGAGATTGTAAGTACTCCTAAAGAAGTGATAGAATGGATATCGAGAATTTCGTATCAAAAGAGATAAGGAAATCTAAGAAGGCAGTCCACGGAGGAGATGTCTGGGAGCTTTTTAAAAGTGGAAAGCGAGAGATACTCGACTTCAGTTCAAATGTTAATCCACTAGGCCCTCCAAGGGGCGCTATTAAGGCAATAAGGGACTCGCTGTGGGACATTCCTTTCTACCCTGAGAGTGATTCTGATAGGCTGAAGGACGCTATAGGCGATTATCTAAAAGTGAATAAGGATAACTTAATAATAGGTAATGGGTCAACAGAGATAATCAAAATTTTTTGCGATGTTTTTCTTAGAAAGGGAGTAAATGTAATAATAGTCGAGCCTACTTTTTCGGAGTACCAAGTTTATTGCGGATTCAACGGAGCTACTATTAAGAGAGTATATGCAAGAAGTGAGAGCGACTTTGCATTCCCACACAGAGATCTACTAAAGAATATTGATTCCTCGGTTAGAGCTGTTTTCTTATGCTCGCCTAATAATCCCACCGGAATGCTGGTGGAGACGGAAACGCTGGAAAATATCATCAAAACATCTGAAAAAAACAACTGTTTAGTATTTCTCGATGAAGCGTATATAGAATTTTCTGACTCAGAAGGATATGTTAATATGGCAGTAGAATATGATAATTTGTTGATTCTAAGATCCTTGACGAAATTTTATTCTTTACCAGGATTACGTATAGGTTATGGAGTTGGAAACCAGAAACTAATAAAGATTTTAGAGAAAGGGAAGATCCCCTGGAATGTGAATACTCTTGCTCAAGCAGCTGCAATAGCATCAATTAAAGATAACGCTTTCATAAAAAAGTCAAAGAGTTATATAAGAAAAGAGAGATTATTCATGAGAAGAGAGCTGGAAAAGTTAGGTATTAAGGTCTATGGAGATGAATCAAATTTCCTGTTGCTAGACTTCCACAAATATGGCCTCAAAGCAAGGGATATAAAATCAAAATTGATAGAAAAAGGTATCCTCATTAGAGACTGCAGCTCTTTTAATGGACTCGATGAATATTTTGTTAGAGTGAGCGTAAGAAAGAGGAAAGAGAATATCAAGCTAATCGGAGAGTTAAAAAATCTCATAAGATAACCTATTATTAATGCCGTGTTTATTAAAAATCAAGATATATTCCTTATTTTTCAAAATCAAATTTCCGTAAAACTTTTATAGATGGAAATTTAGGTATAGGGTGGTTGGTGGTTATTAGTGGCGAATGAATACATTTCGGTAGGAGTATTCGCTGTGGTAGGGATAATATTTCCTTTCATCCTGCTAACGCTTTCTCGTCTCCTCAGACCTTCTAAACCTGAAAAAGAGAAGTATATGACATATGAGTGCAGTATCCCACCTATTGGGGAAGCATGGATACAGCACGATATCCAATATTATATGTTTGCTCTTTTATTCGCGGTCTTTGATGTAGAAACAGTTTTCCTCTATCCATGGGCCGTGGTATTTCCGAATCTAGGATTGTTAGCAGTAATTGAAATGCTTGTATTCATTATTGTGCTGGTTGTTGGTTTGGCATATGCTTGGAAGAAGGAGGCTTTGAGGTGGATGTGATTACAACAACAATGGAAAAGGTCATGCTAAATTGGGCAAGGGCAAAATCCCTGTGGCCCATGACTTTTGGACTTGCATGTTGTGCTATTGAAATGATGGCCGCTGGCACATCTAGATGGGACACTTTTGAAAGATTTGGAATGCTATTCAGAGCGTCTCCCAGACAGTCTGATCTTATGATTGTAGCTGGCACAGTTACAAAGAAAATGGCTCCTAATGTCAAAAGACTTTATGATCAAATGCCTGAGCCTAAATACGTGATAGCTATGGGTGAATGTGCTATATCTGGGGGTCCATATTATGACTCTTACTCAGTTGTAGATGGTGTTGATAAAGTAATACCTGTCGATGTCTATGTTCCGGGATGCCCACCACGACCTGAAATGTTGATTTATGGAATCCTAGAACTAAGAGAAAAAATCAAAAAGGGAGAGATAAAGAGGCACAGGAAATGAGTCCAGATGAAACAAAGGAAGCAGAAGAGAAACCGGAACTTAGAAGTGAAATATTGGAAAAAGTAAGGGAAAAACTGTCGGATTACATATTGGATTCAAAAGTTCAGCGAGAAAGAAGGCTGCTAATTAGCGTAGATGGTAAGAATATACTAGAAGTCTGTTCTGCATTGAATGAAATAGGGTTTGATCATCTCTCATGTATAGCTACGGTGGAATACGATGATAGATTTGAGGTGGTTTACCATCTATGGTCGTATTCCAATAATAACTTATTAACCGTAAAGGCAAGACTACAAAAGGAATCCCCTAGGATAGACTCCGTTACCTCCATTTGGAAAAGTGCTGACTGGCATGAAAGAGAGGCATATGATATGATGGGTATAGTATTTGAAGGACACCCGGATCTAAGGAGGATTTTAACTCCAGATGATTTTGAGGGTCATCCTCTCAGAAAAGATTTTCAGCTAACTGAAAGGCCCTGGTTTGAGGAATAAAAATGAAAGTCAAAGATGTTATGAAACGTAACGTAGTGAGCGTAGATGTTGATTCCAGCCTCGCTGATGTGAAGAAAAAAATGATTGAAAATAATGTCAACTTTGTAGTTGTTAAGGCAGGCGGGGAGATCGTCGGAGTTATTTCAGATACTGATATACTAGCGTATGCCACAAAGGGTAAGAGGCTGGAGGACCTTAAGGCTGAAAAATATATGACTGCTTGCAAACTTGAAGGTACTAATCCCTGTCTTCAAGTCTTTGAAGACGACCCCTTAGAAGAAGCTGCCACTATAATGGCTGCTACTGGAGTGCATCATCTATTAGTGTGGGGTAAGAGCGGTTATCCTGCGGGAGTTATAACTTCTGATGATATTCTTAAGGTGGTAAAGTAAAATGGAATCTGCAATTAGGGTGGTTAAAACTGAAAGACCGAATGAAATGATTTTGAATATGGGTCCCCAACATCCCAGTACTCACGGTGTATGCAGGTTGCTTTTAAAAGTGGATGGAGAAAAGGCGGTAAAAATTGAGCCGGTTATTGGTTATCTTCATCGTGGAGTAGAAAAAATCGCTGAAAACCGTGAATACTTCCAATTTATACCTCACACTGATAGAATGGACTATGTAGCTGCATTGCCACATAATCTGGCTTATGCTATGGCGGTTGAAGAGCTGATGGGGATAGAGGTGCCTGAAAGAGCGGAATACATAAGAGTAATCATGCAAGAACTGCAAAGATTAGCAAGCCACCTACTATTCGTAGCGACGTTTGGGGCGGATTTAGGTGCATGGACAGTACTGATGTATGGTTTTCGTGAAAGGGAACGGGTACTGGACCTTATTGAAATGGCTTCTGGTGCTAGGCTTACTCCCTCTTATATATGGATTGGTGGTGTGCGCAGAGATATTTCAAAGGCATTTGTAGAAAGATGCAGGGAGACAATGAAAATCTTGCCGAAATATTTTGAGGATTATGAGAGGTACTTCTATAAGAATGAGATTTTTCTCAAGAGATGTGAAGGCGTAGGAATACTTAATGCTAAGGATGCTATAAACCTTGGGGTTACTGGTCCAATTTTAAGAGCCTCTGGCGTACCCTATGATATTAGAAGGATTGATCCATATTCTATTTACGACCGCTTTGATTTTGAGATTATAACTGAAAAAGAGGGCGACACTTTAGCGAGATTTAAAGTTAGAATGAATGAAATGAAGGAAAGCATTAAAATTGTAAATCAGGCGCTTGATGGCTTACCGGAAGGAGAATTTAGAGCAAAAGTCCCAAAGATACTTAAGCCTCCTGCGGGAGAAGTATATTCGCGGGTTGAAAGCCCGAGAGGAGAATTAGGGTACTATCTAGTTAGTGATGGGGCTAGTAAGGGACCATATAGGCTTAAAATAAGAAGCCCTGCATTCTGTAACCTCTCAGCGTTTTCCTATTTTGGTGAGGGGGATATTATACCTGATGTTATTGCCAACTTCGCTAGTATAGATATAGTTATGGGTGAGGTAGACAGATGATTGCCCTACCAGAAATTAATCCAATAATTGTGAATGTGGTTAAAGGCCTTGTAGGGGCACTAGTCATAATTTCCTTTATATCACTTAATGTCTTGTTCCTGACATGGCTGGAGAGAAAGGTTGTAGCTAGGTTTCAGGTGAGATACGGCCCCAATAGAGCTTGGAAGTTTGGATTGCTTCAGCCTTTGGCTGATGCTATGAAGCTTCTTACAAAGGAAGATATAGTGCCGGATAAGGCTGATAAACTGATTCATGGCATCGCGCCGGCTATTGCGTTTGCAGTAGCGGTTCTGCCTACGGTTGCTTTACCTTTTGCTGCGGGACTAATAGTATCAGATATAAATGTAGGAGTGCTCTTTATAGTTGCTGTCACTTCTCTTGCTACAATACCCGTCTTAATGGCTGGATGGGCATCAAATAATAAATATACTCTTTTAGGAGGAATGAGGGCTGTCGCTCAGTCTCTTAGCTATGAGATTCCTATGGTATTGTCTATAATAGGAGTAATAGCACTAGCAGGATCTCTTAGTCTGACGGATATAGTAAATGCTCAGAGAGGTGTCTGGTATTTTATATTACAGCCCCTCGGTTTCATCGTCTTTTTCATAGCTGCAATAGCTGAAATGGCTAGGATACCCTTTGACTTGCCGGAGAGCGAATCAGAGCTTGTTGCAGGTTTTCATACCGAGTATAGTGGCATGAAATTTGCTCTATTACTTTTCGCTGAGTATATACACATGATCGTAGCATCTCTGCTTATGGTCACTTTATTCTTTGGGGGATGGCATCTGCCGGTTATCTCTAGCATACTTTCTGGGGTTCCATTTTATATTCGTTGGCCAATAGAGTTTGGCATCTTAATGGGTAAAACTTATGCTATAATATTTATCTTGATGTGGATTAGGAGCACTCTGCCTAGGGTCAAGGTAACACAGATACTAGATATTGGATGGAAGAATCTCTTACCCCTCGCTCTACTTAATATAGCCGTTACGGGAATTGTTTTGGCGGTGTGATGAAAAAATGTTAGGTAAATTATTTAGGATTATGCATACCGCTCCTCATGCGGTAGTTGGAAAGCATTTTCTAGTTAAGCCTATTACAGTGCAGTATCCTGAGGAGAAACTTACTCTGCCAGAGGGATATAGAGGAATACATGTTTTCGATATTGAAAGATGTAAGGGTTGCGCTGCATGCGCTAGAGTATGCCCAAATAATTGTATTGAGATAAAGGTTTCAACTACTGAGGATCGGAAAAAAAAGATTGAAAAATATGAGATCTTCTTGGGCAGATGCATGTTCTGTGGCTTATGCGAAGAATTCTGTGTGGGGGGGGATGTTATCCGTCTTACAAAAGACTATGAGGTAGCAGGTTCAACACGAAAAGACTTGGTGTATGATATCAAACGCCTATCCCGACATAAGGAGGAAGAGAAATGAATTTAGAATTAGGCGTGTTCTTAGTTATAAGCGCTATAACCGTAATCTCATCGACGTTAGTATTAACTTCAAAAGAGATATTTAGGAGTGCTCTATCCCTCGCCTTAATGTTGCTTGGCGTTGCCGCAATCTTCATAATGCTGGGAGCGGAATTTTTAGCAGCTATTCAAATACTAGTTTATGCTGGCGCTATAGTTATTCTCATATTGTTTGCAATAATGCTTACGCAGAGAGAGGAAAGGGAGGTATCTTGATGAGAGAGAGGATATCAATTGGTAAGCTAGTTCTATTCATCCTCTTTTATGTGATAATGGCTATCTCTATCCTCCAGGTGAGATGGTACCAACCTACTGAAATTCCTAGAACGTCGACTGCACTGTTAGGGAAGGTGATATTCAATCTACAAGGTTTTGTCATACCATTTGAAATACTTTCATTAGTGTTACTTGCAGCAATGATAGGGGCAGTTTATATAGCAAAGGAGGAGGTTAAATGATTCCTTTATCATACTATCTCACTTTGTCGGCTATACTCTTTAGCATTGGAGTATATGGAGTAATCTCTCGGAGAAACCCTATAAGAATCTTAATGGCAATTGAGATAATGATAAATGCTGCTAATATTAATCTCGCCGCATTTTCAGCCTATACCCTAGATATTTCTGGGCAGGTGCTAGTGACTTTCTCTATAGCGATAGCTGCTGCTGAGGCCGCGATCGGATTGGCGATATTCCTCGCCATATATCGTATGTACGGAAATGTTGATATCGAGAAGATAAACTTCATGAGGTGGTGAAGTGACGTTCGTAGAAAATGCTTATTTAATACCTCTTTTGCCGATTTCAGGATTCATATTTGAAATGTTCTTAGGAAAGTATAGTTGGAGGAGGGGGGGCATATTTGCAAATCTTCTCATCGCTGGATCTCTAATTATTTCATTAGGCACTCTCTACGAAGTTTATTTTGCAGGGGTACCTTTCTATGAGCATTCATGGGAATGGTTTTTCCCAGGTATTGTCCTCGGAATAATCGTAGACCCTCTCTCCATAGTTATGGTTAGTATGGTGTCTTTTGTGGGGCTATTAATCCACATATTTGCTTTAGGTTACATGGCTGAGGATCCAGATAAGCATGTCTACTTTGCAGAAACTTCTCTTTTTACTGGGGCGATGCTTGGGTTAGTGCTTTCCAATAACTTCCTTCAACTTTTCATCTTTTGGGAAATGGTAGGACTATGTTCTTACCTCTTAATTGGATTTTGGTGGCATAAACCAGAAGCTGCTGCAGCAGCAAAGAAAGCTTGGATGTTTTGCTCTATAGGAGACTTCCTTTTCTTACTTGGTATAGTGATAACATATAATTTTATGTTTACAGCTCCGGGAGTAACCGAGCCATTGACATTCTCTCAGATATTCACTCACTTGGAGTCAGGAGTAATACCCGCAGGAGCATTAACACTAATCTGCATATTAATTTTGGCAGGAGTGGCTGGAAAAAGCGCTCAGTTCCCTCTTCATGGATGGATTCCCGATGCTATGGAAGGTCCAACAACGGTTTCAGCCCTTATCCATGCTGCAACCATGGTTACTGCGGGGATATATCTAGTGGCAAGGACTTTCCCGATTTTCTTCGCTGCACCTAATGCCCTTTGGATTGTCGCCCTGCTTGGAGGATTTACAGCTTTGCTGGCTGCTACCATGGGGCTAGTAGTGAACGACTTAAAAAGAGTACTTGCTTATTCTACTATATCGCAGCTGGGCTATATGCTCTGTATGTTGGGTGTTGGTGCCGCGGTTGGAGCCGTTGCGGTCGGATACTCTATGTTTCATCTGATAAGTCATGCATTTTTTAAGGCGCTTTTATTCCTCTGTTCAGCATCGATTCTTCATGGACTATGGAATCTCAGGGACATAAAAGAGATGGGAGGACTATTTTCTCATATGCGTATCGCTGGTATCACAATGTTAGTTGGTTCATTAGCGTTAGCGGGTTTCCCTTTAACATCGGGGTTCTTTAGTAAAGATAAGATAATAGAGTCAGCATATGAATATGGGGTAACTCATAACAGTGTTATCGCATACTTACCGTGGTTCTTTTTAGTCTTTGGAGTATTACTTACCGCTACATACACATTTAGAGCATATTTCCTAGTGTTCACCGGAGAGCCACGTAGCCATCTCGCTAAACATCCTCATGAGCCAGGACTATTCTCGTTTATAAATATCCCTCTTGTAATCCTAGCGATATTCGCGTTGATATTCGGAGTACTCGCGCAGTCGAGTTTTTACGATTTCCTTGCAAAAACCTTCACTACCGATACACCCTATATGGAAGCATTAAACTTTGAGCACTTGGCAGAAATAAGCGGCATACACATGGCGCATGAAAATGCTCATGTTCCTGCGTATATAGTTTGGCTACCTACCGTATTAGCGTTAGCAGGAATAGGAATAGCGGCTCTATTATATTATAATACCCGCGTGGACGTAGGTAAGTTCATAACAGCTAGGAATCCTCTCTATAGACTTCTTTGGAACAAGTACTATCTAGACTATATTTATAAGGATATTATCGCTGAAAAGATCTATATAACGCTAATGACATTCTGGGATGCCTTTGATCTATATGTGATTGATGGAGTTGTCAATGGGATTTCATGGGTTACAGTAAAGGTTGGTGGAGTAATAAGAAAGATACAAACGGGGGTAATACAGACTTATGCTACATCTGTTATAATAGGGGTTGTTGCTCTAGTGATAGTACTGAAGATTTGGGGGGTGGCGTGAATGTACATTTCGTCCATTCTCCTAGTTCTTTTTATAGGCTCGGTAATCGCATTTTTAACTAGGACTAGAGAGCAGGCGAGAGTTGTAGCTGTTGTGTCTTCTTGGTTAGCTCTTTTGATATCCATTATGATGTTTATTCAGTATGATCCTAATAAAGGGCTAAGTAACTTCGAGGAACTTTACTCTTGGATCCCCTCAATAGGAATAAGCTATCATGTGGGTGTTGATGGAGTCGGTATGCCAATGGTATTATTGAGCACTCTCATTTCTGCCTTCTGTGCTATATATTCTTGGGGAGAAAATAGAAGGCCTAATCAATTCTTTGCTCTCTTACTTCTCATGGACCTAGCTTTGGTCGGGGTATTTGTATCTCTTGACTTTTTCCTGTTCTTCATTTTCTGGGAGTTGACTCTAATACCGATGTTCTTTTTGATCGGTATTTGGGGAGGGCCTAGGAAAGACTATTCTGCTATTAAGTTCATAATTTACACACATGTTGGAAGCGTGGTAATGCTTCTAGGTATATTTGCAATGTATACTTTCCATGGCATGGCTACTGGAAACTATACTTTTGATATTCCCACTCTTCTAAATGCCTATGGTACAATTCCTCTCTCACCATTTTGGAGAGAATTCATTTTTGCTGCGTTGCTATTAGGTTTCTTGATAAAAATGCCAGCAGTACCCTTTCACACATGGCTTCCTGATGCTCACGTTGAGGCTCCGACGGTTGGATCTATAATCTTAGCAGGGGTTTTGTTGAAAATGGGAGGCTATGGCTTATTTAGATTTTTAGTGCCTATGATTCCGTACGCTTCATCTAAGTTCATACTAGTGATCGCAATTCTCGGACTAATTAGCATACTTTATAGCCCAATAGCTGCGATAGCCCAACCAGATATCAAAAAACTTATCGCTTTTTCAAGTATTGGGCATATGGGCTTTATATCGGTTGGTGTAGCAGCTAGTCTCGCATCAGGCCATGAAATCTCTAGGATATTCGCCTCTACAGGTGCTATGTTCCAGCTATTTGCTCATGGAATAATCACCGCTGTTCTTTTCGGGTCGGCAGGCGCTATTGAACATCATACTGGTACGAGGATCATCATGGACTTGGGGGGCCTTGCCAAAAAAATGCCTAAATTCACATTTTTAATGGTTGCAGGATTCTTCGCTTCTATGGGATTTCCGGGGATGGTTGGGTTTATTGCTGAGTTCTCTATACTTGCAGGATCTTATCCTCAGCTACCATGGGTTGTGATTCTCGCGGTTATCAGTATACCTCTTACTGCGGCTTATCACTTGTGGGCTCTCCAGAGGGCTATGTTTGGACCCTATAACGAGTATCTCGGAGATGTTCATGAAATTACGTGGTATGAGCTATTAGCTTTAGGCAGTTGGGTTATTTTGATTATTCTACTTGGGGTCTATCCTATGCCTTTATTTGATATGATGAAGGCAACAACGGTAGACTTACTCTCAAACTTACCAGCGGGAGGTATAGTCCCATGAGCTATGTACTTTTGCTGCCTGAATTGTTGCTTGTTGTTGTTTCGTTAGGTATAGTTATATTAGGGTTATTCATGAAGAAAGAGCACAAAAAGATTTTAGGTTATCTTTCTATCTTAGCACTATTAGCTGCCTTATCAGTTGTTCTGGGGACTTTTAACATAAGTTCCACATTTTTATATAATGCTTTTGTGGTTGATAAGCTAGCACAGTTTTTCAATGTTTTATTCTTATCAGTTGGAATACTAGTATGTATCGCGTCTTTAAAGTACTATGAGAACCATCCAAATCAAGATGAATATTTCTCTCTGATACTTATGGCTACGGTTGGTATGATGACTGTGGCAATGGCTAATGACCTTATAACTCTTTTTGTGGGATTCGAGTTGGCAAGTATCTCGACTTATATCTTAGCGGGCTTTGATAAAGACAAACGTACCTTAGAGGCGACTATGAAATATTTCATCATTGGAGCACTTTCGTCGTCACTTCTTCTATTTGGTATCTCACTCATATATGGATTGACGGGTTCTACTAATCTAACCGCTATCTCTACTACTCTTGTTTCTTCTCCTGTCGCTACAGTGGCGATGATTCTGATACTAGCGGGCTTTGGATTCAAGATGTCTCTAGTACCTTTCCATATGTGGGCTCCAGATACTTATGAAGGTGCGCCCTCTGTTGTATCAGCCTTCTTAGCCGCGGGATCTAAGAAGATGGGTTTCATAGCAGCCTTTAGGGTTTTCATAGTTGCCTTAGTTGCAATAAGACTGGAATGGTATCTTCCCTTTGCTATACTGGCGGTAATCACTATGACATTGGGAAACGTTGTTGCGATAGTTCAGGGAAACATAAAGCGTATGCTAGCATATTCAAGTGTTGCACATGCTGGTTATATAGCCATAGCTTTCGTTGTGGTTTCAAAATCACCTTTGGTAGCTCAGCAGGCTGTCGCAGGCGGAATTTTGCACGCTTTATCTCATGCTATAGCAACAGCTGGAGCTTTTCTCGTAACATCTTTCGTGGCATCCGTGATCCTTTTAAACGGAGGTAGTAGAGGCGAAGAAATTGAAAGTTATTCTGGTCTCGGAAGATCTGCTCCGATTACTGCGTTGATGATGGCCTTCTTGTTGGGTTCTCTTGCGGGGATTCCGCCCACTTTTGGATTTTACAGTAAGTTTGTTCTGTTTTTATCTGCTATTAGAGGAGACCTCCTATGGCTTGCTATTATAGCGGTTCTTAACTCTGCTTTATCAGTTTATTATTATATCCGGGTTGTAATGAAAATGTATTGGGGGGAGCCTATCGTAGGGAAAGTAGAGGAGCCTAAACATTATGTAGTCGCATTAGCGTTAGCAGCTCTGGGCGTTATAATATTAGGTGTTTATCCTTCTAAAATATATGACCTCGCTTTGTCAGCTGCTAATAACTTGCTAGGGGGTCTGTAAAATGCTTAAGGAGGCTTTCTATAGAAGGATGATAGATGCTAACACTCTTAGAGCACAATTTGAAACTATCTATGGCGACGTAGACCTAGTAGTAAACGTTCTGCAAAACTGTGTAAAATATGGTGAGAAACTTAAATCTATAGCAAAAAGGAAGGAAGACGAAGACATGGCAAACGCTGCTATTGAAAGTAACACTGCAATGCTATCAGCTATAAAAGGCGAAATATCAGTTGCGGAATTCAAAAAGAAAATGTGGGAGCTTGAGGAACGTTATCCTGAGTATTTCCAAAGAGGAAGGAGGGATATAGGCACCTCGAAAGATAATGTGAAAGCCATAATTCATAGGATAGAGTATATGATAGATAGATATGATGTCAGGTATCCAAGCTATGATCGACATAGGTGCAATGATGCCTAAGGTGGTAGAGATGAGGGAACAGATTAAGGAATGTATTGAAGAGTTTGAAAAGGAAAAGACGGAGGTGGCAGCTGCTAGGCTTATCATATGTTTATATAATAACAAGGAAACTATTTACTGGGATGATGATCTAAAGAGGTTAAAATGCGCTGCAGAGGTTCATGATGAAAAGTGGGCTCCGTTAATGGAGGAGATAACTAAAGTCCTAGGGATAAAAAATAGGGATGAATACATTAAAATTAAAAACAAGTATAATTTAACGCAATACTAATTTTTAGTGGGAGGGGTGCCTGCGGGGGCGTTACTAAAATAAGTATTTATCCCGCAGGCAAGTGGGAGGGAGATCTTTGCTTTTTTGTATAAGTGCTGTATAAATCTTTCGGAAAGTGGGGAGGGGGCCTGTAAGACATTTAAAAATAGGTCTTTGTCTTACAGGCGTATGGGGAGGGTAATAATCCATGAAATTTATATCATTTATAAATTTTTCCCTATTTCTGGTTTTATTTTTAATGTAGTGATACTACTCTGAGTTATAAATTATTGTTTGAAAGGGCATTTAGCATTGTGGTAAACGTAAAAACGCAAAATTTTGAAATGTCCTTTTCGCTTATAATTCCAACGACTCTACCTCTATCTATAATTGGAAGCCGTCTAATATTGCGTATATTAAATAATCTACTAGCATCTCTGATGGACTTTTGAGGTTCTATGGAAGTATGGAGAGGTGTATGTATAATACCTATCATTACATCCTCTGGTGGTAAGGCCTTAGCTACGACTTTTTTCAATACATCTCTCTCAGTTGCGATGCCGTATTTCCCCTCTGCGACTTCAACAATTACTTCTCCTACTCCTTTTTCCTTCATTAGTTTAGAAGAGTCTAATACAGAGGTTTCGGGGTTTTCAATAATTGCATCATGCATGATCTGTGACACTTTACATTCAAGGCTTCTAGCATGTTCTTTACACGTCTCTGAAAGGATTTGTATGGACTCATCATACAGGAAGATATTGTATCTAGCGACATCTTTGTTGTCTAATATACCCACGATAGTTCCCTTATCTACTACTGGCAACCTTCTAATATCGTAAAGATTAAAAAGCTGACAGGCACGTCTAACGTCTCTCTGAGCCTCTATAGTACGTAGTTCAATGCTCATGATTTCTTCCGCTTTGGTTTGAAGGAAGTCTTTATTTTTAGATACTACCTTGTATAGAATATCTCGCTCTGTGACAATACCAAAATCTTTATCTCCGCGATCTACTAGTACAGCTCCAGCATTTCCTTCGTCCATCAGTTTAGCGACTTCTAGTACGGAGGCATAAGGTTTTACAACTATTGGGGGATACATTAGTTCTCTGATTTCCATTATCTTCCCTTCTTACTCCTAGTATCAATTTAGATTATTAACATTCCGAAGAAATCAGGAATTTATCGAGTTAGATTTTTCAAAAAGTATATGGACTATATAATTATTCAATAAATTGCTATATTTTATGAATTATAATACGAATATATGATGTATTATTGAATATCAGTACAAAAATTGTTTAAGTCATTAACTTTCTAGTAAGAAATTAAAAAGGCAAAGGCGGGTGTCGCCCCCCTCACCTCTTGGTACACCTCCTAACTACCTCTTGTTTTTCCCGCCTTTGCCTTTACTCCTTTTATAAGAGTCTAATTATAAAAATATTTTTTTAGCTGTGAGAGTAGTGTTGGGTATACTTCTATTTTTTCCCTATTTTTACGTTATGATTATAAATATAGATACAAATTTATTTAGCATAGAGGCAATGGTGGGGACTGCTTTGGGGATACTCCTCTCCTTCCTCATATGTTCCTATTATAATTCTCCTACCGTTGCCTCCTCTCCTCTCCATCCTATTTTTGATTGAAGTTCAGATTTGTTAAGTTGATGAAAAGCGCCGCCGGTCAGACTCGAACTGACGACCACGTGGTTAACAGCCACGCGCTCTACCTACTGAGCTACGGCGGCATATCTGTAGGACGTGAATTACCGTCTAAAAGTATCGACAATCGCACATTTCTAAATCTAGTGAAATAAAAATATTACGATTACTTGACTATCATGCTATTACTCTTTTTTTAGATAATAGTAGACAGTTGTTAAAGGTATTCCTAGCTCGTCGCTTATTTCCTTTGCAGAGTATCCCTTGTCTTCTAGCTCGTAAACTTTCTCAATCTTCCAATTAGGGTGTGATCTAGGCCTGCCAGGTGTGAGTAGAAAGGCTTCAAAATTTACTCCTATCTTTGCTAATGCTTCTCTTATTTTTTTTGGAGTCCTTTCATATAGGCTTGGGGGGCAGGTGATTGTTTTTACGTTTGGTGCGGCTGTCAGTATAGATGCCAGAATATTTATCGTGGGTCTCACGCTTAGATGGACTTTCTTCGTGGTTTCATCTAACTTGCGGTTTATTTCTTCGATTAAGACATCTTTTTGACTAGACCTTAGTACTACTACTTCTTTCATCATCTCACCAGATCTAAAAACTGTTTTGCTTTATCTGATATCTTGATCTTTTTAATCTCCTCTAGTCCCTCTAGCTTCTCTAGTGGTATAACGTCTCTTCTCCCTAATCTTATGATGACTTTTAAAACTTCTTTTAGCTCTTCTACCTCACTGTTAACCACTCGAGCAGCCACTTCTAATGGCAGGTCTGACATTAGGTATAGTGCAATACCTCCTACCGCTCTGCTAGAGGTGACTTTTAGGTAGTCTTGTAGTATCTCCTCTATCTCAAATTTCTTGAATACAACTTTTGGGGCATCTTTGACTAATATTACGTGCTCATCGATAAATCTCCCTACAGCTGAGATTATTTCCTCGTCACTCAATATCTCTAATGCACTCTCTAATTGCTCTTTTTCGGGAACGGGCTGAAGTCCAGGGAATATACTGGCATATCTCCGCTCTCTGTATGGTTTTATTAGGAGAAATCTAAATATATCCCAGGCGAAAAGAGTCCTCGGGATTTTAATTAATGTATCTTTCCTTATTTTTTGCCTATACTCTACCGCCATTTCCAGTTCTGGATCCAGATTGCCATATTCGTCCATCAATCCTATCTTTTTGAGTTCTTCTTCAAACTCCAGCATAAGTTCTCGCCTTTCTTCTGTAATTCTGAAGTCTAATGATACGGAGGGTGATATCACGCCGGCCATACGAGACTCCATTTTCTCCCGTAGGTGTTCATACTTTTTTAGCTTATTGAGATCTACTTTTTTGCTAAGTAAATAATCGAGAATCTCGCTTCTCTTTTCTTTTAATATTTTTGTATACGCTATTGCTAGAACTTGTCGGTTATATCTTCCGCTTACAAGTATTGATCGCTCATGGTGATACCTTATATGTTCAATTACAATCCTACCGTATTTTTCTCTGAGGATGGTTTCGTAGTCTAATTTTTTTCCTTTCCGGACAGTTACTTGTTCTTTTTTAATGATCCATTTTCCGTTTTCTGGTGCTCTAAAGGTTACGGTAGCGGACTTAATCCTTCCTTTTTTCTTTTCTCTCAATACTTCTATTAAGTCTCGATATGCCATTCTCTCGGTTGGAGTGAATTTGCTTATTTCTAGGGTAAATTCCCCCCCATAAGGTAAGTGTGGCAGGATCTCTAGTCTAAAGATCCCTAGATCATTTTCCTTTATACTTATGTTTTTTGAGTTGCATTTTTGGCAAATATATCTGCCAGTTTCTTCTATTATCCTCGTAGCGTCTTTCCCTTTAGCTTCTCTACCACATCTGTTACATACTAATTGTACAAACTCTTCTAGGTGGCCGACGGCAATGTTGTGCGAAGCGATCGCTGATTTAGTCCTTTCAAATGTGCCTTTTTTCAGAGAAGCATTGGCTCTAAAAAACATTTTATGGCGGGCTACATCTCTTTGGTCTTCTATATCCTCTCTTTTATAACCTCCTTTTTCAATCGGTGAACCATATCTCCCCATACCTAGTGCGAAGTAAGGGGAATCAAAACCCCTCAGTTCCATCTCATCTTTTAGCTCTTTAAGTTCGTCTAGATTCCTCTTTAAAGTGTAGTATAAGTTACTAAAATAGTCTGCATCTTTACGTAGTCTCGCTAAATCTATTTTGATCTCGGCAGATATCTCATCCAGAGTTTGTATTGCCCGGTTGACTAGGGGGGTAACTTCGGCCATTTCATCACCCAAAAAGAGGATGGGTATATTTTGCAAATATTTTTGTAGAGAAGGGTTATTTAAATCTTATTACTTCCAAAGTGAAAAAGACTTTTCTTTAAGTTCTCTAGCTTTCCTTTGTAAAATCTTGTAAACTACTCCATGGGGTTTTCCTCTTGCTAGCATGAGTATAGCTTCTCTTGCAGCCTGCACTCTCTCTAGAGTGCCTACGATAGCAACGGTTTTGCCATATACACTCACGTCCGATCCGGTGCATTCTTCAATTATCTTTCTAGTCTTTCCGCCCTGACCAATTATCCTCCCCTTCTGTCTTTTAAGTGCTTTAGGAGATTTTCCGACTATATCTTGCAGGTCTATTACTTCGAGTACGTATTCGTCGTGGCAAAGTTTCATTGCTTTTCTTGGATTAAATCCACGTCCAATTGCGGTGATGATATTCTTTGCCTTCCACTCGGCAAGTACATCTTCGCCCTTGTTCTGTATAGTGACGGTACCCTCCTCATTGTCAACTGTAAGTTTAACATTTAATTTTTCTTCAATCTGTGATTTTACTTTACCTTCCTTTCCGATCAACACTCCTATTCTCTCAGAAGGTATCCTTATATACTCCATTTAACATCCCTTCACATATTCTAGCGCTTTCTCAAAATCCTCCCCGAAAAATCTTGTAATATTGTATATGTCACGTCTTAAAAACTCCTCTGCCATTGGATGTTCTCTAATTACCGCAGCGGAGAAGTCTATGAGAATAGGTTCACTATCTTTCATTAAAATATTATACTCACTTAGATCTGCATGAACTAGGTTACATCCGCAGTAAAGCCTCTTTATATACTCAAGAATCTTATCGTAGACTGCTGTTGGTTTATCTAATTCTACTTCCTTTAGCATGGGATAAGGATGCCCTCTCTTGCCTAGGAATTCCATTACCAGTACATTATTCCTAAAAGATACTGGCTTAGGTGCCGGTATACCGCACTCCATAGCTCGTTTAAGGTTCTTATACTCCTTCTTCACCCACGTATAAACTATACTTCGTCTATTTTTTTTGATACCTCGAAATCTAATATCTCCATCTATATATTTTAGCATTGAGCGATAGTCACTTGTTCCCACTAAATGTATCTTAACAGCTAGGTTTTTTCGGCCTTTTTTTCCTAGAAAGATATTAGATTCTTTGCCTGATTTTACTACTCCGTAAAGGAGGTCTATCACACCTTTATTAGATAAATAATATAAGGAGAGTAATGTAGACTTATCGAATACTTCGTCATATATTTTGAAGTCTTCGACTCCTTTTATCTTCTTAAGCATGGAGTCGATTTTCTGGTCCAGTAAAGAGATTTTCTTCTCCAGCACATTATAAGACTCCTTTGTTAATAAGCCGATTAACCTGCGGTTTAGTGTACCGCCAGACGATATCTCCTTTTTCTTCTCCTTGGACGTCCCATGGTTTGACTAGAACCACATCTCCTTCTCTAATCCATATCTTTCTCCTTATTTTTCCCGGTATCCTGCATATGCGTATTTTATCATCTTTGCACCGGACTTGCATTCTGCTTGCCCCAAGCATTCTTTCAACTATGCCAAACACTTCGTCGTCTTTTGGCATTCTTAACCGTTTGAGTTCAGGTGCTTCTTCTACCAGTAAAATACCTCCAAATTTGTTTAGAAACCTTTATCTATATTATCTTGTTATCTCATATGATGCAACTGTCTCATATAGTTCTTGTGCTTTTGTATTTTTCTCGAAATGATCTCTAATGGGTTCTATCAGTTCATTCAGGCGTTCTGCGACTGCAATCTTTAGGTCTTGAGGATGTAAATCCCCCGATACAAAAGCTTTTTCTAACTCTGCATATGAATAAAACGTAACGTCGCCCCCGAATTTTGGAGGCCTCTTAACCTCCAGTTCATGTGAGCTTCTGAAAATTATCTCTTTACAATATTCTAAGATAGGATTTCCTTCAACTACTTTCATCGGACAAAAGGCGGAGTTTATTTTTTTAGTAATCTCCTCTTTTGAATCGTGGACGAATATTGCGGTTTCAGGTAAAGATTTAGACATCTTGGAACTTATCTCCACATCTATACCCGAGTTCTCGTCAAAACCTTTCCCTTTAACAGGACCTTTAAGTCCCATTAGCATTCTATGACTAACGATTACGGGTCTACCATCGACTCCACAGTCAACGTAGTCTAACTGTTCTTTCATTCCTTTTTTTCCAGATATCTCTCTCGCTAACATATTCACTTTTCTTTGGTCCATACCGAGTTGGCAGATATCTGCTTTAATATGGAATATATCAGCGCACTGCATACTGGGATAGAATACAAATGCCGTGGGTTGCGAGTCGTCAGCTTCTCTGCCTGCTATAGCTAAGCTTCGTTTGGTTCTTGTTAGCGAGTGGTTTTTAGCTATTAAAATGACTTTCTTCCAGTATTCTGGATCATCGAAGAAGTCTTTATGCCATATGACTTTTACTTTTTTCATATCTACTCCTGCAGCCTTCCAGACTTCTATGAAATATCTCCCGGCGTCTCTTATTTTCTCAAGATCTCCTCCAAATTTGTTGTTAATCCATGCAAAAGAATCTGCGAGCAGTAGTTTTACTTTGACGCCTGCCGTAATCAGGTCTTTTAATAGAAGCGGCCTGTAGACGCCTACTGGCAGATGGGCAATACCACTTGGCTCGAACCCATCGTATGCTACTGGATGCTTTTTTTCTTCAAGAAGTCTTCGTAGTTCTTCTTCAGTTATTATCTCTTGTCCTATGTTCTTTATGATTTCAAACCTATCCATCTCAACACCCAAAAAATATTGCTGTGAGCAATATTCCATGATAAAGGTAGAAAAACTTTATTAACTTTATTACAAGAAGTGGATGATTATGGCGCTAAGAACGTTAAAACCAAAGAAGATAGACCCTTCTTTTATAAATGAAGTCAAGGCCGCTGGAGGAAAAAATATCGGGGCATGTTTCCAATGTGGGACATGTGTAAGCTCATGTCCTGCGGGGCTAGTTACTACATATAAGATTAGGAAGATATTGAGGAAAACTTCTCTCGGTTTAAAAGACGATGTTTTAAAGAGCGAGGATATCTGGAAGTGTACGACGTGTCTAGCGTGCTATGATAGGTGTCCTAGGGGTGTAGAGCCGGTAGAAGTGATATTAGCTATAAGAAATATCGCAGTAAGGCATGGATATTTTCCTGAGAAACTTAAGAGTAATTTGAGAAATATTATAAACGCTGGGCAGCTGGTGACATTGACTGATGATATAAGTGGTTTTAGAGTGGAGTTGGGCCTGAGTGAGAACTCTCCTCATATGAAGTCTTCTAAAGCCCTCGATGAAGTTAACAAGATTTTGGAGATTACGGGTATAGAAGGATTGGAGGTATAAGTGTGAGGTATTCTCTTTTCTTGGGATGTGTTGCACCGCACCGTTATCCTGGGATTGAAGCGGCTACGAGGAAAATATTTGATAGGCTGGGTATAGATTTAATTGATATGGGCGATGCTTCTTGCTGTCCTGCGCCAGGTGTCTTCAGATCCATAGATAATTTAACATGGTTAGCGCTTGGAGCTAGGAATATTACTATAGCCGAGGAGAATAAAGCTGATATTCTGACTGTGTGTAATGGATGTTTTGGCTCATTAAACGAAGTCAATTATAGGTTAAAAAATGATGTTATCACTAGGTTGGAAGTGAACGATATTTTATCGAAGATAAATAGGGAATACAAGGGGGAGAGGGAGGTAAAACATGTTGTAGATGTGTTGTATAATGATGTAGGAGTAAAAGTTATAAAGGAAAGCGTAGCTGTGCCTTTAGAAGCTTTAAAAGTTGCAGTGCACTATGGGTGTCATTTCTTAAGACCTAAGACCCATTTAGAGCATAATGGCAGTGCTAGAATGAAAGCATTTAATGCGTTGGTAGAGGCAACTGGGGCTACTAATGTCGTCTATAGGGACAAACTTTTGTGTTGTGGGGCTGGTGGCGGGTTGAGATCTAATGACTTAGAGTCTTCTTTAGAGATTGCTAAACAAAAGTTAGAGAATATCCGTGAATCGGGGGCGGATATTATAGTCAATCCTTGCTCGTTTTGTACATTTCATTTAGATACTTCTCAGCCTGCATTAAACGAGAAATATGGGGAAACCTTTAGGATCCCTGTACTCCATTATGTTCAGTTTCTTGGCCTGGCGATGGGATTAAAGCCCTATGAGTTGGGATTACAGAAACACTTAATACCTCTAGATGATTTACTGGAGAAGGTGGGTGTATGAATTTAGAAACTTTGCAGCAGGTTTGGTTAGTTACAATGAATATGGCAACCGAAGTTAGACGTAAAGGCATTGAAGTAGGCAATGCCTTTGACTATCTTAGGACTGCTAAGGTGATATTAAACGAAAGGACCTTCGGCGAGACCGAGGATAGAGGTTTCCTTTTTAGAGCTTCTGAGCTTATAGACAATGCGCAGAGGGATATCTTCATTGCAGCCGAAGCTCTTGGTAAAGAATTCACAGTTGACTGGGAGAATAAAATTAGGGAGGTCCTTAATGGAAAGAAAGTGGGAGAATTCCCTGCAACTAGATCATCTAAATTTTATTCACAGCTCCCGAGAAGTAAGAATTGGGTTAGGGTGCCAGATAAGAAGGAAGTTAAAGAAAAGGTTGAGGAACTTAAGGACATTGAGGTTAGGCCTCATGGAGAGGGATATCTATTATTGATAGGCGATAAAGCTTCTTTGAGAAAAGCTCTTGACGCAATTTCTCCCGTTATGAGGGTGAAAGAACGATAATAGATTGCCATGCCCATGTTTCACAAAAGCCGAGGGCTATACCTGATGACCTTAAAGAAGCCGCCTTCGGGTATCACCTCAGAACAGGTATAGAAGTTACTCGGTATGGGGTGGTTGATGATCTTTTAGAACAATCTGTCTCATATGGAGTTTCTAAAATTTGCGTTTCGCCGCTAATAAGCTCCGCGAGGGAGGAATATGAAGGACTTAATGATTTCACTTCCTATGTGGTTAGAGATAACCCCTGTTTCGAAGGATTTGCTGTAGTTCATCCTTTTCAAAAATATGCGAAAGGAGAGCTTGAGAGAGCCATATACGATCTGGAGTTAAAAGGACTTTTTCTTGATCCTGAGTTACAGGGATTCAGATTTTCTGATGATAGATTCTGGGATTTTCTGGAATTCGTGAAGACCCTTAAAATTCCTGTTTTTGTTCATTGCGAATATAATTCCGAAAATAAGTTTTTTGTGCCTGAAGAGGTTAATGAAGTGATTATTAGTTTTCCAAGAGTAAACTTTATTTTCCCTCAAGCTGTAGGATGGGATAAAGTATATTCTGAGGAGAATGTATTCTATGATACATCACATTCTTCTTCTGACAAGCTATTAGAAATGGTAACGGAATTAGGGGCAGACAAGGTATTATTCGGCTCTGACTTCAAATATAACTTCTACCCGGCTTATGAGATAGAGAAAATCCAGGGACTTGACTTGTCTGAGGAAGAAAAGGAGAAGATTCTTGGGGGGAATATGGCACAGCTTTTTGGTGTTTCTGTTGAGAAAGGCACGAGGTTTTCTGGTTTTTTTAAAAGATTTTTTCGGTAATTATCCTTAATATGTTCTATAGATCAAAAAGTCGGCGAGAATCTTTAATTTTTCCATCGCTTCATTATTGATCCCTGTTTTTTCGAGATGACTTATAGCTTCTTTTTCGTATTTATCAGCTATCCGACGTGAATATGTTTGAGCGTTGACTTTTTCTAAGATGTGAAGTACTTTTTTTATGTCTTCTTCACTGGAAGACTCTTTCTCGTAGATTTCAATTAGTGTCTCCCTATCTTCTTTTGAGGCTTTTTCAAAGGCGTAGAGAACAGGGAGAGTTTTCTTCTTGTTTTTAATATCACTTGCGTGGGGTTTCCCGGTTTTTTTTGCATCCTGCCATATCCCTAAGATATCATCAACTATCTGGAAGGCTATCCCGATCTTTCTTCCAAATGCTCTGAAGTGTTTTATTGTACTTTCATCGTTCGTGGCGAGTATAGCCCCTATGTGCGTCGATGCCTCTATTAAGGCAGCGGTTTTTCTGGAGATCATATCTATATACATTTCGGGAGTTACATCTGTTCTCCCTTCAAAGTCCATGTCTAAGTATTGCCCTTCACATAACTCGATAACTGTGTTGTTAAGTATAGCGAGTACGTCTACAATTTTTGATTCGGTTACATTACGGTCTCTCAAGTTTAAGGCTGCTAGATTAGCCATTACATGCATTCCATCTCCTACGTTTATAGCATGGGGAACTCCCCAAAGCTTCCATACTGTTGGTTTGTGTCTTCTCTCTTCATCCATGTCTTCGATATCATCGTGAATTAATGAAAAATTATGTATCAGCTCTAAAGCCGCCGCCGCTGGTAGAGCTTTATCATATACCCCACTTAGGGCATTATAGGTTAAGAGGCAAAGTGTCGGTCTAAATCTTTTGCCTCTATACTGCTCTATCGGTCTTAAGTTTTCGTCAAGCCAGCCGAGATGATATTTCATCATGTCATAGAGAGGTTTAGGAAACATTCTTTTCTCGAAAATGGATTTTATTTCGTTGTCTATCATTTCGAGATGCTGGTAGAGTATACTTTCTGCATTCAATTTGGAAGACTCTCCGTTTTTTGAGTTGAAGTATAAGAGCTTTCAATAAAAATATTTCGAAGGATACCGTTTGTATTATGAGTAGTTAAAGTTGTTTGATAGGTAATCCTGGGGTGAGTTGGTAAGCCTTGTTAGTCTCACTCATTCTCCTTATACTATTTTGGTTCAGAGTCTACTATTTAGATTAATATTTTTTTAGAAGATTGATGGCCTGATAAACTAAGTATTTAATAAAATGATGGAGAACAGAACCTTAAAATTAAGCTTTATGTAGCTCTGGCGAAGGCTTATCTATGCCCTGTGGCAGAGGTAGTAGGTCTTTTACTCTTTCTATTAGACCTTCCTTGTCTCCTTTCCACACAAAGGCTTTTTCTAGGGCCTGAGATAGATTTTTAACAGGTATTATTTCTATGGTCTTTGCTTTCTTTTTATCTATCATAACATCTTTCATGTTACCTTCCGGTATCACGATCTTTTTAATACCGGCTGAAATTGCTGCTTCTATCTTAGCGTTTACGCCTCCTACTGGTAATACATCTCCTCGCACGCTTAGACTACCTGTCATGGCTATAGACTGATCTACCGGTATGTTTTCTAACGCAGATATTACTGCAGTGGCCACAGATATGCTTGCACTGTCTCCTTCTACCCCTTCATAGGTTTGGAGAAACTGTATATGGACATCATATTTTGAGATATCTCTCCCGGTGTGTTTCTTTATTACTGCGCTAACGTTTTGTATTGCTTCCTTCGCTATTTCTTGCAACTTTCCAGTAGCTATTATCTTCCCCTCCTCTTTACTGTGTGCAGGAGCTACTTCCGCAACAATTGGGAGGATAACACCGCTATCACTCCCGATTACAGCGAGACCATTTACTCTACCTATCTCTTCTCCTTCTATCCTGTAAACATTATAGTCTTTCCTGATACTTATGTATCTATCTGCAATTTGTTGCTCGAGAGTCCTCGCTATCTTCTTGGCAGTTTTAATATGTTGTGCGGTTACAATTGGTGCGTTCTCGCTTCTTGCGACATCACCAGCTGCTCGTATAAGTCCACCGAGATTGCGCAACCTAAGGGTTAACTTACCTCGCCTGCCTGACCTTCTCCTAGCTTCCTCTATTATCTCTTTTACAGCATCCCTTGAAAAATGAGGTATCTTTTGATCTTTAACTACCTCCTGAGCAACAAATTGAACTAGTTTGTTTCTATTTTCAGGAGTATCCTCCATTACATCTTTCATGTATATTTCATATCCATATCCTCTAATTCTAGATCTCAATGCGGGATGCATATTTTGGACTGCTTCAAGGTTTCCAGCCGCTACTAATATAAAGTCACAGGGCACAGGCTCGGTTCTAACCATTGCACCGCTAGAGCGTTCGCTTCGACCAGTAATTGAAAATTTCTTTTCTTGCATCGCGGTCAGTAGGTTTTGTTGGGATTCTATCCCTAAAGTGGCTATCTCATCAATGAAGAGAACCCCTTTATTTGCTCTGTGTATTGCTCCAGCTTCAATCAACTCATGTGGGGGGGTTTCCAATCCACCGGACTGGAAAGGATCGTGTCTAACATCACCAAAAAGAGCTCCCGCATGGGCTCCAGTGGCATCGATAAAAGGCGCTTTCTTTTTTTCAGAGTTGTTGATTAGAAGCTTAGGGACCATTACTTCATCTTTGATCTTGATGTATTGTCTGCCCATAAGTAGAAAGACCGAAGCTATGATACCTGCGAATAGTACCATCGGTTGGGCCCCGGGTGCTAGGAAGCCGTAATATAGTACAAGGAATAGGATTGCGAAGAA
The DNA here is from genome assembly GCA_002011125.2 of Candidatus Hydrothermarchaeum profundi. Classification (GTDB taxonomy): domain Archaea; phylum Hydrothermarchaeota; class Hydrothermarchaeia; order Hydrothermarchaeales; family Hydrothermarchaeaceae; genus Hydrothermarchaeum; species Hydrothermarchaeum profundi. The sequence continues at coordinate 1,359,467 of MTMF02000009.1, forward strand.
AAGCATCTTAAACATAGTGTTTACAGGAGCCTCTACTTTCCTCTTTTGCTCTCTGAATCGCTCTACTATCTTTTCTCCACTACCTGCTTTTACTACTTCTATTCGAGGATTGTTTTTGTCGGCAGGGTTCGGATGGACTAGCACATCTTCAAGTTCTTCGGTCGGCAACAGTTCCGACATAGCCATTCCGAGCATACTTTTACCGGTACCTGGCTCACCTATCAAGAGGATATGACGTTTTTGTTTCGCTGCTTTCCTGATTATCTCAACTGCATGCTCTTGTCCGATTACTTGATCTATAAGTTTTTTTGGCACTTCGATCTCTTCGGTTGTCTCGAATTTCATCAACGCCAAGCTAAACCACCTTCCCTTAGGGGATTTTAATTATTGATTTTCTACTTTAAATACCTTGGGTACCCCCTCCTTTCTAGGAAATTTTATATATTTTTCAATTATAGCTCTTGGATATGAGCAGGATAATATTCGGGGGTTCATCATGTGAGGTTCTTGCTAGGGAAGTGGGATCAGATTTAGAGTTGGGTGTATTGACTATCCGCAAGTTTCCTGACGGTGAGCGTTATATTAGAATCGAGAGCGAGGTGGAAGGTAAGGAATGCATAGTAATACAGTCAACTAATAGACCGCAGGATGAAAATATTCTGGAGCTATTGGGGGTTCTCAGCACTCTTAGGGACTTAGAAGCAAAACGCATAATAGCAGTTGTACCTTTCTATGGGTATGGTAGGCAAGACAAAAGGTTTACTCCGGGGGAGTGTGTTACTGCGAAGACAATTGCCCAGTTGATCCAGTTATATTCTGACGAATTTATAACTATTAACATCCATAAGGAACACATATTGGATTTTTTCGAAATCTCCTCATGTAATTTAGATGCAGGCCCTTTGCTTGGGAGGTATTTTAAAAACTACGATATGAAGGACCCTTTAGTAATAGGGCCGGATAAAGGAGCATTGAAACTCGCTAAAACGGTTGCAAAAGAGTGTGAATGCGCTTACGATTATCTAGAGAAAAAAAGAATAGGCCCCGGAAATGTTGAAATGAAACCTCGGGAAGTGGATGTTAAGGGCAGAGATGTTGTTCTTGTGGATGACATAATAGATTCTGGCGGCACGATGTTAGAGGCGATGAAGAAGTTAAAAGTAGCTGGTGCTTCAAATATACTAATAGGATGCATCCATCCAGTATTAACGGGTAATATTATTACACGGCTCTACTCTTATGGAGCAAAAAAAGTTGTTGCAACCAATACAATTCCAACCCAAATTAGCGAGATATCAGTTGCCTCGTTGATAAGATCCTCTTTATGAAATTCAAGAAGGTTGTTGTTGGAGGAAGCTTCGATCATTTACATAAGGGGCATAAGGCTTTGCTTGAGAAAGCTTTTGAGTTAGGCGAGAAGGTTATAATAGGACTTACCTCTGATGAGATGGTTAATAAGCCTCTTCAGCCATATGGCCATAGAAAAAAGAGGCTGGAGGAGTACTTGTCTAATTTTAACTATGAGCTAATTAAACTCAATGACCCTTACGGGATAGCAGTAGAAGATCCTGAGGTTGATGCTATCGTGGTTTCTGAGGAAACTTTAGAGAGAGCGAAGGAAATAAACCAAATGAGAAATGAGAAAGGTCTTAAGAGACTGGAGGTAATAGTTGTTCCTATAGTGCTTGCAGAAGATGGTAAGCCTATCTCGTCTACTAGGATTAGAAAAGGTGAAATTAACGCTGATGGAGAAATAATAAGAGAAAATTGAGCTATATCCTAATAAGCTTTAGCTTAGTTTATCTGTTTCGGAAATTAAACTATTTTTGCTCTAACGTAGGCTCTCTTCACTACAATAACATTTATATATTTTTCTTGGGAGTATTCCTCCATGAATTCAGCTTTTGATAAGAGAGTGAAGGATGTGATGAGTAGGGGTGTAGTTACCGTGAGGTTTGACGCCCCTCTCAGAGAAGTTATTCGAAAAATGGCAGAGGCAGATGTGTCTGCGGTTATAGCAGTTGATGGCGAGTCAGAGATAATGGGGACAATCTCTTCAATTGATGTTATAAAATATCTAAAAAGCAGACCGCCTGAGGATTTAAAGAAGGCTGTTGCTGAGGACGTTATGACTCCTACTATACATATTGAGCCTAATAAGACTTTGAAGGATGCTGCTGAGATCATGATTGGTAAGAGGATTCACAGGTTGGTTGTGCTTCATCCTCATCAGGTCGCTGGCAATCGGCCAGTTGGAGTCCTATCGATTACAGACATTATAAGAGAAGTTAAGAATAGCATAATGTGAGATTATAAATGAGGTTTTGATATGTATTCGGCTTTTGCGAGGAAAGTTAGAGATGTGATGAGTAGGGGTGTAGTTACCGTGAGGTTTGACGCCCCTTTAAAGGAGGCCGTAAGGATTATGGCAGATGCGGATGTTACCGCTATAATAGCGGTAGATGATAGGGGAGAAATAATGGGCGTGGTTTCTTCAATTGATGTAGTAAAATACCTTAAAGATAGAACTCCTGAGGAACTGGACACCGCGGTAGTTGAAGATGTTATGACACCCTCAGTGATACAGGTTGAGCCTAATAAGACTTTGAAGGATGCTGCTGAGATCATGATTGGTAAGAGGATTCACAGGTTGGTTGTGCTTCATCCTCATCAGGTCGCTGGCAATCGGCCAGTTGGAGTCATTTCAACGACGGATCTTATTAGGGAATTAAATAAAACTATCGACTAAGGGGGCCCGTGGTCTAGTGGTTATGACGCCACGCTTACAACGTGGAGGTCGGGAGTTCAATTCTCCCCGGGCCCATTTCTTTTTGTTCAAATATTTGGGGTTATTTTTTTCTTTTGTAAATTTTGTTATCTAATATACCTACCTATATCTTAATTGTAGTGCGATTGATGTTAAGAATTTAAATACTCCTGCGATTATGACCACTATTCCTGTAATATATGAGGCCCTTGCAGCTATACTATTGCCAGTTCCAATAAAATTCATTGTAATCCCTAGAACAACCAGTGAGACACCGAGGATAATCTCTACCAAGCCAAGCCTTCTAAGCATTAAAAAAATATATACCTCTAAATTTAAAAAACTTGTGTGTTTAATTATTAAGCGGGTGATATTATCTATGAGTAAAAAAGTTAGAGATGTGATGACTTATGGTGTAATAGCTGTTAATTTTTCTACTCCTGTAACTCAGGTTATAAAAAAACTAGTAAAGGAAAATATTTCTGGGCTAGTGGTAGTTGACAATGCGGGGGACATGATTGGGGTGATCTCAGCTCTCGATGTATTCAAGATAATGAATGAGGGAGATAAAAGCTGGGAGTTTGTGGCTGAAGATATTATGACTCCTTTTACTATAAGCATCACCCCTGACGTAGATATTGAGGAAGCAGCTAGGATGATGCTCCAACACGATATTCATAGGTTAATTGTAACAGAATCTCCCTCTAGAAAAAAGCCTATAGGAATTATTTCTTCAACCGATATACTCAGGGAATTTGGGAGGATGGTATAGTTTTCACGAGCGAGATTTATTCGGATTGGATGAAGAATGCTCAAGAAACAAAAATAAAGGACATACTCAAAAAAGTGAAACCGGAGGGTAGGGTACTGGATATAGGCGCAGGACCGGGATTTTTAAGCCAGTTTGTCCCAGTATTATCAGTAGATATCGATCTTCCTAATCTAAAGAAGGCTAAAGGGGCTAGGATACTGGCTGATGGAAGAAATTTACCTTTTAAGGATGAATGCTTTTCAACCATATTTTGCATTGATACATTCCATCTTTTAGATAACTCTGATGAACTCATGAGGGTCTTAAAGCCTAACGGAAAGGCAGTAATTTCTGCATACTGTAATAAATATACTAGAATAGAAAAACTCAAGGCCTTGGAGTCTGTATTTAACAATTATAAGATCGTAAGTAAATTTATTGTGGGTAAAGAAGAACTGGATGCAGTAGTGGTAGTAGAAAAACATAAAAACGAGTTGAGGAAAGGGATATAAATCTGCGGCCGTAGTCCAGCCTGGTTAAGACATCTGCCTGCCACGCAGACGACCCGGGTTCAAATCCCGGCGGCCGCATTCATCTTTTGAGGAAGGCTTATGAAAAACTCCAAAGTAATATTAGTAGCACTTGTATTGGTTGCATTTACCTATGGGTTTATCTCTTCTCAGACCGAGAAGAAAGAGGTAAATACATCGTATGGGGAATTGATCCAAGAATTTGCGAAAGAAGGAATCATTGTTGAAGATTTTTATGTGACCACCGGAGAAGAGGTGAGGAAAGCTTTCAATTCAACAGTAGTCCCAGATGAGGCGCAGGTTATTTTCGTTATCTACCGTACTTCGTCGAATGAATCAGATGAAGAATACATGAAGGGTCATGTTAAAGTAATATATGGTATATTAGATGCGTATCCGGCTATTGATGGAGTATTAGTATGGGATGCCACTTATTCTAGCTTCACAGATATTGCAATGATAATATATGCAGAAAAGAATCTAGCTCTTAAAATAAGAAACACGACTAAAAGCTATGAAGAGCTTTTAAATAATTTTCAACTAATAGAGTTTAGTTCAAATAGATTTATAAATGAGGGTATGTAATGAGGCGTAAGACAACAAAGTCTATAGCCAGAGAGAGAATTGAGATACTAATGCAGAGAGCAGAGAAGATTTTTCATGAAGACAAGGAAAGAGCAGACCGCTATGCGCATTTGGCAAGGAAAATAGCGATGAGATGCACATTGCGATTTCCTAGAAAATGGAAACGTAGGATATGCAAAAATTGCAAATCCTTCCTGGTGCCAGGAGCAAACTGCAGGGTAAGGCTTTATAGGAGCACAGTATTTATAACCTGTCTCGAATGCGGAAAATCTTATAAGTACCCCTATAAGAGAGAAAAGAAGATAAAAAGAAGATTAAAGGCTTAAAATTATTTGCAATTGTCAAAAATATATGGAAAAGGAGGATTTAATATGACAAAGGTCTATGATGTTCCAGCATCGATTCTCATAAATAGGGTTTCTGAAGAACTCAAAAAGATAGAGAACATTAAACAGCCGGATTGGGCAGCTTATGTTAAGACTGGAGCTGATAGAGAGAAAGCACCTGAGAATGAGGACTGGTGGTATACTAGAAGTGCCTCGATACTAAGGAAGATATACATTTATGGTCCAGTGGGGATCCCTACTTTAAGAAGACTCTATGGCGGGAAGAAAAATATGGGGTATAAGCCGGAGAGAAAAAGAGGAGGAAGCGGGTCTGTGATAAGTGAGATCTTGAAGCAGCTTGAGGAAGCCGGTTTAGTTGAGAAGACTGATAAAGGTAGAGTACTTACTAATAAAGGGATATCTTTTATGGACCGTATTTCTCATCAGATAAAGAAAGAGATTCCAGAGCTCAGTAAATACTAAAGGTAAGGGGTTCTGTATGGGTGAGGATATAGAAGAGCTAAAAAGGAAAAAACTGGAGGAGCTTCAACGTAGACTAGCTGAAGAAAGTGCTAGAGAGGAAGAGAGAAGGCAGATCGAGGTACAGAAGCGCTCCATATTGATGGCGATTCTCACTCCAGAGGCTCGCAGCAGGCTAGCTAATATCAGGCTTGCTAAACCAGAGTTTGCAGCACAGATTGAGAGTCTCCTCATACAGCTTGCTCAGGCAGGGAGAATCCAGCAACAGATTACAGACGAGCAGCTAAAGAGCATCCTCGCTAGATTATCAGAAAAGAAAAAAGAATTTAGGATAAGGCGAATATGAAATGGAGGTCACTGTGCTTTATAGTGGGGGAAAGGATAGTTCTTTGGCCGCATATATTTTAAATAAGCTGGGATATGAGATCCGCTTATTAAATGCTAACTTCGGTATCCTTGATTCGTGGAGGCATGCAGAAGAAGCTGCATATGCAATTGGATTCGATTTCGAGGTTAAAAAATTTGAAAGAAAAATCGTGATGGAAGCATTAGAGATGATCTTACAGGATGGGTATCCAAGAAGAGGGATAAATTATATCCACAGGAGAGTGCTAGAAGAGGTTGCAAAGGAATATGATATAATAGCTGACGGGACAAGAAGAGACGATAAAGCACCCTGTCTTGATTTAAGCGAGATTAGGAGCATTGAAGATAGATATGATATCGAATATATTGCTCCCCTCCGCGGAATAGGATATAAAACCCTCAATTCATTAGCTAGGATGTGTTATGAATTTGAAGAAGGAAACGCTCTGTTAAAAGGCGATTATGAGAGCGAGATTAGATATTTACTTAAAAGCGAGGGAAAAAAAGAAGAAGACTATTTCCCAAAACATATTCAAACTAAAGTAATACGGAGGATATGAAAAGTGTCTAAAGTAGAGTTACCTCGGAAGATCAGAATGGCGAAAGCAATAAGGCAAAATAGACCAGTTCCGATTTGGGTTATTGCAAAAACCCTTAGAAATGTAAGAACTCATCCCAAGAGGAGATACTGGCGTAGAAGTAAACTTAAAGTATGAGGGTGCTGGAAAAATGGAGAGGACATATATTATTCCCTTAAGGAACCCGAAAAGAGCTCCGCAGAAAAAGAGAGCTAAACTTGCAGTTAGGGAGGTTAGAGATTTTATAGCTAAGCATATGAAAAGCGAGGAAGTGAAGATAGATAAGGCCCTCAATGAGCGCATATGGGCGCATGGTATGAAAAACATTCCATCCAAAATAAAGGTCAAAGCAACTTCAAGGGATGATGGAAGCGTTCTAGTAACCTTGGCAGAGTGATAATGTGACTCAGCTGATCTCATATAAGAGAAACCCTAATATTGGGGTTATCGGTAGAGCAAATGATCAGCTGGCGGTATTACCTACGGAGTGTCCTAAGAGTTTTGAGGAAGCAGTGATAGAGACTCTAGATGTTAATGTCATAAAGACAAACATAGCTGGTACAAGTCTTATTGGAACCATGATGGCTATGAATAACAATGGGATAATCTTGCCCTCACAAGTGTACGGCGAGGAAGTAAGTAAGTTGAAGAAACACGATATTAGTATTGGAATAATAAAAGACAAGTATACTGCATTAGGCAATCTTGTTCTTTTAAACGATAAAGGCGCAATAGTTGCTGAGGGATTCACCAAACGAGCTATAAAAACTATGGAAGATGTTTTAGGATGTGAAGTTGTTAAGGGTACAATAGCGGGCTACCGTATTGTTGGTAGTGCGGGTGTAGCTACAAATAAGGGGGGGTTAATTCATCCCCTGGCTAATGATGAGGAATTAGAGTGGATCGAGGGTATACTTAAGGTGGAAGTTGATGTTGGCACAATAAATAGAGGCTCAGGATTCGTTAGAGCTGGGCTGATAGCGAACTCTAAAGATGTTATGATAGGTAATCTAACTACAGGACCAGAGATTACAAGGATAGAAGAAGCATTAGGGTTGCTGTGAGGTGGTTTGAATGGTTAAGGTTTATGAGATAAGAGGTAAATTTTTGATGGGTGAAAAATTTCAACCATTTGTTAAAGAATATCGAGCGTTGAACGAGAAGCAAGCATTAGAGTACGTTTATTCTAACCTTGGCAGTAAACATAAAACCCCTAGGAATAAGATAAAGATCCTTGAGATTAAAGAAAAGGGGGAGTAAAAAAATGGAGGAAACTGAAAGAATCTTAGAAGAATATGAACTCTATAGAGCCCAGGCGGAGGTCTATCGTCAGAACCTAGATCTGTTAAATGCGAATATTCTCGATCTCATGGTTGTAAAAGAAAGTCTAGATCAGATAAAGGAGATAGGTACTGATAACGAAGTGTTGGTGCCAATAGGAGGAGGCACATTAGTTAAAGCGAAGATAATAGACACGGAAAAGGTGATCGTTGGATTAGGCGCTGATGTATCAGTAAAGAAGACTATATCAGATGCAAAGGGATATTTAGAGAACAGAATTAGCTGGATGGAAAAAACACGAAATGAAACCACGGAAAGGCTCCAATATATTTTATCAAAGCTTGAAGAAATCACCCCTAAAGTACAGCAGATCTTGGCTCAAGCTCAAGAAAGAGGCTGATTAGTTGTTTGGCTCTATTAAAGAGAAATTTTCTGATTTTACAAGGGCCTTACAAGGCGATGTTCTGCTTAGTGAAAAGAAGCTGGACGAGGTCCTTCAATCACTAGAAATAGCCCTGCTTGAAAGCGATGTCGCTTTTGATGTAGTGGAAAAGATCGTCTCTAAACTTAAAGCTGACCTTCAAGGGATGAAGGTAAAAAGAAGGGATATTTCACAGGTTGTAAGAGACTCCTTAAAAAGATCCCTCGTGGAAATTTTTGTAAAAAGCCAGAAGACACTGCCCGAGTTGGTTAAAGAAAAAAAATCTAGGCCGTATGTAATAGCATTTGTAGGCGTCAATGGTTCTGGAAAAACCACTACTATCGCAAAAATAGCTAGGCTTATGATGAAAAGAGGATTCAGCTGTGTTTTTGCTGCGAGTGACACTTTTAGAGCTGGAGCTATCGAGCAACTTCAAAAGCATGCAGATAGATTAGGAGTAAAAATGATTAAACATTCAAAGGGAGCGGATCCTGCGGCTGTAGCCTTTGATGCGATTTCGCATGCTAGGGCTCACAATAAGGATGTAGTGCTGATAGATACCGCAGGCAGAATGGAAACGAATGTTAATTTGATGGATGAGATGAAGAAGATCATTAGAGTCGCAAAACCCGATATAACTCTATTTGTTGGTGATGCTCTTACGGGGAATGCAGCGGTAGATCAGGCTGAGATATTCAATAAGGCAATTAATATTGATGGAGTTATATTAACAAAGGCTGACGCAGATGCTAAGGGAGGCTCCGCCATCTCTATAGCATATGTAGTAAAGAAACCTATATTCTATTTAGGAACTGGCCAGGGATATGATGACTTAGTAGAGTTTAACCCTGAGTGGTTTATAAATGAGATATTATCATGACCAAGTTTTATTTTGAATTATTCCTAAACGTATTAATCTTTCTACAATTTCGTTAATAATCTCGGGGTCTATTCCCAATTTTCCCGCTATTTCATAGGAATTATAGTTCCCCTTATTATACAGTTCCACAATTATTCCTTCTAATATCATCACTTTATATTTTTATTCGAGGATATATAAACCTTTATTGTCAACATACTTGTTCATGAAAGATACATCTATGATAATATTTTAAAGAGGAAAGAGTGATTAATTAACATGCGATACCTCCTCCTATTAATAATATTATTAGCAGGATGTGTTGGTAAGTCTGGAGAAATAAAAGATCAACAAGTAGATATAACCTTAACTACATCTGATGGCATAAAAATTGCCGGGACGTTTTATAGTTCTCAGAATGAGAACCCTAAGGGAGTAATTCTATTGCATATGCTTGGGAGAAACAGAGGTGACTGGAACAACTTTGCAAGGGTTCTTCAGGATCATGGATATTCGGTTATTGCGATCGATTTACGGGGGCATGGTGAAAGCGAACTTGACTGGAAAAATTTTAATTCAGAAGATTTCAATGCAATGATTAAGGATGTTGAAGTAGCAGTTGAGTACTTATTTAATAGCGGAGCATCTGAGATAGATATAATAGGGGCGAGTATAGGAGCTAATGTGGCCTTAAACTACGCAGTGCTTGATAAGAGAGTTAAAAAGCTTGTTTTACTCTCTCCAGGCCTTGATTATAGAGGGGTTAATACTGAGATCGCTATAGGAGAATATGGTGAAAGGCCGATTTTAATAGTAGCGAGCGAAGAGGACGAATACTCTGCTCAGTCGGCCAGAGTTCTTTTCAATAGAGCTTTAGGTAATAAGCAGATAAAGATTTTCAAAGGTGCGGGCCATGGTACAAAAATGTTTTCTAATAAAGATCTAGAGCCTTTATTATTAGAATGGTTGGAGGCAGAATAATGAGACAGATTATGGTGTCAGAAAGTACTTTCAGGAAGTTAATTGAATTAAAAAATCATTGGTCTTTTCAGCAGGGCAGAGTTACAAATCCCGAGGTATTGAGGATTCTTAATAAAGTGAAGAAGGAAATCTTCGGTTATACAGATTCAACTCCTCCTAGGGAGATTGAAGAGATATGTAAAAAGAAAAGTAGAGAACAATTGGAAATGGAAAGGGAGAGATTTACAGAAGCTTATCAAAAGCTCTTAGTCTCTGGATATGACTTTGAGCCTGAATATACCTTGGATGAGCATATTAGAAGGATGCTGGAGTTAATAGATGAGGAGAAAGAAATTTATCTATAGTTTTTTTATCATCTTTCTATAAGCTTATTGTAGCGTCTAGATGTAAGTAAAACGATTAACCGGAATGCGAAAAAGAATTCATAAGCTAGGTGAAGAAAATTGTTGAAAAAATGGCAGATTATTTTACTAGATCGCTTTCCGATTGATTTTATTAATGATTTCTGAAGTATTACTAGGCGTAAATAATTTTCTTAGCATAAGAATAACTATAACTGGCCCTCAATATAGAGCCGGATATTTAAATTTTTCACCGGTGACTTTAAATATTAGGAGATGAAATCAAAACTTCAAAGAAGTTGGAAAACCAGAAGATTAGGCCTGGAGTCTAATTTTTCCTAGTTTTTTCGGCTTCTAAAAAGGTGTGTATAAAATGGAAGATACGACGTTAGTATGTGTGGAATGTGGAGAAGAGTTTACCTTCTCTGCCGACGAGCAAGAATTTTACATGAGTAAGGGGTTCATGACCCCGAAAAGGTGTAAGCCCTGTAGAAATAAGATGAAATCTCGTAGAAGAGGTTATGGAGAAAGGAGAATGTATTCGGCGGTATGCGCTGACTGCGGTATGGAAACGCAGGTTCCTTTTAAGCCTAGAGATGACCGTCCGGTATACTGCAGGGATTGTTACCAGAAAAGAAGGTAGATTAGCTATTTTGTAAACCGCTAGATTGTCAATTTAAAGTTGAGAGCATTAGCAAGAGAAAGCTCTACTAAAGAAATTTGACTAAGCTAGATTTATAATTAGCTTTTTTTATATATTTATATTGAAAACCTTTTTAATTAGATTGTTTCTGTAATAGTACTGGAGAGCGTTTGGAGGAAATAATGGAAAGGGAGATATCACTCAGGGAGTATATCTTAGGGATATTTCTAATGAGCATGGGATTTCTATTGAATATCTTATACTGGGGTACCGAATTGCTAATACGTGGTAAGAGTCCTTATGAAGATTTTATTGAGGATCCTGTTTCTCATACGTTCATCATCCTTGCAATACCGATGATGATGCTCGTAGGGTACCTATTCATAAGAGAGCGTAAAATGAGGATCCGCCTAAGAGAGGCCAATAACTTTAAAGACCTCTTCACTGATATCCTGAGTCATGATCTGTTAAATCCGGCAGGAGTTATCAAAAATGCTACAGAGCTGTTATTGGATGACTTACCGGAGAGAAAAGAGGCAAAGGTGATAAAGAGAAGTACGGAAAGACTCATAGAAACTATAGAAAACGCTGCAAAGCTCTCTAAGCTCAAGTCTATTAAAGAAATGGAAAAGGAGATTATAGATTTGAGTAAGATTATAGAGGAAGCTATATCTGAGATGTCTCCTCTAGTCGATGAAGCAGGAATGGTTCTGGAGAATAAGGTTACTAAACCTCTCCCTGTATACGCTAACCCGTTTATTAAAGATGTCTTCACTAACCTCATCGGCAATGCTGTGAAATATGCTTCTACTGGTAAAAGGATTATAATAGATTCTGAAGAAAAAGGCAGTAGGGTTAGAATACTAGTTAAAGATTTTGGCCCTGGAATAAAAGATGAAGATAAAGAATACATATTCAGCCGGTTCAAAAGAAGAGAACGAAAGGGAGTTAAAGGTACTGGTCTTGGTCTAGCTATCGCTAGAAATATTGTCAAGCAACATAATGGCAAGATATGGGTAGAAGATAATTGGGTAGAATATCGTGATGAAGAAGGGCAAGTTCGTAGGAGGAAACAGGGGAGCATCTTTGTTATAGAATTACCCAAAGCTAAAAGTTAGTCTAATACTATATACCGATAAAGTTTGTAGAAGAGCATTATAAAGGCAGCGAGAAAGTAAATTTTGTACCTTTCCCAACTTCACTTTCAATCCATATTTTCCCTTTGTGAGCTTCTATGATGTCTTTAGCTACTGCGAGCCCCATCCCAGTCCCACCGTACCTCCTAGTTGATGTAGCATCTATCTGAAATAGGGGCTCGAAGATTTTTTTATGATACTTCTCCGGAACGCCGGGTCCGGTGTCTTCAACACAGATTTCTATCTCCCTCTCTTTTTTCATTGCGGTTATCCTCACTACTCCCCCCTTTCTGTTAAACTTTATTGCATTATTAATTAGATTCCGTAAAACTTGTACAATTTTATCTTCGTCAGCCGCTATTTCAGCCTCTGCCGGCACATTTACTTTTATTGAAATCTCTTTTCGTTTAGCTTCTAATTCTAATTCTGAGATAGCTCTCCTAACTACTTTAGTGAGGTTTATGGCTGTATACACGAGATGCGTTCTACTTTTATGTTTTCTACCAGCTTCGACTAGGTCCTCGACAATTAGGTCCTGCTTTCGTAGAGCATCTAGAGCTTTAGCGAGTAGTTTATTTCTCAGCTCTCTATTTTCTTCCTCCATAGCTAGTTCAATCGTGCCCTTAGCAATAGTGATAGGCGTTCTTAGCTCATGACTCACGTTGGCTATAATGTCATCCTTAACTTTACCTAGAGATTTTAGCTCGTTATACGCTAGCAATAGGTTTTCCTCTGCTCGCTTTTTCTCGGTTATATCTTCAATCAGGAGTATGGCTCCATTAAATCTCTTATTCCGATAGAGCGGCACTCCTCGCAATTTTAAAAAAGTTTCTTTACCATAGATAGACTTGAAGGGAGTTTCAATAAAAATCTCTTCTCCGTTTAATAATCTCTCAAACTCTTCCGCAATCCCTATACTAACGAGGGAGGGTACTCTTCTAATATCCATTCCCATTGCTTTGGATTCTTCTCCTTCAGGAACTCCCATAATCCTCTTAGCTGCAGCGTTCTCATATATTAGGCGCATATCCTTATCTAGTCTTAGGATACCTAGGGGGGACTTTTCAACTATCTCTTCGTTAAAGTTTTTAATAAATAGGATCTCTTCATAGGCGCGGTGAAGTTCTCTCTCAGCTTTTTTTAGTGTCGTTATATCTCGTAAGGATAGATGATACGCAGGCTCGTTATTCCATATGGTTTCTACGACTTGCATCTCTGTGATCTTTTTTTCTTTTTTATGAGGAACACCGACTTCTATAACTTCTTCTGAGACTACTGGAAATCCAAAGTCTTCTCCGATGAGGTCTTCTGGTTTTTTACCAAAAAGTATTCCTGCGCTTTTATTTGCAAAGCGTATAATACCCCTTTTATCAACAATTAAAATAGCGTCAGCGCTCTTTTCAACTAGCGTTCGATATCTGGTTTCGCTCTGTTGTAATGCGTCTTTTACGTGTTCACGTTCTACGTTACTTCGTAGCACTTTAATACCGAAGGATAGGCTAGATGCTAGGTTTTCCAGTAACTCTACCTCAGTTTTATCGAAGGAATCAGTTCTTTGAGAATAGATATTCAAGGCTCCAATTACGTTTCCGTCAATAGCTAGTGGAAGAGCAATAGAAGATACATAGTCATGTTTTACGGCAGCATTCCGCCATGGCTTATAATGAGGCTCAGTTAAAATATTCTTAATTATACATGTCTTTTTCTCCCGGATAGCGGTACCTGTTGGGCCTTTACCTGTCTCTTTATCTCCCCATGTTATCCTGATCTTATCTAAATAGCTGTCTTCATAACCAAACCAAGCTATAGGCTGCACGGTCTTTCTTATATCTTGCTTAGCAAAGCCGATCCAAGCTAGTCGGTACCCTCCTTCTTCAACGATGATCCTACAGATCTCTCTTAAAAATTCTTTTTCTTCCTTTGCCTGAGCAAGTGCCTGATAGCACTTGCTAATCACTTTAAATGCTCTACCGGTTTTTTCTAGATCTCTTTTTACTCTCATATGTTCAATAGCGCAGTTAATAGCATGCTGTAGCCTAACGCCACTGACCGGCTTAACTAGATAACAATCAGCACCCGCTCGTATTGATAGAATACCTAACTCTGGTTTGTTTCGAGCTACAATAATAACAAGGGGTTTATCCGGATGTTGTCTTCGAATTTGAAGTATCTCGCTAAGTTGATTGTTTTGTCTAAGATTTAATAATAATAGGTCAAAATCCTCCGTTACTAGGGGACCTTCTCCATCTGAGAAGCGGCTAATACGAGTAACTGAAATATCGGCAGGTAATGTCTTTTGAATTATTCTGAAGTCGGTAGCGTCGACTCCGATTAAAAGAGTTTTTAGAGTTTTACTCATCCAAGCCATCTCATAGTATTATATATTGCAGGTTTCCTAGATATCTATTTACCCCTACTCACTTTTAATATACTAATCCTAAATTTTTATTATTATATATCTCTTCATGTTTAACCATTTATGCTTTTTCTTTAGTGTCAATATATAAAAGAGCTATAAATCAATATAGCTTTCAATAATCAGTACAACAAGTGAGATCATTCAGTGCTCCATTTTTTTCTTTAATGCAAATATAAATCCAGTCATAACCATTAGAAGATAGAATGCTCCTGCTTTATAAGGAATTCTTTTGGTTTGGATCTCAATAGAAAAATTAGGATTTCGCCTAGCACTAAGATTTATTTTGACCGTGTTTTCTCCCTCATTATACACACAGTTAACGCAACTAACCTTTTTAACATCAGCTGAGATCCTTATTTTTCCTTCGATCCCCCCATATATATAGACGGGATTTCTATCCGCTTCAATGCTTATAGGAAGATAAAAGTAATACGTGTCCCCCCACAGTCTCCTACTAAATCCCCTAATCCTCGTGGGGTACTCCATCTTAGCGGATATAATTGCGCTTTGGTTTCCCATCAAGACTACCGGAACTCTATACTCCGTTCTAAACTCGTCCTCATAAATAATATCCGGGTTGACACTCTGATTGTTTAAATGAATCTCCAATAAGTCGGGCTTACCATTAAAACTATATCTTAAAGCTATCCTCATTTCTTGACTATAAGGGTTAGATAAGACATATTCATGTTCTAAAATCGTCTTGAATAAAGTTAGCTCCCCCGATACTCTCGCACTCCCCAAGATCTCAATACCCTCTACCGGTACCGGTTCCCTCACTAATATCGGTTGAGCCATAACTCCTGCAATCAAGATGAGTAATGGTAATAAAACAACCCGTTTCATTTACATCACCAAGAGAATATACTGGAGGACGATACCGACTCCTACAAGGCAAGAAGCTACAATAAAATGGTCATAAAAGGACTTCTCTATCACCAGCCTTTTTTCCTTTATAAAAAAATAAACAGAATAGCCGAGGTGAAAGGCAGTACTAGCAGAAAACATCATAGCAGATACGAATACACCTAGAACCACGATTACCTTAATGTTAACTAAGAAGGGGGTAAACTCTAATATCTCGGCAAATGAGGAACCAGAAGCAATACCGATAACAAAAAGAAGGGTCACGGAGGGTATGGTAAGCAGGACCCCTGAAGCTACGATCGATACCGCAGGAACAATGTTAGATCTAAGAACATCCAAGAATTCTATCTCGGAGTTAACTCCATAGGCCCTACCGTACTCGTATCCCAGAGATTTCATAGCATAGACAGTCTCCTGATGAATTGGGAATATTGGTTCAAAGCCAAAAGCTGGGCCACGGATAACATCCAGCAACCTGAGAGTGTACCCTATAAAGAAACCTGCAAAAAACACTATAGCCGAGATCACCAAAAACTTCCTGTTTTCCATTTTTTCACTTCATTAGGTTATAGAAAAGAGGGATTTAAGCTTTTCCTCATTTGACCCATGTATTACATAACACAATTTCCGTATAGGATATCCAACTCATAAGGATAATTAAGGAATATCTGTTGAGAACATGGTACAAGGAAGATAAAAAGAAGTAGACAGTATTATAATATATAAAAAAGCCCTTCGAAGCAACGTTATGAAACGCTTTTTATTAGCTTCGCCCTACGTAGGCTAATAATAACTATAATTCATAGATTTAAAAGTTCCTTCTCAATTTTTAAATATTAAAAGTCGCCGGGGGGAGGATTTGAACCCCCGTGCTCCATAGGAGCAGTGGATCTCGAGTCCACCGCCTTACCAGACTAGACTACCCCGGCTTTAGGTTTTTATAAAGGATTAACTCTAAAACTAGTCTTTTTTTATTTTTCTTTCAAAAAAATCCCCGATTATAGTTCCTACTATAAATGCTAATGTCAGATAAATAACACCTATAATAGTTCCAATTAAAGTTGCTCCGAACTTCAGGAAACCGCCAGTTATTAAATTTAAGAAAGCAAAGAAGATACCCAAGCCTAAACCTATTTTAAATCCTTTCTTAAGGAGTTCGCCTTTTTTTTCTTTTCCAGGATTGATATATCCATAGATAATACCTGTAACAAAAGCTAATAAGTCAAATACCATGGTTAACTTTATTACGAAATTTTATTATTTATTTTTATTGGGGGTAAGTATTTAAAAAATAAAAACTTTTTGGAAAATTCGATATGCAAGTAAACAAAAATCCGACAATAAAAGAGGTAAATAAAAAAGCTGTTTGTAAATGTGCCTATTGCGGCCAAGTTATCGAGATTTGTACTAGGGACAACCCTTGTCCTATTTGCGGCAGTTCTTTATTCACAGTTGTCTATAAATCCTAAATCTTTAAAAAAGCAAACATTTTTGTAAATTGAATATAATAAATAATATATTTAGAAAAGTATATTATAAAACATATAAATAATTACAATATCTTTTTAAAATTTAAAACATTATTGTAAAAAAGAGAATTCTGAGGTAGTTAGATAATTAGAGGATATAAATTATTCTACAGCTCTAAAAGTCCGCTTAGAATTGTTCTCATGCGGTCAAATTTCAAAAATTTTTTAACAATTGTCCTGAAGAAGATAACTTCTCCATAATTTTTACTGTTCTCCAGACTTTTGAATGTGATATTCCTAGTTTTTTAGCTATTTCTCTATAGCTCATACCTTCCTTTCTAAGATTGATTATATCATGAACTTCACGTTTGGGATATATTTT
Organism: Candidatus Hydrothermarchaeum profundi; assembly: GCA_002011125.2. Taxonomy (GTDB): domain Archaea; phylum Hydrothermarchaeota; class Hydrothermarchaeia; order Hydrothermarchaeales; family Hydrothermarchaeaceae; genus Hydrothermarchaeum; species Hydrothermarchaeum profundi. Next base: position 1,376,649 of record MTMF02000009.1, read on the forward strand.
TTTATGACCATTTTCTGTTCTCGTTTCAAATAGATCAGGGACACGGCCCATCCAAAAGCCTTCTCTTTTTAATTTCTGCATTCCAAAGCTAGTTTTTCTTGCTAAATCTTTTCTAAAGTATGTAGCAAACCCTGCCTGCATTGTGAACATTAGTTCCCCCTCTGGAGTGGTTATATCAATATCTAAATTGCTGAATCTTAAAAAAACACCATGCTCTGAAAGCTTTTCCACAATAGTTAACGCATCCCTAGTATTTCTCGATAATCTATCATTGTGATAGCATAAAACAACTTTAAATAGTCTTTTTTCAGCATCTTCGAGTAATTGAGCTAGGGCAGGTCTCCCTTCAATAGATTTCCCGCTAACTCCATCGTCGATGTAGATCTTGGTTACCTCAAGCCCCTCTTTTTTTGCCCAATCTATTAAATACTCTTTTTGGGCTTCGATAGAAGCACCGTAGCTAGCTTGTTCTTCGGTTGAAACTCTTACGTATAACGCAGCTTTCATAACTGATTTTAGTAAATCGGTGCTTATATTAGTGTTTCGGAAGGGACCCCTTTCGAAACAGAATTTTTACAGATAACATAATAAGCAACGTTTACTTTGGAGTACCAACCAGCATTTCTATTTCTCTAATAAGAGAGGATACCTCTTCCTTTAATTCTCTGCCCTCTTTGTTCCTTGGTTTTAGCTTATTATTGAGAGATTTAAATCTACCTAAAACTCTTGCCTTGTTATATCTGTCTTTTTTGGAGATATTTTTGGATTGCAATTCCTTTTTCATAGATAATAGGGATTCTCTATATCTAATGAGTTTCTCAATAGTGGGGGTGACTCTAGTGATTGTTTTATCGGTTCTCCCGGAAAGAATTTCGTTAAAACTCTTTATATTTAAAGCTAACATTTCACCTTTCGATGAAAGTCTGATATATTTGGTTCTGCCTTTTTTTATTGATTCGAGTATGCCTAAGTTCTCCATTTCTTTAATAAGATTAAAAGTATGGGCATATGTACTCTTTATTTCATTGGCTATTTCTGATACATACTTTCTCTTTTTTCCTGCAAGGGAAAGTAAAATCTCTTTACTTACTCTTTGAAAAAATATATCTTCCATAATATATTTAATAGTATATAAGTATATTTAAACTTTTCCTTTTTTTTTCAAAAAAGTTTGCATAATTAAAAAATAATTGAAAAAAACTCTAAGGTAATATTTTAGATACAGAGGTATTATTTGTTCTATTGTTTTTATTGGATGCCTCTGATCTGAAGAAGCTAAAGAGAAGGAATTCGTAGCTCAATCAATATTATGAGTCCCAACTAGAGGAACTAAGATTAAGATAGTACGCAACTTTTAATAGTTACTAGATAAAGAAAATAACTACTATGAAGAAAGTAAAAGATGTTATGACTCCCTATGTTAGGACCATCGGTCCAGAAGCGACAATGGATGAAGCTGCAAAGTTAATGAAAAAATTTAGAATAGGCTCTTTAGTTGTAGTTGAAAATGACAAACCAGTAGGCATAATAACTGAGCGTGACCTAGCATATAAGATAGTCGCTGAAAGGAAACAGAATGCCAAAGTAAAAGAAATTATGTCAAGGGATCTTAAAACAATAGAGAAAGAGAAGACCCTTGTTGAGGCTGCTAAACTTATGGCTGCTCATGTGATCCGAAGGTTGCCGGTAATGGATAAAGGGAAGCTTGTGGGTATAATTACTCTGGAAGATATAATGAAGGCAGAAAAGGTAGGTGGAGAGGCAGGGGCTTATTCATTTACCTAAAAATATTCTTGGCGCATCTCCGTATTCTACCTCTTTTATACTATGCATTTCTTTTAGATCTTTTTCAAATGGTTTAAGTACTTCCGGTAAGACAACTTTCTCTACCGGAGATTTTAACGAAAGGCCCGCTTCTTTCTTCTTTTTCCATATTAGGCTATTTATCTCAAGGATATCTGATGTTTTTATTTCTAATTCATAATCTTCCTCGACCTTTGGAAACTCTGTAAAGTGGATATCTTCGCCTCGGAGTTCCATATATAGTTTGTAAGTTATAAAAGGCACTATAGGAGCCAGTAATTTTAATATAGCCTCTAAGCACTTGTTCAAAGTGTATATAGCCGCATTTTGTTCTTCTTGGCTAAATTTACCCTCGTGGTTATATGCTCTATTCTTTACCATTTCTAAATAGTGGGATGCAAAAGTCTCCCACAGGAAATGTTTTATCCTTATGGCAGGATTATGAAAGTCATATTTCTCATATCTCTCTCTCGTGAACTTTATCAGCTTATTAATCTCTGAAAGTATCCATTTATCTGATTCCATCAGCTTATATTTCCCCTCTACTTTTGGGAATAGAGATATAAAGCGAGCTAAGTTCCAGAGCTTTGTAAGCGTTTTTTTCGTTCCAGCTATTCTTTGAAAAGAACATCTAAAGTCTGTTCTATCTAAGTTACCCTCTACGGCGGCCCATAATCTAAATGGCTCTGCCCCAAACTCGTCGAGTACGTCCTTAGGATCAATCACGTTCCCCACAGATTTACTCATCTTTCGTCCTTTTTCGTCAACAATATGGTAGTTTATCCAGACATCCTTGAAAATCACCTTCCCTGTGAGCAAATAATCTTTTAAAACGGTATAATATAGCCAGGTCCTTATGATTTCTTTCCCTTGTGGACGGAGGGAGCACGGAGAGTTTTTTTCAAAAAACTCTGGGTCCCTTGAATATTTCAGTATATATAGGGGAGTTATAGATGAATCGAACCAAGTATCAAATACTCTCTCATCGCCTTTAAATTCTGAAGACCCGCATCTTGGGCAGTTTTTAACCGGAGCTATGTCTTTCCAAGGCTTATAATAACGGCCTTTTTTAGGAACTATTATCTCTCCACAGTTTTTGCAGTGCCACACAGGTACTTCAGTTGCATAATATCTCCTGCGCGATATAGGCCAATCTATCTTTATAGAGTCGATCCAATCTAGTAAGATCTGTCTACTTTGGGGCGCATAAAAATTCATCTGATAAGCGAGTTTCCGCATTTCATCCTTGTAATCCAATTGCTTTAGATAGAATTCTTCCATTTCAATAAATTCTATATCATCTCCCGATCTCTCGCAAGTAGGGGTTCTATGCACAATTTCATGTTGTCTTACAAGTAAACCTCTCTTCTTTAGCTCTTCAATCATTTTTTTTCTAGCTTCTTTTACAGGTAGCCCTGCAAGAAATCCAGCGTTTTCATTCATTTTACCATCTTGGTTTATTGCTATCGTAGGCTCAAGTCCCATTTCTATAAAGAATCTAATATCTGAGGTATCCCCAGCAGAACACATCATAACCAGGCCTGTGCCTTTCTCCATGTCAGCCATCGGATGAGCTTTAACTGGGACTTCCTTCTCAAATATTGGGGTAATGGCAGTTTTACCCTCCAATCGTTGGTATCTTTCATCCTTGGGATTAAAAATCACCATGCCACAGGTACACACAAGCTCTGGCCTAGTTGTACTTATTATTATTTCCTCCCCAGTTTCTTTTATCTTAAAGATAATATCATTAAAAGTGGTAGGCTCTTCCTTGTAAACGATCTCAGCATCCGCTATAGTTGTTCTACATCCAGGACAATAATTTGTAATTCTTTTGTCTATGTATATTAGGCCTTTGTTCCAGAGATCTATGAAGGTCTCTTGAGTAAGGGTTCTATAATCTTCAGAGTCAGTTTCATATACTTCACCTAGTCCCGTACCAATCTCGAAAGAGTTAAAACTTATACCTAATCTCAAAAAAGATTCTATAGTTTTAGTGCCAGCATCTTCTAGTACCCCCTTACAAAGTTCAATGAATTTTTCTCTAGGCGTTTCAGACAGCTTAATACCATATTTCTTTTCAGTTGCCATTTCAATAGGTAAACCATTCTTGTCAAGTCCAAGGGGGAATAAGACATTATAACCTATCATCCTCCGGAATCTAGCGAACATATCCATAATCACGTAGGTTGTAGCTTGGCCGATATGTACTGGGGTGTTAACATAAGGAGGGGGGGTATCTATAGAATAAACAGGTTTGTCGCTTTTCTTATTAAATGCGTAGAGTTTTTCTTCTTTCCACTTAGTGTATATCTCCTCTTCAAACTCTTTTTTCCATCTTTTTTCTTTAATTGGCATATTGGTCTCACTGAAAAGATCCCATGATATTTAAATTTTGAGCTTCATTTCATCTTTAGCTGCTATAGTATTTATTCCGGTTTCCTTCTGTGCTCTTCTAGCCTCATTATCTGCGATATCGATCATTTTCAATCCAAAGTGCTGAATTATAGCGAGTTCAGGTTTTGCTTCTTTACAAATCTTTATGACATCATCTATACATAGATGCCAAGCTATTCTTTCGTTTCTAGGCCGAATTACGTTAAAGATAATTACATTTGCATTTTTATAATAGTTGGATATTCCTTCAAAATATTGTGTGTCAGATGTATAGACTATAGTACCATTATCTTTAGTTAAAAACTTTAATCCAACCGTTGTTGGATCACTATGTTTTGTAGGCAAACACTCTACCCGGCATCCTCCTATATCAAAAGACTCCCTTGGTTTCATCACAATTTTTTTTCCTACTTTTTGCTGGTGATAAGCGGAGATAGCTGGTCCGAGGTTGTCTATCCCTATTAATGTGCTTTCACTTCCGGCGAGGATCCCTTTTTTTAGGGTCATACCCTTGGTCATAGCTTCGATAAGAATCTCTGCGTCATTGTAATGGTCAGGATGGCAGTGTGTCACGACGACGGCATCCGTTTTTATTGGGCTAATATTCATTTTTTTCATTGCTACTAAGGCACCGGGGCCTGGGTCAATGTGTATGTTATTTCTTGAATGTAATCTGAAACCACCTGTTTGGAGGCGCTGTAAGAGCGTGGTCCATCTACCTCCTCCCGAACCCAGAAAGACTAATTCCACACTATCACAGGAAATTCATAGTAGAGAAAAGTTTAATAAATTTTTCTAATTTAGAGAAGGGAGAATATTTGGTGAAAAAAGAGCTTTATACCTTCAATATTAAGGGGATATGAGATCGTATAAATATTATTAGATCTATCGGATTCCAAAATCCAATGGTCTTTATCAATTTTAATATACTCAGGTTTAGCTTCTGTTTCAAACGATACTTGTTCTTTCAAGTTTCGCATCCAAACTTTTTTAGTAATCTCGCCATCGGCAGTGTATAACGTGACATCAATCGGCATCTCTGTTATATCACCTACCTGCGCTATTTTGACTATGACAGAATGTCCTTTTGTAATTGCGCTTTCAACTTTATAATCCGGTAAATTAGTGCCGTATACCCACTGCTTAAAAAACCAGCTAAGGTCTTTTCCAGAGACTCTCTCACTTACTTTCTGGAAGTCCTCAACAGATGAACTTTTTCCAGAATACTGGCTTGCGAAGCTTTCCATTATACTTTTAAAGGTATTGTCCCCCACGACGTATCTTAACATGTGGAGTACAAGTGCGCCTTTAGAATAAACAACGGCATGGTAGATCCCTCCACCATACTCCTCCTCAACCCTTGTAATTGGCAGGTCTCCAAGTTCAGTGACTTTATCCAAATATTCTTTTCTCTTCTTTTCTAAAGCGGAGATCAATGCATCTCTCCCATACTTATCTTCTAGGAACATGGCTCCAGAATATGTAGCAAATCCTTCCAATAACCAGTAGTGCTGCTCTGTTGGTGATTCCTCGATTTCTGGTTTAGGGGGGGTAAGGATCATACTGAATTTCTCAATAGATCTTAAGCTAGGCTCTCCTTTAGCGAATACCAGTGCTCCCCACCAATTATGGGCGATTTCATGGGCAATGAATTCGGGTGAAGGTTCTTTTCTAAAAATGCCTGCCGAGAGCATTATTAGCCCTTGATCGCCATGTCCTCCGTAAAAGAATTCAGGGATCTCTACAACTGAAAATTTTTGAAAGGGATAACACCCAAAAGCCGAGGAGTAAAATTCTATGATATCGGATGAAAGTTTAAATGATTTTTCTGCACGGAAGTATTCTTCCGGATAAAGATAATACTCTACCTCTAAAAATTTATGAGGACAGTTCTGAATAAATATCTCTCTCTTTGCTTGAAGATATTTTCCAGAAGCGAAGGAGATACCACGGGTCGGATTTTTAATATCCCAAACAAAGGTTTTATAAGCGTTTTCTTTGAGTACTTCAACTAATTCTCCTACAGTGACCGCTGTTTCGTCTTCTGGAACTGTAAGTGATATTCTAGCAGTAGCTCTGTCGCCCCAGATTAGTGGGTACCACACGGACTCATAGATCATATAACTACCTTCCCTGCCTATGTAACCCCATATAAATTTTCCAGATTGAAAATTAGTATCAGAGATACCTGAATATTCGAAAGTAAGTGTTTCAAGGGTTCCATTTTTAAGTGTTTTTTCTAAAGTCACTTCTATCTTGTTATCGTGTCTCTCAAAATGCAAAGGTCTACTTTTACTATCTGTTATCCTTGAGATAGAAAGGTCCTTATTTAAAAAAAAGGCCACTTTATCTATATCTCCGAGAGCTTTTATCTCGAGAGATATCTTTGCAGTGAATTTGTGTTCTTGGGGAAGTAAATTTATATGAAAGTCGTAGTGTTGTATATCAACATTATTTTCAGCATAAGCTATTGGTAGCATAAATAAAAAGATAACTCCAACGAGTATTACTCTCATCCTATCTCCTTCCTCAGGACCCTGGGGGGAAGAGCGATCAAACTTTGCATTATATTGGCCGAGATGTCATATATAAATTATTCTATTAAAAAAGATTTAGTTAAACTGGAATCCTTCTTTTTTATACGTTTATATCGTCTTTAGCGGTTTTCTAGGGGTAAATGGTATAATTTATATTTGTGGCATAGTATGCAAGTCATATCATCTAATTAGAAAGTAATTCTATTGATGTAAGAGCTGAGATAAAAGCTCACTAATGTCGGCTTCTGCTACACATACGTACTTGTCTGCTGCACCGTAGTAGACTAGTAGTCGGCCGTCAATAACAACGGCGGCTTCTGGGAAAACTACATTTTGAACATCGCCATGCTTCTCGTATTCCTCCCTAGGCTCTAACACAGGTTTTTTAGTTCTACTAATAACGATGCTAGGGTTTCTAGAGTCTAGGAGGGCTATACCTGCACGGTATACCTTCTTATTATCAACACCGTGATAAATGAGGAGCCACCCTTCTTCAGTTTTTATTGGAGGTGAACCCGCGCCAACTTTGAATTCTTCCCATTTTTCTTCTGGTTTTAATAAAAGTTTATGGTTTTTCCAATCTCGGAGATTCTTGGAATAAGCTATCCAAATACTCGGTTTAGCTGTGCCATACTCTTTCCCAATCCAATTGTGAGGACGATGAAGCATAACGTATGAGCCATCTATTTTTTCGGGAAATAATACTACATCTCTGTCATCAGCTCCTGGCGGGGTTATTACTCCTATCTTGTGGAATTTTTTGAAATCCCTAGTTTTAGCAAGAGCTGTTCGTGGTGGACCTCCTCCTTGCCTTGCGGGTTTTTTAAGGGCAACGTAAGTCATATATACTTCGCCCTCTATCTTGGTTATTCTAGGGTCCTCACATCCCCACTTGTCATATTCTCTATCAGGTTGAAAAACTGGGTTAGTGGATACTCTTCTAAAAACGTAGCCATCTTCACTTATAGCATATCCTATCCTAGATATGTAGTAGTCATATTCCCCAATAGCACGGTAAAGTAGATGAATTCTTCCTTCCGTGTATAACGCCGCAGGATTAAATACTGCTTTTGATTCCCACCAGTTCTTGGAGATCGGCTTTAGTACTGGATTAAATTTGTAACGCACAAGCATAGCTTACTCTACCTTGCAATTTCTATTATTTTAGAATCACATAAAAAAGAATTTTAAAACTATAGTCTGTTTTTATCGAGGATGCTCATAATCTCGCTAATATCGATTTCTCCTATGCCTATGACTGAGTCTGTGGCGCCATACGATATTAAAATCGTGTCATCTATCTTAGCAGCGCCGCAAGGGAAAACAACGTGAGGTCTGTCTCCGTATATTTCATATATTTCCTTTGGGGCCATTATATAGTTGGGTGTGATGGCGGCCACTTTAGAATCATGGGTTAACACAGCAAAAACACGGTAAGATTGTGTATCCCTATCTACACCGTGCAATAATATAAGATTTTCATTGTCTATTTTTATAGGCGGGGTCGCCCATCCTACCTTTTGCTCAAAATCGGCAGGTTCAAAGGCCGTTAGGGTATCTTGGACTCTGATTTCTTCTAGTTGATCTGTATTAATATTATTGCTTACTTTGCTTATCGTTAGATAAAACTTCCCATCTGTGAGGTGTAGTCTATGAAAAAGAAGGAGCTCATTATCTTCTTTTACTAAAAACGCATTTTTGTCACTTATTACATATTCCTTTAATTTCTCAGGCATTCTAAAAACTAAAATCTTTTTCCACTTGCCGGATTTATAAGCAGCCGTTACTGGAAGCGTCCTTTCGTGTTTAATAATAGGATTGAAATAATTTACTGTTCTACCACAGTAGGTCATTAGGAGTTCCCCCTCTAGTTCATAAACGCGTGGATCTTCCACTCCCCAATAGTCGTACTTACAGTCAGGGTACACCTTTATTTCTGCCTCGTAGAATTTATTCGAGTTAGAATAAATATCGCTTAAAGGGAGAGTAATTTGAGCTACTGCACTTGAATAAGTGTAATATCCTAGAATAATCCGAGCGTATAATCTAACTTGATCACCATTAATAGCTAAAGAGGGATTAAAGATAGTAGCAGGTTTCGCTACTGGATGACCTACTAATCTTATTCTATCTGCTGTAATTACTTTAAGTCTCCTAACAATATCTATTGTTTTAAACTCTCTTTTCTCCTTTGGTTCTTTATGTATTACCTCAAACATGACGTGGTAGTTTAAATGAAACCTTTTTTTAATTTTTTGCTTAATCAAATACTAGATTTATGGTTTTGGTGGTTCCTAAAATTTTTTTAAATAGTTATTGTTTTTTTCTTCTAACAGGGATTTTTGTTTTAATAGTTGGGGGTGGTAGCAGTGAAAATAGGCATGATGACCAGATGGAACTCAGCTTGTGGAGTTTCTGTGCACGCAGAACTAATTGGGAGAGAATGGGTGTCGAGAGGACATGAGTTGAAAATTTTCGCCCCCATAGAGTATAGCGAGACCGTTAATATTGAACTTCAGGATGAGGATTATGTCACGAGATGTTATAGATTAGATGGATACTATAGAAAGAAGAAAGCGTATATGTATCGTGCACAGGAGCCGCCTTATTTTGATCCAGAGCCTTTTCTACAAGATGATTACGATGTATTTGTAATACAAAATCTAGAGATAATGCCAATGAAAGAACTCTTAAAAATTTATCCAGAAATAAGAAAAGGGACATCGACTGTATTTGTAGTTCATGAAGGAAGACTGCCAGATGACCCTCTGTTCTATAAGTTTGATTTTGATGCGGTAGTATGCTTTGATGAGCGATATAAGAACTTCCTTAAAAAGATTTACCCTGAGGAAAAAATCCATATTATACCCTATCCCTGTTATCCTCCTATTGAGGGTGACAAAGCTATTGCGAGAGAAAAGCTCAAGTTACCTGAGGACTTGGCTGTCATATTTAACTATGGTATAGGTATTTTTAGACATCTTCATTTACTACCCTCCATTAAGAGAGTGGCTAAGAAGTACCCATTACGATTCTTGGTTTTAACGGATCACCCTGATTGGTATGAACTCTTTGATACTGTAAAGCAAAAATATGACTTTGTAGATCTACGAAGAGGCGCACCGGAGATTCAGGAGCTATATGAGTATTTATCTGCCTCAGATGCGCTCCTTTTCCACAAGGACCATAGCCCAAATGTAGTAGTTTCAAGTAGCGCTTATTTATGTATGGGTTCTCTTTGTCCGATTATTGCATACGATTCAAACTATTTTGAAACACTGGATAAAGAGGTGATAAAATATCGGTCGCTTATTGAGTTAGAAGAAAAACTTGAGTCTATTATCAAAGGCGATGAAATAGTTGAAGAGACAAAACAGGCAGCAAAGCGATATGTAGAGTTGAATTCAAGTGAAAAGATAGCAGAGAAGTTCTTGCAGCTATTTGAGAATTTAATATTGAGTAAACAAGTGATACTTAGTACTCCAACACTGCAAGAAAAACATGGGGTGGCGTAAAGCCCAAGTATCTAGTGTTATTACCTTTCGTAGAAGTCTTTAACTCGCACAGTATCCTGTGGATGGGGGGTAGAGTACTCAAATATCCTAAGGTTCTTTTTTGCAATGATGCTGTGAACTTTTCCAGGCTCTATATGGATTATGCTACCTGCCGTAGCACTGAGTTTTTTATCCTCATTGGGAAACTCTATGTATCCCTCTCCTTCCAATACATGCATGCTTTCATCCTTATACCGGTGATAATGTAGACTGGTACGGAAACCTTTCTTTAAATATAGCTCCTTAACTAGATATTTCTCGTTATTAACGATGATTTTTTCATAGCCCCAAGGCTTATCCATTCTATTCTCATATTCTCTCCTTACAGCCTCTAAGTCCTTCATACCATCTACACTACGCCAGAAAACTCCATCCTCAAAGTAGCTTCCGACTTTACGTTCCTCAACTAACTCTGGAAATACGGTCTTCTCTATCTCTTTATGATCATATTCCTTTGAGAAGTATGGGAATGCTTCTGTTTTTATATAATATATCCCAGCGTTAATGAAAAGGTCCAGCGGAGGCTTTTCCCTGAAAGAGGTGATAATTCTATCGTTAAATTCTATTATTCCGTAGGGGCTCTGCATTCGTGTAATAGCGATAGTCATTATTCTATCATTCTTTCTAGCTACATCTACCAAGTTCTTGATGTTTATATCAGTAACAACATCCCCGTTCCTCACTACAACATCATTATCAATATCCTGTAAGGCGTTATTAAGAGCCCAAAGAGTACCCATAGGCTTTTCTTCTGTAAGGTATTTTATTTTAACTCCAAAACGCTCTTTTCCTACCCTCTCTCTTATCTTCTCTTCAAGATAGCTTACGAGCAAGAATACCTCTCCTATCCCAGCGTACTTGAAATCAAGGATCTGTTTGTCTAGAATAGTATAGCCTTCTTTAATTTCTAGCAACGGTTTAGGGGTTTCGTTAGTCAAAGGCAAAAGGCGCTTACCATACCCCCCTGCGAAGATGATTCCAGTAACCTCCATCTTCCCACCCCGTCTACCTAAGGCTTAATGAACAAGTGCTAGGTGATGTAAAGCTCCCCCCTCTGCTAGGGGATGCATTTTATTTCTCAATCTTCTTAAATAAAAAAATCTTTAATGACATGCTAAAAAATTTCTAACTTAATTTACTACTAATAAGTGATACTTCCCCAACCTCCCAGTCAGCCTGCTATTTTCAAGTTTAACTTTGGAATCATATACCTTTTCACCATTTTCATCAAATTCTATAACCTTATCTCCCCCAAGCAAGTTAATGTCTATCTCTACCTCATATGGTGCAAAGAAGGCGGATCGTGTTTCTCCATTTGTAAAGTAGCCATATGAAGGTTTATTATAAACAGCAGGTGATCCCCTGGTTTCGGCCATAATATTCGCTAGAAAGGTGGAAGCATCCAAATGTAAATACCCGCCATTCACAAAATAGACATTCCCATGCCTTAATATTAAAGCAGTTTTATCATCAAATTTTTTATCTCCATCTTTTGCGGTAAAACCTGATAAAAGAACATCTACGCTTTCGTCAAGCTCCTCTGGATTGATGTAGTTAAGGTAGTGACCTACATTAAACGTTCCAGCATCATCTTTGTTCCAGAACTCAAAGCTATAGCCTCTATATTTAATTTTGTATTCTCCCAAGGGGAAAACTGCGAGCACAGATCTTGGGATAGGATCAAAAGAAGCAGCGCTGGAAATTGGAGTATATTTTCTTGAAATACCTAAGGCTAAGGTAACAATATTCCAATGTGGCATATCCGGGATTCCTCCAGCAACCTGATAAAAAACTGGCACATTGCTTTTTGAGAGAGCAGCTAACTGTAAGGGTAAATCCTGCATTTCATCGAATATTTCGCCTGCCGAGAACACATAATATAATGAGGCATTTATTACGGGTTGTGCTGTAACTACAATATCATAACCAGATGCCAAAAGCGAATTTGTTACTGCACTCATAGAGGATAAAAAAGCTTGATTATAAAAATCTATAATATCCTCTCCTTTTTTAGGCTCGTCTATAATTAGATTAGCAACCGGTTTTAGTGGATCTGATTTTTTCCTACCAAACTCTTCGAGGAGGGGCAGTAAACGTTCTTTAAAGTTATAGTTTTCTACATATTCGACCTCTTCTCCATAAATAGGTCCTTCACCGCCTTCAGCCACTACAAAATAATATGTTCTTGGACCATATTGTACACTCCGGAAGAGGGCTATATTCTGATGAGTTCTCGGTCCTAGACCCCAGCCGCCTGCTGTTAGGGTTTGTGCCTCTATACCACATCCTTTTGCCGTAGCATACATTACGTTTAGGTTTCCAAGTTCGCCGTAATATGTTCCAAGTTTCCAGAGTTTTTGGAGATATGCTCGGTCCTTAGGGTCTTTTTCTGCATTTCTCGGGTAATAGGCGTAGTCTTCAGAAATAAAGACATCTGCTCTACATTTAAGATCCTCAAAAAAGTGCATATATCCTACACCATAAGTTTTAGAAGCCCTCGCAATAGAGTCAATATATTCTTCTTCAAAAGCTTCTTCGCTAATATAAATGTCCACGTCTTCTTTTTTTGCAAGATTTGCGATATCTCTTATTAGATTTTCCACAAGTTTTGGTATAAGTTTCTCTTTCTTTATTTCCTCAGAATAAGGCATCATGTCCCCTATTATATGTGCTATGCCCTCAATCATAAGCACGACGGTCATGTTATGCATTTTAGCCTCGCTTAGAATATCTGAGAGAAGATTTGGATACTCCGGGTCAAGTTTAAAGCCAGCTTCTCTGAGTGCGGGAGAGTCAAATATCATGTAACCCTCGAGGTCAAAGGGCGAAAAAGAAATTATATTTATTCCTTTTGCCGTTTGTTCATCAAACCATCCTTCTGCATCTCCGATGATGTATGGGTCGAGGTCTTCTAAGCCGAAGTTATATTCTGCGCCAAGTGAAATTAAGGGTCTTTCCGCGGGATAATTTGCATTAGTTTCATCTATTTCCTCGGCAGGGGGTTGGCTAATTGGACTTTCTCCAACACATCCGAGCATTAAAATTAAAAAAATACATGATAATACCAATAAGGAATGTCTCTTATATTTCATCTCTTTCGTAATAATTGCTCATACTTTTTTTAACTTATTCCCTAAGCTACTAATAGAACTTTGCATTCACAGTTCTAAAAATGATTAGAAAACGACATTAAAAATAAGAAAATGAAAGTAGTGGACCCGCCGGGATTTGAACCCGGGGCCTCTCGCATGCCAAGCGAGCGATCTTCCAGGCTGAGCTACGGGCCCATTTTTGAATTTTCACCGATTATTATTACTCAGTTCTCGGTCTACAAAGGATGGCAGTAGGACCTGTTCGAATTTTTGGATTTCTACAGGATACTTTGCGGTTAAGCATCCCATGCATAAATCATTTTCTCGTAGTCCTATAGCTTCAGTTAACCCTTCTATACTTAAATATTTTAAGGAATCCGCACCAATTATCTTTCTAATAGCCTCAACATCTCTCCCAGAAGCGATTAGTTCCCTATCAGTGGGCATATCTATTCCTAGTTTACATAAAGATTTTATCGGCGGGCATCCCACTCTCATATGTACCTCCTTTGCACCAGCTTCCCTCAATAAGCTGATTATCCTTTTGGAAGTGGTTCCCCGTACTATGCTGTCATCAAAAATAATAATATTCTTCCCTTCGATTTCTGAGGCCATGGGATTCAGTTTTAGCCTAACCGCCAACTCTCTCGCTTGCTGATGTGGCAGTATGAATGTCCTACCTACATATCTGTTCCTTATCAAACTTTCTCGATAAGGTATGCCTGAGGCATTTGAATAGCCGAGGGCAAAAGGAATTGCAGAGTCAGGTATTGGCGAAACGAAATCAGCATCTATATCGTCTTCCTCTGCGAGTATTCTACCGATCTTCTCCCTTACATCATATATGGGAATGCCATTCAAAATAGAGTCTGGACGAGAGAAGTATACGTACTCAAACATGCAGTAAGCCTTTCTACTACGCTTAAACGCACGGATGCTTTTAATTTCCTCTCCATCTATTAAAGCTATCTCACCCGGTTTTATATCTCTCAAAATTCTTGCACCCAATACATCAAAGGAAACACTTTCTGAGGATATCATTATTAGGTCATCGTTTTTTCCGAGAGATAGAGGTCTTATTCCCAGAGGATCTCTAACTGCTATTAAATTATCGTCTGTTAGGATAACGAGGGAGTAGGATCCTACAAGCTTTTTCATTACTTCTGTTATCGAATATACGATATCCTCAGACTTTACATATTCTCTAATTATCAGATGGGCGATTACTTCAGTATCTGAGGTTGATATAAATGCTTGCCCAGCTTTTTCGAGTTTTCTACGTAACTCCATAGAATTCACTATATTTCCGTTGTGGCATATCGCTAATGTTCCCATAGAGTGCCTAACGACAAAAGGCTGTGCATTCTCGATTCTAGACTCCCCCGTGGTAGAATACCTCACGTGCCCTATACCCACATAACCTTTAAGGCTTTCAAGAGTTTTAAGATCAAAAAATTCTGTGACAAGGCCCATGCCTTTTTCAGTGTGAAAAGACCCATCATAAGTTGTTATACCACATGATTCCTGACCCCGATGTTGTAAAGACAGCAGAGAATAAAAGAGATAAGGGGAAACATCCTGCTCAGAACGCGAATATACCCCCGCAACACCGCACTTATCTCTAGGTTTGATAAGGCGGTATGAAGACCTATCCTCAATGATTTCTTTTGTTCCAGGCATATTTACGCAACTTTTTGGTTCTTCCAAATCCGCAGGATGCACAATACCCATGTTTGGCGTGAAAAGAATTTTTCCCGCATCTTCTGCACCTTATATGTAGGCGCTTATTCCTTTTTCCTTTTGAAGGTGTTCCTTTTGACATTATATCACCGCCAGATTTTGACGAAGGCAAGAATTTTCATTGTGGGTATTTAAGGTTTGTGGAACCGATTAGCATATTATGAAAAAATATAAATTAAATTTGTGTAAAAATAATAATATGGACGAGGGGAAGGTTTATGACATATTAAGAAGACTCTACGAGCAAAATGTAAAGCCTCACATGGTGTATCTGGTTTTAAAGCATCATGAGGACGGAGAGCTTCACAGGGGCATTGAACTAGTTAAAAGAGGGTACGATGTGACTGAAGTTTATGATGCAATTGAACTACTTGTCGCCAAAGGACATCTTACACGGTTTGGAAAGCAAACTAAGATCACCGAGAATGGTCAAAGGATTCTAGAGTTCATAGAGAGGATTATAAGCATCGCTGAAAAAATGGTCCTTTAAGGGGATATAAAGACAACGTTGTCTCCTCGGATAATAACCATTCCTAGTCTTCTAGAAGCATTACCATCTTTAAGCTCGTCAGCGTTCTGGAGTACTACGTTCATATGTACATCATATCCTTTAAGTATTCCTCTATATTCTCTTCCCCCTTTTAATCCTACTAAAACCTGAGAGTCTAGCGAATTATGCAATACATCTAAGGGCCGCTTTGCTGCCATTTCCATTTCACCTGCACTATTTAATTAGAGTAGGAATTCTTCTAAGTCGGAAATGTATTTAAATCTGTCGGTAGGATGTGAGTCGTAGGATGAAGATAAAAAAACGGTATTTTGCTCGAAAAGATATGATTAATAAAATCCAATCAAATTTAGAGGGAATTTCTACTGAATTCTCAAAATTAATCCAAAGAGGCATCGAGGTAGTTGAAACAGATGTAGGGGTTACTCTAATTTTATACGCAGGAGAGCCCGTAATTTTTAAAATTGAAGGGCGATTTTTTCCAACTGTTAAAGGAGCTTTAAAAATTAATATAGAGCATATGTATGTGACAGTTGATAAAGGCGCGGTACCCTATATAATAAATGGAGCAGATATAATGCGCCCCGGCGTAGTTGACTTTGATAAAAATATAAGGAAAGGGGACCTTGTTGTGATCAATGAAGAAAATTATAGAAAGCCTCTGGCAATAGGTAAATCTCTCTGGGACGCTGAAGAATTTAGCTTAAAAGATAAGGGGAAATGTGTAGAGAATCTTCATTACATAGGTGATTCTATTTGGAATCTAGAATTGTGAGCGCCTTTTATTTCCCCTCAGTCCTCTGTTGCTATTTGTAGAAAAGTATAAAAATGCATAAACTAGAAATGTAGTAAGAAAATAAGGAGGATTGCTCATGGGAATCAAAGATTGGTTTGGAAAATTATCAGGTAGCAGCACTCCGAAGGAGCCAGAAGAAGTGGGAGATGATTATGCAGAGCTGGAAATACCAGAAGGAGCGGCTCAATTTGAGATTCCTGCTAGATATGTTAAAGTTTTCAAACTCAAGGGTTTTGCAGATATAGATGTTGCTGCGAGAGAGTTAAGCGAGGGTAATATAGTGATAATGGACATAAAGCCGTTAGCAGAACGCAGTATGAATGAACTCAGACACGCGGTAGATGAAATGAAGGATATTTGTATTTCTATGGGCGGGGATATAGCCGGGCTTAGTGAGTATCATTTGATCCTTACACCACCAAATGTTAAAATTGAACGAGCTTCAGAATCAAAATCTGAGGATTTCGAAGAGACGATGGAGAGAGTAAGAAGGAAAACAGCAACTTAAATCTAATTTTTGAGAACTATCCTAGAAATTCTCTAACTAGTAGTCATTTTTGGAGAAGTAATAGATGAAATTTCGTCCTTTAAACAATTTAGAAAGAGAAGTAATTAGAAAGGCAGGCAAAGACTACGGACTAAATGTGGATACTGCTCTGAAAGGAAAGAAGCTTATTATTTCTTCCGGTAGAAAAGAAGTATTTGCCACTAACAAGTTGACTGTTAAGATTATTGAAAAAATGAATAAAGAGCCATATTGTGCTGGACTTTTCATAGGGGAAATAAGGAAGAATAGATTTGAGCTTAGTTTGGAAGGAGCTTATCTATTCGCTCCTTTTGCAAATAAGAAGATAATTATAGATGATAAAGCCGAACAGTTAGTTTTATATGGTAGAGATGTTTTTTCTAACTCAATCGTTTCGTCTCCTAAGCTAAAGGAAGGTGAAAGGTGTATAATTCTCAATAAGTTTGGAGACGCATTGGCGATTGGCGAGGTAAAGGGAGGAACTCAAGTCTCTATTAGAAATATCAAAGACCGTGGATGGTATCTGCGAAGGGGAAGATAAAATGGTATTGGAAAAAGGTGACTTCGTTAGAATAAATTACACAGGTAAAATTAAAGAAAGTGGGAAAGTATTCGATACTACGCTAGAAGAGGTAGCAAAAGAGCATGGGATATATGAGGAAAAAATAAGCTTCAAGGCGGTTCCCATAGTCATAGGAGCAGGCCATGTTATAAAGGGCTTAGACGAGGCCCTGGTTGGAGCGGAGGTTGGGGAAAGAAAGGTTGTAGTGATTCCACCAGAAAAAGGTTACGGCCTCAGGGATCCTAAGCTTATTAAGGTTATTCCATTAAAAGACTTTAAAAAGCAAGGCTTAAAGCCCTATCCGGGGATGAGGGTGGAAACTGAAGGGAAAGTCGGCAAAGTTCAAAGCGTTAGTGGAGGTAGGGTGAGAGTAGATTTTAATTATGAGTTGGCAGGAAAAGTATTAGAATACGAGGTTACGGTAGAGGAAAAGGTAAACAAAACAGAAGAGAAAGTGAGACTTTTATTGGAATACCATTTCCCTTACGCTGATCCTAATGAGCATGAAATAAATCTTGATGGTAAAAAAGCCACGATTACATTGGCTGAAAACGTAAAATACCGTAATGAAGCATTAATTGGAAAACATTCTCTTGTGAGAGATATATTTAGATATATAGATGGGATTGAAGAAGTTGATTTCTTAGAGGTATTTAAAAAACAGAAAGAAGAGAAACCCGGAAAAGAGGACTCTGATACTAAAGAAGCCTCTTCAGACTGACTAATGTGATTTTATTTCCCTTCTTACATTCCAGAGTATCTCTAACATCGGTTATTCTACATTTATCGCCGTCTTTTAGTCCTTCAGGGGCGCAATAAGTATAGTTCTCACAAAATATTTCTTCACAATCAGTGGGATGGAAATCAAGTTTAGCTCCAGTAAAGGCTTGTTTTTCATTTATAGCACAGAGGACATCACCCTCCACTACCTGTGCCACTTTAACTTTTCCATATAGAGGGCATTTATGTTCTATCTCTTTTACTTCTTCAACTCTATATTTCCTACCTTTTTCAAGATTTTCAGTGCAAGCTTTCAATAGCCTACATTTACTGCATTCGTCAGCTACTCCAAGGTAGATAAATTCGTATCCTTTCTTTGCGGACTTAGAGTCAATCAAGGTAATCATATTACCTCCGTATTTTTTGCCAAAGTAATGGCAGACTCTCTATCTAACGGTTTATGTTCAAGTATAGTGTAACGATGAGGCCTTATCTCTCTTGCCTTTAATAAAGCTTCTACGATATACTTTTCTCTTATTCCTAGTTCTTTGGAGTTTACTGGGGCACCTAGAGTGCTCAGGGTTTTTCTTATCTTCTCCCAATTTCCTTCATGAAGATACATCATCATTATTGCGCCAACTCCGCATTGTTCCCCATGAAGAGCGGGTGATGGCGCTATCATATCTAGGGCATGGCTAAATTTATGTTCTGAGCCACTCCCCGGCCTAGATGATCCTGCTATACTCATTGCAACTCCTGAAGAAATGAGGGCCGTTACGACTTTTTTGATACTATCATCACTTCTATTCTTAATTTTACGGCTGTTTTTCATTATTATTTTGGCCGTCATATTAGATAGGGAAATAGCGTATTCGCTAATTTCCTCTCCTGTGATTTTATGGGCAAGTTCCCAATCTTTTATTGCGGTGTATTTTGATATAAGGTCACCACAGCCGCTTGCTAAGAGCCTATAAGGGGATTTTCTTATTATCGCTATGTCAGCTATGACTGCTATTGGAGCATGAGCCTCAAGAGAAACAGACCCACTCTCACTTTTAATCGATGCTCTAGAGGAGGCTATCCCATCGTGAGAGGCTGCTGTAGGAACGCTGATAAATTCTCTGTGGCACTGTTTTGAAGCAAGCTTTGCAACATCAATGACTTTACCCCCACCTACTCCGATTATGAAATCTATGTTCTCCTTTATAATAATTTGTTCGACTATTTTGACCTCTCTCACAGTTGCATTGTCAATTATATGACTCCTTAATTCGTGGCTTGCTTGTAGAAGTGATACTACTTCTTTACCTGCTATTTCATAAGTGATAGGATCTGAGATCACTAAGGCTCTCTCATTTAGTTTTAGTTCTGTACAAACAGATCCGATTTTGTCAATAGCACCCTTTTCAACCAGCACTATTCTAGGTAGTTGCATCATTTTAGAATTCATCGATGAAAGTTTCTCCACAAAGTTTATTAAGTTTCCTTTTAATTCCGCTCTTATGGCGGAATACACGGTTCAAGACTATGTAATATACTTGGGAATTCTTTTGCTTATCTTATGGGGATTTTCACGGTTCATATTCAAAAGGATAGAATTCGATAATAGATTTTTATGGGCTGCCGCCCCTTACATAGTCTTTGGCGTTACATTAAGGATGCTTGCAGATGTAGGGATGTATGAAAGAAACCAGCTGTGGAATATCACTCCCGGAGTTTATATCACTTCAATAACTCTTGGGCTAATTGCCATTGCTATTGGACTCGTGATCGAAACACGCTTTAAGATAGAGTATTGGTATACCCCCTTACTAATTGGGATTTTTGCTGCATTGTTCACCTCTTATAATCTCTCAAAGTTTATTGTAAGAGGAGAAAGAATATTATATCCATTCATTTTGGCATTTGGTATAACGCTTGCTATTTACCTTTTGTCTTCCTTTACTAATCAAACAAGAGTTTTTAGAAAGTTAGATAATGTTGCTATCATCTACGCTCATCTCCTTGATGGGTCTGCAACTTTTTTAGGCATTGATTTTTATCATTTTTCGGAGGAACATCTTTTACCAGATATTTTCATAAAGACTACAGGAACAGCGTTTATAATGATCCCTTTAAAAATACTAGTGGCTCTACTTGCAATCTATTTTTTAGAAAAGTGGTATCGGGATGAAAAATTAAAAGGAAACGTGAGGGGGGCTTCTCAGCAATATAAAATTTTTAAATTCTTATTTTTTATACTGGGGATAGGTCCAGGACTTAGAGACGCTATTCTACCAGCGACAATAGTTTAAAAAAAGAAAGAGTTTATTTTATTTTTACCTTCTTGGCTTTGTACTCTGGTTTGGGCTCAAGTTTCGGTAGAGTTATTGTAAGTATCCCCTCCTTAAGTTCGGCTTCTACATCGTCTGTCTTTAGTTCTTCGGGTAGCTCGATGCTTCGGTAATATCTCCTACTAGACAGCTCTCTCCGAATCCAGTTTTTACCTTCTTCATCTTTACTTTCACTATGCTCAGCAGAGATCTCTAGGCTATAAGGCGTCACTTTGATGTCTATGTCCTCTTTAGGAATCCCTGGCAACTCTACTTTTACTTCATACTTGTCTCCCACGTCAGCGATATCCATAGCCGGTACTCTAGTAGAGTCGGCTGATTCTATACCCACGTTAAAAGGTCTAAGCAACTCGTCAACGCTTCTCCTAAACTCTTTGAATAATCGGTCAAACTCGTTCCACAAGCTTAATGACTCTCGCATCATTATGTTGCCTCCTATTTCTCGGGGTATAATGTTGGTATCTTTTTTTCTAAACATAAGACACCACCTCCTTTTTCTTACTTTCTGTTATTTTAATAATCAGTTAACACCTTCAAATATTTTAGTAACATTTTGTAATAAAAATATTTATGGTAGTAAAAGCTAATTAAGACAACTAATCGCTAAACCTATAATTAAACTAAAAATTTGAGAATTTTACCATTTAGTTAACAACAACTTTTTATACTTACTACCGTTAACAGGGGTTTCCATGAGAGAGAAAATGAATAGGAACTTCAGCGAGTGGTACAACGATATAATTGAAAAAGCAGAGATATTAGATATCCGGTATCCTGTTAAAGGGCTTTATGTCTGGTTCCCTTATGGTTTCAAAGTTAGGAAATACGTGTTAGACGTGATTAGGGAGCTATTAGACAAGACAGGTCATCAAGAAGCATTGTTTCCACTACTAATACCCGAACATGAGTTTGCAAAAGAAGCCCAGCATATAAAAGGATTTGAGGATGAAGTCTTTTGGGTTACTCATGGGGGTAGGGAGCCTCTAAATGTCAAGCTGGCTTTGAGACCCACATCTGAGACAGCTATTTATCCTATGTTTTTAGTTTGGGTTCGGTCACACGCAGACCTTCCTATAAAAATCTACCAGATTGTAAATGTTTTTAGATATGAAACAAAACATACCCGTCCTCTAATTAGGCTGAGGGAAATAACAACTTTCAAAGAGGCTCATACTGTACATGAAAGTATGGAGAGTGCAGAGGCACAGATTGAGGAAGCTATTCAAATTTACAAGAATTTTTTTGATGAACTTGGTGTACCTTATTCAGTCATTAGAAGGCCGGATTGGGATAAATTTCCCGGCGCTGTGTATACGATGGCATTTGATACTATTTTTCCGGATGGGAGAACCCTGCAAATCGGAACGGTGCATAATTTAGGTCAAAACTTTGCAAAGACTTTTAACATAAAATTCGAGGACTCTGAGGGTAACCAGCAGTATGCTTATCAAACCTGTTATGGAATCTCAGATAGAGTAATAGCCGCGTTATTAGTAACGCATGGTGATGATCATGGTCTCTGTATTCCACCAAAAGTAGCGCCTATCCAGTGTGTTATAATACCTATATGGTATAAAAACAAGAAAGATGAAGTGGATAGAGAAGTCGTTAAATTAAAGGAAGAGCTGAAAGACCTACGAGTTCATGTAGATGACAGAGATATAAGGCCTGGAAGCAAGTATTTTGACTGGGAGATTAAAGGAGTACCTCTTAGAATAGAGCTGGGTCCAAAAGACATTGAAGAAGGAAAAGTAACCGTAGTAAGGAGAGATACCATGGAGAGAACCACGATTTCCCGGGAGAATGTTAAAGAAAGTGTAAAGAGGATACTAGCTAGTATAACCGATAACTTAAAAGCAAGGGCGTGGGACGAATTTAAGAAAAAAATATATGAAGCTACTTCTTTAGAAAACGCGAGGAAGATCATAAAAGAGGGTAGGGGAGTTGTGCGGTTGGGTTGGTGCGGCGATGAAGCGTGTGGAAAGATTATCGAAGATGAGATAGATGCAGATTTTCTCGGGATAGTGGACGAAAAAAAAGATGGGGTTTGTCTAGGATGTGGCAGAACTTCTAGAAATATGATTCAGGTGGGAAGAAGTTATTAAATTTGAATCAACAGATATCTTTTTATAGTAATTTCTTGTTAAAGATGGAGGAGTTGAATGGCTAGAGCTAGAAGAAGAGTAGATACTTGGAAAACAAAAAGATGGTATGAAATATTAGCCCCTAAGGGCTTTGGAGAAGTAAAGATAGGAGAAACTCTGGCGAGTGATCCTTCGTCTCTAATAGGAAGAACAGTTGAAACAACTATGAGAGAGTTGGCGGGAGATTTTACAAAGCAGCACATTAAGCTTAAATTTGTTATAACCGATGTCAAGGGAAACCAAGCATACACGGCTTTTAAGGGTCATGCATTATCTAGGGAGTATATGAGAAGCCAGATAAGAAGGAAAAGCACTAGAGTAGAAGGAGTTGTCGATGTAACTACGAAAGATGGATGGAAACTTAGGGTAAAAACTATAGCAATTGCTATAGGTAGGGTTCAAACAGCTCAAGAAAAGGCTATTAGAAGAGTAATGTCTGATTTAGTCAAGAAGGAAGCAGAGGAAAAAGACTTAGATTTATTAATTCAAGAGATCATCCAAAACAGGCTATCCGTAAACATGTATAGAGCTGCCAGCAAGATATATCCTTTAAAGAGAGTTGAAGTTAGAAAAGTTAAAGTTTTAGAATCAGCTTCAGCCTAATTCATAGGTAGAATTATGTTATGGCTGGCGATTTGCCTCGTGCTAGGGGTAGTGGTATATAAAAAAGGCATACTTGACTTAAAAGGTACTCTAGCTGCTACATATATCGGGCTAGTCATAGTTTATTTTGCTGGTTTCGACTGGCTTATTCTTTTACTAGTTTTTCTGTTTACCGCGTATATTGCAACGAGATTTAGGTACAGTTTCAAAAGCGCCATAAGAGTCTCTGAATCAAATAGCGGTAAAAGAAGCATTACACACGTACTTGCTAACGGTCTTGTGCCTACCGCTTTTGCTGTTATATGGTATATTAAGGACTCTGACCTCTTAGCATCTACGATTGCAGCAAGTTATATTGCTGCTGTAGCCACAGTTACAGGTGATACTCTTTCTTCTGAGATAGGAGTATTAAGTAAAAAAAAGCCATTGTTAATTACTACATTAGAAAAAGTACCACCGGGCACCAATGGGGGAGTTACTATATTAGGAACTTTTGCGGGTATCCTAGGTGCGTTTATTATAGGGCTGACCGCTTGGATACTAAAGTTAGCTAGTTTTGAGACCGCAATTTTAGTCGCAGTAATTGGTGGAACATTCGGATTCACTGTCGATAGCGTTTTAGGCGCTGTTTTCGAGAGAAGAGGTCTTATAGGAAACGGTTCCGTTAATTTTCTATCGACTCTCGCAGGCAGCATCGCTGGATTATATGTATATCTTTTGATCTAAATTAAGAGGGTATAGGTGATCAATTTATATGTTTCTAGAAAAGCTTTAAGTTACACTTTTCCAATCTTTTTCTGTATGAAGGCTCTAGTAGTGATCTGTGATGGTATGGGGGATAGGCCAATAGAAGAACTTGGTAAAAAAACGCCGCTAGAGGTAGCGAGGACTCCTAATATGGATGAACTTGCTGCGCGGGGGATAAATGGGACTATGCATCCAATCGGTCCTGGGATAAGGGCAGGCTCTGATACATCTCATTTAGCTATTTTGGGTTACGATCCCTTTAAAGTGTATACAGGTAGAGGCCCCTTTGAAGCAGCCGGTTTAGGCATTGAACTAAAACCCGGAGACATAGCATTCCGATGTAATTTTGCCACAATAGATGAAAACATGGTAGTAACCGATAGGAGGGCAGGAAGAATAAAAGATACGACGGAGCTTGCTAAGATAATAAATACTCTTACGCTACCTGGCGTTGAAATTATTTTTAAATCTCTAAGTTACAGGGGAGCACTAGTGTTACGTGGTAGAGGCTTAAGTTATAAGGTTTCTGACTCTGATCCGCATTACCCCAATAAAAAAGTTGAGAAAGTGAAGCCTCTCGATAATTCAAAAGAGGCTAAAAGAACAGCGCAACTAGTTAATGAATTCACCGAAAAGGTACAAGAAGCTCTTAGCGGAAAGAAGGCTAATATGCTTCTACTCAGAGGATGTGGGGCTGCTGTAAAATTGCAGTCCATAACGGAGAAATACGGGATTTCCGGCTCATGCATGGCTACTACTGCTATAATAAAGGGAATAGCAAAGTCGGTGGGAATGAATATAATCAATGCGGATTTAAATTATCTTAAGCGAAGTTCAAGGGCACTAAAAGAACTTGAAAAGGTAGACTTCCTCTTAATGAATATTAAAGAAGCTGATGAGGCGGGGCACGACCATAACCCTCGAAAAAAAGTAGAGATAATAGAAAAAATAGATGAGGCGATAGGAGTTTTTTTGGATTTCTCGCAGGAAAATTATGTTGCTGTACTAGCGGACCATACGACACCATGTAGCTTTGGAGATCATACAGGTGATCCCGTGCCTATTACAATTTGTGGCCCTGAAGTAAGGACTGACGAAGTAGATAAGTTTAGCGAAAGAGCAAATTCTAAGGGAGGCTTAGGATGGATAGTAGGAACAAATTTTATGCCTATCCTATTGAATTTTATGAATAAATCTGAAAAGTTTGGTGCATGATATGGAGTATATATTCAGAGCCTATGATGTGAGGGGCATCTTTAATAAGGAAATAACGCCTGAAATAGCAGCGAAGATTGGAATTGCGTTTGGAACGTATCTAAAGGGAGAGGGTAAGGTATTAGTGGGCCGTGACCCTAGGACAAGCAGCCTTATAATGGAAAATGCTTTTATATCAGGTCTATCTGCGACAGGTTGCGATGTCTACTCGACAGGGTTGGTACCGATACCGACAGCAAACTTTAAGATTTGGCAAGGGGGCTATGATGCCGGAGCATATATAACTGCTTCTCATAATCCTCCTGAGTATAATGGCGTTAGATTTAGGCATCCTGATGGCACGGGCTATACATTTCAAAACGAAGAAATTAAGAATATCTTTCTAAAAGAGGAGTTCAAGCTATCAGATTGGAAGAATGTAGGTAGAATAATATACATAAATCCTGAAAAAACGCTAAGAGAATACTCAGACTATATTTTAAGCAAATTTAACCCAGTATATGAGAAATTCAAGGTGGTCATTGACCCGGGTAATGGAGCAGCATCTCTGATTGCGCCATATATCTTCAGAGAATTTGGAGCAAAAGTTTCAACAATAAATTGTTATCCGGATGGAACCTTTCCTGGAAGACCCTCTGAGCCGAATGAAAAAAATCTCGGAGACTTGATGAAAGCAGTAGTCGCTACAGGAGCAGATTTTGGGGCAGGTTATGATGGCGACGCAGATAGGGTTGTATTCGTAGATGATAAGGGTAGGGTTGTGCAAAACGAGAAGATAGGAATAATAATCTCAAAAAGGATACTTGAGAAAAAGAAGGGTATTATTATAGCAAACATGGAATGCTCTATGATAGTTGAAAGCGAGATTAAAAAGGCAGGTGGTACTGTAAAAAGAGTCAGAGTAGGAGATGTATTCGTGGCGGAAGCAATTAAAAAATATAATGCGCTTTTTGCAATGGAAACAAGTGCACACTACTTTTTTCCAGAATTTTATACCTTCGATGACCCTATTGTTGTAAGCTTAAAACTGGGCGAGATACTTTCTGAATGGGGATTAAAACTCTCTGAGATGGTCGATGAGATCCCTAGTTATCCTAAAGTAATGGAAAATATACCATGCCCGGATGAAAAAAAATTCAAAGTGATAGATGAACTTATAAATACTTATAAAAACTCAGGCTTGCCTGTAGATCTTACTGATGGTGTTAAGGTAAGCTATAGCGATGGATGGTTTTTATTGAGGCCGTCAAATACAACTCCTTTAATTAGGGCAACTGTAGAGGCGAAGTCCAACGATAGGCTTCAAGAGCTTTTAAAAATGGTTAAAAAGGAAATTAAAACTGCTTTGAAGAAAATTAGTTAGGTATGCAAAGTGAAAGCCGTAATACTCGCAGCAGGTAAAGGCACGAGACTTGAGCCTATAACAGATAATACTCCTAAAGCGATGCTTCCTATAGCAGGAAAGCCTATCCTAGAGTATATTCTAGAATCGATGAGGGAGGCAGGGATAGGAGAAATCACAATAGTAGTAGGGTATAAAGCGGATAGTATCCGAGACTACTTTAAAGATGGAGCTAGATTAGGTCTCTCTATCGATTATGTTTTGCAAGAAACTCAGCTAGGAACTGCAGATGCGATACGAAGATGTAAATTTGATGAGGATTTTCTAGTTTTAGCAGGGGATGCCATAGTATCAGTGGATGTAATTAAAACTGTTCTTGAAAATCACGATTCAGCGGTTACGCTCGGTGTCAAAAAAGTAGAGAACCCTGAAGGATATGGGGTCGTAATATTAGAAAATGGAAAAGTTAAAAAAATTGTAGAAAAACCTAAAGAATATATCTCCAATTTAGCGTGTATTGGTGTAAACTGTTTTTCGCCTGAGATCTTTAATGCGATTGAAAAAACCCCAAAGTCTGAGAGAGGCGAATATGAGATTACAGATTCTATTAAAATTTTAATGGAAGAAGGTAAAAAAGTTAAAGCCGTTGAAGTTCGTGGAGAATGGCTTGATATTGGTAACCCGTGGAGCTATCTAGATGCAAATAAAAAGATTTTGGGGAAAAAAGATTTAAAGATCCTAGGTATTGTTGAAGAAAATGTGGTTTTAAAAGGAACCGTGGTTCTCGGGAAGGGCTCTATAATTAAGTCAGGGTCTTATTTGGAGGGCCCTGTATATATTGGGGAAAACTCTATTATAGGGCCTAATGCTTACCTCAGGAACTATTCTTCTATTGGTTCCAACTGCTATGTAGGGAATAGTGTTGAAATAAAAAATTCTATAATTATGGACGGCACAAAGGTCCCTCATTTATCATATGTCGGTGATTCAATTATAGGAAAAAACTGCAATTTAGGCGCAGGGACTTTGGTTGGGAACCTACGTTTAGATAGTAAAAATGTGATGATGCGAATAAAAGGAAAGCTAGTCGATACTGGGAGAAGAAAGTTTGGATGCGTTATAGGTGATAATACAAAATTGGGATTAAATGTAATGATCAATTCCGGTAAAAAGATAGGTAACAATTGTATGATTGGGCCAGGTATTATAATATATAGCGATATTCCTAATGGTTCTTTTATTTTAAGTAAACAAGTGATAGAAAAAAGATAAACTCAACGAAGTTTACTCTCGTTACTTTGGATTATGGGTATAGGGCGAGCTGGAGGGCATCTTTCGCCTGCTAGTCAGGTGAGGAAACTCCGCCCATCATTGCGGAACCCGACCTCTCGTAAGAGAGGAGGCCGAGAGGCCTAGCTCTGGAGCAGAAACGATACATCCCTGCGGTGATGATGATTGCAGAGCATGAAGGTCCGCAGGGCATGGTGAAACGGCCAACTTCGGGGATGCAAGCTCAAACAATCGCCAATGAGCATCCGCACGAGGCGAGTGGTAGAGCGCTTAGACGAATGATGCCTTTAACAGAAGGCGGGTTACTCCCAGCACGCCCTAGGCGAGAGGCACTTTTCATGTGCCTCTCTCACTTTTTTTGTCTTGCGGAAAAACCTTCATTGCGTTTCAGGTTCTAAATAACTCGTATACTCCTGTAGAAGCTCAGGGTTTTTCAGCAAATCATCAATAGTTATGTTTTTAAGTTCTGGAGGTAGAGATTCCTCCAATTGTGCTAACTCTTCCTCTGTAATATTTTTTCCAAACTCTTCTTTAACCCTAGAAATAACTTTTTCATTTTTTATAGCTTCTTGCAAAGTCATCTCAGGATTTTCCTCTATTGAAGCGATAAGTAGTGGTATATTCGGCATATTTGGCCCAATTTCAGCTGTTAGTATACCTGAGAAATCTTTAGTCGTTGGAATTGGGATCTTAGGTATCGGTATTGAAACAAGAGGAGTATGCAACTTTCCATCTATTTCAATTTTATTGCCGGTAGTTGTCATTTGAAGCAATTCTGAAAGAGTTTTCGTAATTGATATCCTAGCTTCGATAGTTTTTTCTTCCCCTTTAGCTATGCTAATTTCCTTCATTATCCCAGAGCCTATATATTCTCCGTTAAGGTATATGTTGATGTCTGCAGAGGGTAGAGTAGTGGCTTCTCCGGGGTTATATACTGAAATTAATACATTTAACACTAAAGGGGAGAGAGTAATTGGTTCGATACCTTCTGGATATATTTCCAGCCCCATAACGGGTTTAATAATTGTTAGGTAAGTGTATCCAATGAACGCAGAGATACCTAATATCACTATTAAAAAGACCACAAGTATTTTTTTACCTAAAGACATTTTATCACCTAACTACAATTAAGAACTTTTTCATATATTTGTATTAAGGTAAAATATATTCATTTTGTCATGGAAGTATCAGTAAAGATAAGAAGAGAAGAAAAGTCTGTCATATTAGATGAAGGCTCTACGATAAATGACCTTCTAAAAAAATTAGGCATAAATAGAGAAACGGTGCTAATAAGAAGAAATGGAAAACTCTGTATTGAAGAGGAGGTCCTCAACGATAGAGATAGCGTGGAGATAATCCCAGCTATCTCCGGGGGGTAAATATGAGATGTAATAAATGTGGAGGTCGACCTGTCTACTTTCAGAGGTATAGTGGGCAAAAATTCTGTGAAACCCATTTTAAAGACTATTTCGAATACAAATTCAGGAGAACTATAAAAAAATACCGCATGTTAGAGAGAGATGAAAAAATTGCCGTAGCTCTTTCTGGCGGTAAAGATAGCATAACGGCTCTATATCTCCTAAATAAGATAGGTGAAAGAATGGGAATTTCCTTATATGCGATAGCAGTAGACGAAGGTATAAAGGGATATCGTGAAAAAACCTTAAAAAACGCAGAGAAATTTTGTAAAAAATATAATATTCCTCTACATATTTTATCCTTCAGAGAATACTTCGGCAAAACGTTGGACGAAATGCAAAGAGAGAGTATGGGATGTTATAATTGTGGGGTTCTAAGAAGGAGATTGTTAAATGATAAGAGCCGTGAATTAGGAGCCTCTAAACTAGCTACAGGACACAATTTGGACGATGAAGTTCAAACAATTATGATGAACTATATCCGGGGTGATTTAGAAAGGCTTATTAGACTACATAAATCTGTTGATCATGAGAAATTTGTTAAAAGAATAAAGCCACTATCTGAGCTTCCGGAAAAAGAGGTTGCAGTATATGCAACCTTACAGGGATTTAATGCACCTTTGGAGGAATGCCCTTATTCTGCAAATTCTTTCCGAGAAGACATAAAGAAAATTATATATTTCCTTGAAAATGAGAATCCTGGGATAAAATATTCGATATTAAGAGGCTATCAAAAGCTTCAACCGTATCTAGAAAACTACTCGCTAAGAGAGATAATGAATTGCAAGATATGTGGAAATCCTTCATCTAGTGAAATGTGCAAAGCATGCCAGCTAGAGATGTATATGTAACTTTCGAAATCCTTATATAGGAGTAAACAACTGTTGGATGTAAAAGTCCACCTTGGGCGTTCATTTTTCTTAGACATCGTCTAAGACATTTAAGAATCAAGGAGTAAGAAATATGGGAAAACGTGCACATCACCCAAAAAGAGGGTCACTAGGGTATAGCCCTAGAAAAAGGGCAGTATCACCTATACCCAGGATCAGATCATGGGTAGATGAAGATAGAGTTAGATTGCAAGGTTTTACAGGTTATAAAGCTGGAACAACGCATGTAATTATGATAGACGACTTCCCTCATAGCCCAACTTATGGGGAAGAAATTAAGGCAGCTGCCACCGTTGTTGAAACTCCTCCTCTCAGGGTGTGCGGGATAAGAGCTTATAGCTTGGATACAACTGGACTAAAGGTTATATCAGAGGTTTGGGAACCCAAACCTCTTAAACATTTGACAAAAGTTATTAGACTTCCTAATAAATTTGAGCATAATGCTAGTGATATTGAGAGCGTTTTAGACTCGGTAGATGAGATAAGACTGATTGTCCACACTCAGCCTTGGAATAGCGGAGCCTCTAGGAAGAAGCCTGAGATAATGGAGTATAAGGTCAGCGGAAATGTCACAGAGGGATATGCATATGCAAAGGAGCACTTAGGCAAAGATATCACAGTTTCTGAAGTCTTTGAGGAAGGAGAGTATCTTGATGTCATCAGCATTACAAAAGGAAAGGGATTCCAGAGCCCTGTAAAGAGGTGGGGGGTAAAACATCTACCGCGGAAGACAAGAAAAGGACATAGGACAGCAGGAACTCTGGGACCGTGGCATCCCTCAGCCATGATGTGGACAGTCCCGCAAAGCGGTAGAATGGGTTATCACCAGAGGACTGAGTATAATAAAAGAATATTGAAAGTAGGTACCGGGAAGGATGAAATTACGCCTCTTGGAGGATTCTTAGGTTATGGGGTAGTTTCTAGTAATTATCTTTTGTTACATGGATCCATACCTGGTCCCAGAAACAGGCTCGTAAGATTGAGACCGGCTATTAGGCCTCCTTCAAGAATGCCTGAAGGACCACCACAGATATTATATATAAGTAGGGAATCTAAGCAGGGCGTATAAAAATGAAGGTTAATGTCTATTCTATCGATTCTAAAAAGAAGCGCGAGATTGAATTGCCCAGCGTTTTTCTAGAGGATATCAGGACAGATATAATTAAAAGAGCGGTTTTAGCGGTGCAGTCTGAAAGATATCAACCTCAAGGAGTTGATCCATTAGCCGGAAAAAGGACATCTGCAACCTCGTGGGGTCCGGGGCATGGTGTATCAAGAGTACCGAGAGTTAAAGGAAGTAGACATCATGCTGCCGGGCGGGCAGCTTTTGTGCCTCAAGCAGTTGGAGGCAGAGTAGCGCATCCTCCCGTTGTAGAGAAGAAAATCGTTAAAAAGATTAACTTAAAGGAGAAGAGGAAGGCCTTGAGGTCTGCTATAGCAGCGACTAAAGAAAGGGAACTAGTTGAAGCGAGAGGACATAAAATTGAAAAATTGCCTGAAATACCTCTAATCGTTGAGGATAAAATTCAAAGTCTTAAGACTGCTAAAGAGACGAGAGAAGTATTTATAACACTCGGTGTATGGGAGGACATCCTTAGAGCTAAAGAAAGGAAGATAAGAGCTGGTAAAGGAAAAATGAGGGGGCGGAAGTATAAGACTAAAAAAAGTGCTCTATTAGTGATATCTGAAGATAAAGGAATAAAGAATGGAGCGAGAAATCATCCCGGAGTTGATGTGGTTACAGTAAATGAACTTAGTGTAGAGCACCTAGCACCAGGTGCTACTCCCGGGAGGCTTACTATATATACAGAGTCTGCACTGAAGAAAATCGAGGAGAGGTTCAAATGAAACCCTATGATATATTGATCCACCCGGATGTGACAGAAAAGTCAATGAGCCTTATAGAAAGAGAGAACAAGTTAGTTTTCGTTGTAGCTAGAAATTCTACAAAAAACCAAATAAAAAGAGCTGTAGAAAGTTTGTATGAGGTTAAAGTGGAAAAAGTAAATACACTAGTAACTCCAAAAGGTATTAAAAGAGCCTACGTAAAACTAAGACCCGAGTACAAGGCTGAAGAAGTAGCTACAAGGATAGGCGTATTCTAAGGTGAATAAGAATGGGGAAAAAAATCATATCGCAAAGACGAGGAAGAGGAACGAGCACGTTTAGAGCACCCTCTCACAGATATAAAGTAAAAGCTTTACACAAGAAATACGATGAAAAAGAGAAAGAAGGAGTAATTAAAGGAAAAATAGTTGATATTCTTAAGGACCCTGCAAGGACGGCTCCAGTTGCAGAAGTTTTATTAGAGAATAATGAAAAAATCAATATATTAGCCGTAGAAGGAATTAAAGTTGGAGACGAGATTTCGTTTGGAGGTGCAGCTGAAATAGTTCAGGGAAATACTCTCCCTCTTGGAAAGATTCCTGAAGGAACCCCTGTAAATAATGTGGAAGCTATACCGGGAGACGGAGGAAAATATATTAGATCTTCTGGTGTCTATGGACTCGTTATTGCTCATGATGATGGAAGGACAGTAGTTCAAATGCCTTCTGGAGAGTTAAAAACTCTGGATTCCGATTGTAGAGCAACTATAGGGATTGTAGCGGGGGGAGGTAGAAGGGAAAAACCTATATTAAAAGCAGGAAAGCGGTGGCATATGATAAGATCCAAAGCTAAATATTGGCCTATAGTTAGAAAAGTGGCCATGAACCCTGTAGATCACCCTCATGGAGGAGGTTCGAGAAGACCCGGGAAGCCCACTACAGTATCTAGAAATCTACCTCCCGGAGCTAAAGTAGGTCTTATAGCAGCGAAGAGGGCGGGGAGGAAGTGAAATGCCTAAAAAATTCTTATACCGAGGATATGAAATAGAAGAACTTCAAAGAATGTCACTGGCCGAGTTATCTAGGATTTTTCCTGCTAGGCAGAGAAGGTCTTTAAATCGTGGTTTCACTCCAAGACAAAAAAAGTTACTGGAAAAAATAAGAAAGTTCAAAGAAGGTAAAAAGGTAAGACTAAAAACTCATTGTAGAGATATGGTGATTTTACCTGAAATGGTTGGATTGACAATTGAGGTTCATAATGGTAAAGAGTTTCAAAGGGTTGAAATAAAGCCCGAGATGATAGGTCATTATTTAGGAGAATTTGCATTGACTAGAAAGAAAGTAGTTCATGGGGCCCCAGGTATGGGCGCCACTAAATCTAGCTTGTATGTTCCCCTCAAGTAAGGTGTATGTATGGGCAGACTTGAATATTCTTATAAGCAAGAGGATGAAAGCAGGATTGCTAAGGCAATGGGAGTAGAGCTTAGGATGTCACCGAAGTGGTCGGTGGAAACATGCTGGGCTATCCGAGGTAAAAAATTAGAGGATGCTATTGAATTTCTCGAAGACGTTATCCAAATGAGAAGGCCTGTACCTATAAAAAAATATAAAAAAGGTTTAGCTCATCGTAGGGGACTCTCTAAAGCGTATGCGGGAAGATACCCAGTTAAAGTAGCTGAAAATATACTTAAAGTCCTAGAAAGCGCTAGATCTAATGCCGAATATAAAGGATTAGACACAGAGAGGCTTTACATAAAGCATATCTCCGCTTTAAGAGGAAGAGTTATAAGAGGTATTCTTCCAAGAGCTTTTGGTAGAGCGTCGCCTCATAATACGTTGACAACAAATATTGAAGTGGTACTTGAAGAAAGGTGATTCAGTGGCGATAGAACGGAGTTTTATTCAAGAGAATATTAGAAAATTCGAAGTAAAGGAATTTCTTAAAGAAGAACTTGAAAAAGCGGGATGCGGCGAAATTGACATCCAAAGGACACCTTTAGGGACGAGAGTAATTATCTATGCTCAGCGTCCAGGACTTGTTATCGGTAGGAAGGGTGCTTCTATTAGGAAGCTAACTAACATATTGAAAAGGAAATATAAAATAGATAACCCTCAGATTGAAGTTAATGAACTGGAGATCCCTGAGCTGAATCCTACGG
This sequence comes from Candidatus Hydrothermarchaeum profundi, assembly GCA_002011125.2. Taxonomy (GTDB): domain Archaea; phylum Hydrothermarchaeota; class Hydrothermarchaeia; order Hydrothermarchaeales; family Hydrothermarchaeaceae; genus Hydrothermarchaeum; species Hydrothermarchaeum profundi. The sequence continues at coordinate 1,410,851 of MTMF02000009.1, forward strand.
TTATGGCTAAAAATTTGGCATCTGCCATTGAAAGAGGTATACATTTTAGAAGAGCGGCATATACGACTTTGCGTAGGATAATGGATGCTGGAGCAAGGGGCGCTGAAATCGAGATTTCTGGGAAGCTAACCGGCGAGAGAGCGAAATCTTTAAAATTTGTCGATGGATATATAAAGCACTGCGGTGAACCTGCATTTCTTTATACCCGAGAAGGACAAGCTCAGGCAGCTCCTAAGCCAGGCATCATTGGAGTTAAAGTAAAGATTATGCCTCCGGGGGTAAAACTTCCCGATGAGATAGAGTTTCTTGGAAAAGAAGAGGAGGAAGTTAAGGTAAAATCCGCTAAAGAGGAAATCGAGGAGTTAGTTGAGGAAATAGAGAGCGAGCTTGGAGAGGAGGAAGCTCCTAAAAAGAAAATTAAACTAGAGAAATTTAAGAGAAAGAAAGTGAAAAAGAAGGAAGTAGAAGAAAAAGAAGTTGAAGAAGGGGAAGATTATAGCAGTATGAGTTGGGAAAAACTAAAAGAAGTGGCAAAAAGAAGAGGCATACCTGTGGCAGGGAAAGGAGTTACTCGACGGAAAATTGAGGAAGAACTTAAAAAGCTTGAGGAAGAGGAGGCTGATTAAGAATTGGTAATCTTAAGGACTGACGAGATTATGGATCTCTCACTTTCGGAGATGGAAGAAAAGATTTCGGAATTAAAAAATGAGTTGCTAAAAGAGAGATCGAAAATAGCATCAGGCGGGGTACCTGAAAATCCCGGAAAGATAAAAGAAATAAGGAGGACTATAGCAAGGATTCAGACGTTAAAAAGGCATAAGGAGAAATAAATGGCAGTTTGTGAGGTTTGTGGGTTACCAAAAGAGCTATGCGTTTGCGAGGCCATTGCCAGAGAAGCCCAAAAAATAAATGTTTATACTACAAGACGGAAATTTGGAAAATTGATGACAGTGGTTGAAGGAATCAATGAAAAAGACTTTGATTTAAAAGATCTCGTAAAGCAACTTAAGATCGAATGTGCTTGCGGAGGTACCTTCAAAGACAAAAGAATTGAGTTGCAAGGCGACCACAGAAAGAAAGTGAAAGAAGTCCTAATGAAAATGGGATTTTCTGAGGATCTCATAGAAGTCAGATAATGACTTATATCACAAAAGAAAATTTGATAAGACACGAACTAATAGGTCTACGTTGCAGGATAGTTAATGCAACAAATCCCTCGCTGATAGGCATTAAGGGGATTGTTATAGACGAGACAAAAAATATGCTTATAATCAAAAATAAAAAAGAGTGGATGATACCTAAGAGCGAGGTGGTCCTCGAGTTTAGGTTAAAGGACGGAAAAGTTAAAATAAATGGAAGAACCTTAGTAGGAAGACCTGAAGATAGGGTGAAAATGCATGGAAATAGGAATCGATGTAAAACAACCTGATGGAACATGTGATGATAAAAACTGTCCATTTCATGGTTCCCTAAAAGTAAGAGGACAGATTATAGAAGGCAAGGTTGTTAGTGACAAAATGCATAAGACAGTAGTGGTTCAGAGAGACTACTATCATTACCTCCCTAAATTTGAGAGATATGAGAAAAGGAGAGCTCGCTATTTAGCCCATAATCCAAGTTGCATTGGGGCTAAAATAGGTGATTCAGTTAAGATAATGGAATGCCGCCCTATAAGTAAAGCGAAGAGTTTTGTAATAATAGAAAAAAGTTAGGTGTCTAAATGAAGGCTTTAAAAGCGAATGTTGTAAGGGCCCTCCCTGCAGGAGCGCGATTAGAGGTTGTAGATAATTCTGGAGCTAAAGAGATAGAAATCATATCGGTCAGAGGATACAAAGGAGTGCGAAGGAGACTGCCGAAGGCAGGAGTGGGAGATCTAGTAGTAGTATCTGTAAAAAAAGGGACTCCAGACATGCGAAAACAAAAAGTTCATGCTATTATTATAAGGCAGAAAAAGGAATACCAGAGACCTGATGGCATGAGAATCAAGTTTGAGGATAACGCTGCAGTTGTGACAAATGAAAAAGGGGAACCAAAAGGTTCGGATGTAAAAGGCCCAGTAGCTAAAGAAGCCGCAGAAAGATGGTCAAAGCTTGCCAGCATAGCGAGCATTATAATTTGAGGTGTAGAAATGGTATCGAGTAAGCCTAGTAAACAAAGAAAAGCGCTTTATAAAGCTCCTTTACACAAGAAATATAAATATCTCTCTGCACTTCTATCCGAGGATCTGAGAGAGGAATATGGGAAACGCTCTATAAGAGTAAGGAAGGGGGACACTGTGGTGGTAATGAGGGGGGACTTTGCAGGGCATGAAGGAAAAGTTGAAAAAGTTTTATTAAAAAAAGGAAGAGTCTATGTTGAAGGAGCGACTGTGAAAAGGACCGACGGAACCGACCGTTTTTATCCTTTGCATCCCTCAAATCTTATGATAAAGAAATTGGATTTAAAAGATGAAGAGAGAAGAAAGATACTAGAGAGGTAGTGTGATGGGAAAACATCTTAAAAGGCTAGCTAGTCCCAGAAGTTGGAAGATAAAGCGAAAAGCAGGAAAGTGGGTTGTAAAGCCTGGGCCAGGCCCTCATAGGAAGGACGAGTCTATCCCTCTTCTATTATTAGTTAGAGATTATTTACATCTTGGAAATACCAGTAATGAGGCTAAGAAAATCATAAATCAAGGTAAAATTCTAGTTGATAAGGTTGTGAGGAAAGACTACAAATTCCCAGTCGGCCTCATGGATGTTATTGAAATTCCTGAGATAAAGCAAAGGAGGATAGTGTTGCTAGATGAGAAGGGGAGGTTAACACTTAAAAAACTGCTTAAGAAAAATTCTAAGTATAAACTATGCAAGATTGTTAATAAGACGGTAGTCAAAGGGGGACATATTCAGCTGAACCTTCATGATGGTAGGAATATTCTCATAAAAGTTAGTGATCCAACAAACCCCGTAGAAGATATTTATCGAACAAATGATACGGTGGTTATAAACTTAGATAAAAATACTATCTCGAATCATTTGCACTATAGAGAAGGAAGCATCGCATTGATTACTGGTGGAAGTCATAGATCTAAAGTAGCAAAAATAGAGGAAATAAAGAAAACTCGTAGTCCTGAGCCGAATATAGTTAAGCTAAAGGTAGATGATACATCGTTCGAAACGATAGAAGATTATGTATTCGTAATAGGTGAAGAGGAACCCTTCATAGCAGAGGTAGCAAAATGAATCCAATGAGAAAAGTGTTAATCGATAAAGTTACAGTGAACATGGGCGTAGGGTCCGGAGGAGAAAGACTCGCTAATGCAGAAACTTTGCTTGAAAAGCTAACCGGGCAGAAGCCTAAGAAAAATTTTGCAAAAAGCACGAACCCAAATTTTGGAATAAGAAAGGGACTACCTATTGCATGTAAGGTAACTCTCAGAAAGGAGAGAGCAGAAGTTTTTTTAGAAAAAGCTTTTAAAGCAATTGGACATAAGATTAAGGCTTCCAGTTTTGATGAATACGGGAATGTTTCTTTTGGAATTAGAGAGCATATTGATCTACCCGGGGTAAAATACGATCCGGCGATAGGCATCTATGGTATGGACGTTTGTCTTACTTTAGAGAGGCCAGGATTCAGGATTAAAAGAAGAAAAATAAGATCAGGTAAAATTTCTAAGTCCCATAGAGTAACAAGGGAGGAAGCGATAGAATTCTTAAAGAATAATTATAACGTAACCGTGGAGGAATGAATCGATGGCAAAAATGGGAAAGGGTACTAGAAGTTGTAGAAGATGCGGTTCACACGGCCCTGTCATAAGGAGTTATGGCTTATACATATGTAGGCACTGTTTTAGAGAAGTAGCAGCTAGTCTAGGTTTTAAAAAGTATGAATAAAGGTGTAAAAAATGTTGATTGATCCTCTCGCTGATGCATTATCGAATATAAAAAACAATGAGCGTACCGGGAATTTAGAATGCATAATAAAGCCCTCCTCTAAGCTTATAGGAAAGGTTCTTAACGTAATGCAAGAGCATGGTTATATAACCGAATTTGAGTATATTGATGATGGCAGAGCCGGCAAGTTTAAAGTTAAACTTGCAGGTAAAATAAATGATTGCGGCGTTATAAGGCCTAGATATCCGGTTGGAAAAAATGATTTCGAAAAATTTGAAAAACGTTATCTACCGGCTAGAGGATTTGGGATTTTAATATTAACTACTCCTGAAGGCGTTATGGATCATGAGGAGGCAAAAAATAGGGGCATTGGGGGGAGATTACTAGCCTACGTATATTGAGGTCAGAACAATGCTCGAGAAATCTATTAAAATTCCTGATGGAGTTGGAGTAACACTTGAAGGTAATACGGTTAGAGTCCAAGGACCTAAGGGAGTTATTTCTAGAGAGCTTACCTATCCTGGAATAGAAATTTCCCTTGAAAATAATACTATAAAATTAAGGGCGGATAAGGAAAGAAGAACACAAAAGGCTCTAGTGGGGACTTTCTCTTCTCATATAAACAACATGATAAAAGGAGTCACACAGGGATTCGAGTATAAGATGAGGGCAGTATATTCTCATTTCCCGATGAGCATAAAAGTATCGGGGGATGAGATTATAGTTGAAAATTTTCTCGGAGAAAAAACTCCGAGGAAGACAAAGATAGTTGGTGATACTTCGGTAAAAGTAAAAGGCAAGGAGATAATTATAACTGGGTGTAATATTGAAGATGTTGGACAAACAGCTGCGAACATAGAGCAGCTTACAAAAGTTAAAAATAGAGATAGGAGAGTATTCCAGGACGGTATTTATATAGTGGAAAAGAATGGTGTTCCTATATGAAATTTTTGAGGACAGAATACTTCAGATATAAGAAACTCGGCGAAAAGTGGAGAAAACCGAGAGGAATGCATAATAAAGTTAGAAGATACTTTGGGGGTAAGTTACTCTCTCCGTCGATAGGATACCGTAGTAATAAGAAGGATAGAGGGCTTCATCCTTCAGGATATGAGGAGGTCTTGGTTGCAACTGAAGCGGAATTAGAAAAATTGGACAAAAATAAACACGCGGTCCGATTTTCTGGGAAATTAGGTAGGAGAAAGAAAGAGGCTCTATATAAGAAGGCGGAAGAGTTAGGGTTAAAAGTTCTTAATGCGCCCCGATTTATAGAACCTGAGGAGGAGGAAGAAGAGTGAACCTCTCGACTCAGAGAAGGATGGCAGCATCAATTTTGCAAGTAGGCGAAGACCGTGTGTGGTTTGATCCAGAAGAACTTGACACGATCTCTTCGTCTGTTACAAATGAGGATATAAGAAAATTGATTAAGGAGGGTATAATTCAGGTCAATCCAATTAAAGGCACAAGTAGTTATAGAGCACGGATAAGACGTATCCAGAGATCAAAAGGCAGGAGAAGGGGAGCAGGAAAGCGGAAAGGCACTAAATACTCTAGGCTCCCTAAGAAAGAAAGATGGATGTCGTCCATAAGGGCTCTTAGAAAGAAACTTGTGGAGTTAAGAGATTCTAAAAAAATAGATCCCTCGACATATAGAAAATTATATGCCATGGCAAAAGGTGGAGTTTTTAGGGACAAGGCGCATCTGGAGAGTTATATCAAAGAAAAAGGTCTATTTAAAGGTGAATAATAATGGCCACAGGTCCAAGATACAGGGTAGGATATAGAAGAAAGCGAGAAGGAAAAACCAACTATAGAAAGCGAGTTAAATTATTGCAATCAGGGAAACATAGGCTAGTAGTCAGGAAAAGTTTGAACCATATTATATTACAGTTTATAAAATTCTCTGAAAAAGGGGATATAACGATATCTTCTTGTCATTCAAAGGAGCTGGAGAAATATGGGTGGTTGGGGGGAACCTCAAATCTTCCTGCTGCGTATTTAACAGGATTACTCTGCGGAAAAAAAGCTAAGGGAAGGGTAAAAGAGGCAGTATTGGACATAGGGTTTGTACCCCCTATTAAAGGCTCAAAGATTTTTGCTGCATTAAAAGGGGTGATTGATGCAGGGATAAATATACCCCATAGCGACATCGTATTTCCAGATGAAAAAAGAATCAGAGGGACTCATATTTCTGAATACGCCAAAGTCCTAGGCGAAAAGCGGAAAGAGAGATTCTCTGAATATTTTGAAAGAGGTCTAGATCCCGTTGATTTACCTTCGCATTTCGAGGAAATAGTTGCTAAGATAAAAGGTGAATAATAATGGCTGAAGAAACAGAAGAATGGGAACCTAGAACAAGGTTAGGAAGACTAGTAAAGAGCGGTGAAATCACGGACATCAGAGGAGTCTTTGATTCCGGTCTTCCTCTAATGGAGGCAGAGATCGTAGATACTTTGATGCCGGACATTACAGAAGAGGTTATAGATATAGAGCTCGTCCAAAGGATGCATAAATCTGGACGTAGAGTTAGATTTAGAGCCACAGTTGCAGTTGGTAATAAGGACGGATATATCGGCCTTGGAAAAGGAGTTGCAAAAGAAGTCGGTCCAGCTATACGCAAGGGGATAAAAGATGCAAAGCTAAACCTAGTAGAGATATCAAGAGGATGCGGTAGCTGGGAGTGCGGATGCGGCACTCCCCACTCGGTTCCTTTTGAGGTTATTGGTGTAGCTGGAAGCGTAAGAGTAAAGTTGATGCCAGCTCCGAAAGGGATAGGATTAGCGGCAGGAGATATTTCTAAGAAGATCCTATATCTAGCTGGAATAAGAGATGTGTGGTCTCAGTCTTTTGGTAAAACAAAGACTACTATAAATACTGCAAGGGCAACATTTAATGCATTAAAACAGACTTCAATTGTTAAAATCACAGATAAACAAAAGGAGACTTTGGGGCTAGTGGAGGGAAGGATAGGATGAAAAGGATAGCGGTTGTCAGAGTGAGAGGAACAGTCGGGGTTTCACATGAAGTTAAAGAAACTTTGAAATACTTGAGACTCAGCAGGGTCAATTACTGTTCGATAGTTGATGACAGGCCCCAATATCTGGGAATGCTTCAAAAAGTCAAGGATTATGTAACGTGGGGGCCACTGGAAAAGGATGTTTTAGTTGAGATATTAACTAAGAGGGCGGAACTTACCGGGGGCGAAAGGCTAACTGATGAGTATATAAAGAAAAATACAAAATTTAAATCAATTTCAGATTTTGCTTCTGCTTTTATGGATTTTAAAGCAGAACTAAAGGATATACCTAACCTTAGACCTTTTTTTAGACTTCATCCACCTAGAAAGGGATATAGAGGGATAAAGAGGACATATACCGAGGGAGGGGCTCTTGGGCCCAGAAATGAAATCAAGAGTTTACTCTACAGAATGAGATGATAAAGATGGCGACAAAAAATAGGAAGATTAGGAAAAAACGAGGCTCTCGAACATGTGGAGGAGGTTCCCATAAGAAAAGCAGAGGGTCTGGAAATCGGGGTGGCTCAGGTAAAGCTGGAGGATGTAAAGGTAAATGGACTAAAATTATAAAGGATTACCCTAGATATTTTGGGAGAAGGGGATTCAAGCTACCTAAGGAAATAAAACACGTATATAACTCTATTAATGTAGGTGAAATAGACGAGATAGTTGATGAACTTTTATTAAAGGGAATCGCGATAAAGGATGATGGTAAGATAATAGTAGAACTATCTGAATTAAATATAGAAAAGGTTCTTGGAGGAGGTAGAGTAACAAGACCCCTTATTATAAAAGCACAACGGTTCACAGAAGGAGCGGTAGAAAAAATCGAGAAAGCAGGGGGCAAAGCTGTTATAGAGGAGTGAGAAGGGTTGGGATTTCTTCACCGGTTTGAACACATCCTGACTAGATTACCAGAGGTGGAGAGACCGAGATATGCTCTTTCTTTTTCTGATAGGATAAAGTGGACTGGCTTTATACTGGTAATATATTTTTTATTAGGTGAAGTAGCGTTATATGGCTTAGATCCCCGTGCTGTAGATCTATTCGAGAATCTGAGAGCGGTAATAGCGGGGAAGTTTGGCTCAGTAATCTCATTAGGTATAGGGCCTATCGTAACTGCATCTATAATACTCCAAATATTGGTTGGTGGTAAACTAATAGATCTAGACCTATCTAATCCACGTGATAAGCTTATATATTCCGGAACTCAGAAACTTCTAGCTATTGCTTTCACGATTTTTGAAGCCAGTGTAATGGTATTAATGGGAGCGCTTCCTGGATTAAATAATGACCCGCACTATCAACTGTTAATTATCGCGCAGTTAACTTTTGGAGGAATCCTAATTATATACATGGATGAAATAGTGTCTAGATGGGGCTTTGGAAGTGGGATAGGATTATTTATAGTTGCAGGTGTATGTGCTGAGATAGCAGTAGGAGCATTTAATCCTCTGCCAGCTGTCAAAGGCGAGGCTGTACCATCTGGGAGAATTATGGCGTTTCTTTATTTCCTTTTCAATAACCAGACTAGATTTGACTTACTTGTGCCAATACTTGGTACTCTGCTAGTGTTTGCAGCAGTAGTGTATGCAGAGTCTGTTAGGGTCGAGATACCGTTAACTTACGGTAGATTTAGAGGAGCAAAAGGGAGATATCCTATAAAGTTCATATATGCAAGCAATATTCCGGTAATCTTTGCAAGCATATTAATGGCAAATATACAGCTATGGGCAAGTATGTTAGAAAGAGTCGGGTATCCTTTGCTTGGGGAGTTTGCCGGTAATAGGCCTGTGAGTGGGTTAGCTTATTATATCCAAAGGCCGCATCCGGTATACAGTCCTGATTTCGATCCGATTGTGGCATTGGTTTATTCTATATTATTAATAGGATTCTCCATATTATTTTCAAAATTTTGGGTCGAAACCGCGGGTATGGATCCGAAAACTGTTGCAAAACAGCTTCAAAGTGGTGGAATGGTGATTCCGGGTTTTAGAGGTGATATAAGGATAATCGAAAAGATCTTGAATAGGTATATACCGTCGGTGACTATCCTAGGTGGAGCAGCTGTCGGCGGATTAGCAGCTTTTGGAGATCTTACGGGTGCCCTTGGTGGAGGCACAGGAGTCCTTCTTACCGTCGGAATATTGTATCACTTATATGAGCAAATGGCAAGAGAGCAATTGTTTGAGGTTCATCCGATGCTTCGACGGTTTATGGGCGAACTTGGGATTTGAGGTGGTGTTTGTGAAGGTTGTTATTGTCACAGGAACTCCTGGCGCTGGGAAGACTACGGTATTAAATGGCGCCATTGAAAAGTTAAAAGATAGATATGAGATTATAAACTATGGAGATGAAATGTTTAGGATAGCAAGCGAGAGAAAATTGGTTCAGCACAGAGATGAGATGAGAAAATTAAGTCCAGAAGTTCAAAAGGATATTCAGAAATTAGCTGCGGAGAGTATCGCGGAAAGATCAAAAGAAATCTCTGTAATAGTTGATACGCATTCAACTATTAAAACTCCTAAAGGATACCTTCCTGGTCTACCTATCTGGGTTATTGAAAAATTAAATCCCGATCAGATCATATTGGTTGAAGCAGACCCTGATGAGATTATAATAAGGCGTTTAAAAGACGCAACTCGGGAGAGAGACGCTGAATACATAAAGGACGTTGAAGAACATCAACTAATTAATAGGGCAACCGCTATGGCGTATGCTATTCAAACAGGAGCTACAGTTAAACTCATCAAGAACCATGATGGAAAGCTAGAAGAAGCGGTAGAAGAAATGGAGGAGGTGCTTAGAGATTAGCTTTTTTGATCCAATTTTTAAGGTATTAACCCCGGTTTTTGGAGTATTCTTCCATCTTACAGGAAACGATAAGTTTAATGTTCTTTTTGGAGTTTTCTTAATCTCTTTATTAGTTTCGTCTATAGTGGTATTTGTAACTTCTAGGGTAGTTGATCAAAGAGAAATGAAACGTATCAAAGCAAAACTAGCAAAATATCAGGAGAAGGCTAGAGAAGCCCAAAAAAAGAATAATATGAGTGAGTTTAAGAAGTTAAATAAGGAAATCATGAGTCTTCAAAGTAAAATGATGGCCAACTCTTTTAAACCAATGATTTTCACCATGATCCCTATAATACTGATCTTTTCTTGGCTTAGACACTATGACTACCTGGCAGCATATATAAAAACGAATGGTTACTTGGTTTCTCTCCCCTTCTCTCTCCCGATATGGGGATCAAAATTAAACTGGCTTGGGTGGTATATTTTATGCTCAATTCCTATATCAACACTAATAAAGAAAATATTCAAATTAGAGATGTAAGGAGTGATACTAATGAAAGAAGTAGTTAAGAAAACACCTGGAGGAAGACTGGTAATTCATCGTCGAAAAGGGAAAGTAGGATTTGCTAGGTGTGCCAATTGTAAAAAACCTCTTTTAGGAGTACCTGCTTTGAGGCCCAGTAAGCTTTCCAAGTTATCTAAAACAAAAAAAAGACCTAACAGACCCTATGGGGGGTACCTATGCTCGAATTGTATGAGGATAGAAATCAAAAGAAAGGTTAGAGGATGATAATAACTATAGGAGGCCCCATAGGCAGTGGAAAAACCACTGTAGCTAGAGCTTTGGCTTCAAAGTTTGGCCTGAGGCATATTTCTGCTGGTCAAGTATTTAGGCAAATGGCGAGAGAGAGGGGAATGAGTCTAGAAGAGTTCTCTAAATATGCAGAAAAAAACTTGGAGTTGGACAGAGCCATTGATAAAAAGCAGATGGAATTAGCTAAATCAGGTAATGCTGTTGTAGATGGGAGGTTAAGTGGCCTATTGATAGATGCAGATCTCAAGATATGGTTAAAAGCATCATTGGAGGTAAGAGCAAAGCGCGTTGCAGAGAGAGAATCAAAAGATTTTAATGTTGCTCTGAAGGAGACAAAGATCCGCGAAAGAAGTGAGAACAAACGTTACAAGAAAATATATAATTTTGATTTATCCGATCTTTCAGTCTATGATGTGGTACTGAATACGGAATTATGGAGCGCAGAGGATGTTATTAATATAATATATGTGATGGTGTCCTCTTTAAAGAGGTGATGTAATTGGAGGTAGGTAGAGTCTGTGTAAAACTAGCTGGTAGGGAAGCCGGTAAAAAATGTGTCATAGTTGAGAAAATAGATGAAAACTTTGTAATAATCGACTCTCCCTTTGTCAGGAGGAGGAGATGCAATATTAGGCATTTGGAGCCTTTGGATATATTAGTTGATATCAAAGAAGGAGCCGACTCTAAAGAAGTGGAGAAGGCTCTTAGAAAAGCCAAGCTAATTTAAAGGTACCGAAATGGGCAAACTCCCTTTTGAAATGGATAGGAAAATAGTTGTTAAGTGTAGAGCATCAACTAATCCAGAGTATGGTAAAATGCCGGAAGAAAGGGGGATTAGAGAATATATAAATTATGGAGTTATAAATCTTGATAAACCCCCGGGGCCAACCTCTCATGAAGTTGTTTCGTGGGTAAAGAAGATACTAGAGATAAAAAAAGCGGGACACGGCGGAACACTAGATCCTAAAGTATCTGGTGTTTTACCAATCGGTCTTGAAGAGTCAACAAAAATTATACAAACGCTTCTGCCAGCCGGTAAAGAATATGTTTGTCTAATGAGACTCCATAGTAATATAGAAGAAAATGAGGTCTCAAGAGTTTTCAAAGAGTTTGAAGGGGAAATTTATCAGAGGCCACCGGTAAAGTCGGCTGTAAAAAGAAAGCTGAGAAAAAGAACAATCTACTATATCGAGATACTTGAAGTTGATGGGAGGGACATATTATTTAAAGTTGGATGTGAGGCAGGAACTTATATAAGAAAACTTTGCCATGATATAGGGGAAGTAATAGGGGTTGGGGCACATATGGTAGAATTAAGGAGAACCAAGAGTGGGTCCTTTAAAGATGAAGATTCAGTAAAATTACATGATGTCATGGACGCGTATTCTTTTTGGAAAGAAGATGAAAACGAAAAATTTCTCAGAAAAGTCATTTGGCCTGTAGAGAAAGCGGTAGAACATCTTCAGAAAATAATAGTCAGAGACGGCGCAGTAGATGCTATATGTCATGGAGCAAATCTCGCTGTACCCGGGATATGCGAACTTGATGCCGATATAAAACCAGGGGATTTGGTCGCTCTTTTTACTTTAAAAAACGAGCTAATCGCGATAGGTCAAGCAAAAATGGAGACCAGAGATATCCTATTAGAAAACTCAGGAATCGCTGTTAAAACCAAGAGGGTCGTAATGAAGACAGGGACCTATCCAAGGCTATGGAAATCTAAGCAAGCCGGGGTAGCCGAGACCGGACCAAGGCGCCGGCCTTGAGAGCCGGTTGAGCATATGCTCAGCATGGGTTCAAATCCCATCCCCGGCGTAAATTTTATTTATTTTCAGAAAGACGACTCAAATTAGATATTTATTATGAAACTACTGGCAAAAATTAACTGATAGGGTCTCAGGAGGATGCAACGATTTCGTATTCAAAGGATGGCTACTGTGAGAAAAGAAAGTACATCGAGAGCGAAGCATGAGAATAAAAGCTTAAATACGTTAAGATTCGAAGGGGTGGATATGGATAAGCGTAAGTTTAACGTGGTAATCGAGAAGGACGAGGACGGTTATTATATCGCCACTGTTCCTTCTTTGCCCGGCTGTCATACACAAGCTAAGAATTTGGATGAGCTAATGAAGCGCGTGAAGGAGGCTATCGAGCTCTATCTTGAGGTCGAAGAAGAAGCAGGCGATGTTGAAACCGAATTCGTAGGGGTGCAGGTAGTTGAGGCTTAGACCTCTTCCGCCTGAAAAGGTCATACGCGCCCTGGAGAAAGCTGGTTTTGTGCGGGTGAGGCAGAAAGGCAGTCATGTTTTTATGAGACATCCTAATGGGAGAACAACAATAGTTCCATATCACAAGAAAGAAAATATAGAAGAGGGCTTTTGAGAAAGATAATCAACGACGCCCAGATGACAGTTGAAGAGTTCATGAAGCTGACTTAGATTTACCAGTAAAAATGCGCTGATGTCCCATCCTCGGCGCTAATTTTACTTATTTTCAGAAAGACGACTCAAATTAGATAGTTATTATGAAACTACTGGTAAATTAATGGATATAACTTACGGGATAGGCAATTTTTAGATTCTATTTTCAAAAAGTTCACAATATACACCATTATATGGATAATGTTGATAACTTTTATTAAAGTTCATTTTATACAAATTAATTTTTAATCTTCAAATTATTTGCTTTTTTACTTTAAAATTATCACGAATGAGATCTAAGTTTAAATCGTTAGCTTTTTATTCAATTAATAAAAAATCTTTTATGAAACTTATCTGTTCGGGGGGTCCTTCATGGAAATGCGTAGAAGTGAAAGAAAAATGGACAAAAAAGGAATAGATGAGGTCCTTGTTGAGACCCTTATCGGCAATTTGGCAACTACGCGTGATGGTGTTCCGTACACTATACCAATACAATTCTTATATGAACCTAAGGATAAGGCAATATACTTTCATGGGGCTAGTGAGGGTAGGAAGATTGATAATATTAAAGAAAATCCTAAGGTCTGTTTTAGCGCATTTCAGCTCATAGGTTTAATATGTGCAGATAAAGCCTGCGAGTATGATCAGAGTTTCAGGAGTGTTGTCATCTTTGGCACAGCTACCTTCGTAAAAGATGCTGATAAAAAATTTGAAGTTCTAAAGGGCTTTATGGAAAAATATGCCAAAGATCATCCGGCTCCTATACCTGTGACGAGATCTATGGCTGCAAGGACTACAATTATTAAACTCAGTATTGATGAGATTAGTGGAAAACAAAATATAGAGGGCACAATACACTTTCCAGAAAAGGAAAGGTGAAAATTATACTGTAAATAATTTATGCTGTTGCCTTTAGGTTCTCATTAAACTTATTGCAGTAAGCATATCTTCAATACTTGCTTTAGCTCCACTAGCTACCTTATGACCTCCGCCCCCAAAGATCTTTGCAAGCTGAAGCACGTTAAATCTTGTGTGGGTTCTAAGTTCGATTCTACCACTTATTCTTGAATATACTAAAATTATATCGAAAGGTGCATCTCTGTGCTCTATTAGTTTATTGGTTGCGATGTACACAGGTATTCCCTCTGTTTGTAGAACAGCTACTTTTAGCCCACTAATATTTCTCACTTTAACCTTTCGCATTACTAGCTCTTCAAAGAAACTTATTTTTTTCTCATACTCAGCTATTTCTCGCTTGTAATCATCTATAGCGGTAATGCCTTTTTCAGCAAGTGCCTTTGATAGCTGGAATAATTTAAAACTTAGAGACTGTTTTTTTCCTTTGTAATATGCGACTATTTTCCTCAGTTTGTCTGCTTCAGGACTCACCACATTATTAGTGTCTATTTCGTCTGCTATATTCTCAAAACCTGTAATACCAAAATACTTTGATACTAGACGACAGGCACTTTTGGTAGAACCGAGATAAAACTCTATATTATCTGGTCTTCTTACGGCTCCCCATATGTGGTGGTCTATCCATACAACCCTTTCGCTTTTAGATGCTTCGGCTACAGATCTATTTGTACCAGAAATATCGAAGATATATAGGTTTTTAGCTTTAATCTTCGTGAGTGTATAGGCTAAAATAGAGGGGGAGGAAAAGTATGCCCTACAGTTTCCTCTAGCTCTCATAAAAGTAGCGAGGCACAGTACACCATCGCTATCAGCATGGGTCACAACATAGGCCATTTTAGGCGCACTGTGTATAGAAATCCTATTACTGGACTCTTCCATAATTAACTCTTTTTAATAGTTTTTCAAAAATTAAGTTTTATTCTTTAGTAAGTTCTAGCAAGAAAAAATGGTAATTTCCTAAAAATAAATTTTGCCCAGTAAACACTTTTTTTACTTGGTGAGATAATTATCACGGTGTCGTAGCATCAGCAGTCTATATTAAGCTAAAAAAGGACAAAAAGGTTCTAGGTTCCTTTCTTTCCTATATTTTTACAAAAACATTCTGTGGGCTTTCGCAATATTTATAAATCTCGTTAAAATATTCCATTGTGCGGTTTGTAAAAACATAGATTTTATAATCGATATAAAATGATAATTTTATAAAGTGATTGAAAAGATTTATAAGTTAAAAAATATAAGGATTAGGGCTAACTCGGAGGAAAGATCTTGGAAAAGAAAGAAGAGGAATTTAAATATCTAGTAAGGATCGCTGGTACGGATATAAATGGGAATAAAAAGATTTCATATGGGCTTACTCGTATAAAAGGAATTGGTAATAGGATGGGAAAGGTGATATGTGAAGCGGCGGGGATTGATCCAAATAAAAAGGTAGGGTACCTTACTGAAGATGAGGTAGAGAAGTTGGATAACATAATAGAGAATGTAGGCGGTATAGGCCTTCCAGGATGGCTATTGAATAGGAGGGTTGATTATACTACTGGTAAGAATATTCATGTTATCGGGTCTGACCTCATTATGAGCCTCAGAGAGGATATAAATAGGATGAAGAAAATGAAAAGCTACAAGGGAATTAGACATGCTTTAGGATTACCCGTAAGAGGTCAGCGAACCCGTACGAGTTTTAGGAAGGGTGTCATAGTAGGGGTTATGAGGCGAAAGATGGGGAAAGAAGCCAAAAAATAATAGGAAGGACTGTTTATGGGAGACCCTAAAAAACGTAAGAAAAAGTATGATACACCACGGAATCCTTGGCAAATAGAAAGGCTAGAAGAAGAAAGGAAATTAATGAAGAAATATGGCCTAAGAAACAAGAGAGAGTTATGGAGGATGGAGACTCTTCTCAGGGGATTTCGTAGGCAAGCTAGGAAATTGCTTGCCCTCGAGACTCCTCAAGCTAAAAAAGAAGAAATCCAACTTCTTGAAAAATTAAGAAGATTAAAAATGCTTAAGCGGAATTCTACCCTAGATGATGTCTTAGCATTAAAAATAGAAGATATCCTTGATAGGAGACTTCAGACCTTGGTATTTAAAAAAGGGTTGGCGAATACACCAAAACAAGCACGCCAGTTTATCGTTCATGGACATATCTCCATTAAGGGAAGAAAAGTTACAGCACCAAGTTATCTGGTGGGAAGAGAAGAAGAAAACTCTATTGGGTATATTGAATCTTCACCACTAAAAAATCTCGAAGCTCAGACGAGTAGTGAGAAAGTGAAAGAGGAGGCGTAAAATTGGTTAAGGAAGCTAAGGCTTGGGGCGTTGCTCATATCTATTCTTCTTTCAATAATACAATTATACACATAACAGATATAACTGGATCAGAAACCATATCAAGGTGGTCTGGGGGAAGGATAGTTAGGGCCCATAGAGAAGAGAGTTCTCCATATGCAGCTATGCAGGCAGCTATGAGGGCAGCTGAAGAGGCTATGGAAAAGGGTATAGTAGGGGTCCACATTAAGGTAAGAGCACCGGGGGGAAGTGGACCGAAAACTCCGGGTCCAGGAGCCCAGCCTGCGATTAGAGCTCTTGCAAGAGCTGGTCTTAAGATAGGTAGGATTGAAGATGCAACTCCTATCCCTCACGATGGAACTAAGAAAAAAGGAGGAAAGAGAGGTAGGAGAGTATGAAAGTAGAAATACTTGAAGAAACTGATAACTCAATGAGGTTTATATTATCAGAAGCCCACCCAAGCTTGGCTAATGCTTTAAGGAGGATAATGGTATCTGAGGTTCCAACTTTGGCGATTGAGGATGTAACGATTATTGAGAATACATCATCGCTGTATGATGAAATTATTGCTCATAGATTGGGTTTGATTCCGATTAGAACTGATCTTGATATTATGAACTTGAGAGAGGAGTGTGTTTGCAAGGGAGAAGGATGTCCAAATTGTACATTAAAGCTTACTTTAAACTCTACGGGAAAAGATAGGATTATTACAGTGTATTCACATGATTTAAAGTCAGAAGATGAAAGATTAAAACCGATAGAGGGTATCCCAATTATAAAATTAGGAAAAGAGCAAAAACTAGTATTAGAGGCAGAAGCTATCCTTGGTAAGGGAAAAGATCATGCTAAATGGCAGCCAGCGGTAGTGGGATATAAATACTACCCAGCAATAGAGGTAAATGGGGAATGTGAAGACTGTAAAAAATGTGCAGATGTTTGCCCTGTTAACATATTAGAATCAGAAGATGGCAAAATCAAAGTAATCGATGAAATGAAATGCACTTTGTGTAAGTCTTGTGTAGAAGCATGTGAAAAAAAGATTATTAAGGTTAGAGGGGATGATAAAAAATTTATATTCACGTTAGAGAGTACTGGAGCATTAAAACCTCGAGAAATACTGAACAAAGCATGTGAAATATTAGAAGAAAAAGCCAGGGAACTGGCTACGCTATTATAGCGGGGGTGGCCGAGTCTGGTCAAAGGCGCAAGGTTGAGGGCCTTGTTCCTAAGTGGATGCGAGGGTTCGAATCCCTTCCCCCGCACTATGGTGATGGTATGAAGAAGCCAAAATCAACAAATCCGCTAATGGTAGAACTTATCCAAGACTTAATAGCTAGGTCGCGTGAGGAAAAATCCCTAATTTGGAGAGATATAGCTAAGAGATTATCCAGATCTGCATCCTTGCGTGCAGAAGTTAATATTAGTAGAATCGCCCGCTACTCTAAGAAGGGTGAGACCCTCGTGGTCCCTGGGAAGGTATTGGGATCCGGATCTATTAACCATCCCGTTAATGTAGCAGCATTAAATTTTTCTGCGAAAGCTAAGGAGAAAATAATAAAAGCAGGTGGTAAGTGCTTATCTCTAAGGAATCTAATGGAACAAAACCCCAAAGGAACAGGGGTTAAAATTATTGAGTGATGTGCTATGAAGGTTATAGACGGGAAGGATCGTATATTAGGGAGACTTGCCTCTTATGTAGCTAAGGAACTCTTGAGAGGTGAAGAGATTACAATAGTTAATGCTGAAGAGTGTATTATATCAGGTTCAGAAAAAAATATACTTGAAAAATATAAAGCAAGAAGAGCGAGGAAGAGTCTTGTGAATCCTGCGAGACATGGCCCCTTCTTTCCGAGGCGCCCTGAGGGTATTGTTAGGAGAGCTGTAAGAGGAATGATCCCGTATAGGAAAGCTAAAGGACGAGAATCATTCCGCAGATTACGTGTCTATGTAGGAGTACCAAAGGACTTTGAGGGGATAGAGTTCGAGAAGATAGATGTACCTAAGGTTGATAAACTTAAGCTCCCAAAATACATAAAGGTTAAAGAGCTAAGTAAGCAGCTAGGTGCCAAATTCTGAGGTGATATGAACGAAAGTAATTCAAACATCTGGTAAGCGGAAGGCCGCTATAGCAAGGGCGACTTTGCGGGAAGGAAAAGGTAGAGTAAGGATAAATAGAACACCATTAGAGATCTTGGAGCCAGAGATGGCGAGAATGAAGATAATGGAGCCTTTGCTCATTGCTGGAGACCTAGTAAATAAAGTCGACATTGATGTAAATGTAAGGGGTGGAGGGTTTATGGGTCAAGCAGAAGCTGCTAGAATTGCCATAAGTAGAGGACTTGTTGAGTTTAGTGGCGATGTTAAACTGAAGGAAGTTTTTTACGAGTATGATAGAACTATGATAAAAGGCGACCACAGGAGAAAAGAACCTAAGAAATACGGCGGTCCTGGAGCAAGAGCTAAAAAACAAAAATCTTACAGGTGAGTTTAATGATAATTCCTATTAGATGTTTTAGTTGTGGCGCGGTAATTGCTGATAAATATGAAAAATTTAAGAAAAGGATAAGGGACGAAGAACCGAAGAAGGTCTTAGACGATTTAGGAATAAAGAGGTATTGTTGCAGGAGGATGATACTTAGTCAAGCAGATTTCCTAGAGGAAGTAATAGAATTTGAAGTAAAGGGGCCGTAGGGTAGCTTGGACCATCCTCCCAGCTTGGGGTGCTGGTGACCCGAGTTCAAATCTCGGCGGCCCCACTTGGGGGTAATATGTTGAAACTTACTAAGTTCGAAAAAGCGCGGATAATAGGTGCGAGGGCTCTCCAGCTATCGATGGGGGCTCCTCCGCTAATAAAAGTCACAGGAGATGAGGTGACTCCCATACATATCGCCATAAAGGAGTTAGAGATGGGCGTTATTCCAATTACTGTTAAAAGGAAGATGCCTGAAAAAATGGAACTCGGAGGAGAATAATGAATCCGACTATAATAGAGGATGTTATAGCTCGAAAGATACTGGACAGCAGAGGAAATTGGACAATTGAAGTGGATATATTAACTAGATGTGGATTTGGGAGATGTGCAGCACCGAGTGGGGCTAGTAAAGGAGTACATGAAGTTTCCTCATATCCTGAGGGAGGTGTGGAGAAAGCTATTGTGGAGGTGGAGGAAACTATAGCCCCAGAGATGATAGGTATGGATTCTGAAGAACAGGATATAATAGATGGGATACTGAGGGAAATAGACGGTACAGACAACTTCTCTAATATAGGGGGGAATACGGCAGTTGCTATATCATTAGCTAACGCTAAGGCTGCAGCGTCTTCATATGGGATCTCTCTTTTTCAACATTTGGGGGGATGTTTTTCCAATCAGCTTCCGTATCCTCTAGGCAATGTTATCGGTGGAGGAGCTCACTCTCAAAATTCAACGGATATCCAGGAGTTTTTAGTTTTGCCTACAGGGGCTAAGAATATAGAGGAAGCATTAAAAGTTAATTCAGAAGTACACAAAAAGACAAGGGAGATACTATCTGGTAAACATGATGGAGTAATTGGTAAAGGCGATGAAGGTGCGTGGGCTGCGAACATAACAGATATAGAGGCTCTTGATGTGTTAACTCAGGCTACGAGAAGGGTCTCTGAAGAAACTGGGGTAGAGATAAGGCTTGGCATGGATGTTGCAGCTTCTGAACTATGGGATGAAAAAAGTGGAGAATACATTTACCAGAAAGAAAGAAAGAGTCGCACTCGCGAAGAACAGATAGATTATATGATAGACCTCATAAAGCAATACGACCTATATTATGTTGAAGATCCAATTCAGGAAAATGATTATGAAGGGTTTGCTCAAATTAGCAGAGAAGTGAACTGCTTGATATGTGGGGATGACCTTTATGTTACAAATTATGAGAGATTAAAAAAAGGTATCAAAATGAAATCCTCTAATGCCATTATCATTAAACCTAATCAATGCGGAACATTAACTGATACATACCGAACAATAATATTGGCAAAAAGCCATAATCTTATTCCGGTATTATCCCATCGTTCAGGGGAAACGGTTGATGATACAGTTGCACATTTGGCGGTAGCATTTAGTAGCCCTATTATAAAAACAGGGGTTGTAAGTGGAGAAAGAATAGCGAAGCTAAATGAACTTATAAGAATTAGCGAAGAGTTAGGAACAAGAGCAGAAATGGCACATTTACGGGAGGTATGAAGCGTGGAAGAACTTTTAACTACCCTGGATAATTATCTTGCCGCAGGTACTCATATTGGTACTCAGCAGAAGAATGCGGATATGAAGCCATATATTTATAGAGTTCGGGCTGATGGACTCTATGTTCTTGACGTTAAAAAATCTGATGAACGAATTAGAATTGCAGCAAAGTTTCTCTCAAAGTATCCTGCAGATAAAATACTTGTAGTTTCACGGAGGCAGTATGGTCAAAAACCGGTAGAAGAGTTTGCGAGGCTTACAGGTGCGGTAGCTGTTACAGGCAGGTTTATCCCCGGTACTTTAACGAATCCCGCTCTGGATAGTTTTATTGAACCCGAAGTACTTATAGTAACAGATCCCAGAGGAGATGAGCAAGCATTAAAAGAAGCGAGTGATATCGGAATACCTGTTGTCGCTTTGTGCGATACTGATAATTCAGTTTCGTTTGTGGATATTGTAATACCTACTAATAATAAAGGTAAAAAAGCTTTAGCAATAATATATTGGCTACTGGCTAGAGAGATTCTTAAAAATAGAGGAGAATTGCCCGAGGATTTTCCTTCATTAGAAGAGTTTGGGGAAGGATAAATGAGGACCCCCTACGTGGCTGGACAGTTTTATCCGGCAGGAAAAGTTGAACTAAAAAGAGAGATAGAGAAATGTTTTTTAAGTCCACTTGGGCCGGGAAAATTGCCAGAAAAAGAAGGTAGAAATAAGGATATAAAAGGATGCGTAGTACCTCACGCAGGATATATGTACTCAGGACCTGTAGCTGCCCATGTTTATTATGCGTTATCAACTCAAATAAAACCTGAGACTATAGTAATTATTTGCCCTAATCATACAGGGAGAGGTAGCGCGGCTGCACTTTCAAAGGAGGATTGGGAAACTCCGCTTGGAATAGTTGATACAGATAAGACTATTGTAGACTTACTATGGAAAAAATGCGATATAATGGATTTAAATGAAGATGCGCATGTCTTTGAACATTCTCTCGAGGTGCAACTTCCATTTTTACAATACATATATGGGGACTTTACCTTTGTTCCGATATGTTTAGGGTTGCAAGATCTTGATACTGCTCACGAAGTGGCTAGTTGCTTATTAAACATAAAAAAAGAAATGATAGTTATTGCTAGTAGTGACTTCACGCATTATGAGACACACAGGGAGGCTGAGAGGAAAGATAAACATGCAATCTCATACATCTTAGATCTAAATGAGAAAGGGTTTATAAAGAACGTATATGAAAATGATCTTTCTATTTGTGGGTACGGACCAATAGCTACATGTATATCCTTTGTAAAGAAAAGAGGGGCAAATAGAGGAGAACTCCTAAAATACGCTACGAGTGGAAATGTCACTGGAGACTTTGGGCAAGTAGTTGGGTATGCTGGCATAATTTTTAGAGGTTAACAAATATGATAACAGCCTCTGCCCCAGGTAAAGTAATTTTATTTGGAGAGCATGCTGTAGTTTATGGCGAACCTGCTCTGGCTGGCGCTATTGATAGAAGAGTATACATAACAGCGAGGGAGTACAATAAAGGAATAAAAATAACTTCAAGCGGGAAAACCATAAGCTATGTTGATAGTTATAAGGGATCAGAATTCCCATACATTAGAAAAGCCATTGAGCTAACTTTTGATTATCTCCATGAAAGAAAAAATTTAGAAATAAAAATCAATTCTAACATACCTCCTGCAGCTGGATTGGGTTCATCTGCCTCTGTATCAGTAGCAACTATTCTCGCGGTTTCTAAATTAGTAGGGGCTAATCTAAGTAAAGATGAGATAGCAAAGATTGGACATAACGTGGAGCTTGAAGTTCAGGGAGCGGCTTCTCCGACTGATACGGCAACAACGACTTTTGGAGGGATACTCTATATTCAACCTACTGAAAGAAATTTTGAAAGATTAGAAATCCCTTTGCCACTAGTTGTGGGATACACAGGGATTCGGAGATCTACCAGGTACCTTGTTGAGAAGGTCCGGATGTTAAAAGAAATGTATCCAGATATAATAACCAGCATCATTAGGGGCATTGGTGAAATCGTGAAATGCGCTAAGCATAAAATAGAAAGAGGGGAAGACATAGGAGGGCTTATGGATATAAACCATGGTATGCTAGAAGCCCTAGGGGTAGGCCATCAGAAGCTTTCGGAACTTGTCTATATATCTCGTCTGTCAGGCGCTAAAGGAGCAAAGTTAACAGGAGCAGGGGGTGGAGGGTGTATGATTGCATATACGCCTGAAAAAAGCGAGGAGGTTATAGCCTCTATAACCTCAAAGGGATATCAAGCCTTTAACGCTCCCATTACTTTGGATGGAGTTCGGTTAGAGTGATAATAGTTAAACTTGGAGGTAGCTTGATAACTGATAAAAGTAAAGCATTTGTTATAAGAGGAGGGGTTCTGCGAAGGTTATCCGGCGAAATAAAAAGAGGAGCGGGAAAAGATTTAATAATAATTCATGGTGGTGGCTCTTTTGGTCACCCTATTGCGAATAAGTATATGCTCCAGAGAGGATTTCAGAGTAAGGAGCAACTTCGGGGGGTCTATCTTACGAGGTTATATATGGATATATTAAATAGAAAAGTTCTGGAAGCTTTAACCAATAAGAGCGTTCCTGCTATAAGCATTCAATCCTCAGCAAATATAATATGCGATAATGGCCGAATCAATGAGTTTAATATTGAAATAGTGGATGGCTTTATTAAACTAGGTTTAGTTCCCGTCATGTATGGAGACGTAGTGCTGGATAAAAGCAGGGGATTTTGTATCCTTTCAGGAGATCAGATAGTATCTCATTTGGCGATGGAATTTGATGTAGATAGAGTAATCTTAGCCACAGATGTGGATGGAGTCTATACTAAGGACCCAAAGAAATTTGAAGAAGCAAAATTTATTAAAGAAATTTCTAAGGATAATACCCAGATTCTTGATAAACTCGAGATATCTGAAAATGATGTGACTGGCGGGTTAAAGGGGAAGATAATCGAACTATTGAAACTCGCCGAGAAAGGAACGGAATCCATAATAATAAATGGCTTAGTGAAAGGCAGATTAGAAAAAGCTATTTTAGGAGAAAGAGTTTTAGGCACTAAAGTTTTTTGAGAGATACTGTTTATTACCCTTTCAATCGCATAGGATCGTGTCTAATACATCTACTGCTTTGTCAATTTGCTCCTTCTCTATATTTAAAGGCGGTAAGAATCTCAGGACATTATC
This sequence comes from Candidatus Hydrothermarchaeum profundi, assembly GCA_002011125.2. Taxonomy (GTDB): domain Archaea; phylum Hydrothermarchaeota; class Hydrothermarchaeia; order Hydrothermarchaeales; family Hydrothermarchaeaceae; genus Hydrothermarchaeum; species Hydrothermarchaeum profundi. Next base: position 1,434,418 of record MTMF02000009.1, read on the forward strand.
ATGAGTGCAGTTTATCAAAACACCTTTTTCTCTTGCTTTATCCACGATAACGTTGCATGGTCTATCGAGTTCTACTCCGATCATAAGGCCTACGCCTCTTACTTCCTTGATGCATTTGTGCTTATTCTTTAACTCTTTTAGCCTTCTTAAAAGGTATATTCCAGATTGTTTAGCTTTTTCTAGAAGATTTTCATCGAGAATGATTTCAATATTAGCCTTCGCCACAGTGCAAGCGAGATGATTGCCTCCGAAAGTTGACGCATGATCTCCGATCCTAAATGCTTTAATTATTTCAGGCTTTGCAAGCATAGCACCTATGGGGAAGCCTGCTCCAAGCGCTTTGGCGATTGTAAATAAATCCGGCTCTACTTTAAAATGCTGGAAGGCGAACATTTCGCCTGTTCTACCAAAGCCTGTTTGAACCTCATCGAGCACGAATAGAATACTATGATCTGTGCATATTTCACTCACTTCTTTCAGATAGTTCTCAGGGGGGACAATTACTCCCCCTTCACCTTGGATTGGTTCTAATAAAACTGCGGCAGTTTTCGGGGATATAGCCCTCTTAAAGTCTTCAATATCTCCAAATTTTACATGTTTGAAACCAGGTAATAGTGGCGCAAAAGGTTTTTTATATCTCTCTTGTCCTGTTGCACTTAAACTACCAAAAGTCCTACCATGAAAAGAGTTTTCAGCGGCAATTATTACTTTTTTACCTGTATACTTCCTTACTAATTTAATAGTAGCTTCATTGGCTTCTGTCCCTGAGTTGCAGAAGAAAGATTTGTATCCTCCAGATACTTTATACAGTAGTTCAGCGAGTTCTACTTGAGGGGGGATATAATAAATATTGGTGGTATGAATTATTTTTTCGACTTGTTTTTTAATAGTCTCTATAATTTTTGGGTGTGAATGACCAATATTAAGGACGGCTAGACCTGAAAAACAGTCTATATATTCATTGCCTTCTAGGTCTTTAACTATTGCTCCATTTCCCTCGACTATAGCGAGAGGCTGTCTGGAGTAGGTTTGAGCAACATATAGTTTGTCCTTCCGCACTATTTCCTTGAATTCCATGGGTATAGCTATTTGATTTTGTATATAATTGTTACTTTTTCTCTGTAATTAATGCCCTATGCTCGAAGACCTGTTTGATTTGGATGAGTTCCAGACGTGAAAACAGGGGCAAGGCTAGGGCAACACGGTGTCACATGGGTCCCTTCCCGAGATACTGCCTCGTGTGCTGAATCAATGAGGGCTAGGTCAACCGTGACGCCGAACAGAGCTCGCCGGTAAATCCTTTCTCTTGAATAAGAGGGTCCTCAGGCAAGCAAGGGCTTAATGCCCGCAGTGAGCCTGAGTGTTAGAGAGTAGGATACAGGCGGGCTAAAACAATAATATCCTCAGTAAACATGGATAAGGCAATCAGAACTGCAGGGAATTCGACATTAATTGATGTCGAAGTAGTGACTAACTCAGCTACAAAAGGAATATCAGGGTATAACGAATGGAGAAATCGTATAGTTTTAAAAATAAATGAAAAGCCTTTACAGAATAGAGCTAATCGTGCAATTATTAAATTTATTTCAACAAAACTTGGGATAACCCAAAAAGATGTCAAAATTGTTGCTGGTAGAAAAAGTAATCTTAAGACGATAAAAATCGATCTAGATGTTAGTATTGTAAAGCAGTTCTTGGAAAATGAGAGGATTTGATTATCATTTATATGAGGAGATTGTAGACGTACTAGAGGAATTAAAAGAAATATCTGAGCATTCTCCTATAATCGTTGAGGGACGCAACGACGAGATTGCCCTTAGAAAACTTGGGATCAATGGCCAGTTTTATCGAGTGTCAGATGGTATACCCTTCTATGAATTCTGCGAAGAAATAGCTAAAACCCATTCAAGCGTTATTTTATTTACTGATACTGATACTGCTGGTAAAAAAATAACTAAACGGCTTAAGAGTTTTTTCTCGCAAAATGGAGTTAAAGTAGAAGATAAATTTAGGATAACTTTATTGACTAAACTGGATACCCATCAAGTAGAGAATTTGTATAAGAGATTTAGAAGATTTAAGATTTTCTGATAAGATTTAAATAAATTACTTGCTTTTTTAATTCTATCAAGTAATTAAAATCAAAGGAGGTTAAAAACGGTGTCAAACATTGCTATAAACGGTTTTGGAAGAATCGGTAGAGGTATCTTAAGAGCCGCCTATAAAGATGAAGAATTCATGGAGAACCATAGTATTGTCGCTGTAAATGATCTGGTAGACGCTAAGACGCTTGCTCATCTATTGAAATATGATTCTATTTTTGGGATTTTTGATGGTGAAATAAATGTAAAAAATGGCAACATCATTGTAGATGGAAATGAAATCAAAGTATTCTCAGAGAGAGATCCAGAGAATCTTCCTTGGAAAGAGATCAGCATAGATGTTGTAGTTGAATCGACTGGACTGTTCACATCGAGAGAAGGCGCTTCTAAGCATTTGAAGGCGGGGGCAACAAAAGTGATAATTTCAGCTCCCTCGAAGGATCCTGATATAATGATCGTAATGGGAGTTAATAATGACAAGTATGATCCGGATAAGCATCATATAATATCTAACGCATCATGTACAACAAATTGTTTAGCTCCAGTTGTTAAAGTCCTAAATGACAACTTTGGTATTAAGAGAGGTCTTTTGACTACATGTCATTCTTACACTAGTACTCAAAGATTGTTAGATGCTCCTCATAAGGATTTGAGAAGAGCTAGGGCAGCAGCACTTTCTATAATACCAACCACAACAGGTGCCGCTAGGGCGATCGGTAAAGTTATACCAGAGTTAAATGGAAAGCTAGATGGAATGGCATTGCGGGTACCTACGCCTGACGGTTCAATCAATGACTTTGTAGTAGAACTTCAAAAAAACGTTACAGAGGAAGAAGTGAACGAAGCTTTCAAAAGAGCTGCCGAAGGTGAGTTGAAGGGTATCCTCCAATATATCGAAGAACCGATAGTATCGGTGGATATAGTAGGAAATCCCGCATCTTGTATCGTAGACGGCTTAGCAACGAAAGTCATTGATGGAAACTTTGTTAAGGTATTAGCTTGGTATGATAATGAGTGGGGATTTTCAAATAGAATGGTCGATTTGATAAAATACATTCTCAGGTAAGAGATATGCAAGTCACTAAGATCACAGAGATAATCAAAGAAGCAGAGAAAGTAAAAACTTTTAAATTTGATTTAGAAGCGAAGGGAAAGCCCGGGCAGTTCGTGATGGTTTGGGTCCCTGGAGTCGATGAGAAACCAATGAGCCTCTCTTATCCTACGGGAAAGATGGGTATTACAGTATTACTTGAAGGGCCTTTCAGCAAACAGTTAGGAAGACTGAATGTTGGGGACAGAGTTGGTATCAGAGGTCCGTACGGGAGGGGGTTTAGAGTTGCAGGTAGTAATTTGCTGTTAGTTGGAGGGGGTGTTGGAACAGCTCCATTAGCACCGCTCGCAGAAAAGGCTATTTCTAAAGGGAAAAAAGTTACAGCCGTTATAGGCGCGAAGACTAGAAATGAACTTGTTTTTGTTGAAAGAATTAGAAACGCAGGAGCCAGAGTCTTTGTTACAACAGACGATGGTAGTGAGGGAAGTAGGGGATTTACCACAGATAAAACAAGAGAGTTACTGGAAGAAGGATCATTTGATCAATGCTATGTATGCGGTCCAGAAATCATGATGTTCAAATTATTAGAACAAACAAAAGCAAGAGGTATACCCACCCAACTATCACTAGTGAGATATTTTAAGTGCGGAATTGGGGTATGTGGGCATTGTGCTTTGGATTATTCAGGAATTAGAGTTTGCAGAGAGGGCCCTGTTCTTAGTGATAACGAATTAGAGGAAGTTTCAGAGTTTGGGAGATATTGGAGAAGTCCTTCAGGAGTAAAAATTTACTTCTAAAAAAGGAGGTAGTAGAATGGCAAAAATAACTGTAAGTTTAATAAAAGCGGACGTTGGTGGATACCCAGGTCATGCCAGCGTCCATCCAGACTTAATAAAAGAAGGAGAAAAAGTTCTAAAAGAGGCGAAGAAAGAAGGCCTATTAATTGATTTTAGGGTTATGGGCGCTGGAGACGATCTCCAACTACTCATGACGCATAATAAGGGAGTTGACAGCTCAGATATTCATGGGTTGGCATGGCAAGCGTTTGAAAAAGCAACGAAAGTAGCGAAGAATTTGAAGTTATATGGAGCTGGCCAAGATTTACTCAGTGATGCTTTTTCAGGTAATGTCAGAGGTATGGGGCCCGGAGTAGCAGAGATGGAGTTTACAGAGAGAAAAGCGGAGCCTCTCGTAGCGTTTATGATGGATAAGACGGAGCCGGGGGCTTTTAATTTACCGATTTTCAAAATTTTTGGAGACCCTTTTAACACAGCAGGTCTTGTTGTGGACCCAAGTATGCATGCAGGTTTTATTTTTGAAGTGTGGGATATTCTCGAGCATAAAAAAGTACTCATGAGCTTGCCGGAGGAATTATATGACCTACTAGCATTAATTGGAGCTAAAAGCAGGTATGTAATAAAGAGAGTATTTCCAAAAAAGGGGGGTAAATTACCGGTAGATGAGCCCGTGGCGGTAGTGAGCACTGAGAAGCTTTATGAGATAGCTGGCGAGTATGTTGGTAAGGATGACCCTGTTGGTCTCGTTAGAGCTCAATCAGGTCTTCCAGCGCTAGGAGAAGTCTTAGAAGCATTTTCTTTTCCCCATTTGGTCAGCGGTTGGATGCGGGGATCACATAATGGGCCTCTCATGCCTGTATCGTTTAAGGATGCTAGATGCACTAGGTTTGATGGTCCACCAAGGGTCGTTGGCGCTGGATTTCAATTAAGTAACGGATTATTAGTTGGGCCAGTTGACTTATTTGATGATCCAGCATATGATATTACACGACAAAAGGCGCAAGAAATAACGGATTATATACGGAGGCACGGACCTTTTGAGCCGCATAGATTACCATTAGAGGAAATGGAATACACTACCTTGCCAAAAGTTCTACAGAAATTAAAGGATAGATTTGAGGAAGTAGAATGAAGTTAAAGACTCCTTTAATAATTCTTAATGTTAAGGCATATAAAGAATCGATGGGTAAAAGAGATTTGAAGCTAGCCAAAATATGCGAGGAAGTTGCCAAAGAGACTGGTGTAAACATAGCTTATTGTCCACAGCAGGTTGATCTTGCATGGGTAGCTAATGAAGTTGAAATCCCTTGTCTAGCACAACATGTTGACGCATTAGACCCGGGTAGTAAGACTGGATGGACTGTTCTTGAATCCATCAAAGAAGCGGGAGCTATAGGAACTTTGGTCAATCACTCAGAGCATAGGATGAAAATTGCTGATATAGATGTTATCGTAGAGAAATCCAAAGAATTGGGCTTATGTACTGTAATCTGTACTAATAATGTTGTTGTCAGCCGGGCTGCAGCTGTTATGAAACCATATTCAATCGCAATCGAGCCTCCAGCCCTTATCGGGTCGGGTATACCGGTATCGAAAGCAGAACCAGAAATTGTCTCGGATTCAGTGAACGCAATAAAAGAATTAAATAGGGATACAGTAGTCCTTTGCGGAGCTGGAATTTCTACTGGAGAAGATGTGAGAGAGTCGTTAAAACTAGGTGCTGAGGGAGTTCTACTAGCCAGCGGGGTAGTTAAAGCAAAAGACCCTAAGAGGACATTATTGGACTTAGCATCTGGAATTTTCTGACGTTACAAAAATTATAGTATGGAGACTTACCGGGTGATTTACTTGGCATTTATTTTTAGTTTTATTGAGGAAAGAAAATGGATTTAAATCATTTAGAAGATCAGGAGGTCATTTCAATGGGTAAAATTGATTTAGGTACGACTAAATATGTTATACATGCAAATATAGAAACTAATGGAATTGTTGAAAAACCTGACGTAGTTGGAGCTATATTTGGCCAAACAGAGGGGTTATTGGGTGATGATCTGGACTTAAGAGAGCTACAGAAAACTGGACGAATCGGCAGAATTGAGGTTAATATTGAGTCTAAAGGTGGCAGATCTAAAGGTACTATCAGCGTGCCTTCAAGTTTAGATAAAGTAGAAACAGCTATTTTAGCCGCAGCTTTAGAGACCATAGACCGCGTTGGACCGTGTGAAGCTAACATTACAATATCTTCTATTGAAGATGTGCGAGTTACTAAAAGAAAACGTGTGATATCAAGAGCGAAAGATATTTTAAAGACTATGGTTGAGGAAATAACGCCTGATAGCATTGAGATTACTGAAGAAGTTAAAGAGGCCTTCCGACTACAAGAGATCACAAAATATGGTAAAGAAAATCTTCCCGCAGGTCCTAATATTAAGGATTCTGATGCTATAATTATTGTAGAAGGCAGGGCAGATGTAATAAATCTTCTCAAGTATGGGATAAAGAATGCAATAGCCGTTGAAGGCACTAGTATTCCTCAGACTATTATTGACTTAAGCAAGGAGAAAACTACAACAGTTTTCACAGATGGTGATAGAGGCGGTGAACTCATTTTGAGGGAACTTTTACAAGTAGCAGATGTAGATTTTGTTGCAAGAGCTCCAGATGGTAAAGAAGTTGAAGAATTAACTAAAAAGGAGATATTTAAGGCGTTACGTAACAAGATCCCTGCCGAGCAAGTAAAGGGGAGTCTGGCAATAACATCTGAGAACCATGCTAAACCTGCTAAAACTTCAACTCCACCACCAAAGAATGAAAAGGCAGAGAAATTTAGGAGCCTATTTTCAGATTTAACCGGTACACTGAAGGCATACCTGGTAGATGAGGATGTCAATGTTATAAAGGAGGTAGCAGTAAGAGACTTAGCCGTCGCTCTTAAAAATTCTAAAGAGAAAGTATCAGCAGTTATATTTGATGGAGTAATAACTCAGCGGCTAGTAGAGATCTCTAGTGAGAAAGGAGTCGAGTATTTAGTAGGTGCCAAGATAGGAAATATAACAAAAAAGCCTATAGGACTGAAGCTCCTTACCGCTAAGGATCTTGGTTTGCAAGCCTGATGAGCTTTCCTTCTTGCTCAAAATATTTTTAAAACAGAAGGTAATATTAGTAAGTAATGTATAAAGACGAACTAATTCACATACACCAGCTCCTAATATACTTGATGAAATTCCTAGTTGACAACGGGGTTTCAAAATCCTATTTCAAGGATTACCTTGACCTGAGCATCTCCCCACACCATATCCATAGAACTAAAGCAGAACATAAATATGCCATATTTGTTTTAGCATTAGGTATCTCAAAAGTCCTGGCAGAGAATAATGAAATAATTCCTCGAAGTATTTCTAAAAAGTTAGAAGAACTAGCAGAGAGAGCTAGGACAGAGGTAAGCTAATAAAGATATTTTTTTAATATTATTGCGTCCTCACCGTCTGAGTAATAGGATGGCGCATAGCCACTTCTTTTAAAGCCTAGCTTTTTATAGAATTCGATCGCGCTTATGTTAGATACCCGTACCTCTAACCATACCTCCAGTACACCATAGCTTTTAAGCTTCTCTATTACAGTTTCCATAAGTAGTCTCCCAATCCCAAGCATTCTATATTGAGGGTCTACAGCTATGGCGAGGATATGTCCTCGAGTATCTACTCTACGGCTGATTACGTATCCTACAACTATGCCATTCATCTCCGCAACAAGAAAGGTATCTGGATATAGTTCATATAAATTTAAGAGAAATAAGATATGGTAAGGGTCCTTGAAAGACTTGCATTCAATATCATACACCCTGCCTAGATCCGTGGGCGAAAATCTTCTGATCCTTATCATAGTCTCCTCTTACAATTTTCGCAGAAATTTTTGGTTTTATAATCCACGTCTTTAATGCTATTTGAAAACACCATAACACATTTCTTATCTCCACAGTGGCGTAACCCTAAGCAATGGCCAAGTTCATGGACTGCTTCTTTTATTGCTCTTTCCAAGAATAAAGCATTATTAGAGGCACCGTATAGGGAGGGGTTTAATCTATATAGGGATATTAGACAGATTTTTCCATTAACATGAGCTTGACCGAAAATAAAGTTTAAGGCGCCTGTGAACAAGTCCCGTTTAGTAATTCCTAAAATTATATCTGACTTTGAGTTTAGGGAGTACTCATGAAGAGCTTGAAGGAAATATTTGGAGTCATATTGATTTCGCGAATTATTAAAGGCTTCAATAGGGACTTCTAAAATAGTCTTTGATACATTACAGGGGATATCCAAGATTTCTTCAATACCCTTAGAAATCTCGTGCAAAAATGTCGCCTTGATATAGTCAAATGCCACTATCTCTATCATAGGAAAAAAGTATAATCCTATGTTTATAATATTTGTCTGTTATTTTTTAAAAGCAAACGAAGGCAGCCATAATTTTGGCTTCTTTTTTGGATGCTCGATTTTTAGGTCTCTCAAATCTACATGGTTATTTAAGAAATCAAAACCCAAAGGGGTGATAGTATATTTTTTAATATTTTTTCTTGAAGATTTAATAAATTTAGCTTTTTCTAATATTTTGAAGGCATTATAAGCTTCTTTCGGATTCGCGACATATTTTCTTTTAAGAAACTCATATGGCCCGGTTTCTCCTCTTTGCGCAATTAGTATGAGAGCGCGCATTGCATTTTTTGTTAGTCTTATTTCTTCAAAGTCTTTTAATAGGTCTTTCATTCTTCTAAGCATCCTAAATATCCTGACCTAATAGCATGATCAGTTAAGACTATGGCAAGCATAGCTTCACATACAGGCAGGACCCTAGGGACTATACAAGGATCATGACGTCCTTTGATTTCTATGGTTGTATTTTCCATTTTCTCTAAATCCACAGTCTCCTGTCTTTTTGCTATTGAGGAAGTTGGTTTTACGGCTACTCTGCATATTATAGGCATACCATTCGATATTCCTGCTTGTATCCCACCTGAATTATTTGTCTTTGTTCTAACCTTTCCATTTTTGATATAGAAGGGGTCATTGTTTTCAGAGCCTTTTTTAAAAGCTACTTTAAAGCCGGCTCCAATTTCAACGCCTTTTACTGCTCCCACGGACATAAGTGCTTTAGCTATATCTGCATCGAGTTTATCAAATACCGGCTCTCCAAGCCCCGGTGGAACATTCAAGGCTATTAGTTCTATAATACCCCCAACAGAATCTCCTTCTTGTTTCGCCTTAATTATTTCCGCTTCCATTTTCTTGGCAATTTCTAAATTTGCGCAACGGAGTGGGTTTTTTGTAGCATTTTCTATGATATCACTCACAGAAACTTCTCCTACTTCGACTCCGTGAATGTTTACTGTGTGACTTAAGATTTCTATCCCTATACTCGCAAGCAATTTCTTCGCTATAGCTCCGGCAGCTACTCTTCCAACGGTCTCTCTGCCAGAGTATCTTCCTCCTCCTCTCCAATCTCTATGTATATACTTTACTGCGTAGGTATAATCACCATGACTTGGTCTTGGTTTGTTTTTAATTTCTAAGTAGGGAGTAGAATCAACATCTTTATTTTCTACTATCATGGCAATGGGCATTCCAGTAGTTCTCCCTTCAATAATTCCGGAAAGGATTCTAACTTTATCCTCCTCAGATCTAGTAGTAGTAAGTTGGCCTTGCCCAGGGCGTCTTCTATCTAATTCCTTCTGTATATCTGTTTCAGATAATTCTAATCCTGGAGGGCACCCATCTACTACCACCCCCACGGCTAAACCATGCGACTCGCCGAACGTAGTTATTCTGAAAATCTCTCCAAAAGTATTTCCGGGCATATGAAAAAAATAGCTTAATATTAGTATAAAACTATTGTTGTGATTGAATGGAGTTATTTAATCTGAAGATTATAGTCGGTTTGATAGTACTAGTCTATTCATCATATCTGGATTTGAAATACAGAAAGATTGATGATAAAGCTTGGATTTCTTTGATATTACTTGGTGTCTCCTTTTTCATTTTTGAGTATATGCAACAAGTGATGGCTATAAAAGATTTTGTGATATCTATTACTATTACTGCAATTTTATCGCTAGCACTATATTATCTCGGAATACTTGGTGGGGGGGACGTTAAAATATTAATAGGTATTTCGGCTTTAATACCAAGACAATTTCAGTTCTCAATTTTTCCCTATTTTTCGTTAACGGTTTTCGCTAATGCGGTTGTTATTTCTTCACTTCTCCCTCTCCTATTTTTTGCGTATAACATTAGAGAAATTAAAAGGGTGAGAAATGTTAAAGATTTTCTTGTACTTTTTTTAGGTTATAAAAAAGACGGAAGTAAAGTTGGAAAGCATGAAACGATAATCGCAAAAAATGGGAAATATAATTTCCTACTTCGAGGGAAAAATATTAAGTTAGGTGAAAAGGCTGAAGGGGAAGTATGGGTTTCTCCAGCTATACCTTTTATAATTCCTATCACAATAGGGTTCGTGATCGCATCTGTAGGAGGAGATATATTAAGCCATTTAATGAGTTAAGGAGGTAGAGTATGAAACAAGAGGCGTATATTTTACTCATTCTAGTAGCTATTACTTTCGTTGAGTATGTATTTGTATATGTAAATCCAGGACATGGCATAGTTTTAGCGTTGCTTCTAACGATAGTAATCTACATCTCAGTTTCTATACCAAAGGAGGAAACCCCTCTAACTAGAGCGGCCGAGTCACTTGCATTAATACCCTTGTATGTGTTATTTACTGCTTCACTGCCATGGTTTTTCATAAAACAGAGTTATTTATTGCCTGCCGTGTATAGCATTATCATGGCATTATGCCTCTGGCATATATATGAGAAAAAGATTGACGCAGCACGTTTGGGTTTAATAAAAAAAAGATTCTGGACATTTGTATTAGGAGGTGCTATCGTTGGCTGTATTACGGGGTCAATTGAATACATCATCCTCAAACCTGAAGCGCCCTTACCCCAATTTGAGTTTATTTACCTCTTGCGTGATTGGATCTACATGACTTTTTTTGTAGGTTTGGGTGAGGAGGTACTGTTTAGGGGAATAATCCAAACAGACCTTCAAGACTTACTTGGCAATCAGAAAGGGTTACTTTTAGCGGCAGTCCTTTTTGGGATCATGCATTTAACTTGGAGATCAGTACCCGAATTGTTGTTTGCTGCTTTTTCTGGTTACCTCTTAGGTTACATATTTTATAGAACAAAGAGTTTAATCATGCCGATCTCGCTTCACGGAGTAAATAATACCATACTTGTAAGTATCTTACCTTATCTCGTGAGGTAAAAGATGGCTGTAGGATTAAGAATAGACGTTGACAGTATAGCGGATGCTAGGAGTCTACCGTTAGTTACACAAATCCTAGAAGAAATAGGCCTTAAGGCAACTTTTTTCATCTCTGTGGGTCCTGATAAATCTGGAAGAAACCTGCCTAAATATATGTGGAAACCATTAAAAGAAAAATCGTTAGCAGTCAAGAGATATGGTATTAGAAATCTTTTACTAGGGCTTACTCCTCTTCCTCCAAGGATAGAGGATATAAATATGAAATTTATAATAAAAAAAGGCCATGAAGTTGGGCTCCATGGTTATGATCATTACGAGTGGATCAAAAGACTGCAATATATGGATTGGAAAGAGATTAAATTAAGGATTAATAAAGGGATAGATATTTTTAGAAAAATGTTTGGATTCTCTCCACGGAGCTTTGCATCTCCCGGCTTCTATATTACCGAGGAGTATTTTAAGGCTCTTGAGGTTTTTAGATTTAACTATGCAAGCGATGTGATCGGTGCTAACCCTCATTATCCTATGCTTAGCGATAGGAAATTTAGAACCTTACAATTGCCGGTAACCATTAAATCTATTTTCGAGTTAAGACAGTGCGGAAAATCTGATAAAGAAATACTCAGAATGTTTAAAGAAAAAAAAGATAATTATGCTACATTTTATTTTCATCCTTCTTATGAGGCTTTATTTGAAAGAGATATCTTAAATAAAATCTTAGAATTAGACTTAGACTTTATAACCTTGGGGGAGATTGCGAGGGATTGGATTGAAGATTCTCCAAATATATGAATTAGCTCCAACAGGAATAAAAGCCTTCAATGGCATAGATGTATCTATTCTTGAGATCTCTAGAGAACTAGCCAAGCTTGGCCATGATGTAACAATTTTAACAGGCAGGAGCGGCAATAATGATATAGACTCTTGTGGAGACGTAAATATTGTTCAAGTGGAATTCTTCAACCTCATGAAAAAGACATGGGATCCAGTCAATTTAAGGCTTTCACGGCAATTAATTTTCCCTCTAGCCGTATTAGGCAAGAAATTTAGAGATTTTGACATATACCATGGACATATATATGCTTCTGGATTAATTGCTTTATATTTCGGGAAAATAAATAATGGAAAAGTAGTAAATACTATCCATGGCTCGTATTATCCAATCTGGCACTTGCTAGCTTCCCCGTGGGAGTCATTTTTTTATAAAAAGTGTGAGCGGATTTTAGCTCCATTTCTAGCGAAACATGTTGACCTGCAAATTCATACAGGCGAATATTTCGCTAAAAAAGTGATAGAGTGGGGTGCGCCTCCTAGTAAAGTTAAAATAATTAGGAATGGTGTAAATATTAATGAATTCAACAAAAAAGATTCTAAGAAGGATAAATCGATTATTTTTACGGCAAGACGACTTGTTAAAAAAAATGGTGTAGAATACCTTTTAAAAGCTATGAAAAAGATATCAGAGAAAGTAGACTGTGAATTGTGGATTGCTGGGGATGGGCCTGAGAGGTCATCCTTAGAGAAACTTACAGAAAGACTTGAATTAAAAAATAAAGTAGTATTTTTAGGTCTTGTGCCACATGATAAAATTCCAGAACTTTTAGCGCAAGCTGAAATCGCAGTATTACCGAGTCTAATCGAAGCATCTAGTTTGTTTTTATTAGAAGCCATGGGGATGGGAAAGCCTATAGTAGCTACAAATGTTGGTGATAATCAAAAGATTCTTGACGGAAGCGCAATTCTAGTGAATCCCTGCGATATCGATAGTATGGCAGAAGGTATACTAGGTATTCTAGCCGATGATAAGAGGAAGAATGAAATGAGAAAAAAAGTTTTAGAAAAAGTTAGAGGGTATACATGGGAAAAAGTCGCAAGAATGATAGAGGAGGAATATCTACGAATAAGCAGATTAAATTAGTAATGTGGGTAGGGTCGTCTGCGGTTATTTCATTGTTCTTTGTAGATGTATTTTTGAGCGCTCCTACGATATTTTCTGTAAGTTATCTACAATCAAATGGCGTATACTCTTGGCTAATATTTCTCCTATGTATATTTTGGATTTTTCTTAAAAAAGATGAGATAATAAAAAAAATAAAGTGGGATCGACTTATTCCTTCAATCCCCTTCTTTGTTTTAGGAGTTATAATTCTTGCAGTATCCTTAGGTGTAAGCGAATTTATAAGCACCTTTTCTTTTAAGGTACTCGCATTAATACTATCATATACAGCAATATTTGCGATATTCTTTGGCTCAGCGGCAATAGTACCATTAGCATTGATAGTGATCTATGGTTTTTCTATGTCTTTCCCATTTCTTATATCCTTTTTCTTAGAAAAATATTATACCTCTTTATCGATCTGGTTAACGGCTAGCATATTCAAAATTTTCGGAATATTGCCTTTGGTAAGCGGCCAGAACTTCGAGTATTTTTCAGTTTCAGGAGATAAAATCTCTGTGCTAATAGATTCTAGATGCTCTGGGACAGCTTCGCTAAGTGTTTTTATGGCTTTATTTTTTTTAATGGTATTAGATATACGCCTTCCAACTAGAAAAGCCGTACGTCTATTTCTATTTGGGATTACCGGCACCTTTATGCAGAATATTTTAAGATTGCTTGTCGTCCTGTTTGCGGGATATTTATATGGATATAAAGCTCTATTGTCGGCCCATACATATGCAGGCTATATTATTTTTGCTGTTTGGTTCTCTACTTTTACTGTGATATACTTAAGAGAGGCGAAAACGTGAATAGAGATATAATAAGGATATATGCCATGGTAGGACTTCTTTTACTCTCGTACTATGTACTTCAGGACCCAATATTTAGGGAGTTTGATGTATCTGAGTATGAGGGAGAAGAGAAGGCCTTCTATTTCACGAAGATAATTGATTCTGGGAGTTCCTATACTGCTGAGATTGGATTTTCAAAGAATAACATCTCTGTAATTTCTGATGCAAAATTAAGTATTGGAGAAGTGGTAAGCTTTTATGGTGTTATAAATAATGGCAGGTTATATGTTGAAAAATACAAGGTGCACGAGCATCCCTATATGGTGTACTATCTCTCAATAGTGGGATTATTTTTGTTCATAATACTTATTTCTAGGAGGTAATAGATGCCAGACTGGGTTTCGCATTTGCTATTAGGATATTTTGTAGCAACTCTATTAGGAATAAAAAATAAAAAGCCTGTATATATTGGGGTGCTTTTGCCCGACGCTTTCAAGATATTTATACCGTTGATGACTCTTTTAGAGATTAATAATACGATATTAATGAACTTTTTTGCCCCTTACCATACAGTAGTTGGAGTTTTTCTTTCCGGAATCATAGTTGCTAGCTTCTTTGAAAACCTAAAAACGGCATATATGGGCGTAATACTGGGGGCCTTCACACATCTTGTAGCTGATAGTTTTCTATATCCGTGGGGCACCAATATTTGGTTTTTATGGCCGCTGTGGCAGGGTGACCCAGGCACAGGAATCCTGTGGTCTGACAGTTTTACTCCCTTATTTATAACTTCACTACTTTCTATTTTCGCCTTCACCTATAGAAAAGTAGTAGAATCCAAACTTTAAGTGAAAATTATTTAAATATCCTACAATGGAATTGGAAAAAGGTGATAGTTTGAGCTATAAAGTATTAGTTACCGGAGGAGCAGGATTTATAGGATCCCATATAGTTGATAAACTGGTCGATGAAGGACATGAGGTAACAATAATCGATAATTTGGAGCCCCAAGTACATCCTAAAGGCGCTCCAGAGTATGTTAATAGAGAAGCAAAGTTTATTTTAGGCGATGTGAGAGACAGGGAAAAAATAGAGGAGTTAGTTGAAGATTCTGATGTTATATTTCATGAGGCCGCTATGGTAGGAGTCGGACAGAGTATGTACCAGATAGAGAAGTATCTTGAAACTAATGTAATAGGCACTGGCCGACTTTTAGAAATTCTGGCTAACAAAGAGCACAATGTAAAAAAACTTGTCGTAGCCTCTTCTATGAGCATATATGGCGAAGGAAAGTATGAATGTGAAAATTGTGGGGTAGTCTATCCAAAACTAAGGTCAGAGGAGCAGCTTAAAAAAGGAGATTGGGAGATGAACTGTCCCGCTTGTGGAAATAAAGTGTTGCCCCTTCCTACGGATGAAGACAAACCGCTATTTCCTACATCAGTTTATGCTGTATCAAAAAGAGATCAAGAAGAAATTTGTCTCGCTGTTGGAAAGGCGTATGGTATTCCAACTGTGGCATTGCGCTATTTTAATGTCTATGGTTCAAGACAAAGTCTTTCAAATCCCTATACCGGTGTGTGTGCAATATTTTCCTCGAGGGTAAGAAATAATCGGCCACCCATAATATTTGAAGATGGTCTACAAACGAGGGACTTTATTGATGTAAGGGACATTGTTCAGGCTAATATGCTTGCATTAGAGAAATCTAAAGCTAATTATAACGCCTTTAACGTCGGTACGGGTAAAGCCACTTCTATTCTTGAGATAGCTAGAATTATAGCAGAACTTTATGAATCGAAATTAAAACCTGAGATAGTCAACAAATATCGGGCGGGGGATATACGGCATTGTTTCGCAAATATTTCTAAAATAAGGAAAATAGGATTTAAACCAAGTATTGAACTAAAAGACGGAATGAGGAACCTAGCTGCTTGGGGTGAGAGAGAAGAGGCTATAGATAAATTTGATGAAGCGCATACAGAACTTCAACGTAGGGGATTGGTATTGTGAATAGAATCTTAATAACTGGGGGCGGAGGTTTTATTGGTTCACATGCAGCTGCATATTTCGCAAGTGAAGGTAATAAGGTCATTGTATTTGATAATTTGTCAAGGTGGCAGTTTCTTAAAAGCAATGAACGGAGAAAAGAAATTGCGTTATATAATTGGAATTACCTAAAGAAATTCGATAATGTTAGATTTATAAAAGGAGATATAAGAAAAAAGCAGGAAATAGAAAAGGCAGCGGAGAAGGTGAATGCTATAATACACACAGCTGCTCAAGCCGCTGTAACATATTCCTTTGAGGATCGTAGAGCTGATTTCGAGATAAACGCACTTGGAACTCTTAACGTCCTTGAGGCTGCAAGAAAATCTAAAGAGAAGCCAGCTGTTATTTACTGCTCTACGAATAAGGTCTATGGGGAGAATGTGAATAAAATTGGTGTAGAAGAAAAAAATGGTCGGTATGTTTTTCCAACTAAGTATTCGAGAGGTATACCGGAGGATTTCCCAATAGACGGCTGTGGGCATACTCCGTATGGTTGCTCTAAACTGGCAGGAGACCTCTATGTACAAGATTATGGTAAGCGTGGAGAGGTAAATAGTGCTATATTTCGAATGGGTTGCATCTATGGTACGAGACAATTTGGAAGCGAGGATCAGGGATGGGTAGCTCATTTTGTGATTTCGGCGATAAAAGAGAAACCCATAACTATATACGGTGATGGTAAGCAGGTGCGAGATGTTCTATATGTTACTGATTTAATCAATCTTTTTAAAAAGTTTCTAGACAGGAGAGAAGAATATTTTGGCGAAGTCTTCAATGTGGGCGGGGGGCCTGATAATACTCTTTCTCTCCTAGAGCTACTACGGATGTTAGAAGAGAAGATTGGGAAAAAACCCACAGTCAACTATTCTGACTGGAGGCCTAGTGATCAAAAAGTATATGTATCTAATATCTCAAAAGTTAATAGAAAACTAGGATGGAAGCCGAAGGTTGGGGTAGAGGAGGGAGTAGATAATCTAATATCTTTCTTTAAGGAGAATAAAGATATATTGGAGAAGATTTAGCTCTTAAATAGAGAGATAAATCTATTAATACCTAATACTATAATTTATCATGGAATTAAAGTCCCTTTTGAGGGATAAAAGAGAATATATTTTATTATTAGCAGTATTCTTAATTGCTATTGCTCTTAGGCTGATTACAGCGAAATATGATAGGCTCCTCGGCGCCGATCCTTGGAGGCATTTAAAGATCGCTGAGCTGTTACTAGAAACAGGGGAATTTCCTCTTTTTTACTCATATACCTTCTATCCTAGAGTTAGTCTTATTGGCTCTTATTCTGGGCTTTATTATCTGCCGGTGTACATCTACAAAATATTAGAGGTTTTTGAAGTTTCTTTTTTCAAAGTTTTCCAGCTACTACCAGCCATATTCGGAGCTTTGAGTGTAGCTCCATTATACATGCTTGTAAAAGAACTATTTGATAAAAGAGTTGGATTACTCTCTGCGTTGTTGATTGCGATATCTCCTGCGAATCTAGAAAGGAGCCTTGCCGGATATTACAGAGGTGACGTATTTATGGTTTTTTTTATGCTTTTAGCGTTCTATTTTTTTGTAATCTCCGTCAAAAGAAACATAGTGTTCTCACTTTTAAGCGGAATTTTTCTTTTTGTATGCAATCTATTTTGGGATGGCTGGCCTTTTGCCTTTGTCGTGATTTCATTAGCGTTTGTCTTAGGAATAATCTTTAACTATTTTAAATCCCTATCTTCTAAGAATTTAATAATCGTTTATATAGTATCTTTCACTCTTGGACTATCTCTTATATACATTTATAAGCAGCATTTTTATCAATATACGATATGGCATCTTTTAAAGCCTCAGGTAATTTCTGTGGGTAAATTGTTTTTACTCAGTCTACTTGTAGTTTTACTCGAGCCCCTTAATAGGCTTACTCTACGTAAAAAGGCTCAGATAAAAATGGTTCTTTTTTTCCTTGTTTTAGTGCTCACATCTGCCCTCGCTTATTATTTTGGTTTACTACATAATGTTTTAAGATTCGCGGATACTCTTATACATTGGAGTACGGGGGTAGAGTCAGCCTCCACATATAGTAAAAATATCACTGAAATGCAAAAAATCACATTGAGCTACTTATTTAGGGTCTACTATTTTCCTATACTCCTTCTTCCCTTAGGGTTATTTTCAATTATTCGAAAGCTCGATTTTGGGTCTGTTTTTACGATAGGGTTGTTTTTTACATCTGTACTGACTTTTATATGGATAGTTAGGTTTACTTTTTTAGCTTCACCTGCTGTGCTAATATTGCTCGCAATAGGAATCGCATCTCTGCCGAGTAGACGAAAAATAGTTCCCTTCTTCTTGTCATTGCTATTTGCTTCTACTGCCGTTTATTCGTTAGGATTTACATCGGAAGTGGAGCCGTTAATTTATCCTGAGTTATATCAAGCTTTAAACTGGATTAGGGAAAATACTCCCGATGATGCAGTTATAGGAACATGGTGGCATTATACTGGAGCTGTAAACGCCATAGCGGATAGAAGGGTGCCAGAGCTAACTACTCCAACCACTATAACACGTGGGTTCGCAACTTTATTATGTACGGATGATGAAGATGAAGCAATAGAAATTGCCATTTCACGAGGATTAGATTACATAATCGTTGATAGAGGGCTTTATTTATTATGGAACGTGATTCTAAATTACTGTGATGCTGGGAACCACATTCTTAGAGACTCAATGCTAAGCAAGTTTTACAAAGAAGAAAGATTACATAATTTCCGTTTAGAATACAGCAATAACAAAGTTAGGGTATATGCGCCTGTTTATCACTACGCTAAGTTTAGGGTGATCAGTGACAAGTTTATCTATAAAGCTGGTCAAAAAATCATTCTCACTTTAAATGGACGTTCCAATATTAGGGAGGTAGGAGATATAAAATCAGAGATCAACATTATAGACAGCGAGGATAACTCGGTATTTAGGAAAATTCTTAATCTTAATTTAAACGAGTCTACCACTATGGATATCTCAATGAACCTTCCTAAAGGCCGATATAGAGTTAATGTAAATGTCTACGTAGATAAAAGGTATCTCGGTTGGGCTTACACTACATTTGTGGTGATGTAGTTTGAAATACGAATATGTTATCATTTTGACAACAATTTCAATATTTATTTTAGGTATAGCTTTGCATCCTGCTCCAAAAGAGAGATTTACAATTTTACATTTTACAGAGCCGATGTCTTTGCAAGAGATAATCAAAATAAATCAACCATTTTATGTGAATTTTACTGTTATTAATCATGAGTATGCGGATCATGAATATCGATATGAGATATTGTTAGGTGATAAAAAGATCAAAGAGGGCACTATAGCTTTATCTCATAATGAGTCTAAAGAAGTTTCGGAAACAATAATTGCAAAGGAACCAAAAAATAGAACAATGGTATCTATTCGGCTGTACAAAGACGGTTTGAGCACTCCTTACCGAAGCCTTAGATATCTTGTGAATATTACTGAGGGATAAAATGAAGATAGCATTGATACATGAGTCGCCTTACACGCCAGGCAAATGGAGGAGGTTTGACCTACTTTACAAGTACTTAAAGGAGCATGGGCGTCAAGTTAAAATTATTGCATTTTCAGACTCGGAGCCAAGGATAGATGATCTGATAAATATACAGCTTCCACCATTACATAGAATGATCGGTACTTTTTTTTATTTCTTAACTCTGCGTTATCTATCAAATCCAGTCCGGCTCTTTAAATGTTGTCTAGAATTGAGAAGAATTCGACCTGATGTTATCTTATTCCATTATTATGATCTCGGACTTTTTCTGATTTCATTTAGATTCTTGTTTAAACAGTCGATCTTAGTATACGATCTTAATGACCTAAATATTAGGATGAGATATTATAAAAAAGATAAAAAACTCTTATTTAGAATTTTTGCATGGATTGAAGAGGTCTTTATTCCAAAAAAAGTAGATAAGGTGATAACTCCTACAGATTTTGGAAAAAAATACCTTATAGATAAGGGGATAACTCCAGAAAAAATCTTTGTATTAAATGAATTGGTCGATAGGGGGTCTTTTTACGATGGCGAGGCGCAGAGGAGTAGACTGACTTCTTTTATAAATCCTAAACGGGAGAAGATTGTCATATGGCATGGAGTTATACGCCATTATCAAGTAGATGCAATTGTCACTATAATGAAGGGCATGTCCCTTGCTCAGAAAGAAATTCAAAATCTAAAACTTTTAATAGCTGGGCCTATTGAAGACATGAGTTCTAAAGAAAAACTATTTTCTCTGGCAAATCAACTGAAAATAAGTGTAAAGTTCACTGGCAGAGTTCCTGCCTCGCAGATACCGAGTATATTAAATTCTGCCCATATAGGCGTACAAGCTCTACCAAATGAACTTTTTTTGAGGTATATAAATGGAGTCAAACTTGCAGAATATATCTGTGCTGGTTTGCCCGTCTTATGCTCAAATTTGGAAGGACCCGCAGAGCTGGTGAGAGGAAATGGCTTTTTGTTTAAACCAAACGACTCTGAGGATCTAGCAGATAAACTGCTAAAGATTCTCAGGAGCGATTACCAACAATTAATAGAGAGTTCTAACAGAATCGCAGAGGAGGAGTTTTCTGAAAAGGCGATTAGAAGAAAAATAAGAGAAATGGAGAGATTTT
Source organism: Candidatus Hydrothermarchaeum profundi (assembly GCA_002011125.2). Taxonomy (GTDB): domain Archaea; phylum Hydrothermarchaeota; class Hydrothermarchaeia; order Hydrothermarchaeales; family Hydrothermarchaeaceae; genus Hydrothermarchaeum; species Hydrothermarchaeum profundi. Next base: position 1,455,149 of record MTMF02000009.1, read on the forward strand.
TGAAATGGTCAGTGACATAGAGCTTGGTAGTAGTATAGTTAGCCTAACCTATATTCCTTCAAAATACTCAGCGAAAATTGAAAGTCTTTATGGGATTGTTATAAGGTGAGGATATTGAGTAATATAACTTCAAGACTCGTACGTGGGACTAAGTATTCTTTTTTAAGTTTAGTTATCGTTACATTAATCACAAGCATTCAGTCTATAATAGTTGCAAGATTATTAGGTCCTGAGAATCTAGGAATATTCACAATACTCAATAATTTACAAGGCACCGTAGCATTACTGGCGACTTTTGGCATTCCCGCAGCTACTATAAAATTTGTTGCTGAGTTTAATGCTACAGATAGGACAACTCTCGAAAGAGCGATTTCCACTTCTTTTTTTTTAATATCACCTATCGCAATATTGATCTCAATCATTTATTTTTTAAGTGCAAAGATCATCGCTCTCCGACTCTATCATGAGCAGATTTTAGTTGCATTAATAATGGTCTCAGCTATAACCGTTGTTATTCTATCTATGTTCTCCCCCCTTCAATCAATCTTACAAGGATTTCATAAAATAGAGCTTTTCTCAAGGTTGAACATCCTGAATTCTTTTATCTCTCTTCCTATCATTATATATTTTGTATTTAAGTATGGGTTGATTGGAGCTGTTATCGGGGCCCTTATCACTGCAGTGATCAAAACAGCGATAAATTTTAGATTTGTTTATAAAGTCCTGAAAGAAAAAAAAGTTAACTTTCAATTTAATATTGATCAAAAAATAGCTAAAAAAATGTTGAATTATGGTTTTCCTACTCTTTTATCAGGCATCGTCGTTATTCCTGCTTTTTGGTTTGCCAACACAACCTTAGCACTTAAAAGCGGATTTGGGCAAGTAGGATTATTCGGAGTAGCGAAAACCTTGTCAAATTTTCTAATGTTTATCCCCTCTGCAATTGCTGTTCCTTTAGTGCCTTTAATTTCAGAACTCCATGCCATTGATCCGAGAGAAATGTCGAACTTAGTTTCAAGGATCTTTAGATTAGTTGGATTATTTCTATTACCTCTAGTTTTAATATTAGGTCTATATTCTAGAAATATAATTTCTATAGTATATGGAGATCAATTTTATGATGCGTGGTATATCCTGTTCTTCATGGCTTTTACAACATTTCTTATAGCTCTTGGATCTATTATAGGATATGTGATGTTAGGAATAGGGAAGATGTGGGAAGCATTTGCTGTAAATCTGTTTTGGATGAGTGTGTTCATTCCTTCATCATATTTCCTTGTACTGAACTATAGTTTAGACGGGCTAGGATACGCCTATCTTCTTTCCTATATATTATTTACTGCATTGGTAATGATTTATGGTACTAAAAAATTAAATATAAAATTTAAAAATTTGGAACCGTTAGTAATATTCAGTACTTCATCTTTTGTACTAAGTTTTTTTATTCTAAGTTACCTAAGTGGTATTTTATTTTATATCTCATCTTTAGTATTTTTAATCGGTTTGATTTGCCTTGAATACGCAACATTAGTAAAAGAAGACAAAGAATTGTTGTTTAAAAGTATTCGGGGTCTCTTATGAAACTATTGAGCAATGATGTAAAAAACTATTTTAAGAAACATGGAACAGTTTCTAGTTGGTGGAATCCTGAGGAAGGTGAACTCAAATTTCATTATGAAAAAGAGATCATAATACTAGAAGAGAATTTTGAGATACAGTCTAATTGGTCTGTACTCGATGTAGGAACGGGGAGAGGTAGATTCGCGATTTGGTTTGCAAAAAGAGGCTGTAAAGTCACTGCTTTAGACATTAGCGAAGAGATGTTAGAGATAGCAAGAAAAAATGCCAAATTAGAGGGAGTCCAGGAAAAAATAGATTTTGTTTTAGGAGATGCTGAGGATTTATCTAACGTCGGAAAGGAGTTTAATGTTGTTTGTTGTATGGAACTTTTCGATCATCTCCCAAATCTAGACAAGGCCGTTAGAAAGATGGCTAATAAACTTGTTACAGGTGGATATTTCTTGTTTACATATGTATCTGAGGACTCGGTTTATTGGAAACTTGCTAATAGAGCTTCTAAATCGAATCTTGCAAGAGCGTACAATACCAATTATCTCCTAAAAATCTTAAATGGTAATAATATAAAAGTAGTTAATCTATTTGGAGTTGGCTTACTTTTTCCTGTTAGAATAATCTACCACCTTTTCATACCAATTTGGATGTGTAAACTTGAAAAAAAATTAAAGCCATATTATCATCATCCTTTTTTTGTTAAGAGATGCACCCATGTGTTGGGAATAGGGGTTAAAATGTGTAAAAGATGATGTAATGGAGGATAATTTTTTGAAGTCAAACCACTCTCAGCGGAGTACAAAAGTGTGGGATGATTTTTGGAGAAATCATGAAGCTTCCGAATGGGATAGCATTTCTCAATTAGTATTTAATGTACTATTAAAAGAGATTTTTGATTTCAAAAATAAGAAAATCCTCGAAGCTGGAAGCGGTTCCGGGCGAATATCATTAAAAGTTGCAGAGAAAGGTGCTAAAGTCTTTCTGTTAGATTATTCTGAAAGCGCAGTTACACTAAGCAAAAGAAATTCTTCAAAGAAAAAGATTAAATCAGAAATTGTACGTGCTTCTATCTTTAACATTCCTTTTAAAGAAAATGTCTTTGATATTGTTTGGAACGCAGGCGTTTTAGAACATTTTTCTGAGGAGAAACAAATTAAGGCGTTAGAAGAAATGAGAGCCGTTTGCAAAAAAAAAGGCAAAATTATTACTATGAATCCTTATGTGCGTGCTTATTTTTACAGACTTGGTAAATGGTATGCAAAAAGAACAGGAAAATGGGAAGTTGGCTACGAAAAACCTATTAAAACGTTAGGAAAAAAGTTAGAAGATTTAGACATTAAAATTAAAAACGAATATAATACCGGATTTATGGAGTCGGTAGACTTTTTAGGATATATCCCATACACTACTTATCTCACTCCCATTATTCGAAAATTAAAGAAGATCTTCACCTCTTTAGGAGTTGGAGGATACTTATTAATCACAGTTGGCGAGAAAAAATGAAAATCCTACTATTGACTATTTGGCCGTACCCCCATATTGGAGGGGGTTCAACGCATATGAGAGTCCTAGGCGAAGGACTTTCTAAGTTAGGATATGATGTTGATTATTTTTCACCATCATATTTTAATAAAAATATAAAGTTTTTCATTGGCGGAACTTTGCAGATTTTGAAAAAGTTCGCTGGTAAAAAAGAGGCTTACATTGCTGTTGACATATTTTTTAAAAAAATATTTATGTCCTTGTATCTAGTTGTAAAACAAATAAAAAATGAATATACCATAATTAATGCTCAGGATGTGTGGAGTTACAATTCAACGTTTTTGATAAGAAAAATTTTTAGAGTTCCAGTATTACTAACTGTACATACATATTATACCTACGAAATTATTTCGGAAGGCTTAGTCAAAAATAACTCCTTTTCAATGAGATTCTTAATAGACGAAGAGCGGAAAGCATACAAATCAACCGTGAAAATCATCAGCGTAGATAGGAAGATTAAGGAATATATCGTAAGTAAATTTAAAGTTTCTTCAGAAAAAATCAACGTAATAAAGAATTTTGTAAATATAGATGAATTCTATCCTCAGAGCAGAAATAAATTACAAAAATATCAAAAAAAATTTAAAATTCCTAGCAACAAAAAAATTATACTCTGTGCGAGACGTTTAGTACCTAAAAATGGTGTCATATATGCTGCTTTCGCAGCCAAAATTTTAAAACAGAAATTAGGAGACACATTCGTCATTGTTTATGCTGGCGACGGTCCAGAAAAAATTAAAATTGAAGAGTATATTAAGAAAAATGATTTACAGTCTAATGTTATGTTTCTCGGCGCCATTCCACACAACGATATGAAATTTTTGTATAACTTAGCAGATGTAGTGATAATTCCATCAGTTAATATAGCCGGCGTTGAGGAAGCAACATCTATTACTGCCTTGGAAGCTATGGCATCCGGCGTGCCTGTGATCGCATCGAGAATTGGAGGATTAGTAGAAATTATTGATAATGGAACAACCGGGTTCTTGGTAAAAGAAAGGGATCCTGAGGAATTGAGTAATAAAATCATAGAAGTTCTGAATAGCGATATTAGCTCCATTTTATTAAATGCAAGAGAGAATATTGTTAAAAACTATTCTCATACAGAGAGAGCGAGGAAATTTTTAGGATATTATGAGGAGATTATCAGTCAAAATAACGATCGCTTGCGTTGATCTAGATAATTTAAGAAGAAGCGTATTATACCTACTTTCACATATATTCTTTCACAGAAATAATTTTAGGTATAATCTAATTTCCACAATCTATATCCGCTTTTGTTGTATACTAATTTAAATCGTTTATCTTCTTCAATTACTTTTATAAGCGGATCGAAGCAGTACCACTTTATCTCTTCGCAAGTTGTTGGTCCATCATATATGTAATCCACGTTTATTTTTTTGAATATTTGATAATAATATTCTGAATCATTTTTATTATACTCGAATTTTGTGTTGTTGCTTAATACTCTGAATATAGGGGACTCAGGGTATACTCTCACCGCATCACCATACCAGTTAAGGGCTGGAGCAAACTCGCCAAATATCCTTATTGGCTGTTTGTCTTCTCTATGTTCGTCTAGAAATTTAATTACATCTTGGTGAGCGTTTATCTCGTATTTGTCCCATGTAGAGTATAGAGGATATATTTTTCCAAAAGAGTAGGTTGCTCCAAATAAAAGTAAGATTATCGCTATTTTATTTTTATTTTTTTTAAGCGGTTGTAGTAATATAGAATCATAAAGTATTGAAAGTTCTATACCCGCGTAGAGTGCAAAAATTCCAATAAAATGATGATAATATCTCGTTATTTCATCAAGGCTACTAAGCCCCATGTAATATGTGTAAGATACAAATAAAAGTAAGATTACTAATTGTTCAAACTTCTTTATGTTCCTTAAAATATATACAAAAGAGAATAAGAGAAGGGGGTAAGATACGAATATACTCTTTATAGCTATAGGGAGGGTGACATTGACGAATCCACTACTCGCAAAGAGTCCCGAAATTTTCCCTACTGAAGGGTTAAAGCCCCCTATATATGATATGGGGGTCAATCTATAATAGTAGTAATTTCTCAATACCCAGATGAGTATTAAAATATGTGCGCTGGCATAGTACTTAATTACATTGAGTTTCTCTCCGGACTTATATAATAATGCGAATAAAAGCATAAATGAGATATAGTATCCTACAATATCGCTGCTCATGGCGAGAGTGAGGGAGATTGCAAGTAGGAACAGGTTTTCTCTTCTTTTAGTTTTCAAGTAATATGAAAAAAAATAGAACGAGCAAGTAGTAAAAAATAAAAGGGGGATCTCTTCTGTGGACCGAGTATTATCCACTAAAAATCGTGGCCACCAACCAAATAAGGCTAATATGATAAAATAAGGCACTGATTTTCCAAAATCTCTCCCCCATTTTACTAGCGTGAAGATTGTAAAAAAAGTGTAGAATAATGGTATAGCTTTGGTTATGTCTATGGAAAAACTATTTTGCACTGAAAATAATAAAGCGATATGAGAATAAAGTAGAGGTGGTTTATAAAGCCGGTAGTACTCATTTTCTAAATGAAACGCTGGTATCCCTCCTTCCCTAACAACAAGGCGCGCCCAAGGAAAATCAGCGAAAAGTGATATTACTGATGGATAAGTGTAGTGCTGTATTATACCTAAAAATAAGACGAAAAGCAGAGATAAAATAAGAGTTTGTGAAGGTAACTCTTCGTCATTTTTAATGTATATCCTTCTCAAAAGTATTCCTATAATAGCAGAAGTTACTATGGCTATTGTTAAAATTAAATAGCCTCTAAAGAGCCCCACTATGCCAAGTAAAATAAGATAAAATGTTAATATATACTCTCCTATTAAAACAGAAGTTAGGATTTTGGTGAATCTCAACTTTCCATTAAATGCTATAGAATGTATGATCGCTGGATTCAATGAAAGAATAATTAACCCCAATATTATCGAAAGGAAGGACATATAGATGGAAAGATTTATATTGAATCTATATAAGCCTAAGCCCTTACGTTATAATACTATAAAGCTTTCTAAATAACTGCCAGCTTAATTTATTATGTGGTGTATTCGCAAAAACTACAAATAAATATTACTGGGGTATATAGAACTTAGAGCGATTTTATGAAACATCCAGCTGTAAGCGTAGTAATCCCTACATATAACCGGGAAGATTTGTTAAAAAAATGTCTAGGGGCTGTAATTGCTCAAAGTTACCCGAAGAGTGACTATGAGATAGTCGTTGTTGACGATGGTTCGACTGATAGGACAGAAGAAGTTGTAATGAGTATTGCGAAGACTACTAGCAACCTAAAGTATATTAGACAGGCACATAAAGGACCCGCTGCAGCAAGAAATCTAGGAATAAAAGAGGGGAGAGGGGAAATCGTCGCGTTTATAGATGATGACTGTATTGCGGATAAGAAGTGGTTAGAGAGTTTGGTGCAATGTTTTAGTAAAGACGACAAACTAGCAGGAGTCGAAGGAAAAGTAATTGCAGAAGGCAAGACGCCTTTTACTCATCAAGTTGAGAATTTGAAAGGAAACTTTTATTTAACGGCGAATATAGCTTATAAGAAAAAAGTTCTTTTAGAAACGGGACTCTTTGATGAAGGCTTTCCATATCCTGCAAGTGAAGATTGGGATTTGGCATTTAAGATACTTAAAAGGGGGGAAAAAATCAAGTTCTGTGAAAGAGCGGTTGTTGTTCACCCCTCTAGAGAACTATCACTAAAGCAATGGTTAAAGTCAACTTGGATACAGTGGGCAACGGTGGATAGGCTTTATCAAAGGCACAAAGAACTATGGAAAAAAACTACAGGGCACACTCTAATGCGCTCCTTTTTTGATGGTGTTTTCCTTTATTTTTTTGTATTTTCAAAAAGGTGGAGAAATTATCTTATCTCCAATCCACGGAAGCTACCTAAATTTATTGTTTTCTATATTCTGCAAAGTCTAATCATTGCATTTTTTGCTGTAAGGTACCTGATAAACTTATCAAAAAATCTCATAACGGGGAGAGGATAAGATGTTTTTAAGTGAATAATTTTTCCATACTCTGTGGGGTATTAAAACCGGATTCATCCAATAATATTCTAATTTCTCTTTTCTCTTTCAACTGGGATGTAAAAGAACATAGGCCTCATACTAGATAATATCTCTGCAATAATAACGTGTAGATAAGATGCGTTTATGTCTCACTCACTACTTCGTACATATTTATTATATTTTTTAATACATTTTCTTTTGAGAATCTTTCCTCTGCCCTTTCTCTAGCTTTCTTTCCCATTCTATGCCGGAAATTGTCATTTAAATATTTTCTGAGTGCGCTGGTTAGATTGCCTTGCTTGCTCATATCAATAAGAGTTCCTCCTTCATCAACAATCCACGTGGTTATGGGAGTCTTCTGGACAATAACAGGGATACCGCTGGCCATTGCTTCAAGAATGGCAATACCGAATTGCTCTGTTAAGCTTCCTAATACAAATACATCAGACGATCCATAGACCCTCGGTATCTCTTTCATTGGAACATTTTTCATAAAGAATATGCGATCGCCGAGCATTTTTTTTCCCATTTTTATTACTTTTTCAGTTTCTTGTTCTACATGTCCTGCTATAATTAGATACGCGTCCTCTAGTTCTGCTACTTCCTCTATTACGTAATCCATTCTTTTAATTCTCGTTTGGATAGCACCTACAGAGAGAACGACAAAAGCATCTTCAGGGATCCCTAGACTTTCTCTAATACTCCAAGCATTTGTGGGAGTGAATTTTTTTGTGTCAACGAAATGGGGAATCATAAACCATTTATTAGTATTAAAGCCTGCTTTCTTTGCCTTTTCGAGGTAGTGTGGTGCGAAAAGGTGTAAATGTTCGAAGGCCAGAGGCCATCTTGGAGGGTTTTTAATATCTTTAATCTCTAGACTAGTAGCAAAAATTACTTTTGTCTTCAGTAAGCCTAACTTCTTTACTCTCATTAACAGGCTAGCTACGCCTGCGTCAGCGAGGTGTACAATATCATAATTTTTAAGCCTTAAGGATAAAGGAATAGAAAACGTTATTTGCTCTAGTAAGTAACGGTAGAACCCGGGAATTATGCTTTTGTTCCATCCAACAAGCCGAGAATCTCTTTTAATACAGGGCAGTATCTCCTCTATCTCCGATTCTCTATCTCCTCCACCTTTAAATAGTGTGACATCAACACCTTTTTTATTAAGAGCATAAGCAAGCTCTCTTGCCCACGATTCAATTCCTCTGTAGATATGTCCAAGGCCACTAGAAGCAATAGCTACTTTCATAAATGATTACTCGCTTTAAACTATTAAATAAATATCCAAATTGTTTTAATTGAAAAGTAATCCGATGTGATTAAGTTGAAATTTCCTAAAAAAGAGGACTTAAGTAATAAAGACCATCTTTATCTTTACGATTATGATATAAAGGGATATCATAACCCTAATAATCATTCTTTCTGGAAAATTCATTATTTAGAGCATATCGATAATATAATAAATACAATCTGTAAGCTAGGTACTAGAAGGATTCTAGAAATAGGATGTGCGCAGGCTAATGTAAGTACATTGCTAGCTGAAAGAGGCTTTGAAACAGTAGCCTTGGATATCAATCCTAACTTTTTAACATATGCTATGATGAAATATGAATCTGGACGCATCTCCTATGTTGTAGGCAGTGCTGAAAGTCTTCCCTTGCAAAATGAAACATTTGACGTTGTAGTAGCAAGTGAAATCTTAGAGCATATTGCATTCCCTGAAAAACTCATTAGGGAAACAAAGCGATGTTTAAGGCCTGGAGGATACATTATTATTACTACCCCTAACGGAGAGTGTTTATTTAGAGAGAAAGTAGAGTGTTTCTCTAAAGCAAAGGCACAAAGAGATAAATTAAAGGAACTTCAATTTGGTCCAAGCGGTAAAAATCATCTTTTCCTATTCACCCAAAAGGAAATAATTGAGTTATTGGGGGAGTTAAAATTAGATATAATATCAATCAAGTGGATTAAATCGATATTACTAAATAGGTTCTCTCAGCCTTTTATTAGACTTTTTCCTATATCCCTAATAAACAAAATAGAATCAATTTTATCTAACTTTCCTTTCTTAAATAGAAAAATAGGCACTACTTTACTGGTAATTGCCCGTAAATGATATTCTCAACCCTCTGTGATAATTTCTCCCAGTCAAATTCTGATAGAGAAGGATAATTAAAAGTCTTGTTCATCGCCTTAATAACATTTTTAGCAAAATCTCTCGCATTAGGCTCTGAAAAAACTATATTCTTAAAGCCTAAAAGCTTAAGTTCTTCTAATTCTATAGAGACTACTGGTTTCTTTGCAGCCGTATATTCTAGGACTTTAATAGGGCAAGCTGAATCGAAATATACATTTTTTTCTACGGGATAAGTTCCTACATCGCTTGCTGCAAAATAGTCAGGTATCTCATTATAATCGACCCACCCTGTAAAGATTACGTCGTCCCTATATTTTTCAACATGCTTCTTCATTTCAGGGATCAAATAACTATCGCCTACGACCATAAATTTCACTTGAGAGACAGCCTCTCTAATAAACTGAACTGAGTCTAAAAAATAAAAAGATTCGCTACAGGTTATACCAATAAGACTAATGATCTTTTCCTTATCTAATCTATATTTTCTTCTTATTCTCTCAGGATTTGTCTTTTTAAACTTGTGAAGGTCAATTCCATTCGGCACATAAAAGCAGTTCTTGTTATATTTCTGGGCATCATTATGAAGGACATTTGATGCGCATATTACCGCTTCTGATTCTTTTAGATAAACTTCTTTTGTTTTTTGATTTCCAATATAATCAGCATAGTCAAAGATAACTGGGATCCCTAAATCAAATGGTGGAAAGCCATTAAGATAATAATTTGAACCACAAAATATTATATCGATCCTATATTTTTTTACAATTTCTTTAACTCTATGTTGAAAAAATTTCTCATTAACCTTTCGTAGCAGGTTATACCTACTCAAACACAACCGTCTGAAGTGATGAAGATGTATCTGATTTTCTCTCTTCGTCCAATTCTGTAAGGCTTTCCAGTGTATTGAGGGATTTAAAAAATATCTGAATTTTGGCCCCTTTGGTTCAGTCCAAACTAAGATGTGAATTTCATGCTTTTTCTTCAATCTATCAATAAAATAATGTGATCTCTGTCTGATTTTGTTCAGCCAACTTGCATGAGGGATCCAAAGTATTTTCATCGTCTAAAAATCACCACTTCTCCATTATCGTAGATCTTGCTGGTTTCTTTAAAATTATTTAAGATTGCTTTATCTATCTTTACTTTCCAAATAAATCCTCTGTCCAATTTATCTAAATTTATAATGAAAAATCCCTTTTCATCAGCGACACCCGGGCTAAACATTCTAATATCTTTTTTATTAGTTTGTATTATACCCCTATCTCCGCTGAATAGATATCGACTACTTACTTCATCAACGTAAATCGAACCTACAATTTTATTTACAAAAGGATATTCAGCCAATACCGGCTGAGTAGCATGTCGCTGGTCAAAGGGTAATTCTCTATTAAAAATACCGTTATCATCCCCCGTCAGATAACTTGTAAGGGAAAAGAAACAAAAAATAAATAGAAAGGATGCGGCCACTAATATTTTTAAATAGTTTTTCTTTATAAGCGCGAAAATAGCTGTTAGTCCTACTGCCGCAGGAATTATCGTTAGGATATCCCCATGCACCAAAAATCTTGATGGTTGTGTCTCAAAAAAATTAGTCAGAACAGAGTATACAGGTATTATGTAAATGAATACTATACCTAGAAGTATAGTCAATTTTTCCAAATCATATTTCAAAAGCCACTTTAGCGATCCTATAACTCCTAAAAGCAAAATTAGAGAGATTCCGATATAAGATATATATGCTTCAAAATGATAAATCCAAGACATTTTCGCAACAGTTTCTGGAGGGAGTACAGTAATCAACGGTACTACTTCTTCATCTGGGATGAAAATAATCTTTACAATTTCTACGAAAAGGGAATAATGCACGAACTCTAAATATGCTACAAAACCTATGAAATAAGATACAAAGGGCGTGATCTTAAATGTATAATGTTTTTCTTTAAAATAAGCTGCAGTGTTTTTTAGAACAAAGTTTGCTCCTAAAAATGCGAGTAATGCCACTGTTGCTGTTGGATGGACAAAAAAAACAGCTACTGCGGCTAACCAAAAAATTATCCATGAGCGGTATATACCGTAGCGTGAGGCTTTTATAATAGCTAGAATTCCGAATAAAATAAATGTAACTTCAGGCCTTGCTAACCCTGTAGATCTGTAAATATGCAGGGTTGAAACCGCTGTTATTAAAGCACCTATGAGAGCAATTTTACTATTAGAAAGTTCATTTACAATGTAGTACATTAAAAGTACAGTAAATGTTCCTATTAAGAGATTGGTAGCGAGTAGTATAGGAATATCAAAAGACAAGAATAGAGACGTGATCGTATTGATAATGTGAAAAAAAGGGTAGTAGTAGTAATGTCCCGATGCCGGATTAAGTTTACCAGATGTTACGAGATCTCCGATCCTATGATAATGCCAGTAGGCATCCCATCCGGTGAGATAAGGGTTGATTAATGGGGTACTAACTCTCGTTAACGCAGCTAAAATGAGTATTTCAACTAAAATTTTGGTACGTATAACCTTAGTAATTCTTTTAGTAAAAAGGATTTGTAGGCCTATAGCTACAAATGCGGCTGAGATAAAAACATAATAAGACAGGGGCTTTACATAGATTGCGTCTCTAAGTGACAATATGGAAAGCGAGAGAAAGAAGATATACATCGCATCGAATATCCTTATCTGACTGGTTGAAAGTATATCGATAGAACTCAACGTATTTTTAATCAGCCTTGCATGGTAAATCGAAAATATAAGGATTCCAATGAAACCAAAAATCGCATATTCTATTACAAATACACTTAAAGTAGATGTACCTCCACTATATTTGGTAACGATATATGTTACAAAAAGTAAACTACCTAATATTAACCCAACTGTCTTCCGCATAAGATACTGCCTTTTAGCCTATAAATTATAAAATGTTTATTTTCATGACTCTTGGAGTCTAGATTTATTGAATGTTCTACTATTACAGAATTAGGTGTATTTATAGATCTCGTCATATGTCTTAACTAACTCTAAAACAATTTTATTAAACGAATATTTTTTTTCTACTACTTTTTTAGCGTTTTTTCCTATTAAGTCACTCTTTTTGCCATCTGATAAGCATATTTCCAAGTATTTCACTAAATCTGTAATATTTTCTTTTTCAAATAAAAACCCGTTTTTGCCATGGGTTATAATGTTCTTTGGTCCAATAATATTACTAGCAATTACCGCTTTACTTGAAGCCATGGCTTCTAATAATATACCTGGGAAATTTTCAAACAACGATGGTAAAACAAAGACACTGCATTCAGATAAGTATTTTCTTACTATTTCTCGGCCGCTCCAAGGAATAAATCTTATTTTATCTTTTTTTCTTGTTTTTAGAGCTAACCTTCTTAGTATATCCTCCTCCGGGCCAGATCCCAATAAGATTAAGTGATAGTCATCAAAATCCCTATGTAAGCAGTCGAAAGCTTTAATGAGATATCTAACACCTTTAACTTTGTTTAGTCTTCCTGCGTAGAGGATATACCCTTTGTCTCCATTATTTGAATATAACTTAGGATCGACTCCTCGTGGAACTACTTTTGTATTTTTTATTCCTCTAGAGTTAAGATACCGCTCTATACTCTTGTTCAGTGCAATTACAACGTCTGATTTTTTCATAATATTTTCTTCTAATTTCTTTTTAATGCCAAAGAAAAAGTAGTTCAATTTATTGTATTTTAGTGCGAAGTCCTTATAATAAGCAAATGCATCGTAATTAGCGGTAAAAAAAGCCTGCGTGATACTTAGCTTTGAAGGGAAGTATGCGGAGAATCTTTCTGATAAATTTATAATGTCAGGTTTGATTTTTTTAATCTCTTTTGCAGCATTTTTTGAATATATAAGTACCGACAGAACATCGTCTTTAAAGGGTGCTTTTACATCAATGAAGTTAATTCCTTCGAGATTTTCAGTTTTTCCGTCTATAAAACGTTTTATTATATGGATTTCATGTCCTAACTTGACAAATTCTTTGGCCATGCCAAAAATCTGAGATTGGGTACCTCCTCCATCTGGATATCTATCATATATAGGATGACCAGGAGAAACGAAAAGAATTTTCATAATCAAAAGTATATATTGATTCAGGGATATATAGGTATATTCTTGGGGTTTTAATCTTGTGTGGCATATGCGGTGTGGCAGGTTTTGAAGATAAGGAATTAGTTAAAAGAATGTGCAATACCATTAAACATCGCGGTCCAGACGATCAAGGAATATTCTCAAATGATAATGTTACTCTGGGTAATCGACGTTTAAGCGTTATAGACCTTGAGGGTGGGCATCAACCTATTCATAATGAGGAGGAGTCAGTGTGGGTTACTTATAATGGTGAAATCTACAATTATCAAACTTTGAGAACCGAATTAGAAAAGCTTGGGCATTCTTTTTACACTAGGAGTGATACGGAAGTCATTGTGCATCTTTATGAGGAATTTGGAGAAAACTTCACCACAAAGCTTAGGGGGATGTTTGCTTTTGCATTATGGGATATAGATACTGAAAAGCTAATTTTAGCGAGAGATGGAAGAGGAATTAAACCATTATATTATACAAATTTCAATGAAGGGATTATTTTCGCTTCTGAGATAAAATCAATCCTTGAATGTGGCATAAAGAGAAGCTTAAATCTGAAAGCTGTCGATCAATTTCTCTCGTATCGTTTTGTTTTTGGTTCTGATACGATGTTTGAAGGCGTTAAAAGCCTTCTCCCAGGGAGTCTTCTCCTATATGAAGGCGGTAAAGCAGTAACTAAGAATTTTTTGCACCTAAGAGTAAGAGGAAAGCTCTCTGAAAATGAAAAGATAGTAGCTGAAAAACTAAAAAAGCTCCTAGACGAAGCTGTACAACTAAGATTGATAAGTGATGTCCCGTTAGGTGTCTTTTTATCTGGAGGAATAGACTCTACTTCTATAGTAGGAAGTATGAGTGTTCTGGTAGATGATCCTGTAAAAACTTTTACTGTGGGTTTTGATGATGGAGATGAGGATTTTAAAAAAGCGAGATTAGTAGCAGAGTACTTCGGCACTGACCATCATGAATTAATTGTAGATTTTGATGATATGACAAAAAAGTTTCCTAAGATGATATGGCATCTCGATGAGCCAGTCGCGGATCCTGCAATAGTACCTTTTTATTTTGTTTCTAAATTAGCGAGAAATAATGTAAAGGTTTCACTTGTGGGCGAAGGGGCTGACGAACTCTTTGGGGGATATCTACATCACAAACTGGCGTTTTCGTATGCTAATTTTTTACCCGAGATTTTAAAGAGAAAAATACTTATGCGTTTAAATGCTCCCTCTCCGATTAATGATAGAAGATTCCTCTTAGGAAATACAGAAAATCATATAGAATTTAAAAAATTCTTCGATAAGGCGCATAACTCTTATGATTTTTTAGACAAGATTTTGCTTTGGGAGATTCGGAATGTACTGCCTAAGTTTCAACTAATGCGGGTTGATAAAATTACCATGGCTCATTCTTTAGAGGCGAGGGTACCCTACCTTGATCCTAAGCTTATAGAATATGCAGTATCTATCCCTAATAATCTCAAACTCAAAGCTCTCGATGGAAAGTATATACTTAAGAAAGCGGTAAAAAAAAGCATTCCTAAGCCAATTATAAAAAGTAAAAAGAGAATTTTTACTGTGCCTCTTAGAACATGGTTTAGAGAGGGATTAGGAGAAATGCTATCATACTTATATGATTCAACTATGTCGGAAGATAGGTACTTGAATCGAGAGCATATCCATAAAATCATTAATCGCAAATCAGCTAGAAATTCTCATTTTTACCATTTATGGTCTCTTCTAATGCTTGAACTTTGGTATAGGATCTTTATAAAGGAAGAAAAATCATGGAAATTTCCTTAGTATCCTCGGTTTTCCCTTATCCTAAGAAAGGAGTTTTTGTTGGGATCGAGAGATTCGTATCAGAGTATTCTGCTGTTTTAGCAAAGAAAGGCCATAAGGTAAAGGTAATAACGACTTACTGGAATGGAGGAAAAGCGAGGGATGAATATAATGGGATCGATATCTATAGAGTGAGAGATTCTAGCATCTCGTATGGTAAAATTGGAAGAGTATTTGATCTACACTACACGACCTTTGGAAGAAATGTTTTAAAGTGCAGAGAAATTTGGAATTCTGATATTATACATGCAATCTCTACATTAGTTACAACAAAAAAAATTAAAGAACGAGGAGTACCTGTGGTGAGTCACTTCCACCATAAAGCAGAAATGAGAGAGCTTTCTGACTATTTAGTTGTACCCTTTCATATAAGAAATGAGAAGATAGCTTATTCCCATTCTGATGCTATTATTACTATGTCACGAGCCAATGAACGAGTACTAATAAGTGACTACGGAGTTGATAAGAGTAAGGTAAAAATAATACCACATGGCGTGGATATCAACAAATATTACAAGAAAACAATTGAAAAAGAGAATTTTATAATCCTTTTTGCTGGAGCATTAATACCCCGAAAGGGAGTTCGATACCTTATAGAGGCTTTTGGTAAAGTTAGCCTGAAGCATAAAAAAACAAAGTTAATAATTATTGGTGAGGGTTCTGAGAAAAAAAAGTTAAAATCATTATCAGAAAAATTAAATTTAAACGTAGAATTCACCGGGCTAATCGAAGACAATGAGCTTTTGAAGTATCTTAATATCGCTGATGTTTTCGTTCTTCCTTCGCTTAAAGAGGGCTTTGGTCAAGCTATAGTTGAGGCAATGGCATGCAGCCTTCCAGTGATAGCGAGTAATACAACTGCTATCCCAGAAGTTGTAGGCGATGCAGGGATATTAGTTAGACCGAAGGACTCTAGGGCGCTTGCTGATGCTATTATTTATCTGATCGAAGATGAAAAATTTAGAAAAGAACTTGGCATTAAGGGGCGTAGGAGAGTAGAAAAATATTTCAGCTGGGAGAAGGTTGTCGAGAAGGCAATAAATATCTACGAAGAAATAGTAGAGAAAGATTAAACAAAAGCTAGTCAATTATTTTTCTTCTAACAATTTATCATACAGTTCGATATATCGTTCTATAATTATTTCCCAACTGTAATTTTCAGCTATTTTTCGAGCATTTTCACCAAAGTCCTTTATCTTTTTTTCGTCATTTAACAATGAAATAAGCTTATCTGAAAGTTCTTTTGGATTGAAACCTACGAGGTAGCCTGCGGTACTATCTTCAATAATATCTCTTGCGACTCCTACAGGAGTTGAAATTATTGGAAGCCTAGAAGCGGCAGCTTCTAAGATGGTTTGACCGAAATTCTCATATTTAGAGGTGTAGACAAACACATGTGAAGACTTATAAACTTTAATCAAATCTTCTCCATAAATAGGGCCAACAAATTTCACATAATCGTGGATGTGTAGGTCGTTAGCTAGATTTTTAAGTTCTAACATATACCCCCTATAACTTGCGAAACTCCTCTTAACTTCGTCTCCAATAATAACCAATTCAGAGTCCTTTACCTCTTTTACTACTTCTTTGAACGCATAAAGGATCTGTTCAAGATTTCTGTCTCGGGATATTCGTCCTACAAATAGAATCCTCTTATTAGGACTCTTTTTACACGGGACTTTATCGTATAATCCTAGGTTAATTCCGGCAGGTATAACGGATATTTTACTCTCTTCTACCCCAAATTCAACCGCTTCTCTATACTCTTGTATAGTTGATACAATCACAGTATCCGCCTTTCTAGCTACCGATTTTAGGGTGACTAAATCATGAACTCTATAAGGAATTCCAAAAAACCCGCTTACAAACTTCTTATACCCCACTAGTCCACCGTGAGGTTGTAATATGAATGGCTTTGATTTTATCCTGGAAGTTATGAACCCACAATCTGTAAGCATATTCCGATAATTATGCGCATGCAGGATATCAAAATCCTCTTTTAAAAGCCTCGTAAAAATACTTGGAACGATTCGATACTGCATGACTCCACCAAAACTCCGAAGTCTTGAAATAGAGACCCCCTGTACGATTTCGTTTTTAGGTATAGATCTCACTTCAAAATCAGATGTAACTACAGGTGAAGAGACACCTCTTTTTTCTAGTTGAAGAGATACTTCAAAAGCTTGTTTACCTGGGCCCGTTACTACCGGAAAAAACATGGGAATAGTTCTAAGAACTTTCAATGAAATACACCTATTTATTTGCTTTAACTACTAAAAATCTCCCAAATTTTTGTACCGGATGTCTCCTACTCATTCTTGGAAATATTCTTGATAAAGGATATAAGCTATCAAACATCTGTATTCTTATATTTTTAAATCTCGCATTTCTAAACGTATTTTCTGCTTCACTACGGGTAAAGTACTTTATTAAAGGATGTTCCCACATTTCTTTAAAGGCAGAGATTTCTGCGGGAGTAGCTCTCCTTCTTACTATGGATTCAAAAACTCTAAGTAATTTTTCTCCAAATATCCTATACAAAAACTTGTTTATTTTAGTTATAATAGTTGCCAAGCTATACTTATGATAAAGTAAGACTATCACTTTGCCATTGTTTTTAAGTACTCTATGTATCTCTTTAATTCCTTTATCATAGCCGGGAGTATGATGGAGAACCCCTATACTGTAAACAAAGTCGAAAACTCCTTTCTTCAAAGGCATATTTTCAAGGTCACATCTTATTAACCGTGGCTGGAAACCCGCAGATTCCATTTTACTTTTTAGTATTTTCAAGGGTTTCTCAGCTAGGTCAACTCCAACCACGTGGCTTCCATTTTCTATGTACTTTAGCAAATCTATTCCAATACCACATCCTACATCGAGTAATAATTCATTTGCATGCTTATCATATTCAAATAAGTCATCTAACCAAGGCAGGAGAGTATATCTAGCATCGTCTTTCTCCCAGTCTCCACCACAGGGGTGCAAGTCATAAAATTTTCGTATTTTACTCTTAAGAAACTCATTTGACATTTTCTAATCTGGTATAAAATAAGTGTGATTACTCTTTAAAATAATACGCCTTATTTACGGGATAGCGATTATCTAAATTTTTATTGAAGAAAGCCTTTCTTCTATAAGCTCCTTTTTTAAATTTTCACCTATAACTACGAACTTAGATAAATCCGAACTTTCTAATTTTTCTATATCTAAACTTCTTGGAACATAATTGAAATTTATTACTCCATCGTCTGTTTTAATAATGCCTTTAGCCCGAATTATATCTCCAAATTCGCCAGAATCCAAGGTTGATAGAAATTTTTTTAATTTTGTATTATCAAATTTATTTTCTGTTTCGAACGAGAAAGAATCTAAGTGAATGTCAAAATAATAGGGTTTAACATCTCGTTCCCTTTTACCCTCTAGTAGTGGAGTCTTACAATATACTGTCCTAAAGATTACCGCCGATCTATTAAGATCCTTAATGATATCTTCAATTTCATCAATGATTTCCTTTGAAACTAAATCGCACTTATTTATTAATAAGATATCAGAGTTGGTTATCTGATCCAAAAAGAAATTACCTAAATTCCCTGATTTATAATAGTTAAGGAAAGTAGTTGCATCTATTACTCCGATAACAGGTTCAATTTCCAAAGAATCATAAATCTTAGATATTTTAAGGGACTCAAGGATATTGGAAGGTGTTGCAATACCTGAAGGCTCAATAATAAGCCTAGCTGGATTAATTTCTTTCAATATTTCTTCTACAGTCCTTATTAAGTCTGCTCTCAATGCACAGCAGATACACCCACTTGGAAGTTCCATAACTTCAAGTGCACCGTACTTAGTAATCACAGCGCCATCGATCGCGACATCTCCCATCTCATTTATAAGTACAACTGTCTTTTCTTTAGATTCTTCAAGTATATTTCTCAAAAGTGTTGTTTTTCCAGCTCCGAGGAATCCGCAAATTATCTTAATTTTCATAAGGACTTAGGTAGATTCTTAACTTCTTTCAGGTTTTATATTCATGCGCTGCATTGATGAATGCTTGGATGTTCTCTAGGGGCACGCTTGGAGGGATATCGCAGCCAGGCATAAGCACATAGCCTCCTCCCTCTGCTCCATCCTTTATCGCTCTAAGTGAAGCCTCTTTTACTTCTTCAGGAGTCTTCTCGTTCATCACTCCCACGGGGTCTACGTTTCCAGCTATGCACATCTTCCCCTTGAAAAGCTCTTTGGCAGCCTTAAGGTCCACCTTATAGTCAAGAGTGAAACAAGTTGCACCGCATTCCAAGATCGAGGCGAGCTTATCAGTCGTGTCACCGCAGATATGCACCAAGCTATATACCCCCTTCTTCTTAAACTCCCTGTTTATCCTTCTAAGGTAAGGCAGGGCAAACTCGTCGAAATGCTTCTTAGATATCAGGTCACCCGAGGCAGTAGGGTCCGCGATGCTTACAACCTCTATGACGCTCTCCTCGATAAGCGGCCGATAAAACTCGAGGTTAAGCCGTGCCGCGAAGTCGACGACCTTTTTAACGAAGCCGGGGTCCCTGAAGATGCTGATCATCAGGTTCTCAACGCCCATTATCTGCGCGCCCAACGTGAAAGGCCCCCAGCAGGTAGCTGTCACCAGGTACTCGCCGCCTATCTCTTCAGAAACGATCCTGGTCGCGTCCCATATAGTGTTCACTATCTTGTCCCCCGCTAGGTCTTCTAGATCTAACTTATCAAGTTCCTTTAGACTGTTTACTAAAGGTGCTGCCAGATCCGGGGGGCCAACCTTCCTAAACTTCATTTCTCCCCCAAGAGCGGCGGCATGAAAGTTGTTATAGCCTGAACCGCAGTATACGATATCGCTCCTCAGCTTACTGCTCATCGAGATCAACACGTCAGCCATTTTTTGCGGACTCTCAGCAAGCGTCAAAAAAGTGTTATCCGAGTTGAATATAGTCCACGCCCCGCCTCCAAAGAGAGCCACCGGTATCCTATCAGGCACGCCTAACCGGAAAGCTTCTAAAACCGCATCCCTTGGCTTCATACTATAACACTAATCCAATTATTATTTAAGACTTTTTAAAAATAGGAACATAACTTTTAAATAAAAACATGTGCCTATAGAAGTTAGGGCTTTAAGCTCTGGTGTTGTGTTTTTTAGGAGGTGAGTTGTTTTGGCTGAGGCTAAGGAGTTGTCTGCGGAGGAGGCCGACAGGTATATGGAGGAGGTCATGGGCTTTACGCCCAGGATGTTTAAGGTGATTAACACGGTTAACCCTGAGGCTGGTAAGACCTTCGCGGACTTCTATAACAGTATATGGAAGGACGCCGCTCTTTCTAAGAAGGTTAAGGAGCTTATCTTCACCGCCATAGGCGTCGCCAACATGTCCCCTAGGTGCCTTATACACGTTATACCCGCGTTAAAGGCAGGGGCTACGACGGCAGAGATATTTGAGGCGGTATCGGTCGGCGTTATAGCCGCTGGCTTCGTGCCCAACGGCAAGGGCATACCCTACGCCTTCGAATACGCTGCCAAGGTACTAGAGATAGCAGACAAATACAGCAAAGGCGAAGAATGGGAATACCTGCTGCCGCCAAAATTCGACCACGGCATATACTGAGGAGGGGACACCCTCCTTCTTATTTTTCTATAGTCATTGTTACGTCTTTAGGTAGAGCAAATCCCATCTCGACTTCAATTGCTTTCAAAATAGCTGCGGGTACGGGACAGGCCGGATGTTTTATATGTTTCGAGGCTATCTTGTAAATTTCAGAATCATTAATTCTCAAAAAAACATTATCGCCGCTTACTTCGTCAAGCTCCTTAGCAAGATTTTTGATCATTTCACAAGGGCTTGCGATTTTAAGCTTTAATTTATTTTTATCATTTTTTTCTGCTTTTATTACTACTGTAAAACCACAAGCGCCTGCTGAAACTTTTACTTTCGACATCTTAGACTAAAATCACAAGGTAACAACCGCAATAATATTTGTTCTTATGTGTTCATCAAAATTAAACATATTATTTTTTCTTTTTATGTACTAGGAGATCTATTCCTAAATCTTTGGGGGAGGATCCTCTTTTTTTTGCTAAATACATCATCTTAGATGCTTTAGAAAGTTCTGTAATACAGCCTTTTGTTTTATGGCTAGCTTCAGTAGTAAAAACTAAATCAGCACCACATTCGCTAGCTATTCCACATAAAACTGCGTTTATTCCAATAGAATCAGCATCAATAAGTTCTGTAACATTTCCAATCCCCATTAACATTGGAATATTATGATAAAGACGACCAAATTTTCTATAAGCTATTATAGAGTCTGACAATCCAAAATTAATTGGCTTCAGTATAGGATCAGCAATTACTTTTTGAAAGTTTCTTTCTTTAGCTAATTTAATATTATTCTCTAGAAATTTAATCCTTTCATCCGGATTATCTGGTATCACTCCCTTTTTCATAGGAAGAATGACAGCAGCCTGTTCTACTCTTTTAAAATTTTTTATCATACTCTCATCAAAGCTGAGAATTAGATCTATACCTTCTTCAATAGCGCATTCTATATTTTTTTTGTTAAGAGTATCTATAGAGAGAGGTTTTCTTAATTTTTTAAGTTCTGGGACAACTTCTCTAATTTTGTCTTCATCTTCTTTATTTAAACCTAAATCTATAATATCCGCTCCAGATCTAATATAATACTTCGCAATTTTTATTATCTCGTCTAAGTTTTTACTACTAATATCCACAATTTCAGCGACTATTCTAATTGGGAAATCTTTACCGACGGGTAATTCTCCAATTAGAATGTTTCTTGAAGTTTTTAGTGTTTCTCTTATGTAATCAGGGGACTTGAGTTTTTCAAATTCTTCTAAGGCTTTTTTCTTTTTATAATCTACTAAAAACTCGTCAGCTGGAATATCCTTTGAAAGAGGGATCTTTTCGATATTTTCTAAGAGTATGTCGAGGTCTGCAATATCCTTTGGGCCTCTATATGTTTTTATACCTAGAGTATTCTCTATCTCGCTTAGATCTGCATCTACAAGCCCAGGTAGAATCAGGATATCGTAGTTTTTCTTTACACTTTTTTTAATGAGTTCTGGGGTAAGAAACGTAGCCACTTCGAGAGGAGGTATATACACATCGCATCCGTATCTTCTAGCTATATCTTTAACATAATTTTCAGTAGATTTGGCACTTATGAGGAGTACTTTGATCTTACCACCTCGAAAATCTATATTAATAGGTCTAACCTTTCATAGATAAATATGTTGAGTTCTAGATTTAGAAATTATATAGAGTACTTTATTATTCCTGTCGCAAAGCTAATAGCTAAATCGCGTGTAAGCCCAAATAGTCTTACTACAATAGGATTTATTGTAAGCATATTTGTTGCGGTCGCTTTTTTCTATAATAACTTAACTGCGGCTTTTTTATTTCTTCTATTAACATCTTTTTTTGATTTACTCGATGGGGCAGTTGCAAGAGTTACTGGAGGCGTAACCAAGTTTGGAGGTTTTTTGGATTCAACGCTCGATAGGTATTCTGATTCAGCGATATTGATAGGGATCGCATTTTTCTTAAAGAATTTCTACTTTTTGATATTCATAGTTTTAATAGGCACTTTCCTTGTGAGTTATAGTAGAGCTAAGGCGGAAGTGTTTATTAATAAATGTGATATAGGATTTGCGGAGAGAGCTGAGAGATTATTACTGGTAACGTTTGTTACATTTCTTTCTGCGTACAAAATTGTTGAACCAAAAGAGGCTTTTTTTGTTGTTCTAATATTTCTAGCTGTTATAACCCATTTAACCGTTTTTCAGAGAATACATTATACATACAAACTATTGAGATAGTTTTTCCACCATCTTATTCAGATATTTTACTCCCTCTTCAAGAAGATTTTTACCTTTTTCGGTAATGTAGTAATACTTCTTATTTTCTTTTTTTTCTCTTCTTACATAACCAGAAGTTTCAAGCCGGTATAATACTACATAGGGTGTAATTAATGCTGGTTCAAAATCAAATTTCTTTTTCAATTCTTTTTTTATTTCATACGCGTACATCTCTTTATCCGCTAGAAGTTTCAATATGTATATCCACAATATTTCTTTCGTAGTTTTTACCTTAAGTCTCTCCAGAGGCATATCTTTATTTTATCACCATAAAATATTTAAAAGAGTATTTTATACCCATAAAATAGGTGGTCTCATATGGGGAAAAAAAAGGTAAGAGTAGGAATCATCGGGATAGGAAACTGTGCGTCTGCACTTGTTCAAGGAGTTGAATTTTATAAAAACACTTCTGATGACGAGTTTATTCCGGGATTGATGCATCCAAAATTGGGCGAATATCATGTAGGGGATATAGAATTCTCTGCAGCTTTTGATATAGATAAAAATAAGGTTGGCAAGGATTTAAGCGAGGCTATTTTTACTAAACCAAATAATACATATAAATTTTCTGATGTTCCAAGATTGGATGTTCCAGTTCAACGCGGCATGACACACGACGGTTTAGGAAAATACCTATCGGGAGTAATAGAGAAACATCCTTCGCCTACGGTTGATGTAGTTGATGTACTGAGAGAAACTAGAACCGATGTAGTAGTAAATTTTCTGCCCGTGGGAAGCGAATTCGCAACGAAATGGTATGTTGAGATGGCATTAGAAGCAGGATGCGGTTTTGTTAATTGTATACCCGTCTTTATTGCAAAAGAAAAGAGATGGCAAGAACTCTTTGAAAAAAAGGGTCTACCAATAATAGGAGACGATATTAAAAGTCAAGTTGGAGCTACCATTGTTCATAGAGTGCTTGTAAATCTTTTCAGCAGTCGAGGAGTAAAACTCTTAAGAACATCTCAGTTAAATGTTGGAGGAAATACAGATTTTTTAAACATGCTTGAAAGAGAACGATTAGAGTCTAAAAAGATATCAAAAACTACTGCGGTTTCTTCTCAATTGCCCTACACTATTGCAGAAACAGATATACATATTGGGCCTAGTGATTATATCCCTTGGTTGTTAGATAGGAAGTGGGCATATATCAGATTAGAAGGAAGTAGCTTCGGTAATGTCCCTTTGAATATAGAATTAAAGTTAGAGGTCTGGGATTCTCCAAACTCGGCAGGCGTAGTAATAGATGCTATAAGATGCACAAAAATTGCAATCGATCGTGGTATAAAAGGGGTTTTAAAAGGCCCCTCTGCATATTTTATGAAATCCCCGCCTGAACAGTTCTCTGATGATACTGCACGCGAGATGGTCGAAGATTTTATTAAAAATAAAAAAAATTAAGTTTCATAATGGTGTACTGTATTTACATCATGCTTACTAGAATTACATTTTAATAATCCTTGATTTTCTAGGTACTCTATAGCTTTTAAAACCTTTTTGGGACTCACTAATATTTCAGACGCGATATCAGTAGCGCTACGTGGTCCTCTTTTAAGTAATCTTAATACTTTTTCTTCAACTCTCATTTTTTAGATGACAAAATAGTGATTGATTCCGTTGATCTCTTCTTTCTGAAGATGCTTGTGCAACATATTGTGGTAAATGAACATCTTTAGATGGGTATCCTTGACATTGTAGCCCTTCCTTTTGACCCTCTCTACAATCTGTTTTCCATTAAGTTTTTCTCCCTCATTGAAAACGCTTAATATTACCTTAGCTTTATGGGCTGCGTTTCCAAACTTTTTTCCCAATTTTTACACCTCCCTAATCTTTTTTTATTAAAATAGACAATTAAAGAGCGTATTAAATTCTTTTTAAATAAAATTACATTAAATTTTTTAAAATATAACAAATTATTGGACATTTTTATTTTTAGATTTCAATAATCTGCCTAATTACAATGAATCCTGCTTTCTCTATAGGAATTAATAAATAGTTTTCAATCGAGTTTTCGGACTCAGATACTCTAAGAATAGAGTAGCTCTTTGGAGCGTTTTTTGTATTGTTGTTATCAAAAATATTGAGGCATTCAACACCGCTATTCATTTTACCCTCCCAAAAGGATAATGGGGAAGACTACACAATGTAGTCTATCCCTAAGTCAGCCATAACTCCCTGTGGCTTTGGTTTTTCTGTTTTTCTGAAATGCTTGTTCTGGAAATTGAATGTGCCGACTCTTCTGTTTAGTGTCATCCTCTTGGGAATCTGAATATCCTCTGGTCCCAATATGTCTGGAGAGGTTACTCCAGTCATAATTACCATTACTTCTACCCTGCCATTGTAACTTGGATCTATTCTTGCGCCCCATATGACATTAGAATCATCCTGTAAGTAACCTGTAGCGATCTCTCCGATTCTATTAGCCTCAGCAAGACTCAAATCTTCTCCACCAGTGATATGCACTAAAGCTCCAAACGCTCCCCTATAGTCTACTTCTAATAAGGGATTCTCAAGTGCATGAGTTACAGCTTCCTCAGCTCTATTTCTTGAGTCTGATTCACCGAGTCCAATCATAGCTATTCCTCTACCCGACCCTTCTTTCATAACAGATCTTACGTCAGCAAAATCTAAGTTAATCAAGCTGGGAGTTGAAATAGTCTCGGTTATTCCTTTAACCATTCTCGCTAAAACTTCATCAGCTACTCCGAATGCATCTTCTATTGGGAGATCGGGAACATAGCTTAGTAGCTTATTGTTATCTATGACTACAACGCTATCACATGCCTTTCTAAGATTAGTTAGTGCGGTATGACTTTTGAGTATTCTCGCTCTTTCAATCTTAAAAGGCAACGTAACTGCCCCGACTACTACGGCTCCATTACTTTTTGCAACTTCGGCTACAATAGGTAAGCTGCCTGTGCCAGTTCCTCCACCTAAACCCCCTGTTACAAAAACTAAGTCTGCTCCTTCGACTATTTCTTTTAATGCAGGTTTTGCTTCTATAGCAGATTGCTCTCCCACTTCAGGATTTCCGCCGGCTCCCAGCCCCTTGGTTAAATCATATCCTATGAGAACTTTCTTGTCTGCTTTAGTGACTGCTAAATGTTGTTTATCTGTGTTCACCGCTATTAGCTGTGCTCCTTTCACGCCGATATGTGAAAGCCTGGTTATAGTGTTATTTCCAGCACCTCCACATCCTATTACTAATATTTTGGCTTCACCAATCTCGGTCTCGGAGACTGGTTTTGCCCTATTTATTATCTGGTTGTTCTCCATCGCTTTTCTAAATATAGTTTCCATATTCGCTTTTACCCCCTTTGTGAATAAGTGAACAAATATTGTGAATGTGCCCCTATATAAATCTTTCTATTTTATTTTTTTTTATAAATTAAATGTTAATAGACGTTAAATTTCTTATTCACATGATAATAATTGAATTATAATATGAAAAGATATTTATATGCGGAAATTTTTGTATACATAGTTGTGAATAAAAAAATAATCTGGTGATATTGTGAATAGCTATGAAGAGTATATCCTTATAAATCTTGAGGCAGAAGATAGGTTTGGAAGTTCTTCTATTACTCTCGAGGGCTTAGATTATGGGGATGCTTGGGAAGAGATAAAAAACCATCTAAAATTTTTATATCAAACAGAAAGATTCGTCGATATCACACTATCAATAAAAATTAAGGAAGAAACAACTAAAACCATTCAAAGAAAATTAAAAAATGTTGGATATAGTAAAGCAAAAGATGCAATAGCAGGGTTTTTAAAATATGCTTATAGAATTGAAGATGAAACGCTACTATTACCTGCAATTGAATCTCCGATAGAGCCAATTTTTGGAGAATCAAGCTGGCTTTCTAATTATGATCTTGAAAATTTAACTCAAAAAGAAAAAGTATTTTTGCTATTAAAATACAATCATCCTGGTCATTGGGTGAAATCGCAAGAACTTCAAAAGGAATATAAGATTGTATATGGAGAACAAATAAAACTTAGCTCCCTTTCAACATATTTGGCTAGATTCTACGAGAAAGGCAGTTTAGAGAGGAGGGGCAGTAGAGCACAGAGAGAATATCTACTTAAAGCAGCTTCAAGTTTTTAATGCTTTACACCCACTTTCTTTAAAAGACGCAATATTTTTTCATATTCACCTCGGCTAATAGTTTTTTCCATTATCTTAAGATACTCTGTGATATCGACATCTTCTCTTCGTGATAGCTTTATAGCTAGCTCTATAGCAGCACATAGACCCCTATTTACGGCAATAGGATTTCCAGAAACTGACATGTCCACGACTTTGCACTTGATTAAAGAAAACTTAGTAGGCCTGAATTTATCAGATTTCAGATATTCCTTATGGGCAAGGAGTTCCGTCTCTATATATGCACTAGATTTTTTGAGAATAGGGGCATTAACTTTTTTAGCTTTATCTACGCTCTCTCTTTCTATTTCTAGTTCAGTAGCCCCTTTGCCTCTACCTAATAGCGTAGTGCTCAAAAATAAGTAAGGATCAGAAGTAACATTAATAACACATGCCTTATTCCTCATAAGGTTATTATATGTATCACTAGTTGTGTGAATCCTCATTACTACAATATCCTCGCCTATAGAACTTATTCCAATTGGTGCCGCGTTTGGACTTCCATCTTCATTATAAGTTGTTACAATAGCTTCAGAAATCTGATTTTCTTTTATTCCCAAGTCTGACAATTTCAAATTCTCAATCCTCTTAAAAGCGATATCATTAAAGACGAAGTAACGAGATCAGCTGTTGTACCTGGATTTAAACGATTTTTGCTTTTTCTCAAATAATTATCAAACTCATGCACGGATAAACTTCCTTCTAATACTCTCTGAGCTTTCTTAGATACTTCTTCAGCAATTTTAGCACCCTCTTTCCGCTTAATCAAGGAGTCAGGTATTTCTGATAAAATTTTTAGGTAGGTATTTACTATAGCGTCATTAATATTTTTTAGTTGTGAATACTCTTCCATTAAGGTAGGGAATCCTATTTCAAATGAAATTCTCATTGATGTCGTTAATTCTTTAGCGATAGAATCATCTTTGCTTAATTCCATAAGCTGAAAAAGGTTCACTTTATTCTCTTCAATTTCTCTTAAAGATCTGTCACTAAAAACATCATATTCTTTTACTTTACCCATGCCTCCAGGTTTAACGATCCTAATCGTATTAAACAACGCCAGAGAATCATGAAAAGTGCTCTCTTTTATAATGTGGTCTATGTTTTTCCTTATTACTTTCTCATTCTCAGTTCCCATAGCAATTGAGGCGCCCCATGCGGAGGATAGGGGTATTAAAAGCATAGCAATCCCAAGATTAGTATTCTTGCCGGTATGCCATTTTTTTGACTCAATTACAGCATCCATTACAAGTCTTCCAATCCCTATCTCGCTAAATCTCATGTTACCGGTTCCGGATTTGAACCCTCTCTCAGCAGCTTTTTTAGTTGATTTCCACAGGGATACTCCGCTGGCTAAAAAATGTTCAAATCTGGTATCATCGAAATCATGGTATCTGTTCACATTGCCAGGTTTAGGAGCGCTTACTTCTAAAACGCATGCAAGTTGAGCGCATGTAGGTATATCAGAAATTTCCATATTTCTTAATTTAATAATTCTAATATAAAACTCGCTAGTGTAGTCTTATCGTTAAGGCTTCTCATAATTATATTTGTTTCATAGCATTCTACACCGAGATTTTCAATAGCCGCTTTTGAATCATCGGAGGAATTTATTATGAATTTGCTTATAATGCCGCTATAAACTTTGGCGACTCCGACTGGACTTACTTCGAATCCCATAGCTTCCATAAATTTATCTGCAGGACCAGATACGGGATTAGTACCTATAATAGGCGATATTGCTACGCATTTTGCGTTGTTTTTTCTAATAGCTTTTTTTATTCCTTTGATAGATAAAATTGGAAGAATGCTTGAAATAGGATTACTTGGTCCAATAATTATACCATTAGCATTTGCCAAAGCTTTTAACACAGATGGAAGAGGTCTAGCTTTTCCTATTCCATGGAAGTAAATGCTATTAACCTTTAATTTTCCTTTGTATCGGATGAGATAAGTATGGAGATTCATTTCTCCAAGCGGAGTTTGTATTATCGTCTGAACCCTATCGTTACTCATCGGGTAAACCTTAGCCTTTACTCCTAATGCTTTTTTTTGGAGTTCAATCACTCTTGATAGCCTCATGCCTTTTGACAGTAGAACCCCTCGTTGGATATGCGTAGCTCGGTCTCTATCCCCTATGTTCAAGATCTCATCGTAACCGAGTTCTTTCAAAGTTTTATGTGTTATAAATGAATCTCCTTTAATGCCGTACCATGTTTCTTCATTGATCTTATCCGCTAAAGTGTACATAACCGTGTCAACATCTGGGGAGAAATATCCATGTGGCAGCCACTCATCTTCAGCAGTGTTAACAATAACTACAAGTTGATTTTCTGGGAGTATCTCTTTTAAACCTTGAAGAAGCTTAGGAGTCCCTGTCCCGCCTGAAAGAACTACGAGCATGCTCATCTCCTGAATATATCAATCCTTTTATCTCTTAATAAGTCGCTTGCTTTCCCGCTACCGAGAAAATTAAGCCCTTTTATCACTGCACAGGGTATCCCTTCATTTGCCTCTCCAAAAATTAGAGAAGCAAATGCAGCCAATGCGTCTCCAACCGCAACTCGGGTTACTTCAAGACGGCGGTTGTATAAATCTCTGTGTCCTCTCCTATCCCATAAAACAGTTATTCCAGACGCACCTATAACAAATCCCACAGTTCCATATCTAAATGGTCTCCCCCATGAATCAACTATTATAACTCCTAATTTCTTTCCCGTTTTTTCTTCAAGGCTTGTTCTGATCTCATAGGCAGATTCGTCTGGATCTTTTGGTAAAAGCTTCACCATACCGCTACTAACATTACTCTGATCAACACCCCCATTAGCGCATATAAACCCCTGTTTAGTTTCAACAATTATAAAATGTTCACCAAACCCGATAATTTCTTTAGATTCCCTCAATACGAGTTCTATAATTCTTGGGTCCTTTCCAATTTTATTAGATAATTCAAGTGCTTTCTTGGATGGCTGAATATCGTCTAACTTATATAGCCTACCTTCAGCTTTTGAAACTATCTTCTCTGTAATAGCAATTATATCGCCATTGTCTAGCCTTATTCCACTAGCAGATAATGCATTCAAGATAATTTCAACGATATTGTCTCCAGGGCGTACCTCTGGGATTCCTTCTAGTCCGATCACTTGAACTTGTTTCATGCGAAAATATTCTATATAAGAGGGTTTAAGCTTTTCTTTATAGACAGAGCTCTCTAAAATAAGAAGAGGAGGCTCTTGTGGGGTTAAAAGATGAAAGTTTATTTCGAGACGTATGGTTGCACAATGAATAAAAGCGATACTGACTTAGCAATAGGTTTAGTACAGAGGGAGCATAAAATAGTTGGAAGTGCTCATGAAGCTGATGCCATTGTGGTAAATTCTTGCGGAGTCATAGAGACTACGGAAAGAAAGATAATAAAGAGATTATATGTTCTAAAAAAGTCTAATAAAAAAATTATTCTAACTGGATGTCTCCCTAAAATTAATCCTTCAGTAATAAAGAAATCTATGGTAGATGCAGTCGTTCCTCTCAGGGCGATAAACACTGCTCTGGGGAAATTTAACGGTAGAGAGATAGAGGCTTCTCATAAGAGCGAAATAGATAGGTATTATCTGCCTGTAAGTAGACCTAATGGTGTAATCGCAGTTGTGCCGATCTCTGAAGGATGTTTAGGGGAATGCACATACTGCGCTACTAAGAAAGCGAGAGGGAGACTTAAAAGTAGATATCCTGATTTTATATTGAGAGAAGTTAGGGACTTGATCAAAGAAGGGTACAAAGAAATACAACTTACTGCTCAAGACACAGGTGCTTATGGTTTGGATATTGGAGTTCGATTACATGATCTCCTAACAAAAATCTGTGGTGTAGGGGGTGATTTTAGGATTAGAATTGGGATGATGAATCCAAAGAATGTAATTGACATACTTGATGCCCTTGTAGATGTCTACCAAAATGAAAAAATATATAAATTCATCCATCTTCCATTGCAAAGCGGTGATGATCAGGTTCTTAAAGATATGAAAAGAGGGTATACTGTCGCTGATTTTATGAATATTGTTGAGGTAATTAAAAGGAAGTTTCCTGAAATGACTTTTTCAACCGACGTTATTGTGGGGTATCCAACAGAGGACGAAGAAGCATTTCTAAAGACAAAAAATCTTATAAAACAAATTGAGCCCGACATTTTGAATATAACGAGATTCTCTAAGCGTCCGGCTACTGAGGCAGCGAAGTTAAAGGATACTCTTGATAGAACCAAAAAAAATAGATCTAGAGAACTAACAAGTTTACATCATGAAATCGGATTAAAGAAGAATAAAAAATACAAAGGTAGACAATTAGATGTCTTGATAACAGAAAGAGGAAAAAATAACACGTTTTTAGGCAGATCTAATAATTATAAACAGATAGTACTAAAAAATGGTAAAATTGGGGAGTTCTACAAGACAAAAATAGTAGACTTTACTTTTACTTATTTGATCGGTAACTAAACATAACGCGATTTTTATGCATAATTCATTAAAAAAGTGAAGAATTTCGAAATAATTGGCGGAAAGATGGAAAAACACAACATGGAAGAAATATCGGGATACTCTGCGGATAAAAAGACGGAGGTGATATTATGGTTAGACCGGTAGTAGATACAGAACTTTGTACAGGGTGCGGAACTTGCGAGTCTCTCTGCCCTGATGTATTTGAGGTTGGAGACGACGACAAATCCCATGTTATAAATGAGGAAGGATGTAACGGTTGTGATTGCCAGGAAGCTGTCGACTCCTGCCCTGAGGGTGCTATTAGTTTAGTTGAGTGAGAGGACTCAAAGTGAGAGGAGGATTTGAGAGAGGGGACGAGCCTTAACTCTGAGGCTCGCCAAATCTCTCTTTTAGGATTAAATATAGATAAAGGCGTGTTTTTAGATTGATATTTAACCCCCTATATAAGTTATTTTTTGTTAATCCGTCAAAATAAATAGGATATGTGAATATAACATTACTTAATATTCCTTTTTCATCAAATTTGAATTCAAATTGATTTTCTTTAAATATAAACTCTTTCCTAAGCTCATCTAGGAACTTTTCGCGTGCATTTTTTTCCATATTTTTGAGCCTTTCTTTAAAGTATGAAGTTATAATTATTGGGTCGACAATTAATAATAAATCCCCGATTTGCTTCGGTTGCACAATATGCTGCCTTGTTTGTTTTCCAATTGGGTAATCTATCTTAAAATTAAAGGTTGCATTTTTATCCTCAATTTTTTCAATTGAATGGCCGTTTTCAGTTATCCACTTATATACAATTTCTTTTGCTTCTTCAGCATCTTTTATTTCCATTTTTACATCACCTCAATAGCATTAAAAGTAAATTATATAATATAAAGGCAAAGGCAGGAAGGCTTAAAAAAATTTTTAGTAGGAGGCTATCTGCAGAAGGAAAGAGGTGGATGAACTTATCCTGCCTTTGCCTATCTGTAATTTAATTAAACTCTAAATATAAAAACCTTTTGAATAATTATCCAAACTATTAGCGATATTAAAAAAATTAATTAGAACTATTTTTGAATATTTTTTCATAATCATTAAAAAAAATTAGACAAAAATATAGAAAGTATATCTATATGGCGGGTTGATGGATAATAGATCATTTATCTCCTCATAGAAGTATAATAAAAAAATGAGGCAGGGGAACCTTACATATCCATTAGGTTTTCCCCTTTATTTTTAGTGGGATTTAAAGTTTCTTTAACAGTTCATCCACACTTGGAAGTCCATTAAGCTCGTCTTCATTCATTTCTTCTTTATATGCAGATAGGTCCATTGCAATATCTTTTGCAGATTTCTCAGCCATTAATTCCTCACCTCTTTCCACTAAATACAAACTGACATTAGAAGTTCCCATATATAAATTTAATTGTAAAAAAAATTCAATAGGACTGCTACATTGTATCATGAGTGCGGCCACCGGGATTCGAACCCGGGTAGCTAGCTTTTTCCAGCCTTTAGCAAGGCTATGGGAAGCTAGTGTCTTAACCACTGGACCATGGCCGCATACTATTCAACTATTATAATTGTGGCTTATTAAAATTTTTTAAAATCTTTCTGTAAAATATCTTCCTCTTCGTTCGATGATGTGTAGTCTATTAATGACTTCTGAATGATCTTTATATTCCGAAGTATATCCATCTAAGAAAGCTTTAAAACATTCTTTTTCGTATTTATGATGTGTCGCATGAAGAGTTTTTTTGAAAACAAGTAAATCTACTCCCTTTGCCTCTATATTATTGTTTATTTCACCTAATCCAAAATCTATAAAGTAAATTTTATCATTTTTTAATATCATATTTGAAGTAGTAAGATCTCCATGAATAATATCTTTAGAATGGAGTTTTCCAACTAATATACCTATATCTTTAAATATTTTATATCTTTTCTCCTCCGAGAATTTCTCTATTATTTTTTTTATCTGTTCCCCTTCAATATAGCTCATTTCCAAAGTCATTTTTTGGTTATCAACATCCCTAATGAAAGGCGTTGGAACACCGGCGCGTCTTGCTAAAGAAATCAGTCTAGCTTCTCTCTTTGTTCTCGTTTTTCTAAGATTCAAGTCTAATTCTTTGATTCTGTATGGTTTTTTAATTCTTTCTTTGAGTATTGTACTATCCTCGAGGTATATGTCCGCTTCAGCGCCTTTACCTATTCTCTCCATTTTACGATTACCTCATCTGTTCTAAATCGCTGCTTGACATTGGTTTCTTCTATACTCTGTTTTTCGCCAGAGGAATACATTAATATTCCAAGCCAAGCTATCATAGCTCCGTTGTCACCTAAAAATTCGGGTTGCGGCACTGTGAAAGTAGCACCATGTTCTCCAGACATCGTTCGTAGCATTTCTTGAAGCCGTTTGTTAGCTCCAACGCCCCCGACTAGCATTACTTCGTCCTTTTCAGTATGCGCTAGAGCTCTTTCAGTGACTTCTGTTAACATCGAAAAAGCAGTTTCCTGTAAACTGAAACAAACATCCTCAATTTTATGATGCTTTAACGAATCTACAGCAGCAGTATATATCCCTGAAAAGGATAGGTCCATACCTTTAACTACATATGGTAGTGGAATATATTTCCCATTTAGAGCCAATTTTTCTACTTTAGGACCTCCTGGACTTCCCAGATTAGCTGTCCTCGCAAATTGATCTATGCAATTACCTATAGCGATGTCTAAAGTCTCTCCAAATACTCGATATCTGCCTTCATCAAAGGCGATTACCTGCGTATTGCCTCCAGAAACATAAAGTGTAAGAGGGTCTTCTACCCTGTTTATAAGTCGCCCAATTTCTATATGCGCTATACAGTGGTTTACCCCTATAATTGGAATCTTTTTAATTAAAGCTATCGTTCTTGCAGCAATAGCTGCTACTCTTAGACAGGGGCCTAAACCAGGACCCTTTGAAAATGCAACTAAAGTGATATCATCTAAAGTTAGCTTTGATTTCTGAAGAGACTTCTTTATTACGTCCTTCATATGTTCAGCATGATGCTGTGCAGCTTCGCGTGGATGTATACCTGCTACGAGTGGTTGATACTTTGTGATGTTCGCAAGTATCTTTCCTGAGGAATCAACAATTCCCACCCCTAATTTTTGAGCAGTGCCTTCAATTCCAAGGCATATCACCCTAATCACCAAGGCCTTCTACAGGGGCGGTAAATTCATTTTTTCTTCCAGATGGTATAACCACAGGAACCACATGCATAGCGATCCTTATGTTCAGCCATGAATACCCCATCCCCACACCGCGGGCATGACTTTTTCTTCCGGATAATCTTATTATCTTTTATTTCATATAGCTTCCATTTTTGTGACATTTTCTGACCTTCCTGAAAATCTTTTTAAGCCTCCTCTTTTACAGTTTTTTCTAAATTCTTTGTATCGCTCTCCTTTTCTTTCTCTTCCTCTGCGATAAAATTCTTCTTCAATATGTGTTCGGGCTCGATTTCTAAGGCTTTTTCCTTGCTTTCGTATATTTTTACAAAACCTACTGATTCTCTAGCTCCAAAGAGGGATTTAAATGAGTCAACGACTACTGTGCCTTTTTTAGCTGTCATTAAAGCTTCTATTTTCTCTCTTACTTCTTTTCTGGTTGGGGTAGCGCCATTATGGTAGATCCTCACCCGTAGCTCTTTCCTATACAGTAAGGGATTATCTTTTTCTTCTAGAATCTCTATCTTCATTTGGTATCCTCCGGAAGCTTCCATTTTTCTCTATCCCACATTAGTTTTATTATGCTACCAGCATCAAATTTTGCATCCTCTGTTACCCTTACCATCACAATCCCCTCATCTGGCTGGCCATATAAAATTACAGAATCCCAGTCAGCTTCTACGATGCATGGCAATACGGCTAGGTCCTCCTCACCGTCTACGATGATGAGAGTACCCTCTCTCTCCAATCCTTTATGGATTTTATCCCATAAATCCCTACTTATCATTCCCGGAGGGTTTTTTGCTTGTAATGCATGTTTCTTGATGTCGAATTTCTCTTTTATATCTCTCTTGGTCTTAAGATCTACTACGGCTAGATAAGGCTTTACACCTACAGCTAATACATTTTTAAGGGTAGTGTCTCCAACCACAATTACTTTCTCGCCTTTTAATTCCTTTTTTATCTCTTCGGCAGGTTTAAGACCCTCCCCCCGATAGATTTTTCCAAAGGGCTTTTTTAATAGGCCTCGGACCTCTTCAGGTAATATAAGATCTTTCATCCTTTTACCCTCAACGCATATTTACCTTTAACTTTAATATCCAACTTTTCAGCGATTAGAGAATTTTCAGGGTCTATAACACTCACGTAGCCCATCCAGTCAGCTGAAGTTGCGACCTTGCATATTGGGCATATATCAAGATTTGTTATCATCTTGCATTCTTTACAAGCTTTCTCTTTCATTTATTTTTCCTCTTTAGCAGCTTTTTTATCTTTCATTGCGCCTTCTTTACTTTTCTTTTCTTCTTCTAGCCATTCAAATTTACCTAAACCAGGTTGTCGCATTGTAAGATTTATTTTACTCTCTTTTTCTTTTTCTGAACTCAGGCTTATGGCGACTACACGGGCTCTAACTTTGTCACCTACTTGAAGTACTCTATTTGTTTCTTTACCGATCAATGCTTCTCTCTTTTTGTCATATATTATGAAGTCGTCTGTTATTTGAGATACGTGAATTAATCCATCCAGCGACCCAAATCTGACAAAAGCTCCGAATTCTACTATTTCTACTACTTCTCCGTCTAGTATCTCATGAAGTTCTGGCTTAAAGACCAAGGCTTCGAACTTAGTATTGTGAAAAGCGGCTCCATCTCCGGGAATAACGCTGCCATCATCTATCTCTTTAATATCGGTTATAGCCAGTACGGCTCCTAAGTCTTTATCAATTTTACCTTCGTATCCTCCTTCTCTACGTCCTTTGTAGCTATAACCCACTTTTAGAATATTATCAATCACGTCACCTAAGGGCTTTCCAAACATTTCTGGCGGTACTCTCACCAGATCCTCTAAGACCACTAATTTGAATATGGTGATACCTCCTTATTTCAAATATCCTTCAATGGTTAAGTATTTTTTTTGCCTTAAATAAATGATAGGTGCCCCCTTTTTTCTTATCTTCTCCTTTAAAACCTTATCGTTTGTACAAATAATAGTATCTCTTGATGCAAGATTTAGTAGGATATCGTCGGGATTTCCTTTTATATCAAGTAATTTCATTTTTTTTACCTCATGTAATGCAGCTCGTGCATATTGGGCACTAGTTCCCTTCTTTTTTGAGAGTTTTTCTAGTTCTTCAATAACTCCTTTCAAGGTGTATACTTCGTATTTAACATCCAAGATTCTTTCAATCTCAGAACGAATATCAACGCCAAATTGAAACTGAGATAGAATAAAGTTCGTATCTAATATTACTTTATATGATTGTTCCGTATCCTATCAGCCTCCACCGGGTACCTATACGTCTACTTATCGCCACCCTATCTCCTTTATCAGCGCTTACTGGTAACCTTAGCTTAAGCTCTGCGCTACCATTTCGTGCACTCGTTACAACGCCAACACTTGTGGACGTTCCTACATTTAGCATGATAAGTTCGCTAGTCTTCAATTCTTCAACTTCTAACTCTTCTTTTGCACCAACTACCCTATTGAGGAGATTAACTTGAAGTGTTAAGCTGTTAAGTATGGGAGGCAGAGTTCCAGGTTCTCCTAATATCATGCCACTTAGACCATCGGCTTTTGTTAGGCTTGGATCCAGTTTGGTACCTATGCCTATTAAACCTCCAGGTCTCGCTATTTCTATCTTTTCACTACCAACCATTAATGAAGTTATAGTAGTTTTAAGAGATCTCCAAAACGTTTGATTTTCTTCTTCTATCTTCAATCCAGGCCGGATTTCGATTGTGTCGCCTACTTTTAAAGTACCTTGCATCAATGAACCTCCAACCACGCCTCCCTTTAACTCTTCTGGAGGAGTCCCGGGGCGATTAACGTCAAATGATCTGGCGATATACATCCTAGCAGGCTTATTAGGATCCCTTTTAGGGGTCGGAATATTATTCTCTATTTCCATAATGAGGACATCGATATTAGCCTTATGCTGGGCTGCAATTGGTATAATAGGTGCGTTTTCAGCTGAGGTTCCCTTTATAAACTCTTTGATTTGTTTATAGTTTTCAAGTGCCTTTTCTTTAGAAACGATATCTATCTTATTTTGGACAATAACAATATTTTTTACTCCAATTATGTCTAGAGCCATTAAATGTTCTTTAGTCTGTGGTTGTGGGCAGGGCTCATTCGCAGCTATTACTAGTACAGCACCATCCATTATAGCAGCTCCTGATAGCATTGTAGCCATTAGTGTTTCATGACCCGGAGAATCTACAAATGAAACAGCTCTTAGAACCTCTGTTTTGGTACCACAATGGGTGCATATCTCTTCAGTTGTATAAGCTTGCGGTTCTGGGCACTTTGGGCATTTTCTAAACACGCAATTTGCATAACCTAGCCTGATTGATATCCCTCTTTTTATTTCCTCACTGTGCCGGTCTGTCCAAACACCAGATAAAGCTTGAGTTAAAGTAGTTTTTCCATGGTCAACATGACCAACCATCCCAATATTGATCTCAGACTGCATCCTACTGTTCCTCTGCTCCTAATATTTTTTCTATAGGAGTATTTCCTTTTTTCACTATTTTTGCATTTATCTGGACAATATTAGGTGTTATAGTGTTTCCAGCTACTGTTTTTCGCTTTTTAGTTCCTTTAGTTTTTGGCTTATAACCCGGGCCTTTTGTTAAATATACTCTTCTTCTTGTCCTACCGGGCACATCTTTTCTCATTGGGAAGCCATCTTTATCGCTTCCCCCAGTAATCATTAATTCATAACCGCTTAATCCAATACCTTTTGCATTTACCACTTCACCTATTTTTTTTCCAACGAAAACTTTTGCTTTAGCTTCGTCTAACTCTAAATTATAAGACCTCCCTGTTTCTGGGTCTGAGATTATGATCTTTTGCAATTAAACACCTCCAGTTGCCCAAAATGGGTTTTTCTTGCGCTTGATTCTTTTTATTTCTTCAAAAGCTTCATTTTCCTCAAACGATAGATCTTCTTTATATTTTGCTTCAATTAATCTGGCTTCGTTTTCAGATATATCGCTATATAAAATATCTCCCTCATTTATTTGTTTTCCTACTACTGGTCCCTCGATAGATACCGCAACTTGTTGGCCAATTTGTGCACATGAAATGTTTCTGCCTTTATCTTGAATTCCTTTTATATATCCAATTTGGGTTCCGTCCTCCTTCATTAATTTATAGTTATTCCTTATAACCCCTGCTAGTACTTCTATTCCTACTATTGCTGGCTTACTCGTTCTAAAAACAAAACCAGGGAGTATTCTTATCTTCGCTGGCATAATTATTTTCTCTAGCTCTCTCTTCTTCTCTTCCTCTAGTTTTTCTTTAACCCAGTCTAGGTATTCTTCAATTAATTTATAAATAACATTATTTCTGAAAATTAGTACTCCAGTATTATTTGCTCTCTCCTCAGCGTCTTTCAATACTTTAACATTGAATCCTAATACTACTGCCCTAATCGGGGCTTCCTCTTTTGCAGTCTCGGCTTCTAAAATATCCCGTTTTGTAATATCTCCCACATCAGCAAGTCTGATAGGTATCTTCTCTTCTTCTAGCATCTTTACAAGTGCTTCTAGAGAGCCTAAGGTATCTGCCTTTACTATGACTCCCAGTTTTTCTGTTTCTACTTTGACTTCCTCCATCTCAGCTTTGACTTCTTCTATTATCTCGTCTCTCCCATTCCATATTGCTCTTAAAGGAGAGCCAGCGAGAGCCTCTCCTAAATTTGGTGCTGCGATTTTGATTCCTGCTGCAGCTACAACTTCAGTAGTGCTTTGAAATCTATACCTAGGGTCTCTTATTTCGTCTAACGGTTTCGGCTTTAGAAGAGACCTTACTTTCGTCACAATAACATCTTTTTTTCCTCCTAAAGCAATGTAGTCCCCTCTCCTAATTTTTCCATCGTAGATTATTACATCTATTGTTGTGCCGAGCCCTACTTCCTCTTTTACCTCTAATATCGTCCCCTTAGCCGGGCTGTCAAGTTTGATTTGTAGTTTTTTCTCTAAGAACTTTTGAGCTAATCCGATTAGTATCATTAAAAGCTCTGGAAGACCTTCTCCAGTTTTTGCACTGACCGGAACTATTGCGACTTGCTTCTCAAATTTTTCTACTCTGTCGAATCTTTCTGATTGAAATCCTTCTTCATAGAGCTTGCCTACTAACTCGTATACTTTCTCCTCCAAATATTTTCTTACACCCTCAGTTTGTTTTGAAAAACTATGGGTAAATGGATATCTCTGGAAAACTTGCCATCCGCGTATTTTATCGATTTTATTTGCTGCTATTAGGAAAGGCGTCCTATTTGTTCTAAGAATATTTAGCGCTTCGAAAGTTTGAGGCTGAAAGCCTTCTGTTATATCTACAACCAGTATAGCAATATCAGCTAGCGCTCCTCCCCTTTTACGGAGCGTTGTAAAAGCCGCATGCCCGGGGGTGTCTATGAAGAGAAGTCCTGGGATAGTTATCTTAATACTCAGTTGTTTCATCAAGCCTCCACAAATATTTTCTATGACCTTTATAGGTATCTCAGTAGCTCCTATATGTTGTGTAATGCCCCCTGCCTCTCTCTCTGCAACCGCGCTCCCTCTTATCTTATCTAGTAGAGTAGTCTTACCATGGTCTACGTGACCTAACACGGACACAACGGGTTGCCTTATCATTCTTATAGAACTCCTACTAAAAATATGATATGACTTTTAATTAATTAGCTTAAGATAGTTAGCTTTCGTAAATCCACTCTTCGCCTGCCCTTTTATATTTGACGAGTTCTTCTTCACTAAAGAATAGTTCTAACTCTCTTTTGGCAGATTCAATCGAGTCCGAGGCATGAACTATGTTTTTCCCAACATCTATTCCAAAATCCCCTCGAATTGTTCCTATAGGCGATTCTTTAGGGTCAGTATTTCCTATAATAGATCTTAGTATCCTTACTGCATCCTTGCCTTCAATAGCCATAGCAACTGAGGGGGCTGAGGTGATAAAGGATATAAGACTCTCAAAAAAAGGCTTATCTTTATGTTCGGCGTAATGTTTTTTTGCGAGATTCTCGTCTAGCTTTATCATTTTCATTCCTACTATTTTCAGGCCTTTATCTTCTATTCTAGATATGACTTTTCCTATTAACCCCCTTGATACTCCATCAGGCTTTATCATTAGGAATGTCCTCTCCACTTTTTCAGCCCCATTAATCTCGCTTCTTTTTAATAACCCACCTTACTTTTCTAGGAGTCCTTCCAAGTTTAATGAGATTTTTTTCACATTTTGAACTGCAAAAATAGAGTACATGGCCGTCTTTCTTTACAAACATTATTCCAGTTCCGGGTTCGATCGTATCCCTACAAAATGAACATTTATGGGCTTCCATTTCCAATCACTATGGTATTTTTATCTCCCTTGCTTCACGCTCAGTTTCCATTAATATTAAGATATCACCAACTCTAACGGGTCCTTTAACATTCCTTCGGATAATCCTCCCTTTATCCCTTCCCTGAAGTATCCTACATTTTACCTGTAATATCTCTCCTGTCATTCCTGTTCTCCCAATTACTTCGACAACTTCTGCGGGAAAACCTTGATATTCCTCAACCATATAGATCGCTTACTCCTTTTTTAATGCTTTAAGTTGCTCTACAATCTCATCAACAGCTTCTTTTGCCTTTCCAGGATTTACTATGCATGATGAAGCAGTCGGAACCTCGATTCCACTAGCTTTTCCAAGTTCCATTTTATCTGGCACATATATATAGGGGATTTTTTTCTCTTCGCAGAGCATAGGTAGATGAGCCACTATTTCTTCAGGCTCAACATCTGTGGCGATCAAAACAAGTTTTGCTTGGCCACGCTCAACCAACTTAGTCACTTCGTTTGTTCCTTTTCTAATTTTTCCAGTGCTCCTTGCAGTTTCCAAGGCTTCATATGCTTTTTCAGCGAGTTCTTTCGGAACCTCGAACCTTACATACATTTTAGACATTTCATACCTCCTTTCATCGGTATGTCCTATTAGAGAGAATTAATATCTGATTTAAAGTTTTCCCTTTATTTATGAGTAAAGTAGGATACTATTTCTCCGTCTTTACTGTCTATTCTGACGTAACCAAATCTCTCAAATTGTACTATATCATCTATGTTAACATCAGTAAGGCTAATTTCTCCTACTCCTCCAATAACTCCATTAGGTGAGATTACTTTAACTGCGATATTCTCTTTTACGGGTACCCAGTGAATTAATTTTGCCTTTATTTCTCTTGCATACTCCAGTTCTTCACTTACAAATTTGCTAATAATCTTATCTTTCTTACTACAGATCTCTATATTAAATGCCTCCATGAGTCTAACAGTGTTGCCTTCTTTCAAATTATCGAAATCTTGTTTGGTAATGTATAATCTACACTCACCTTGCTCTGAGGTAATACTGATTACTCTACTACCTCTATCTGGATAATCAGGATGTAGTGGTGCTTTAACTTTTTTCCCTTTACATCCCTTCACGATCAATTCTTTTGGATTAAAAACAAAAAAGTACCTGTTTGATTTTGCATCGATGAAACTTCTATTAAATGCGTAGAGATTTTCCCAACTAAAGTTTATGTCCGCCATTTTTACCCCAATGTCTATCATGGCTTGTCTAACGGCCTCAGGCTGTATTCCTCTACGTTTAAGCGCTTTCAATGTTCCCAGCTTTATGTCATCCCATCCAGAATATTCTCCTTTTTTAATTCCTTCCCTAATATCGGAAGTGCTCAATGCAACACCTTCTATTTTTAGTCTACCATAATGAATAAACTCTGGAGGTGTCCAGCCAAGATATTTATAAATGAATTTTTGCTTTTCAGTATTTGCTATGTGATCTTTGCCTCTCAATACGTGAGTAAGACCATCTAAGTGATCATCAATTGTTACCGAAAAGTTCATAAGAGGGTATACTCTACAGTCTCCAACACGCGGATGGGGAAAGCCACTTATCCTCATTATCGGAAACTCTCGCATAGAGGGGTCTGCTAGGTTCATATCCGTTTTTAGTCTTACTACAGCTTCTCCTTCACCATAAGCAGTGAACATTTTTTCAAATCTTTCAAGGTTCAGTTCTATTTCGTTGTTTCTGCAGTTACAGATTCTCTTTAGTACTCTTAATTTTTGAAATTCTTTAGGATTGCAAGTGCAAACATACGCGTGCCCTTTTTTTATTAATTTCTCCGCATAGCGATAGTAAATTTCTAAGCGGTCAGATTGTATCACCGTTTTATGAGTAGTTACCCCGAGCCATTCTAAATCCTGCTTTATCATGTCATAGGCGTCTAGGTCTACTCTAGTTGGGTCAGTATCTTCGAATCTTAGAATGAGCTTTCCATTGTATCGTTTAGCATATTCATCATTTAATACAGCTGCCCTACTATGGCCTAGATGCAGGGGTCCTGAGGGGTTAGGGGCAAATCGTAAAACAACATTTTTGGTTTTAGATAATGGGGGTAATGTTTTCTCTCTCTTCTCTTTAACCGAGAATTCATATTTCTTTATATTTTTTTCTCGTTCTTTAATAGAAAGAGAATTCACTTCTTTTACTATATCCTCAACCTGAGGGAGGAGTTCCTTAATTCTGGATTTAAGCTCTGGAAGCTCAGCGAGTACTTTACCCAAAACAGCTTTAGAATCCGCTTTCCCATAGTCAAGGGCATTTTTCAGCGCATACTTATAGATTATCTCTTTCAAACTCATAAACTCCTTCGGTTTAAATCGTTAATGTAAAAAAGCTTTACCTTGGATAGAATAAATTTATAAGCTTTGAATTAAAAACATTACTGAAAACTCTTATAAAAGGTGGGGTGAGATGAAGAGAGAGATCGAGGGAATATTAGTAAGGGAGAAGGATCAGCCAGCTATCAAAACCTCTGATAATAAGATTAGACTAATTTATAATCTATTTGATGGACTTACAGGAAAAAAAGTTAAATTTATTATCGAGGAAATCACCGAAGAAGAGAGCACAGACGATGCCTAAGTCTGTAGCTAGCAGTTTATTTGACGAGGGAATTTTTAAGCGTTGATATCCTACTATAAGCTTCGAGTGATTAATATGGATATACTATGGTTAGATGATGAAGATATGAAGAAAGTTTTAACTATGGATAAGGTCATGGACGCGGTTAAAGAAGCTTTTAAGGAACATGGTTTAAAGAATGTCAGAATGCCTCCTAAGATTTATCTTAATTTAAACGAATTCAACGGGGATATTAGGGCTATGCCAGCATATATTCCCTCGCTAAAAACAGCAGGTGTAAAAATAGTTAATGCTCATCCAGATAATCCTAAAAAAAATCTTCCTACAGTGATGGCAGTAGTTATATTAAATGACCCTACGACAGGTGCTCCTTACTCTATAATGAACGGAACTCTTCTCACAGACATGAGAACCGGTGCTGCAGGAGGTCTCGCAGCGAGATATTTGGCAAGAGAAGATTCAGCTGTGATTGGAATGATAGGCTCTGGGAGACAGGCTAGAACTCAACTTA
Source organism: Candidatus Hydrothermarchaeum profundi (assembly GCA_002011125.2). Classification (GTDB taxonomy): domain Archaea; phylum Hydrothermarchaeota; class Hydrothermarchaeia; order Hydrothermarchaeales; family Hydrothermarchaeaceae; genus Hydrothermarchaeum; species Hydrothermarchaeum profundi. Next base: position 1,499,637 of record MTMF02000009.1, read on the forward strand.
TGGGGTTAAGTGAGATAATGGGTATCGAGATGGTAAAAGTAGCGAGTAAAAGCAGAGAAAGTTGCGTAAAATTCAAGGAGGAAATGAAAGAACTCATCTGTGGAGATATCGTTATAACTACGGTTAAAGAGGCATGTGACTGTGATATCTTGGTGACTACCACGCCTGTTACTGCTCCTATTATTAAGGCAGAATGGGTCAAGCTTGGCACTCACATTAATGCTATTGGAGCAGATGCGCGAGGAAAAGAGGAATTAGACCCTTTACTCCTAAAGAAGTCGAAAATAGTTGTAGATGACAAGGCGCAAGCGTTTCACTCCGGTGAAATTAATGTTCCTCTTGAAAAAGGGATAATCACCGAGAAAGATATCTACGGAGAACTCGGTGAAATAATAGCTGGATTAAAGCCCGGTAGAGAAAATGACTCGGAGATAACTATTTTTGACTCTACAGGTCTCGCAATTCAGGATATCGCTACGGCTAATCTCGCATATTCTCTGGCAAAATCTAAGGGTTTAGGAATGAGTATTCCATATAATCCTTTGAGCTAGTTTAATGGTGAGAGGATTTTAGACTTAGTGATAAAAATAAGTGGTCTTTCTCATATGGACTTAGATCGATGCTTTGTTCTATTTGAAAAACCTTTCTCAGTTTTCTTTTCTCTCTTCTGAAGATAGTTTCCGGCCTTTCCGCTACGTCTATACTTCGGGCTTTTACAGCTAGTAGTGCATGCCCCTCTTTTTTTAGGAAATATTCTGCATTAATGGTAAGTATCTCTGTTTGATTAGGCTGAGCTATATCTTGGTAAATTATGTCGACTTCTTCTAGCAATGGACTATACTCTTCAGGGTTTGACGCGTTCCCAAGGATAGGTATTAGGTTGTTTCTCTTTCTACTATTCTCAAGTAGTCCGAGGTATGCTTTTTTAGAAAATTCGATACAGTATACTACTCCTTCTGTAGCCACATCAGAGACATGGGAAGCAGTAGTTCCGGTTGCAGCTCCTAAGTACAGTATCTTTGAGTTTTTTTCAATAGGAAGGTTTTCTAGCCCATTCAGGATAGCCGCTGCGAGTTTACTTCTTGTAGGATTCCATAGCCTATATTCCTCTCCATTAATCTCAATTAATCTCTCGCCGTAGACGTTAAGTCCTGGCGTATAATTTTTGGTAGCAAGTCTGTCTCCTAGCAGATATATGCCTGGAAATTTTTCTTCTACCTGCGTTTTCTTTCCCTCCCCGTTTTCTTTTTCCGCTTAATAATCCTCATTTTCTTAGGTTCAACAGGATAACTTTCTTTTATCTCTTTTATCCTTTCATTTAACTCTTTATTAAGAAGATCAGCGATATACTCCCCTGTAAAAGCGTCAGCTCTAGCAGCTATAGATATTTTTTGGGCAATAATCCTCGCTATCTTTCCTCTCTGCCACCATGGTGCGGATTTTATTAGAGGGTGTTGGGATATTATTCCATGTTTAGGGGGTGGGAGTTTCTTTCTAATGTGCATGAATAATGCCCGTTCGGCTCCTAATAGCTGTAGTCTACTTCCGGGCATTTTAGCTAAATTATCCAGACCTTTCGCATAATGTAATAATCTGGCTCCTAGTGTGGGACCTATAATAGCTGATGTATTCGGAGCTACTTTTTCCATCTTTTTTATTATATATTTTTCAAGCTTTTTTTTAAAGTTCCATAATGATAAGATGCCCTCAGAAAAATCGGTAATTATACTTATATCCTCCTCCAAGAAATCTGCGCCGACAGATTCTTTAGCTAACTTCCCTAATTCCCCTTCAAACATTTCTCTAGGGCCATACTTCCTTATAAGCTTTGAATATTTTTCATTGTCATTGATTTCCTTATCCAATTCTGGAAAATGTAGGGAATACCATTCTCTTATCATTTCCGTCAGTTGATTAAGGGAGTACTCTATCACGTCTAAAGCTTTAACGCCTTGAATTATTAGTTGATCTTCTTCCATGCTTTGAAGCTCTTGTTTAGCTAACTCTTCAGCAACTCCTTTAAGTAGCGAGTAGTATTCGGGTAGAGAAACATCGAATTTTGCTATTATCTCTGGAAAATTTCGTCTTAAGATCTTCCCGCCATCTTCTATCTCAAAATTTTTGAATTTCTTCAATATTGCAGCGTTTGTCTTTTTCTTTAATCTCTCGGAGATTGCCTTTGGGTCTTTGGGGAAGGGTTCAAATTCAAGTAAATCTCCCTCTTCACTAAATACGAAAAAACCTAGGATATTTTTCGCTATGTAAACTTTCATGAAATTATTTAAATCCTTGCGTATTAATTTACTTTTGGTGTTATGATGTTATCAATCGAACTTTGCGGTTTATCTTTAAGAAATCCTACAATTCTTGCTTCGGGGATTTTAGGTTCAACTGGAGCTACGTTAAACCGTGTCGCTAGAAATGGTGCTGGCGCTGTCGTTACAAAATCTATTGGTGCTAAACCCCGGGATGGTTATCCGAATCCGACGGTATTAGAACTACGCCAAGGCTTACTAAACGCTATTGGACTTGCTAATCCGGGGTATAACAATTTTGAGGAAGAAATTAAAGTCGCGAAAAGAGGAGGAGTTCCTATTATAGTTAGCATATTTGGCTTTGATATAGGTGAGTTCGTCGAGGTTGCCAAGGCAGTCCAAAATTTTGGAGCAGACGCAGTTGAATTAAACCTCTCCTGTCCGCATGTAAAGGAAACTGGAGCGTACTTTGGGACTGATCCTGAAATCACTTATGAGCTAGTTAAAGCTATTAAAAGAGAAATAAAGATTCCAGTAATACCCAAACTCACGGCAAATGTAAATGATATTGTAGAAATCGCTAAGGCATGTGAAGATGCGGGTTGTGACGGAATTACTGCCATAAACACCTTAAGAGCTATGCAAATAGATATTCGAGCGAAAAAGCCTGTACTCGGGAATAAGGTTGGGGGATTAAGTGGGCCTATGATCAAGCCTATAGCAGTAAGATGCGTTTATGAAATAGCTAATGAAGTCGAAGTTCCTATTGTAGGATGTGGAGGAATAATAAACGGACAAGATGCGGTTGAGTTTATTTTGGCAGGAGCTTCTGCCGTAGAAATCGGCACCGGTATATACTTTAGAGGTATAAGCATTTTTGAAATGGTTTGTAATGAGATTTCAAGCTATATGAAAGAGGAGGGCTATGAAACCATTAGCGAGATGGTGGGGGCGGCCCTCTAATGCTTGAGGCACTAAAAAAAATAGAAGAGAGAATACAACTTTCTCCGGTTCAGAAAATTCTTTTAACGACGGATGGTTCTATTACTCGAATCCTTGAAGCTCTCACAGGGGAGGAGGTATCTATATCTACTGAGAAGCAAGAAGTAATAAAGGCAGATGAAGAGATAGCAACTAAGCTGCAAATTGAAGTAGGAGGCGAGGTAAATTTTAGAGTTGTAAATATTCGGTCTTCAGGTGGGGTATTAATGCATGCGATTTCTTACACTCCCCTAAAAAGGCTTAAAAAAAAGTTTAGGGAGGATATAATGAAGGCTGATATTCCTATAGGCAAAATAATGGCACGGTTAAAAATTGAAGCACGAAGAGAAATAATGGATATGGGGATTATAGAGGCGGATGAAAGATTTAGCCAACTTTTCAGTGTGAAAAAAGGCTCTTTTCTTTTAAAAAGGACCTATAATATAATCCATAATAATGAGATACTCTTGAATATCACAGAGATATTCCCATATGAGGCATTCAGATGAGAATAAAAACTCCTTCAAGAATCCATATGACTTTAATTGATTTAAATGCATCCATAGGAAGGATAGACGGAGGTATAGGCCTAGCGTTAGAAGAGCCCCATATACTACTAGAAGCTGAGGAAAGTGGAGAGTTAGAAATCGAAGGCCCTCTGTCAGATAAAGCAAAAGAGGCCGCTCTTAAGGTTTTGGAGGCATATAGAATAGACGCGGGTATAAGGATAAATATTGAAAAAGCCTACACGCCTCATATAGGTCTTGGTTCAGGGACACAAATCTCCCTTGCTGTAGGAACGGCGATTTGCAGGATTTATAAGAAAAATTTCACGATAAAGGGGCTCGCTAGAATGGTCGGAAGAGGAGGCACATCCGGTATAGGGGTGGCCGCATTTGAGGCCGGGGGTTTTATCTTAGATGGAGGTCATTCTACGAAGGAGAAAAAGGATTTCCTACCTTCTTCGGCATCAAAGGCAGCACCTGCTCCAGTGATTTTAAGGAGGAACTTTCCAAATTGGGATATTGCCCTCATTATACCGCGAAGAAGAAGGAGAATAAGTGGGGTTAGAGAAGTTAACATATTCCAAGAATTTTGTCCTCTCCCTATCAATGAAGTTCAGGGCCTTTGTCACTTAATCTTAATGAAGATTCTGCCGGCATTAGCGGATGAGGATATCGAAAGCTTTGGCGATGGCATCAATAAAATCCAAAATATCGGGTTTAAAAAAATAGAGGTAGAACTTCAAACTAAGGAGGTTAGAGAACTTCTTAAGACTTGCAGTGAGTACTCATATGGCGCTGGACTAAGCTCTTTTGGTCCAACAATTTACTGTTTGGTGAGAGATGAAAGGAAGCTTCTTGATGCAGTAGGTGAAAAGGCAGAAGTTATAATTACAAAAGCAAATAATAGTGGGGCCAAAATCGGTGATTAAAGGGAGATTTCTTTATAATAATAAGGCCGTAGAAGGCATCTTCAAGGACGGTAAGATTGAGATCGATGGATTTGATCTGGGATTAAGTCAAGTAAAATTTTTACCTCCAGTCATGCCGTCTAAAATCATCTGTGTAGGCTTGAACTATGAGGATCATGCTAAGGAGCTTAAGATGGATATACCTGATGAACCGATAATATTTCTTAAGCCTCCTTCTGCCGTTATAGGGCATGAAGATAATATAGTCTATCCGAGGATCTCTCGCAGAGTAGATTACGAAGCAGAGCTAGGTGTAGTAATTGGTAAAAAGTGCAAGGATGTTAAAGAAGATGAGGCTGCTGATGTTATTTTAGGGTACACCGCTTTTAACGATATAACTGCGAGAGATTTACAGAAAAAAGACGGACAATGGACTAGGGCAAAAAGCTTCGACACATTTGCACCACTAGGCCCATACATCGTGACTCAGGATGAAATCGCAGATCCTCAGAAACTTAGTATAAAATTGTTTTTGAACGGTGAGCTAAAGCAAGACTCAAGCACACGAAATTTTATTTTTGAAATTCCTTATCTGATAGAGTTCATTTCTGGTATAATGACGTTACAACCAGGGGATATAATTGCTACTGGAACTCCTCCTGGAGTAGGCCCGATGAAGGTAGGGGATATTATTGAGATAGAGATTGATAAAATTGGGGTATTACGGAATTACGTTTCAAGCAGGGCGGAGAGGTAGAGTAATTGTTTATCGGAGAAATGTCCACTCTTCGTTACTATATTTTTTCTCAGCTAGTTCTTCTGCTCGTGAAATTTCTTTCTCATTTAACTCCCCTCTATAGACGTCTTTCCCGTAAGAAAATCCCTCCCATAAGGCTTTCACTACTTCGCTGTAATCTACGTCCACGATTCTAGTTATACTCGTCACTCGCTCCTCAATTTTTTTTATTAATTTGTCAGAAATCTTTTCTTGGGAAATTCGTAGAACTGAGAACATTACTTCCAAATTTAAGTCATAAAGTATTGTACCATGCTGAAGGACTACGCCTTTTCTCCTAGTTTGAGCGTTTCCAGAGATTTTTTTCCCATCTACAATGATGTCGTTTATAGGCTGAAAACTTGATTCTATTCCCAATGTTTCAAGGGAACGCGCTATCCAGCCGCATATCTCGCGATAAGATTTTGTTATGTCTCTTGGTAATAATTCTTCAGGGGCTAGCACGCTATAAGTGATCTCTCCATTGTAATCGTGATATACAGCACCTCCACCCGTAATTCTCCTTACTACATCAATACCCAGTTTCCTACATTTATCGATATCGACTACTTCTCTGATTCGTTGAAATCTGCCTATAGACACTGCACTTGGTCTCCATCTATAAAATCTTACTGTGGGGGGAGATGCTCCTTGAGCTATTTTTTCAAGTATCACTTCATCTATAGCCATATTGATTTTCGCTGGGTAGGTTTGAGTAGGTATAAACCTCCATTTCACTTCAAAGCCTCCCATACCGTTTCAGCTAAGTCTTTCTCCGTAAAGCCTATTAACTCAATATTTTTTTTGAAGATAACTTTGTTTAAGCGCTCTTCAATCTCCACAGGGGTAGCGTTTTTGTCCAATCCTACTAAGGCGTTTTCGAGGTCTTCTATACTCTCTCCAGGGATAAGAAAAAAATCTCCTGAGATAATAGCTTTTTCAATAATCGTATCGGTATACCACAGTTCAACTTCTATCAGCTTTCCTCCCTTAACTTTTCTCTTGGCTATTCCCTTCATAGCTTGAGATAATAATCTTGGGAGTATATTTATCTTTATTTAAACTTAAAAGAAATCTCATACAAAAACTAAGGAGCATGAAGATCTGCGGAATTATGCTGACATTTATTATTCTTTAATTATCCTAAAATCAACTGCAGTTACACCTTTTTCAAATACAAGTAATGGATTAATTTCTGCTTCCTTAACTCGAACTTCTTCGCCTATCCGAGAAAATCTAGAGATAATCTTAGCTAGAGAATCAATATCTCTTGCAGGCATACCTCTAACTCCCTCAAGCAAAGGATAACTTTTTATTTCTTTAATCATCTTCAAAGCTTCTTTTTCATCGATAGGAGCGATTCTATATGTTACATCTTTTAGAACTTCAGTGAAGATTCCTCCGAGCCCGAACATAACAGCGTAGCCAAAAATCTCATCACTTATAACTCCCACAATAACCTCCGTTCCGCCTTGGTAGTACCTCTGAATCATTACCCCCTCAATCCTTGCTTCTCTACGAAAAGCACGGGCATTTTTTATTATTTCTGTAAATGCTGACTCTACTTCCTTTCTAGAGGTTAGATTAAGTTTTACTGCATTTGCATCTGTTTTATGTTGTATGTCCTTTGATACTATTTTCATTGCCACAGGGTAACCAATTGTTTCTGCAATTCTCACAGCTTCTTTTTCATTGGTTGCTATGTCTCCTTCTGCTACCGGAATACCAAGTTTTTTTAGAATAACAAACTCATCCATGTATTATCTTCCCCCTATAGATTAGCGATTTTACCGCTGAAGCTCCTCTCCTAGGATTTGGGTAGGATGGGATACCTCTTTCGACTAGCATTTTCATGGGTTCTTTTACTCTTTCTCCACCTATCCACGCAGAAATTAGGGGTTTATCTATGAATTTAGAACTCTCGAGTATTCCTCTTGCAACTTCCTTAGGGTCTACTAGCGTAGTTTCAACATGGAGGACTACTATTAGATCAATATTTGATTCTCCTAATATCTCTACTGCATTCTTATATCTCTCAAATCCTCCGTCTCCCAGTACATCTACAGGATTATTGGAGGATGCTATTTCTGGTAATACTCTGCGTAATTTTTCCTTAACTTCAGTTTCAAGACTTGGAACTTCTGCTCCGAATTCTTCAATTAGATCACTAAACATTACACCGGCTCCTCCACCGTTTGTGATAATCCCTATCCTATTTCCTTTCGCAGGTTTTTGAAATGATAGCGCTACAGCCATATCAAACAGTTCAGTAGTGTCTTTAGCTATTAGAACCCCGCTTTGTTTAAAAGCCGCTTCGTATAAACTATATTGAGATGTCATAGAGCCTGTATGGGACATAGCTGCCCTAATCCCTCCACTAGTTTTGCCGCCTTTTAATGCTATGATAGGTTTTTTCTTTGAAACTTCTCTGGCGATTTCAATAAATCTCCTACCATTCTTAAGGCTTTCAACATACATCGCTATAACGCGGGTATCCTTGTCTCTGCCTAAGTAAGATACGAGGTCTGCGTCATCGATATCCATTTTGTTCCCAGTGCCGATTATCTTACTCATACCAATGTTCTCAGTTTTCATCCACATTATCAATGCTTCAGCCATAGCACCTGACTGTGTAATAAACGAAATGTCCCCTCTGTCCGGCATTCCATATGCAAAACTGCAGTTCATATTGTGTTTAGTATTAATAATTCCAAAGGTATTTGGACCTACTACCCTAAAATTGCAGGCTTTTGCTCTAAAGCATAGTTTTTCCTCTAGGTCCTTTTTACCAATTTCTCGAAAACCAGCTGAAACAACTATAACTCCTCCTATCTTTTTTTGAAGACATTCAGTAAGGGAACCCTCGACAAGATTAGCCGGAACAGCTATTATTACTAAGTCTAAATCATCGGGTACTTCCCCGATACTCTTATAACATTTTAGCCCCATGATCTCTTTGGCGTTTGGGTTAATTGGATAAATCTTGCCAGGAAAGTTGTTTTCTAAAAGATTGTTCACTATCCGATTGCCTATCTTTTTTGGATTTCTCGATGCCCCTATTATCCCTATAGTTCGGGGATAAAAGAATTTATACATAGTTTTAGGATTAAAGCACTTTATTAAAAAATTAATCTATGAGTGTATGTGGAGTTCTAGAAAAACTTTTTTGATTGTATAGAAAAAAGTCTGTTGATATGCTAAGAATTGGTAGGTTGTATGAATATAAAAAAATAAAAAACTTCGAGTGAGAATATAAGAATTCTGCCGACTATGCTAAAGTCGAAAGTTTATATAATAAAGACGGATGACAGATTAAATGGAGTCACTGAGTTATTAAAAAAAGAGGGACTAAATAACCCTAGAGGGAAAAAAGTTGCTATAAAAGCAAATTATAACAGTGCAGACCCTTTTCCAGCGTCTACTCACATCGATACGCTATCTGCTATAATAGATTTTCTTAAAAATGAGAAGACAGGAAGCATCACTCTAGCGGAAAGAAGTGGGATGGGGCTTACTAGAAAGGTACTGGAGGACAGGGAGGTCATGGAACTTTCTAAAAGAAAAGGCTTTGACGTTGTAATATTAGACGATTTAGACATTAAAGATTGGAACCAAGTTGATCTCGAAAATGGACACTGGAGCAGAGGCTTCTTATTCCTAAAAATCTTCCAAGAAGCAGACATTGTGATACAAACTTGTTGTCTAAAGACGCATAGGTTTGGAGGCCACTTCACTATGTCGCTAAAGAACAGCGTAGGAATGATAGCAAAATATAACCCTGCAGACGGCTATAACTATATGTCAGAACTTCATACCTCCAGAGATCAGCGGAAAATGATAGCAGAGATTAATACAGCTTACGAACCCGATTTCATTATTATGGATGCCTTAAAAGGATTTTCTAAAGGAGGCCCAGATATTGGCGAATTGATAAACCCCGGGATTTTAATAGCCAGCAAGGATAGGATTGCGATAGATGCTGTTGGAGTAGCTATTCTTAGAATTTATGGCACTACAAGAGAAGTTTCTAGAGGCAATATATTCCAACAGGAACAAATAGCGAGAGCGGCTGAGTTGGGATTAGGAGCCCGCGGGCCTAATGAAATAGAAGTTGTCCCTATCAATGATGATGCTCAGCAAATCTGCTCTAAAATAGAAGATAAGCTCAAGGAGTAGTATTTTTTTACTTCTTTTTAAGTTCGATTATCTCTACGTCTACGCTACTTTTACTAATCCTTAATAGCGCAACAGAAGGGCTTGTGAAAAGAGGATTAGTGGGGCTTCCGGGATTTAAAAGTAAAATGTCCCCTTCTTTTTTTATTACTGGTCGATGAGTATGACCAAAAATTAATACATCGAAATTATTCTCCTTAGCGACTTCTTTTATCTTATCCATTTTGAAGGGAGATAAAGAATTATGGGTCACACCAATTCGCCAACCCATAACTTCTAGGGAGTTGACCTCCGGGAATTCAATGGAGGGATAATCCATATTTCCTTTCACTCCTACTACCGGGGCTATTTTTTCTAACTCAACAATCACTTCAGGGCTTACGAAATCGCCGGCATGAATTATATACTTAGTTTTTTGAAATATCTGGAAAACGGCTGCCGGGATTTCTTTCGCTCTTGTGGGGACATGAGTATCGGAGATTACTCCTATCTCAATAGTTTCTCCTCTTTCTTCTCCTTCTCTCTTTGTCTTTATCAAACTCTCGCTTTTTGTATCTAAAATAAGGCAACTTAGTGTAGAAGAAAGCAACATTGTTATCACGGCTACAATTATTAGAGTTCCCTGTTTCATGAGTTTTATATTTTTTATTAGTTGAGGTTAATAATAGGATCTCAAAATCAAAATTATAGAACCATTTCTACAGAAGATAAGAGATTATTTAACTTCAAAGATTCTTTTTACCATTTTCCTTGTATATCCTCAACTCCCCACTCTTTTATCCTCTCTTCAAGAATTCTCTTTAAAGCAAGAATTAAAGACCTTTCATCTTCTTCGTTGTATATCATTTCCCTATCTCCCTTATCCTAACCCCATAAATTTTCCTTAATTACTCTCTTTTTTAGATATAAATAATCCTGTAGAAGTTCCGCTATAATTCTTACTTGTCCTTCAGACGTTATAATGGGGGTACTGGGATTTGAACCCAGGTCCGTGGGTTTCTTCCACTTGGAGTGGAACGTCTGGAGCCCACTATGATAGGCCGCTACACCATACCCCCTTTTGCCAAAAGCTTATAAGCTTTGTTTTCCTATATAAATTTTTGAGTGTGTAACATGACCAAGGTAAGTGCATATACAATTGAAGAGATTGTCGAATTATTGGAAGAAGCGCACTTTGATTTAATAGACTATTTTCAAATCAGAGACGCTGAAAAAAGAAGCCATAAGCTACAGGAATATGAATCACGAGTTAAGGCTGCTTATGACATGTGCGTTAAGACGATGGGGAAATATCCCGAGGATAGTGAATTTAAGGAATATGTTAACAAGTTCAATAGATTGATGGAGAAAAAAGCGGAAGGCCTCTCTGTTGAAGATGAGAAGGAGTTACTTGAAAAATTTCTATCTGATATAAGGAGATTTGTTCATTGGAGGAAGCTGGAAATATCTTCAGGTGAATATCTGCCTTTCAGGGATTATCGCAGCCTTAGAGAGGAAGGGGGAAGGCGGGGTATCTAAAACCACTTCTCTAGGCTAGACTGAGATTTCACCTCTTTTGTTTTATTTTCTAATTTATCAAGCGCTTTTTTAACTCTGTCGAGAGAGAAGTCTCTTTCAGTGCAAAGGAATTCAATGGTTTTATCCTTGTTGGGCAGTTCCCAGTTAATTTTGTATTCGTCCGTTACTTCTGGATTTAAAAAGAGTTCTCTTATCTCGTCGATATCAAAATTGATATCTATTTTTTTCTCTCTTACTATTGTTTTGAGGTCGCCAAATTCTTTAATTAGAGCGTAGGCTTTTTTAGGGCCTATCCCCTCTACGCCCTTTGGGTTGTAATCAGTGCCTATAAGTATCGATAAATCAACTAACTGTGCTCTAGTTAACTCCAGCTCTCTTAGTGTTTCCTCCAGAGAGATTAGCTCTGGCTTAATTTCAATGTATGCCTGTTTTCTTGGGATCTTTCTTCTGCCTGAAATCGTGAGGTTCTTAGCAAGTCTAGGTGATCCAAATAATAGAGAGTCATAATCTTGACTCCCAGTAGCCCATACCTCCCCCTTGGCAGCCATATAAGCCGCCTGAGCCTCTCCTTCAGAAGGCGCTTGAACCACAGGCACGCCCATATATTTTAAAAGTTTTTTAGAGTCTTCTATCATCTCCTCTGTAAATCTTGAAGACTGTTGAGCGAATATCCTCGCTTCTTCAAGCCGTCCTTTTGAGACAGCCTCCAGCCATTTTCTTTGAGCCTCATCTCTTAGCTCTGATCTTTCCTCTACCACCGCTCCCTTTAGCTTAGGCGGCTTTCCATCAAAGACGTAAACAGGTTTTATCCCGAATTCTATTAGATTTACATTCCGGTAAAAGAGGCCAGAGAGATGACTTGTTATTCTACCTTGAGAATCCATTAGAGGCGTTCCATCAGGTTGCCTAATTATCGATAAGAACTGATATAAAGAGTTCATAGCGTCTATAGCTATCTTTTTTCCGCTCAATGCCTGAAAATCTATTTCTTTGGCGTTAACGAGTTCCGCAAGTTGTACTCCCATATGATTAAACTCCTTTTTAAAACTTAAAAAACTTTATATTATCCTTGATTAGAAGATGCCTTTAGTTTAAAATTGAGCGTGGGAAAATGAGTATAGTAGTAGACGCATTATATTTCTTCATACCCGCATATGTTGCAAATACCTTCGCATGCATCTTTGGGCATGGTCGTCCTGTCGATTTAGGAAAGACTTTCATAGATGGCAAGCGAATTTTAGGTGATGGTGTCACAATTAGAGGTTCCCTCGCCGGAATAACGTGCGGAACTTTAAGCGGAGTGTTAATGGCGCCCTACTCGCATCCTTTTTTGCCTAATGCTACATCTACTGATATTATATTGCTTGCTTTTCTACTATCCTTTGGAGCAATCATTGGAGACGCGGTTGGCAGTTTTATCAAGCGCAGAATTGGATTGGAAAGAGGAGCTCCAGCACCACTCTTAGATCAACTAAACTTTGTCTTTGGAGGACTCATTTTCTCAGCGTTTATTGTGGCAGTTCCGCTGAGAGCTGTTGTAGTGCTATTATTATTAACTCCTTTTGGGCATCTCATGGTTAATAAGACCGGATATTTATTGAAAATGAAGGATGTGCCATGGTGAAGGTATAATGGTCTCTCAAGATCTTATTCAAATGCTTAAGCCAGCGGTTAAAAAAGGCGACTTTATACTAGCGTCCGGCAAAAGAAGCAGTTATTATGTCGATATTAAAAGTGTTTCAACGAAACCAGCCGTATTAAAAATGATAGCACAGGAAATGCGAGAATTATTAGAGGGTACCGATATTGATAAAATAGCTGGCGTAGCTGTAGGTGGCGTTCCCATTGCTACAGCTTTGAGTTTGGAGACAGGTATTCCTTTCTTAATTATAAGAAAAGGTAAAAAAAAGCATGGTATGAAAACAAATATCGAAGGAGAGTTTATGGATGGCGACAAGGTAGTGGTGGTAGAGGATGTGACTACTACAGGTGGCTCCGTTATGGAAGCTGTGCGTGCTATAAGAGAGAGAGGAGAATGCGACATGGTGCTTGTAGTGGTTGATAGAAAAGAAGGAGCCGCAGAATTATTAAAAAGTAATGGAGTCAGGCTTATCCCCTTAGTAACCGCAGAGGAATTGATTTAGATGGAACTCCCATCTTTAATACTAAAAATTGTTGGAATTCTATTAATCTTTATTGGAGTAGTTGGTACTGCTGGGAGCTTTTATGCATTAAAGATTGTTTACGATTATGATTTTGAAGAGACATCTTCGGAGTTAGTTCAGGCTTCAATACAGGACGTATCAAATAGCTTGGAAAAGAGCAATGAAGGAGTGGGGGTTTCTATCTCATCTGCAAGCAAAAGCATCCTGAATGCCTCTCTCGGAATAATGGATGCAGGGCAAAAGGTGAAAGACGCGGCTCAAAACGTTAGGGCTACAGCTGAAGAACTTGACAGAACCTCTGAGGAACTGCTTTCAGCTTCAAAGTTCCAAAAAGATGCAAGCGAATATTTAAAAGAGGCTGCTTCTACCTTCTCTTTATGGGCGGATGTATATAGCTATAATGGTAGCTCTCTGCCTGGAAAGAGCACGTTCCTTTCAGCTGTAGATAACATTGACAATGCTGCAGAAAAGCTTGAGAGTTCTTCAATAAAACTAGCGGAGTCATCCGGCACCCTAACCTTAGCTACAAATAATTTAAAAAGTACTTCATCGAATCTCAATGGAACCGGTTTATATTTAGCAACAACTGGAGAGAGCTTGGAAAAAACGGGTAATAGTTTAATGGGGATGCATAATCATTTAGGAGATTTCATGAGTTATATCTCCGCACCAGTAAAAGAACTTCAGAGTAGTATGAGTATAATTTCAGATACCACAAGAAACATCAAAACAGTATCTTATGCTATTGTCGGGTATCTAATAATAGCCCACCTTATATTACTTGGAGTAGGTATAGCTATTATTATAATAGAAATGAATCTTTTTTATCCAGCTAGGTAGGAGGTGTATTTCTTTGGAAAAAATAGGAGTGTTACTCGTAAGCTATGGGTCTAGGGCTGCCTCGATCGCTGATGCACTGTGTAGAAGCGATAATTATGATGTTAGAATATATGATGCTGATAAACAACGCAATCCCTTTATTCTGAAGAGATCTGCGGACTACATAGTTAGTCTAGACCCTAGCGATATAGTTAATTTCGCAAAAAAACATAAAAATGAAATAGATTTCGGGATAGTTGGGCCGGAGGCTCCGATAATAGCTGGTGTGAGAGATCTCGTTGAGAAAGAAACCGGAATACCTATGATATGCCCTACAAAAGAGTTTGCTCTTGAGGGAAGCAAGGTAGCTCAGAGAAAGCTATTAGAAAAATGCTATCCAAAGGCGAATCCAAGGTTTAAGATATTTGATCCAGAAGAGTACTCTAATAAGAATGAAGTGAAGAAGGATCTTTGGAAGTGGCTTGACGAAATGGATAATCAAGTAGCAGTAAAACCTGACAATCCTACTGCTGGGAAGGGCGTAGGAGTTTGGGGTGATCACTTTAGCAGCAGAGAGGAGTTATATGCTTTTTTCTTGGCAAATTTTGAGCATGGCAAAGTGATCGTTGAAGAAAAAATCGATGGAGAAGAGTTTAGCCTTCAATTTTTCTCTGATGGAAAACATTTAGTTGAGACACCCTGTGTAAGGGACTACAAAAGGGCTTTCGATGGGGATAGAGGACCTAATACAGGCGGTATGGGATGCTATAAAGATGTGAGCCATAAGCTTCCATTCATGTATGAGAGCGATTGGGAAGAAGGCTTGAAAATAGGCCGTAGAATATTTGAAGAATTAAAAGGTGATGGCAGTAACCTAGGATTAAGAGGCATACCTTTATACATGGCTTATACTTGCGCAAAAGAAGGGGTTAAGGTTTTTGAAATAAATTCCCGTCCTGGCGATCCGGAAATAATGAATCTAATGCCAATTTTAGAGGATGACTTTGTGGACACATGCTTTAACATTATCGAAGGCAACCTAGCTAACCTTAGATTTAAATCTCTTGCGACTGTTATTACATACGCAGTACCAATGACTTATGGGGGATATCGCAAAAAATATTCTGGTGATAGGAAAGTGGATTTAACGGACGCTTATAAGCTAATGGAAAAGTATAACGGTGCATTGAGAGTTTACCCCGGCTCTATGGAGCTACGTGATGACGGTAATAGCTATCTATTGGGCTCTAGGACCGTAGGTTGCGTGGGAATTGGAAGAAGTATAGAAGAAGCGAGGGATATTTCTCTAGAAGCGATTCAAAGTATAGATGGGCCTTTATGGAATAGATGGGATATTGGCTCTAAAGAACATATTGCCAGCAGTATAGAACATGTGAAAAGCCTGAGAAAATGAACCTCATTTCAATATTAGATGTGAAGGACATTAGCCTTCTATTTGAGAGAGCTAAACAGTTTAAGAAGGAAAAGAGAATAGGTGTCTGCCATGAGTACCTCCATGGCAAAACCCTAGCTATGATTTTTGAGAAAGCATCTACTCGTACTAGAGTATCCTTTGAAGTGGCGATGAATCAGTTAGGTGGACATTCTATCTATCTAGAATGGAAGACAATGCAGCTAGGCAGGGGGGAGTCTCTTAAGGATACAGCAAAAACTCTTAGTAGATATGTTGACGGGCTGATGATTAGGGCCTATAGACATAGTGATGTTGTAGAAATAGCTAAACACTCTGATATACCCGTAATAAATGGATTAACTGACCTAGAGCATCCTTGCCAAGCTCTTTCAGATCTCTTTACAATTCAGGAGCTAAGAAGTTTTGATGCAAAGCTTGCTTATGTTGGTGACGGAAACAATGTGTGCAACTCTTTACTACTGGGCTCCGCATTGGTTGGAATGGACATCTCAGTAGCCTGCCCTAAAGGATACGAGCCTCCTGAAAGCATTATCTCGATAGCAAAAGAGATAGCGGATACTACGGGATCTAAAGTATCTTTAACGCATGACCCGTTTGAAGCGGTAGCGGATTGCGATATAATCTATACCGATGTATGGGTTAGCATGGGGCAGGAAGAGGAGAGAAAAAGAAGACTTAAAGTTTTTAGGCCTTTTCAAGTTAATTCTGAGTTGGTTAAACACGGGAATGATCCCTTAATTATGCATTGTCTTCCAGCGAAGAGAGGAGAAGAGATTACTGATGAAGTAATAGATGGTCCTAACTCTATAGTTTTTACTCAGGCAGAAAATCGATTGCATCTCCAGAAGGCTCTCTTATTTAGACTTTTAAAATAGTCTCGTAGCTCTTACAACCGATACGTCCCCTACGCCGGGAATTTTTTTTAGAGTTTCTTCAAGGTCGTCAGTTGCACCTTCTGTCTCTTGGACGACAAATGAGGATCTAAGCGCTACCAAGCCAAAAGCTATAGGTTCTTCTTCGATTTTATCCAGCCTTCCCTTTTTTACTTGCTTGATTTCTTCTTTAATCTTATTTATGTCCGTTTCTGCGCTTTCAGGCATTATTTTGATGGTTACTAATACTTCTGCCATTTTTAGGGTCCCTCAAAACCGCACTTGCTTACATACCTTTTTCCAAGTTCACGACATCTTTTGCATCTACCAATAATTTCATCACACTCTGGACACGGGAACCTTACAGCGCCTTTACCCACCTGTATATAGGTACCGCAGGATATACATGTTAGTCTTTCCATATTACACCTCTAAGGGCATTCCTTTAATTCGTTTACATATTTAAAGGCTACCTATGAAGAAGGATACCAATGCTGTTAGCATGCCTATTTTTATATTTTTCTGAAAGGATGTGGGACTTAGATCTCTTAGGAATTTTATCGTAGAGTATAAGAAGATAGCATCAGCAATGGTCACTAGCGCAAGATATACTGTATTTAAGAACCCGAGGAGATATGGGAGAGGACTGATTAAAAGAGCTATAATTACCAATATTGCAGCTATTTCCGACGAGCTTTTTAACCCTATCTCTGATGGTAGTGTCCTTATATATTTCCTATCCCCCACGAAGTCCTCCATATCTTTGGCTATTTCTCTACTTGTGTTTACAATAAATGCAAGCAATGCTAGTAGTAGAGTCGGTAGGATATTACCCACAACAGCCAATCCTCCGAATACGAATGGGGACGCTACTAAGTAACTTACTGTGAAGTTTTTGGTAATGCCCCCCCCTTTTTTTATTTTCCAGGCGTATATGTAGAGTAATATTGAATTGAAAAAAGCTAGTAATAACGCGTAAATATTAATGAAAATTGACACAAGAATTCCTATCGCAAAAAGTATTAAAGAATAGTAGTAGGCAGTTTGTAGGGATATTTCGCCTGAAGGTAGTGGACGGGCAGGCCTATTTATCCTATCAATTTCTATGTCAAAATAGTCGTTAATGGCGTTTCCAGCGCCACAGATTAGGAAAGTAGCGAGAAAAGCGAGAGCTACATCCCATGAAAGAGGGCCTAACGCAATACTTGCTCCAATTAAAACAGCGATTCCCGCCATCATGCAATTTAGGGGCCTTAGTAGCTTAAGGTAGGCCATACTACCAAAATTTTTTTGTAGGTATTTATTAATGTTTATCCCATATAGCCCGGTAGTGTAGTGGTCAATCATGGGGGACTCTGGATCCCTCGACAGCGGTTCGAATCCGCTCCGGGCTATACTCCAAGAATTTCATTGCTGATATCCTTTGGATAACCGTAGAGGATAAATCTATTGATGAGCACTATAGAGGTTACCGTAATTATATTAACTCCAATAAGGAATAACTTTAATATTGGGGAAGATAATATCAAACCCAATTTTTTATAATCATGAAGTAATAGGGGGTATCCCTAAGTGTACAAAGATGAGTTGATAGGTCTTCACCAATTGCTATACCATATATGCAAATTACTCCAGGATAATGGGGTCTCGTTAGACGATTTCCAGGAGTATATGAGCTTGGAAATCAGCCCCCATCACATCCACAAAAGGAAAGAAGAACACAAATGTGCAGTACTCTTACTTTCTAAATGCATTTCTAAAGCTCTGGCGGAACACTATATTATGCCAAAGGCGCTTCCAAAAAGCTTTGACACGTTGGCGCAACGATGTAAGAAAGAGGCTCAAAAAGCTATTCCTAAATCCTAGAAATCTTTTATAGCCCGGTAGTGTAGTGGTCAATCATGCGGGCCTTTGGAGCCCGCGACAGCGGTTCGAATCCGCTCCGGGCTATACTTTTTCATGCTTTTGTCACATAATATCTTTGAAACATTTTTATATTCGTGTGATTCCTTATGAAAAATATGAAAAAACTGCTAATAATGGCGATTTTTATCTTTTTTATCCAGCCTGCTTATGGTATATCTTGCCCGAAAAATGTTCATATGCTTACTCCGGATTATAACTTCGCTGATGGAGTCTTGGTATTTAAGTATCTTGATATGGATGTGTCGGCAGGCGGCGTACAGGATAAAGTAACTACTAAGCCTAGTGAATTACTTACCGGAGAAGTAAATTGGATATGGGGCCCTAACTGTCCTGAATGCTTGGTATATGTCAATTCTTTTGGCTCATGGGATCTTACTTCCCCAGTAACCGAGATATTCTCAGGATATAAAGGTGGAGTTACTTCTACAGTTAAGATTCCTTTCTCATTCAAAGCACCAGCTACTCCGGGCACATATAGATTTAGAATTATATTTGCGTTTGACAAGGGACCATCTAGTGATTTCCATGCTTCAAATCTTTGCAGCCAGGTAGAATGTGAAGAAAAGGGGGAATGTCATATCCTCATTGCTGAAGGAGAGGTTATCGTTACTGAGCCTGGGGTCAATAATACTTTACCTCCTTCTATTGATATAATAAGTCCTATTTCAACTTCTGTTTCGGGAATAGTGACCACAGAAGTAGGATCAGTAATAACAATCAATGCTAAGGCAGATAAGCCTGTGAATTTTTCAGTTGAGATAGACGGCAATAAGGTTTCTGACATTCTGCCTTACAGCTGGAACACCTTTAATCTCTCAGAAGGAAGTCATACTATAGCGGTTATCGGTAGAGACAACATAGGGAATGTAGTAAGAAAGGAAATTACAGTAATTCTTACTAATACAACGTTATCGCTGGGCCAGCAGCCTATATTATTATGGAGCTATGAAGCAATTGGAGAAGTAAACTCTATTGATGTTTCACCAGACGGAAAGTATATCGCTGCAGGCACTAGTGTTGGGGTCTTTTATCTATTCGGAAATAATGGGGAAGTAATATTAGATTCCAAATTTCTAAGGGGAGTAAGAAAGACGGCTATATCCTCTGGTGGAGAATACATAGCATTAAGTACGGAGAATGTTCTATATTATCTTCAGAAAAATGGAACGATCCTGTGGAACACTTCTTTTCCCGTAGCAGTAAACAGTATATCTATAACTCCAGACGGAGAGTTTGTAGCAGTAGGATCTGGAAACATCATAAAATATTTTGATAAAAATGGAGTAGAACTTTGGAGCTATTCAACATCCAATAATATAAATGACGTTTCAATATCTTCTGATGGGGAATATATAGCCGCAGCCTCTGGCAATGTTATCTATTACTTAAAAGGAGACGGCTCGCTAGACTGGACTTTTTCTGCTTCAAGAGAACTTAAGGATTTATCAATTACGTCTGACGGGGCCTTTATTGCTGCGACAACTGAAAATACCCTATATTACTTAGACAAAGTTGCATCAATATTGTGGAATTATTCTGGAAATAATTTTAAAAGCGTTACAGTTGCTTCGAATGGAGAGATAATCACCGTTACCTCTGGATCAACAATAATTCTTCTGGAGAGAAGAGGCAGAGTAGTTTCTAGATTCCTAGCAGACGGTGAAATAACTCTTACAGATCTTTCTTCACAAGGGGATTATCTTGCTTATGCTTCCAGTAAAAAACTCTATTTTCTAGATAATTCAGGCCGGAGGATAGTCGCGACGCCCAGTATTCCTAGATACCTGTTGCCTACTGGAGTGGCAGTGCTTTTTTTAGCGATTGTAGTTTTACTACTACGCCGTAAGATGAGAGTGGTCGTCAAAAAAGAAGAGAAGCCATTAAAAATCGAGTCTAGTGAGATCAGAATATCTAAGGAAAAAGAGCCATTACGGGAGCAGTACGGCAAAGTTCTTGTAAAAGTTGTTAATTCAAGAACAAAAAAACCTATCCCCCTAGCTTCTGTTTCGCTTAGAGGTCTTGTAAAAACAACAGATGAGAGAGGAGAAGCGTCCTTTGAGAACGTGCCATTAAGAAGGGCAGAATTATCGGTTGTAAAAGAGGAATATGAAGAACAAATTGAAGTATTTGACGTAGATATCGAGAATAAGATAATTATAGAAATGAACCCAAGAAGCATACTTACTCAAGAGCAACGTGAAGAAATCCAGAGGAGTCTAGAGATTCTTAAAGGTGCATATGAAAAAGTCTCAACGCTAGATACGTGTATACCTAACTATTATGTTTCAGTAGCCGAGAGAATAGCTAAGATAATTGAAATGGCAGGTTATTCGCCTGAAGTTTTTAAGTCCGAGAAGGAGCTGGAAAAAGTACTTGATTATTTAATCACAAAATTTCAGGATATATGCAAAGAACTTTCTGAAATAATGGTAGATTGGAGGAATATAAAGATTTATAAAGCGGCCGGAAAGCTTGATCCTAGTAACTGTATGGCCGGAGAGATTGATGAGAAAGTTGATGAACTTCAAGATCTCGACGCATTAGCTGGACGAGGATTACTGTATCTTAGGGAGGAGATACGGAGCGTAGACAAGCTTATTATATCAAAAATGGATGAGCTTACCGTTCTGCCTGTATCCAGTTTATGGAAGATTTCTAAATATCTGGCTGATGAAGCATCTAGTAAGGAGAAAGTTGAAAAAGCAATTAATGTATTTCTCTCCAAGATAATATTAAACTATTCCAAAGATATGTTAGAGAATGATTCCATCGTAAAGAGACTAAAATTTGCTCTTGTCTAATCTTCGCCTATCACGACATCGCCTACACTGGATTCTCTATCATCTTGTTTAAATCTCTGCATTCCAATAGTTACTCTGCCCATAAACCAGATAAAAGTTAAAACTAGAATACTGCCATATGCAACAAAAGCAATAAAAATCTGGTTCTTTTGTTTGTAAAGAATTTGTAGTTCTTCGGCAATGCGTTCTGCGTCTTTAATCTCGCCTGCTTTTCTATACAGACTTTCCGCCGTTTCATAATTTTTTATTGCGCTTTCGTAGTTAGTAGAAACTTCATCATAGTCAAGAGGATTGTATACGAAATAAAATGTTCCTTCTCCCTCACCCAACTGGAACATCTTGCTTCTAGCATTACGTAACATTATTTCTGCCTTTTTAACATCTTCAGATGCAGAGAGCAATGATTTCTCATATCTATCCTGCAATAACTGTTGTGTCTGTTGGTATTCTCTTGCTTTTTTCTCATCACCTGAATATTTAGAGATCTCTGACATTCTCTTGTATAATAACGATGCCACTTTATAGTCGTTCTCCTTGGTTTCTGCGGCTTTATTTTCTAGATCCTTTAAGACATTCTTTGCAAATCTTTGCCAGAGATTTTGAGCTGCCGTCACGCTTTTACTTGATTGCAATTTGAGTTCTGCGTCCTCTAGGTTCTCATCTCCGATTCTAATCTTATTTAAAGCACTATTAGCTTTAATTATTGCATCAGCAGAACTGATTAATTTTCCATCTATAAGATCTTTCTCAGAGTCTTCCAAATAACTTAGAAGTGACCTCACTCCACTATACACCGACATCACCATCGCGATCTTACGAATCTCGGTTTTCCCCTTAGCATTTTCGAGAAGGAGAAGGGTATCCTGTATTAGAGACTTCTCTTCTTGGCTATCCGTTGAAGCACTCAGATTTTTAAGATAGCCGGTGGCTTCTTCAATTCCTGGAAAATAGACAGTGACATACAGATAAATGGTTTGTTTTCCAGCGTAGTGAGTTTTTAGGTCATATGCCCAGTCCTTATCCCCTAAACTGGCATCTGGAGGTAGAGTAATACTAAAGCTATAATTTTCAGATTCTCCTGGAGCTATATAATCATCGCCCTTAATGCTTACCCATCCTTTTGGACCATTGGTAAGAGAAAAACTTAATCCTTCTATGGGAGTAAATCCACCAACTTCGCTAATTGTTATTATTCTAGTAGTAGTGTCCTTTCCCGGCTCGAAGGTGATCTTACCCATATCTATTGTTTTTTTGCTTATTTCCATTTTCGGTTGTGGTATAGTATATTTAGCTTCTTGAGGCTCTGACGTGATCACACTTGTAGAAGTAATGATTGGTTTAATATTATATGTGCCGGGTTTTAGTCCCTTTTGGGGTATAGTGACGTTTACTTGGATGTTTTTGGATTCAAGAGGATCAAGGTCCCCTATCTCCCCAGAGTATAGAAGTTCTGCAGGACCGATCTCCGCTATTAAGACTGTAACGTTAGAAGCGTTTTTATATCCATAATATTCCTCAACTGTTAATATTCGTTTAAAGGATGTTCCAGCCTTGACATTCCCCCAGTCTACTTTGTCCCAGATAGCCCTTATTGTTGGATTGGGATAATTTATCTTTACTGTGAATCCTGTAATATTCTGAGACGCTAAATTAGTGCCGGTTATTGAGAGAACTCCGCCAGTATATGTCTTTTCTTCCATAGAGGAAGATGCATAGAATGTTACTGTTATATCCTTGTGCGTGTTTGGATTAAGATAGAAACTCTTTGAAGCATCATCTATTGAAGCCGTAATACCGTCAATACCATAGAATGATACGCTTAAATCCTGAATATTCCTACCAGATTCATTGCCTAAAGTTACTCTTATAACCCTCGTTAGCGAGAAAGTTTCCCCCTTTGGTTTATCAAAATCATAGATAAGTTCTTTATCTCCTAGAAAACTTGCAGTTGCATCTGCATATGTAAGAGGAACTAACAAAAGGAAACAGAATAATATAATTAAATATTTAATACTCACTTTGGCTCACCTGCACTAACTCGTTTCCCAAAAAATATTCGTAAGTATCTATGTTCCAAGCTTTTATTCTGTGTATGAGGTAAACTGTTATTATAATTAGTAGAACTGTAATTCCACTAAAATATGCTGCGAGTCCTAGAAGTAAAGAATTCATTTGTTTTTGGATTTCTACAAGATTATTCTCAACTTTTATTTCCCACGCTGATTCATGGTGGTACTGGTAGTACTTTTGAGCTTCCTTGAATTTTATCAAAGCACTTCTGGCTAGAACATATGATTTTATTTTTGAAGGAAAATATCCCCCCCGGAGTTCTGCTGATTTTTTATATTCGTCTTCAGCCTGCGAAAAAAATGAATTTGCTCTTTGCATGTCTTTATCGTAGCTTTCTTTTAAACTCGCCTCTTTTATCCGATAATTTGTTGCCTCAAGGGTTTCGCCAGCGGCCTCAAAAGCTCGCGATGCAGCTCCGTAAAAATCTATCTTCCTTTTTGTAATTTCTGTTGTGTCAGCTTCCCTTACGTAGGCATTAGCTTGTGTAGTCAATAAGTCGATAACCGCCTGCCTAGCAGAGTTTACAAGGTCTGTGGCTTCAACTCCAAAGTTCTCTTTCATTCTATCCAATTGAGGGATATCCTCAGTTGCCAGCTTTTTGGCTATCTCAACTGATTTTTCATGATCCTCCGAGATATCCGACACTGCAAGGAGATACGCTTTATCAAACTGTAAAAGGAATTCTTTAGTGGCTATTGAAAAATCGGCCACATACTTAGGGCAGGAGGCTCTTTCTCGTCCGTATAATATTAGGAGAATGTCTTGTTTCACATCATTTAAAAGAGGATATTTATCGAATGCTTGAGATTGAAGTCCCCTTATCTCGGAAGCTAAGCTGGTACAACTCTGTGCAAAAACAGGGGATGAGAAAGTTAGAATTATCAATGCAAATGTTAAGATTATTTTAAGGTCCATACACCTGAAAGCATTTATATTTAACGTCTTTATATAATTTAAGTGGAATTTCATGCCTTATGCATTTATAGGTGTAGGACAATGCGGCGGAGGTATAGTTGATGCCGCCTTTTATGACAAAAATATGTTTAAAGTAGCGGTTCCGATAGCTATAAACTCCGCCACAATGGATCTTCAAACGTTGAAACACATAGGGAGAGAATATTGGGTAGGGATGTCTAGGGATAGGGGTTTCATTGACGGTACTATAGATGGATTTGAACACTTTGTAAGTGGAGGATATGGTAAGAATAGAGCTAAAGCTTATGAGGACGCCTTAAAATATGAGGATACAATAAGGGATATAATAATTGAGCGCGCAAGAGTAAAGGGTGCAACAGATGATAGAGGAGTAGGCATCCCTGTCGCCTTTATAGTTTTTGGGCTTGGGGGAGGTACTGGCAGTGGCGCCTCTCCCGTTATAGCTAAGGTCTTACGGGAGATGGGGATCCCGGTAATTGCTGTTGTGGTTTTGCCGGCTAGTCATGAGGGTGGGCTTACTGCTAAGAATGCAGTAGAAAGTCTTAATATTCTAGTAGAACATGTAGATTCAGTAGTTCTGGTTGACAATCAAAAATTGGCCTATGCTGAGAGCGCAGAAACCCTTTATCAACGTTACAATGAATATGTAGCGAGAAGCCTAAGGGATATTGTGATAGGTACTGCGCTTGAGAGGATAAATCCTGCAGATTTTGAGGGATATGCGCCTGTGATTGATTTGAAGGATATGATTGCCGCTACCTCTTTTACATTAGGTAAGAAGACTAAGCCTGGATTTGCGTGCCTTGGGAGAGCTAGTGAAAAGACTAGAGACCTACTGCACTATATACTACCAATAGGAGGCTATAAAGAAATAGACGTTATAAGTCTGCTTTATAGAGCTTTTATGAAGCTAACTGTCGAGGACGTTAGAGCTGAAGACGCTGAAAAGAATCTCGTGTTATTAAGATTACCACCTGTCTATATAACTAAATCTGGAAAGATTAATACTAGCATGGCTAAGCAGGTTATGGAGGAGAGGTCCAGATTAGGGGAGACGCACTTCGGCGTTTCTCTCACTAAGAGGAATCTCGCTACGGCTACTGTACTTTTAACTTATAGGCCAAACCAGATTGCAAGACTAAAGGTGCTCAGCCAGCTCGCAGGGCAATATACAGATATTTCTCTTAAAGTACTTGAGGAATATGAAAAGGATTTTGCTCTCGAAGAGTTACCTGAGGAGATAGAGGTAGAAGAATGAATGAATATGCTCTCGCTACTCTGACTATAATAATTATACTTGGAGCGGGATTTGGACTTTTGATTTATTTTGGTATTGATGTTGTGACATATTTTGGTGTAGGGCTTGTTGTCGCCTCTATCGTAGGAAGTGTTATCTATACATGGTGGAGAAGTCAGAGCGATAAGACTATTGAGCGTCTTAAATTGGAGATTTTGACAAAAATTAAAAGGGAATTGGAAGACGTTGAGAGCCTTGTTGAAGAGGCGTCAAAAATCACAGATATGGCTCCTATCTCTACGAAATTAACACTCTTGAGAGAGAACCTAGTAAAGCAGAAATTTTTCGATAACCATTTCAATATCAATAAGACTATAAGGAAATATACCCTTACTTTTATTGAGCAAGAGGCCAGAAAAGTAGAGCAGAGGCTTAGAAGCTTAGAAGCCCTAGCAGCGGGAGCATGTAGACCTGAGCTTGAGAAATTTATAAAGGACCTGCAATCCAAGCTTGAAAAACTTTTAGATGCGGGGTATGGTATTGAAGAAGATATTAGCGAGTTTAATATAATTGCTGCACAGCCATCGCAGAGTTTGAGAGAGATGATAGAGAAGAAAATGAGGCTCTCTGAAAAATTCGAGGAGGTTCTTGATAAATGCGTTGAAGAGGCGGTTTCAGTTGCTACGGCTAGCAGGAGATTCGGCGACACCTCGACCTTAGAGTCCAGCGTGCTAGAGGTAAAGAAGATGAAGAGCGACTTTGATAACGCAGTTTTTTTACTGGTTAAGGCGAGGAATGAGTTGAAGGATATTTTGAGAGATGTCTTCTCTAGGCAACATAGTAAGCTTATCTCACATGTTAAAGAGATTTATAGCCTCTTAAGCGCCAATCATGTAGGCGAGAAATATAAGACGGTCATTAGAGATATAAGAGACGAACTTTTATCTCTTAATGACCCAGGAAGAATTCAAGAGTTAAGGGAACTTGAAAGAGAATTCAAGAACAAAACAGCATACGTTGTAACCGATCTTTTCGAAGAAATGGTTGAGTTAGAAAAAAACATAAATATCTATAAACCACATGAGAAAGTTTGGACTTCTGACAAGAAGATCCCCGAACTAGTTAACAAAGTAAACCCTTCAGACGAACTTGAAGTATTCGCAAAGAACGCTAGAAAAGCTCTCAAGTGCCTTGTGAATCAACTTGAGAAAGATGTCGGTTTTCTTAAAATAATAGAGAACTACGCTAAAGTGGAACCTATTATTAGTAGGAAATTAAATGAGAGGGGAGTACTAACTATTTCAGATTTGAATGTAAAGTATGCAGACAAGTTTATGTTACTATACAGTCTGAAAAATGAGGATACAACCTATGAAGAGGATCCCCCCACATTAACTCTTAAATCTAAGGTGGCAGCAGAGTTGAAGAATAAGCTATTAAAGAAGAAAAGGTCTTAGTCATGGAGGATTATTCTACTAGGTGGAGCATTATAGCCTCCGGCGAAGGAGCCAACCGCATCTCTTTCTTATATTACGCGAAATATAGAAATCCCGCAATTGAGGATAGGGTTCTTCTCCTTAATACAACTACGGCCGATGTAAAACCTGAAAAAACTTTTGAATATATGTTAACTAAGAACCCCCGATTTCAGGAAATCTATGAAAAGATAAAGCGAGAAAAGATATGTATTTTTGGTAAATCGCCTTCTGGAGCCGGAAATAACTGGAAAGTAGGTGAAAACGAAGCAAGAGACGATTTCGACACTATAAGAAGATACATAGAGAACCTTAAGCTTGGAGGGCGGGATGTAATATTCGGGATATCTACTCTAGGCGGCGGAACTGGTAATGGATCTCTACCCTTTATAATATATCAACTGAAATATGGGAGTGAGGCTTTAATACTTGGGCAGAACAGTTTTATAGCTTTAGGGATAATGCCCTATGATTTCGAAGCTCCTCAGAGATTTTTTAATACCATCTGTGGCATCGCTCGGCTTTTAAAGTATGGTCCGAGGGGAGTGCAGAATGCGGATATGTTATTATTAGCTGATAACACTCAAATTGAGAGACTTCTCGGAATCACAGAGTCTTTCAAGGAGGAGAGATACTACAGAATAAATGAAGAGATAATTAAAGCCATAAACATGATGATAGCTCCTGGAGGTCCTGGGGCAAGGTCAACTATTGATGTAGCTGATTATTATCAGCTTCCAAGCAATATAGGAACTTATCATTTTACTCCTTGTATGAGTCTTGGAAATGATCCGGAAGTATTTGGAATAGAGACCGCTTTGGAAACGGCTATGGATCGCCCTATGGCCCCGGTAGACCCAAAAACAGCTACTATGGCATATGTAATTGTTGTGGCACCTAAAAAATATGTTGAAAATGGCACCTTTACTCAGGAAGGGTTAGAGGATATAACGAGAGATTGGGCAGTCAAAAACTTAGCTGGGCGTAGAGGAGGTATTTTGAGATATTCCAGCCTGGTTGCCAGCAGAGAGATAGAAACCTTGGATGTTATGATATTACTAGGAGGCTTCAGTCTGAAGGACATATTCTCTAAAGCTCTTCAGAAATATTACGATTTTAAGGATAGCTTGGAAATAGAAGGAAAAGAAGTAGAGCTTGCTGACGAAAACAACCCAAGAATCAAGGTGAGAATAAATATCGATGATATAGAAACTATAGAATCTCGGATAAAGGAGTATATTAGGCTTACAGAAGATAGAATTAAAAGAGCTAGAGAAGAAGAAATTGATTTAAAAGAAAAGCTCTTAGAGTGGGGATTTGGAAAATCCACTCCCTAATGTTACATTGCCCCAATTATGTCGCCTCTTGTTATGATCCCTACAAGCTTTCCTCTCTCTACAACCGGGAGCCTGTTTATATTGTGAGATGACATCAGTCTAGCAGCCTCTTCTAGTGAGGCTGTAGATTTAATGGTGATAACTTTTTTAGTCATTATATCTCCTACCCTCATTGACGAAGCCTTCTTAATTTTTTCTAGAGCCTCCTTTAATTCAAGCTTCATTCGCACCGGAAGTTCAAGCAAGTCAAAGGGAGATGGCAACAGCGTGGTTATACTCATGTAAGGTGGCTCTAACAGTTTCATTATATCTGTCTCGCTGATAACTCCTATTACTTTACTATTTGAGACTACAGGGGCTCCGCTTATTTTTTTCTTCCTTAATATTTTCGCTGCGTCGTAGATTGAATCTTCTGGAGTAAATACGACGACATGCTTATTCATAACATCTTTCACTTTAACCACTGCTATTCCTCCTAGGGGTGTATCCCTATGTTTCCTAATCCTTCCCACTCTTTGTATCCCATCATTATATTCATGTTTTGAACTGCTTGCCCAGAGGCACCTTTAACGAGG
Source organism: Candidatus Hydrothermarchaeum profundi (assembly GCA_002011125.2). GTDB lineage: Archaea > Hydrothermarchaeota > Hydrothermarchaeia > Hydrothermarchaeales > Hydrothermarchaeaceae > Hydrothermarchaeum > Hydrothermarchaeum profundi. The sequence continues at coordinate 1,528,401 of MTMF02000009.1, forward strand.
TTGTCTAGGGCTGAAACTATTATGAGCCTCTTCCTCTCTTTATCTACTTCAAAGCATCCTATGTCGCAATAGTTAGATCCTCTAACAGCGCTAAGTCTTGGTATTTCACCTGCGCTTAATATCCTTATGAAAGGCTCATCATCGTAGAATTCTTGGTAAAGGTTTCTAATGGTTTCACTGTCAATCTCTTTCCGTAGAAAGCAGTGTATTGTACTTGAGATCCCTCTAATTACAGGGACAAGATGAGGGACAAAAGATAACTTTACTCTTTCATTAAATACTCTCAGCTCCTGTTCCATCTCAGGTAGATGCCGATGGTATATAACATTGTAGGGTAAGACACTTTCAGCTGCATTGGGGAAATGGGTCTTCTCCTTTGGAGATGCTCCTGCTCCAGAAATGCCGCTTTTAGAGTCTACAGCAATCTTTTCTACATCGATTATATTTTCTTTTATTATAGGAGCTAAAGCTAATATTACGCTAGTCGGATAACATCCAGGGTTTGCCACAAAAGAAGATGCCTTTATTTTGTTGCGGTAAAGTTCAGGAAGTCCATAAACTGCTTTTAGTTCGGGATGCTCATGTTTAATGCCATAGTACCTCTCATATATTCTGACATCTCTAAATCTGAAATCACCGCTCAGGTCAACGAATTTCGTTTCTAACTTTAAAAGTACACTTGCTAGTTTCATTGAGAAGCCATGCGGTGTTGCTAAGAAGACAAAATCACATTTTCTAGCTACTTCCTCTGGACTAAGGTTCTCAAATTTTAGGTCAAGTATGTCTCTCAAGTGAGGATGAACCGTATAAACCTTTTCTGTTGAAGTTCTTGAAGTTGCACAGGTAATTTCGCATTTTCTATGTTTTGAAAGTATCCTTAAGAGTTCTCCACCCGTGTATCCGGTTGCGCCTATGATTCCGACTTTCATTTCACAGCCTTCTTCTTTGTGCTATTTAAGCGAGGTACTACCTTGAACAAAATTATTACGACAAGGAGAATAACGAGAACCTCCTTTAGGCCGAATAATACCATTTTTACACCTTGCAAAGTTATTTAATCTGAAAGATATAAAAAAACCTTTGGGATGCTAGGAAAGCTGAAAGATATCGTAGGCAAGGAGAATTTCTCTGCCTCAAAAGAAGATTTAATTTCTTATTCCAAAGATTTTTCGCATTATGAGGTACTCCCATTAGCGATAGTAAGACCGAAAAACGCCGAACAAGTTATCAAGATTGTTAAGTTTGCAAGGGATAATAGACTCTCGCTTATCCCTAGGGGTGCAGGCACTAATACATGTGGGCAGACTGTAGGTAGTGGGATAATTATTGATATGACGCAGATGAACAAAATATTAGAAATTAATGAAAAGGATTTTTACTGCATAGTACAACCTGGTGTGGTATTAGATGAACTCAATCGAGAGCTTCGGTTTAAGGGACTATTTTTTCCACCTGATCCTGCAAGTTCTAAAGCATGTACAATAGGCGGCATGGTAGCTAATAATTCTTCAGGACTTCATGCAGTTAAGTACGGCGTAACTAAGGACTATGTTTTGTCATTAAAGGTTGTTTTGCCTAATGGTGAGATGATTAAGACAGGCTCCCTTGCTTCCAAATCTTCGTCGGGGTATAACTTAACCCGACTCCTTGTAGGAAGTGAGGGAACTTTAGGTATTTTTACCGAGATAGCTCTTCGAATACTTCCCCTGCCAGAAAGCTCTCGAACGCTCGTATTCGGTTTACATAGCGTAGAACAAGCGGAACCTCTAGTACAAGAAATTTTAAGAGAATCGAGTCCTGCCGCATTAGAAATTATGGACGAGATATGCGTCTTTTCTCTGAGAAAAAGATATAATCTAGACTTTTCTCGTGAGGTATTGCTTGCGGTAGAGTTTCAAGGCAGTACTGAAGAAGTTGAGAGAGGGATAAATTCGATAGAAAAACTTGGAAGCACTATAGAAATGCGTGAAGACATCTGGGAATATAGGAAAAAACTCGTACCGGCGCTTATGAATTATAGGAAGGGAGCCATCCCTTATGCGGTTACTGAGGATATAGGGGTTCCTATATCCATGGTAGTTGAAGCTATACTAAAAATCAAAACAATATATAGAGAAGCTGGATTTGAAGTAGCTGTTTATGGTCATTGCGGTGATGGAAATCTTCATATGCGGGTTTTTTCAGATGAGAATGCGTTTCAAGAGCTTATTGAGATTTCAGGGAAAGTTTATGACTATGTTTTGAGTATAGGAGGCACGATAACAGCTGAACATGGAGTTGGGATGCTGAGAAGCGGATATTTAATAAAGGAACATGGCAAAGCTTATGGATTGATGAAAAAAATCAAGAAAGCAATAGATCCAGATAGCATTATGAACCCTGGGAAAATCTTAGAGGAGGTATGAGATGGTCAAGCAGAAGCTTATGATACCGGGACCTGTGAGTCTTACGCCTGAGGTACTTCAGGAAATGGCACGTCCCTTAATAGGGCATAGAACCCCAGATTTTGAAGAAATTTTAATCAAATGCTGGGACAACATGAAAGAGATAATGCGTACAAAAAATGATATAATACTTATAACCGGGTCAGGTACCGCCGGCATGGATGCCGCCATAGCTAGTACTATTGAGGAAGGAGATGAATGTGTATGTATAATGGGCGGCAAGTTTGGAGAGCGGATGGCAGATATTGTAAGAAGTTATGGCGGTATTCCAAGAGAGGTTAAAGTTGATTGGGGGAAAGGGGTTGACCCGGACGATGTCGAAAGAGTGGTGGAAGAGAGTGACGCAAAGGCGATAACCCTTACTCATAATGAGACCTCAACCGGAGTTATACATGATGCGAAGGCTATTGGAGAGATTGCACAGAAGCATGGGCTTCTCTTCATAATGGATGGGATTACTTCGGTTGGCGGCGATTTAGTTGAGGTTGATAGGTGGGGAGTTGATATTTGTATCGTCGGCTCGCAGAAATGCCTTGCAGCACCCCCGGGTTTGGCTATGTTAAGCGTTAGTGAAGATGCCTGGGGAGTAATATCTAATAATAACACCAGAAATTTTTATCTTAATCTCGCTTCTTACAAAAAATCACTTAAGAAGAATACGACTCCCTTCACCCCCTCAGTTAGTCTTGTATATGGGTTGTCTAAGGCATTAGATGCGGTTTTAAAAGAGGGCATGGAAAATAGAATACAGAGGCATAGAACTTTAGCTAAGGCCACAAGAGAAGCTGTTAAGGCGATGAACTTAGAGCTTTTCGCAGATGAAAAGGTTGCATCTAACACTGTTACTTCTATACGGATACCAGAGAAGTTAACTGATGAGGATGTCAGAGGAAGAATGAAAAGAGAATTCGGAATTCTTCTCGCTGGAGGTCAAGCACAGGTTAAAGGAAAAATTTTCCGCATTGGACATATGGGTAACGTTGATTATTTGGATTTGTTGACAGTACTTTCGGCACTAGAGATAGTCCTAAAGAAATCCGGTCATGGATTAGTGTTAGGTGAGGGAGTTAGCGCTGCCCAGGAGATAATTTCTAATGAAATCGGTTGAGATAACTGAAAAGAATCTTGAAGAGAAGTTTAGGACTTTGGCTGAGGAGTCTCCGAACATGATTTTTATTAACCAGGGGGGCAGGGTGGTTTATGCTAATAGGATGTGTGAGGAGGTGATGGGTTATTCGAGGGAGGAGTTTTATTCTCCAGGCTTTGATTTTCTTTCGCTTATTGCCCCGGAGTCTCGTGACCTGGTAGTTGAGAATTTCCAGAGGCATATGCGGGGCGAGGAGGTCCCTCCCTACGAGTACACGCTTTTAACGAAGGACGGTAGAAGGATCATTGCGATTCATACTACGAAGCTGATAGAATATGGAGGTGAAAAGGCTATTCTCGGGATCATAACGGACATAACTGAACGCAAACAAATGGAAGATAAACTGAGAAAGTTGTCTGTAGCTGTTGAAGCTTCTATGGAGGGAATTGCTATCCTTAATAACAAGGGGGAATATATTTTTTTGAACGATGCTCATGCTAAAATCTATGGATACGAGAGTCCTAAGGAACTGATAGGAAAGACATGGCGGATTTTATACGATGAGAACGAACTTCGCAGGTTCGATAGAGAGATTATGCCTAGGCTCCTTAAGGAAAGGAGATACAGAGGCGAAGCTATTGGAAAAAAGAAGGATGGAAGTAGATTCTTTCAGGAACTCTCTCTAACTGTTCTGGAGGATGGAGGATTCATATGTATTGTTCATGATATAACTGATAAGAAGAGAGCGGAGGAGCTGTTAAAAAAATCTGAGAAAGAATATCGTGACCTAGTTGATAATGCTCCTATAGGAGTTTATAAAACAACGTTAGATGGTGAAATTTTATATGCAAATAGGTCCTTAGCTGAGATGCTCGGTTATAATTCTGTTGAAGATCTGCCTCGTAAGGTTGAGAAGGGATGCACAAACTCTGTAAAATGGTTGTCACTAATCGACCAACTTAGGAAATCTGGACGTATTGATATGGCAGAGCTGGAATTAGTAAGGAAAGATGGAAAAACTATAACCGCGCTTTTTAGCGCAACTCTGAGTGGTTCTGTTCTTTCAGGCATGATAATGGATATAACCGAGAAGAAGAAGCTAGAACAGGAAATCAGAGATATTTTAAATGCTGCACCAGACGTGATACATGTGATTTCTCCAGAGATGAAGATCACTCATAAGAACGCAATGAGTCAGAGAGTCTTTCCCCAGATTAAGGTAGGCGATTACTGTTACTCAGTCAAAGGCAGGAACTATATATGTGATGGCTGTGGAGTTAAGAAAGTTTTTGAAGATGGAAGAATGCATGAGCATGAGTCTATTTTTAAATTGAGTAGCGGTAAAGAGGTTATTATGCATTCCACTAGTGCGCCTGTCTTTGATGATAAAGGCGAAATAGTGGCTGCTGTAGAAATCCTTAGAGATATTACCGGCAGAAAAAAAGCTGAAGAGAATCTAAAAATAGCTTATGAAGAGCTCAAAGAATTGGATAAACTTAAGGACGATTTTCTTGGCACGGTTTCTCATGAGCTTCGCACTCCCCTTACATCCATAATAGGTTCTTTGGATATACTAAAAGATGACTGTAAGAAAATCTTGAAAAAAGACCAGATGGAATTGCTAGAAATAGCCCTACGGGAATCTGAACGGCTTGATTCTCTAATCAGTGATTTATTGGAAATGGTCAGAACGGAAAATAAGCTTACTAGGATGGCTAAAATGAAAATATCTACTAATGAGCTTTTGGAAAGTGCTGTCGAAGGAGTAAGAATGCAGGCAAATAAGAAGAAAATCAAGCTCCATGTAAGTATCGAAAAGGGATTACCCCAGATTATAGGGGATATCGATCAACTAAAGAGGGCTATTATTAATCTGCTTACAAACGCTATCAAGTTTAATAAGATCGGAGGGGAAGTTGTATTAGATGCAAGATCAACCGGCTCTAACCTAATTATTAGCGTTTCCGACACAGGGATCGGCATACCTAAAGGAGAACTCGATAAAATATTTGAGAAGTTTTATAGGGTAGAAACGGGTACAACTAGGTTACATGGTGGAACTGGTCTGGGATTAGCTATTGTTAAAAAAATTATACATGCCCATGGAGGAGAAATTAAGGTTGAAAGTAAATTAGGTGCAGGAAGTAAATTTACCATAATTTTACCTTTGGAGGATAAAAAATGAGTAAGATAATGGTAGTAGATGATGAAGAAAATATAGTAAAAATAGTTAAGACGATGTTAGAGAGCGCAGGACATGATGTGATTACTGCTAATAGTGGAAGAGAGTGTCTAGAAATATTAAAACATGAGAAGCCGGATCTCATCTTGATGGACGTGATGATGCCAGGCATGGATGGATGGGAAACCTGCCGAAAGATAAAAGAAAATTCAGAGACAAAAGATATTATTGTATCCATGCTCACTGTAAAATCTGAGGATGAAGATAAGGTAAAGAGTTTCGATGAAGCTATAGCCGATTGGCATATCTCCAAGCCAATTAGAAAGGAAAGGCTTGTCCAGACAGTTGAATGGCTTCTGAAAAGGCCTTTTAAGCGGGAAGAATAAACTCCAGAGAAGTTTGCTAGTTTCTCTTTAATATATAATGAGACTTTTTATTATACTCTTTCTAATAATATCGCCTACTCTAGCTTATGCCTACGAAGTGGATGATATAATAACTTTTGCCGCTCCTGATTCAAGCTATTCTGCTTTAATTGAGCTTATTGATAATGCGAGTAGTATCTACATTAACGGATATACTTTCGAGAGCACTTACCTATCGGAAAAGCTGATAGGCAAGGAGAAAGATGGAAGTGAGGTGATAATTATCTTAGAAGGCTCTCCAGTGGGGGGTTTATCCATTAATGAAAAGAATTTGTTAGAGGAGATGTCATCTTCAGGCGTTGCGCTCTTTTTTAACAGGGCCCTCAACATTAGCTTTAATCACGCTAAATATATAATAGCTGATAATAACACCGTTCTCATAACTACTGAGAATTTCGGCGAAACAGGATTTCCACGAGACGGTTCTCATGGAAATAGAGGGCTAGGGGTAATACTAGCTGACCGTAATTTAGCTATGTTTTTTGTAGAATTATTTTTTAGAGACCTTAATATGAGCAAAAGAATTACTGAGCTTTCTGGTTTTAAATCCGCCGAGTTTACGGTGAAAAAGAATTATAAGGCTGAATTCTCTACAGAACGCTACCATGGAAGATATACTGCTATACCGGTTGTTGCACCCGAAGACGCTGTAGAAGGCATAATACGGCTTATAGAATCAGCTAATGAGTCTGTATATATAGAGCAGATGTACATTTACAGGTTCTGGGGCTCTAAAAGGGAAGGATACCGCCCAAATAAGTTCTTAGAAGCTTCTATTGACGCGGCTAGGAAGGGGTGCGTGGTTAAAATTCTTATGGACTCCACCTGGTATAACATTTTAGAAGATGACCCTCAGAGTAATCTCAAGACAGCCAAGTATGTAAACTCCTTGGCTAAAAGGGAGGGTTTAGATATTGAGGCTAGGCTAATAGACCTAGATAAGGCAGGCTTCGAGAAGCTTCACGCTAAAAGCGTGATAGTAGACGGTAAGATAGCTCTCATTTCAAGTATAAATTGGAATGAGCATTCACCGACGAAAAATAGAGAGGTTGGAATCATAATAAATGGAGAGCCTGTAGAGTTTTATAGAAGGGTATTCCTCTCAGACTGGGCTGTATCACAAGATAAAAAGTCTCCCAAACCGGTTCTATTGATAATGGGGGTAATTTCTATAATAATTCTGATCGCCTGGTGGGAAAAGAAGTAGTATAAAAAAATTAGAGTATCTGAGGGGATTTCCTACGTACAACACCGCGTATTCCATCACTATGTCTTCTGTTCTGCCAATTAGCTTTAGCTATTTCGAATCCCTCAAACAATCTCTTAAGATGTTCCTCCCAAGAATAACTCTCGATCTTTAATCTTGCGTTTCTACAGAGCTTTTCCCTGTATTCATCGTCTTGGAGCACCTTTACTATTTTTTCAGCGAGCTCATGATAATCCTTATTATTTTCTAAGAATATGCAATTTTCCCCTTCTTTATAATATGTTAAATCGGATTCAGGCTCTGCTGGAACTATCACAGGCAACGCTGACGCCATAGCCTCCATCACGACAAAAGCTTGAGATTCATGGAAGGACGGAAACACAAAAACATCTGCCATTGAATAATAGCTCGGAGTGTCTTCCCACTCTACCCATCCCGTAAATATGCAATGACTCTGAATCGCTAACCTCGTAGCTAACTTCTTATATTCCTCGAGCTTTGACCCTCCTCCTGCAAACACAAAATAGACCTCCCCAATTTGCCTAATAACTTCAGGAGCCGCTTTTATCACGGTTTCCACATTCTTTTCATGCGACATCCTACCTAAATTAAGAACAACTTTAGCATCTTTTCCTATCCCCAAAGTTTCCCTGAACGAATTATCTTTATTCGGAGAGAATTTTAATGTATCCACAGCGAAGGGAGCATATATTATTTTGTCATTTGGAATATTTATCCTTGTCAACTTTTCACGAAATTTTCGAGTGGCTACGAATATTATACTCGAGCATTTATAGTGCCTCTTAACAACTTCATCTACAAATCTCTTAAATTTCTGCTCCGGCAGTAGACGTTTACCATCTAGCTTGAATGCATTAGAGAGCATGACACTTTCATCGTGGTGGCAAAATAAGCTGATGGGTTTTCCCATTAGATAAGCTAAACTCAGGCTAGCTGAACCTAAGGGGGCCAAGTCATTTATAAAGACTATATCGGCTTTTTTAATATGTTTAGCGAGCTTCAGGCTTGGTATAGCGGGATAATAATTTGCTACTTCTATCGGTATGCACGGGGTAAGAACGACCTCAATACCCTCAACTAATGGTTCAACTCTCTCTGTGAATCGAGGAGCTATTAAAGTGATATCATACTTATCTCTAAGGAGAGGAAGGATGCTCCTGAGATATGTTAAAACTCCATCTTTCTTTGGCGGATATGTATCAGCTACTACTACTAGCTTTTCCATGTAAATCAACTCATATAAGGTCTGTTAAACTACTTATTATGCTACTTTGAGTTATCAACCCTACCATCTTTTTACCCCTCACCACAGGAATTCTTTGATATCCGGTTTCCACCATTAATTTCATAACCTCTTTCAATGGAGTATCTTCCTCAACTGTCATAATTTTCCTCGCCATTATCTCCTCTACTCTCAGATTCATTGCATCATTACCTACGAGTATTATATCTCGATGCGTTATTATTCCCTTAAGTTCATCCTCCTCAACAACAGGCAAACCACCTATTCCTTGTCTCGTCATTACAAGCTTAGCGAATGCTACGATGTCGGTAGGTTTTATGGTAACTACCTCTTTTAGCATTACATCTTTTGCCTTTAGTTTAATCATAGTTATAAATACTCAAGTTAATATAAAATAATTATCAGGATGACTCAAATAGAATTAGCTAGGAAGGGAGCAACATCAAAGGAAATGGAGGAAATAAGCCAGAGGGAAGGAATAGAAGTTGAAATACTTAGAAGAAGGGTAGCGTCAGGTAAAATAGTGATACCGCGAAATGTGGTAAGGGAGGATATTACTGCAATTGGCGTAGGATACGGTCTAAGAGTTAAGGTGAATGCCAATATAGGTACTTCTCCAGATCGCTCCTCGGCTGAAGAAGAGATAAAGAAGGCCGAGATAGCGGTTAGATATGGAGCTGACACGCTTATGGACCTTAGTACTGGGGGGGATCTGGATAAGATCAGAAGGAGGATAATGGAGATCCCGGTGCCTCTTGGAACGGTGCCTATCTACCAAATTGCTGTTGAAGCTACGAGAAAAAAGGGGTCTATAGTTGAAATAACCGAAGATGATGTATTTAGCGTTATCGAGAATCAAGCAAAAGAAGGCGTTGACTTTATGACGATCCATGCAGGTATAACTAGTGATAGCTTACAGACCCTTCTTAATCAAAAAAGACTTACGGGTATAGTTAGTAGAGGAGGATCATTACTGGCTTCATGGATGCTTCACAATGATAAAGAGAACCCATTATATGAGGAATTCGATTATTTGCTAGAAATTGCAAAAGAATACGATGTGACCTTGAGCCTAGGGGATGCCCTACGACCGGGGAGTATACACGACGCTACTGATAAGCCGCAAATACATGAACTCCACATCCTCGCTGAGCTGGTTGAGAAGTCGAGAGAGAAAGGTGTTCAGTGTATGGTAGAAGGACCGGGGCACATACCTATTAACGAGATCGAAGCTAATGTAATATTGGAAAAGAGAATATGTAAGGGAGCTCCCTTCTATGTTCTTGGTCCAATAGTTACTGATATCGCTCCAGGATACGATCATATTACAGCTGCTATTGGCGGTGCCATAGCGGCCATGGCCGGAGCAGATTTCCTATGCTATGTCACTCCTTCTGAACACTTAGCCCTGCCTGAAATTGAAGACGTCAAGCTAGGAGTTATAGCTGCAAAAATAGCTGCACATGCTGCTGACATTGCTAAAGGACTAGATCTCGAGAAAGACTATGAGATGTCTAAGGCTAGAGCGGATCTTGATTGGGAGAAGCAGTTTAAAGTCTGTATTGATTCTGATAAGGCATCTAAACTAAGAAGAGAGCGTCATCCGAAAGATGAGAGAGTTTGCACGATGTGTGGCGAATTCTGCGCAATGAAGACCGTAAAAGAGTTTTTCAGTTAATATTCTATTATAACATAGATCTGATCCCATTCAAAGTCCTGGTTACCTGAGCCCCCATTTTCATATTTAACCTGTACATCTTGGATCTCTGTTGCATGAAGTGATGAGGATATAGAAGTGAAGTAGGAGGTTACGTCCAGACTATATATTGCATACGAGCTTGTTGCTTGTCCAGTAAAAGTACCCCACTCATAAGCAGAACTATTCCCTACTGAGATAGTCCTTGAAGGGTTTCCTACAGTTCTCCTGTCTCTCCAGTAGACTACGCATGAGGTGATCTCTCCTATACTGCCAGTGGGGTCATCGAACTTCACGATTTCAATATCCCCGGGGTCAACGGTTATTATATTTGTACTCTCTGCATTGTCAAGCTCTGTATCAATTATATCTGAACTTCCGCTAGCATTTCCTCCGCTATAAAGTATCTCGGTCTTGTTTCCTTCTCCTACCCTACCTAATCGCATAAGGTTTGAGTCTTCGTTTCCAAAGGAGTCCTCTGCCCTCACAATATAATAATAGGCAGTAGTGCCTACACTAGAGTCATTATAGGATGTTGAAGTCGTAGTTGCTATTGGTGTAGCAGGAGTAAAATCGCTTGAAGTTCCCCTATATATCTTATAGGTTATGGGAGCACTATCATCCGTTGCCGGCTGCCATGACAAGATAACATACCCTGAGTAATCCTCTAATTTTTGCAAGCCATTAAACCATGGCGGTGTAGTATCTAGGGCTTCAGCCGGAGAGAAACTACCTGGCATTACCACAGCTGAATTGTAGGTAGAGGATCCATAGACAAGCTCAATACACCTGCTGCCTCCTCCACTAACTGAAACTTCAAGTTTAAGCATATCTCCATAGGGGATCGTCAGGCCAGCGGTATTAGTTATGGTAAACACATATAATGTAGACTCGTTTAGCTTGTTTTCTGACTCTTTACCTATAGTAGTACCATTGTGCGATAGTTTTACTGTTACGCTTGGCTCATTTGTCGGATTTATCTGGAGGTATGTATCTATGTTTCCAGTTATATTAAAATCTCCTGTTGAATTCAGTGGATCAATTATCCATGAAACAGAACTACCCCCACAGATAGTTTCATTTACTTGTGTAGTTCCCTCGTTAAAGCTTAGATTATGTCCTGTAACCAGAAAGAGCACCGCTTGGGGCATGGTTGCCTCTTGTTCTGATTGAGTCGCTTCTGTGGCGCAACTATCCGCTAGTTCTAGAGGCCCGAGCATCCCCTCGATTCGAGTGCTTAGTCCAGTTATATTTACAGCTATTCCTCGCGTAATATCGTTGATATTCCCTATTTTTATGATGTCCCCAGAGCTATCATAAGTCACATTAATCTCTTCTTCAGCTATTGATATATTAAATCCTGTATAGTTCTCTTCTATATAAGAGGCCCATTCCCCTGAGAGGTTGTTTTTAATTGCAGTAGTATCATTCCCATAGAGGAGGAAATAACTGCAGCCTGCTTTTTTAAAGCTGTTCTTTATGTCTTGATATGTATAGTATGTTGCATCTGCCTTAAGAAGAAGTAATGTGGCATCACTTCCAGATTCTGCCATGTGGATAAACGAGGCAGCTAATATAATAGCAGGAATTGTCAGCAGAAAAGCCATTGCACTAAACACAAAACCTCTATTATCCAAAATTTATTCCCTCCAGATTTTCAAGGTGACCCAGGCAAACTGCCGTTTTATAGCGTTAGAATAAGTAACCAAGTCTTGACCTATATTGCTTGGAGCTCTAATTACATAGAAACTGCCTTCTCTCTTTGGGTTTGCGGAGACCTTAATATACACATAGTTGTCTTGTCCTTCTATTAGAAGGCTTTCGTCGAGTTGGACTTTCGCGTAGGTATCAGCTGCAGTCATAAATGAGGTCCAACTACCACCCCTAAGGTCATCACAGGTCTGCTGTGAACTATAAATTGCATACCATGCTCTCACACCTGCATCCTCAGCGATTCCCTCCAAATAATAGTTGAATTTATCAAAATCCCCAGATGCTATATAGAAGGAACTCTCATATATAGGAGGATTATTCCCATTTCTAGGGCAAAGTTCTTCTGCGACCGATGATCCACTATGGGACACTTGGGCGATTACGCCGAGTAGTTTATATAACTTTATAAAGTCAAGTCTCTTTGCCACGGAAATATCCTTGGCCGCACTGAGGTTACCATGCGTCACATTAACTAATATGGAACCATTATATTCCAATTGATAGCTGTAATTATAATAGCTTGGTACCAAAGTTTGCAGTACCTGTGTTACAACACTTTCATTAGTCTCTTCAGTATTCTTTCTAGCAATCATAACTTCTAGTACATCCTGAGCAACTCTCTCCTCTCTTATAAGCCCCCATGAGTGTAGAGTCTCTGACCCGCCTATCTGCGATACCGCTGCAACTATAATAAAGACCGGTATGAGTGCCAGTACGGCATCCATGGTAAATATAAATGCCCTGTTCATTATTTCCACACATATACTTTTATCTTACCTGTCTCTATACCTGTTAAGAAATCTGTTCTAGGCGTGCCTGATTGTATAAATACTCCTGTCCTTCTGTTATTTCTTCTAAACATCGGCCAATCTGAACCACTGCCCATGGTATTAAATACGTAGAGGTAGTTGTCATTTGAGCCTACTGCTATGTCTAGTATGCCATCACCATCTAAGTCTGCTACCGCTGGAGAAGAGATAATTTGGCCTCCAGTAGCGTATCTCCATCTCAAGGTGCCATCATGATTGAGGATATATAGATAGTGGTCATTTGACCCTATAATTACTTCTAACTTACAGTCTCCATCTACATCGGCAATAGCAGGGGAAGACCTAACATCTCCTCCGGTTTCATAGCTCCATAGAAGGGAACCGTCCTCGCTGTTAACTGCGTAAATCTTATCATCATCTGACCCGAATATTACTTCCTTTTTTCCATCTTCATCTATATCTGCAAGCGCTGGTGAACTCCGTATCCTATCGCCCGCTGTGAAGTTCCATAACGAGCTACCGTCATCTCCATTTAATGCATAAAGAACATCGTTATCAGAGCCCACTATGACCTCTTTTATGCCATCGTCATCTACATCATAGACTGCCGCTGAAGAGATTACGTCACTTGGAGTAGGTAAGGCAAAGCTCCAAATAGAAATAGGCGGCCAGCCATTGGTGAAGCCTTCAATATAGTCATCAAAGGATCCCTCTCTCTCCCCTCCTACGATGATATCATAGTCACCATCATTACTTACATCTTCTAGTACTGGAGTTGCCACGATTTTTCGCTTCCACTGCGAATAGTTTTGCCCTGTCGTATTCAAAATAACTAACTTATCATCTTGTTCATAGGGTATGCTTGTATCCCCCGCCCCAATAACAATCCAAGTTTCTCCCCCTACATCGCCTACCGCTGGAGAAGAAAAGATAGGACTTCCAATCTCATAGCTCCATGCTAAGGAGCCGTCGTGATTGATTGAGTAGACATCTTCGTCGGTTGATCCTACAATAATTTCGTAAAATCCATCATCATCTAGGTCTGCATATGCAGGTGAAGATGAAGGGTAGTTATTCCCGCTGAACTCTACAGAGTAACCTTTATCTGAGGTGCTCCAGTTTTTTGTTCCGTCACTATTTAAGGCATATACATTGTTGTCATGAGATCCAAATACCACTTTATTTCCGTCACCGTATAAATCAACGATCAAAGGAGATGACATTACACGTCCTCCTGTTTGATACTTCCATTTTAATCCAAAGCTGACATTGAGGAGACCAATTACCCTTTCCGCCACATCTAGCCGTGTAGCTGAGGAGATATTAGAAGAAATGCTTGCACTATCATTAGTAAGAACAAGCTCTCCAGATTGATATACCCCCATTATATCAAGCTTTGTGTTTCCAGAGGAGTTTATTATCTGTATCCGTAGGTTATATCCCCCTGATAGCTTTTTTATAGATTCTTTTAGCTGAGAGCTACTAATATTACTTGAAATTGCTTCTAACTTTGCTGGATCGAGAATGTGGTTGAGAGTCGCATTTACATATTCACATGTGTCCATTTTAGATGCAAATCCTAATACCTCCACAGAGGTACTATCCCATATCTCTGGCTTTCCAGGAGTTTTTATTAGAATATCAGCAATATCAGATGCGGTTCTATGACTTGAGAATATTAAAACATAATCTTGAACTTGAGTAGCTACACCTGACATAGCATTGGCTGACATGCCGAGAATTATCGTTATAGGGACTAAAGCTAAAAGAAGATCTAAAGTAAAGAGCTGGGCTCTATTGCTCATAATACCACTAATATAGAGACTAAACTATAAATGTGTCGTAAATAAATTACATATCTATATATACGCAGGGAATATAAAAGGTTCCGGTCATATTTTGCTCTGCTATTTTAGGCAATATGGTTTATATACGCTCTACCGCTATTCAGTAAGCATGATAGCTGGAAGCGATGAAGCAGGGAAAGGAGACTATTTTGGTTATATCGTCGTTGCATGCGTTTGCTGTAAGGAATCTATACTCAAGGAAATGAGTATAAGAGACTCTAAATCGTTGAGTGAGAAACAAATTTTTCGTTTTGAAAAAAAAATTAAGGAGAAATGTGTTTGGAAAGTATTTTCCCTTTCGCCAAGGAGATATAATCAGCTTCATAAGGATACGGGAGGAAAATATAACTTGAATCAAGTATTAGGATGGCTTCACGCTAAAGCTATTGAGGAGATTACTAAGAACTGCAGTCCTAAGCGGATAATTGTAGATAAGTTTGGTAAAGAGGATAATGTACTACGTAACCTGAGAAAGAATATTAAAAAAAATATATATTTTTTAACTCGGGGAGAAGAAGATGCTGCTGTGGCCGCTGCCTCGATTTTAGCAAGAGCTGAGTTTCTCCGTAAACATAGGTACTTATCGAGAAAATATGGGATTGAGTTTCCCCTTGGCTCTGCTCATGTAAAAGAGGCAGCCTACAGGTTTATAGAATTATATGGGAAAGAGAGGTTGGTCGAAGTAGCGAAAGTCCATTTTAAGATTACGAGAGAGCTGTAGAAAAGTTTATTTAAAAAAGCTTGCATACATTCACCTATATGAAGGTTATTAGCAAGTCACACAGTAGCGGTGATGTTAGTAAGGCTCTAGACGATACTATACATGACATTAATGAGGAATTGAAGAAAGTGGATGGACTGATTACAAAACTTGACTGCGAGATATCCGCTGGCCCTTCTGGTGCCTGTGTTGTTATTACTGCCGTGGTTAATGGGAACCAGCCAAGGCACAAAGAAATAGTAGGCGTGAATGTAAGAGGAGTAAGTAGAGACCATTCAATAAAGAAAGCATCTGATAGGCTCAATCAGTTACTAGGAGATAGAAATGGAGAAATAGTCGATATTTTTTCGAAAACTATTGTCACACCACTTCCAGGAAGGGTTTACACTACGATGGTGGCTGCTGTTAATGAAGAAGTAATGGAAGAAGTTGGTGATGCAAATATTAGAAGACAAAGATTAAAGAAGACTTTAGAGTTGCTTAATAATGACCCATCCGCTATAAATATTGCGAAGGTAGCTGAAGTTTTTGGTGTATCTAGAAGCATGATATATAGGGATCTTGAGATACTCGGTTTTCAAAGAGTTTCAGAAGGGGCTCCCGTGCTTAAAAAGTAGCTGAGATGTGCATTAGATGATAATTCTTTTAACCGGAACCCCTGGAACGGGTAAGACTACAGTTTCAAGGTTATTTTCTAAAAAATATGGTTTCCGGAAGATTAGCATTAATGATATTGCTACCTCGGAGGTCTGTGAAGGCGTAGAAAAGGGAAGCAGACTAGTTAATATTGAAAAGTTATCTGATAAAATCTCTCAAATAGTCTCAGGAGATGCAATAATTGAGGGGCATTTATCTCATTATTTACCTTATGGGGATATTGTAATAGTTTTAAGGACAAGACCAGATGTGCTTGAGAAAAGGCTGATTAAGAAGGGATTTGATAAGGATAAAATCGCTGAAAATCTTGAGGCTGAGGCTCTCGATGTATGTCTAATAGAGAGTATTGAGAGGCATAGAAAAGTTTATGAGATAGATACTACAAAAAAAAAGGTTCCAGATGTCGTAGCTGACATGAAGAAGATATTGGAGGGAAGATGGGAGGAATTTGTTCCGGGGAAAATTGACTGGAGTGAAAATTTTTTCGACGTTAAACGTAATAAAAAAAAGGTGATGTAATATGATGTTGCAATTGAGGATGTATCTGTTGCTTGGTATAATGTTCGCTATAGTATATGCGCTGATAGTGGTTATTCTGCCGCCGGCAGACTTTTTGACGTATGGTATCCTTGCCTCTGGGATGATGTTTATCCAGTACATGATAGGACCAAAGATGGTAGAGTTATCGATGAGAGTTAAATATGTCTCAGAGGAAGAAGCTCCCGAGTTGCATCAGATGGTTGAAGAGCTTGCTAGGGCCGCAAATATACCTAAACCTAAAGTTGGAATTTCGCCAGTCCAACTTCCTAATGCTTTTGCTTTTGGAAGATCAATAAGTGATGGCCGTGTCTGCGTAACTGAGGGTATCTTAGGTCTATTAAGTAAAGATGAGCTTAGGGCGGTTCTCGGACACGAAATATCCCACTTAAAGAATAGGGACGTGACTATTATAACAATGCTTAGTGTGATCCCAACTATTTGCTGGTATATCGCATGGAGCACAATGTGGGGCGGCTATGGTAGGGATCGCAGGGGAAGTCAGGCGTATATTGGAATCGTGGCATTTATCCTCTACTTTTTAACCAATCTTCTTGTGCTTTATGGGTCTAGGATAAGGGAGTACTTCGCAGATAGAGGAAGTGTCATGCTTGGTAATCCTCCTCATCATTTAGCTACAGCACTCTATAAGCTCGTATATGGGAGTGCCAAGACTCCGAGAGAGTCTCTTAAACAGATGGAGGGATACAAAGCCTTTTTCCTTAATGATCCTTCTAGAGCTAGACAGGAGATAGCGGAGCTTAGCCAGCTTGACCTGGATCTTAGTGGAACTATAGACAAAGATGAGCTTGAGATGATAAGAAGAGGAAGGATCTCACTTAGTACGACGGATAGGCTTATAGAATTATTAAGTACACATCCCAATATGCTTAAGAGGATAAAATATCTGTCAGAGCTGCAAAGCACCTCTTAAAGCGCATCTGTTAAATAGGATAACCTTCTTCTCGTGGAATATGGATGCCGTAGTTAGAAGAGTACAGAAGATACGAGGTAGTATAGTTGCTCCTCCCTCAAAAAGCTATACCCACAGAGCCTTTGTAGTAGCTTCTTTGGCGGAGGGTACTTCAGTTGTAAGGAATCCCTTACTGTCAGGAGATACCCTTTCAACTTTAAATGCAATTCAAGCCTTTGGGATTAGAGTTGAAGTGGAAAAGGATATAGTGATACATGGGAGAGGAGGGGATCTCGAGACTCCAACTTCCCCGATAGATTGTGAGAACTCTGGTACTACGATTAGACTAATAGCGGGAGTTGCATCACTTGATGCAAGAGTAACACTAACAGGCGATGAATCTGTCCAAAAAAGGCCTATGCAACCTCTTTTAGATGCTTTAAAGCAGTTAGGTGTTTACGCCTATTCTGTTAAAAATGATGGAACTCCTCCTGTGGTTATTGAGGGGGGCAGTATTAAAGGCGGCTTAGTTAGAATTAGAGGAGATATAAGTTCACAGTTTATCTCCTCTTTACTTATTATATCACCATACGCAGAGAATGACGTTATACTGGAGATAACCACTCCTTTGAAGTCTCGCCCTTACGTTGATATTACCCTAGACGTTATGGAAAAATTTGGTGTCTTAGTTGAACAAAGAGAGAATAGATACTATATTCGCTCGGGTAAGAGGTATTCTCCTACGGAATATCATATTGAAGGAGATTACTCCTCTGCGGCATATTTTCTAGCATTAGCAGCTATGAGTAGCTCGGAAATTATAGCGAGGAACTTACGAAGGGAGTCAAAGCAAGGTGACAAAGTGATAGTTGATATACTCGCTAAGATGGGTGCTGAAGTTAGATGGGTTGAGGATGGGGTTCTAGTAAAAGGCGGTAAACTTAAAGCTATTAATATCGACCTAGGTGATACACCAGATCTCCTTCCTACTGTGACAGCATTGGCATGTTTGGCTGAAGGTACGACCATAATTCGAAATGTAGAACATGCAAGATATAAAGAGACCGATAGGATTTCCGCATGTGCCAAGGAGTTTAGGAAATTTGGAGTGAGAATTGAAGAGAAAGAAGATGGACTTGTTATACATGGTAAAGAATCGCTTGCTGGTGCTATTGTTAAGTCATACGGGGATCATAGAATGGCTATGGCTTTAGCTATAGCTGGCTTATCTGCTGAGGGTAAAACTATTGTTAAAGACATAGATTGCGTAAGAATATCTTTTCCAGCGTTCTTTAATATGGTGAGAGACCTCGCCCCTTGGGGAAGTAGCTTAATTCGCTAAGGCTTGTTGGCTATTTTACTGGTTTTTAGACTTCTTTTTGTCCTTAATTCTTATTGTTAAACTAGAAAAAATAATTTTTACAAGGAAAAGATTAAAGTATGATAACCTTATTATTAATAAGAAATTTTCAAAAACTTAAATGGGGAATTGAGGGCGTCGGCATGGACGAAGTAGCTATCATATATTACACTATGATGATAACAAATGATGTTATTGGATGCAACTTTTTAGAAAATACTTGGGGGAGGTGCAAAATATGGTTATGGGATCATTATTCAAAAAATTATCGGACAGTAAAAGAGTTATCGAGGAGAAGGGGGATTACACTAAAGTAATATTCGAAGGTCTAGAAGACCCTATTTTGCTAATCAATAAACGGTTTGAGATCGCAGGTGCGAATGAAGCGGCAGCTAGGTTCGCAGGCTGTCCTAAGAAAGAACTCATAGGAAAAAAATGTTATAAGAAGATACATCTTCAAAATTCGCCCTGCAGGTTTCCAACAGTATGCCCTGTTCGTAAAGTGATGAAAAAAAAGGAGAGTGTCCAGTTGTCACATACTCATTATGACGGTGAAGGTAACCCTCACTTGGTTGAGGTTCTAGCTCTACCCCTTAAAGATTCTTACGGTAGATGCACACTGGTAGTAGAAATATGCAGAGATATTACAGAGAAAGTTAAGCTCTATGAGAATCTTCAGGCTAGTGAGGAGAGATTTCGTTCTATAGTCCATGATGTACTGGATAGTTCGGAGGTAGGAGTCTTCATCTTAGATAAGGATTTTCGAGTAGTTTGGATAAATACAGCTCTAGAACGCTATTTTGGTCTAAAAAGAGAAGACGTTATTGGAAAGGATAAAAGACAGCTCTTGCGAGAAAAAATAAAGAAGATTTTTGAGGATCCTGACGGATTCGAAAAAAGAGTTCTCGCTACTTATGAGGATAACACCTATATCGAGGATTTCGTATGTCATGTTCTACCAGAGGGCAATAGAGAGGAACGTTGGCTTAGACATTGGAGTCGACCCATAAAGATGGGTCTCTACTCTGGGGGTAGAATTGAACACTATTATGATATAACAGAACAGTATAAACTTATGCAGAGACTTGAGAAACGTGTTACAGACCTAGAACGCTTATATAAAGCTTTTATAGGCAGGGAATTACAAATGCGGCAGCTCAAAGAAGAAATAAGAGAGTTAAAGAAAAAGCTAGGTGAGAGATAGGTCTGATTAAATTCTGGAGGTAGGAAAAATCCTCGGGAAAGGTTTAAAAACTCGAGTATTTTTGATTTTAGTATTAGTCTCGTTTTTGCCTGTTGCTATCGGAGGAATCTATGAATATCATAGGGATAAAGAAGCTTTAGAAAATCAGATTATTAGTGATTTAATTTTAATTAGTGAAACTAAAGCGGCTCATATTTATTATTTTATTAATATGTCAAAAGAACGTGTTGAAGACTTTGGCTCAGACGTTTTTATCCGTAGCTCTCTAGAAAAAATAGTGACCCATAATTTCAAATCCAATGAAGTGATCAAAGAATTAAATTTATACTTGATAAACAATAAATTGCCTTTAGATAATTCTATTATTGGTATCATTGTCATTAGTAGAGATGGAAAAATAGTTGCCTCGACAAGTGAAACGGAATTAGGGAGAGACGAATCTAAGGATGATTATTTTAGGGAGGGTCTAAAGGGCATCTATGTGAGCGATGCTTTCTTTTCTCGCCATATTAAAGCTATTCCAGCTATAGTAGCTTCAGCTCCACTAACAAGCACTACTACAGAAGAAACTATAGGGGTTATTTCTAATTTTATTAGTATAGATGAACTCAACTCTATATTATCAAGTGGAATTCCCGCGAGACTAACTTTACCTGATGTCCCGCCTGATAGGAAAAAACCCTTACGCGTATACTTAGTTAATGGTTCTGGGATACTGATAGCTGGTTCTAATTTAGAGAGAGGGGCTCCTTTAGAGACACCTGTAACCTCTGGGCCTTTCAATAAATGTGGAACTAAAAGGGTGACATCAGGTATATACAAGAACTATCTTGACGAGACTGTTTTAGGGGCTTCTGTTTGCTTGTATGATCTTGGATGGAAGTTGGTAGCAGAAATCAATAAAGAAGAAGCTTTCACACCAGTTTATGTTCTTAGGAACAGACTTATTGTGTTTTGCACATTCTTGATAGTTTTGATTGTGGGCATTTCATGGATACTTAGTGAGAGAATTGTAACGCCTATTGAAGAACTTGCTTCTGCCGCTGACAAGGTTGCAAACGGAGATTTTAATGTGCGAGTGTCTATCTCTGGACCTACTGAAATCGGGAAACTAGCTGCCATTTTCAATGATATGGTAGAGGATTTAAGGAGCCTATATGAAGAACTGGAAGATAAAGTGAAAGAGAGGACACTAAAACTTAAAGCAGCTAATAAACAGCTTGAAGATTATTCTAGAAATCTGGAGGAGAAGGTCAAGCAAAGAACTCAAGAATTAGAAGAAAGCAGGGATGCTCTTCTAAACCTTGTTGAGGATCTAGAGGAGTCTAGAAAAGAACTGGAAAAAACTCATAGGAATTTAGAGCTAGCGCATGAAGAACTTAAAGAAATTGATAAGATAAAGTCATATATCATATCTAATGTATCTCACGAACTTCGAACTCCACTCACTATTGCGAAGAGTGCTATAGACTTAGCGATGGAGGAAGAAGACCCTGAAGCTAGAAATGAGCTATTGAAGAAGGCTGTGAAAGCCCTAGCTAGGCAAAACGATGTTATTGAGGACTTGATAACTATTAGCAGGATACAGAAAAAGGAGATTAAGCTCGATTTGAAGATAACTAATTTAGTGGATATAATAAAAAGGTGTATTAAAGATAAAGAAGAGCTGGCTTCTAAAAAGAATGTTAAAATAACATTAGAATATAAGGAGATACCTTATATAAACGCGGATGAGAAGTATCTAAGGCACGCTATTTTAGACTTATTGGACAATGCTATAAAATTCAACCGAGACGGAGGCAAGGTCTGGATCAAGGTAGAGAGGAAGAACAGCGAGGTAGAGGTAATAATTAAAGACACAGGTATAGGGATACCAGTAGATAAACTCGAAGAGATATTTAAGCCGCTCACACAACTAGATCCTTCTACCACCCGGAAGTATGGTGGTACTGGAATGGGATTAACAATTACAAAGCGGATAATTGAGCTTCATGGTGGAACAATAAAAGTAAAAAGCAAAATAGGGCAGGGCTCAGAGTTTTCTTTTTCTTTAAAAGCAGCTGACTAGAGCTATTTTACTCTGTGCAGGATATTAATAGCTTCCTCCACCCATTGAACATGTCGTATTTCATCTTCAATGATGTATTCTATTAATCGCTTGATTTTCTCATCCTCAAGATCCAGTAATAGATCGCCGTAAAATTCTCTAGCACTCTTCTCAATTTCAGCCAGTCTTTCGAAATGAGGTATAATACTCCTAGAAGACATTTTTGTTCTCTCTCTCTACATATCTCACCATTTCCTCAAACATCACCTTGTGTCTTCTTGAGTCGCTCTCTATTTTATCCAGTATCCATCTTAACCTTTCTGCATTTTCATTAGGCAGATTTAAATAACTACTCTTTTTCTTCAAAATCTCAATAATAATTTCCGTATTCTCCTCTTCGAGATGTATAGCATTCTTAAGTTTTTTGACTAATTTTTCCTTTTTAGTCATCCTCTCCTCTCGATTTAGGGGTATTCTAATACTAATTTTTCTGCTAGTTTAAATATATCTTTAGCTGCCTTTGATGAGGGATTTCTCATCAAAAGCACCTTCCCTTCCACCAATGATTTCTTTACTTCTTCGTCTTCTGCAACTTCCCCGATTACTTTAATGCCCATAATATCTTCTATGTATTTTGTTGGAATATCATAAGCACTTCCCACTCTATTTAGTACCAACCCGAGGACTTTCTTACCTAGCCTCTCAGCTACAACCTTCGTTTTAAGAGAGTTTGTAACTGAAAGTATGTCCGGCGTAGCCACAAGTAGCACAGCATCACATGCTGAGATAGCGGTTATAGCATCTATTCCAAGGCCGCTAGGAGCATCAACCAATACAACGTCATACTTCTCCATTAATTCTTTAATAAAATTCTTAAGAAGCTCTATGTTCAAATCCTTGAGATCTTCCACTCTAACGCTACCAATAGCTAGTTCGACACCATCAGCCTTTAACACGATATCTTCAACTCCTGCACTGCCAGATAAATATTCATGAATCGTCGGAACCTTGAAGTCTATCCCAAATATGAGGCCCATACTAGAGCCCTCGACATCTGCATCTACTATAGCAGTCTTATATCCTAGCTGGGAGATAGCTACTCCAAGATTAGCGCATATAGTGCTCTTTCCAGAGCCTCCTTTACCAGAAGCTAGGCATACACTTACACCCATCAGCTATCGCTCCAAAACTTTTCTAGGAGGACTCTTAAGTAACCAATCGACCATATCCAAAAGCTTGTCTTTATCGATGGGTTTAGAGATATGCCAGTCTGCTTGCTCATCCAAGCTTTTTATCTTATCTTCGTCAGATGACTTAGCTGTCAGTATTGCGATTGTGATAGATTTCGTATCTTCTTTACTTTTTAGTATCCTTAAAATATCATATCCGTCGAGACCTGGCATCATGATATCGAGAAGAATTAAGTCCGGCTTCTCGGTCTTTACTTTCTCCAAGCATTCCTCTCCATTATATGCTTCTATTACTTTGTGTCCTCCTTTTTCTAGGATTTTCTTTATTAAATACACTATGTCTGGTTCATCGTCAACTACCAGAATCTTTCCCATTTAAATCTCATCCCTTAGGTAATTCAACGTAAAAAATGCTCCCCCCACCCGGATTATCTTCTACCCACACCCGTCCACCATGCAGGTCCACAATTCGTTTTACTATTGTTAGTCCAAGACCTGTTCCTTTAATCCCTTTTTTTTCGCCAGTTATGAATCTATAGAATATCCTTTCTTTGTATTCATCCTTTATTCCTACTCCCTGATCTTTCACTATTATTCTTATCTTTTCTCCAAGGTCCTCAGCTTCCACAGTAATTTTAGAATTCCCCGGACTATATTTTATAGCATTTGAAATTAGATTTAAGAAGACATTCTCAATTAACGGGGATATACAAGCAACATATTCGCCTTTAATCCTATTCTCTAAAAGGATATTTTTCTCCCTAGATTGAAACTCAAAATGCTCGAGTACTCTTTCTATTATAGGGGATATGTTTCTTATTTCGAACTCCAATTTTTTTTGATCAGCTAATTCAACACACATAGAGGCCTGATTTATAATTTCTTCAAGTTTAGAGGCATTCTTTTTTATCATCTCTATCTTCTCTCTTATTTCCGGAGATGAAACCTCTTCCTCGAGTAATTCAGCGACATTTTTTATCACACCTATCGAGTTAAGCATATCGTGCCTAAGGATGTCTATGAAGAGGTCCTTCAATGCTAACTCTTTCGTTAATTCATCCTTTGTTTTCTTCAAAATTACTCACCTATAGTAGTGATATAGCTTCTACAAAATCACATTAATATACGGCACATTTAAATGTTTTTATTTGTGAACTCATAATTCTCTTTATTATTTTTAGAAATTAGCTAAAATTTTGAAGTAAAAAAAGAAAATAAGTTTATTGATTGTTTAAACCTTTACATAATTGCAAAAAAGTTAAAAAAGGATAGTAATGAAAGTAATAACTTATGACAAAGATAATGGTGGTAGATGATGAGCCCGACATCATCTTTCTAATCAGAAAGATATTAGAGAAAGCGGGATATGAAGTAACTGAAGCATTAAGTGGTGAGGAAGCTCTCGAGAAAGTTAAAAAAGAAAAGCCGGATCTCATCTTGATGGACGTGATGATGCCAGGCATTGATGGAGTAGAAGCTGCAAGAAAGATTAAGGAAGACGATGAAACAAAGCATATACCTATAATCATGGTAACAGTGAAGACAGAAGAAGAAGATATGATAAGGAGCTTCCAACAGGCCCACTGCGATGCTCACGTTGGGAAGCCTATTATTCGGGAAAAATTGCTTAAGACCATAGAATGGGTGTTAAAGACCAAAAAAAGGTGGGAGGGAGATAAATAGAATTCCCGGCCAACTATACTGTGCTACTATACGGGCCACCAGGAGTTGGAAAGTTTGAATACTGTCTAACTTTAGTTAACCTTTGGCTAAGTAAGGGAGAAAGAGTGATATTTATTACAACTGAGAGGTCTCCCGACGAGATAAAAGAAAGAGCTAGTGAATATGGCATTGACCTGGAGAGCAGAGAAGGGGATAGATTTCTATTCATTGACTGCTATTCGTGGAGTATTGGGAAGAGCTATGAAAAGGGATTTACAATAGAAAACCCTGCAAATATAAACGAAATCAGTATTGTTATAGAAAAAGCTACTGGACAAATGGAAAAGCCATTGCGGATTGTTTTTGACTCTCTCTCACCACTATTTCTCCATAATCCTCCGGAAGCTATGTCTAAATTTTTTCAAGTCCTGAACTCTAGAGTTAAATCCGAGTACGGATTTATTTTATACACTCTTCAACAAGGAGTACATGATCCACAGATTGTGAATACATTAATTTACCTTGTGGACGGATACTTAGAGATGAGATTCGCTGAAGAGGAGAAGCTTGAACGGATGTTCAGAGTCCATCATATGAAGGGGAGAACCGTGGATACTTCTTGGAAGAAGTTTGAGATAGGGGATAGGGGATTCGAGTTTTTAGAATAAGATTAGGGTTTCACATATACAATATAGCTAGCGTTTTCGACCAATTTTTTTTCCGCTCCCTCATAAACTACAATAGTTGACTTAAAAGCACCAAGAGCAGAAGGGCGAACCCTCCAGATCAATTGGAATCTCTTCTTGGTTCCTAGGTATATCGTGTCTTCAACTCTTTTAGCTCCATTAAAATACAGTACGTATGTGTAAAGCTTTCTGCTATCCGAGGGATTATATATCTCCGCTCTACCTACTACTTCTTCTCCTATCTTTGCTACTGAGTGACTAGAGGTTATAGTCACCTCGCTTGTTATTTGCGAAGATAGCTGATGTACTACCAAGCCTGCCAGCAGAAAGAAAATCACTATAGATCCTAGATAGATTAATCTAAGGCGACGCATACTTGAACACACTTCTGCGTAACAAGAAATATATTACTATAGGTAGGAGAGCTAGTCCCATGCCAAGTGAAAACTCTGGCACAGGAGGAGCTTGGAGATCAAATTGATCATAAAACGTCCAAGTAGCTCCGCCGTCAGTAGACACATAAATAGTAGCTAATCCCGTAGCGGCTCCGGAAAGAGAACATCCTGTATCATAATCGGAGAAAGTCCCTGTAGCGCTAGCGGTTAAGCCAAGCTGAGTACAGATAGTAGATCCGTCAGAAGCATTTACCTTCATATCAATAACTTGGTTGCTCCTCCAGCCTGATCCACTTACATTTAACACTTCATTTGTATACCATGTACCTCCTGTGCTATTAGGTGGAGCAGGGTCTCTAGAATCATAGAGACTACCAAAGGTTACATTAACCCATATCTGAGTCACTCTATTTTCAGTCATGCCGCCGCTATTACTACTACGAGTACCGACTTGAAGGCTGTTGATGTCAGACCAAGTCCAGTTATTAAGGGTATTAGGATTAGTTGGCCAGCTCTCACTATACAAGACATAAGAAGTAGTGAGTGAATATTCTGTTCCGAGATACTGTGTTGCACCTGTATAAATAAAAATAGTAGCCAATTCATTTCCGAGGGTTCTTAAATACTGATAGACAGTTACATTGGATATAAATCTAGTCTGGGTGGAATCCTCAATGTTTAGGTAGTAGTCACGATTTCCAGCGGAGGTAGTGTAGAGATATGTGGTATCGCCGTCTTGAACAGTTTCATTTACGCATTCATAATAACTCCCTGCCGTACAGCCAACTCCTCCTGACCATCCAAATGAAACTCCATCTGCATTAGGCCTAAGAGTTAACTCTTCAGCACCAACACCTTTTGGTAAAATAAAAATCATTATAAATACTAAAGCAAAAGCTAATTTTTTCATTCTTTTTTAATTTTAATTTTTACTAATATTTATAAATATAAGCTGTGCTTTATATCTAAAATTAAGAAAGTCCGAGGTTGTAGGATGCTTTTTAAGTCAAAAGAAAAGAAGAATTTTGGAATTAGTATGAGGAGGAGAATTACATTAAATGCAGGTATACTTTGTTTCATATTGTTATTAATTATTCCCTTTGCTGTCTCCTCTAGCCCTCCAACTATCACCCTAATAAGCCCGGAAAATGGTACAAATTTTACAACTACGAATAATATTACGTTTGTGATTACTGTTACTGATGACGAAAACTTAAAGAACATAACGCTCTACCATAATATTTCCGGGGAATTCAAGGAAAATCTTACAAAAAACTTTGGTGAATTTGAAAAAGATGACAATACGCTCCTACTTTGCCATTTTAATGAGAATTACACCTGCGTAGATGGAGAAGTTGGAGTCAATCTTTCAACTTCTTTTGCACCAGGTAAATTCTTAGAGGGAGTTCTTATTAATAACTCAGACAACTTAACGTATTCAACGAATGGAAATTTCAATAAAAGCCAAGGAACAATAGAATTTTGGGTTCAACTAACAGCTAACGCTTCGGACATAACAGATGAAGCACATTTCTTTACAATCGGAGATCCGGCCGACCCTAACTACGCAAACATGTTCGACATATACTTAACATTCGACTGGTCCTTATGGATTCCTTACATATACTTTAGTGTAACTGACTATACAGGCAGCTCAAAATACGTGAGACAATCTGTATCAAGTTGGAAAGCTGGCGAATGGCATCATATCATAGCTATATGGGACTTAGATAACAATGTCACACCTCTTGGCAGTCGGCTTGAGCTATTCTTAAACGGCTCTAACAAAGGAAACCAGCATTACTATGATACAAGCGATATATATCAAGACTCGACCCCACCTTACATATTTATTGGGAGCTGGGTAGACAGTACGTTGCAGGCAAACTCAGTTATAGATGAACTCCGTATATCCGACAAAATCAGAAACGCCTCAGAAATAAATCAATCCTATTACAACGGGATCAAAACATATACCAATGAAACAATACGGTGGACAATAGAGAATATTCCAGATGGAAACTATATTTGGAATGCTATAACCTACGACAATGAGTCTAACTTTGATTGGGGAAATACAAACTATTCGTTTACTGTAGATATAACGCCACCGACTATTACTAATGTTACTATAGCACCAAATACCTCCGACGATATTGACCCAGGAGTCACAATCAATATAACAGCTAATGTCAGCGATAGGCATGGCGTAGGTACAGTGCTCCTTCAATGGAAAGAAACAGGAGATTGGAATAATGTTACTATGACCAATATAGGTGGAAACGGCTATAATGCTTCCTTTGATATAGACTCAACTGGTGGAGTGTACTATTATAGGATCTGGGCAAACGATACTTTTGGAAATTCTAATTACTCCTCCACCAAGAACATAACAGCAGAATGGGACTACACATGGTTGAGAACTCCTTCTGACCTAGGGACAGTAAACGGCTCCATCTACTCCGAGAAGAGTATAGGAGTCTTTACAATAGAGAATACGGGGGATGATATTCTAAGCTTCCAGCTATCTAGCGATTGGCCCTGGGACATATCATATAACATAACATCTCCTTTTACACTTGGCGCAAAAGAATCAGTTAGTATAAATGTTACCATAAAATTCGCAGATAGAGACGAAGAAAGGGAGATGAAGATCAACATAACAGCGTCACACGGTACTGAAACACCCTCTCCTACGTCAGCAGTAGTAAATGCTACTATAATTACTTACAGTGGGGGACCTTTCTTAGTATTGGACATTACAGAATATTCGGCCTCAGTATCACAGAGCCAGATTTTCAACTTAACTGCGAGATTGAAAAATCTAGGAAATGAAAGCGCCACTAACACATGGATAAACTGGACACTAGCAAGCGGATGGGAGAATATAACAGGAAACATTAATTACTCTATTGGAGATGTGAACAGCGGGAAAACAGTATTCAGCATTCTAACTACGACTGTGGATGCAAACTCAGGGGCACCGGGAATATATACTATAAACGTTAGTGCTAGTTGCGCCCAAGGCGTAAATGCCAGCGACTCAGTTGTAATCGCAGTAAGCTGTAACGACTCAGATAACATCTGTGGCTATGGTTGCACATATTTAACAGATGACGATTGCTCACCTCCATCTAGAGGCGGAGGAGGAGGCAGAGCACCAGCACCACCACCTATAAAGATAATCGAGGTTCCTCCCCCAACGTATAGTCCGACTCTACTGCAAAGAAAGCTACTCTTACAAAGTCTAGAAAGCTTTGAAATAGTTCGAGGGCAAACCAGTTCTTTCATTATAAATGTTACTAACCCCTTTCCAAACTCTACTTTAGAAAACATTACTATACTTATTGAGGGATTCATAGAAGGCTACCTTGAAGTAAACCCGGTACCCGAAGAAAAATTAGGCATTATGTTAGCGACAGATGAAGCCGTCACAATACCCTATAACCACACTAGAAGCTTCGAGGTAGTCGTTACTGCACCAACATACGCTGAAAAGGGAGAATACCCATTAAACATCACAATTCTCGGCAAGGTGGTCTATATTGATTACCCCGTCACAATAAATGAGACAAGCGGAGCACCAATAACCACGAAAAACTTTACGCTAGATATGATAGAAACAAAAGTAATCCGCCTATTTGTGCACGCAGTAAGCAGAGAAGATGCACTTACAGGAATAAGTAAAGGCGAAACCGCAGTCAGATACCTAGAAAATGCAGGACTACCAATAAAGCGAGTAACAAGATTGATAGAAGAAGCGAGAAATGCTTTAGCTCAGGGAGATTATGAGAGAGCAAAAGAACTTGGAGACGAAATTGAAAGAATAAAAGACACAGCATTCTCGACAAAAGAAAAGATAGAGGAACTAAAAAGAAAAGTAGCTGAAGCCGAAAGCGATAAAGGATTAAAAGTAATCAAGACGAAAGAACTTATAGATCTCGCTATAGCAGCCTTTGAGAGAGAGGCTTATTCTACAGCCTTTGAGAGAGTACAAGAAGCTGAACTAGTTTACTCTCTCGAAACCAAAGGAAAAGTAAACTACGCTAAGTTCTTCTTAGACTACTGGTGGGCAATATTTATGGCCGTAGGTATTATTCTCGCAGGAGGAGCAATAGGCTATAATAGATACCTCACATCAGTAATCTCTACCCGGATAGAAGAAATAGACCTTAAAGAAAAAGCTATCATAGACCATATGGTGGAGGCTCAAGAGAAATACTACTTAGACAGAATTATGAGCAGGTCAGAGTATGAGGACACAATGAATGAATATCGCAGAAGACTAGCTGACCTTAAACGAAAAAGAACACAGCTAAAAACCGAAAGGGCAAGATTGCTAACTCCTAAGAAAACTTTAGAGGACCTAATAAGAGAAGAGAAAATGCTTCATGATATGATTAAGGACATTCAAACACAGTACTATATGATGAAGGCAATGGGACCAGAGGAATACCGAGAAATACTTGAAGGACTCACAATGAGACGAGCAGAAGTAGAAGAAGAGATAGCCCTCATGGAGGCTAAGGTAGCTAAAGAGGAGAGGAGCAAAAGATGAAGTATCTTGTAGCCCTACTAGTAATATTTATCATAATCCCTAATGTATTTGCTCAAACCATAGCAGAAAATGCTGAAGAGGCCCTCAATAAAGCTAGAGAAGACATGCTAGAAATGGCTGGACTCGGTTTTAGCATTGAATATGTTAATGACACTCTCCAAAAAGCAGAGAAAGCGATGGAAGAAGGAAACTATGAGCTAGTGATAGAAAATGCTAAAAAGATAGCTGAGAGAAAGGAGGATGCACTACGCATAAGAGATTCTCTCAGAGCATTAGCACTCAGGATAACGGAAGTCAAGAATCTCGGTCTAAACACAAGCCGGGCAGAGGAATACTTTGAGAAAGCCGAGAGATCCTTTCAAAGGGAAAACTACGATGAAGCAGAAGACTGGATTTTCCAAGCAAATAAGTATCTTTATGATGTCGAGGCAGAATACACCTTACTTAGAGCCAGATATGATGCCGCAAAGGAAAACATATCTGTGTTCTTAAGCGAGAACGGGGGGAAGATTATCTTAGCTCTCATTATAGTGAGTACAATAACATTAGTATCTTACAGGTATATCCGGCGAGAGCGAAGCGAGAAAAAATTAAAAGACTTAGAACTGGAAAAAGAAGTCATTAAAGAGATGATAAAAAAGACCCAAGAAAAATATTTCAAAAAAGGAGAGATATCCCGCAATAGCTACGAAGCTAGGATAAAGAAATATAGGGAAAGGCTACGAGAGATAGAAGAGGAAGTCCCAATATTAAAGAAACAACTAGGGCTAGCGTAAAGAATCCTTTTTCGATCCTTAGAATTCTCCGAAAACCTTCTGCGTGGGATAGACTACGATGCCTTTCTGGCTTATAATTTCCATAGGAACTATCTTTCTCTGAAATTTAGCTCCTCTCATCTTTAAGACTTCTATAGCGCTTTCTCGTCTCTCTCCCTTCCTTATATTGTATAAAACAATCACGCCGTCAGCTAAGAACTCTTCCACGCCGCTCCTACTATACCTTGTAGGATCGGTCTCTGTCTCAGTTATCAAGAATGATGTAGCATTCAGGCTTTCTAGATATCTAAAAAGTTGCTCTGCATACATCCTATAATTCCTTTCATTACCATAAAAAGCGGTAGAAATCGATGACAGCGAATCAATCACTATCCGATCGGGCTTAAAGCCTTCTGGAAGGAAGACAGGATCTGCTTCAATTAGAAGCTCTTTTCTAGCTTTTTCAAGCAAAGCTTCCACTGTTCTACTAACCTCCAAAGGATCATAGCGCTTTATTACAAGGAGTCCTTTCTCCTCCAACTCTTCCGGATTCCAGCCGAAATCACGCATATGCATTCTAAGCTTTTCCTCAGACTCCTCAAAACTCATGTACAGACATTTCTCGCCCTGTAATGCTGCATAATTCAATGTCTGAAGACAAAAAATTGTTTTACCGCTTCCAGGACCGCCTGCAACTAGAACGGATACTCCTTTAGGTATCCCCTTCTCAAAAAGTTCATCAAACCCAGGTACACCTGTTTTTATCCAATCCATATTTATTAAAAATCATACTTTATTTAAATCCTTTTCTACACCCAGCTCAATATCAAAGCAACTTGCGTAAATACCATAGCGATGAATATAATAAATAATATAACCGAAACCCTAGTAAACCGTCTCCTAAGTCTACCAAGGATATGACGAGAATTCGTAAACGGTTCGGTAACCTCGACATGTATGAGTATTCCTATAAGCACGAGAGAAAATATAACTCCGACATTTATTATGTGTCTTGCCCCAAAAGCATCACTATAATAAGCCATCGATGTTATAGTAGTAGTGGTGGTAGTAGTGGTAGTAGAAACCATACCAGCCATAGAGGTCGAAAAGGAGGCAAACGATACAAAAGACGTCCAAACATGAGGATGGTATGGAGGCACTGAGATTACCTTTTCAAAAGATTCCTCTGAATTCTCTGCTAGCAATGTAAAAGTAATCTGATCTCCCAATTTCACAGAGTCTGGATAGACATATCTGTAATCCCTTCCTGAGAAAGGTTCGAGAAGAACCTCGCCTTCTACAACTTTTTTTCCATTAGCAAAAAGTTTGAAGCTGTAAGGAACTGGATTTAGTTCATAGTTCTTAAGTTTAAAAGCGACTGTAATAGGCATTCCATCAGTTGGTACTTGTGGAAAAGTCATTATGCTTACCGGCTCCGCGAAATCATAAAGACTTACAGAAAAAATGCTTAAGATGCCTATAACAAGCCACAGCCCAGCAATCCTAAACAGTAGCTTTCTTGTCATTCAGCCTCCTCCAAAAGCCCTTTATTTCTTAGCTCTTCAAAGACTTCTAAAATTAGGCTTGCTGGAATTCCCATTTCCTCAGCTAAATCTGATGGGCTTACTTCTGCTTTCTCTGATAGTATCATTAACACTAAATCTTCTAAGCTTTTTGCCATTAGTCTTCGTATATCTTTTTAGAAATTAACGTATATAAGCTTTATTTTGCAAAATATTACACATATATCCTATTTTTTAAAAAATGATTTAGAATCGAATCGATTTATTCAAAAGAATTTCACAGACCCCTAGAATTATGTGAAAAAAAATTCACAAAAACTAGAAACTAAATAGCTGTCTCCTTTTCAATTGCTACGCTATCTTCTCAAGAGTCTTTAAAGCCTCAGCTACCTTTCTTCCTTTCTCGCTAAGAGTATATTTTTTCTTAGAATCCTGCTGGACGATGCCTGCCTCCTTAAGTTTTCTCAAATGAAAGCTCAGCTTTGTATGATCTCCTACGCCCAATTCCTCAAATATACCCATAAAACTCGATTTACCTTGAAGGAGAAGATACTCTATAGCAGCTCTTCTAATAGGATTAGATAATGATGAGGCAATTTCCTGTATACTAGACTCCTTAGAAGTTGAAAGCCTCTCGCTGAACTTGGCCTCCTCCAATGCTCTTCGTACTGCAACTTGTACTTCGTTAAGCTTAAAAGGCTTTGAGATATAATCGCTAGCCCCTATCTTCATGGCTTCAACTGCGCTCTCGATCGTAGCGAAGGCGGTGATTACTATAACTCTTGTCTTTGGTTTAATTTTCATTACCTCCCTAAGAACATCCATACCGCTTATACCCGGCATCATCAAATCTGTCAATACCACATCAAAATCTCTCTCCCGAATAAACTCCAATGCCTCTTCACCAGAACTAGCCGTTGTAATATTATATCCCTCACTTCTAAGCATCTCAGCAATATCATCCCGCATCTGAGGATCATCATCAACCACGAGTATCTCCGCCATTTTTTATCCCTCTGCTGGCAGTTTAATAATAAATATTGTGCCTTTATTAACTTCACTCTCAACTTCAATCTTTCCTTTATGTGCATCCACTATCTTATAGCTTATCGATAAACCTAAGCCCGTCCCTCTTCCTACCTTGCGTGTAGTGAAGAACGGATCAAAAATCCTGCTAAGGTCCTCTTTTCTTATCCCCACACCTGTATCAGCTATTCGTATCTCTACTATGTTTCTATAAAATCTTGTTACTAAAGTTAATGTCCCTCCATTTGGCATAGCTTGACAAGCATTAGTTATAATATTTACAAAGACCTGTTGAAGCTGAATGGGATCCGCAAGTATTTCTGGAAGTTGCTTATCGTAGTCTTTTACTACTTTAACTTTTTTTAGCTCGTGTTTTGTAAGCTCTAAACTTCGATCAAGCAACAAGTTTACGTCAATATACTCCGGGTGGAACTCTGGTGCTCTTGAAAAGTCAAGTAAATTTCTGACAATCCTTGAAGCCCTCTGAACATTCTCCTCTATAACCTCCAATCTCTTAGCATATTTCCCATTAACTTCTCTCATAAGCATCTGAGCGTTATTAGAAATATTCGTGAGAGGATTGTTTATTTCATGCGCTACACCTGCTGCAAGTTGCCCGAGAGAAGCTAGTTTCTCAGACTGAACTAACTGCCTTTGGCTCTCCTCTAAACTTTTAACCATCGAATTAAAAGCCGCCGCTAACTCTCCAATCTCGTCCTTAGACTTTACATTAAACCTGTATCTAAGGTTCCCTTTCCCAACCTCCTTAACGCCCTCAACAAGCTCCATTATCGGCTTTGTAATAGTAGATGTCAATACAGGTATTAAAGCGAGCAGAGCAATGGTCAAAAACACGCCCATTTTAATCAGATTTTCCTTAAGCGAATTCGCAGGGGCAAAGGCTTCATCAGTAGCCATCTCAGCTAAGATGCACAGCTCTCTCTCAGGAAGCCACCTAAATGAGCCTAGTACCGATATTCCCTGGTGATTCTCATATATGCTCTGGCCACTATTGCCTTTAAGGCAGTTGTCTATCCCATAGCTATGAATTTCGCTAGTCAGCGGCCTACCAGATTTAAATTTAGGCTCAGATATTAGGTAATGATACTTGTTAACTAAATATATCACCCCGGTTTCTCCGATTAAGGTCTTCTTGCGAGTTAGCTCATCAAGCATTTGAAGATCTAAGTCCGCAGCTATAACTCCTAAGGTTACTCCATTACTATCAGCAAGGGGGGAAGCTATAACCATCGTGGGACTGCTTCCTTCTCTAGGAATAAAAATATTCTGAACATATGCCTCCTTTAGCCCCCAAATAAAATAAGGGTAGTTGGATATGTTTCTACCCTCCTCATTTTCAGAGGTAGATAATAATACTACGCCATCACGTCCTATCAGTGATATCCCATCAATGCCTGGCTGGGACTCAACGGTCCCACTAAAAAGATCCTTAACTTCTTCATAGGCTCTCATATATACGGGATCTGCTTTAATACGTGAAGTGGCTAAAATTGGAGCGTTCTTCTCCAATATCGGCGAGAAAGTAAGGAGTCTTAATGCATCTATATTCTTTCCAAGCCAGAGGTCCAATTCGCCCTCTTGCATCTGAGTAGCGGTATCTAGGTAACTAAAGGTTTGTCTTTCTATTGCTTCCTTTCCATTTTCATATAATGCGTATCCTACAATGCTTAAAGGGAGTATAGATAAGCTTAAAAAATATAACACAAGCTTAGATGTAAGCGAGATTTTCATAGAACCCCCTCCTCAGGTACTGTCGCCTCCGGACTTCTCAAATCTTGCTATATCTTCTATACATTTTTTAAGGTCTGCAGAAAATTTTTCCTTTAAATTCTTATATGTCTCCTCGCTAATTTGCCCATCTATAAAGCGCTTTTCCAGCTTTTCCAGCGCCGTCTCAATAACCTTCCTATTCGCACGGAGAACTACTAGCGGAGTAGGAGACGGCTGAAATTCCGGCTCCTCTTCCATGATAGGCTGCTCAACTTCTTTCCGCTTCTCCTCTATCTCTTTCTTTATTTCTTCCTTTTTCTCCTCAATAAGTTCTTCCAACTTCGTTTTTCTTTTCCTAACTCTAAAGAAGTCTCTTATTCTCCCTAAAATTCCCGGTTTATATTCATACTCCAATATCCCAGCAATTCTAGCTCCAAGCCTCTTAAACTCTATCGCAGAGCCAGAATAAGGTTTATAAAATATAACAGGCACCCCCTCAGCAATAGCTTCTCTGACCTTGGGATCTTCAGGCACTGCCGCTAATATAGGTATATCGAATATGTCCCGGACCTCTTCATAGGGAAGCTCTCCTTTTTCATTTCTAATTCTGTTTAATACTACTCCCATTACTGGAACGTTTTTAAGCCGGCATAATTCAACAGCTCTTAATGCCTCAGTTACTGCCGGAATCTCCGGATTAGTGACCACAAGCACTTCATCAGAAATCTCTAGAGTAGGATATATTTCTTTACCAAGACCAGGTGATGAGTCCACTAAAACAAACTCCTCATAAAGACGAAACAATGAAGATTTGATATTAGCGAGAGACACATCAGGGATATTCAGGGATATAGGCGCTGGAATTATCCTTAACCCATTAGGACATTCGCATATAGTTTTTTCTATAGGAACCTCACCGTTTAGAACATCTATTAAGTCATAGGGAGAACTATATACGCCGCATTGTAATCCCAGATTTGGGCCACTTATATTGCCATCTATCGCGATAACCCTCTTCTTAAATAATGTCAAAGCCGCGCACAGATTAGCCACTGTAGTAGTTTTACCGACTCCGCCTTTCCCAGAAATTACCGATATCACTTTCATAAATTTCTCCTCTCACCAAGTTTAAGGTTTAAGATTAGCATCGTATAAAGATTCATCCTCCTCTCGCTGGGAGCTTTTTTCCTCCTTATAACGGACTTCTTCCTTTAATCTCTTTAAAGTCTCGACTCTACTCTTTTTTCTCTTTGATGAAAACCTAAATACAGTGAATACTAAAATAACAAATAATAAGCCTAGCACAGTTAACAAGTCATAATTCCACATTCCTGGGCCCTGAGGGGGCAGTTCAACTTCAACTGGCCTTTTAACAGATATTTGCAGAGCAGAAACAGTAGCGAGATACATGTTGCCTTCCTCATCGTAATAACTTACATTAATTTCCGGAAGATAAAATGTCCCATTGGCCACTGCTTTAACATCATAAAAAAAAGTTTGAGAAACTTCTGGAGCAAGAGTTCCAGTCCAATAGGTCTCCCCTCCTATAATTTCAAGACCCTCTCCAAGGGACTCTCTAAACACGATATTATAGGCATCCCCATTGCCTATATTCCGTAGTTCAACCGTGACTCTTGCGGTATCCCCTACCAACAAATTTGAGTTATTTATCGTCCTCACAACAATTAGTTCAGGAATTTTCAGCTGCACGGGTACAGGAAAAGCTTTCCTTATAAAGTAGACATTTGTATCATAAGAACCGGCTATAGTATAATTGCCATCAAAAGACGTGGAGACAGCAGACATATAATACTCTCCACGATACCTACCCAAAAGATCTCCTGAAGAATTAAAAAAGTACACGTTATAATCTTTGGAGGCGGCTGCAATTAAACTTCCATCTTTTGAAATAGATACGTCCCACACTTCGTCTCCAGACTTAAACTTCCATAGTAGCCTGCCACTCTTATCAAAGAAGTAGACATTATTATCATAAGAACCAGCAACAACATAACCACCATCAGCAGAAACCGAAGTGCTTAACACGATATCATCGGTACCATATCTCCATAGTAGCCTGCCACTCTTATCAAAGAAGTAGACATTATTATCATAAGAACCAGCAACAACATAACCACCATCAGCAGAAACCGAAGTGCTTAACACGATATCATCGGTACCATATCTCCATAGTAGCCTGCCACTCTTATCAAAGAAGTAGACATTATTATCATAAGAACCAGCAACAACATAACCACCATCAGCAGAAACCGAAGTGCTTAACACGATATCATCGGTACCATATCTCCATAGTAGCCTGCCACTCTTATCAAAGAAGTAGACATTATTATCATAAGAACCAGCAACAACATAACCACCATCAGCAGAAACTGCCACTGACCATACTGAATCCTGAGTTTTATATTTCCACAGCAACTCGCCATCCATATTAAAGAAATAAACATAATTATCTTTAGAGCCTGCTGCAATGTACTTTCCATTATCTGAAATGGCTACAGACCACACAGTATCATCTGCTCTATAACTCCATAATAATTGGCCCTCAGAGCTGAAAAAATATATATTATCTCTAGCTCGAGTTGTGTTTGCAAAGGTTCCTGCGACAGCGTAATGACCATCTGAAGAAACCGCCACTGACCATACTCCTAACCCCGTATTGTAGTTCCATAAAAGCTCCTGAGAGAATACTGCTACAGGCAAAAATAGAAATACTATAAAGAGGATTTTACGCATCCCTCCTCCTCCTATATACGCCCCTATCAACTTTCTCAACTAGCTCTCTAGCAACAAGAATCTGGAGGGCATACCATACTGCCTGCTTGCTTATCTTCTGATTTTTCTTGTTAACTTCTCTAGCTATCATCTTTAAGGTCATTACGTCCCCTTCTTTAAGGACTTCAAGAACTCTGTTTTCAATAGAACCTAGGGACATAGTAAAACCCAACTTTATTTTATAAAATACAATATAAAAAAGAGGCGGTTCATATATAATTGTTGTGAAACAAATCAGAAAACTTCAAAAAGCTTTAGATCCGAGCGAATAAAGTTTCAAAATGAGCTTAGAACGGGTGAGAAATTCTGGTAAAGAATATAAGCTTTGAACCTCTGCCTCTATCGCTTTCTCCAATCCCGCGGTAATTACGGTGACTTCCTTTCCATCTTTGGTTTTCTTGTGCTCAACTATATACCTTCTCACGGCATGGGGTATTTCATTTTTCTTTACATACAGGATAGGCGCCTTATATCTTTCTGCAATAATCGCGGCATCAATGCTTGGATTCTCACCATCTGTGACTACAATAACTTCCGGATCCAGTTTCTTAGCCAATTCTACGGCAGTCTCATATCGCGTGGGGCCCCAAATTCTCTCTGTAGGGGCAATATTCTTCAATCTAGCTTCAACCTCTTCAGAAATCGCGACCTTGCCGCCGACAATAATTATTTTTTTAGGGTTTAAAGCCAATACTGCGTTGAATGTTAAATCTGGAAGCTCATTATGTTCAACCAGTAAAATAGGAGCATTAATTGACTTCGCGTATGCAATAGCAGCAAGTGAGTCGACAGGGGGCTCCCTAACAGATATAACTACTACGTCGGCCTTCTGATACTTCTTCAAAACCTTTCCGGTTACAAATTCATAGATATCCTCCACCGCCTTAGGACTTTCTAACCGTTTCCCCTTAAAAACCCTGAAAGGCTCTAATAGTATTTTTATAGGCTTAACAAGAATGCCCTGAACAAGAGGGTTCATCGGAGTGGGGTATTCGCCTGTCAAAACCAAAGCTGCTGCAACTGATAAAGGAACTGTCCAAAAACTTTTATCGTTTAACTTATAGTTTTGTATTATCTCTAAAAGCACCTGAGGAGTTAAGGAAATAACTCCTCCCTTGAATATAGGGGGCGGAGTAGTCGGGGCTGGAACTCCCCCACCCCCCGCCGCAGGGGGTACACTAACTTTTTCAGGTATAAGGGAACCGCCTATTCCAAATAAGCCAAATGAGGATATATTAGCTTCTAAAAATCTTCCTGAAGTGTTCAAACGGGACCAAAACACGTAAGGTCCACCAATATTAGAATAATTACTTCCAGTTTCAAGTACTTTCCAATTATCCGTGGAACAACTGAAACAATACCAATAAATCTTAAGAGTATTCTCATCTATATCGCCCGGGTCATCAGCATCTCCGTCCCCATTCGTATCCAATTCAGAGATAGCGTAGTAGATCCTTATGATAACCCATCTTATTTTCTTATCAAACTCTTTAGTGGCATTTACCTCCACACCTCTCTCTATACCATTTGGAGGGGGATTAACGGTCTTTTTCGATACATTCACATATCTTGTTACAGTTATCGTCACATTCGATAAACTCGCACTAGGAGTTAAGTTTAAAGTAGCATTTGACAGCATATTTGCATCCAGGTAAACTGAGATGTCCATAGTAACGTCCATAGTGACATTAAAAGGCTCAGCTCGGGGATCAGTGCCTATTAGATACTCTTGCAGATTGTTTACCTCGTCGCTGTCTGCATCTTCCATAGCATCACTAGAATTCCATACAATAAATCCGAATTCTACTTCAAATCCATCAGGCATCCCATCGCTATCAGTATCAGGCTTTGTAGGATCACCGCCGTTGAGATATTCATAGTAGTTTGACAACCCATCTCCATCTGGATCTAAATCTGCATCATCGCTGAACTTATCCAACCCGTGAACCTCCTCCCATGGATCAGGTATCTTATCAAGGTCACTATCAAAATTTGACAGACATGGATTCAAGCCCAGTCTATATTCCTCCGAGTTATTGATTAAATCGCCATCAAAGTCAAGGGCTGCGTCCCCAGGATCTGACTTATTCATCATACATGCCGTCCCTCTCCACCAGTTTCTGTCCTCCCACCAGTCGGGTATCCCGTCTCCGTCTGTATCTCCCGCCGGAGGAGCCTCGGGAGGAGGTACTTCGAAATTTCCAACGCCAAAATAGGAGAATACTATAGAGGGACTAATCAAAAGAGCAACTACAATTAATATAGAGACTTGTTTCAATTCTCTATCACCCAACGTGAATAAAAAATCTGTTTATCCTTTTATATAAGGGTTTTTTTGTAAAACACTTCACATATCCAGTGATTTGTTAAAAAAAGTTGTCATATCCTTTAATTCAAAAAAAAATATTGAGATACATGAACATATTAATATAAGTTAAAAATATTTAAGTTCATAGAAACCCTAACAGGGGGCATAAAAAATGGTATTATGGATCCAAGTAATAGGCATAATTTTTGCTTTAGACATGCTATTTATCACTTTCTTCTATCATAAAAGGAGAGTTTTCCGTCCGCAAGAAACAGTAATATGGATAGTAGTATGGGCCGGGCTACTATTTGCAGTAACATTCCCTTCTACTTTAAACGTTATAATACAGCCTTTGCAAGTTGTCAGAGTTATGGATTTCATGATAATCGTAGCGTTCTTTTTATCGTTTAGCCTGTTATTCATTGTGTACATAAAAACCAAATATAATGAAAAAAAATTAGAAAAGATGATTAGGGAGCTCACATTAAAGCAGCCTGAAGAAAAAGAATAAAATGTTAATTCTTGGTGTTAATGACGGCCACGATGCAGGTGCGGCACTAGTTGAAGACGGAAGAGTCATAGCAGCCATTCAAGAAGAAAGACTCTTAAACATAAAGAACTACTCTGGTGCTCCGAAACTGTCTATCCAGAGGGTCTTCAAAATATCAGGCAAAAACCCGAGCGAACTAGATGCCATAGCAATAGTAAGTCTAAATAGAGCATACGCTCCTTTAAAAGAACAGCCTCTCTCCATAACCTTATTTGAAAAACTCTCACCCATCCTCCATAGCCACACTTTTTCCAAACTCTATGTGAAGGTCCTTCACAAATTTAGACGACTAAAACACCTGCAAAAGATTTTCAAGGAGCTTAAAATCGATGATAAAGAGGTAACCTTTGTTGAACATCATTTAGCACATGCCTCATGCGCATTCTATCAAAGGCCCTGGAACGACGAAACACTAATATTCACATTGGATGGTGCTGGAGATGGGTTAAGTGCAACCATAAGCATAGGCAGAGACTTCAATATCGAGAGAATAGCGTCCTCAACTTATTATGATAGCCCAGGAAACATCCTTTACAGCGAGATTACAGCTTATTTGGGAATGAAAAGGTGGGAGCATGAATATAAAGTGATGGGGCTAGCACCATATGGTAGACCTGAATACTGCATCGATAAAATCAAAAGAATAATCAAAATAAATCCTAAGAAGCCCCTTGAGTTCCAAAACATAAGCGGAGCATGCAATACTCAAATCCAAAAGAAGCTTAAAAAATGGCTTGCCGGAGAACGATTTGACAACATAGCGGCTGCAACACAGTATTATTTTGAGGAACTTGTCTCCACTTGGGTGAAAAATGCAATAAAGAACACAGGCATTTCTAAGATAGTCTGTGCAGGGGGCTCATTTTTAAATGTCAAGGCTAATAAAATCATAAGAGAAATGGAAACAGTAGATGAGGCTTTCTTTTATCCAGCTGCAGATGATGGAGGAACCCCTGTAGGAGCAGCTCTATTCACGTACTATTCTCTCTGTAAAAGAGACGGAATTAAGCCTAAACGTTTAGAGATTAGAGACCTCTATTATGGAGAGGAATTTAATAATGAGTATATTGAGAGAACGCTCAAAGAAAAAGGGATACACGCAGAGTATGTAGATGACATTGAGGGGGAGATAGGGGAATTACTAGCTAAAGGAAAGATTATTGCCCGGTTTGCTGGTAGAGGAGAATGGGGTCCCAGGGCTCTGGGAAATAGAAGTATTCTTGCAGATCCCAGAGACATTAGGATAGTGAAACGGCTTAATAGCGCTATAAAGATGAGGGACTTCTGGATGCCTTTTGCGCCATCTATCTTGGAAGAACGGATGAACGATTACTTAGTAGATGCAAAGCCTGCGAGATATATGATAGAAGCCTTCGATACTAAGGAAAAAGCTCAGAAAGAGATGCCAGCATGTCTTCATCCACATGATGATACAGCAAGGCCTCAGACAGTTAATGATTGGAACCCCCGGTTCAAAAGGATAATAGAGGAGTTTGAAACAATAACTGGAGTGGGGGGAATCCTTAACACTTCGTTTAATATCCATGGCAAACCAATCGCAGGCACTCCTGAGTTGGCATTTCATACATTTGAAAACTCTAAGTTAGATGGAGTCGTATTAGGTAACTATTTAATAAT
Organism: Candidatus Hydrothermarchaeum profundi; assembly: GCA_002011125.2. Lineage (GTDB taxonomy): Archaea > Hydrothermarchaeota > Hydrothermarchaeia > Hydrothermarchaeales > Hydrothermarchaeaceae > Hydrothermarchaeum > Hydrothermarchaeum profundi. The sequence goes on from MTMF02000009.1 coordinate 1,571,290, forward strand.
GAGAGATAAAGTATAAAATAAATGGAAGAATACCCTGCAGTATCCATCGTAGTAGCCGCTTATAATGCTCAGGAGACTATTGGGGACTGCATACAATCTCTTTTAAGTGTAGATTATCCCAATAAAGAAATAATAATAGTAAATGATGGGAGCAAAGACGATACTGAAAAGATAGCTAGAAGATACCCCGTGAAACTGATATCGCAACCCAATATGGGAGCCAGCTCTGCTAGGAATACGGGTCTAAGAGAAGCAAAGTATGGTATAGTAGCTTACACGGATAGCGATTGTAAAGTCGCAAAAGATTGGCTGAAAAAGCTGGTTAAACACTTTTCAGACCCGAAAGTTGGAGCAGTAACTGGGAAAACAATTTTTGAAACTAATGAGACCTGCACCAGCTATGTGAGAAGTCTAGACATAGAAGAAAGAAACCAGAAGAGAGGGAGATATACGAGACTAGCAAATGGCCCAAACTCTGCCTTCAGAAGAGAGGTACTCAGGATGGTAGGCGGGTTTAATCCAAAATGGTTCCATGCAGAAGATACTGAAGTCAGCTATGAAATATGGAAGGCAGACTACAGGATCGAATACGAGCCAGAAGCAATAGTTTTTCATTCTCCAGAAAGTAACTGGAAGAACTTTTTGAGAAAAAGGTTTCGAGATGCTAAAGCATTCACAAGGATGCTGTATTTTTATCCAATGCAAGCATCGGTTAAAGATGACTTTGTGACTACTTCCATGAAACTCCAGCCCCCTCTCTTCCTCGCCATTACTATACTCGCAGTAATAGCATTAATCGGTTCTTTCATATCCCTGCCTACAAAGCTTATATATCTATGGGCTTTACTACTAGTTGTCGGTTTAGCTATAAACATGCCCTTTTCGATTAAAGTATGGAAAAAAAGCTCTAAGGCGTCATTCCTGCCTAAAGCGCTACTTCTAACAACTGCGAGAGGATTCTGCTGGGCCGCAGGACTCATAGTGGGAGCACTAGAGCAACAGCCATATATTCTAGACAGGGAGATTTAAATATTGTAATGAGGCGGCTCAGGATGCACTTTCTCAATAAACCTTTGATCAAATATATCTTCCTTCTTCAGAGAGCGCTTTATATACCCGAGATCTTTTAACACAGGAACAAATCTAAGAGTAGACCCTATAAATTCCTTGGAGAAACTCGCACAGTATTTCGGTGAGATCCTACATACTTTTAAGACAAATTCATCGTCTACTACATCTAAAACCCTAGAAATAATCCTGCTAGCTTCCCTCGGACGCTCTCTCATTAGATTTGTTGCCTCTTCATGAATTTTAAGAAACCCCTCAATTATCTCAGGATTATCTTCTATTAATTTCTGAGAGGCAAGTATGCCGTAGCTAGGGTTATTAGGCCAGAGCAAAGAGGGAGGGATAGCCAGCTTAGCTATGTGTTCAGCAACAACGACAAGAGCAGGAGTCCCAACAGCTGCTTCAATCTCGCTTCTCTCCATAGCTTCTGGTATAAAATCAGCCCATTTGAAATTCTTGACTTCAATATCCAATCCATGTTTTTTCAATAAGTTCCTTATAATTACATCATGAATCGATTCTTTTGGCGGACAACCTATAACACCATTTTCAAATTGCCTTAAAAATACTTCCTCATCACCCCCCATATCTTCTAAAGAATAATATTCCTTCCTGGCAATAAATACGGTTCCTTCAATATGCCCGCCAGCAATGCATTTTATTTGCACACCATTACTTATCCCAATCATAGAAGGTGGGAGTCCAATATAACCTAGATCAAGTTCACCTTTATCAAGAGCCTGAACAATAGCTGGACCCCCGCCAAACAGCTCCCATTCTGGCTGCAGATCTAATTTCTTTTCCAGCCACCTAGCACCCATGATAAGTAACGAAGTATGATATGCGGTTGAGAGATGCCCGATCCTTAGTACCCTCATCCTAGAACCCTCATAACTCTTTTTTTGATCTCTAATGGCGAGAGAGGTATATTAGGAACAGTAGCATTCCCTGGTAGAGCTACTACGTGAATAAAGTTAGGGCCATCACCCAGGTTATTAAAGACTTCTTTTAACTCCTTCTCATCTCCAGCTTTAAAGATTTTCTTAATCCCCATTGAAGAAGCGAGACATGCTAGATCTACGCATTCTGAGGTACCGGTCGGCTGATTTCCTGTAGAACCATATACCCCATTATCAATCGCTATTATGGTAAGATTTCTTGGCTTCATAGCGGAGACAGTGGAAAGAGTTCCTGGATTCATTAATAAGCTTCCATCCCCCTCTATAACGAATACCTCCTTCTCCGTGTTTAAAGATATACCCAAGCCTATTGGAGACGCCATCCCCATACTGCCTAACATATAAAAGTTCGAATCTTGATCCAAAATATTGTAAACCTCCTTGCTTGGAACCCCTAGATTAGAAACTACCACCTTGCCTCTCAAGTAAGGAGCTATATGTTGGATTATCTCATATCTTCTAAACTTTGGTTTTACATTCATAGACTTACATTTAGCTTTGGGAATTTTTCTTCTAACTGACCCAGTATACCTCACCATACTACCTTCCCAAGTCTTAGGACTGAGAAGAATCCCATGGATAACGCTATTATCATAAGCATTATCCAGGACATCTCCTATAAGGGGGATATCCTCTTTTCCCTCTATGGTTGTATACGGTATGTCTAAGGCATCGAATAATCGCGGTAAATACTTCCCCATGCATTTCTGAGCTTCTATCGGCTCTTTGTATACGCCCCGCCAGCTTATTAGCAGAGGTAAGGGCATCTCATAGAATTTCGTTAGTGAGCAAAGAGCATTAATAGTATTGCCAACACCAGAACTCTGTATCAACATCGCGGGACGTGCTCCAGCAAGGTAGGCTCCAGCGCATATGCCTACCCCCTCTTCCTCTCTTGTAAGCGGAACATATCTTAGTCTTTTATAAACAAGCCCAAAGAGTCCTTTCATCTTATCACAGGGCAATGTACATACAAAGTTTGCTTTTTCTTCGAGTATTTTAATTATTGCTTCCTCTGGATTCAAAATACCGCCTCCCTCAATTCCTCCGCCGTTGCATCTTTGCTAACAATCACGTCAGGAGCAAAACTCTTTATGCCTATCTCTTCCTCGAGCTTTTTCTTTCCACCTCCTGTAATATTCAGAAGAATAAGTTCTCTATCCCCTACTTTACCTTTTTCAACGGCTTGCATAAGTGATGCAACAGCGATTCCTGCGGCCGGGTGGATATCAATACCCTCTAACGACTTGAAAATTTTAGAGGCTTTAATGCCTTCACTATTAGTAACAGCATACATCTCGCCATTAGTATTCTTTAGTGCGTCATAGACTCCACCCCGAATACTATAAAGCGGGTACTTGGTGGATAGAACTCTTGCAAATATAACATCAAGGATGTCCTCTCTCAAAGGATAATCTTCTCCAGGTATTATCTCTCTCCTTTTCTCGCTCCATGCTTTAACCATAGGTATAAATGGATAATTCTGGGAAAGATGGAGCTTAGGTAATTTTTTCCCAAAACGCCCATCTTCCAGTAACCGTAGAGAAGCCTCCCATACAGCTATTCCTCCCGTACCACTTCCGGCAGCTTGAAAATAATGATTAGGAAGTTTACCAGTTTTTCTCACCGCACTTAATAGCACAGTGCCTAAAGCATCTCGTCTAGCAATACTATTCCCTCCTCCCTCATATGCTACTTCCTTTGAAGAAAGTTTTTTTGCAAGAGCAATGGCATCTGAATAATCCCCGTCTCCAACAGTGACAAGCTTGACATATTCTCTATCTATACTTGGAGCCCAACAATCACATAGACATTTCTCTGGTACTAATATAACCACCGGAAACTTTTTCCTTGAGGCAATATATGCAAAAGCATTAGCAGTGTTACCCGCAGAGGCAATGATCAGTTTCTTAAAGGGGCTTCCCTGAGCATATTGGAACGTTACAACCGCCTCAAGTTCTTTAAATGTGCATGTTTTGATTAAAGCGCCTATTTCAGGCCAGTATCCATTAAAGGCGATATAAAGATTTTTTAAGCCTAAATAGTCAGCGAGATGCTCGCTTTTATATACAATTGGTCTACCTTCATAGCTATCAATTTTTTCGACCGGTAGCCAATCGTAAAACTCCCATATGCCTGGGAGAATTCTGAAGTTTAGATACCTGAGGTAGTATGAGCTTCTAATTAAGGAATAATGCTTATCACAGCTAAATTTAAACTTTTCATGAATATCTAGTATCGTATTATCTTTAGCGCATCTAAGCACGTATTTGCCCATGGTCCTAAGCCTTAATAATTTAACATTCTTTAATAGTTTTCTACCAGGATATGATGCGTTATAGCTATTCTATAACATTGTTATGTTTATATTGAAACAATTACACAACAAATGAAGAATTAACCCGCTATTCACTTCTCGCTAAGATTTTTTACATAAGAAGTAATAGTATCTATTTCTTCCTCCGATAACCTTCCACTAAATGACGGCATAAGTGAAGCATATTCATCATACCTCTTTTCTTCATAGCCTCTCCCCTCTTGTATAACTTTTTTAATTTCCTCTAAAGTAGCTTCTTGAATCCAAGTATTTCCCTGAATAGCCGGAGCAATACCCGTACCACCTGCGCCCTCGCTTCCATGACATCCTTCACATACCGCAAATAGCTCCATAGCCTCTGTTGCAATAGGTGTTTCTACTTGAGTAGCCTCAGTTTGCTTTTGATATTTTTCACTTTCTACGGGAGTAGAAGATTCTTCACTCTGTTGCAAACACGCTGAGAACACTCCAATTACAACCAAAATAATAATGATTCTTTTCATTTTTATAACACAGTATCTAAGTTAAAATTTTATTCATCGTTTAAATTATTTTACCTTATCTCAATCTTCTCTTGTTTCCTAAGATATCTCAACACAACCTCGGGCTGGTACCTACACTCCTTACAGTTCTCACCAAAATCATTTATTCCATTACATTTTTCCCCGCCCATAGCATTCAAAATCACAGAACCGTCTTCCTCTTCTACTTGCTCTAATTTAAAAAAATAGTATGATCTCATAGCTACGAGATCCTCTTTTGTAACTCCATCCAGCTTTACTCTACATAATACCATACCATTTCTCACCCTAAAGCAGTTTCATAGCGTATTGCAATACATCATTAAATCTTATTCCCGCCTCATATTTTTTCCATTCCTCGCCATAAGGAGGAGCAATTCTTCTATGAACATAAACTGCATAACAAGCAGGACAGCACATAAGTAAGGTCTTAGCACCCGCATTCTTAGCGTCTTGTATAAGCAATTTCCCCATCTCCATGGCTAATTCAGGTTTATATAACCGTATTCCTCCTCCGGCACCGCAACACCTCGTAGTTTCTCCATGTCTTTCCATTTCAACGAACTCTACTCCGGGTAGGCTCTTTATAAACTTTCTAACAGTTTCAATAACAGCAGGTCCCTTTAGTCCCCTTGATAATTGACAGGGGTCATGAAAGGTTACCACGTCATCAATAGATTTACTGAACTCTAGCTCTCCGTTATCCACTTTCTCCCATGCAAACTGAATTACATGCTCTACTTTAAAAGGCAGCTTACCACCATATACTTTAGGCCAAACAGCTCTCAACTGCTGAAGACAACATGGGCATGAGACAATTAACTTACTTATACCCCGCTCTTCTATTTTCTCAATATTATGATCCACTAGCTCTTGGAGTATCTCCCATTGACCTGTTACCGCTGGAGGAAAACCGCAACACCATTCCTCTTCAGGATCTAACATTGTAAATTCAGTGCCAGAAGCTTTAAAGATCCGTAAAGCTCCCTCCACCATTGGAGCAGCATTATAGGATAACCCGCATCCCTCAAAATATCCAACTTCAGCCTTCTCAGCGATCTTTATATCTTCTGGTAACCAGATTCTAAATCTTTCCTCTTGAGGTTGATTATAAATATTACGTGTTTCTTTTACAAATTTTACTAAATTTGGTATTCCACCAGGAGGTGTAACTCCTAAATCAACCATTTTCCGCCGTAGGGTCCACCATAACCTCTGGGTATGAATTCCTACCTCACAAACCGGTCCACAGCCGCCACAGCCGGTACATGTATAAAGAGCGTCTATAAATTTCGCGAGACTCTCTTCGTCAATTGGCTTAGGTCCAAAAATTTTTGCTCTAAGTCCATAAGCGTTATCAACAAACTTCTTAAACATCTTAATTTTAGAAGGAGTAGAAATAGAAGGATCCTTTGTTACATCCTGAATTGGACACCAATTAAGACATTCACTACATGTAACACATGCTTCAAGTTCAATTAACTGCTCTTTTGAGATATTATCAAGAAGATGCTTCAACTTCTCTTTCTCAAGGGCTTCCTTACCCAACCAAGCTACCTCCAAACTTCAACTTTATTATTCTCTTAATTCTCTTATATAGCATAGTAGTCATTAAATTGGTCTAATTTCGGCACGCTTTGATGCTGCGTATGTAGTTATCTGTGCTGCAAATATATGGAAGAACTTCGAATAAGGAATGTAAGCAATAAAAATCAATGAAAAACTAGCGTGACTAGCCCACATCAAAAGATATGCCGACTTCAAAGAAGTGGTAGTAGCTATGCCACCCAATGCCGAGGCGACTAATCCTCCTATAGGTGACCAATCCATATTCAATGGCTGTAAAATAGCAAGCCTTGCCCCTTCAACAAGGAACCCAGTAACGGTGATTAAAAGAAGTAGAGAGAGGATAATACCATCCTGCAAACTAACAACCATCCGCTCCGGTTTTATTATATATTTCCTTATTAAAGCAACTATAACACCAACCATTAATACTACTCCCGCTATGTCCAAAATAAAAGAATAGACAAAGTAAACATTACCTCTCAAAAAACTAAACAAGTAATGGTCAATACTCGAGAGTAATGTACCTACAAAAAGTATTATAAAACTCCAGACTATTCCAGCTAACATTAAAGCTCTAAGAGGGCTTCTTCTATAAACTCTCCTAGCTAATAGGCACTCTAAAGCAAAAAATTTAGAAAAGCTCAATATAAAGAAGTTAAATACTCCAGCCCCTTTTAAGGGGCTCTCTTCCTCATCTTCACCTTTTAGCCAAATAGAAACCTTAACCCATAAACCAACAAAGAATATTACGATCACGGCAAAAGCAGCAGAATAAAACACTGCCTGTAAGCTTACAGGCACGTTCCAAAACACTTCTCTCAACGCCTCGCCCATAAAATAATCTAATTTCTATAGATATATAAATTTTTCTAATAGCATTATCGAAAAAATTGTATGACTAAGATAATTTTAAGGGATAAGAAAGAAACACTATTTACAATTTTTGAACATAACTTATCAATGAAATTAACTGCTCTTCACTTAAGGGGCCCTCGTACATAAATGCAATTTTCCCTTCTCTAGAAACAAGCACAGTAGTAGGTATTACCCTGACTCCATAGAGGAAAGTCAGTTCAGCTTTTGAATCTAAAGCAATAGGATAAGTAATATTGAACTCTTTTACAAAATTCTCTATATCTTTTTTATCTTCTCCATTATTAATTCCGATAAGTACAAAATTTTCGCTTTGATATTTCTTCCATACCCTCTCAAGTTCCGGGGCTTCAAATCTGCATGAAGGGCACCATGAAGCCCAAAAGTTTAGAACTACTACCTTACCATAATAGTCTTCTAAATTAATATTCCCGCCGTTCAAAGAGGGTAACGAGAATTCTGGAGCCGTAAAATTTATTATAGGCAAGTCTTGTGCTTCAATATTTATTTCCTCCACACCTTCGAGCGATAAGCACCCTAAAAGAAATATAAGAAAGCCCAAAAAAATGAGATGTTTCATACTGTCAACCCTTTTAACAATCACAATCCGGATTATTTTTTACTTCTACCTTGCTGCGCCAAGTTACTTCATATGTTTTCTCAGGGGGCGGAGCTTGAATGTACACTTTATATAATCCAAGTTGCTCTACATCATAGTTGGTAGGTATTCTAGCTAAATAAACGCCAGTATCTCCTATCTCTTTCGAATATCTTTCTTCTATCTCATTCAATTCTAAACCTTTTCCACCATAAATTATAATCGAATAATAAGGCCTGCTCCCATATTTCTTTAAAGAATCGATGTCGTAAAAAATTAATACTTGGTCTGTTGTTTTATCAAAACCAGGGGAGGTAACTTCGGGTATTCCATCGCCAGGGATTATCGTTAGCTTTTTCTCTATCTCATCCGGCCCCCATCGATGAAATGATCTTTGAAAAGGCCCTCCGACAATATTCGGTTTGACTTCTTCTGGAATAACTATTTTATAACCGATTATTCCATTTATACTAGCTTTTTTTAACCATCTAGTATCGGGATCCTTCTCAAAAGCAATAAGATTCCCGCTAATATAACTGATCACTGTAAAAAGGGCGAATAATAGACTTATGATAAGAATTAACCTTTTCTTATAGAACATTTATTTTGAAAAGAATAACTTAACCACAAAAATGATTTCGAAAAAAACGAATATCAAATCGAAATTTTTAAATATTTATTATACCATAGTATTTTTGCACAAGGGGAGAATAGTAGAGTAGTTTTACTCTTCACCTCCTCCATTCCCCCCCTTGTGTCCTTCCCTTTTTTTGAAAACTAATTTCTATGTAATTTAATAATTACAGAAGGTTTTTTATCGAATGTTCCCCAGTACCACCTAAACTCTTCAGGAGCTGCTTCAAGGGGTATTTCAAATACTATCCAACCATCATATTTTTGTCCGGGTAACAAGGTCTGTATAGACATAAACATTGGAAAATAATATTTGGATATTTCATCTGGCGTAGAATCGCGCAGTATCTTTGAGGTTATCCCTGGACTGTAAGTCTCTCCATCCACAGTCCGTAACTCCTTCCAATCATAGCCTAGCAGATGAAATCGTTCTTCCCCTATATTAGTTATCTCCAGATGAATTAGGACGAATTTAAAACCTGGTGGTGCTCTGATTGTTTCATAGCCTCCTTCCGTTACATAAGTGCCAAAAGGATACTCCTCAGCAAGAAAGGATTTCCTAACAACCACGTTGCTGGTTTTATACTCTACAACACGTAGGGAGATATTTCCACTTTCAGGAGATTTAGATATAGTACCTTCCCCCCTAAAATAGGATATTACCAATGATAACAGTAGTACAAGGATAATCCATTTTATAATTTTTCTCATTATTATATAGTTCAAAATTATTGTATTGGTAACATTATTAAATTTCTTCCTAATTTGTAAAAAAGGTTTAATGTCCCTCTTTCAACTCTAACTCTTTGCCTCGTTTTAATTCCTCTGAAAGTATCGACGCAACTTTATTCGCATATTCTAAGACTTTTAGATCATCTCTCGCAACTTCCCATCTCTCCTTAGGGAGATCTATGTCTATAATTTCCTTTATTTTACCAGGCCTTGCTGACATACAAACGACTCTTTGAGACAGGTAAACCGCTTCCTCTACATCATGGGTTACAAAAAGTACTGTCTTATTTTCGTTATACCAATATTTTAGTAGTTCAACTTGTAGATACCTACGAGTATGCCAGTCTAGTGAACTCGTTGGCTCATCGCAAAGAACAATATCTGGGTCCAGAGCACATACCCTCGCCATTCCCACCATTTGCTTTTGGCCCTCAGATATCTCATGAGGGTACTTATCCTTAAAATTGTCTACACCTATTATCTTCATCCATTTATCTCCTACTCTCCTCACTTCATCTTTAGGAAGCCCCTTATTTTCTAATCCAAAGTAAATATTTTCCTGAGCAGTCATCCATGGCAGGAGACGAATATCTTGATAAATAACAGATCTTCGCCAGTCACAATTTTTAAATACTTTTTCCCCATTAAATAAAACTTCTCCCTCCTGGTAATCTTCAAGACCCGCCGCGATTCTGAGAAATGTGGTCTTACCGCACCCAGAAGGGCCTATTATCGATACGAACTCTCCATCATAAATCTCTAAACTCACTCTATCAAGGGCCCATATATCCGGGGGGTATACCTTTGTTAAATTCGTTGCTTTTAAAATCACCTTGGAATTATTCATGCTTCTACCTCATGCGGACTTTTAGTAAACGCTTCTTCGAATTTGCTTCTAACTGTCTCAACATAATGGGCGCATTCCTTGCTAAATCTCAGATTTGGAACTTCCCATCTCTTCTCGGGCAAATTAATATCAATTTTATCATAGATCGTACCTGGCAGGGAAGACATGACATAAACCTTCTGTGAAAGATAGACTGCTTCTTCTAATAAATGGGTCACATATACCACTGTACACCCTTTTTCATGCATTAGCTTTAAAAAGTCATCTGCTATATTACTCCGGGTCACAAGATCTAACCCGCCTAGTAGCTCATCGCATAATAGAATTGAAGGATTATTAACCATGATCATCGCAATAGTGGCTCTCCTCTGCATACCTCCAGAAAGCTCATACGGCCATTTTTCAGCAAACTTATCTATACCTAAAGTGGAAAGCCATTGTAGAGCATCTTCCCTAGCTTTTTTCTTATCTACGCCTTTAGAAATTGGCCCAAAAGTAACGTTATCTATTATCTTCATCCATGGAAAGAGAACAGTTTCTTGGAAAACCATCCCAATTTCAGGACTAGTACCTCTGACTTCTTTTTCCAGTACTTTGATACTCCCCTCTGAAGGGGTCTCTAGACCTGCGATTAGCCTAAGTAGAGTACTTTTACCGTTAGCCTGAGGCCCAACTATAGAGATAAATTCGCCACTATTTACTTCTAGATTTACATTTTTCAAGATATATTCTCCATTCACCGTCTTTTTCCCTAATCCCTTAACTTCGATTGCTTTCATGCCAAATCCCCTTTTAAATCCTCCTCATCCACCTTAGGAGCCTTGCTTGAACCATATCAAAACCGAATGTAATCCAGAAAAAGACCCAGAAGGATATCAGTAGTATAGCGGCTACCACTTTATCAAAATATCCAATATCAGTATGATACATCAAATAGAATCCAAGTCCTGTATGTGCCCCAACCATTTCTCCAGCCGTTAACAGCACAAATGCCAAAACGAGGCCAATCAAACACCCAGCAAGAATAGTCGGCATAGCGCTAGGAATAATGATCCTTCTTAATATCCTTTTCTCACTTGCTCCTAATATTTTTGCAAATTCGATGTACCTTCGGTCTACATTGTAGACTCCAAACAAAGTATTGATGAAAATAGGCCAAAACGCCCCTATATACACCATGAAAATTATCGCATGGCTTATAGAAGGAAATACAGCAATAGCATATGGCAAATAGACCACCGGAGGCACATGCGCAGTAACTTTCGCAAGAGGGTAAGCCACCTCAAATCTTCTCATTGTCCTACCAAACCATATACCCCCTGGAATACCTGTAATTAAAGCCAGAAAATATCCGGCAAAAGCTCTAAAAATTGAATCCCTTGAACTCTTATAAGTTAAGAAGTAAAAATCTGAATAAAAGACATCAAAAACAGTGTTTGGAGAAGGAAAACTGTGAGTATTAAGCTTCCCTATCTTGCCGACCACTACAAGCCACAGAAAGAAAAATACTCCAAAGACCAACGCAGCATTCATTACTGTTATCACTCGCGCTTTCGGTTGCTTTTTTAATAAAATTCCGAATACGAGATAAGACAAGAGGATCAAAGTAAAGATCATTATTATAGAATTAAATACCTCTTTAGGCTGATTTGGTCTATTAGCGGCATCTGGCAATGTCACGTTTAACAAGATTAGGAAAGGCCAAATTAGCAAACCTGCTAATGCTATCACAGCCTCACTCTTAGTTAGTCTCATAATCTCACTCTACCCTCCTCTGCCATTTCAATAACCTACTTTGAATTCTATCTGATATACCTGTCCACACTACTACCACAAACGCAATCAAGAAAATAGCAGCGACTATTTTATCATATTCAAATAGATCAGCATAATACAGGACATACCATCCTAGTCCTGGTTCAGAGTGAGATCCGCCAATACCCTCTGCCACAGCCAGTACTATGAATGCAAGGACTAACCCAATAAATAATCCAGCATAAATAGAAGGTAAAGCTCCGGGGAAAAGTACTTTAGTATACAATCTTTTCTCACTAACACCGAGAGTTCGCGCTGCTTCTATATACTTCACGTCTAGCGTTCTCACACCGTAGATTGTATTAACTATTATCGGCCAAAAGGCACCAATAAAGATGATAAAGAGTACAGCCTGATCAATTTTTGGGAAAAGTTCTATCGCATAAGGTACAAGTATTATTGGAGGAATCGGAGCAACAACTTTAGCAACAGGATAGTATAATCTATCATGAAGATTTGGATATCTTCCAACTATTAAGCCCAAGGGAATTGCAAATATAATTGCCACAAAATAGCCAATCGCTAAACGCTTTACAGTAGCTAAAGTACTCTTGACAACTAATAAATCAAAGTCCGCTAAATAGTAGTAGAAAACCTGGTTCGGTGATGGCCAACGAAGAGGATCCAAAAATCCTAACTTACCGATTGTGACCAGCCATAAGAAAAAAATACTCCCAAAAATTAGGGATATATCCATTATGGTCCTAACCCGTGTAGGAGATTGTCTTTTCATAAAGTGCCCATAAACAAGGAAAAACAAGGCAAATAAAAAAAATGTAAACATCATGCCGTTAAAAACTAATTTTGGTTGATTGGGCCTATTTGCTGCATCCGGAATAAGATAATTTAATATAATAATCAACAGAAATATGGACGTTATCGCCGTATATTTTAAACCTCTTGACATACACCTCGTTCTTACAAAAAGATATTAGCATATATAAATTTTTCGATATTAATAACGGTTTTTTCGATAAAACTAAGAAAGATTTATAAATAACTTTCCTCCTAAAATTTAAGAAATTATACGGAGGTACACGTATGTGGGAAAAGATACTTGTAGCATTTGATGGCTCATTACAGGCGGAACGGGCAGTTACTATAGCTGGAGACCTCGCGCAAAAATATGGGTCAGAACTGACGATTATAAATGTTTATGACGAAAGGATATACGAAGAAATTAATAGGAAGCTTCCAAAAATTGCCTATGAATCAAATGTAGAAAAAAGCTCAATGAGACCTATAGATGAATTTATACGGGATGCTGAAAAAATCGCAGAAAGTGGTGCAGAGATACTAAAGAACATGAAAGTAGATGTCAAGGTCAACACGGTCGGCAGATTAGGCGACCCCGCTAAGGAGATAGTTGAGTATGCAAAAGAGGGAAATTTCCAATTAATCATCGTTGGCTATAGAGGAATAACTGGGGTAAAAAGATACCTTATGGGCAGTGTTTCAAGAAAAGTAGTGGAGCATTCACCGTGCTGTACCCTAGTAACAAAGGTGAAATAAATGGCTACTATATCAATGAAAGAACGATTTGAACATGCCTTAACATTGCAGGAAGTAGACCGCGTTCCAGTAATAGTTCCACTAAATACAGGCATACAAGACTTAATGAAAGCATCAAATTGTTATTGGCCAGATGCCCAACGAGAAAGCGGCAAAATGATTAAACTAGCGTTAGCGGCTCATGAAATAGCCGGGATCGAGAACGTGACTGTACCCTTTGATAATTTTCTTGAGGTCGAGGCGATGGGATGTAAACTAGAAGGGTGGTCAGAAAAAAGCCAACCGAAACCAGTTCCACTAATCGACAATCCGCCTGATTTTAAAAAAATTAGGATACCAAACCCAGAAACAGATGGAAGGATGCCTATAGTGCTAGAATCGATCCAAAAACTTTCAGGCAATATAGGCGATAAACTTCCTATAATCGCCTATATTTCAGCGCCTTTTGAAATCGTGTCAACAATTTGGAATCCCAACACTTTGATTAACTATATAGAATATGATACAACGCCTCTTAAGGTTTTATTAGATAAAGTAACATCATTCGTTATTACATACGGTAAAGCTCTCGTCAACAGCGGAGCAACAACATTAACGCTAGTTGACGGAAATTCCCAGAATCTTTTTGGTATTGATATGGGTATGGAGTACGCATTCGATGGAGTCGAGCCAGAATACTATGAAGAATTTTCATATAAATACGTTAAAAAAGTGATAAAAGCATTGAAAGTTCCTGTGATATACCATGTATGCGGTGATACTACACCCATACTTGATCACATGGCTGAAACAGGAGCTATGGGCTTGAGTGTTGACCGTGTAGAGATACGTACATGTAAAGAAATAGTTGGAGATAATGCGGCGGTTATTGGTAATATTTCGGTCGAAACACTTTGGAAAGGCGCACAAACCGAAATAGAAAAAGAGGCCAAAAGAGCTATTGAACAAGGCGTAGATATTCTTGCCCCGGGTTGCAATCTAGTTCCGACAACTCCCCTAGAAAACGTAAGGGCTATGGTCAACACGGTGCTTAAATAATTTATATTTATGACAAAAAACATAGCAGACCAGATAAAAGATTATGCACTTAAAAATGGGGCAAAACTAGTAGGTATAGCAGATTCAAGATTACTGGATAAAAAAGCCCCACGGGGGCATAGGCCACAGGACATCTTAAGTGATGCAAAATCTGTAATTGTGGTTGCAGTTCCACAACCTAGGGGGATTATAAGTGATTCATTGCCAACCGAATATACTAGGTGCATATACACTGCCGAAATAAAATTAGAACTACTGACATTCGATATATCGAATATAATAGACGAAAAAGGTTACAAATCAATTCCTATACCTGTTAAAATGGAATATAGCATGGATGTTGAAAAATTAATGGGGGATATATCGCATAAACATGCTGCAGTATATGCTGGACTTGGGCAAATTGGAAAAAATTCTCTTTTAATAACACCAGAATACGGAAATAGGGTGTACTTGGCATCCATAGTAACCAATGCTCCCATGAGCTACGATATTCCATTTAAGAAACAATTTTGCGATAAGGAATGCCAAAAATGTATAGAAGCTTGTCCAGTAAGGGCTATTCCAAAAGATGGAAGTGCCCTAATAGACAAAATGAAATGCTATCTGTATTGTAAAACTCAAAAGGAGCGCTATCCAATTACGAAGGGCCTATACTCCTGCAGAGAGTGCAGGAGGGTCTGCCCATTTTCAAAAGTTTAGCCCGGTATGCAACATGATTCCTTATCATGAAACTTGATCTAAAAGCAAAGCTAGCAGATCCGAAGAATAGAATCTTATTTTTATGTTGCAGTGGCATAGCATTCTCTTGGATTCCTTGGTTTAATTATTCCGCTGTGCTACCTATATTGAAGGAGGAGTTTAGTTTAACGAGCGCAGAAGCGGGAAAAATCATGGGAGGATTTCAATTAGGCTACGTTTTAACTGTATTGATTACAGGAGTAATAGCTGACAAAATAGGAAAAAAACCAATCCTCGTGATTTCATCACTAATTACTGGGGTCGCTTCAATAGCTTTCGCCTTATTTGCTAAAGACTATTTCTCAGCTTTGATTTTGAGAGTTTTAATAGGTATGGGATGCGGAGGTGTATATGCTCCAGGGTTAGCGCTTCTTTCAAGTTGGTTTTCACCACGAGCTAGAGGAATGGCTTTCGGTGCATACACCGGGTCTTCTGTCTTTTCCTATGCTCTTGGATACTTCCTAACTGCACCTATTGCAGCTGTAGGGGGATGGCAGAAGGGCATATTATTTACATCCTATCCCGTTTTCATTGCTGTGTTATTTTTTGGTTTAGTAAAAGAACCGCTTACGTCAGATTCTAGTCGAATAGAGGACTCACCACTCATGTCTGTTAAGAATATACAATTAGTCCCTCTAATCTTGATTACAATTGCTTACATGGCACACATGTGGGAACAATTTGCTTTTTGGGGATGGGTAGGCCCTTATCTCTCAGCAGCAGGGGTTACCCATGGGATGGGCAAAGAGGAAGCCTTAACAATAGGCGGATTAATAGCTTCTATTACTATAATGATGGGTGTGTTTTCTCCATTTATAGGAGGTAAAATATCTGATAAATTAGGTCGAACTTTTACTGCGGCTTTTTTTTCTATATTAAGCGCGATCTGTTCTTTTATTTTTGGCTGGCTAATTATAAAACCGTTTAATACAATCGTTGTCGCTAGCCTGATTTATGGATTTTTCGTAGTAGCGGATTCTGCAATCTATAAAGCCGGTTTATCTGAAATGGTTCCTTCAACTTTTTTAACGAGCGCTCTAGCAATTCAATCAGCTGCCGGATTTGGAGCCGCAATAATTTCTCCAGGTATATTTGGAATCATCCTAGATTTTACCAACACATCCTCAAGCATTCAAATCCCGTGGGGATGGGCGTTTGTGAGTTTAGGAATAGGTTCACTAATCAGCCCAATATGCCTAAGTATTCTGAGGTCTCACCCCCATAGTACTGCTATGACATCTGGAAAAAGATAGAGAATTGAGCGAATATTAGGGAGGAGAAAAAAGAGAAATTATACTTTTTTGACTATCCTCCCTTCCTTTTCTTTATCCTCGCTTAACAAACACTTTTTTAGTTCCACGTCCCATATGTCTCTCGGCCTAATATCATAGTCTCTTACAATCTCAGGGGGTATCACAAAAACAAGATAATTCCCCCACATCCTAACACGCATCGCCGTCATAGGGCCTAAAACCTTTATAATAAAATCTACTAATTTTTCTTTCCTTCTTCGATTCCCATTAACCTTTTAGCTACTATAACCGCATCAAAAGCATCCTCACCGTATCCATCTGCTCCAATCCTATCTGCATACTCTTGAGAGAGAGGGGCGCCGCCGATAAGTACTTTATATTTATCTCTCAGGCCTTTTTGTTTTAATAGTTCAATTAAATTCTTTGTTTGGTCCATTGTAGTGGTTAGCAGAGCACATGCTGCAATAATGTCAGCGTTTACTTTTTCAGCTTCTTCGATGAATTTTTCTAATGGAACATCAATGCCTAAATCGTAAACCTCAAACCCCGCTGCCGTTAGAGCACTTTCTACCATATTCTTCCCAATATCATGGATATCATTTTGAACTGTACCAAAAACAATTCTTCCTAGCTTTTCACCTTTACCAAATTCTTTTGCAGCTTTCTCCTCGAGCTTAGGTTTCAGTACCTCAAACCCCGCCTTAAAAGCATGAGCACTTAAAAGCATTTCGGTGATAAAATATTCTCCTTTATTAAATTTCTCGCCTACGACTTGCATAGCATCGCTCATAGTTTTAACAATGACGTCCACGTCAATATTATCCTCTAGAGCTTTTTTAACCACGTCAGGTACTTCCGCTCTTTTACCTGCAATTACCAGCTCAGATAATTGTTTCAAAATTTCACTCATTAAGTATCACCTCACCATCATCCTTGTATTTAGTGGATTTACCAATCTTGATTAAAGTCTGAATGTTTTCAAACGGTACTGTTGGAGGAACATCACACCCCGCAGAAAGTACGTAGCCTCCTCCTTTTGCCGCCTGTTCAATGCATTTTCTAGCATTTTTAGCTACATCTTCTGGAGTACCTGCATTTAATACATTAATCTGGTCAACATTTCCTCCAAGACATATTTTATCTCCGATTTCTCTCTTTGCCAAGCCTAAATTAAATTTTGGATCAACTAGGAAAAACTCTGCACCAGTTTCAGGTAATAGCTCATACCTATTGTCTGGTTCCCAATTATTGCACATATGCAACCAAATAACAGAGCCTTCGGAATGATAATGGTCGACTAGTTTTTTCTGATATGGCAAAGCAAATTTTTGATAATTTAGTTTGGAGATTAAACCCGGAGCCGCCATTGGGTCTGTTATAACAACCATTTGCTCTTTTAAGACACCATCTTCAATAAGAGGGCGATAATATTCCATATGAAACTTAGTTGAAAACTCAAGGAGTTTATGAACTAACTCAGGATTTTCAGCTAAATTCATCATCAAATTTTCTATCCCCATGAATTGTCCAGAATATGTAAAAGGGCCAAAAGCTGTCATACATACTAACACTTCATCTCCAACTCTATCTACGACTAACCGGGTAGCATCCCTAATCGCAGTAACGATTCTGTCCTCATCTAGCGCGCCTGATTCTAGCTTTGCATAAAGCTGATTAATATCTTCCTCATTTTTTACCATAAACGGCGGAGCAATATCTGGTGGCGCACTTACTCCCATATATTTTAAATTTCCACCTAATGCAGCAACTGGAAAATTATTCATGCCTGAGCCGCAAAAAATAATATCCGATTGCACTTTCTCATTAATTGAAATATATGTGTTTGCCATTTTTTCAGCACTTTCAGGCCATTTCTCCCATGAATCATTAGTGTTGTATACTATCCACATCCCCCCTCCAAACCAGGGAGTAACCGGTAATCTTTCCGGAACGCCTAATTTAAAGGCTTCCAATACAACTTCTTTGGAATTCATATTATTTCCCTCCTGTTTTTTAAAGTGTTTAAAAAACTTCGGTATATTTAAGTTTTTCGCAGTTTTTATCAATCAAAAAAAGCTTCAGTCCCGGTATACGATGATCATCTTTCAAAAAAACAGAATTGTCATTCGAAAAATTTAAATATTTGGTCCAAAAAAAAATAAAAAAACATTCCACTGGGGGGTGACAAAAATTAAGAAGGTGAAACCAAAAGGGAAAACTCTAAAGGATGAAGAGATATATAAAGAATGGATTGAAGCCGATGACGACTCTATGGAAATTTCAAGAAGAGAATTTATAAAAAGTGTCGGATTTCTCGGAGGAACCGTCTTTTTAGGCAGTTTTCTTTCCGGCTGTGTGACGGGTACTAAAGAAGCCGCTCCAGCTCCCGAAACTCAAGCTCCTGCTGCCGAAGAAACCCCTGCCGCTGAAAGGGCAATGGAATACAAAATTCGAGTAGGTTACCTGCCGGCTACCCACGATTCACTATTCTTTAGCGCAATGGAAGCAGGCTACTTTAAAGAACTTGGCTTAGAAGTAGAGCCATATATATTTTATTCTGGGGGGAAGATGGGGGAAGCTACAGCAGCCGGAAAACTTGATGCGTTCATAGTTGGAAGCACAGCCCCGATGTACTATATAGCAAAAGGTGCTCCTATCAGCATCGTTGGAGGAGACGCATTTTATGGCTCAGGAATAGTTACTAAACCAGAGAATGTTAATAAGCTAAATAAAAAAGATATCAACATATTTAGAGGTAAAACCATAGCTACGGTAAGATTAGGTACTGCCGATGGGATATGGCGAGGATATCTGTGGGACGCAGGCATCCGAAGTTGGGATGGATCAGATATGGTTAACGGTATGAGGACTTTGGATCTTGGAAGTCCTGGAGACGTCGTAGCTGCAGTAAGGGGTAATAAAGCATTAGGTGGTCTTGTATGGGAGCCCTATGTCAGTCTAGCAGATTTAGAAGGATATCCTCCTTCTTTTTGGATCAAGTGGCTAGACCCTCATTCCTGCTGTAGAACTAGTATGAATGACGACTTTCTTAAAGCGAATCCAGAAGCAGCAGTAAGGTTCCAACAAGGGATAATGATGGCTGAAAGGGATTACTATCTAAATCCAGAAAATTGGGACGAGTTTATTGAGCAATCTGACGTATGGCTGAGGATAGGCTACGACTCGCTTTATAGAGGATTATTCTACAGAGAGCCCGCATTAGATGGAGACTTTAGACTTAGGCTTGGTAGTGGATTAGCAAAGCCGAATACGGATAGATTTGCAGATATAATCTACAAGTGGCTAGGATGGGACCAAACCATAGTGTCAACAATAAAATCAAAGGTGAATCCACAGATCAATTTAGAAGCTGCCAAAAGACTAGGCCACTCTGAAGAGGAAGCGAAAAGGCTAACTAACTTGAACCCAGATACTAAGGCCTATATGAAAGCTGTCGGAATATCGGACGATGTCATAGAGAAGAGCTTTTTCGTTACATAAACTGGCTAACTAAAAGCCCGAAGAGGTGAAAGATATGAGAAAATTCTGGCTCAGTATTTTTTTAGTAGTAATTGCCGCTGTAGGCATATATGTAAGCGAAGTTCAAGCGCCGGAGCCAGTTACACCTATGCCAATGATCAAACCTACAGGAGCTGTTAAAGAAATACCGTTACAAGTTAATATTCGAGGATTTTTCCCTCAGAATCCCTCTACATGGTTTGTAACTGAGGGGGATACTGTAAGGATTTTAGTGACATCTGTTGATGACAGCTATGCTAAAGGGGTCTCAGAGGGAGCCCATGAACACACATTCAACATAGACGAATACAATATTCATCTTACTATTCCACCTGGGGAAACACGGATGGCAGAGTTTATGGTAGATGATAGAGCAGAAAGAGTGGCATTTTATTGTAGTTTACCAGGACACAGATACCAAGAAAATGGAGTAATTGAAATAAGAAAGCAAGCAGTAGAACCTACTGGCTTTATTAGAGTAATTCCGCTCTCAGTCAATATTAAGGGCTTTACATTACCGAGCTACTATGCTTACCATGCAACCAGTAACACAATTAAAGTCAATCTAGGTGACACAGTCCGGCTTATTGTGACATCTGTTGATGACAGCTATGCTAAAGGGGTCTCAGAGGGAGCCCATGAACACACATTCAACATAGACGAATACAATATTCATAGAGTGGTCCCTGCAGGTGAAAGTATATATGTAGAATTTTTAGCAGATAAGCCTGGACATTTCACATACTACTGCGATAAACCCGGACATAGATATCAAGAACAAGGAACTCTATTAGTAGGATTTTAAAAACAAAGTCGGGATGGAGAATTCTTCTCCATCCCAAATAATATTTTTAAGTAACTTGGAGAGAGATGAGTATGCTGAGATTCGAAAGAGAACAAAGTATTTTTAACATTGAGGGAATAAAGATAGGGGGGCAGCCAGGGGAAAATCCTGTTGTCCTAATTGGATCGATTTTTTACTCAGGACATAAAATTGTCAAAGATCAAAAAAGAGGAGTATTTGATAAAGAGAAAGCCGAAGAGTTAATTCAACAGCAAGCAGAGATATCAGAGATAACAGGGGTGCCCTACATATTTGATGTTGTTGCTGAAAACCCAGAAGCAATGGAAAAATATGTGGATTTTATATCAGATACTACATCTGCCCCATTTATATTAGACGGGATCGATCCAGATACCAGGATGAAAGCTTTAAACCATATAGTAGAAATTGGTGTAACCTCGAGGACTATCTACGGACAAATCAGTCCTACAACAAAACCAGATGAACTACAATCTATAAAAGACTCAGGGATAAAGAGTTCAATAGTATTCGCTTTCAGCTCATATGATCCTACAGCTGAAGGTAAAGTTGCATTATTAGAGAGTATAGACGGGAAAAAAGGATTATTGGAGATAGCTAAAGATGCGGGTATAAGTCAACCTTTGATTGACACAGCAGTTTTAGATATTTCTAGCGTTGCTGTAGCATCAGACGCGATACAGATAGTTAAGCAGAAATATGGTCTTCCTTCTGGTTGCGCCCCAGCTAACGGTGTATCGATGTGGAAGAAATCAAAAATTTCTAAAGAATTTTATAGATCGTGTGAAGCCTCAGCTATGGTATTCACAAGATCTAGAGGAGCGGATTTCATTTTATATGGCCCTATAGAAGCAGCTAAGACTGTTTTTCCATCTATTGCAACATACGAGGCTTTACTTGCATATACGTTGAAATGGGCGTATGGATTTATACCCAATAAAGACCATCCATTTTTCAAAATGTTTTGAAAAGAATGGGTGGGATTATCTTTCTTTTTTATTTAGGTATTTGGTTTAGACCTAAGGAAATCCCAGAAGTCCTTGAGAATAGGAGACCTTTTGCAAAGACCTCTATTACAAACCGCGTAAAATTTTCTAGTTGTATCGCCAACACCAGAAATTTTTAATAGTTTAATTTTACGGCCCTCCCGCATAGCTTTTTCAACAGGCAACGAACATATGATTCCTATTCCAAGCCCGTTCTCTATTGCCGTGAGAATGGTTCCAGGCCAATCTAAATGAGCTACAACATTAAAATCAGAGTAATCATATCCTCCCCTCTCCAAGAATCTCCCAACATCCATATATAATTCAGAGTAAGGCTGTGGTGATAAAAATGGATAGTGTCTAATATCTTCCAGCGATACTCTTGACCTATCTGAAAGTTCATGATCCGAGGGGACTGCAAGTACAAGTTCATCCTGACCAATTACCATTTTTTTACATTTTTGTTTAATAAAATCGTTATTTAGCTTCGCCTTAGTAAGGCATATTATATCATATTCATCCTTCTTTAATTTTTCAATTAGAGATTTCATTTCCTCGATTTTCAATTCAATTTTTTTTACAGACGCATTGTCCCTATATTTTTCTAAATAGTTTGGAAGTATATAAAGCCCTGGAACAACGGGAGCCCCGATATGTAGTTCTTGCAGTTGATCATCATGCATTCTATTAACTTTTTGTAGTGAATCATTATATATATCCAAAAGCGATTTTGCGGTTTCAAGAATTATTTTACCCCCCTCAGTTAATTCAACTCCTTTTTGAGTTCTTTTAAAAGCTTTTACGCCATATGCCTCCTCTAAGGCTGCTATCCTCATGCTCACAGTACTTTGAGCTAAGTTAAGCTCTTTAGCTGCCTCTAATATTCCTTTTTTATTAGAAACAAGTATAAAAGTTTCAAAATATTCTAATTTTAAATTTTTCATTATTTTCGATATCATTTTCGAATAATTTAAATTTTTTTGTATGTTATATATAAAGAATCGGGGGCTTCATTATGAAGCCCCCATTTTCCCCGAAATGTTTTGCCCTATTTCCCCGAAGCTTTACCGTTTTTTCAGCGCATCCACAAAATCGGAGTAAAGCTTATTTATTGGATGCGAAGGATCTTCAGGTAAAAACTCTGTTTCTTCGAACACAAAAGTTGAGAGCATTGAGTTTGCTGTTGCTATAGCCGGGAACATCCACTTAGAACTCTCAATAGGCCCATATAGGAGGAAGTCATTCCAGAAAATCGCAGATATCGCGTGTGCAGCTGAGTCTACCCCTGCAAAGCCCAGTTTACCCCACATGCCCTCTTGAGTCTTCTTGACAAGATCTGTACCATTAGATGGGGCGCATCCTACTGGAAATCCGAAGGTTTCCTTAACTAATTTACTCCCTAGTAGCGAGAAAGGAGTTGACGGAATTGTCATAACGGAAGTATCCGCCAAGAAGTTCTTGAACCCTGCCTCCTTCGCCCAAGGTAAAAGCTTATCTCGAATTAGTTCTATTCTGCCTTGAGGAGTTGGATTTTCCTGGTTGAATGCTACCATAAGAACATTTTTAAGACCAATATTCTTTAACTCAGATATTTCTCTTTCGGGATCTTTACTCCACGGCGCTATGCTGTTATATAGATGCCGATCTTGCAACCCCATCTCAGCTATAATCTTAGCAGCTCCAATTTTTGGTTCTACCGTCCAAATATCCGTAGTAAAAGGCATGTCACTTACACTCGTAACGAACTCTATATACCGCCTTGCTTCCTCAGCACTATTAGCAACTAGATCAACCATACATGGAAGCCCGGTTTGGTCTGAGAGTTCCTCCTGTTTGTTTATAAGCTCTTCTGCTTTTTTCTTGTCGAATTTTCCTTCTTTTCTACTTTCCAGTATTTTATGCCCGTTGTAAAACATCGTTCCAATGAGCACCAAAGGATTTTCCCCTGGCTGCCCACCGATTTTAACATTTCCTATTTTGCATACTTTTTGCTCTTTTTCAAATCTAAACATGTAAAATCACCTTGGTATCTTATCTAGGATATCTTGGATATGCGGGAATTTATCTTTCATATGCGGAAAGTGCATCGCCATCATAAACTCTGTCTGGAAATCAGGATCTACTGTAAGCTCTATATATCTAATTCTTCTCGCTATTTTATCAGCTTCCTTTCTCTTTTGTTTATTTAATAGTGCTATCCTAGCACCGTCTCCCGCTGCATTCCCGATTGCCTTTACTTTTTTAAGATCACAATCTGGGAACATGCCTATTACCATACTAGCTTCTTTATCTATGTAACTTCCAAAGGCACCGGCTAATAAAACTCTGTCTACTTCATTTACTCCGTATCTCTTCATTAGAATCTTGCTACCTGTGTAAAGTGCTGCTTTTGCTAACTGCATTGCTCTAACGTCGCCTAAGGTAACAGTGATATCTTTATTGATAGAAGTCTCTTCTTTCCAAGCAAGTACGTATTCTGGCTCCCCTTTTTCATTCTTCCGTATTCTCTTGGTTTTCTCTTGCAAATCCATGTTAAACGTGCCGTTCTTCTTTATTATGCCGGCTTTGAACATCTCAGCTATAACTTCTATTATACCAGAGCCGCATATACCTCTCGCATCTATTTTCTCAATATGGGTATGCCAGTCTGCTTTTCCAATTACCTTGTACTTAGGCTCTAATGTCTCGGGATCTATTCTAACTCTTTCTATTGCTCCTGGAGCAGCTCTCATACCAAATTTTATCTGTGCTCCCTCAAATGCGGGTCCAGTAGCGCATGATGTAGAAAATAGTTTTTCTTTGTTTCCTAGAACTATCTCACCATTTGTACCTATATCTATTATAAGTTGAAGAATATCCTTTTTATGAGGCTCTGTTGCAACTACGACACCCATGTTGTCAGCGCCTACGAAACCGGCCTCGTTAGGCAGTACATGTGCGTATGCCCCTGGAGCTGCCTTTAGACCCATATCCCTCGCCTTTACGTCTACTGAATGATGAGTCGCAGGCGGGAATGGAGCAAGTCCTACATATTCAGGATTAATATCTAAGAATATATGGTGCATGCAAGT
Organism: Candidatus Hydrothermarchaeum profundi; assembly: GCA_002011125.2. GTDB lineage: Archaea > Hydrothermarchaeota > Hydrothermarchaeia > Hydrothermarchaeales > Hydrothermarchaeaceae > Hydrothermarchaeum > Hydrothermarchaeum profundi. Next base: position 1,596,165 of record MTMF02000009.1, read on the forward strand.
GTTTCCTACCAACACAAGCTCAAGGATGTCTTCAGGAGTAAGCCCAACTTCCTTAGTAACGTTTTGTATGATTTTGTTTAATCCCTTCTTGATTGCCTCGTTCATCTTTTTTAGTCCGTCTTCGTGAGTCATCGCATAAGTAATCCTAGCCATTACGTCCTCTCCATACGGTACTTGAGGATTCATCATAGAATCTACTGCAAGGACCTTGCCGGTATCTAAATCTGTTAGATAGCCTACCACAGTAGTTGTACCCACATCTATAGCTAACCCAACTCTCTGCTCATGATATCCTGGTCGGATATTTACGATCTCCTTATCATATCTTACATCTACTGTAACTTTCCACTCTCCTTCTCTGAGAACATCAGGCAGTCTCTTTAACACCATGTAATCAATAGTCAAATTCTTTAAATTGTGGATATCGCTAAGTCCTGCCATCAGCCTCTCTAAGTCGCCCACCGGATCTTCAAGTGTTGGAGGGTTTAGTTCAAGATAATATTTTTTGATAACTGGATCTAGTCTTATTTTTATATCGGCAGCAGTCTTTCTGACAATCTGCCCTCCACCCCGGCTTTCCTCCGGTACAAAGACTAATAAGTCGCCATGAATCGTAGTATTACAGGATAGTCTATAGCCAGATTCGATTTCTTCTTTTGTGAGTTTTTTCTTTTCTTGTTCTAACAGAGGCGATGTATGTTTCATGCTGGATTCAATACCGAATTTCTCGAAGAATCCCTCGTGAATCTGCACCTTGCATTTCCCACAAGTTAATTTACCACCGCATACCGACTCGATGTCAACTCCTAATTCTTGAGCGGCCTCTCTTATCGTTTTTCCGTCTTCTACCTCTCCGCGTCTGCCAGATGGTTGGAAAATGACCTTATGCATCTCCACCATACTTAGATCTCTCCTTTCTTTTTCATTTCTCTCAAGGTTGATACCATCCTTAGGGCTTCTGAAAGAGCATTGCTGGCATCTGGAGCATATCCGTCTGCACCATACTTTTTGGCTATATCCTCGGACAAGGGGGCTCCGCCAAGAAGGATCAAGACGTTTGGGTTCTTTTCTTTGATTTTTTCTACTACTTTTTTCATTCCAACCATAGTGGTTGTCATCATAGCAGACAGAGCGACAATATCAGAATCAGTTCTCATCTGCTCTTCTACGAATTTCTCTAATGGAACATCCTTTCCAAGGTCGTGGACTGTAAATCCAGCAGTTTCAAACATGAGCTTTACTATGTTCTTTCCTATGTCATGCACGTCTCCTTCTACCGTACCAATGACTACTTCTCCTTTTAACCTCTCTTTACTTTCGTCGATCTTGACATGGGGTCTAAGTATATCCAATCCAGCGTAAAGGGCATCTGCGCACATTAGAACTTCTGGAACAAAGTACTCATTTTTCTCAAAGAGATCACCTACAACTTCCATTCCTGCAGCAAGTCCTTCGAAAATTCCTTCGTTGGCGTCAAACCCGTTTTTTATCCACTCTTCTGCGGCCTTTTTAACCCTCTCTTCATCATAATTAATTACCCCCTCCTTGAGTTCCTCTAAAAGCTCCTTCTTTTTATCTTCACTCATTTTACATCACTCCTATGAAAGTTTTCCATATTTTTCAGTAGCTTCAACAAGTGCTTTCATATTTTCTGGTGGAACGTCTGGCCAGATGTCACATCCAGGCCATATGCCGTTAACGCCTTTTTCAATCACATCTTTAACCGCATTTTCTACATCTTGTACTGTGCCCTGGACTAGTACATTATAAGGATCTAAGTTACCTAACAATATCGTATCATCCCCTATCTTCTGTCTCGTTTGAACTAAATCATTCTTTTGGTCAACACTTATTGCATCTGCGCCACATTCATTCATTAGCTCAACTATTGGATTTGTATTTCCACATATGTGAAGGATCCTTGGCGCTTCAATTCCTTCTATGGTCTTAATTAAATGAGGCTGAACTAGTGTTTTAAACATTCTGGGACTAATAACATCCGAAGGTGCTCCCATTTCTCTGATCGTAATATAATCGGCACCTGCTTCTTTTTCTAGTTTGGCGACTCTGGTAGCAACGTCTACTAATCCAGTTAAAATCCTGTTTACATCATCTGGCCTTTTGAAAGATATTTTTAGAAGCTCATTAAGATCCATTATCTGCCCGGCTAGAGTGAATGGTCCAAGAACATATGATCCAATTGGAACTTCATCCCCAATATCATCTTTAAGCAACCCTATGACCTCTTTAATCATTGGGAGTCTTCCTCTTTCTTCAAGATCATCAGGGATATTAACTTCATCTCCCGCTTTCACCAGCTTTGTTTTTATAGTTGGATAAAGTATATTGTCCTCAACATGAGCATACCAGTTGATTTCAGATCCCAAAGCCTCTGCTTCTAGACATAAGTCGAATGGCACTACTGCGCACTCGTACCCATATAGCTTATAAGTTGATGCCGCGAGCTTTGCCATATCTTCCGCGTTTTTATGCACTTCTGCAAACTTTATGTTGTACTTTTTCATTCCCTCTACCGTGACGTTCCCCATTCCACTAAAACACGGTACCCGGTCTATTTTTTCCTTTTTAAGTAATCCTAAAACTCTTTCTTTTGGTGTCATCTTATTTCTCTCCCGATATTCAAAATTTTTCTTCTGCACCATGTGGAACATTTTTTCTTGCTATAGAATATAGAATTCCACATGGTCTTCCTCCTTACCCTCTCTTAAACTGATATTTAAATTTTACTGATAATTTTAAATACTATTTACAAATAATCACTTATTGGTTGAACAAAAATACATATAAATTGGTATTAAAATTTATAAAAATTAGACAAATTCCAAGGGAAGAATATGTTAAAGATAGATGAAAAAGATATAAAAATTTTAAGATGCATTGACGAAGTAGGAAACTCAAATATCGATGAAATTGCTAAGATGACCAATATCTCCCGCTCCACTATTCACTACAGACTGAAGAAATACCAAGAGTCAGGTATAATTAAGGGAACATTAGTGGATTTAGACCCTATAGAACTTGGATTAGATATAACCGCGATAATCCTCGTAAATGCCGTTTATGAGAAGATATATGCAGAAGAACTTGGAGAAAAGCTATCAAAAATACCGGGTGTTATATCTGTATATTATGTTCTTGGTGGAGTAGACTTTATACTTATTTGCAAAGCTATGGACCGAGAAGACCTCAAAAGAGTTTTAAGAGACATCAACTCAACGGAAGGTGTAATAAGGACAGGGACCCACTTTGTCGCTGCAACTATCAAAGAAGAGAAAAGGATCTTAGTTAATTACCCAGAAGAAATGCTTAAAAAACTTTTTTATTCTAAGTTGAACAGGAAGTGAATTCTTATGACACCCAAAGAGAGATTTATGAAGGCTCTGAACCTTCAAAAAGTTGACAGGCCACCTGTCACCTGCGCTAATCAAACCGCCACCCTTGATCAAATGGAGAAAATAGGGATTTACTGGCCAGAGGCGCACAAAGACCCTTTCAAAATGGCTAGATTAGCTGCGGCTGCGTGGGAACAATTAGGACTAGAAGGCGCTGGAGTCCCCTTTTGTCAAACAGTTGAAGCAGAAATTTTTGGATGCGAGATAAAATGGGGCAGAAAGAAGACAGATATTCCTCAGGCACCCTCTAAGGGATACAAATCCCCTGATGGAGTAAAGGTTCCAGAAAACATTTTAGAGAAAGGCAGAATCCCGGTTGTCCTGAAAGCTATTGAGCTACTTAGCGATAAATATGGAGGAGAAATCCCCATATATGGGCATGTGATAGGCCCTTTCTCCCTAGCAGCACATTTAGCAGGAATGGAAAAGATCATGGTAACCGCATTCAAGAACCCAGATGTTGTTAACGAGTTCACTCATCTCGGGGTTGATACTATAGCTGAATACGGGAATGCGATGTTTGATCATGGAGCAGATGTAGTAGTAATAGAGAATATGTTTGCTTCTGTAGATATAATGGGGCCCCAAGGGTATGCTAGAGTGGCTGCTCCATATGATAAGGAATTGATAAACAAGTTGAAGGGACCTACAGTACTCCATGTATGTGGAAATGGGACTTTGATCATAGAAGACATGATAAAGACGGGTGCAACATGTATAAGCATCGATAGTAGAACCGATGCTAAAAAATCGGTTATTGCTGCAAAGAGGAAGGCTGCAATAATGGGGAATGTGGATACCATGAAGGTTCTCACGTATGGAACACCTGAGGGAGTGAAAACTGATACTATGAGGGCAATCGAAGCAGGTATCGACATAGTTGCTCCGGGTTGCGCTATTTCTCCTTTAACTCCTAACAAGAATCTAAAGGCGATGGTGGATACCGTTAAGATGTTATAAAAACCATTTCGCTACTTTTTTATATTAAACTCTCAATTAACCACAAGTAAGTTGACGTAGTGATAAAAATGGCAAGAGTCAGAATTACCGATACTACCTTTAGAGATTCTCATCAATCCCTCCTCGCTACTAGAATGAGGATGAGGGATATGATCCCCATCATCGAAAAAATGGACGAGGTAGGATTCTTCTCCTTGGAAGTGTGGGGTGGTGCAACTTTTGATTCATGTATACGATATCTGAATGAGGATCCCTGGGAAAGGATAAGAACTTTCAAAAAATATATGAAAAAGACTCCTACCCAAATGCTCTTACGAGGACAGAATCTTGTGGGTTATAGACATTATCCTGATGATATCGTAGAAAAATTTGTCGTAAAATCTGCAGAAAACGGAGTGGATATATTTAGGATTTTTGATGCACTCAACGATATAAGAAACATGGAATTTTCAATAAAGATAGCGAAAAGAGAAGAAGCACATGTTCAAGGAGCAATTTGTTATACAATTAGCCCTGTTCATACTATTGAGTCCTTTGTGGATATGGCGAGGAAGTTAGAAGAACTGGAATGCGACTCTCTGTGCATAAAAGATATGGCAGGATTGATCTCCCCAAAGGCATCTTACGATCTCATTAAAGCCTTAAAAAAAGAAATAAGTATACCTATAGACCTTCATTCCCATTGCACCTCTGGTATGGCTCCAATAAGCTATTATTCCGCATGCCAAGCCGGGGTGGATATACTAGATACTGCTCTTTCACCTCTCGCTTGGGGGACCTCACAGCCTCCAACAGAGAGTATAATCGCCTCGCTCAAGGGGACTCCATATGACACCGGGCTTGATTTAGGTGCTTTAGAGGAGGCAACTGCTTATTTCAAGGAGATTCGGCAAAAATATTCTAGCTTAATAGATCCAATATCGGAACTCGTGGATATAAACGTCCTTCTTTATCAGATTCCTGGAGGAATGTTATCTAACCTTATATCACAATTAAAAGAACAGAATGCTTTAGATAAATATGATGAGGTTTTGGAAGAAACGCCGAGAGTTAGAGCAGACCTCGGATACCCTCCCCTTGTCACTCCGAGTAGTCAGATAGTTGGTATTCAGGCTGTGATGAATGTAATACTTGGAGAGAGATACAAGGCGATCACTAAAGAAGTTAAAGATTATGTGAAGGGTTTATACGGTAAACCTCCCGGGCAGATAAATGACAGTTTAAAGGCAAAGATCCTCGGAGATGAGGAACCCATTGAGGTAAGGCCTGCTGACCTACTTGAGCCTCAGTATGAATTAATGAAGAGAGAGGCTGAAAAACTTGGTATTGTAAAGAAAGAGGAAGATATACTAACCTACGCATTATTTCCATCTATTGCCCCTAAGTTCTTAAAAGGGGAAATCCGAGAAGAACCGTTGAAACCTCCAGCAGAACAGGCTGCCTCTGAACAAGGAATACCCACAGAATTTAGAGTCGAAGTAGATGGAGAATCTTATTCAGTGAAAGTGGAGCCTATTGGAGGTTTTATGGATATCGCAGAAATTGAGAAAAAAAAGGTACCATCAAAGCCCTCAGAAGGAGCCGTAATTGCTCCAATGCAGGGCCTAGTTTTGAAGTTAAAGGTTAAAGTAGGTCAAACTGTTAAAAAAGGGGATGTCGTAGCTGTATTAGAAGCAATGAAGATGCAAAATGATGTCCATGCTCATAAGAGTGGTATCGTAGAAGAAATATTCGTTACAGAAGGATCGACGATACCAGCTGGAACCGCGCTTATGGTGATAAAATAAATTCTAAAATATTTAGTGGGAGGTGGAAGCCATGGTATTCCAAAAATTGCTGTCAGGTAAAGATACTGTCAAGTTTGTTGAGAATATAATTTATGAAAAAAAGCAGATCCAAGATGTAGGAGTTGATCTTACTGTAAATTCTATAAGCATACTTCAAGGTCCGGGTTCCGTCGACTTTGGCGGGAGTGAATTCAAGAGAGGTGAATTGAAAAAGTATCCTTTCTGGAAGCCTGAAGGAGAAAAGTATGGTTGGTGGCATCTTGGAGCTGGGCAATACATTGTGACATATAATGAAAAAATAAATATCCCTAAAGGATGGATAGGAGTACTCCAACCTCTAGACCGTATTATTGAGAACGAATGCTTCCATCCTACTTTAGTTATCTCTGGTACTAAGCACCCGCTTAATACTGTACTTAGCGTTGGAGCAGCAGGTATAAATATAAAACAAAACGCTAGGATTTCGAGGTTACTGCTTTTCAAAGTGGAATAATCCGAAGACTGAAAAAGAAATCTTTTTTTATATATGAACTAATTAAAAAAAATACTATGTTTGATAAGGTTCTAGTAGCTAACAGAGGGGAAATAGCTATTCGTATAATGAGAGCATGCAGAGAGCTCGATATTAAAACAGTGGGAGTTTTCTCGGAAGCAGATAAATATTCTCTTCACGCTAAGTATGCAGACGAGGCGTATTTCATAGGCCCTTCCCCACCTAGCCAAAGCTATCTTAATATTGATACGATAATAGATGTAGCCCTTAAATCAGGAGCTGAGGCAATCCATCCGGGATACGGCTTTCTCGCAGAAAACTGGAAGTTCGCTAAGGCATGTGAAGACGCTGGGATTAAGTTTATTGGCCCTAGCAGCACTGCAATAAAAAAAATGGGAGATAAAATTGAGGCAAGAAAAATAATGAAAAAGGCAGGCGTACCTATAGTTCCCGGATCAGATGACAAAATTGAAAATGCTGATGAAGTCTTAGAGATTGTTGAAGAAATTGGATTCCCCATCGTGTTAAAAGCTTCTGCAGGTGGAGGGGGAATTGGGATGAAAATAGTTAAAAGAGAGGAGGATCTTCAGCGGATTATTGATTCCACTAAATCTGTTTCGAAATCCGCGTTTGGGGATGGCACGCTCTTCGTAGAAAAATACCTACAAGATCCCAGGCATATTGAATTTCAGATCCTTGCAGATGACAAAGGTAATACGATTCATATAAATGAGAGGGAGTGCACTATCCAGCGACGGCATCAAAAGCTTATTGAAGAAACGCCGTCGCCAATCATGACCGAAGATTTAAGAAACGAGATTGGTGCATTAGCTGTTAAGGCGGCAAAATCTATCAACTACGAAAATGCAGGTACTGTTGAATTCATATACTCGGAGGGCAACTTTTATTTTTTAGAGATGAACACCCGGTTACAAGTTGAACATCCAATAACAGAGCATACAACAGGAATAGACCTCGTTAAAGAGCAGCTAAGGATAGCTGCCGGGGAAGGAATGAGTCAAACTCAAGATGAAGTGGTAATGCGGGGCCACGCAATGGAGTGCCGAATAAACGCAGAGGATCCCTTAAATGACTTTACACCTTCCCCAGGAAAAATTACTAAATATCGATCTCCTGGTGGACCCGGTGTGAGAGTTGATTCTGGTGTTAGGATGGGATATACTATTTCACCTCACTATGACCCTATGATCTCCAAGCTCACAGTCTGGGGTAGGAATAGAGAGGAAGTCATAGCAAGGATGAAAAGGGCTTTAAGTGAATATATTATTGCAGGTGTAACAACTAATATACCATTTCATAAAGCTGTAATGGACAATGAGGCCTTCAGAAGAGGGAAAATAACAACTAACTTTATCGAAGAGCAGAATATAATAAAAGAGATACCTAAAGTAATAGAGGCCGATAGAGTCAGAGAAGCACGATTAGCTGATTTCTTCAGAGAAGATAGACGAGTAGTAGCAATATCTACTGCAGTAAGTTCCTATATGGAGATGGCCAAAAGAAAGCAACAGCCCAAAGGTGAAGGATAAGATTCTAAATATTTCTAAGTGTTTACTCTACTCGCATTTAAGGGTTCTTAACCTGTTTATCGCGGCTGCAATTTCATATTTCCGGGGACATGCATAATCCCCCGAAGGCATGCTTAATACTGAGGATAACCCCTCGTTAGAGATTTTATTATCAATTATATCAAGAGCCTCACTCAAAGTTTTGCCATTAAAAAGGTTCTTACCCATATACCACATTATATCGCCTATGCTCTTTATTTGAGGTAGCTCTACGATCTGATGTATTTTTGAAAGATCTATAGTTTGATAACCGAATTGGATTGCATTAGTAGACGCTCTTATTTTTACCTTGCCTGATCTTTTAGGATCTATGCTACTTTTAAGAGGCTTTCTAGGTTTTATACTTCCAAATTTCTCCCCTCCTTCCAGTATCCTATCAACCCTATACCGTTGAGCAATCTCTTTAGCCTTTTTTGTGACATCTCGTGGAATATAATTATCCATCATTATCACAGTGTCCGCTACATCAAAGTAATCTCCAGAACCTCCCATTACTAGTATCGTAGAAACTCCCCTTTCCAGGTATAACGTACGTATCTTATCAATTAGCGGCGTTATTGGCTCTTTTTCTTTCGATACCAATTCTTGCATTCTTTTATCTCTGATCATAAAATTTGTTGCAGAGGTATCTTCATCTATTAACAACAATTTAGCGCCTATTTCGAGAGCTTCAATAATATTAGCCGCCTGTGAGGTGCTTCCTGAAGCGTCTGAAGTACTAAAAGATTTTGTATCTACATTCGACGGTAGATTGGATATGAATGGAGAAATATCTACATTCTCAACATATCGCCCATCCTCAGCTCTAATTAAAACCGCATCATATATGGTTATAACAAACTCTCTTCCATCTCCAGGCAGGTGATTATAAACTCCCTTAGATATCGCATCTAGAAGTGTGGATTTACCATGGTATCCCCCACCTACAATCAAAGTTATCCCCTCAGGAATACCTAATCCCTTAATTTTCCTGGAATTTGGAGTTTCAAATTCTACCTCAAGTTCCGGCGGAGATCTAAAATATACCACACCACTTTTCTTAGGAGTATCAACTACCCCACTCTGCCTTGGCAAAATAGATCCATTAGCAATAAAGGCTACAAGTCTGTACTCCTTAAGCTGGGATCGAATATAAGATGCATCCTCGACTATTTCAATATGGTTTTTAAGCTCGCTTTCAGGTAGATTTTTATAAAAAAGTGAACGATTAACTATACTCGGGATTTCATTGAAAAACATCTCAACCGCCTCTCTGCCTAGGATTTTCCTACCCTCAGCTGGCAGTCCGATGAAGAAGGAGGCCTCTGTATACTCTCTGTTAACCTCCACCGATGTCCTCTCTAATACTGCCTGACCACACTTAACTATCTCGATTACACCGCTTCTCCCAGTACCCCTTCGGCCTTTAGAAATCTTTAGTATAGAATCCGCAAATCTCCTTGTTAGATAATCTTCAATCGCAATTTTTCGCACTTTATTTTGGTAAAGTTCAATAGGAAATTTCCCTAACTCCTGGTAAACCCTAGCTCGTATCCTGCTGGGAGATGCAAAAGGGTCTCCTTGAACATGATCAATGAATATAAGAAAATCCCCGTAGTCATAGGCGCCTCTTATATTCTTATAGGCTTTATATCCCCTACCATCTATCTTCATTAATATCTCTCTCAACTTTTTGGCACTTCGCAATCTGATTCACCTGTTACTTCAAGTCTTAACCGCACTTGGATCTATAACGCTTTAAGTTTATTGCTTTCCAGTTTTAAAATAGAATATCAGACTTATTACAATTATATTTTAAAACGAAAAATATAACAATTAAAGTTATGCTAGGTCAACTGCCTATTCAACCAATGAGGAACACTTATATAACACTATTTGGGGGGAGGAGTAGCGAGCTAGATTCAAATCAAGCAGGAATAAATAAATATAATTTAAGAAAGACAAATCTCTCCCCACACGTAGACAAAGTTTCAATAAAAAAACTTGAAGGAGAAAAGATAGTTCCCCTTTTTGAAAGAAGATGGTTTGAAATCGTTCCTCTAGATAGAACAAGACCCAATGCCTTCTCTAAGTCTCCTCACGGCGAGATAGTTTTACCAGAGGATATAAATCTTCTCAAAAGACATAATTACTATTATATACGGGAGGGCGAACCGCTCATATTAAACAATGTCCTAAGCAAAGTTTTAAATGACCCTGAAGAGTGGAGTAAACTGCTTTTAGCAAACTTTTTGTTAAAAAAGAAGAGTCAATTTAGGTTTTAAAGTAAAATCATTCGATGTCAAGGAATTAAATCTACCACTCTAACGTAGGCGGCATGTTGACTGAAAAATAGACAGCCTTTTCTTTCCCTGGATTCCTTATCCTGTGAGGAAGTTCAGATTTATGCCACATTACATCTCCCTCCCTAAGGATGTATTTTTCTCCGCCTGTGTCTACCTCTATCTCGCCCTTGAGTACTATCCTTATTTCTTCACCGCCATGCGAATATGTTTTCGGAATCTCACTATTTGGAGGCATTTCGACTATCATGCTTTCAAGTTTTTCTGTCCTTGCCAATAGGTATATAGGTACTTTACCTATTTTTATTGACTTTTCACTTTCTCCCCTACGGCGAATAACCACGTCTTCCATATATAGATTTACAACAATACTATTATAATATAAATTGTTCTATGAAGGGTTGGGATAATAGTTGTTCTATAAGGCATGAGGCTAAAATAAAAAAATGCAACCATAAATTTTAAATACAATTCCGGTGTAATTCCATGGCTGATTTAGAGGAGATATCCCTTATGTACAAGTTAATGCTATTAATGTTTTCAACGCTGGGCATAATGTTGGTCGCGACGGCTGTCTGGGCGCAGACAGAGGATATTACCGAATCACCATATTGGCCGTGTGATACCTGTCATCCTCACGAATATGAAATATCAGATAAGTTACCTATACGGGCCCATAAAGAACAGTCCGACCTTAAAGTCCATGATATACTCGGAAAAGAAAGAAATGCTTGTAGGGTTTGCCACTTAGGCGACGAAAACCCTGCAAAACTCAAGCTACTGAACGGAGAAACTGTAAGTATTGTTGACGGTGTACCAGAGCTTTGCCATGGATGCCATCAAGAGCGATATAATATGTGGAAAGAAGGAATACATGGAGACTATAGAGAATGGAAAGAAGGGAAACTCAGCAATCCTCCTAAATGCACTACGGTAGGATGTCACAATCCACATAACCCGACAATGACTGTAGATGTAGCTGAAGAAAGAGTGAAAGCGATCTTTACTAAAGCACTCACTCAAAGTATCATAGAAAAAAGAGTACCTAACGATCTAGAATTGCCATGGCCTCCAGCTCCGTATCAAGACTATAAGTATTACCCCATACCTCCCAAGCCACACTTTCCTCTCGTGAATACTCTCATTGCGTTGGGGACTCTCGCAGTACTTGCATTGCTTATTATCCCTGCCCTTATTAGGAGGAAGAGTGAATGACTTCAAAGATAACTCGAAGGCAGTTCCTTAAAATGCTTGGGATAGGTGGAGCAAGTTTAATCGGAGGAAGCTATGCTACTCAGCTTAGAGTACGAGCCTTCGAAGAAGTGTATAAAGTAGGTAAAGAAAGTGTAGCTAGAGGACCTCATAAATATGCTCCAGAACCAATACCGGGTACTAAGTGGGGTATGGTGATTGATGTAAAAGCATGTATCGGTTGTAGAACCTGTAGAGAAGCCTGTTTCAGGGAAAACAACATTGATAGAGATGCTAGCTTTAGATACATAAAAGTTCTACAAATGGAAAAAGGTAAAATAGAATTTGAGCATGCCGATACGGATTATACGGAAATTAATAAAGAAGAGTACTGGTATATCCCAATACAGTGCATGCAATGTGAAAATCCTCCTTGCGTTCAAGGATGCCCAGTCACTGCGACATGGAAAGAAGTAGATGGGATAGTTGTAATAGATTATTGGAAATGTATCGGATGTAGGTATTGTATCATAAATTGTCCATATTGGGCCAGACATTTTAATTGGAAAGAACCAAGAGTCCCACCAGAAGAAGTGAATCCTGAGGTACCAATACGACCAAAGGGTGTCGTAGAAAAGTGCACATTTTGCATTCATAGGACAAGAAAAGGCAGGGAACCTGCTTGCGTTGAATCATGTCCAGTAAGAGCTCGCCACTTTGGAGACCTTAATGACCCTGAGAGTCCTGTCTCAAAGATTTTGAAAGAAAGAGTACCTTTTAGGCTAAAAGAAGAACTCGGAACTAATCCCAAAATATGGTACGTAGGGTGATAAGATGCGTATACTTGGAGTTGAATTAAGGTTCAATGAACTTAAAAACGCAGGACTAAGGTACTGGTGTTTTGTTCTTGCACTTTTAATTATTATAGGTGTAGGGGTGTATTCTTACTATCTCCAGCTTAAATATGGGTTAATAATTACTGGAATGCGCGACATCTTCACATGGGGATTTTATATCCAAAACTTCTGGTTATTTGTCGGTCTAGCCGCAGGCGGATTAATAATATATTCTGGGGTAAATCTCTTTGGAGCAAAACAATTCATGCCTACAAATAAGATAGCAGTGCTACAAGCTGCCGTGTGTGTACTTTTGGCTATGCTTTTCATACCTATAGACTTAGGTAACCCCCAACGAGTGTATTATTTCCTTTTGACACCGAATTTTGATTCAATTTTTGTTTTCGATGCCGCAGTATTGAACCTCTATTTTATTCTGTGTATTATCGATCTTTTTGTACTTCTTAGCGGGAGAGCAACTCATAACCTTGAACTGGGATTGACAATAGTCTCCCTTCCAACTGCTATAGGGATTCACTCAATAACTGCTTGGACGATAGGTCTTGCTAAGGCCCGAGAGATGTGGCATACTGCATTGATGGCGCCTATATTTATCTCCTCTGCTGTTGCCTCTGGATTAGCTCTTCTGATTATTATGCTGCTTATCATTCGGAAGTATACTGATGAGTATAAATTCGAAGACGAAATGTTTCATAGCGCTGGAAAACTACTTGCGACTGTGCTCTTAGTAGATCTATTTTTCCTATTAAGCGAGATACTGACCACATATTGGCCATATTCTGAAACACCAGGCCACTCTATGCGCTTAGAAATCTTAACTTCAGGGCGATATAGCCCCTTTTTCTTATCTGAGATATTTATTTTCGGTATTCTTCCTTTCTTGCTTCTGTGGTACCCTAAAACACGAAAAAATATTACAGTTTTGACTGTATCTTCTATTTTTGTCTTAATTGGTGTCTTCCTGAAAAGATTCGCCTTTTTAGGACTAGGTTTCGGCATTAATCCATTGGGCCACACCGGAGTTTACGTTCCAACACTACCAGAACTTGCAATAACAATGGCTGTATGGGCTATCGGAATACTCATTGTTACTATATCTATAAAACTCTTCGATATGAAAACAGAGCCCCATTAATTACCAATTATGGCTTCTAAGAAAACATTAGAATGTTTATCGCACTATATAACCAATTTTGTAGATAGATCAGATGAAACTAAACAATTAAAGAAAGCAATACTAGAAGAAGACAAGAACGCTGTAATCTTTGGCTCACACGGTATGGGTAAATCTTCATTAGCCGCTAAATTTGCTTTTTGTGAACATGAAAGTTTTGAAGATATTCTCTTCTTAGAGTTGCACTCTTACCTTAAGCTTGAAGAGGTTCTAAGAGCATGTAACTTTTTCTTAGGAGACTCGGGGATAGTAGAATTTGACTATATATTAAGATCCCCTATTAAGATGACCGATAAGTTTGAAGCACTAACGAGTTTTTTGAATGAGAAAAGATTTTTAATAATATTTGACGATTACACGAGCTTTGGAGAAGAACTTCTAAATAAGCTTATAGAATTTGTAGAAAAAGTTGATAAAACAAAATTCATATTCACCGGCAAGCATGACATTAACTTAAATGATTCACTGCACTTAGAATTACAGGGGCTCTCAGAGAATGACGCACTAAAGCTAATAGGATTATCTAACAGAAAAATTTCATATGATCTGAAAAAACGAATAAAAGAGATTTCTAAAGGGAGGCCGTATTACCTGATTGTCTTCTCAAAGTCTCCTAGAATAATTGACAAATCTGAAAATCACACTCCAGAAAAAATACTAGAGAGGATATATGAGAATCTAGAAAATGCTGCTAAAGAACTTCTAAAAACTGCTTCAATTTTTGAAGGACCTGTTCCTCTAGAGATATTAGATGATAATTTCTCCGAGAATGCCGTAAATGAGCTTTTAGAAAAAGGTTTGCTATTTAAGAAGGATTGCTATTATATTCCAAATATAGTTAAAAAACTTATTAGAACTAAAATCGTCAATCAACGAAGATTATCGGCAAGAATAGGCGAATATTATGATAAGTTAGTAGAGAGTAAGAAAGATTTATGGGATCACCTCAGAGCACGGGAGTATTACATGGCCTCAGGTGAGTATGTGAAAGCATATAAGATAGTTGAATCTGCTTATATTGCCTTGCTTGAAAGAGGATATGTGGAACTCGCAGTAAAGTTGTTAGAGGAATCGGTAGAAACATTAGAGGGAGACAAAAAGTTTTTAGCGGCGAGCAATCTAGCTTCAGTTTACCAGAGGATTGGGAGAGAAAGCGAAGCGATTAAGATTTATGAGGAAGTAAAGGAGTTTTATTATAACAAAAAAGATAGAAGAAATCTATCTGCGGTACTACAAAATTTAGGAGCTATATACCTCCAGGAAGGCTTATTAGAAGACGCTAAAAATGCATTTAAAGAGAGCTTGGAGATATCAAAGGGAATTAGGGACAAGGAAGGCATGGGGATTTCCTATCATAACCTAGGGTCTGTTTTTCATGCGCTGAAAGAATATACCCTTGCAAAGGAGATGTATCAGAGGAGTATAGAGATCTCATCGGAGGCGGGAGATAAAATGGGTTTTGCTCAAAGTCTTTATCAGCTGGGGGCTGTATTAGAGGATCTTGGAGAATATGAAGAAGCTGTGCAAAAGTATTCTATCTCAGCTGCCGCCTTTAATAATTTAAATCATCCTAATGCTGAATTGGCTAGGAACTCTATAGAAAAACTAAAAAATAGATTAGAGAGAGATAAGTAGTCCTATGAAGATCATCTGTACCTCAGATATCCATGGAAAATCTGAGAAGATAAATAAGCTAGCTGACGTGCAAGCTGACTTGATAATCGTTGCTGGGGATTTAACTAATTTCGGGCATAAAAATAAAGCGATGGAAATTTTAAAGAGTTTACAGCAAATAGGGAAAGTTCTTGCTGTACATGGTAATTGCGATTATGCCGATGTCGAGGAAACTCTAAGTGAAATTGGTGTTAACTTGCATTCAAAAGGTGTGGAGATTGGGGGAATAGGATTTTTTGGGGTAGGTGGTTCTAGTTTAACGCCTTTTAATACTCCTCAAGAATATTCGGAGGAGGAAATAAAAAAAGCCTTACTAAAGGGGTATGAGATGGTAGCAGACCTCGAGGTTAAGGTATTAGTCTCTCATTCTCCGCCCGTTAACACTACAGTAGATAAAACGTCTAGTGGATTCAATGCGGGAAGTGAGGCGGTAAGAAAATTCATAGAAGAATACCAGCCTAACTTAGTTATCTGTGGACATATTCATGAGGCGAAAGGAAAGGATATGATTGGACGTACTCTTGTGGTTAATCCAGGTCCCTTACATCACGGCTTTGCCCTTGCACATATAGATGATGGTAGTATAGATATAGAATTTCACAAGCTATAACCTTAGAAGTAGCTCGAGGTAGGATCTTCGTTCTATGTTCTCTATAGGAACTCTTAATTCCTCTACAATTTCCAATAGTTCTTCAGGTTTATAGGTTTCCTCAAGCTTTTCGATTTCTATAAATTTTCCTAATCCCTCTACATCGTCCAGAAATATATTAAACTTTTCAGAGCGGTATGTTATTCGTTCTTTTTTTACACAACCTACCTCTTTAAATCCAAGGCGATTAAGTATCGTTCCCATTTTCTTAGCATCACTTATTGAGATTTCAATCTCTTCTCTCGTCTTAGTAACTTTGTCTAATTTAGGACCCTTATAGGTAAGCCTGAAATTTCCATTTACTTCTCTTACCCGTAAGGCTTCATCTGTCTGTGAAAAATCACGGTTGGGATGGGAATAGTAATAATCCGTCTGTCTCTCTTTTTTAAAAAATTTGAATCCTAGTTCTCTTATCCTCTTTTGGGTGATGGTTGGATTATCCAGTTTAACCTTTACTTCTACCTCTATCATTTCTACCACTTCGAAGAAAGGTTTTCTATTAGATAGCCGCAAGTATTCAACTATGTTCTCAGAGTTCTTGTTAAATAAGTATCGTTTATTATTTGATAATGATACTATTCGCGGTTTGACCGCGCCATTATCGCCTTCAATCCGAGCGAATACTCTGCGTATAAATGAAAGAACACTTGTAAGAAGACTTACAGAGAAAGGGATTGAGTTAGAAAAAATCTCCTGGGTGAAGCACGGCTATCTAGTTAAAGATTCTCCATTTTCATTAGGTGCTACTACGGAATATCTAATGGGTTATTATCAACTGCAAGACCCTGCTTCGATGTATTCCTGCGAAGTACTTGAACCCAAAAAAGGTGAGGTAATCCTTGATATGGCTGCCGCTCCAGGAGGAAAAACCACATATATTTCACAACTAATGATGAACAAAGGAACTATAGTATCCTTAGAATTGAATAGGGATCGTATGCGTTCTTTAAGATCTACTATAACCCGTATGGGAGCAGAGAATGTAATAGCTATTAGAATGGACGCCAGAAACTCGGGTGAACTTGGAATAATATTTGATAGGATCCTCCTTGATGCCCCATGCACAGGTACGGGTACTGTTTTTAAGAATCCTGAAGCTGGTAAAAAGGGCCATAGTGACGTGGAAACGTGCTGTACTTTGCAGGCCTCTTTAATTAAGACCGCTCATGGCATCCTTAAAAAGAAAGGTATTCTGGTTTATAGTACCTGCAGTATATTACCAGAGGAAAACGAATTAATAATAAAGGACGCCCTAAACTCTGGATTTAAATTACTGAATGTACCCTATGGTGTCGAGGCATTTACCCAAGTATATGGCATGCATTTAGGTAATAAGATGAAGTTTGCAAAAAGATTTTACCCTCATACACATGGGACACAGGGATTTTTCATCGCTAAACTGCAGAAGATTTAAAATTCTAAATTAAATATGAGCAACACCGGCTAAAAAGAGTTTGTTTATAGATAATTTCTTAATTTCTCTATGAAATAAGATTTTGGAACCGCGCCAATAATCCTCTCAACAGGCTTCCCATCTTTAAATATTAGTACAGTAGGAACGCTCATAATCTGATATTTAAGTGCAACACTCGGATTTTCATCGACATTGATTTTAGCACAGACTAGCTTGCTGTCATATTCTTTCGCTAATTCTTCTATTACGGGAGCCACCATTTTACAGGGATAGCACCAATCTGCCCAGAAATCCACCAAAATTAGAGGGTATTTATTAACCTTTTCATTAAAATCGTCATCCTTTAGAGTGATTATCTCGCCCATTTTAACCAACCTTCCATTAATAGTGGTGCTTTATATACTTTATGCCCTTTCGAACTTGGAGACCGTTAGAGGCGTAGAAAAATATTCACCACTAATATGACAGAGAGGTTTTGCTTTTTCAAGGAGGACTACTTTGTCGAAAACCTCGCTCTTGACCTCAGCTTCTATTATCTCTCCAGCTATAAGCACGTGATCCCCTAATACTGCGGAGTGGATCATTTTACACTCAAGCCAAGCGAAGGCTTCCTTTATTCTGGGCGGCCTAATTTTTCTAGAAGGTTCTTCAGTTAAATTCGCTTCTTTAATCTCGCTGACACCATATGGATAGTCCTTTTCTAAAATCTTCATCAAAGGCCCGAATTCTTCGCCAATAATGTTAACCACGAATTCTTTGTTTTCTTTTATATTTCGCCATGTATCATGTTTTGGATTTGAAAATATTGCTATTATCGGAGGCGAGAAGCTTACTGGAGAATTAAAACTAAATGGCGCGGCATTTGACACGCCCTCTTTCGAAATAGTTGAAACTACGATCACCGGCCTAATTAAAAGTTTCATAAAATCTTTAGGCTTTAACCTCATTGCCTATCACCCTCCAGCATCATATAGGTTTTAACTATTTCTAAGTATGGTGCAATAAATAAACCAATTATTATAATTGCAATGTTTTGAAATCCCCGTAGTAAAAAAAATAATAATTCGTTAACATGCGCGAAGAATAGTGCTGGCAATGAAAAAAGAAGGGATAAAAAACTTGTAAGTAAGGTGGTGCCCAATACAAGTAATATGTAAAGCATGACCTCTATCTTGTATACTCTTACGAATTTTATGCTTTCTATGAAACCATCTATAATTCCGGCCTTCTTAACTGCTATCGCCTGGGGAGTAAAAAATGTTAGAAAATAAATCAATACCATTAATATGCCGAAAAATAGAAGCAGAAATATTGAAATTGTAATATCCCCAAATACTAAAGGAATAACGGCTGTTGAGAGAATCGCTATGGAAAAAGTTCCGATAATCAACATATATAATAGGATATCCAATCCATATTTTTTTATCCCCTCAAGTCCATCAGAGAGGGAAACTCTCTTTCCTTCATAACCAGTTATCGCCATCTCTATAATAGCCGCTCTTGCAAATGCGTTAAAGACTAAGAATATCAAAACCATTGAAAAAACGCTGAATAAAAAGAACGCAAAAAGATAAAAAGGCGTACTACTTTGAATAAAAGTCACCATAGACCCTATATCAAAGGGCTGAAGCGAGATCCCCACAATTATAACTAAAAGTATGGCGAAAAATATTAGAACGAAAATGTCAGCGAGATATTCAAGTACATGCGGGACTACAAATTTAAGATTTTTCTTATAAAGGGAAAAAGATGAAGAGAGGATGCCCCGCATATCCATTTAAATCACTTTTTTTGCCTCGGATATATACCTCTCAACGATTTTTTTGGAAAGTCCGGTTTTCTTTGAAATCTTTTCTGGGTCTTCATCTACTAAAGCATTAGCGGAGGTTATACCCGCCTTTTCTAATTTTTTAATAGTTTTCTGACCTATACCTTTAACCTCTATAAGAGGCACTAATTTCTTCGGGGGTTTCTTTTTTTCCTTAGCTTTTTCGGTTATATGCCATTTCTTCAATTCTTCGAGTTCTTTAACATTAGATTCATGCAAGCTCTTTCTCCTCCTGTCAATCCTGAAACCCATCGATCTAGCTTCTTCGATCGTAAGACCTGCCTCCAACACCTCACGGATGCTGTATCCTCTTCCTTTTCTAAAGCCTCCTTTCTTTTTTACTCTGACCATTACAACTCACCACTTCGACTTATATTGTATGAATTTAAATTCTTTATGCTACAGCTTAGGGCATACATAAGGCGAAAATTTTAAAAAGAATTATTTACATTCTGAATTCATGGTCCCAAATAATCTCAGCTCAGATCACACATATATTTTAAGATTACTTGAACATGGCGCTATGGATGCTGGAACTCTCAGAAGAGCAAGCTTTGCACCGAAGTCAAAAGTCCAAAAGATCCTCGAAGATCTTGTTAAAATGAATCTAATTGAGAGACAGTGGGACGGTAAAAGCTTTACCTATAGAAAAATCTAAGCTTCAATATTTTAATATAAAGTCTTTACCCTTTATTCTAACACCAGGACCCTCGTCCACAGAACCTATTTTATAGGCTCTAGTGCCATATTTCTCGCAAATACCAATCACTTCATCTACATCATCAGTAGAAGTTACAATACAGAACCCTACGCCCATATTAAAGGTTCTGTACATCTCCTTATCTGTTACATTTCCAATCTTTTGAATAATCCTGAAAACTTTAGGAGGCTGTGGAAGAGAATCCAAAAAAAAACCATACTTAGTCAATCTAGTAAGATTTCCAAGCCCCCCACCTGTTATGTTCGCTAAACCTTTTACGTTTACTATTTTTATTGCTTCTAATACTTCCTTCACATATATCTTAGTCGGCTCTAATAGCTCTTCACCAACTGTTCTATCCCCAAGCCGATCATCTATATCATATTTACTTAACAAAACTTTTCTCGCCAACGTTAACCCATTGCTATGGATGCCAGAGCTTTCTAAACCGATAACAACATCTCCAGGACAGATATTTTCGCCATTGATAACCTTATCTGTTTCCACCAAACCTATTATGAATCCTCCTAAGTCGAGGCCTGTTATTATTTCTGGAAGCGTAGCTAACTCTCCTCCAGAGATGGAGATGCCTGCCTTCTTAGCGCCGAGAGCTAATCCTTTCGCGATTTCAGTAGCAATCTCTGGCTCTGGCCTTTCCATCGCGAGGTAATCAACAAGCGTTAGCGGCTCTGCACCAAGGCAGATTACATCATTTGCGTTCATAGCGATTAAGTCAATACCGATCGTATCATATTTCTTAAGCATCTGTGCTACAAGGATTTTAGATCCTACGCCGTCGGCACTGATAGCAAGCGCTTGCGTGTTATTTATTTTAATTAAACCGGCAAAATGACCTTCAATGGGTATACTTTCCCCGATTTTTCCCTTCCTAATCCGCGTGGTCTCTTTAAGCTTTGAAACTATAGCCTTAATAGCTAAATTCTCAAGATCTATGTCCACCCCTGCCTTCGAATACGTCATTCCAGCATCCATGAAACATTAATTGCTAGAATGCTTATATAAATCCTTTTTGAATTACTTAACCCGGATAACATCAAGATTCCTAGGCGCTCTACTCTCTGCCTTGAAGATCCTGTGAAAAGCAGATGCAAGCTCTGTACACTTTGATTCTTCTCCATGACAGGTGATTATTCTTTCAGGCTTCGGATTTATCCGCCTTATATAACTTATAAGTTGACCCCTATCACTATGCCCAGAAAAACCTTCAATAGTGTGTACATCCATATTTATGTTAACCACCTTAGTCTTACCGTCTTCATTCATGCGTATTTCTTTCCATCCCTTTTGTATTCTTCGACCCATACTCCCCTCTGCTTGGTATCCCACGAAAATCAGGCTATTTTTCTCATCCTCAGCTAAACTTTTGAAATACTCTATTACGGGCCCACCCGCCAACATACCTGATGTTGAGATAACTATACTTGGGTCGCCATCTATTACCTCTTTTCTCATCGCAGGCCCATTTACTTTTTTAAAATATTCGGCCAAAAAAGGATTCTTTCCTCTATGGAATATCTGGTTTCTTAATTCTTTATTTAGATACTCAGGATAAGTAGTATGTATACCCGTGGCTTCCCAAATCATGCCATCAAGATATACCGGTGCTTCAGTTACTGCTCCTTTGCTCATATAGTCCTCTAGAGCTACCATAAGTTCCTGCGCTCTTCCCACCGAGAACGCTGGAACCAGTACCTTGCCCCCTCTTTTTAGGGTTTCGTCGATAACTTTCATTAATTCTTTTTCTGCGCTCTTCCTTGAAGGTTGAGTATCTTTTTTGCTTCCATAAGTGCTTTCCACTATAAGGGTTTCAAGTCTGGGGAACCTTGGATTCGCAGGCTCTAAAAGCCGTGACCTCTCAAACTTTAAATCACCGGTATACGCTAGGTTATACAATCCGTCCCCTATATGAAAATGCGCTATCGATGAGCCTAAGATATGACCTGCGTTATGAAGGGTTAATTTTATATCAGGCGAAATATCAGTTACCTCACCATACTCTAGGGGTATAACGTATTTAACCATCTCTTTAATGAATTTTCTAGGGTAAGGGAGATCTTTTCCTTCTCTTTCAACCACATCTAAATAATCCCAATGAAGTAAAAACATTAAATCCCGGGTGGGGGGGGTACAGTATACAGGCCCCTTATACCCCATATAGTATAGATAAGGCACAAAACCGCAATGATCCAAGTGCGCATGAGTTACTATAACTGCATCAAGCTCCTGTAAATTAAATTCCGGTACGCTCAAGAAAGGGAATGCACTTCCATTATCGCTGGCAGCGACATTAACACCGCAATCAATCAGCACTCTGCTCTCCTGCGTTTGAAGAAAAATTGATGTCCTGCCTACTTCCCTAAATCCCCCGAGAGCCCCGAGCCTAATCCACTGAACCCCCCTATCTAGAGGCGTTCTATGGATTCTTTTACCCATACTTCTGAGGATTTCCTTGCGCTCATCACTTGATTTAAGCAAGAGGTGCCTAATGCTTTTAACTATCTTAGAGGGTATGGGGGGTGTTCTCCTAACACTTGGCGTCCAGCCGACCGCCATTTTAATTTCATTAAGTGTTACTCCTCCTTTCCCTATAACTAACCCGGGCTTTACTGCCTCAATTAGTGCTTCACCAAAATTAGGGTCAAACTCTATATTCGTTATGCCTGCATCTTCCGGCACTATACTTTTGATCTTTTCAATAGCTTTTTCAGGTTCCTCTAACACGGACGGATCTGGTCTAATGACTATCCTCTTTCTTATTACCCTAGCAAGCTCTTTAACTATTTCTCCATTTTCTGCTAACACGGAAGGATTTTTTGAATAAAGTACAATCTCCGGACCCTCAAAGTCGACCTTGGTCATTAACGAAGCCGGGGGTACCGTATCCTTTATTACCTTTTTTATTTCATTGAGACTTTCTTCAACTGCCATCTGTGGGCCCCTCAAAAACTAGTAAAAGGGGATTAAAGAGTCTTAATTAGCTCCTCTACTTCTTTTTCAGATAGTTTTTCAAAACCTTTCTTTGTAATTTTAACCACGTCAATCCCATTACCTGTCATTACATCCCTTTCCGTAGCAACTTTTATGGCTCTAACTGCCAGCTTAATTCCTTCATCGACAGAGAGATCCTCTTTAAAGCTATCTTCTAGCAATCCCAGAGCCATCGGCGATCCAGAACCAGTAGCGAACATCTTGTCTTTAATAGCGCTTCCCAGGGGGTCAATCGAATAAAGACTAGCGCCTTCCTTATCATAACCGCCTAATATGAGTTGTACAATCATAGGGAAATACCTATTTGAAAAAAGTATATTTCCTAGGAGCGTAGCTGCGGCTTTTACACTCATTTCCTCTCCCTTCCTCATTCTGAAAAGTTTAGCCTCAGCTTGCATCCATCTAATTAGAGCTTGGGCGTCAGCTACAGATCCAGCAACTGTTGCGCCTATATGCTTGTCTACCATGAAGCTCTTATGAACTATCTTATGGGCTACTAGTGTCCCCATTGTTGCCCTCTTATCCGAAGCAAACACAACTCCGTCTTTGCAAACGAGTCCTACTGTTGTTGTTCCTTTCATGTATTCTTTTACTTTTTCAAGAGTTTCCATTTCCTAACGCCTCCGAAAAAGAGTAAAATTAGTTGGAAGTCTCTTTCCCTACTCCTATATATAAAGGTTTTGCCATGTAAAAGCTTATTTAGAACTAAGATACGGAGGGATGACTGCTTTCTTAATTTTATCGCATATAGTGTCAGCGAGGGGCTTTAGATTAATCACATCGTATTGGTTATATCTCACAAGTAAGTCAAGGGAATCTCTATCCCTATATTTCTCCCATCTTTTCCATAAACGGACTGCCTCATATCCGTCTATTGTACATATATCCTCTTCTCTAGAAATTCCAAGATCTCTCTCTATCTTTTTTAATCCGCCCTTTAAACCTACTCTCCTACCTGCGAAACATAGATCAAGATGCGGTATACCGAATTTAATAGAAGGAAAAGATCTGGATATAAAGGGGAGGTCAAAGGCAGAGCCATAAAAGGTTATAACCATAAGATACTTTGAAAGTTCTCTTTTCAAATTTTCTTCTGTTAAATTAATCCCGTTAACAAAGGTCTTGGTATTCTTTCCATTATAGATACTGAGGACAGTTATTTTATGGTCTTTTCCTAAACCTGTAGTTTCTATATCAAGAAAACAAGCCTTTCGTCCTAATTCATCGTATAACCTCCAATGCTCACTGCGAGGAAGCCTATAGCAAAAATAGTGGGGAATCTCTTTTTCTAAATGAAATAACGCCAATTCCAGCTCCTTATCATGTTTCTTTTTAACATCAACAGAAAGCCCATCTATCCTGTTCTGTGAAATAAAGTCGTCCCAAGTAAAGATTCCCTGACCCCATATCTTCCTTTCTTTTAAATATCCAACATTATCTAGAAGGATAAAACTATTTTTAATCATTCTATTTCTACTCAATGGTTTTTTCTAATTACCTTAGAGATAGGGAATAAGAAGTTGGTATTTATAGTTAGACAATAATTCGACTTACTCATACATAACTAGGAAGAAGCCTTTCACATTTTTATTTTAAGTGGTAGAGCTCCGAAAAAGTGGAAAATATTTATAGGGCCTTAAATTCAAATAAAGTAGGAGGGTGGTCATTATGCCATGGTGGGATCCATACGATGAAATAAAGGAGTTAGAGAGGAGGATGAATAGAATTTTTCGGGAATTTTGGAGTAAAGGTCCTAAAATGCTAGCTCCTAGCGGAGCTATTGAACCATACATGGAAGGTGTAGCTGAACCTCTCACCGATATACGGGAAACGGATAAAGAAGTAATAATAAAAGCCGATATCCCAGGAGTGGATAAAGCAGATATCAATATAAATGCTACCGAGGACAGTATAGAGATAAGCGCCGAGGCACAGAAGGAGATCGAGGAAGAAAAAGAAGGATACCATAGGAAAGAAAGGCGGTATAAAAAATTCTATAGGAGTTTCTCTCTTCCAGCCCCTGTAAATCCAGAAAAAGCTAAAGCTAAGTATAAGAACGGCGTACTCGAGATAAGACTTCCAAAAATTGAAACGAAAAAAGGCAAGAAAATACAGATCGAATGAGCTTAATAAAAGCTTTTCACCATCTACGAATGCTTTAAATACACTTTACAGCAATCTGCATTCATGCCCTATAAGATTAATCCTAGCGTAAAGGAAATTCCCAGGTATATACCCGGTAAAAGTAAAGAAGAGATAGCCGAAGAATATGGGCTCAAAATCGAAGATATAATAAAGCTAGCTTCTAATGAGAATCCACTAGGCCCCCCTCCTCTAGCCATTAAAGCTTTAACAGAAAGCATTTGGGAAGTAGCTACTTACCCTGAAGAGGATGCTGGAGAGCTAAGATCAGAGATAGCAAGATACCTAGGACTTAAAAAGGAGAATATAATAGCAGGCAATGGCTCAGATGAAATCTTAGACTTGGTAACTAAAATCTTTTTAGAAAAAGGAGATCAAGCTATTATCCCAGTCCCTACTTTCTCTATGTACGCTAGTCTTGTGAAGATATATTCGGGACAGCCCATTTTCGTTCAATTAGATAAGAACTTTAACTTCAATACTGAGAAAATAGTAGAAAGCATCTCTGAAAAGACAAAGCTGATTTTTATATGCTCACCGAATAACCCGACTGGCACTAAGATACCAGATGAGGGATTACTCAGGATTTTAGAGGAGGATGTGATCGTTATACTTGACGAGGCATATGTAGAGTTTTCTGACATCTCGAATATTGATAAGATAAAGGAATATGAAAACCTTATAGTATGCAGGACATTCTCGAAGGCTTTTGGATTAGCAGGATTAAGGGTGGGATATGGAGTAGCTCCTAAGCAGATTATAGATTTGATGCTGAGGATTAAGACTCCTTTTAGTGTCAATCTTTTAGCTCAGAAGGCAGCGATAGCCTCACTAAAGGATAAAAAACATCTCGAAAATACAATTAGGTTAATAAAGGAACAGAGAAAGTTCCTAATATCTAACCTATCCAAAATTCCAAAAATAAAAGTTTATCCCTCATATGGAAACTTTGTTTTAGTGGACGTTAAAGAAACAGGTAAAAACTCTAAAAAGGTAGCCGATGCATTACTTAAGAGAGGGATTATTATAAGGGACTGTTCTTCTTTCTACGGCATGGATGACCACCATATTAGGGTGAGCATAGGAAAGCCAGAGGAGAATAAGAAGTTCTTAGAGGCCTTGAAGGAGGTTATAAGCACATAAGATAGTCACAAACTTCTAGGGTTTCCATTCCATATTTTTTTCAACAAAACTCTTATAGTCTTCTATTTCCTCTCTCATACGCTGAGTATCCCATCCCAAAAGCCCTGCCATGTGCTCTGCAATTCGAGTGGCTATTTGAATATCGCATCCCCTGAAATAAAATCCAAGCCGCCTAACAATGACATCAGAAAGCCTCCGTGCAAACTCCAATTCTACAGCAAGATTAACTTCCGCCCATATGTATGGGTGCCTTGGAGAAATCCTATCCTTTAACTTTGGGTTTTCTCTTATGAGTTCGCCAATTTTTACAATCTCTTCCTTATCATATATCTTAAGTAGATGCTTTTTGATATCATCTTCAAGTTCAAGCGGAACTTGCGAGATTTGTTCTTTAAGCTTAATAGACTCTGTGGCACACCTTTCACTAGTTAAAATATCCACCACATCCTTAGCCATAACTCTATATGTCGTAAGCTTCCCTCCAGTTAAAGTGATCACTCCTTCCGGTTCTTCAATAATCCTATGTTCCCTTGAAACCTCTGAAACAGAAGTTTTCTCATCAACTAGGGGTCTTACTCCCGAATAAGTGGCTATAATATCCTTGTACATAATATTGGCGTTAGGGAAATAACGATTCACTACCTCTATCAAGTAATTCACCTCTTCTAAACTGACTACCGCATTGTCAGGCGAGGATTGATGTTCTATTTCCGTAGTACCCACTATTACGAGGTCATCCCAAGGTATAGCAAAAGTGAGTCTGCCATCAATAGCTTCCATAACTATAGCATTCCTTATCTGAATTTTCTCTCGGGATAAAACAATATGGGAACCCTTACTAGGCTTAAGCATTTTACTCTGTATACCCATCTTTGCTCTTATTATATCAGCCCAAGGGCCAGCAGTAATCACGATCTTTTTAGAAAAAATCTTAGATTCGCTTCCATCGATTCTGTCAACAATTGTAGCTCCAACGATTTTATTCCCCTCCTTTATGAACTCTTTAACGTATGCGTAATTTAAACATCTCGCACCATTTTCTCGGGCTTTCTTTAATACATTCAACGTCAACTTAAAATCCAGCCCAAATGCGTCCCAATAAACTGCGCCTCCGCTTAAGCCATTAGGATTCAGACCGGGTTCTATTTTGAGAATTTCCTGCTTGCTCAGGATCTTATGTGGTTTAATTTTACGTTTACCTGCAAGTAAGTCGTATGCAAGCACAGATAAGCGGAGGGCTAGAGGGGCTTTTAATAGCTCCATAATTGTATACCCCTCCGGATCAACGACCCATTTGAATAGCCTACCGATATGTTTAAGCTGCTTATTATAAACAGGAACCAAAAACGGGAGCGGCTCTACTATCCCGGGAGCTAAATTCAGGAGAAGTCCTCTTTCATGCAGTGCCTCAAAAACTAGCTTAAAGTCCCTATTTTTGAGATATCTAAATCCACCATGTATAAGTTTGGATGACGCACTGCTCGTTCCACTCGCAAAATCGTCTTTTTCAACAAGTATTACCTTTAAACCTCTGGAAGCGGCATCTAAAGCTACCCCCGCTCCACTTATCCCCCCTCCGATTACCAGTAAATCTGTATTTTCTTCAATCAATTTTCACACTTCCCTCACTGCTTACGGACTCTTTTCGGAAACCTTTATAAGACGGTATAAAATCCCAACATAAATTGCTGAACAATATTTAGAATTACTCTTACTAAGGGATGATAAATGAAAGAATATAAAGGTTACATTTTTGATATGGACGGCGTGATCTACACGGGGAAAAAGCTTATTCCTGGAGCGATCGAGGCGTTAGAATTTCTTAAAAACAGAGAGAAAAAAATTGTATTTGTAAGTAATAATTCAACCCGATCCCGCGAGGATTACGCTGAAAGAATTGCTGATATGGGACTCCCTATTAAATTAGAGGAAATCATCCCGGCTACATATGCTACAGCCCAATATCTGGCTGAAAATCATTCTGAGAAGAGAATCTTTGTCATTGGGTCACTTGGACTAATAAAAGAACTTCTCAAAGTGGATCTTAGAATCGAAGAAACCGCAGAAAAAGCAGATATTCTAGTGACCGGCTCGGATTTAAATATTAGCTATCAAAAACTAAGCTATGGTACCTCTCTTTTACTAAGAGATGCGCTTTGGGTTACCACAAATACCGATAAACTTTATCCATCCGAATCAGGCATGATCCCGGGAACTGGCGCTGTGGTAGGTGCCCTACAATATGTAACTGGGAGAACTCCTGATGTAATAATAGGTAAGCCCTCAAAGCCTATTATGGAACAGGCTTTAAAGGCATTGGGGTTAGATAAGAATGACTGCCTTATGGTAGGGGACATAATCGAAAGTGATGTACTAGCCGGTAGAAATATTGGGATGGATACTGCACTAGTCTTAACGGGAGTAACAAGCTTAAAAGACGTAGAAAAAACAAATACAAAACCTGACTATATTTTAGAGAGTATAAAGGATCTGGTGAGTTAAAAATGTTAGAGGAATTTTTAGAAGATCGGTTTTCAAGAACCTTAGAAACGGCTAAAAAGATAGTCTCATCAAATAAATACGATAATGTAAAAATAGTGCACCATAATGATGCTGACGGGCTCTGTGCTGCGGCTATTTTGTATAAAACCTTCTCCCATATTAACATAGAGCCCAAGATGTTCTGTATTGAAAGATTCCACCCAGCGGTTACTAAAAAAGTTCATGCGGAAGGAAATTCGCTGATTATCTACACCGACTTAGGAGCCATGGTCGGAGATATAATCAAAGAAACAGACAATGAAAGGAATTTAGTGCTTATTTTAGACCATCACCCAGCTAGGGAAGTCCAAGGAAAGAAAATAATGGCGATAAACCCTGAACTCGCTGGTATAAGTGGCGACATGTTTATTTCAGCGTCAACGATCTGCTATTTATTTAGCCGATATTATTTGGATACAGAAATAGAGGGTACTGCCTCTCTTTCTGTAATAGGCTCTGTAGGAGACTACCATGATAGATCGGGTGGAGTTCTCGGCTATGACCGTTATATCTTAGAGTTAGCAGCAAGGAATAATGAGGCTAAAATAAAGATTATGGGAGGGAAAGAAAAATACTTCATGACTAAATTCAATGAATATGCTGATGTTATCGCAGACTGCCTCACAACCCTTGGATCAGTAGGATATTATAATGGGGATTTTAAACTGGGACTTGACACAGCTTTGAATGGAGTAACGGACAAAGTAATAAATCGCGTGGAAGAACTTAAAAAGCTTAGGAGAAAAAAGTTCGAGAAAACCATAAAAAAACTCAAGGATAACGGATTGAGAAAAGAAAGATATGTACAGTGGTTTCATGTAGGTAGAAGTTTTATGCCTATGGGGGTTAAGGTTATCGGGCTTTTCTGTCATACGATCAAAGACATGAGCTTTATCGATGAAGATAAGTTTGTAGCCGGCTTCCAAGAATTTGTTCCCGAACTTCCCGGAATAGGCAGAATAGATTGGGAAGGCGCAAAAGTGAGCTTTAGAGCACCCGCGCCCTTAGAGAGGAAAGTACTCTCTGGAAAAGTTCCCGGGTTAGATGTTACCCTTCCTATAGCGACAGACCGAGTCGGCGGCATCGCAGATGCCAGCCATAGGATTGCCGCAGCTTCTCTGGTAAAAAAGAACACAGAAGAAAAACTTATACAAGAATGGGAAGCCGTTACGGATGAATTAAGCCAAAATTAAGTTGTTCCTATTTACCTTCCGCTAGTTTTTTATCCTCCTCTCGCTGGCTCATACTTCCTTAAAGTCTGGCTGTTTATCGCTCCACCTATAACCTTCTCTCCCGGCTTCTTACGAGTACAACATCCCCTGATCTGAGTGCGGATACAGAAACGTATTTAAAAGAGCTGAGAAGAGCTACGGGAATCGAACCTAAGTAAAGAGCAAATGCGGTCGCGTCTTAATCGGTGGTGGACGCGCCGACTACCACAATCTCCTGTCGTTCAAATAACAATACGGTCCAAAGCTGCGCTCCCCACCACTCCTTACCCTGGTCAAAGTAACTGCTCCAGTTCGTGTCCCAGGAATATATCACAAATCTTTCTTTAAAGTCATGAAAAACCTCATGAAAGATCTGCAGGAACAGTTTATTCTTCTCTTCTTCGGTCATCTCAAGCGGGTATGGCGGCTGTGCGAAGGCTTGCGCATAGCCCTTTACCGGGATCATATCAACACGGACTAATGTTTTCTTTTTGTGGTCAAAACCTGGTCCGAGAAACTCATCCAGAGATATCCCTCTCCCTGAAAACGTTTCCTTATACGTCTCAAATTCACGCAACGCTTCTCGTACAGCCTCCTTACACAAATCGGCAGGACTTTTATCAAAAACAGAAAATGAAAATAAAAAATGGTCAAGATGCCAGACCTTTTTAAGCAGTTTCTCGACTCTGGGAGAAAATTCTTTTTTGTTCATTTGATATTTCCTGTTTATCTGGATATTACTCACATGTAAGAGCCTTTTTTAATAAGGTTTACGGTTTAAATCCTACTGCGTGCTGGGCTTTTCTAAGTCTGCCGCTATGAGCCACGAGGACGCTGGCTGCCCCTGGCTTTCTTGTCCCCTGAAAAAGGAATATCCGCGGGGCTCTTTCCTCGTGGGCACTAGCTCCTTGCGCAGGGAGGGCGTGTCATCAGCGCCTCGTATCTTGATTTTCACTTTGGTGTCTTTTGTGATTATGCAGCAGCTAGGAGCGTACAGCCTTCAACGTGCTCCTAATGTAGCTCCCAGCATGCCCCTGCCTCTCGCTCCAGCTCCCGAAGTCCATGAAGAGGTTGGAGATTTCTTTGTCGCTGAGGGAGAGTAGCCTCCAAGCCTCCTAAAGTAGACATCGGCGGTAACCCTGGAACCCCTGGCAAGGTTATCATACCACCTTTTAACGTCAGGGTCCTCAAGCAGCATGGCGTATCTTCGACGAAGCATAATAGAAAATTATTATAACAAGTATAAAAAGTTTCGAACCAAAAATGGTACGGGCCCGGCGGGATTCGAACCCGCGGTCTACAGCTTAGGAGGCTGTCGCCCTATCCTGGCTAGGCTACGAGCCCAAAAATACTTATAGTATTTTCATATAAAAGTAACGTGGGGAGGACCATGAGGGTAGTTGATAAATACCTAAAATGGTTGTTTGGGGAAAAGAAATTGGAAAAAGGCCTGAAAATTAGCGAGATGGCCTTAGCACCTCTGTTTACACCCTTTGCTCTTGCACAGGATTTAATGTCTAAGAGAAAGAAAGCTAAGAGCTAGAGAGGTATAGCCTCTGTTTGAAGCCTGTCGTAGGTAGGATATTCTTCCACAAGATAATAGCGCAGGTTTTTCCTCCTGTGCACCTCGGAGAGACCACCGACTATTTCCATTGAGGTTTCAATCCTCATTTTCTCTTTATCTACAGCTATGAGGGACTCTGGGATATCATATTTCTTAATAAGCTCTTTCCTGAGTCGGATAAGCTTACTTATATTTGGGTTATCAATTTCTATGACTCCTTTCAATAAGAGACCATCGCTACTCACTTCCTCGTAGTCTTTTGCAATATTCTTAGCTGTTCTGATCAACCTCTTCCTTAATTGTACCGAGTCCTTGTATCTCGAAGAACAGAAATGTATATTCATATCCTTTGTCTCAAGTATTTGCAACGCAGTCTCTTCACTTTCCTTAGCCGCATAAGAAGTGTCGTCTTTCAACTCATAGCCCTTCTCTAAGAGTGCTCTAGCATTATTATCAGAAAACTCAAGCTCGTTAAGAATCAGAAAGTCTCCGCCGAGGATTTTTAGCTTATCAGCGATTCTAGATATCTTCTCACATTCTCCCGGTATAGCAGGGATCTCTATACCAGTTCTTATTCCTAGCGAGATAGCATTTTTAATGCTCTTCCATAATTTGCCATTTATATGAAATCTCAACTCATCTAATCCTGCTTTTTTTAAAGACTTCAATTCTTGAAGTGATAGCACGCTAGCTGTATACATGTGAATATGAAAATCTCCAAAGTTTTCTTTTAGAAGCTCAATATAACCGAGAGTTCTTTTAAGTTTCATAGCGGGATCACCTCCCGTAAGCCCCGCGCCTAATGCCTTCATTCTATAAGCTTCGTCCAGAATGTCCTGGATCCTTCTTACAGGAACCTCATTTGCCCATACTAGGTCCTTTCCCATTCGCTTTTCTGATAATGGGCAGTAATAACAATCTTTGTCGCAGAGCCCTGTGACAAATAAAACTAACTTGGCTCCCTTCATGCAGAGCTTGCATCCATCAGGTAGTTCACCACTATACCTATTAGAGTAGATCTTTTTCATGCTGAATACAATTAATACTTCTAACGATTAATAGGAATTTAAATGCTTTAATTTCAAAAAATAAAGTAGCTCTCTATTCCTGGAGGATTTTCATGGGATCAAAATGTACATGCTCTGCTTCACAAACCTCTTTTACCTCTAGACCCATTTCATTGAAAGTTTCTAAAATCTTAGGAGTATCCCGGTCTGCATCGTTTGTAATTGCATCCATGATTATTGTGTTACTTAGTAAACCAGATCTAAGTTCCAGTACAAATGGCATCTCCTTCAGCTTATCAATAATCTCTGCTTTATTAACTAATGGCGCTGAAAGTATGAAAGTGAGCCTACGGACTCCGAAATGTTTTGTATCAGGCACGCAATAAATTTTGAGTATACCCTTATTCAACATGCCTAATATTTTCTGTCTAACGGTTTCCGGGGATATATTAAGATCTTTAGCAAGCTCAACATATGATGCCCGGGGATTCATTATTAACCGTCTTATAATCTCTTTTTCTTTCATTCAATCTTCATAATCTGATTTCTACTATATTAATTTTGTTTTCATTAAAAATATCTGAGAAAAATAATGAAAAAAATTGCAATTGCAATTTCCAGTGGAAATATACCCATAAATTTATATATTTTCCTAAGGAATACTAAAGAACACAGGTGGGGAAAATGGGCGAACATTTTGAAAAAAGGCGGAGGGCGCTTATAGAGAAGTTTGTCAAAGAAAGAGGCTGGTTCGTTCCATCCCTCCATGAAAAATACATAGCCAAAATGGAACAGAAATAAAATATATAGGGGGAGAGGGCCTTCCGCTTATAAATGAATGAAGTGCTTTGGTAGATGAGAAACTTTTTTTACGATTGATCTCCAAGAATAATTTCCTGGAGGTATTCAAATGGAGATTTTAGGCATAAATGGAAGCCCAAAGAAAAAAGGTAACACAGCAAGTGCACTTACATTCCTATTAAATGAATGTGAGAAAAAAATAGATACCAAAACTCGTATTTTTCATGTATATGAGATGGAAATTAACTTCTGCGATGGATGCTTCACTTGCCTTGAAAAAGGTACAAAGATAAGGCCCTGCCCTAGACATATCGATGATATGAATGAGATATATTCTAGATTAGAAGAAGCTACTGCTATAGTAATGGCGAGCCCAGTATTCTACGGTTGCGTATCCTCAAAATTGAAGGCCTTTATGGAAAGATGCCTCCCTGCCTACGACTACCCTGCATCAAAGTGTGAATTAAAAGGAGCCCTTAGAGAAAAACTAGGGCTTGCAATCGCCGTTGGCGGGGCACGAAATGACGGAATAGAAGCAGTTCTCTCTCAACTTAGAAACTTTTTCTTTTCAAATAATATGCGCCCAATAGGTACCGCTGGTGGGATAGGGCCAAACGGGCTACCTTACCTATCAAGTAATTTGGGTGTAGGAATTGTCTCAAACGAAGAAGGAAATGCGCTAGAAAGGGATGTATTGGCAAAAGAGTCTCTTAAATGGGCGGCTCAAAAACTGATAGACGAAGTTACTTCTGATGTGAGATAAGTCTAGATCTGCCGTTGAACTCGGTTTCTTTAACATTCACCGTAAGCGGCAGTTCCTTTAAACGCTCAAAATCTCCCCCTACAACACACTCAAAAATCTCTGGGTATATCTTGGCTCTTTCATCCCAGTCGTAGTATCTAACTACAAATTCTCTTGCATTCTTGCCCATTTCTTCTATCTTCTCAGGATTACTTAAAAGATACTCTATTTTAGCTGCAATATCCTTCGGATCAAAAGGATTACATTGCAGAGCAGTAACATCATTAATCATACGCTCCATAAAACCTCCAGTTCCATTTATACAAGGGACTCCGCAAGCTCCCGCCTCCAAGTCAAACTGCCCATGAGGTTCGTACTTACTCGGTGCTAGTGCTATTTTGGCCCTAGATATTTCTACTGCCTTCTCTTCATTAGGTACCCATCGCGTAGTAACAAATATATTATCCTCGAGTCTTTCTTTTTTTATCCTTTCATAAACCTCCGCTTCAAGCTCTCCGCCCCCTATCATTCTTACCTTAATCTCAGGATATTTTGGTAATAGAATCTTTATTGCATCGATTAGTTCCATAACTCCCTTTACATGCGCGAACCTAGCTATGAAAATTATATCATAACGTTTATCCACATTCATAGGCCTATAAACATCCGTATCAACACCATGGTGTATGGGATAAGTTTTCTCCCGTATCACATCCGTAGGGATACCGTGCATAGAACCCACTTTAACTACTTCTTCTACCATATTCAAGCCTACTGTGAAAACAACATCACTTTTCTTTATACCAATCGCTTCTATGTCCCGTATAGTCCTAGAACCAGAATAGTATCCGCCATAAGAGATTTCTTTAGGGCCTTCAAAAGTATGAACTATGCCTCCAACCCTGCCAGACTCTAGAGAATGGAGAAATGAAATCAAAGGCACATGATATTTAACGGATTTTTCGAAACTCCCTAATATCGCCATCCAATCGTGGGCAACTATTAAGTCCGGGTCTATACTTGTTCTAATGTAGGGGATAGCTAAACTATAGTCAGATATGAATGGTATTAAAGGAAGCTCTGAACTATGTTGACCACTAAACTCTATCCCCGCCATGTTAAATAGCTCTTGACATTTTTTTATTGTTTCATCAGGATATAACCCGAATAACGGCCTCACAACCCTATATCCATCTATCTCCTCATAGATAGGTAGATCCTTCCCTCTCAGTCTCCGCATCCCCACGCCTAGGATATTTACTCTCCCTGAAATTCTAGAGAGAACTTCATCAGATACTACCCCCAGCCCCCCAACTATACCGTATTTCTTTTTCTCCTTGTATTCTGGAAACCCATATGAAGGCAATTCGTAGCTATTCCATTCAATGTTTAACTTTCCCACACATCACCAAACTGCTACAATGCATATAAATATTTTGAAAAAATTATTGCTTCAAATAGCTCTGAGAAATGTTAAAAAATAATTTTTATATGCGCTTACCTAATTCCATAGACTTCTCGTTAATATTAAAAAGGGGAAATTGTTAAGACTTACTCCTATGCGGATTGCAATCCTAGTTTTTATAATGACCGTAGCAACCGCTTATGCTTATAGTCCCCACGAAGACCCATCAAAACATCCTGGAGCTTACTGTATAAACTGCCACAAGAGATTTATCGTAGATAACCCTACCGTGGTAGAGATGTTTCCATGTAATAAACAGCCATGTCATAGTTTAGGTGAGGAGGAAAGGGCCGCTATCCATCTAAAAGAATACATGTGCGAGGACTGCCATGCAGCAATGTCAAAAGGCTTCGACATCCACAACATCCACAGAGGAAAAGTCAACTGCAAGATATGCCACCTCAGCCCCAGAGGATGGAACTCATCCATAGCAACAATACCAGAGCCAACAAAAAAAATAGAATCAGAAGGCTACACCATCTACATACCCGGAGACACCAAATGCCCATACTGCCACAAAACAGCAGAAAAACCAAAAAAACTACACCAAGTACACCAGCCAGTAATCAACACATCCTGCAAGACATGCCACGGAAGTCTACATAAAGGGGATATCTGCATTAATTGCCATGTGAAATATTCCATCAAAAAGAATTCGGGCTGCATAACTGCATGTCATAGTTTAGGTGAGGAGGAAAGGGCCGCTATCCATCTAAAAGAATACATGTGCGAGGACTGCCATGCAGCAATGTCAAAAGGCTTCGACATCCACAACATCCACAGAGGAAAAGTCAACTGCAAGATATGCCACCTCAGCCCCAGAGGATGGAACTCATCCATAGCAACAATACCAGAGCCAACAAAAAAAATAGAATCAGAAGGCTACACCATCTACATACCCGGAGACACCAAATGCCCATACTGCCACAAAACAGCAGAAAAACCAAAAAAACTACACCAAGTACACCAGCCAGTAATCAACACATCCTGCAAGACATGCCACGGAAAAATGAAGCCCTCTATTCTAAAACTATGGGGAATAGAAGCTAAAAAAATTAAGAAAGAGGGTTTATTAGAATCATTAAATAAAAAAATCTCTAGCATTTTCCAAGCAAAAGTAGATATGAGCTGTAATTTATGCCATGAAGAACTAGTATCAAGTTTCTATACAAGCCCTGTTACTAAAAAAATCTCTAAAGTACATATGTGGGCTAGCCAAGCAGACATCTTTTTCGGGCCTAACGGAGAACTGAAATATGAAATGGAGTTTACAATTAATAATGAGAGTACTGCCTGCCTATTATGTCACAAGATAGAAACAGTTAACGTTTATACAGGGAGCCATAAGATATACTGGAGAAAATGTACTAATGAAAGCTGTCATGGAGATATAGCCTCAAATGGTACACGAATCTTCGTGGATGCAGGTAGCTTTAACTTGCCTGCATCAGCTAGAAATAGTCACGGATTATGGATTCAAAAAATAGAAAAAAAAGGATGGACTCAGGGATTTAGAGAAATCTGCGGTTGTCATCAGATACATCCTACCTACTCAAGAAGCTTAATAACCTCTGTTTTATAAGTATCAAGCATATTTTTGATCTCTATCTCGTTTAATTTTCCTTGTGAACTTTCAGTTTCAAAGAATCTTTTTGGAATCCTAATCGCATCTAAATTAAAGCCTTCTCTTGTCTTAAACTTATATTTTATCTTGAAAATTTCCTTACCTATACCTAAAAATTCCTCTACCTCCTTCTGGATTCCTAAAGAGTTAAGAGCTTTTTCTATTCGCTCTGGGGTATAAACCTCCCTTGCGAATAAGCATATCACGAGGGAATTAGCAAAACACCGCCAATAGTCTTCTCTCAATAAATTACTTACAATTTCGGTCTCTCTTAATTTACCTTTCAATAATTTTTGATCCAAGCTGTATCCCGCATTATCCAGGTGCCCATGTCTCGGACCGGCTATGTGCCCTATAAGATTCGCCCTGCCCGTATGATAACCAGCCATACCGAGCCCCCCTAACGATAAAGCATATTCCTCTCCACCAAACTTTTGTGCAGCCGCCGTTTCACCTTTAGCTAAGGCCTTATAAAAATCATTGGGCATCTTAACAATATACTGGACGGCCTTTTTATAGGCCTCCACATTACCAAAAGCCAGATCTATGCCAAGAGTATCATGTTTAGATATGAGATGGTTTTCATAGGCCTCCGTTGCCCAAGAGAGAGTCGTCCCAGTAGACATTGCATCTAGCCCCAAATGATCCACAGACTCTATTAAACTTAGAACTTGCTCTGCCAGAGGTATCCCTAACAAGCTACCTAGCGCGAATATAGGCTCATAATCATAAGGGATCCTTTTGGTCTCGAATTCGAATCCCCTGGCAAAAGGAATCTGCATTGTAGCTATATGAATACATCCAACCGGACAAGCAGTACATGCAATGTGCTTCGCCATATAATTCTCAGCAAGATGCTCCCCTGAGATATACTCGGCATACTCAAAAGTAGAAGATTTAAGATTCCTAGTCGGCAAGCCCCTAATCTGATTCAAGGGATTGACATTAATAGCAGTACCATAATCATGGTATTTGTTAAGACTATCAGTATTCACAATAACATCATACAACTCTTTATATGCCTTCAAATATCCTTTTTTATCCTCCATAGGTAGGTCTTTTGAACCAGAAATCGCAATGGCTTTAAGATTCTTGCTCCCAAATACCGCTCCTAAGCCAAGCCTACCAAAATGTCTGTATGTGTCAACATTTACATTTGCATATCTTACTAAGTTCTCTCCTGCGGGACCGATCCTTATTATACTCCTTCTACCTGGAGCGGGTTCTACATCCCTTAAAATCTTTCCCACAGTATACGCTGAAGATATACCCCATATCGATCTCGCATCCTTAAAGTAAACTTTTTCATTTTGGATGGATAGATAAACCGGGCGATCACTTTTTCCTTTTATAACAATAGCCATGTTTCCAGAGAAACGCATAGCGGCACCTAGCCTACCACCAGCATAGCTCTCGCCTAATTCGTTTGTCAAAGGAGATTTAAAAAGAGCAACCGCCTTAGTACATGTAGGAAATGCCCCAGTTAAAGGTCCGGTAGATAGGATTATTGGATTCTCAGGGCTGAGAGGGTCTACGCCTTTGGGACAGTTCTCCATAAGGAGGCTTATACCTACCCCTACCCCCCCAATATATTTCTCAAAAAGGTCTTTTCTTTCCTCCTGATACACTTCTCTATTTCCAAGGTTAATGTAAAGTACATTCATAGTACTTCAAACCTCTCAAGTTCAAGAATATCATGGGGGCAAAATTTAGCACAAGCTCCGCATTGAATACATATTAGCGGCTGATTTAGTTCTTCATCAAACTCGATGGCCCCGAGAAGGCAAGCTTCAACGCATTTTTTACAACCAGTACACTTTTCTTTTATAAAATAAAGGCTATCTCTAACTTCAATAGCATACTCAGGACATGAAGCTACACATGGAGGGTCTTCACACATCCTACATGCAACAATTGCAAATTCACTTTCTATTCCGCCTGTAGTTTTAACATGTATAGCGCTCCTATCCGTAGAAATAACCCCATATCTCGTTCTAGCACATGCAAAAACGCAACTCATACAGCCGATACACCGCTCTGGATTCTTTACTTTTATCCTCTTCATATCATCTCCCCTAATACTCCACTCCTCGAGTATTTTCTACCTCTGCAGATAAATATTTTATGCGGAAAAACTTTATTATCTAAAGACTGACTTAACATCATGAGATTTAGTTCAATTCTTATAGTGATCCTCGTTATAACTGGAGTTTACCTACTTCCATCCGTGCTGGCAAAGTTTGCAGGAACTCACACCGTAGAAGTTAATCAAACAGGAGGCGTACAACAACTTAGATGCATCGAGTGCCATGAATACGCATTTGATGAATTAAACTCTACAGTTGCACAATCGGTGCTTAAAAAACACAAAAATGCTGCAGGAAATTCTACTTACACTTTAAGCTGGCTCCAACGTAGCTTGAACAATCAAACCGACGAAGGAATTTGCATTCTATGCCATGGAGTAATAAAAGCTTACGAGAATTTGAGTCATACAGGAGTAGTAATGAGAGTATGCACGGATATAAATTGCCATGGAAACAATGAAACTACAAACAACACAATGTACAGCGCGGGAAATGTTGGACCAGTTCTTGGAAATACTAAC
Source organism: Candidatus Hydrothermarchaeum profundi (assembly GCA_002011125.2). Taxonomy (GTDB): domain Archaea; phylum Hydrothermarchaeota; class Hydrothermarchaeia; order Hydrothermarchaeales; family Hydrothermarchaeaceae; genus Hydrothermarchaeum; species Hydrothermarchaeum profundi. The sequence continues at coordinate 1,636,033 of MTMF02000009.1, forward strand.
GCCCATGAAGAGTGGTTTGATGATATGGGTTCTTACTTGACTAGACATCAAAATGAGTCTGGCGCTAACTTAACTCGTGATTATTACACTTGCTTAGGTTGTCATACTTATACTGAAGTGGACATCAGTATTAGCAGAGCTAACTATGATCATTCAGACCCCTCATACAGCAAAAATAGGTATATTTAATCAAACTTTGACGGAAAGTAAGAATTTTTCTAGGATTTTTAAATGAAATTTACTTTTATTTACAAATAATAAGAATAAATAAACATCGACACTAAGTCTCTTATGGAAAAGTTTAAATATTATTTTGATTATTGTTAATCTAACACCGTCCCTCATCTGGGAGATACTATGAGGAAGGAGACGGAGGTGAAATATTGAATACGAAATTGTTGATGCTGATGGGAACAATCGTGTTGGGTATATATGTGCTCCCGAGCGTAACAGCAAAATTTGCAGGGTCCCACACTATGGAGGCTAATACTACGGGAGGCGTTACTGAAGTGCAGTGCGGTAATTGTCATCAGTACATTCAAGACGAGTTGAACTTATCGGATGGTAGTCTATCAGATGACGTAGTTACTGCCCATATAACTGCTCTTCAAGATACTAATTATGCCAATGCCAGTAACCAAAGTGCCCCGCTAAAGATGGATGCTATTACAGATGCTGATATTACTACTGTGTGTCATCTCTGCCACAAAGTTCAATCAGGAGTTAGTGGAGGACACACCCAAGTAACCATTAGAGCCTGTACAGATTCAGCGTGCCATGGCTATAACTCAAGCGCAAGCCCATTATATTCGAGTAAACTGAATATAACTGAGAAGCTAGGTTCACCCTATGATGCCCACAATGTTTGGTATAATGCTATGACAAGCGCATCACCGTATAAAGCAGATGATGTAGATGGATGGGCTGGAGACTTAGTAAACCAAACTGCTGTGAGCGGTGGGAACTATACGATAGCATTTTATACCTGCTTAGGATGCCATACTCACGTGGGAATCGAATTCTCGCCAATAAACAGGTGGAACGCCTATAGTATCAATGTATCTTTCAATAATCAGGGAGCTGCTACTGTAGAGTTTATAAATATGACTAGCACAAATACGACTTACGCCTCTAAGTCCCACGGCTCCGTCTGGAGATAAGATTCCTAATAACTCAACAATCTCCCGGGTGAATATGAACACCCGGGTAAAACTTTTTTATTTTTTAAAAGCTAGGTTAATCTATAATTACTGAAACAATATGCGGCTGACTAATATGTATAGGGAGTATACAAAGTACTTAGCGTTTGTAATCGCTATTACAGCGGCCTTCGAGTTGGTATACGCATATAATCCCTACGAAAACCCTAAGACTCACCTAGGAGCAATTTGTATTGACTGCCATAAGCGGTTTAAAGATGTTATCGATAATCCAACTGTATCTTCTTTCAGACCATGTTATAAAGATGACTGTCATTTATCTGCAGATAAATGGGGAGGCAAGTCGAAGAGGGAAAGCCTACATCTCTCACGAGAAATCTGCAAAAATTGCCATACTGAGATTCACACCACCCATAGAGATCGAGTAAATTGCAGAGTATGCCACATGAGTCCTAGGGGATGGAACTCCTCAAAAGTAAGGATACCTGTATCCAAGGAACAGAGGGTTTTTGAGGAGATGACCATTACTATACCTGGTAGCGCAGAATGTTCCTATTGCCACTTTAAAATTCCTAGTGCAAAAAACATACACGAGGTACATTCTCCAGAACTAAAGAATAACCAAACATGCTTAAAATGCCATGGGAAAGTAATCGAGAAGCGGCCTGACCTTATAGCTAAGATGAGTGGTGAAAAGATTGAAGAAAAGAAAAGAGGTTTAATGAACTCTCGGCCAATAGTTGAATTTATTAGGTTTTATAACCTAATAACGATGCAGCTGATAGAGCTATTTACATCAAAGGTGAGATAAGTGGTTTTTCAACATCAATATCAATATCAGTATCAATATCAAACACAACTAGGATTTCAATATCAGTCTTTTGACCAGCTTATCCACGAGCTTCCATTAACGGTTATTGTCCTTTCAATTTTTATAGCTTTGAGCCCTTTTTTTATATATTTACTTCATAGAAGAGGCGTTATTCCATCCGTCATGAAACCTATTTTTAAGGCAGGATTACTTGTAAAAACAAAGTTAAGAGATAGAAGCATAAAATCTAGGATAACCGATGAATATACTAGTCTCAGAGATAAGAGAATAGAGTTCGGTTCGGTCGTATCCTTGGGTTTTTACTTGGCAAACGTCGTATTATTTTTATTGGTAGCTACAAAGATGATATTTTTTGGATTAGTGGTTTCTCAATCTATGCTTCCTACTCTAGCGCCTGCCGACTTAGTACTTTGTGAAGCTATCTCGATAAATAGTATAGAAAAAGGCGATATAGTTGTATTCTCGCCTCCAAACGGTGGCCCTATGACAATTCACAGGGTAGTAAGAGTGGGCCCGGATGGAATTAGAACCCGCGGGGATAACGTGGGGACAATGGACCCATGGACGCTGAAGAAAGAGGATATCGTAGGTAAAGCGGTCATGGTTAATGGTAAACCCGTTATTCTAAAGAACTTTGGAACATATTTTATGCCTCGAAGAACTTATATTCCAGGATCTGATCCCGCGTATGATTTTGTTAGAGGCATGATAAACGCCGTACATAGGTTTGGTCCGATATTTATTATATCTCTTGCTCTCTTAGCCCTAGTGTTCAGTTTTGGGGGAAAAAAGAAAAGGTATCTAACATATTCTTAAAAAATAATAGAAAATTAAAAGGCACTAAATATGAAGCCACAAGAACCGCCAAAAATTGGGGAGCTGCCTCCAGAGGAACATGCTATTGGAATTTACGCTGGATTAGCTCTGGGAGGGCTTATTCTTGGAACTGGAGCCTCAGTATTATTTAGAGACATACTCATGACGTTTACTACAGAGGGTTTGACTTTTAATCTTATCATGATATTCAGGATCTTCCTATTCTTTTTTTCAGCTTACGCGTCTCTAGCATGCTTTTTCGGGCTATTCAGAATGATAGGGTTACAACGTATGTTAGTGCGGGAAGTTGATAAGGAATTTAAAGACTTTGTGATGTATGCTAGACCTCTGATAGAAGAGATAATTAAGCAGAGAATCGTGGGTGAAACAATCGCGGAAAAACTTGATAATCTCATACGTTCAACGACAACGGTAGAGGATAAAAGACGGTTTGAATATGGCAGACCACTAGACATTAGAGTACCTAAGTGGGGAGAGTTTCTATTGTTCGTCGCACTTTTGGCTAACATAAGTATTGGGCTTTTTATTTTTTTAGAGAGGCATCCTTGGGAGCTCGTACCTTATAGTATCATCCTGTTGGCGATTGGCTGGTGGGTAGTGATAGCAAAATACTTCGGTCTTTTATATGAGATACGTTCTCAGTATTTTCCAGCATTTTTTATACTTCTCATGCCAACATTATCTATACTCCTTAGAGCTTATCTAGAACTTTATCAGACCCTTTACTTAGTTTTTATATTTTTATTCCTCTATGTCATTTCAATGTACTTTTACTTCAAATACCTCGCAACTGGAGAGATTCCGCTATTTATAATAAAGAGCTTCTCGAGAGTAGGCATAGATTTAGAGAAGAGCAAGGAACTACCCTTTCACTTAAAAAAGTATATGCCCCCAGAGAAACCTGAAAAGAAAGAAAAGTTTATTACCATAAAAATGAGTGAGAAACTAAAAACGATTTTAAAGAAGTTTAAAAGATAAAAAAAATGACCGCTAAAATATTTTTAAAACTCTTAAATCAATATACTGAAGCTATTAGAAACTACTGTGAAGCATTAGGTTGGGACTACGAGAAATTTAAGACTAGTATTAGTGATGAAGGAATCAGTCACCCCGAGTTATATTTGGAGGATCCAAATGAGGGGATACTTGACAGGATAAGCCAGTTCTTGGAGCCCAGCAATCAGAGCTCAGTTTTAATTATCTGGGATGATGTGGGGATGGGTAAGAGTTCGATTAGAGATTTTGTTTCGAAATCCTTAGATGAAGTAGGGAGCTATCATACGGTCGTTATAACTGACCCCAGACTTACTCCATTACAACTTCTTCGTGCAATCGCGGACCAGCTAGATGCTAAGGCGGATGTTTGGAACGATCGGGGGAAAGTTAAAGAAGCCCTTTGGAAGAGGATGTTGGAAGTTACTGGGCTTGGGATAAACATAGTTATATGGGTTGATGAAGCAGAAAAGGTGGATAAAAATATAATATCCGAACTAAGAGCTTTAAGCGATATTAAAAGAGAAGACGGCTCTAAGCTTTGTAAGATTATTCTCTCAGGGACCCCTCGGTTAAAAGAGAAACTAGAGGATTACATCGAGAGCCGCTCAAGCGACGTACTCGCCTTTGACGATAGGGCAAGTTTAAATACTCTTCGGCTTAATAAGTGGAAACCAGGAGATATCTATAACTATTGGAATCTTCTAGCTGAATATTGTGGAGGTATTAATCCCTTCAGTAAAGAAGCCGCTGAAACCGTATGGGAAATAAGTGATGGTAAACCGAGGACAATTGCTCAGATTACTAAGCTTGTTATAAACCAAAAGGCAATGGATTATTATAAGAGAGGTGGAGCACCAGAGATAACTCCTGAGTTTATATTGGATACCATCAGAAAACACTTAGGTGAGGGAAGTGCGTAAAAAGTTGGATCTGCGAGAGAAACTTAGGAAGTTGTCAGAGGAGAAGAGGAGAGAGACAGCATTATTAAGGGCTAAAAAGATCGTAGAAATCCCTCAAAAACCTAAACTACTTTCAATATCTGAGCTGAGTTTTCCTCAAGGGTCACCTCTTAAGCGCTCCGATATAATTACCTCGAAGACAAGATTAGAGGAGACGCTAGTGCATGAGTCGAACTCTGAGATAGAGGTAAAATGGACAGTTACTGAGGATGCATATGCTGAAGAGTTTGGCTCTGCAGTTAGAGAGGGATTTACCCAAGTTAAAACACATCCTCCTACGTATGCTTTTAGGTATAAAGAGGGAGGAATAGTTCTTTCACACTTAGGTGCATACACTTTTGTATTGGGGAGTTATACATTAGAGATTGAAAAGCTTTCTGAGCTTCTGGAGTTTGCAATCAGGGTTTTAAAGCCTAAAATCACTTAAGAAATAATTAACTTTCTTCTAAAGCTTTTTCATATTGTTTCTTAAGAGTCTTATACGCTTTCTTGGATATTTTACCCTCTTCGTATGATTTTCTAAGTTCAGCTAACGATTTCTCTAAGTATTCTCTATCTGGGTTAGATACCTGACCGGCTGAATCCTCTGCGATCATCCTAGAGTAGCGAACTGGTGGTATCTCCAGCCTTGTCTCAATAATTATCAGAGGAAGTATCCCAACAGATAAAAGGACTATTCCAAGCCAAAGGATGCCTACTCCTGGGATAATTTTTACAGTTAGCGGCACAATCACACTGCCTGGTCTCTGAGTTGCTAATCCCTGAAAGATGACATAAACATCAGAGAATAACCCTCGATTGATGTAGACGTGGGTCACTTTCCCAAATTTTCTATCATCAATGGACTCTGCAAGGCCACCTCCTATGTACTTATCGTCTTTATATACGCCTAGTTCTATGGCTGTAGCCCACCATCCATCTTGAGTAAGATAGACTTCGATATCATTTACAGCGATGGCATAACCCATTAGGATACTTCTTTTAATTCCTTTCTCATCTGGAAAAGTAAAACTCGTAGACATCTCAGCTTCGTATACTGCGCTTATTAAAGTTCCGATGAGAATCAACGCTAATCCCAGATGAATGAGGTAGATGCTAGCCTGTCGAAGTTTACCTTTCAGTGTTTTAGGAGAAGATATTCCATGAACTATTCTATAAATAGCTCCCATGCCGCCAAAAAGAGCCAAGGGTCCTAGAGAATTTATGTAGAGATTCGCGGTAGGTTTCACAATAATTGAAACTGCTGTAGCTATAATTACCCCGGCTGCCATCCTAGTAAGTTTATCTTTATTTATCTTACTGTAGAGAAGGCAAAATCCCATAGCAAGCATCAGCAATGCAGTAAAAGGGAGGCTCCATTTATTAAAAAACTCTACTCCTACAGAAATTTTAGCTCCAGTTCTAGCCTGTACTAGCATCGGATAAGTTATACCCCAGAAGGATACGAAAGCTAGTACAGATAAGAGTACAACTGCTATATAGAACAGGTTTTCACGTGTTAGAAGCTCTATTTTCTCCTCTTCCTCTTTTTCTTCTAGTTGGACATTTGAATTTTTACTTTTTAAATCTTCACCTTCATCCCACACCCTCCTTAAGATTAAGAATAATACGAATGTAAGAGCAAATATAAAGATAGCCTGCCTAAATGTAGGCAATGCACTGCCTCCTTTTTCGAGGAACTTCTTGTAGAGTGCTAATACAAACTGGGAGGAAATGAATGAGCAGATTAAATTTATAGAGTCTTTATTCACCTGTGTTATCTTACCTTCATTTCTACGGTAGAAATCTATTCCGAGTATTAATGAAACAAAAGCAATATTCACCATAAGAAATGCTAGCCATGGCCCTGTGGTCGTTTGAGCAAAAGCATGAACGGATTCCCACAAGCCGCTTCTCGTTATAAACGTAGCGTAGACTACAAGGAGAAAGGTTATTACTGCTAAAAAGGGCGAGAATATCTTAAAGTCCCCTCGCCTCTTATACTGTACTGAAGCATGCAATAAGCCGGTCAATGTTAACCAAGGTATAAATGAAGATGTTTCAACGGGATCCCATGCCCAGTAACCGCCCCAGCCGAGTACTTTATATGACCAGAACCCTCCTACCGCTATGCCTAAAGTAAGGAAGAGCCATGCAAACCTATTCCACTGCTTGCTATATGATTCCCAGGTTGCCTCTCCCGTAGAAAGGTATACCAAAGCTCCAGATAAAGTAATAGTAACTGCAGCGTATGCGATGAATATTACTGGAGGATGCACCGCCATCCAAGGATCTCTAAGCAACGGATTCAAGCCGTTTCCTTCTATAGATGCCACTAACTCTGGTGTGACATCAGGGTATATCTCATATAGGGTCTTAAAAGGGGTTACTAGGATGGTAAGTGTAATGAAAAAGATGCCTATAAGTAGATTTATAATCTGGGATTTTCTAATAAATGTATTCTCTAATCCGCTCTTCTCCTGTATGATCCACGTATATACAAAAATTAACCACGCCCAGAGAAGATATGTTCCCTCCTGTCCTGCCCATACTGCGGAGAGTTTATATACCGTTGGCAGAGTCGTGCTACTAAACTGCCATACATAGTTTATAGAGAAATCCGACTTAAGGAAGTAATATGTCAGAAGAATAACTGAAAATGTAAGAAACCCTGTGGTACATCTAATCGCCCAAGGAATAAGCTTTAGTGCTTTTTTATATCCTTTTATTTCATAAGCTAATAGCATTATTATCGAAGTAGCTGCGAGGAGCCAACTTAAGGCGAGTAAAACATTTCCTTCTGATAGTCCTCCAAGACTATAAAGGCCAAAAGGTAATGATGAGAGATTGCTTCTAAATGGCAACAGTAAGAGAATCACAGAGGCAATGACGATTAGTAGTGGAAGAATTGGCTTCTTATCTCCTTCCATCCTTACACCGTTTCATTTAGCTGAAGTTCATACTTAGAAGGACACTTAACAAGTATCTGTTCTGCCTTAAATTGGTTTGGTGACACAAGTGAACCTATAACCACAACATCTATTTCTGACTCGCTTCCTAGATCCTTACCTACCGGGAAATTACTAGGTAATACGCCTTCATAGGTCACCTGTATTTGTGAAACGTCATCAGTTAATACAAAAGTCAATGTGTTTGGAACCCAGCGTACGGTTTCTTCTACCACCCGCCCTTCTAACTGTATCTGCCTATTCAGGAACTTATCTGGACTTGATACTACTTCGCTTACCGACTTATAGGGATTAACAAACCCAGATAAAGCACTGAAGCCTATCGCGACAAAAAGGATGATAATGAGTGCTCCAAAACCGACCTTTAATTTTTTGGCTGTTTTTTTATCCACCAACATCACCTACTTTTAATCTTCCTAATCCTCCCATCTATATACACCATGTATAATATCAGTACCGTCCACAAGATGGTTGCAACAATAAATATGCTGGTGTAATTTTCCATCATATTCCTCCTATCAAATTGCCTTTGTTGTTGTATCCTCTAACTCCTGAAGTTTTACTTCAAGCCAAAGGAGATATCCGTATAGTAAAAGGACACCGACAATCATAATAATTAAAACAGGCCTCATTTGGGGTGAGAGGCTAAACTCCTTCAATCTTGGATGAAGAGAAAACCACATCGTAGTGGATATATATGTTAGAGGGATGCCTGCATACCCAAACACCCCTAAGATAGCTGAGAGTCTTGCCTTAGATTCTTTATTTACGATAGATGATCTTAAAGCAAAATAGGAAGCAAATATGAACCATAAAATAAGTGTAGTTGTTTCCCTTGGATCCCAATTCCAATAACTTCCCCAAGCAGGTTTTGCCCAGACCATTCCGGTAAATAAAGTTAATGAACAAAAAATTATCCCCAACTTTGCAGAACTCGACGCGACTCTATCCCATTTAAGGTCTCTCGTCTTGAGATACATTAAGCTAAAGACTAATGTCACAGTAAATGCGGTATACGTAGTAGCATTTATGGGTATATGGAAGAACACATTCCTATAAAGTTCTTCCATGGGTTTTGTTCTAGACTCTATGGGTCCAAAAACCACTAATGCATTATACATGCCAAAAAGAACCATTATATATACTGTGCCAAGAAGCGCTAGTGCATAGCCTCTTTTAAATTCCATTTAAAGTCACTCCTCAAGGGCATAGTCAAAAGTCAAAAGAGATATAACGGCCATGATAACAGTATACGCTATTATTATTTTAAACTCGCCCATCGTATTTAAAAACGTTTCTCCTTCTACTAAAACTTTCTTTAAAGCTGATATGGAGGATATTATAATAGGGAACAACACTGGAAAAAGGATAACAGGTAACAGCAGTTCTCTAGCTCGAGCATTAAGTATTAATACTGACATAGCAGAGCCTACAACTGCAAAACCGAGGTTTCCCAAGGTGAGGTAAAAAAAAGATAAGGCTATACTTCCCGCTACAGGGAAATTAAAGAAGAGTAGGAATATTGGAAACGATATAACCTCAATTAATACAAGCAAAGAAAAATTGTAAGCGACTTTACCCAGCAAGATGTCTGTTCCACTAACCGGAGAGAGTTTTAACCCCTCGAGAGTTCCTAGATCTTTTTCTCTAGTAAAGGCCCTTGACAGGCCCAGCATGCCTGAAAAAATTAAAATAAGCCATAAAAGACCTGGCCCGATGTCTGGGACAGCTGCGATAAAAGCGCCTACAATATAGCTAAACATTAAAATTGAAAGAAGAGCAAAAAGAAGCATGAAATTTATAGTATGCTTTGTTCTAAACTCTATTAAGAGGTCCTTCTTAGCTATTTTTAGCGCCTTCATTACTCTACTCCCTTCTCGGTAAGTCTTATGAAAGTCTCTTCCAAAGTCTCAACTCCTTTAATTTCTTCGAGTGTGCCACATGCTTTGACCTCCCCTCCGTCAAGGATGCAAGCTTTATCACAAAGTTTTTCAGCTTCATCGAGATAATGAGTCGTAAGCAGGATCGTAGTATCCTGTAGGCTAAGCTCTTTTATCCACTTGTAGAAAATGTGCTTACCTTGAATATCCAATCCAGCGGTTGGTTCATCTAACAATAGTATTTTCGGGGCGTGTATTAAGGCCCTAGCAATAGCCAACCTTTGTTTCATTCCTCTCGAGAAGGTGCCGACAAGTTCGTTTCCTCTATCCTCTAAATTTACCATTTTTAGTAATGCTTCCGCATTGTTCCTATTAACTTCAAAAAGATCAGCATAGAAGTGAAGATTTTCCCTAGCTGTAAGCTCATCATATAAAAAGGGATTATGCGAGACTACCCCGATAAGTTTCTTTACTTCCTCCGGTTCTTCCTGTAAATCTAGGCCGCTTATTATTATTTCTCCGGATGTGGGTTTAAGTAAGGTACTTAATATCTTTATCAAAGTAGTTTTTCCAGCACCATTTGGCCCAAGAAGAGCAAAAGATTCTCCTTCAGCCACAGAAAAACTTACCCGATTAATGGCTAAGTGGCCACCGAACTCTTTGCACACCTCTTTTAGCTCTATAATAGCCAATCTATCACCGTCGGTTATTTTATTTGATGTCAATATATTACTTTCTATGTTCGAATACTGTGGCGTCCCAATAAAGCTAATAGGAGATAGAAAGTTAAAAAAAGTTGAATTTGGAGGTAATGGCGGGAGGGAAATAGATTGGGATACCTTATCTCAGCTTGATATAGATTTATCGTGCTTTAATGATTTTGAAATAGCTGTATATCAAGCCGTTAGAAAGATACCTTATGGTAGGGTCTCAACCTATAAGGAAATTGCTAGGCATATTGGGCGTGAAAATGCCTCAAGGGCGGTAGGTAATGCCCTTGCCAAAAATCCTCTCGCAATTGTAGTGCCCTGTCACAGGATTGTTAAATCTGATCTTACTATAGGAGGATTTACTGGAGGGGTTGATATAAAGCGGAGGCTTCTAGAGAGTGAGGGTGTTGAGTTTTGTAAGGGAAAAGTCAAAAAAAAGTATATGTTCAGATTTTATCGCTTTTAAGCAAGTCTCTTATTCTTTGAACTCCGTCGATCTCCTCTATTACGTCTACAACTGCTTTTGGTACCGAATCCTCCCATGGCTCACCTTCCAGCATTCTCCGCCTTATCTCTGTACCCGAGTACATTTCCCTATTATATAGAGGGGGAGTAAGAACTTCTATCCCCTCCTCTAAGAAAAGTCGCTTGACAAGGGGGTTCCCAGAATAGACTTTGCTAAAAGGCGGAGTAAGGCTTTTAAGATGAGAAACCCACAAGGAGTTATTATTCACATCTGGGATAGGAATGATGTAATAATTTTTTTCAATACCATTCTCAAATAGACTTTTTGAGATCATCATTATTCTCTCTCCAGCTGTGAAAGGGTTTTCTATAGAATGACTTAGCTGCGCGCTTCCTATGCCTATTATTATTTCATCTACCTCCTTGCATATTTCTTTAATAACGTAAATATGCCCTTTATGAAAAGGCTGAAATCTGCCTATGAGTAAACCTCTCATTTAAAAACCTCTAATTCTTCTCCTCCCTTTATCTTAAGCCTCTCGGCAGCGTTTCCCTGGTTTACTGATATCTCGAGGTAATCCTCGCTACCTATTACGGTTATTAGATCACCCGGCCTTGAGAACCCATAGCTTTCTAGAAGCTTTAAAGTTCTTATTCTCCCTTTTAGACGCATTTTGAGACTTCCTCCATAAGTTACACCAATTTTTTCTAAATCTTCCCTCTTTATATTTGTTATCACATTTCCAAAGTCATCAACACAGATAACTTCTCCTCCGATGACGTCCTCTTTAATATATTTTTTAAGAACAATTTTAATGTATTCGTCAGTCAATTTACCATAGTCCTTCGGGCTCGCTCCGCACTCTAAATAGGCAGCTATTGGCGCAAAAACATCTCGGCCGTGAAAGGTCCTAGATTTTGCGGGATACTCTATCTCGTATACTTCTTTGACGTCATCTATAAAACTAAAGACTCCGTTATCAGGCCCAACATAAAGATGCTCTTCTGTTTTAATAATTATACTTCTCCTATCAGTACCTACTCCAGGATCGACTACAACAACATGTACTGTTCCTTTTGGGAAATACTTGCAGGAAGAATAAACAGCATAAGCTGCTCTTCTTATGTCGAATTTCTTAATATTATGAGTTATATCCACTATCCTTGCCTTAGGACAAATCGAAAATATAATTCCCTTCATTGCGCCCACGTATTCTGTGGCTCCAAAATCTGTTATGAGAGTAATCATCCAATTTTTCATTATCCCCCCTGTTTTTAAAAATCTTCTTATGATGGATACCTACAACTAGAAGCTCTAGAACTCTCTTCTAAGATGTTTTGCCACAGTTTCTGGAATCGTTTCAACTATCCTCACTCTATGAAGAATTTCCATAAACCCCGCATCAGATGTATAGTACGTTTGAGGGGTGGGCCTTGAAATTATCTTAACACTGAGCCAAAAATTTTTTTCTCTCTCTCCAATAGCAGAGGAATATGAGGTCAGATTAAAACTCCGCACACCCATTTTATAATAGCCCTTGAGTATTTTTTGCAGACCTTCTACAAAAGATGTAATCTCATCATCGGTGAGATCCGATATGCATCCTCTGTCTTGGAATACGGCGTTAACTTCATTATTTCCTATAGGTGCAAAACTTGTAAACCAAGATATACTGCCTATCTGTGCTATGAATCTCTCACTATCTTTCTCGTGCTTTATTAGCTCCTCCCAGTAATTTCTTCTCTTTTTCTTCCAGAAATTTTTGCTAACTTCTAGAAATAAGTTCGTGAGATAACTTGGCCGGTTATCGACTAATAATTGTACATGAGGATGTACAATGCTTGCTCCTGAAGGTGGGAGGTGATTCCAATTGAACGAGGGATATTTAGCTTTCCTATCATATTTATTCACTTGACGGAAATAGGTGAGGCTGGCTTTTATCATATCAATTATTTCGGTGGTAGTGAACTTGTCTATCTCTTTGAAATGCTCTCTGGTAACTGTGGCTACCGCATGATGTTGGGCGAATGGAAAAAGATTTGGGAACACATAAGTGTCTCCGTAGGTTATGCGGTCATCGCTTGATATTTCTGGTGGAAACCGTGGAGTAGTTTCCTTGATTCTCTCTTGGCAGAAGAAGCATTTTTCTTTTGATTTTGCAATTAGCTCTGGGTATGACGAGCTTTTTTCTCCCTGCTTTACTCTTTCGCTACGCTTGAGGTTAATACGGCATTCAATACCGGTGAGACTGTCTCTCCTATACTCTATCGGCTGTTTTTCTCTTTGAAAATCCTTTAAAGGACTTAAAAATTCGGAGTAATATACTTTTTTTTCAAACATAGATTCTTCATAAATGTTATGATTCTAATAAGTTATCTCTTTAGTAGTTACTCCAAAGTAATTTAAAATCGACTATAAGATAATAGATACTATGTTTCCTCACAGAACTCTAGGAGATAGGGCGAAAAAAGCCATGATAGAGGCTATATCGAAACTTGGTGAAGACAAAACGGCTTATAGCAAAAACGTAGAAAAGGCCGCTGAAGCTATATCAAAGATCACAGGCCACCGCTTTATAAGGTTTCTCTCAAGCGGCAACTGCGCTATATTCACTATAGTAAATGCCTTAGAAGGGAAAATAATGATCCCTGACCAAGGAGGATGGAAAGGATTTAAGAAGTATCCTAAGCTATTAGGTAAGAAAATATGCACTGTGCAAACAGACCTCGGTCTAATCGACCCTGAGACTCTGGAGTCTCACATAAAAAAACAGCAGCCCCAAGCACTATTTATAACCTCCTTTGCAGGGTATATCGCAGAGCAAAATATTAGAGCTATATCTGAAATATGCAAGGAAAATAATGTGCTTCTTGTTGAAGATGCTAGCGGGGCAATCGGAGACCATGAATTAGCTAGAGGAGACTCAGATGTCATAGTGTGCTCGACTGGCTCGCCTAAAATCTTAAATTTAATGTCAGGCGGTTTCATATCTACCAATAAGGAAGAGCTTCTGGAAAAGTCTAGGGAGATAATAAAAGCATGCAAGATTGACCCTGTTATCTGCGCAGGTATTATAGAAGAGCTAAAGGATTCAAGCGAGAGGATCAGGCTTCTGAATGAGTACTCTAACCGCCTGAAAGAATATCTGCCTAAAGTTGTTCACAGACATAAGAGAGGGATATGTGTAGGATTCGAAGTAGATGACCCGAAAAAGGTAGCCGCTGAAGCTATTAAGAGAGGGTTAATCACAGATCTTAGCAGAGGATTTCTAACCGTCTGCCCAATATACGAAAGGTTTCTCAAGAGAGGCATAGTAGTGGAACTTAAAAATCTGGATGTATTCAGATTAAGCGAAGAAGATATATCTAAGATTGGAGAAATTCTTAATTTATAAAGGAGAAATACCATGGAATTCGCATCTGTAGTTGCAAAAAAAGCATTAGAAATCGCTGAAGCTATAGAAGCAAACGCAATTATAGTATTAACCGAAACAGGAGAAGCTTTCGAGCTTATAGCTAAGAAGAAGCCAAAAATCACAATAATTGCTGCTACAGCCAATGATGAGACCTATCAGAGTCTTTTAAAAGAATCAATGATTACAAGCTTAAAGAGCATTGTATTCGTGGATATGGAAGAAGATGAGGATATTGCACGAAGAGAAAAGGGAGGGGTATATGCGATTCGGCTTTTAACAAGATCAACTTCAATAGCTGCTCAAATTGAAGACACTGTGATCGTAGGGTTGCATAAAGGGATTTTAAATGAGGATGATGTGGTAGTAGTTATAGGCTCCGATCTTACCTCAGAGGCTAACATGATAATCATCTACGAGATTAAAAAAGAAAAGCTAGGATTTACTCTTTATGACCTCATAAGAGAGAGCAATGTTAAACATGAAGTTTTTGAGTCAACCCTTAATATCGCGTTAGAGATTGGTCGAGAAGGTAGAGGTGGAAAACAGATTGGAACTGCCTTCTTATTAGGGGATAGCCAGAGGGTTTTAGAAAAATCTAAGCAACTTATATTGAATCCGTTTGCTGGCCACTTAATCGGTGAAAGGATGATTACTGATCCCGCGATAGCTGAAACCGTTAAAGAACTCGCTCAGTTAGATGGAGTTTTCGTTATTTCTGAGGATGGAGTTATTGAAGCCGCTGGCAGATATCTCACTGTGGATACATCTGAGGTGGATATACCTCGGGGTCTCGGTACTAGACATGCGGCTGTTGCAGCCATGACGGCAGCTACTGATGCTATAGGGATAACCGTTTCAGAAAGCGGTGGAGTTGTTAGAATATTCAAGAAAGGAGAGATCGTACTGACAATAGAACCTCAGCGGAGGATTTCGCTGATAAGTGAAAGCTTAAGACATGTGATTAAAGCCAGATAGATTTAAATAATAATATTACATGTGAGGCATAAATATGAGTAGGAACATAATTGTAGAACAGATCCATCAGACCCCTGTAGAATCTCAGAAGATTGAATTGGTGGAGAGGAAGGGTGTTGGGCATCCGGACAGTTTAGCGGATGGAATCGCTGACTCTATTTCTAGAGCACTGTGCGTAGAGTATCTTAAAAGATTTGGCGTCCTTATGCATCATAACACTGATCAGGTTGAGATCGTCGGAGGCAAAGCCGAGCCTAAATTTGGGGGAGGGCAAATAATATCGCCTATATATATTCTTCTTTCTGGCAGAGCAACCACTATAGTAGACGACGAGCTAGTGCCGGTTCATAAGATAGCAATTCATGCTGCCAAGGAGTATCTTGATAGAACTCTGCGGAATCTCGATGTAGAAAATGACGTAGTTATTGACTCGAGGATAAGTCAGGGGTCTACTGACCTAATGGATGTTTTTAAGAGAGCTCATGTGATACCTCTCGCTAATGATACTTCGTTCGGAGTTGGATTTGCACCGTTTACTGACGTTGAAAGGCTCGCTCTTGAAACCGAGAAAGAGATAAATTCGGATCGTTTTAAAGATAGATTTCCTGAGAGCGGGGAGGATGTAAAAGTAATGGGTTTGAGGGAAGGAGATAAGATAACACTTACTATAGCAAATGCCATGGTAGCTAAATACATACCTGACTTAGATCATTATAGGAGTGTAAAAGAGGAGATGACTTACACTATTGAGGATCTTGCTTCAAGTATTACTGACAGAGAAGTTGAGGTAAATATAAACACAGGCGATGATTATGATAGGGGCTCTGTGTATCTTACTGTGACAGGCACATCTGCAGAAATGGGGGATGACGGCTCAGTGGGTAGAGGAAACCGGGCGAACGGTCTTATAACCCCCAATAGGTTGATGTCTCTTGAAGCTGCTGCAGGTAAGAATCCTGTAAATCATACCGGGAAAATGTATAATTTAATTTCTAATCAAATCGCTCATTCTATAGTTACTGCAGTTGAGGGTGTAAGAGAAGTCTACGTTAAAATATTAAGCCAGATAGGGCGGCCTATAGACCATCCAAAGGTTGCTAGTGTTCAACTCATTTTAGATGATTCTGTTAGCATAGAATCCATTAAACCTAAGGTCGAGAGTATTGTGGACCTTCACCTATCTGATATAAAGAAAGTAACGGATATGGTGATAAAAGGAGAGCTGACCACTTTTTAGAGAGAATCGTAAAGAGCCCTCAGTATTCTCCCATGAACTATCATTCCTAGGAGTTTCCCATTCTCTACTACAGGTACTCTCTCTATGTGGTGCTTTATCATGATTTTTAGTATCTCTTTAAGTTTGGCTTCAGGGCCTACGGTAATAGGAGGCTTTGACATAAGGTCGCCTGCACATAGTCCTCCTATTTCATAATTTCTGGCGAGCATTATATCTCGCTGGGTTATTATTCCTACCAGCTTATCGTCCTCTATCACGGGCAGACTACCTATGCTATTCCTCGTCATTATAAGATCAGCTAACGCTATTTTCTCCTTAGGACCTATAGTAATAAGGTCCTTCAACATTAGATCTTTTGCTTTAAGATTCTCCATAAAACTCACCCCTCACATCATGTTTTGGCCTTCACTACTCTTAATTACCAGCACGGGGCGATCTGACCTATGAACTACCTCCCGTGAGACGCTTCCTAACATAAATTTCGAGATGCCCGCGCCATACGAAGCAACTACGATAAGATTGTAGTTCCCTTCTTTAGCTTCTTTGAGAATCTCCTCTGCAGCATTCCCTTTTCTAGTTTTTAACTCAGCTTGAATCTCATATTTTGATAATATTTCTCTTCCCTTTTCTAGGGAAAGCTTCACAGATTTAGGAATACCAAGCTTTTTTAGTTTATGTATTTCCTCCCGAAAAACTCTATGGTATTCATCGTATTCCTTATATTCTTCCTCGATATTAGGGATAACTCTTAAGACTGTGACTTCGGGATTTATGGTTCTCAACAGGTAGCCCGTGGTCTCTATGGCTTCCTCGGAGAAACGTGACCCATCTGTACACACAAGTACCCTCATTTTCCTTCCTGGAGGAGCATTATGGCTTCTGCTAAGTCTCCGTTAGTCTTAGCGAGAGCCTCTCTAGCCTCATCCTCGCTTACTCCTGCCTGCTCGGCTACCATTTTCACGTCTTCCTCAGGAATAAGGATCCTTTCACTTTCACTACCCATGATCTGATAGGTCTTCTGACCCATAGCTGTGACCACGTTAACAGTAGGATTCTCAATGACAATCTCCCTGTCGGAGAGCCTAATTATGACCTCTTGGGCATCTAACTCCTCCATTTCCATGCCCATCTTCTTCATCATCTTTTTCATTTTCTTCGGATTCAAATTAGGAATCATTGCTTCCACCTTAGCAATAATTTACTGCGCAGAAAATAAAAAGCTATCGAGAGGATAACCAACCTGCTGGGCAGGATTTTAACATTATATTATATTCTAACCCTTTACGCCCTATACCTATCTCCCTTATCATCAAGCTTTCACGAAAATCTTCAGAAGACATTCAAGTAACTATGCCGCTGAATAGACCGCTGAAATCCTTTCACCGCCGTGTCGTGCTCCTTGCAAATTGGACATTGGTATCCGTGGTTCTAACACCCGACGTTCCCCGTGACTGTTTACTATACTTATGCAGACTGATAATCAGGGACTAACAAGGATAAATACTTTACGCCCATTAGCTCCGATCTCAGATAACTACATGAGTATAAAGAAATTAAAGCTTAATAATTTTCTTTCTTGACTTATCAGCGGCTTGTAAGATGAGTTGCTTTTCTATCTCCATGAGACTCTTAACTAGTTCGCTCTCAGTGTTCAACCTGTAAAGCCTCGTCTTTCCAAACTTCCTCTCACTCTTAACGATTCCGAGACTCTCTATTTCCCCCCACACCTTGTAAAAAGTTGTTTTGCTCATTCCCAGCTCCTCTATGATCTCTTTCTTCGAAAAATCAAAGAGCTTGTTATCCATGAGAAAATCAACTATCCTGAGCTGAGGAGACCTTCCCAAAGCCTTCAACAATAACGACTCCCTAACTTCTCTCTTCATTCTTTCCTTCATTCCTTCGACTTTAACTTAGATTTAAACAGATGTATAGACCAGATTCAAAGGCAAAGGTTTATAAACCTTACCGTTGAACGGTATTGTTAGTGTACCAATATGAAGAGGAAGCGCCTACTACCCGGGACATTGAGGCAACGATATTTCATAAACTAGCAAGGAGAGGGGCATGGGGAGAAGCCTATATGCCTAGGGACACCCTAACAAGATGGCTCTCAAAGAAGATAAAGAAAAACGGCAAGCGAATTAGAAAAATCATAGATTCATTAATCCGAGAAGGATACCTCCTCCCCCACAAAGGAGGCAAGACTATTTCCTTAAACCCCTCCCGCAGAGGAGAAATACTCAGAGTTATAGAAGACTTCCTCCAATAATGCATAAAAAAGCGCTGTCCTGGGATATATCTCCGTCCTCTCATGCTCCAGCCTCCACCGGAGAATAATCCTTTGAGCATTCCTAGCCTCGCTGAAGACCTTCCGGATCTTCTCATCAAAAGAGGTTACATGCTCAGTAGTCACGATGGAACCATTAAAAGCCCATACAAACTTTGTTCTGAACAGCCTAAAGTCTCAAAAGTTAAAGTATGGGTAAGCAATTCGAAAGCAGGGAAAGTAATCCTACACCCTTTTCATGCTTAATTACTCTAGAAATAAGGCGAGGTGACGATTTCATTCTCTTCTACAAATCTTCTTGCTCAATTTATTTTAGCTGTGCTTAATCCATTCCTCAGAAAATATTTTTATCCATGGCGGCGAATGGAATCAGGGAAGCCTTTCCTTATAAAAAGAATGTGGTGAGGACTTTTCCAGCACGATAAAAATCTGAGAAACCATGCAAGAGCGGAAACAAGGCTCACCATCCGAGTAGGAGTAGTGGGCCCGGAGGGATTCGGACCCTCGACCTTTCGGTTATCAGCCGAACGCGCTAACCAAGCTACGCCACGGGCCCAGTAAAAATCAAAAGAGATACAGAAATATATAAATCTTTCACTCTAGCACTGCAGGATAGTTTTAGTAGAGGCTCATATATTCCACACGTATTTTTTATATGTTAACGTTTAAATTAGGTTGGAGGGCCCGTAGCTCAATTTGGTAGAGCGTCGCCCTCGCACGGCGGAGGCTCCGGGTTCAAATCCCGGCGGGTCCACTTCCTATTAAATTGGATAAAAAAATATTGGTGAAGCGTGCATTTTCTTGAATGATCGATTTCAAGATAATCTTCTTGAGTAATGAGCTATTTTAATTTACCCTATCTCATAGAATTCTATACTCAGTAAGCTCACTACAAAATAAGAGGATAACTCAAGTATGAGTGAATGATACTCACTCTTCTCGCTTAGGCACCACTAGCACAGGCACCTGCAAAAGTCTACCTAGCTCGCTTAACAATCCTTCAGTAGTGCTACCTAGAAAGAGCTTAAAGAAGTGTCCCTTACCCGTGGGAGCGATGATTATAAGATCTATGTCACCACGATTATTGATATACTTTATAATCTCATCTGATGGCCTGCCTTTTCCCTTTATTATAACGCTTTCTACCTCAACTCCTTCCTCCTCTCCAAGCTTTTTCACTCTGTCAACGATCTCGTAAGCATCGCGTTCTGTTTGCATCTTTCTGATGAGTTCTCTCTTCAACTTAACCTTCCAAGTTTCAACCGATATTTCAGGGTCATAGACATGAAGAGTAACAATCTTACCCCCACACCTCTTGCATAGCTCTACAGCATACTTCTCAGCGGCAAAAGCTGCCCAAGAGCCATCTGTTGGCACAAGTATTTTCATCTTTTTTCTCCTCCCGTTATTTTCTTATAAATTTCTAAAAACTCATCCCAATGTTGGAGCATATTGTCGGTGAGAAAATACATAACGATGTAGGTGTTCTCAGAGGTTTCTACTATTCCGTGCTTTAAAAGTACATCAATATGATATCTTATAGTAGTATAATCCATCTTCAACCTACGTGCTATCTGGTTAGCATTACTTGGCCGCTCATGGAGCAGTTTTACTATCTTAGCTCTTATTACTCCGCCCTTCGTAACTCCGAAGATCCACCAGAGAAGCTTTTTATTCATTATTAACACCTATACAATAAGGCTTATATATTAATCCTCAACATCTTTTCTCTGAGTGGTATGGGCGATGTAATTCTAACTGCGAGACTGGTGTTTAGTCTAATAAACCTCGCCATCCTAAGCGTATTGGTCTACATTTTTTTTAAGCGTTACCTAGAGCTTAAATCACCTTTTACTCTGGGATTTTTACTCTTTTCCCTAGCCCTCTTTTTCAGGACTTTTTTCTCTGCGCCTATTATAAATATCCTTGTCTCGGGAGTAGGTACTTCTAACGTACTTGACAATTTCAGGCTTATCGCTGATATTTTTGAAACTTTCGCGCTTTCGATCCTAGTATACCTCAGCACAAGATGAGTTTGTAAAAAGTTTGGAAAATTTTTGTATAAAAATAGGATTATTTCTATATAATATTTGGAAAATAAATAAATATGCGCTTCTTTTTTAGTATAATTTAGTTAATTTTGGAGGATTTTTAAAATGACAGATAAAAATATTTTAATTGCGATAACTGATATTGATATCTTTACTAAAACTCTACCAGATATAATAAAATGGCTGAAAAGTCTTAATGGTAACCTAAATGCCACTTTATTATACATAGCTGATGCCACAGATATGGAATCAGCAATCCCTATCCTCGAAGATATAAGCACTAAAAATAAACAGCTTATCAAAATTGCAGAAGAGTTAAACCGACAAAACATACCTACTAAGCTACAACTGAGAACGGGAGTACCCCACAGAGAGATAATCACGGAAGCAAAAAGGAAAGGTGCGTTTACGATATTGATGAGTACAGATAGTAGGGGTATTATTCCAAGAGCATTCTCAAGGAATATTGTAAAAAAAGTGATGGAACAGGCTCCCTGCCCCGTAGTTGTTTTTAAACCACAATTACTGAGGTTTACGGATAAAGTAGCATGTAAAGAATCCCACTCGAAAAAAAGAGTAGTTGTTTCAACAGATACTCAGGAATATAAAGCTTTGATTAAAGAAAAAAAGGTTATCATCGTAGTAAATACGGCCCTCGATACAAAGAATCCGCTTCTTCCATTAGACTTCGCTGAATTTAGTGCAGAGTGGATGACGAGACATCTAAAAGATCTGAATGCATATAAAGCCATTCTACTCTACCAAGCAGACAATATAAATGAAATCGATAATGCAAAAAAACTTTTAGGAACCCTTATACCTGCTTTCGAAAAACGCGGCATAAAAGCTACGGTTATTGTTAATTTATCTGAGGAACAAGTAACAGCGGAAATAGATAAGCTTCAACCGGAAATAGTGTTTGTAACTGGATCTAAACTTGCAAAACATATCGAAAAGCATGTGCGGTGTAAGAGTATAACATACCCCAATCCGAAACAAAAAGAGCTAAAGACCTCTATAGAATATGGAGTTATCGCATTAATTTTGTATACATTCATATTAATAGACTTTGGGTTTATCCAAGAACTTGTTACTAAAAAAAGCTTAATATCCGTTCTAGTAGTTCTCATCACAGTGATTCTAGTGGCATATGCCTATGGAAATACGATTACCCATACACTCAGATACTTAGGCATCAAGCCAAAGGCTCATTAAAGGGGGAAGTGGCAGATGGAAGGTCTAACATCTAATCTTGGAAGCGGACTTGATGCGGTGTTTATTAACATAACTCTAATAAAAGCACTTGCTATAATATTTCTAGGATTCATCGGAGGAACCTTAAGTGGCTTTCTGGGTAGCGGTGGAGCATTCATAATGACTCCCGGTATGATGAACTTAGGGGTGCCCGGAATAATAGCTGTAGGAACCAACATAACCCACAAATTCGGGAAAGCCTTAGTAGGTTCCCGTAGTCACGGAGAACTTGGCCACGTAGACAAAAAACTAGCTCTAATGATGTTAATAGGATTATTAGCTGGAGTAAGAGCTGCTGTAAAGATTAACTCTAGGATATTCGAATCACTAGGAAAGGCTGCCTCTAATCTCTATATTAGTATTATCTTCATAATTGTGCTCACTTCCATCACTATAATTATTATTAGAGATATCAAGAACAGCCGGAAAAGTGATCACATCATAGACAATGACTTAGCGGATAAAATTCAAAAAATAAATCTCCCGCCAGTTATTCAATTTGAAGTTGCTAGAATAAGAGTATCTCTCTGGTTCCCCCTTATTATAGCGTTTGCTACAGGATACCTCGCAGGTACGATAGGTGTAGGGGGATTTATAGGTGTTCCAGCAATGATATATATGCTAGGTATAAACACAAGAGTTGCTGCTGGTACGGAGCTTTTTTTGGCAATATTTTCAGGGGCGTGGGGAGCTATTGAATACGCCCAGCGAGGTTATGTTGACCTACGACTTGTTGTAATCCTATACCTTGGATCTCTAATAGGAGTGCAATTAGGTGCGATAGCAACTGAAATAGTCGATCAAAGCATTGCTAAACTTGTTTTAGTAATTGTAATTGCCAGCTCAGATCTAGGCAGAGTAGTAATGATACCTGAGTACTTGAGAACGTTAGGGTATATTGATATAACTAGTAATACAGGTAATATCCTAAGTATGGTAAGCACAGGCTTGCTCTTTGGGGGAGCTATTCTAGGGATGGGGGTTATTTTAAAAAATGTAAAAGAAGTAGCGTTGTCCGAGAAAAAGATTAAAATCTTGAGTCACGCAAAGTGATATTATGAATATTTATTCCCATATTCTCGTTGCAACGGATGGTTCAAAGTACAGCGAACCGGCCGTATGCTACGCTATGCGTTTAGCAAAAGAGAGTAACGCTAAGCTTACAATCTTACATGTTGCCAATGTGCATGGATATGTTGAGGTACTGTGGCATGATATGAAGAAGAAGTATAAGAATGAAGGGGAAAGGGTCCTTGAAGAAATTAGAGAACACTGCGAAAATTCAGATGTAAAGGCTGAAACTCTTCTAGAAGAAGGAGTACCCTACTTAAAAATAGTAGAGGCTGCAAAAAAACTTCACTGCGACCTTATTGTAATGGGCAGCCATGGACATTCTGGATTAGAAAAAATCCTGCTAGGAAGCGTTGCAGAGCGTGTTATAGGAATCTCGCCTGTACCCGTCGTAATAGTTCCACCAGATGTTGGGAAGCATCTACTTGAAAGCAAAGAGAAATAAAATATCTCTCTGAGTAATATTTATTCCTTCCCCATCATCTTTAACTCGTTTCCAAACCAGAGAGTGCGCTGGGGGAATGGGATTTCAATACCGTTTTTCTCTAATGTCTTTTTGATCCTCCAAAGCAATTCTATTTTAACACCGTACCACTCTGTTGATGGAGCCCAAACTCTTACCCTTACAAGGACACTATTATCTCCTAGCTCATCTACAAAAGCTTGAGGTTCCGGATTTTTTAATGCAAGCGGGTGTTCATCGATCAGGTTCTTTATGATCTCCACTGCCTTATCCGCATCATCAGAGTATCTTATACCAATATTATACTCGAACCGTCTCACTGGATTCGCTACGAAGTTCGTTATACTACTAGTAAAAACCTGCTCGTTTGGAACTCGCACATACAACCCGTCAAAGGTTCTTATAATCGTGGAAATGATGCTAATGTCCTCAACAACTCCAGCTATATTGCCAATATTAACGGAGTCCCCAATTCGTATAGGTCTTTCAATCATCATGAAAACTCCAGATATTAAATTGCTTACGATCCTCTGGCTAGCAAAACCGACCACAATTCCCGCTATTCCTCCAGCCAATAGTAATCCTGAGGGGTTTATTCCAAGCATTGGTAGTACAGAAAGCAGAGCAATCCCAATAATAGTATAATAGGTTACCTTTACTATGAGTTCGATGTGATCTTTCTTCATTCTGTCCTTGAGGCTTCTCCTCAAGTGTATCGAGATAGCCTTTGAAATAATAAAGGCAAAACTGAGGATTATGGCGGCTTTTAAAAGTGTAAAAGGCTGTATATTTTGGATAATACTCATACCCCCGCCTCCATTACAAATTTAGCTGTTGAAAGGGTAATCTTTCTCGACGTATAAATCTCCACGCTTTTATCCATACCCTTTATCAATGGAGCATCAGAAAACCCTGTCTCAGCAATGCTTGAGTTTAATATCTTCATTTTAGCTATCATTGATACGAGCTTGTCATTATAATAAATTTTCATTCCAAAAGAATTAAACACCGCTTTTTTAACTTCAACCCACTCTGAAGAGTCATTCTCAATTCTCAGTTCAATAACGCCTTCCTTGAGAATATCAGTCTTAGGTATACTGGTATTCACATCACTTTTATAGTATTTGCATACTACGCCTCTCCTTACATCACCATAGAGCGTATATTTCGGTTTAGTGAAAGTAAAGATATCGAAATTATCATAATCACCTTTAATCTTAAAGAAAGCACCAATTTCTATTGGAAACCTAATATATACCTTATTCTTAGTTTTTGGTTCTACTAACAAAGGCTTTTGCAGTTCAATAAGCAAAAAAGGTGTTATCGTCTTTGTAAGATTTACAGGCTCCACTGGGCAGAGGTAAATTTCATTTCTTTTTGTAAACAGAAGTTTCTCAACCTTTTCATCATGAGTCTCTCTTATGTAAATGTATCCACTATCTTTACTTCTGACAGAGATAGTTATATTCTTTTCTTTTAATTCGAAGGGGAGAGTGTGAAGCCCGTATATAGATTCCATAGGATTAAATCATCTAATTAGCTTATATTCTTTTGGCTAAGATAGTTTCTTTTCAAGAAAAAGTGAGATAAATCTCTCTGATAAATTAGAGATCAATCCAAATTACGGAGTACTGAATCTATTTTGGATTTCAAATGATCTTTTGGTACCGCCCCTACAATTCTCTCTACGGGTCTTCCCTTATGGAAAATACTCAATGTAGGTATGCTCATAACACCATATTTTACTGCTATAGTTTGATTTTTATCTGTGTCTAATTTCGCAAATTTTAATTTTCCTTTGTATTCTTTTGACAGCTCTTCAAAGACAGGCGCTATCATCCTACAAGGTGGACACCACTCTGCCCAGAAATCCACTATAACCGGTATATCCGATTCTAATACTTCCTCCCTCCAATTTTTCTCATTCACTTCGAAAAGATTCTCATGCATATCCAGCACCTCTTTCAACTTGGTGTAATCGCTCCCTTTGGACATGCAGCAACACATGCGAAGCAACCTAAACACCTTTGTTCATCCACTATAACCTTGCCAATTTTATAATTGTACTTCATTGCTCCACTTAAGCATGCCTTTGCTGCACCACACCAGGGGTTATTGTCACACAAGCTCTCTTTTATTGTTACCATTATTAGACCTCTTTTTTGGAGATTCGAAAATAACAACCGCAATAATATTTATTCTAATTTGTTCACCAAAAATGAACAATAATAATAAATATCCTGCACCTGTAAAAAGATAAAAGGAGGGAAATCAAATGGATATCGAAATAGTAGAAACAACTCCAATAAAAATGAACGAACCCCTTATCCTAAGTGGCCTTCCAGAAGTAGGATTAGTAGGATCGATAGCAGCAATGCATGTGGTTGAGGAACTCAATATTAGAGAGGTTGGTTTTATAGAATCAGAATATATGCCGCCTGTTAGTGTGGTGCATAATAAAAAACTATTAAGCCCATTAAGGATGTATGCTGACTCCTCGTTAATACTAGTGCTCTCAGAGATTCCCGTACCACCTAGCATGTATTATCCTCTATCCAAAAAGTTAGCGATGTGGTATAAGAAAAAGAATCCTAGGATGGTAGTATTATTAGGGGGGATAGCTGTTCCTAACCGCGAGGAAATAGAAAAACCAAAAGTAGTTGGAGTAGCTTCCGACGAAGAGGCCCTCAGATTTCTAGAAAAAAACAATGTCGAAATTTTAGAAGAAGGATTCCTAGTAGGAATCCATAGTCTCATACTTAAAGAGTGTTCAAAGGGGGGCATACCCGCAGTTTACTTAATGGCAGAATCACATTATGGAATACCAGATCCTGGGGCAGCGGCAAAAGTCCTTGAAACTCTAAACGAGGGATTTGGTTTGAATTTAGATGTAAAAAAACTAATAGAAAAAGATGAAGAGATCAGAGTCATGGCAAGAGACCTAATGAGGAGAACCACAGAATCAATGCGTGTGATGAGCAAACCACAGGAAGAGGATCTACCTGTGATGTATAGGTGAGGTGGGAGAGATGGAGAGAAAGGATTTTCTTAGTATTTTTAATCTAATAGAAGAAAGCTCAAGCTGGGATATCCACCGGAAATGCATGGAGCCTTTGATTTATATAAGCGAAACAAGTGATGAGATAATTATAACAGTGGACCTTCCCTGCGTCACAAAAGAGAATATAACGGTGAGAGCAACTGAAGACTCTATTGAGATAGAAGCCAAAGTAAGAACTCCACTGAAATTTGAAAGATGGGGCGTCAGACAGAGAGAAACGTTTTTCAGCTCTTTCAAGAAAGTTGTAAAATTAAGCTCAAAGATAGATACGGAAAAAGTGAAAGCAAAGTTTAGGAAAGGTATCCTCAAAATTGTAGCTCCTAAGATAATAAAAAAGAGAGAAATTAAAGTCGAATAAAATTTCCCTTACTGCAATTAACCTAAAAACCGCAACGGTATTATATGAGGGAATAGTAGAAAGTGAGATATGAAAGCCGCCACACTACTAGCAGTCCTTTTAATCGCAGGATGCCTAGGTAGTAGCCAGAGCATAAAGCTTAACATAGAAGTTGAGCCAAACAAAGTTGCTCTAGAGGAACCGGAACCTATAAGTATTAAAGTAAATGCTATCAATATTGGACCATCCAGAGAAACCATATCCGCAGGAGTGACAGAGACCCAAGGCCTAAAAGTAATAGAGCCTAATAAAACAGTATTTACATTAAAAAACGGCGAGAGTAGAACAATAGTCTTTACAGCATTGCTTACTACAGATGCAGTGCCTGGAGATTATATAATTGATGTACAAGTGAAAACAGAAAGCGGAGAGATCGTACAAGACAGAGCAAAGATCACAGTGGTCCAAAAGAAAGGCCTATTATGATGGGCCCGTAGTCTAGCAGGTTATGACGTCGCCTTGACACGGCGGAGGTCCTGGGTTCAAATCCCAGCGGGCCCATTTCTTTTTGTTCAAATATTTTTAATTACGCAATGGCTTTCAGATCTGTTAACATCACTTAGGTACATAATCACTACTTTTGATTAACTTCATTTATAAAACCGAGTTCTTCAATATAGTGATGTATAGCTATTTCACAGAACTGTGCCCTTGACTTATAAAGACCTATGTTTACCTTATCATCTATCAATTTTACTAAACCTTCCGCTAACCTTAAATTCACGCTTACACTCATATTTATACCTCCTTTAATGTAATAGTGCTTTCTCACGTAAATTTCTTTGTTTAAACATGCGGTAACCCATTAAAATTATATACAAAAAATTTCCAAGTAAATTTTTAACTTTATTTTATCAAAAGAATTCTACCGTATATTGAAATTCTACACAAGCTCCCCATTAGCTACTAAGAGAACCCTTCCCCCAACAAGTATCTCTATTTTGTTATCCCTAAGTTCCGCCTTTAGATAAATCAGAGAGGGTCTGCCAACCTCATACCCTTGTTCTACTTTAATGTCAATCCTCTCCTTACCAAAATAGCGATACTTAACAAGATACCCTGCCAGAGCACCATTAGCACTTCCCGTAGCAGGGTCTTCAGGTATTCCATAGTACTCTGCAAAAACCCTTGCACTTATATCATTACTGCTATCCCGAGTTTCGGGACAAAATGCTAAAATAGCTTTAGATTGAGTACATTTTATTAACCGATAGTATCTATCCTTATTGACTTCTATCCTTTTCAATGCTCCTAGACTCTTAAGCGGGACTATTATGAAAGAAAGTCCAGTAGAAGCTTCTTGAATAGGATAGCGTTCATCTATATCGCTCTTATCTATACCTAACACTCTAGAGATAGACTTCGAATCCAAAATTTGACCAAAAGAGGGGTTAAATTGTTTCATCCATAGGGTGCTAACCTCTTTTCTACGATATTTCAATAGCACAGGTATTCTACCAGACTTTAAGTCTAAGTTTATTGTAGGTGTTTGGCGCTTTAGAATTTCTTTTTGTATCACATAAGCAGACCCCAGTACTGGATGCCCCGCAAAATGTATTTCTCTTTTTGGTGTAAAAATCCTAGTAGG
Source organism: Candidatus Hydrothermarchaeum profundi (assembly GCA_002011125.2). Classification (GTDB taxonomy): domain Archaea; phylum Hydrothermarchaeota; class Hydrothermarchaeia; order Hydrothermarchaeales; family Hydrothermarchaeaceae; genus Hydrothermarchaeum; species Hydrothermarchaeum profundi. Next base: position 1,664,620 of record MTMF02000009.1, read on the forward strand.
ATAACCTCCATTTTTTCTTTTAATAGAAACAAATGTTGTTTCAGAGTAATTCATTTCCATCGCGATTTTCTGCATTTCGTCAGATGAAAAAGCTTGGGTACCTAAAAATACCGCCAAAGGATTTCCAGTAAATCTTCTCTTAGCAAAAACATCCACTATGAAAAATTTAGATTTCATCCCTTATAGAATTCTAATCCCGCCAATTATAAATCCTACGCCAAACCAACATAAAAGCAATCCACAAGCACTAAAGACGATAGCATGTACTTTTCTTGTCCAAAGCTTCCTTGACTTAAAAACCGAAAAGGAAACAAACCAATCCCAAGCAAGGTCACAAAGCCAATGTACGACAGCGAACACTGCAAAACCAATAAACCCAAAGGTAGCAGCACGTGAGATTAATGTTAAGCCAACTGTAGCCCACCAGAGAATAAAATAAGGGTTTGACCCTGTTGCGAGTATCCCTCCTAATACGGGCCCATAACTAACATCTCTCTCACTATACTCGGGGTTTCCTCTAACTTTTATTAGACTTATCCCCATATATACTAAGAGTAAACCTCCAATTATCCCTATAGCTCTAAGAAATAAAGTAGATGTAAGATAATTAGAAAAACCGAGATATATTAGAAGTATTAGAGGAATCTCCACTATACCGTGTCCGGCAGCAACCCATGCTCCAGCATTTTTGTCCTTATGCCCTTTTGCAATAGTTACAGTTAACACCGGCCCCGGTGCTAAAACACCCGATAAGGATACTACGACAGTTATCGCTAGAAAACCTAATAGGCCAACATTATTGACCATCAAAAGCAATGATTCAATTCCCATGACTATTCCTCTTTGCTAGATCAAACCTTTGTGAAAAAATTTTATAGATGAGTTATTTAAAGGATAACGTAGGATGTCCAATATGGAGCACTGGAAGTGCACAATTGCGGATAGGAATACCATGGCCCATGGCTTACGAAACTTGCCTTACTGTGATAATAAGCACACTTTTATCGGCTTAACGGCTGATTGCAGGACTAATCCTACCCAAAGGGGTAAAAACTGTGATTTGTTCCCAATTGGTAAGGTCTTATGATTATAAAGAAGATAAAAGATTCAGAAATCGTTTTAAAAAAAAGGGACATAACAGACGAAGAAACCGATGCAATAGTAAACGCTGCTAATGAGAGACTTATCCACGGAGGAGGAGTCGCTGGAGCAATAGTGAGAAAGGGAGGTAGAATTATTCAAGAGGAGTCTAATAAGATAGGAAGAGTACGAGTGGGAGATGTTGCTGTTACTGGGGCAGGTGCACTAAAAGCGAAATATGTTATCCACGCCGTTGGACCTAGAATGGGGGAAGGAGAAGAGGATAAGAAATTAAAAAACGCGACTATAAACAGCCTTAAGAAAGCTGAAGAATTAAATTTAAAGAGTATAGCTTTCCCAGCAATAAGTACTGGCATCTTTGGTTTCCCCAAAGATAGATGTGCGCGCATAATGCTTAATAGCATCAAGGAATATCTAGAGAGGGATACATCAATCCAAAGAGTAGTATTCTGCTTATTCTCGGATAATGATTATAAGATATTCGAAGAAACCCTCAACGAAATTTTAGGGTAGTTTGGAAGCGAATTCCCTTAAATCTCTGACCACATGATCGCCATTTATCCTCCCAGTTCTATCAATCAAAAAAGAGTTGATGCCCACCTCTCGTGGAACTTCAAAGTCGAACCTTTCGTGATCACCTATATGAGCTATCTCACTCGGCCTCACTTGGAGAATATCGCAAATTTGCCAGTAAAATTTATGAGACTTTCTTACGAGACCAAAATCTGAAGTAGAGGAAAAGATATAATCTAAGTAATCTTCTAACTCTACCAACGAGACCTCTAAGAATTCTCGAGAGGCATTAGAAGTCACAATTAATTCGTATCTACCAGACAAGTCTTTCAGTACCTCTTTTACCTCTGGGAAAATCTTAACTTTATCTTTGTATTGCCTTATCAAATTCGCTGGATTACCTTCTAGACCGAGTTCTCTAAACCAATAATCCGGGAGATACCACCTTAAATCTTCATCACCTATTTCATCGTATTTTTTTCGCAAAATTTCTTTAGCTGCCTGAAAATCTATACTATATTTCATAGCGTACAGCCTAGGCATACCCTCATTCCACACCAGATCTACAAATCCATGCTCGACGAGAGTTCCATCAACATCAAAAGACACTATCTTAATCATTTCTACCACAAAGCCCATTTAGTTATCTTAACATCTTTTAAAAAGGCTCTAATGAAGTTTTCTTCTAGATTAATAATCGCTGGATTTTTATAATAAGAATACGGGACTAGTATCTATGAAAGTCGAAACAAAATATCTGTCGATTGACGTAAAAGCAGATGTAGATATAAAAGATATCACAAATGATGTTCAGAACGCTGTGCGAGAATCTGGAGTAAAAAATGGGATTGTAACTATTTTCGTGCCTGGATCAACAGGCTCAGTAAGCACGATGGAATACGAGCCAGGCCTTTTAAAAGATATACCCCGAGCTTTGGAAACTATTGCACCTAGTAACATAGACTACGAGCATCATAAAACATGGCATGACGATAACGGTAAGAGCCATGTAAGAGCAACAATAATGGGCCCTAGCATTGTAGTGCCCATAGTAGATGGTAGAGTAATACATGGCACCTGGCAACAAATAGTCTTTCTAAACTTTGATACTCGCCCAAGGAGAAGACAGGTTGTATTGCAGATTATGGGCCTTTAGATAAAAAGTGCTCTACCTCTTTTAAGGTAGGGTAACTGCTCCAACCATACCCAGTAACGCTCAACGCTGCTGCTGCATTCGCAAACTTTAAACATCTTTCTAAGCTTTTTCCTTTTAAATAGTAGACTACAAAACCTGCACAAAATACGTCACCAGCCCCCGTAGTATCTACCTCATCTACCCTGAAAGCAGGCGCCTTAATCATATCATTTCCATCCGTTGCAAGACACCCTCCTTTACCCATCTTGATAACTACTAAAGGTACCCCCAGCTCAATATATCTACCGGCTAACTTTTCAATTTCCTTTTCTTGAAGTACTCCTTTAATCCCTAAAATCCTTTTGGCCTCAGCTAAATTAGGAAAGAAAAGATCGACCTCAGGCAAAATCTTCTTCAGCGTATTAACCTTTTCTCTACTCCACCCGCCAGGGTCCCATCCGGTATCAAAGCTCTTCAAGGCATCAATACTCTCTATTAAATCTAGATAATGGCTTTGCATTTTTTCTAACAAGAAAAAGGAGGGCAAGTGAACTAGGTCTGCTTTTATATCCTCTACGCAAATATCTTCAAGTGACAATTCGGAATTGCTTCCTCTATATGTTATAAAAGACCTCTCATCTTTCTGTACGAGGGAGATAGTTACTCCGGTCTTACCGGAAGTTCTAACGCCACTCAAATTAACTCCGGATTTTTTCAAAATATCAAGAACAAAGTTTGCAAATATATCATTTCCGAGTTTACCGAAGAGTTTGACTTTCATCCCCAACTTTGAACAAGCATAAGCAAAGTTTGCAGCACATCCGCCGCCATGGATCTGTAAGTCATCAACCAATACCTGACGGCCTCTATAAGGCATCTTCTTTAAAGGAACTATCAAATCGACATTGATATCCCCAATCGAAGCTATATCGCTCATGATGTTAGAATCTGGTAATACTTTTTAACAGGCTCAATCCAGTCCATATCTATAGCTAGGTGAAGAGCCTCGCCACAGATCATCCTATACTTACTTCTATCCCTAAGATAATTTTTTGTCATACTTTCTAGTCCCATAGCATAATCCACTAAAGTCTCGAGATAGGGAGCCTCAACATTGTCAACTACAATTACGCCCCCCATCAACCCTTCTCTCAGCCTCCATTCTCTAACTGCATCGCTAAAACCGCAGACCCTACTAATCACGACGGGCGTCCCCTCCTTTGCAGCTTCTAACCCAGTAAGCAAAAAAGGGTCATATTTAGAGGGGAATATACCTACAATACAAGCGGAAGCAACTTCATCAACCGTCATATTTAAACCTCCGTCGTCTTTTCCAACCCAAGTAGGATAAAGAACAGTAGATATCACCCTCCTTCCTGAGATCATGTCCTTAACATGCAATTTATGCTCATAAACCATATTTTTTAGTCTTATCTCCTCGCCAACTAAGAGTTCATCTGGAAGATATACTGGAAAGCCTTTGGGAAGCTTACTTTTATCCTTCGGTCCATGGGCAGTTATTAAGAAGCAAACTACACGGGAATCCTCATCTATCTTACCTTCTGCCATATGATGCTGTATAATCCTATCAAGTAAAGTAAGAGCCTTTAAAAGATCGGGGTACCCCTTATTTTTAAGTTCAATTCGTGAAATAGTGAAAATAGGAAGAATTTTTTCAGGGATTATCTCTTTACCATCATAGTATTCATAAATGTTATTTGAAAGAAACTCCTGAATCCTTTTGAGATTTCTTTCTTTTTTACTCCAATCTATCTCCGTATTTCTAACTCTTATCCCATTTCTAACCATCAGGCCATCGATACCGTAAAAAAGCTTAGCTTCGCGCCTAGTAGAATCTCCAACAAAAGTTGCGTGATCAGCGTACTTAGCCAATGCTTCAAGATTCGCAAGCCCTACTGGAGTAAATGGAGGCCATGTCGGATCATTTGATGCAATTTTTTCTAATACTTTAGCCCCCCATCCCCTACCAGGTATGGTTGCATGCAATGTAGCGACATTGATAACCCCAGAGCCAAGCCTCTTTAAACGTGCTCCAGCATAAAAAACACCGAACTCATGGCAATGAAGAGATACTTTCTCCGATAAAGAGAGTTCATTAGCAAAAGTTGAGATAAAATAAGATAACGCTAGATAATGCTCATATTCCTTTCCATAAGATTCTTTCTCGTATATTAGTGAGTCAAGTCCTACGAGTTCATATGCCTCCTTTTTTATCTCATTTAATAGTGAATACTCTCGAGACTCGCTAGATCTCCCAGCGCAAGAAGAAGTATCGAAGAGAATATATCCTACATTAACTCCTTCCATCTTCGCAGAAGCCAATTTAATATCGCATTTTTCTCCAAGTTTTTCAATAGATTTTTTAACAGAACCGTCAATCTCTGATGACGCCAGTCCATTAAGGTTTGTTATTCTACTTTTATCGGTATTCCAGTCTGAACCATGAGTTCTATAATACGGTCCTAGCATTATAATGTTGCATTCTTCTATTTCACCTTTTTTAATAAGATAGGCAAGAGTTTCCGCCTCTGCATTAATAACCTCCCATATTCCCCCTAATTTATTTGATATGGGACCGGCTTCTTCTCCAGATATTAAAATGTATCTCACAGTTTTCTACTCCCAAAATCCTTGTTTTATAAAAGATTAGTATTAGCTAAAGCTTTTTTTAAATATCTTTTAAAATCCTTTCATAGTTTTTAACTTCTATAGCTTTAGGAGTTATATTTAAAACATCACGCGCTGTTATAACTCCTACCAGGATATCCCCATCTACCACCGGGAGCCTCCTAATCCTCCTTTCTATCATTAGTCTCGTTGCTACGCCAATATCTGTGGTCTTATCCACGGTTATAACCGGTGCACTCATTATGTTTTCAATTGCAACGTCAAAATTCATTCGCTGCGCTATTACTTTTCGCACAAAATCTTTCTCAGTTACTATGCCGATTGGCCTACTCCCTTCAACCACGATCACAAAACTAGCATCCCTCTCCTTCATCAAGTTTGCAACTTGGAAGAGAGTATATTTTTTTTCAACTGTCACAGGGTCAGTCTTCATAATCAGGCCTACTCCCCCTGCACGAGTCTCAGCCATCATCCTCCGCAGTTTACCCATTCTAGCTCTAAGAAATTCTAGTTCCTCATCCTCTACCATCGCCCTTCAACAACCGCAACTTAAGTTAAAAGTAGTTCGTATACCGCCCTATTTAATCCTTACCCTATGTTAGAGAAGCATTGAATTTATTATTTTAAAAAAAATAAGCATAATTCCAATTTATCCAGTTTTAAATAGTTTATTATACACTTTTTTTAGATTTCTGAGTGGGGTGATAGAATGAAAAATTTTTTGCAAGATGAAAAAGGGCAATTAGTTGGAACTCCACTTAAACTTGTTATATCTGTAGTTATCGGAGTCGCAGTACTAGGCATTCTTTTACAAATGATGAATCTAGTCGGAGTAATGAATCCGCATTCATTTCTAGTAGAAGACGACTACATAATCGAAAACGGGATCACACCAAACACGAGAAGCATTACCTTAACAGTTAAAGATGAGAACGATGGGAGGCTTGTTAGAGGAGCAATAGTTGAGATAAAGGGCGCTGGTGCAAGTGATGCTGCAGTAACCAATAATGAGGGTAAAGCCACCTTAAAAGTCAGTTTCGACATTGCTGGAGCACCCTACGCAAAAACTACAATAACCGTTTCAAAAGAAGGATACTCCAGGTGGACTAAAACTTACCTAGTAAAACAAAAATAAGTGTTAAAATGGAAGAAATGCCTATACAACTTCTACTTACCGTTATTTTATTTGGATTTACATTATCTGTAGGATTTAACGCATGGGATTATGCGAGATTAAATGAAGAAAAATTAGCCTGTTATGATTCTATTAATACCTTTTTGATAAAATCCCAACTCGTTATTTCAGAGGCGCCAATGTCGCGTGAGAAATTAGACCTAATAGTTAAAGGGAAATCTGAGTTATATTTGCTAAACGAAGAAATAAACAATAGCCAAGTAGGTTTAATTAAGGCAGAATTCGCAGACGGCTCTCACTATCTTCAGGTGCTACCAGTTCCTTTTGTCGAAGAACGGATTTTTAAATCTGGGGAATATTCACTATCGCTAATTCATATAAAAAATTCTCACGGAGATTTCTTGGGCGTGACCATAGATGCTGGTTGACTGGATGATTCAAAAGACCGGAACGGTATTAACATTTTTTATAATTTCATGGACGCTATACAAGGTATATCTAATTAATGAAGAATATAATATCAATAATGAAATTGAAGAAACCTTAGAGGATCTCACTGAACAGATTGAAGTAGTATCAAATTCTGCTAAAGAATATTCGGTGGGAAAAAGTTTTTCAAAAATAATTGAACTCCCAGAGGATATTAGCGGGTTTCCATACATAATTACTATCGATCCAAAGGGAAGCATTGAGATAAATCTACTTAACAAGGAGATATCTAAGTTCACATTACTCCCGAAATCCGCTATAATCAACGCGAAGGGAGAAACTTGTTTAATTATCTCAGGATTCAATGAAAAAGGTAAAGTCTCTGTTGGAATACCTCTAAATGGTATGAATAGAACTAGGAGCCTCAAAGTTACAAAAGGCAAGGACACTAATGTTTGCATTGAAATTTTAGCGATGAGTTAAATGGAAGAGATAAGTATCCTCACCAAAGTCTTCTTATTTCTATTATTCTGTAGCTTTATAGCATATTCTTATTATCAATTTGAAGAAAGACGCGAACCAATTAAGAGGTTCTCGGCAGCACTAGACTTCTCAGACACTTTGAAAAATAATCTGCTCTGCGTTAGAACTAGCGGAACACCTAATCCCGGCCTGCTAGATATTGAGACTCTGCAGAAAGTAAATTACAAAATCCTAGAAAAATTCTGGAACAAGCCTTACCAGTGGGAAGTTGTTATACGAGATTCCAATGGCGCCATTGTATATGAAGAAGGCGATCTTAAAAAAGAAGGTAAGGACCACATATATCTCGCTAACTTAGGTAAGGAGTACACTGTTGTCCAAAACATTATAGCTATTAAAAGTCTCGATAGATCCGTGCATTTTGGGAAATTAGAGGTGTGGGTATGGGATACATAACCGAGAATAAGGGGCAGAGCGAAGCAGCTGATGTCATCATTTTAGCTATGCTGGTTTCTTTTTCGTTATATCTAATATCTAACTATGGGATAGGAGCATATGAAGATGATTATTATTTAAAGAGTCTCAATTCACGATATCTCGAGGATTTGTCACAGAGTTTTGTTCTAACTGTGAGATACTTGTCAAATTGTAATGATAAGCTAACCTATACTGTAGGCATTGACTCTAAAGTCCTTGGTAACTCAGATACTCTAAGAAACATTCTAGAAGCTAATCCGCTGGAGAGGCATTTAAGAATAAATCTTGTAGACCTCATTATTGAAGACTTGTTTCTGGGACTTAAATTTCAGTATAACAATTCTAATTTATACTCCACCGACATTTTAGCAGGTGATTTTCACCAGAGTGTAGAACGAAAGGTTTTCGAAGATATGTCCTTTGTATTGAGCAGACAATTCAACTACCGGATTGAAGGATATTATCACCCCTATAAAGGCACGCTCCTAGATAATTTTCTTTACAGTGAAGTGGTTTATACAAATGCACCATTCCCCCAAAGTAGTAGTGTATACATTGGGAAAGCATCAGTAACTGTACCCATTAATGTAAGTATCTTAGAAAATATTTTCTTATTTGAACACTCGGAAAGTAAAATGCTCTTATCAAATTTTTTTAGTCTCCAACTTAACAGCTCCGTCAATCCCACGTTTTTTGAGATGATAAGAGCTACACACCCTAAAAACAATGCGGCCGAAATAAGAATTATGCTGTGGAACTCAGGGACGGCTTAAGAATGAGTTTTTTGAAAAAAGAGGATGGAATGATTCCATTTTCATCTCTTGGAATAATTATGCTTCTCATCACAGGTATAGCGATCTATCACTTTAGTAAGGTAGATCTTCAGCGAGCGCGCTCTATGAATAAGCATACTGCTGACATGGAAACATTTTATTTAACAACCTCAATAAACTTAGACCTTCAGCAAATAACTCGAGGGGCTATTAAACAGGCTATTCTTAATCATTCAATTAGCACTTATGGGTCTCCTATTAATATCGATGAAGAGTGGAAAAATCGAAAGGCATACGAACAATGGCGAAAAAACTTAGAAAAAGATATCGAACAATCAATTATAGATTCTATCTACTACTCATATTACCAAGGTAATATAAGCAAGCTAAATGAAAGATATGACGATCACCTAACAAACTTCGATTTCTCTAGGTTTTTAAGCTCAAAGAAAGATCTAAAAGTTAAAATAAATCCTGATTTTTATGATAGAGATAAAAAAGTGCAACATAGCCTTGAAACCGAGGTTAACTTTTATAGAAATGGCATTATCGGTGCCCATAATAAGTATACATTTCATGAAATGTCCTTGAAGTTAGGTACTTCTGTGACATCCGGACTACGGCCTTTCACAATGGCGGATAAAGCGTATGCTTTTACAGGCATTTTTAAAAAAAGAGCACCTAACCCCTTGAATCCCCTAGAATGTATTGAACCAAAAAAGGCGGGATATAATACGGTAGACGAATTAGCATGGTACTTATGGGGCATACAGGAAGTCCTCGGTTTTTTTGAGGCTAATGTTAATCATAACATCAAATTCGCTACGGATGATAGAGCATCATATTCCCTAATTCAGTTAATTATAGCGTATAAAGAACTTGAGCAGTTTGGTACATTTGATTATATTCATGCTACTTCTGAGTTTATACGCCCATGGTTAGGAAGCGAGAATGAAGGGGAAGAGTTTGTTAGAGTTCTTGAAAAGGGATTGAACGAAAAAGTAGCTAAAGAAGCTGCAGATATGATGGAGTCTTCAACCTTTATTAAAAATCTTTTCAGCAGAATTAACGAGATTGGAGATCTATTGATACTATCAGCATCACATTTGGATAGTGCTACCGTGAATATGGATAAAGGAGGCGGATTCCCCCCAGCCATCGCCTCTAATCTAAATTTAGCCTCAGAAGGAGTAACCCAGCATTTAAGACAAGCCAGCGACATGTCTCGTCTAATGGAAGTCTACGATACATTATCCCTGATAAAAGAAGAAGTTGAAGAGAATAAAGAGAATGTAGAAAGTTCTGAAATAGAAAATTGGGGAGATAAAATTGAAGCTCAGATCTCAACTGTTGCACAAGAATGGAATGATGTCAAAGAAGAGTGGAAAGAAGGGAAATATGACCTCGAAACTTCTAAAAATAATCTAATATTAGCCAAAAAAGACCTTATTGGCCTCAAATTCTGGTTAGAAGATGAAAAATGCAAAAATAATGTAGCTACTTCTTTATGGTTTGGAAATGAGAATCAAAACTATAAAGGTATGTACGAGATACTGCCCGCGAAGTTAGAAGAAACTAATAGACTTATAGACTCGCTTAGTGACTTAGAAGGAAGATATAATGCTTTAAGATATGATGAAAACTCAGACGATTATTACATTAACTACTATTACCACGAAACAATTAGAAATTTGAAGGAAGCGAAAAGCCTTCTTTCTCAAGCAGAATCGGCTAGGGAGACATATCTTGCTCAGAAATATAAGTATGATAACTGCAGACTCCAAATAGACTATAAAGATCCAAAAATGGGCGGTTGCTTAAGTTCTGGCTATCGATGTAGAGCATATAAATGCAGTCCCTATCCCTGTGATTGCACAACTGAAGAAGGTGTTACAACCTGTGAGACATGCTACAGAACTTGCTACCATTCATGTTATGATTGTATATGTGATAAGGGCATCTTAGAAATTAACTTCAGAGAAGCTCAATCTAAATACGAAGAATATATGAAAAAAGCATTAAAGCCGCTCTCTCGTGCAATAGAAGATGTTCTCTTAATGAGAAACTCTGGAGAAACCTTTTACGATGAAAAAGGGGCACAGGAAATATTAGAAGAAATTGAGAAAATTCATGGAGTATATACAACTCCCACTTACCTTCCATCTCAAGAAACATACTACTCCATAACTGATATCTATTATGCTCACTGGAACTTCTCCCATAGTAAGAATGACATTCCTCATTACATACTAGCTTTAGATATCAATACCCCACTGACGTATAATTTAGAAAACAAAAAATTTGATGATTATGGCATCTTCCACATTCAACGAACAGTTAAAGCCATGGAAAGAGCTATCGAAGACCCTTCTCTTGATGTAGACGCCCTTCAAAGAGGAGAGCAAGCGCTTGAAAAGATGATAAACCAACGCTATTTTGAGAATCTTTCAGGGATATTAGAACTTATCGGTATATTTATAGAATCTTCTGAGAATATGAGAACCGCTCTACTAAACATAAGAACATTAGAAACACATTTTCCTAATGCAGTAGATCACGCTTATACAACTTTCCTTCTACCCCCTATAAATTCATCGCGTTTAGGCTATCAATATCAGGGGCTATCGGTTATACATGATATTCGGCTTAGAGTAGATACACGTCCTGGTAAAATTAAGCTCCCGATTATAGGCGAAGTAGGCTTAGGCAGAGATAACTCAGTTAATCCTTCCTTCCCGCTACCTTATACTCCTGTTAATTTTTATATATGGGGCTTTGAGATTACTCCAAGTTTTAATGAAGAAATACCAGAAATGTCGACACTCTGGCTCATTGACTCCGATACGAATGTACTTACCTCTCTACTAGAAATGAAGATTAATGATAAAACTATTCCTATCCCCTTGATTCTTCATAAGCCAATTATGTATAAATTCGAATTTACTCCTTTAGAAATTATCTCCAAAAGCATTGGAAAAAATTATCTACCTCCCGTAGTTGTTTTCTCTGTGGGACCTTTTACCACCAGATTTAGAGATCGCGTTGAGCCTCCGGATAAAGACATCACAGTACCAATTCTTGTAGATTTATCTTATTCAGATAAACGTGTGTACCTGAATACTTCGAATTCCGCTGGGCGGGAAGTATATGTGTTTACTTCGGCATTCGAAAGGGTGAACAGTTTAAGTTATCCTCTAAAAACTTCTTTAGGAACTTTAAAATTAAACGGCAAAACTTTTTTCTCATCGAATTCAAAAGCCCCCAAGTGGGCACAATTAAATGGATTAAAATTATTAGACGAATATGGATGGTCCGAAATTATCATAGACGCTTATGCTACTCATGATCCTATGAGCCCGATTTTCAGCAACAAGTCTAAACGTATTGAAAAGACTTCCCATGTAAAAGGAAGCGATCATATTCGGATTCTATTACAAGAAGATATCGGAAAAATAAGTATCTCCGGGTCTAAATACGGAGATCATTTGCGAGTAAGTAATAAGGGAAATAAGAGAGTTGATATCTCGATAAGTGGGGAAACATGCACATTTTTTAAGCCTATGACCCCTAGGTCTACTATTACTAAAGAAATGTGGTTTGGTACGATAGATCCTAAGAGAAGTATAGAATTAATTGTCTTTTACAAAGAAAAAACCAATGTTTCTGTTGAAATAGAAATGCCGAGGGTATTAAAGGAAGATCTAGATATTCCAAGTATCAAGATAGAGTATCCATAACATGTATTCGATAAAAATAGTTTGTACCTATTAAATTAATAAAGAATTATTTCCAAACCCCTTCTATTAGAGTTTTACATTTTGGGCATCTACCCTTCTCTATTTTATTCTCTTCAATAGTAAATCCCCACCTTTTTATTAAGATTTCACTACAGTTCGGGCAATAGGTATTCTCGTTTCCATACCCAGGAACATTGCCTTCGTAGACATATTTAAGGCCCACCTCTAACCCAATTTTTCTTGCCTTTCTTAAACTCTTTAATGGTGTTATAGGAAGGCTCATCAGCTTATATTCGGGATGAAACTGCGTCACATGCCATGGGATATTTTCATCGACAGAGACTAAGAATTCTGCTATTCCTCTAATGTGTTCTTCAGAATCATTTAGGGTAGGGATTATCAATGTAGTAACTTCTACCCAGATACCTAACTCCTTATAAAGCCTCACATTATTGAGGACCGGCTCAAGTCTAGCACCGCAGATTTCTTTATAGAATTTTTCAGTAAAACCTTTAACATCTATATTAGCAGCGTCAAGGTAAGGCTTAATTTCCCTAAGTGCATCTTCTCCCGTATAGCCATTCGTAACAAACACATTTTTGATGCCCTCTTTATGTGCGAGTTTTGCAGTATCGTAGGCATACTCATAAAAAATAGTTGGCTCGGTATAGGTGTAGGCTATACTTTTACAGTTAAATTTTTTTGCTTCTAAAACTATTTCCTCTGGGGATAGAGCTCTACCATCTATTCTTCGCTCATCTCTAGGCATTTGAGAGATCGAATAGTTCTGGCAATGCATACATCGGAAATTGCACCCTACTGTCGCAAAAGAATATATATCAGTTCCTGGGAGAAAATGAAAAAGCGGTTTTTTTTCTATGGGGTCTATATTAGCTGAAATAGCTTTTCCGTATACTAACGAGTAGAGAGTTCCTCCTATGTTTTCTCGAACAGTACATATTCCCCTCTTACCATCTGCAATGGTACATTTATGATGGCATAAGTAGCATCTAACCCTGCCCTCTGATAACCTCTCGTAGAACATCGCTTCTTTCATAGCTCATCTATTTTCTGTGTCTTCAACTAGTAAAATTTTTGGGTGTGGACTTTTTAAAAGAAGTTGATACTATAAAGAACGCCTAGTATAACTAATAGCAGAGCCGCTTCTACCGCTATTTTTAGAGCTATTATTTTGAGAGCTAGTTTCTTTGTGAAAAGAGCTGTTACAGTAGGGAAAGTGTGCTGAAGGTAAATTCTTGGTAGAGATATGGTGAGTCCTAGTATCAGGGTTACGAGTGCAATATTCTCAGAGAGTACACCGTTAGATACCAATTCTCCGCATACAGCGAACCCCGCTATTACATTTGCAAATTGCGTAACCATCACAATTGCGCTTTCACCAGGTAATCCTATCGCGCCAGTAATAGGACCGGCTGCCAGAGAAATTTTATCTAAAACTCCAAAGTATCTTAAAAGCTTAATAACAGATACAGCAACAAGAAAAGTTGGAATTACTCTTTTCAGGATATCCATACTCTTCAGCAATGCAGTCTTGTAATCGCCTTTTTCCTCGCTCTCGAAGATAGGTTCTATTTGCTGTGGGGGAAACTTCAGCTTCGAGTATATTATCGCTAAAAAGCTCTGGAAGAAAGAAGAAGTCAATTTTATCAAGAGATATTTGAGTCCCAGTGAAGCCCCCAATAATCCAACTACTAGCGGAATGTAATAGTAAGGTAATCTTAAGAATTCGTAGGGAAAAGTTGTCACAAAAGTAGTCACTATCACCTCTTTATCAGAAACCTTTCCTCTACGATAAAACTCGGCCAGTGTCGAGTATCCAACCGTAGGGCTTAAAAGCCTCATTAGCGATGAAGTAATAACCTCCTTAGATAGATGGGAAAATTTTATCAGAGGATTGAGAAATCTTACTAAAAGGCGAGTTAACCCATATTCTGCTATCAAATTAGCTATTATTACTGCCATAGTAAGAGTTGCTACCGTTTTTATGAGATAATTCATTAAAAATTTCTCCGATTTATGTTTATTAGAAAAGTTCCTTTTAGGAATTAAACTCAATTAAATATTTAACCTAACATCCATATTCCTAATTCTTATGCAGTTGTCTCTAGGAGTTGTAAGTAGCAACCCTATTCAGAGTTCTATAAAATATGCACAATTGGCGGAAAATAAGGGTTTCAAGAGAATATGGGTAGGAGAGGACATAAGATCGAGAGAGATTTTTTCTTATATTTCTATCATCGCTTTAAGAACGAACTTTATAGGGATTGCATCTGGAATCACTAGCCCTTATGTGAGACGTATTGCAGCACTTGCTTCCTCTGTAGCAGCGGTACAACATCTAAGTCATGGCAGATTTACATTAGGTATCGGTCCAGGGGGAAGGCCTGAAGTCAAGAAGATGCTTGGAAAAGACCAAGAAAATGTTATTGAAGTCATGAAAGAAACCACAATGCTGATAAGGAGGATTTTGAAGGGAGAAAGCATTTCATATAAGGGCGTACTAGCCTGTCTTTCAGATTATCGTTTACAACATCCAGATCTTGGACCGGTCGACATCTATTTCGGGGTGAGAGGTCCTAAGCTGCTTACACTTGCAGGCGAAATAGCTGATGGAGTGATTTTTTCTGGGCCTTTAAGCTACATGCGCAATAGCATAAGGATAGTTGAAGATTCTGCACGGAAAAAGGGTAGAGAGTTAAATAAAATTGTGAAAGTATTGTGGAACGCGTTTTTAATTACACACAATAAGGTGGAATTAAAATCTGCTAAGCCTATTGTCGCCACGATGATTGCGAGTATGCCCCAGGAGATTATAGAATCTGTAGGAATCGATAAAGAAACTGCTAGTAAAATCCAAAACTTTTTTGAAAAGTCTAGATATGGGGATGCTTACAGCCTAGTAGGTGAGGATATGATTAGGGAGTTTATGATTGCAGGAAGTAAATCCGAGGTGGAGGAACAAATCGAAAAATTAAGGCAGATGGGGTTCGAAGAAATAATTTTAGGCCCCCCATATGGCGAAGAGCCGCTGAAAATTATCGAATACTTAGGCGATATTTTTGGTGAAAAATAATGGAGTATGGGATAAATTTTAACGGAGATGTGATTATAGACAAGATAACAAAAGCAGCTATTTTGTCAGAAGAAGCAGGCTTCTCACACATATGGGTAGGAGAAACTACCGGATTCTTACATCCCTTCCCACTAATGGCGGCCTGCTTGGAAAACACCGGGAAAATTGTTGTCGGAGCAGGTATCATCAGCCCATTGAGAAACCGGCCTCATCACATATTGAAAGCTGCATTAACATTTGAAGAAGTATATGGACCGAGAGTTTCTATTGGGCTAGCCCCTGGAGATCACGAAGGACTTAAAAGAGAGTGCACTACAACTAAAAAAGTTTTAGGAGTCTTAAGCGACGCGTCTACATACCTTAAAGGAAATTCAGATCTCAAGGTATATATTGGAGCTTCTGGTCCAAAACTCATAAAACTTGCTGGAGAAAAATCCGACGGTGTATTGCTAAATTATGTTTATCCGGAGTATGTAAAATGGGCTTTGAAATTTTTAAAAAAAGATGTTTACAAGGCAGTCTACGGTCCTTCTCTCCTTCTTCCCAATTCTAAACTACTAAGTCACTTAAGAGGAGCTGCTGCTGTTGTACTCGCGGGAGGAAACCGAGATTTCTTAGAATCCATGGGGCTCACTGAGTTATCGGGAGAACTACGGGAGCTTGTGAGAAAAGAGAAATGGAGCGAACTCAAAAAATATGATAAAATACTGTTTGAGCGTTTTACGATCTCTGGAGATGTTTATGATTTTCAAGATCGCTTAGAGGAATATAAAAAACTCGGAATAGACCAAGTCATCTTAGCAACTCCCTTTGGAAGAGACATCAAAGGCATACGAGAGATGACAAAAGTCATTTCAAGTACTTAATGACTCAAATTTTCTCCGCGAAATATATGTTTTTGTTGTCCATTCCAAGTTCAACAAACATCCCGGTTTTAAGAACTTTATGAGAATTTTCTATAGGAGCAACCCGCTTTCCAGGTCCGATAATTGAATCTTTTAGAATCGTGACCCCCCCACCGATAACAGGCACTCTTTCAGAAGGTTTTCCTACAATTTCAACCTCTAGGTCTGCGTCTATTACTGTTCCATCTTCTATTGTGGCAAATCTCCCTATCACGCTTTTGTTTATTTTTACATTTTTTCCTATATTCGTGAAACTCATTACTACAGAATCCCTAATGACACTACCATCTCCAATTTGGCATGTATGGCCAACGCAAGAGTTCTCTATTTTCACATCTTTCCCTATCCAACAATGCCGCCCCACCATAGTGTTATCCCCAATGTAAACATCTCTGAGTTGATTATTTCTTTCTACAGTTGACGGATGTATCCATTGTTTATCCCTATATCGATGAAGGAGAGATATTTGTTTTACCTCGCCCCTTAATATATCAAGAGATGTTTCCAAGAAGCTTCCGGGAGTTCCAACATCGGCCCAATATCCGTCCATTAGGTATCCACAGGTGACATAACCATTTTCTACGAGGTAAGGTATGACATCATGCCCTATATCTTTTACCTTGCTCCCCATTTCTCTAAAGACCTTCCGTATTCTTGGAGAAAAAACATACAGGCCTGTATTTATTAGCTTAGAGGGCTCTGTATCTGGAGATGGTTTTTCTATAAATCTTTTTATCATGTTCCCCTCTAGTTCAGCGACCCCAAAGTGACTTACATCTCCTTCTATTCTCTTTAAACCTATCGTTAAAACTGCTTCCGTTTCTCTATGCTGTTTCATGATATTCTCTAGGTCTATCTCCATTATGTTATCACCGCCTATCACCAGAACATCTTTTTCTATATCATAGTACTCCATACAGTATCTCACTGCATCACCACTGCCTCTATCCTGGTAGTTAGGCTGGTACCTGATTTCCTCTCTAGGCTCTACGCCGAGTTCTTTAAAAAAGCCTATGCCCTCCTTAAAGTATTTATTTAGCTGCTCAGAATTCTCATACCCTTTACTAGCGATCACAATTTCTCTACAGCCTTGGGTAATAAGAGGTGCTAATGCTCTCGCTAGCGTCGCTTTATTACACATATCAAGTATAGCTTTTGCTATATTAAGGGTCAGAGGATATAATCTAGTACCTTTCCCCCCAACGGTTGCTATAACTACAGGAAATTCTCTCAATCCAGTTTCTCCTAGGAAATTTTATCTGCCTATATTTTTCCTATAGTATTCTACTATATCCCTCCCCTCTAAAAAAGTAATTCCTCTTTCCTGTGCATAACGTAAAGCTTCTTTATAATCTAACGAATTACCATCGTCTCCCATCATCTCACATATAGTAGCTACAGGCGTAAGCCCAGCCATTTGCATGAGGGCTACACTGAGTTCTGTATGGCCTCTCCTGTCTTCTAATAAGCCTTCTGATGCCCTTAATAAGGTAACATGCCCAGGAGACCTAAAATTCTTTCCAAACTCGTCTTCTTTATATCCGTTAAGCAGTTTATCTGCAAGATTTGCTAACTCGCGTATAGTTAAAGCTCTATCGTTATCTGTGATGCCTGTAAAGGTCCTTCTATGGTTAACCGTGATTGAAAAAGACGATTTCTCGTCGTAAGGTATATCGTTAGCTTCGAGATATTTAAATACCCTATATTTCCTACTAGCATATTTCCAAACATCTACTATGAAAGGAATACCAAGTTTATCTGCTATAAGAGGATGCAAAGCTACGCAGATCAATCCTCCACCATCCTTTCTCATAATTCTAATATGTTCTGGCCTAATAAACCGACTTGCTATCACGAAGTCTGTTTCTTCTTCCCGTCCATCTCCATCGTAAACCAGTATTAGCCTACCAGCCTTTAGCTCTCTGAGAGCCTTTTCTATCATACTTCCACCTTCACGCTTACTATATCTCCATCTTTAAGATTAAGGGCTTCTCTAATCTTCTTTGGAGAGATAATCTCAAGTTTATCGAAACCGTGATGCGTCCGGTCAGGTATTACTATTGCAGCTTCTAATTCATCTACCCTAGCCCGAAAGCACTTAACCGGACCAAAAGTCCTATCTCCTTGCTTAAACCCCTGAATCCTGATTCCCCCAAGTTTCTGTAAAGTCTGCCTAATTCTCCTGTCATCTTCGGTTTTAAGCTTGATATTTAGAGTTCCAGGAAAAGGCTCAAAACCAAGTTTACTTTTAAATTGATCTACATATCCCTTAATTTTCATATAATAACTTCCTTCCCCAAGTCCCGAAACCACCTCCCCGTTTATTATATAAGTGCAAGGCTCATGCTCTTGTAAAATCTTATCTAACTCTTGGTGCACAGTTCTTAGTACCTCTATCCCTCGAGAAGTTAACTTAATCCTTTGTCCTCTAGGCAGTACTTCCCGGACTATATATTCCTCCCTCTCTAGATCCCTAATTTTTCGTGATGCTGTTTGCTGTGAAGAACCAAGGGCATCCGCTAATCTACTCGAGGATATCTCAGTCATTTTACTAGCGCATCCCATCCTCGCCAATGCTATGAGATCTAGAATATTCAATATAATCAACTCATTTTTGGGTTGCTAATCAATTTTGAGAAAGAGTATATTAACCTTATGTATAAAATTTGTACTTTGAATCAATCAAAAGGCACAATACATCTCTTTCTTATAGTTTCTTGTTTGCTAAGAGATGAGCTAGTCTTATTGGCTCTGGAAGTTTATAATCCCGAATGCAACTTATAGTTAATTTAAGAGCTGAATCAAGTGAAATTTTGTGGCCGGGACTAATATAAATTGGCCTAACTCCTTTTTTTGGTTTAAATGCATAGCCAACTTTGTTTTTTTGATAAATTATTGGAATAGGCTTCCTTACCTTTATTTCTCCTAGGACTTCCCCACACAATAGTTTCTTAGCTACGCCTATAGTAGGAACATTCATCTCGACTCCAACATGAGAGGCAATTCCCATCCCTCTTGGATGAGCTATTCCATGACCGTCCACCATAAGAATATCGAAATCAATATCCGATAATGCTTCTATAATAGGATATGCTTCTCGGAAGGCAAGAAAAGTTGGGATATAAGGGAATCTTATATCTACCTCAGTTACCTTCTTTTCAACTATTTTCAATGAACTAAATTCCAGTACGACAACACCGCATAATGCGGTTCTCCCCCTATATGCTAGATCAGCTCCTGCAATTAGTTCTTTGTTAAACTCATCTTTTAAAATTACTCTTTTAGCGAGAGCTTGTTGAATTGAGATAAGTCTTTTTTTATCCATTATAAAATAAAGTTTAAGAGGTATTTATTTGAGAAACTATTTTTACTAAAATCAAGATTTTTTAGGAGGCTCATAGATGAGGTCTCTTAAAAGAACGATATCTCCTATAGACTTTATTGCCTTATAGGGTACTATTACTCCTTTTTTCCCTTCGGCACCTATCTTCTTGGAGAAATCGCTATCAAGCTTTGATAATATGATGCCCAGAACTTTTCCCGTTTCCGGATCTATAGAAACATCTTCCAATACGCCTACATGTTTGCCTCCTTCCGTGAATACTTCCAATCCGCTCATCTTGGTAAGTCGAGAAACCATATAATCACCTTTTGATTATAATTGAACTCCTCATTATAAAGGTTTTGTTATTAAAGCGATATTTTGATTGGGAGTACAGAAACAACTTTAAATATATTTCTCACCATTTCAAAAGACTACAGGAAATTTTAAAGTATTAATTAACAAATTTTAGAATATGACCACAAAAAAAGAAATAAGCCATATTAAAAACATTTCACCCAGATTAAACGATAGGAAGGCTATCACGCTAATTAGCCTTATGAAAAATGGGAGAATTTCGGACACGGAACTAATGGTGCACCTCGGATTAAAAAGTGCAAATTCGGCTTCGTACTATAGGAAAGATTTAGAAAAACAGGGAATAATTGAGGGATATACTACCTCAGTAAATTGGACAAAGATAGGATACCCTACGGACTTTGTTATTTTAATAGAAGGGGGAAGTATGGAAGCGAATTTCAATATAGAGAAGGAGATAATAACATCTCTAGAAGATTACGCCAAGAAAAAAGGAGATATTCTTATCTTGCCGAGCGGCAATGGTAGAGTCCTGATCAAAAATATAACTACCTGTTTCGGAGAAAGACCCATGACAATAATTCAGGGCCATGCCTCATCAGAGCACGATGCCCTAATATACTTCAGATATTATGTTGCGGAGAAATTCCAAAATGCAAAAACAACTTTCTTGCTGGTGAAGGGTAAAAGTATAGATAACCATTTTATCAAAAAGGATTACATAAATTTCATGAAAGGCTCCTTTACTGAAGAGGATACCCTAGAATTGCCCGAGGAGTTCAAAAAACATTTTCCATCATTAGCAGCAAAACCAAAGAAATAGTTACTCCAACTCTAATTCTTCTCTTCCAAAAACCCTAAATCTTCCATTTGAATACAAAATAGGGAAATATTGCGTATCATGATTTGTGCTCCTCATTTTCACTATACCGATATATCTTTCAAGAGCACTAAGCACATCCCCTCTCTTTTGGAAATCTAAATGTATTATTCCATCAGCTAGGAAATCCTCCACTCCATACTGGCTATATACCGGTCTCTCTGGAGACATTTCAGATATCAAAAAACAGGTTATCCCTGTGGTTTTCAAATCCTTAAAAAGGTAGTAGAGTTCCCTTCTTGGATCTCTAATAGTTGTTAAAGAGTAAAGAGCGTTAAGGGAATCTATAACCAATAAGTCATATTCCTGTCCTTTTTTAGCTTCCTCAATATATCCCCTAATCAACCGTATCCAATTGTCCCCGTATTTCTTTTCCATAGCTGCTTGAACCTTCCTAAAATCTACTAGCAGGATATTTCTGTGATCAGACATTCCGAGTCTCCTCATCTGTTGCATAAGACTCTCTATCTCCTGTTCTAGGGTTATATAGACGGACTTTAGATCTTCATTAACTGCATTATTGTAAAGGATACTATATGCAAGAGAAGATTTCATAGTGCCTGCAGTGCCGCAGATTAACGTAATACTCCCCTTTGGAATTCCTCCTTCGATATGTCTGTCTAAACCTTCAACATAAGTTCTTATTCTAGGCACATCCATATTATCACGTAAGATTTTTTTTACTTGAAGAATTAAATAGTTTTCCACAAGTAAAAACGGTTTGGCACCGATGTTAATATCAAACAGCTACCAAAAGACTACTTCCGTATACCTAATACAACAAGAAATGACTCAAGAAATAATTAAATATTCAATAGGTTTAGTGAATGGAAAGGATTAGTAAATATCGTAGAGGTAAAAGTTTGACTAATATTCAAAAGGAATTAATAAAAATTGTAGGACCAAAAAATGTCTTTTCTGAAAAAATTCAGAGATTTTGCTATCGTTTCGGGAATGTGATTGAGTATCGGTTTGATACTCCCTCCTTTTTACCAGATTTTGTGGTAAGACCTGTTTCAACACAGCAAGTAGCATCTATCCTGAAACTTGCAAACAAGCATCAAATCCCTGTCGTAGTATGGGGAGGTGGTACCGATTTTAGCGGAGCCAATAGTCCGATTAAAAACGGGATTGTAATAGATATGAAAGAGTTTAATGAAATACAAGTTGATGTGAAGAGACGGTGTGTTACAGCCGGAAGCGGAGCTATTTTGAAGAAGATAGGGGAGGAGTGTGAAAATAAAGGATTTTTATTCGAGCATGAACTAACAAGCCAGCCAGGAGCAACTCTAGGAGGTGCGATTGCCACAAACTCATTTGGCTATAGGTCCGGAAAATATGGGTCCATTAGGAACCTTATACTAGGGATTGAAGTCGTCTTGCCTACAGGGGAGATAATAAAAACTAAGCCCTTGTTCAAAACATCCATGGGGTATGACCTCGTATCGCTCTTAGTTGGCAGTGAAGGAACATTAGGAGTGATAACTCAGGCTACATTGAAGCTTAGTCCTTTGCCAGAAAAAAGGGAACTCTATACCTTTGTATTCAGCAGGATAAATCATGCAATAGAAGCTGCTGAAAAAGTATACAACACTATCCCCCCAGATTTATTTGAAATTTTTGAAATGAGTTTTTTGGGATATGTAGAGAATACTCAAGAATTTATAGAAGAGCATATTGGTATTCCAAAAAACCTGCTGGACTTAAGTGATGGATTCCCGGCTATCTTGACTGTAGGATATGAAGGTAAAAAAGAAGTAGTAAATAGTAAGATAAATATTTTGAAAGACTTAATAACCGATGGATTAAGTATTCAAAACGAAGGTTACTATGAGAACAGGTTTATTAGGTATCATAAAGAGTTCAGAAAAATCCTCAATCTTCTGCCAAACATTTCATTAAAAGATTACAGCTATGCTACCTTTGACTTCAGCATCCCTGAAACAAAGTTATTGGAATTTAATGATACTCTTCACGCAATATCTAAAGAATATTCAAATACATATCTATTGGATGTAAACCTCTATTCAGCGCTTTCTGTCGTGGGTATAGATTTCTTTGTGCCAAATAATAAAGAAGTTTACAAGAATTTGGCTGAGGAAATATTTAGAGTAGTATTAGAGCTAGGCGGATCTTTATCTTCTGTCCATGGAATAGGAACTCGGTTAATACCTCACCTTAGAAAAGATTTAGGTGATCCATACGTAGACTTAATGAATAGAATAAAGAAAGCCTTTGATCCTTTGAATATCTTAAACCCTGGTAAGCTGGGTAACGTGATGTAAAATGGAGGAAAACACCGAACTCATACAACTCTGTTTGAATACCCGATGCAATTACTGTAGATCTGCGTGTAGAGATTTTAAGAGAAGAAGAATGGAGTTCGGATCTCCAAGAGAAAAAATAGAGATAGTTTACGAAGCTCTTAATGGTAGATTGAACCCTAAGGAAGCCTCCGATAATCTTTTCCATTGTATTTCTTGTAAAAAATGCTCATCTGCTTGCCCTTACAACATTGATACTTCAAAAATTTTATGGGATAATAGAAGATTATTTGAAAATTGTCCTAGAAAGTATTTCTTCATACTAGCCTATGTCTTCTCCAAGCTCTTCAGAATAAGCTACCGGGGCTAATATACACCTCGCAGGCAAGTGCCAAGGCTTCTCGCCGTCTAATTTTATATCATTGTCTAAAGATTTGGCCAAAAGTACACCTTTATCGAATGTCGGCTCCATGAAACCTAGTTTAGAAAACGCGTTTCTTCTCCATTTAATTCTTCTATCAAAGACACTAGCCACAAAACTATAATTAGGCTTAGAATCTATGATGTATAAGAGCATATTAGCAGGCACCGTAGAATTTTGAAACTCTCCTACAACCGCAAACTCATCAGGGGTATATCCGTAAAATATTTGCCAATTATCACTATAAACCGGTTTTCCAAACATCCAGCCGCTCCATGCAGAGATAATGTAGGTTAGTACCCCAATAATCTCGCTGTCTTTCTCAGCTACAATACCTTGGATATTATTATTTTTAATTATTTTACCAAATTTACTTAAAGTATAATTTGCGGCAATTTCGAAATCTTTATTAGTGTTCTCGAGGAGTCTAACAATATCCGAGTAATCTGATTTTTCCATAGACCTTAAATGTATATTTTCAGGGAGCCTTCCGACAAACAAACTTTTAGCCTTATTGTAGCCTCTAAGTAACTTGAAAATTAATCTCCAATACAAATTCGCTTCAGCTCGCCAAAAATAAGGGATCGTTCCTTTTAAGTTAATCCCACTAGAAAACCAATTTACTCCCTTTATCCACTTAAATCCAAGCCGCTTGAATAGTTCTTGATTTCTCAAAAAATTCTCCTCAAACTCCCAGCCACATAAGATGCTTACATCTTGGCATCTTAATTCTGCACTTATATCCGAAAATAAAAGTTCAAATATCCTATTATAATTTTTTCTATAATGTGGGTGAATACAATTGTCTACAAAAGAAGCTATTCTAACGCTCTCTCCTTTAACTAAAGCATCCAGTAGTATAACCCCTAATGAAGCTATAATTTTATCATCTCTTTCTATTCCTCGTACTACATAGTCGCCAGACATCTTGTATCTAAGGATCCACTCATTAGGCACCCTCACATAATCAAATTCCTTTTTATCATAGAATATAGACTCATAAAATAGTTTCAAGAATTCGGCATCTCTTTCTCGAGAATACTCCACAATTTTGAAACCCATGTTTAAAAAGCAGACAAAACTTAAATATTAAAGTTCCTTCGAAAAGTTAATTTAGCCCGTCTTCGGGAGTAGCAGAAAATATGAAACTCGAAAACTTCCTTATAACTCCTTTAACAATTCTTTTTTTAATTCATAGTGTAACTGCCTACTCATCTTATTATTCAGACATACCTTTTTTTATAAAGTTCTATGTGTTAGTTTTGGGTTTGCACCATGCCTCAATGATAGCTTTCCTGTGGGAAATAAAAGGAGTTTCTAAATCGAAAGTGTGGGATAATATATTCAACGCAAATATATGCGGCATTTTTATTACATTCTCTTTAGCTTTGCTTTTGTATAACCTTTACTTAAATTCTATAAACTGGCGGCATCTATTAGTCATCTGTGCGGGATTAGATATAGTAGCTCACATTTTTGCCGATATTACTCTATATTATCTTGTAAAGCCTATTATTAAGGAGAAGCTTAATTTATTTAAATACAGGTATTTAGCCCTTTACGCAGGAATCACAGGGTCTTTATTCTTCTTGATCATATATAATTTAAAAATAAAATTTCCTACCGTCTCTACTGATCTACCTTTTAGCATTCTAGGTTTACTTTTTGCTTTTACAGTTTTTTACTTTGTATATTCCCCTATTATAATTTCTGAGGCATATAGAGAAATAGGTTTTGTTAGGAAACCATTCTCCCTTGCTGGAATAGGAGCTTTAACATTTGTTATCTCTTCTATATTAGTTTTATATGTGACCTTCTACCATATTGAAACTACTATTAGACATCAGCTTTTCTACAATATAGCGATTTATGTTCTGGCATCAATTTTCTCATTGATATTCTATACTAAGTTTATAGTAGAGTATCCATCACTTCTAGAGAGAAAATGGAAAGCATTAATGCCTTTTGATTTTATTAAAATCGCTACAACTTTAGCTCTATTTTTCTTGGCTGTGTCTCTTTATTTTTCAGCTGAAAAATATTTGGAATTGCCCTTTAGGCTAGAAATATTATTGCCGGTTCTTTTAGGTTTACTAGCGATTTTTATAACCGTAATTTATATTCTTTCATACACAAATAGCATTTATAATAAAAGCAAGCTTGTTTATTGGATATATCTAAAAGCTGGTTTATTTATTCATGTAGCATCTACTCTATATGTGCTAGCACTAATTATTCTTTTATGGAAGACCCTGAACAATATAGGTAAATACCTATCATCCTTCTTTATTGTTCTTGTATTTTCATTTTACATTTCTTATGCAATGGATCTGCGCACAATTTTGAAAAATCTGGGGATAAGAACTCGTCTTACTAAAGCTGAAATCACAGGTAATGCTGTGTTGCTCTATGCTATATTTTTAATAATTTTCTTCTTTATCCTTTTAACCTATGGGAAAACTTCACTAATTTTATATGATATCCAGATAGAATCCTACCCCTTTCTATTATTTTCAATAGCCGTTTTCTTGGTTGCATATATAAGTTACCTAAGCGTCACGCACAAGGGATTTGAAGAAATGATGAAAAAAAACATTTGGAGCGAACTAACCTATATATCCGGATTTTTAACTTTTATTACAGTCTATTTATTATATACCTCAGAAAAAAATGTCCAACTTTTCCTATTTCACGATTTCTTTTTTATAAGCTATTTCGTGATGCTTTTAATCGAAATTGCGTCAATAAGAACGTTAGGATATCATCCGATACATAAAAAAGGTGAAAAAAGCCTGATGTATCTTTTCTACCATCATACGAGCGCATATTTCAGGGTAGATTACCTTGAGAAAAAATGGAAAAAAATTGTAGACACATACAAGCATCTAGACAGTAAACTATCTACGATCAAGTACAATCCTGCCAAGAGGTCTTTTGACCTATCAGAACTAAATGAAAAAGCTAGGACTGTTGTTGCCGTTGCAATGTTGCTTGAAATGTACCAGGATAGGAAGGATTTAGGTAAAGTTACACCCCTCGGAGAACGCGATATAAAGAGAGAAATAAAAGAAACCTTGAAAGAAAAGGTACTACTCCTCCCCGCAGATTTAAGATCTAAATTTGATGAAGACGAATACTATCCTCTTCTCTATGAGTATGCGATTAATACTATAATCGAAAAAATCAAGCCATTTGTCCCTGTTGAAGAACATCAAGAAATTTTTAACAAACTAAAAAGGGTAGATGATTTCTTCGAATCATTAGAACTCCGGGATTCCAAAATCAATTTTAAGACTGAAAAAAGAATTTCCAGAAGAAACTTTATAAGATATTTAAAAATGTATTTGCGTTCCATAGAGGAGAGGTTCCCTTTTGAAGATAAGTTACTGTATGAATCTGTAAAAGAGTTAGTGAATAGAGACCTCTCTAATTACGGTTTTTCTGTAGTAGATTTGTTAGACATAGTGCCTTCAGGTATCAATCCTGTAGACCGGATTAGTGGCGGACTAAAAAAAGGTACTATGACCCTTCTAATATCTGAAGAAAATAAGTATAAGAACGAATTTCTAGAATCCTTCATACGTCAAGGATTAAAAGACGGTGATTGTAATATTTATGCAACATCAAAACTACCCTCACAAGAGATATATAATAATCTTTTAATGGATTTTGAAATTAAAAAAACCACTCTAATAGACCTCTATCAGTCGATATATACAACATCACCAGTATCTAGCATCAGAGAGGAACCTCATAAAATAATTATACCCCCCACAATCATCTCATGGAAAATTAGCTTAACAAAAGCGGTTAAAAAATATTCAAAAGAAGAACATAAAAGAATAGTCATAGACGTATTTAATGATCTCCTGAGGTACTATAACCAAGATGAGATAACCAAAGTTTTATATCGACAGCTTGAGGGACTTCGAAAGTGGAATTGTACTGTAATAATAGTTCTTTATCCTAAAACATTTCAAGAAAATAAATATGAAGAAATTAAAAAATGGTTTGATAACGTTCTCATTTTAGTAGGGCGAGAAAAAACTTACTTAAATTTTGATAAACTTCATGGAGGATTGCCAAAAAAGAGGTCAATACCTCTTGAGGAACAGTGGTGACCACAAAAAATATTTATTTTAGAAAATAAAGTTAGATAAGTCCCTAGGTTAGATGGAAGTATATCTATGAACCATTTCATTTCAATAGCGAGTACTATTCTAGCTTTTGGAATAATAGGTGGTGGTCTAAAGTTTATTGACGATGCCTTCGATGAAGGAATATTTAATAAAAAGCTAGCTAGTATTACTGCAGTAATACTAGTAATATTGTGGATTTTTTTATCTCTGAAAGATCCTTACTCCGGGACAATATTATTTTCAATTTTAGCAGGGGTTCTTTTCTCTGGAAAAATAGATAATACAGTATTTATTGCAAGTACTCTTGCACTCGCTTTGACTACGCTGATTATGGGAGCTACGATATTTTGGATACCGCTGATTATTTTAACTATCTTCGGAGTTATTGATGAACTAGGCAATGACTATACGGACATCCACAAAACTCGGCGGCTGATAAAATTTTTTTTTGAACACAGATGCACACTAAAACTGGGTATTCTTGCGATTTGTTTAACTACATTTTTTCCTATAGAATATTTTCTAATTTTCTTAGCTTTTGATATCTCATATGACTTTGTAGGAATGTATAGTAAAAGAATTAGCAATATAGCAGAGCCTAAAGTTACAATATTCCTGTGTAATGAACTTCCTTTCCAAATACCTGTAGAACGTGTATGTTTTATGAAATCTGGATTACGCCTTGAGGATAAAAGCATAAGAATTATTGTATAAATAATATACTTCATTAGGGAAAAAATTTTTTAATAAAAAAAAGAATTTTAAACCATAATAGATAAATTTTTTAGAATTTTTATTTGTTAATTAAATTAAAAATTTACTTTATTATAAATTTATAATATTATTAAAAAATTTTATTTCTTTAATTATTTTATTAATAATTTAATGATAAAATAAAAAATTAAATTTATTTCTATGTTTTATAAATCCTATATCCTAAAAGTGAGAAACAGTTCACATTAAAGAGGTTTATATCCCGAGCTAAATTACTCTTTAGTCCTTCAAAGATCGTAACTTTGAAAAGATAGTTAATAGCAGAATAGATTGGCCATATATTAAAAAAAATATTATTATTTTATTTTTTAAGGTTAATATAAGTCTATTTTTGTTTTGATTTTTTATAGAATATTTATCTATTTTTTTCAAAAAATATTATAGAAATAGTATAGTAAATATTATTTTCTATAAATTTTCTTTTTTAATTTAACAATATTTCATTAGGAGGTGAAGTAAATGGAGCAAGTATCCCCTCTACAAAGCGATGTTAAACGCCTTTACGAACTATTAGGGGTGGGGAAAAGAGGGGAAATAAAACACGCAAAGTCCGGTGGGGGAAGAGATGAAAAAAAGTATTTCTAAAAAAAGCTCAAGTCATATTATCCTCTGCCCAGATGAAACAAAAAAGAGAGTAAATAACTACGTCATCGTAGAAATAGAGGGAACCGGTTTTGTAGTAATAAAACAAAAAATAGACGCGGAGCTATGATATGGAGGAGATTATTGAAAGAAAAAAACTTCTAGAGAAATATAGGATAAAAGAACCTGACGAAACACAGATATACTTAATACTCAGAGACTTTGTTTCAGACCCTCTTCTAGACACCGAATTCAAGAGAAAATTTCCCTCATTAACATCTATCCTGAAGCAGAGAAATAAAGGATAAAATCTATAAAATTCTCATTTTTCTATAGGTATTCTGCCATCAATTAGCGATTTTATTATCGTAGGATCAGCGAGGGTAGACGTATCGCCTAGATTTTCGTAATCACCTTCTGCTATCTTTTTGAGTATTCTTCGCATAATCTTACCGCTTCTAGTTTTAGGAAGCCCATTTGCAAATTGTATGTAGTGAGGGGTTGCAATAGGGCTTATCTCTTTTCTTACATGTTGAATTAGCTCTTTTTTTAGTTCGTCCCTCTTTTCTACATCTTTTTTCAAAACTACAAAACAATATATCGCCTGACCTTTTATAGGGTGAGGCACACCTACCACGCCCGCTTCAACTACAGCATCATGAGAAACTAGTGCATTTTCTATCTCAGCAGTTCCTAAACGGTGCCCAGATACATTTATAACGTCGTCAATACGGCCCATAATCCAAAAATATCCATCCTCATCAACCTTAGCGGCATCCCCCGTCATATATTTCCCCTTGAACTTGCTAAAGTAAATCTCTTTAAATCTCCTATTACCTTTATCACCAAATATCCCTCTCAGCATACCAGGCCATGGTTTTTTAATAACTAGGTACCCGCCTTCATTTGCTTCCGCAGGAGTACCATCTTCTTTTAAAACTTCAGGAAATATTCCAGGAAAAGGTAATGTAGCCGAGCCGGGTTTGAGAGGGGTTGCCCCGGGTAAAGGGGTAATTAATATGCCGCCAGATTCGGTTTGCCACCAAGTATCCACTATAGGACATCGCTCTTTTCCTATTACCTTATAAAACCAAAGCCATGCCTCCGGATTAATGGGCTCTCCTACTGTCCCCAAAAGCCGTAGGCTTGATAAGTCATGCTTATTAGGCCATTCCTCACCAAACTTCATAAGGGTTCTAATCGCAGTAGGAGCAGTATAAAATATAGAAACTTTGTGTCTCTCTATTATACTCCAATATCTATCCGGATTAGGATAAGTTGGAGTACCCTCAAACATTAGCACAGTCGCTCCAGCAGATAATGGACCATAGACCATATATGTATGGCCTGTTATCCACCCGACATCAGCCGTACACCAGAAGATATCAGTATCCTTTATATCAAAAATATACCTAAAAGTCATATTGGCATAGACCATATACCCTCCAGTAGTATGTATTATTCCTTTAGGTTTCCCTGTAGAACCACTTGTATATAATATAAATAAGGGGTCTTCTGCATCCATAGGTTCCGGGGGACATTCATCTTTGATATCGCTTGAGTGTGTTTCTTCTTCCCACCAGTAGTCGCGACCCTCCTCCATATTTACCTCGGCATTTCCTATATTTCTAACAATAACTGACTGAATAGAATCACAGTCAGGGAGGATCTCATCAGCCTTTTCCTTTAGATGTATAACTTTTCCCGCATGATAAGCTATATCTGTAGTTATCAACATCTTAGATTGAGCGTCTTGTATTCGGTTTTTAAGGGCTTCCGGAGAAAATGCACTAAATACAACACTATGTACCGCGCCAATTCTCGCACAAGCCAGCATTGCAATAGTCAATCTAGGTACCATTGGCATGAATATTGTAACCCGGTCCCCTTTTTTTACTCCATGTTTTTTGAGTACGTTTGCAAATCTACAAACTTCTCTATGCAACTGTAGATATGTGAACACTTTACGTTGAAGATGGCTTTCTCCCTGCCATATGAGTGCTGCCTTATTTCTCCGGTGCCCACTTAAGTGTCTATCAATACAATTATAAGACGCATTCAGCTTTCCCCCTTCATAGAACCTCACGTATGGAACAGTAAAATCATAACTTACAACTCTATCCCATTTTTTAAACCAGTCAATACATTCTGCCTGTGCAGCCCAGAAGCCTTCAAAATCTTCTTCCGCTTCTCTTTGAAGAGCACGGTATTCTTCAAGGCTTTTTATAATGGCGGTTTCCCTAAATTCTTTTGAAGGATAAAAAACTCTTTCTTCTTTTGATAAGCTCATTATGGTTTCTGGGTCTTCTTTCATAAAATCACTCCTTTCACCGAGAATATATTCTTCCTTGAATTTTATTTTCTGGTTATTTAAGGTTTCACTTACAAGCCTAATATAGCAAAATTTTTAATTGTCAACCAACCTCGATTAGATATGAAAGAATCTGTAAAAATAGGAACACTTTTTGGAATTCCAATCGAACTTCACATATTATTCATTCTTCTTATGGTCTTTGTCTTCGCTATTAGTTTAATTTCTGGAAGATTAGATATTTTTGTCTACCTCTCACTCCTTTTTTTTACGGTGGTCTTACATGAATTTTCTCATTCACTCGTTGCTATGTCTAGGAATATAAAAATAGAGAAGATAACATTATTCCCTATCGGGGGGGTTTCAGCAATGGAAAAGATGCCGGAGGATCCAAAGGAAGAATTTATGATTTCTATTGCGGGTCCTGGCCTCAATTTTTTATTCGCAGCATTGACTTACCTTATAATCGCACTAATACCTGGCGGTTCCTCAAGGATATTTCCATTCTTTGATTTTAGATTATTTAGTTTCCTCGACTTGTTAGTATTATTTTTCAAGGTAAATGTGCTCTTAGGAGCATTTAATTTATTCATCCCCGCATTACCGATGGACGGAGGGAGGGTATTAAGAGCTCTATTGGCCATGAAAATAGGCTTTAACGCCGCCACAGATATCGCAGCAGGGTTAGCTAAGTTAATTGCGATAATGATGTTCCTCTTCGGCATGTTTTTTAATTGGTGGCTGCTTGTAATATCATTTTTTGTATACGTCGGAGCATCCCAAGAACTGGAATCTATGGAGATTTCCGCTCTTTTAAAGGGGATTAAAGTAAAAGATGTTATGAGTAGTAAGGTAATATACGTCTCTGAAGATATGAGCCTAGAAGAGTTCTCCGATATAATACTGGAGCACCGACATATGGGTTACCCTGTGATTAAAGATGGCTCGTTAATCGGTATTATAACGTTCACAGACTTAGCAAGAATACCTAAAACAAAGTGGCGAGAAATTAAAGTGGGAGATGTAATGTCAAAGGATGTAGTTACCGTATCGCCAGAGGATAATACTATCGATGTGCTCACCAAAATGATGAAGCTCGGTATTGGAAGAGTACCCGTGGTAAAAGATGGTCAGGTTGTAGGGATAGTATCAAGGACTGATATAGTTAGGACAGCTCAAGTTCTAAAACTCCGGAGATGAATTATGAAGGGAGAAGCGGCGGCACTGCTTGCTGCCCTCTCGTGGGCTATAGCATCTGTTCTCTATAAGAAAGGTCTCTACAAGATTGAGCCTTTTCCTGCTAACATCGTTAGACTTGTAATTGGTACCTTTTTTGTTACATTCTCTTATATTCTTGTTAAAGGACTAGATTTCCAAGCATCTTTAGAACCTCTACTTTATGTGGTTGCTGGAGGATTGGTTGGACTAGGGCTAGGAGACCTACTTTTTTTAAAGAGCTTAAAATATGCTGGAGTTTCAAGAGCTGTTCCTATCTCAAGTACTTACCCCTTATTCACAATCCTCTTTTCTACCGTATTGCTTAAAGAGAAAGCATATGTTTCAACAGTACTAGGAACATGCCTCATAGTGGCAGGGATATGGCTTCTTCATGAAAAGACAGATAGCGAAAATCAACAATCCGGGATTTTATTTGCAATTGGTACTGCTATCACTTGGGCATTTTCTATTTATCTTACATCCTTTGGATTAAGGTCAGTGGAACCATTCCTCGCCACTACTATCAGACTTCCGCTAGTACTGCTTTTCCTCTCTATCATATTTTATTCTACGGGCGGAAGGATCACTCCTGAAAAGATATCCTTCGCATATTTAGGGATCGCAAGTGTACTAGCTCTGGGAGTAGGCAGTTTTTTATTTCTATATAGTATTACCCTGATTCAGACTGCAAGAGCCACTTCTTTATCATCTGTAATCCCTTTGTTTTCTACAGTATTTGCGATAATTTTTTTAAAAGAGAGGGTTACCTTAAGGATGACCATAGGGATACTATCTATTGTGATCGGGATTTGGTTGTTATGAGGCCTTATGTTATTTTAAATGCAGGAATGACCCTTGATGGAAAAATTGCATCAAAGTCCAGAAACTCTGAGATATCTGGATCCGAAGACTTAATGCGCGTGCACGAGCTTCGAAAGAAAGTTGACGCCATTATGGTAGGGATAAATACTGTCATAGTAGATAATCCCCGCCTTACAGTACACAAAATCCCCGGTAAAAAAAAGGATAATCCCATACGGATAGTTGTAGACAGCAAAGGAAGGACTCCCTTATCCTCAAGAGTACTAAGCGGGGAAGCCGAAACAATAATAGCGGTCTCTAAAAAGGCAGATAAAAAGAGAGTTACTCAATTGAAGAAGAAAGCTAAGGTTATAATATGCGGAAAAGATAAAGTAGATTTAAAATGCCTAATGGAGAAACTTTACGAGATGTCTATAAAAACCATCTTACTAGAGGGAGGCGGAACTCTTAATTGGAGCATGTTAAGTGGAGGATTAGTTGATGAAGTTAGAGTTGCCATCGCACCTGTGATAGTTGGCGGAGAAAAAGCTGTAACATTAGTTGAAGGCGAAGGATTTAATCTAATAAAAGAAGGTGTAAAACTCGGCCTTAAGAGAAATTATCCACTTGGTGAAGACTTTATTCTTGAATATGAGGTTTTAAAATGATTACTATAATTCCTACAGCACATATCTCAAAGGAAAGCGTAGAAGAGGTAAGGGATAAGATACTTGAATTAAAGCCAGATGTAGTAGCTGTAGAGCTTTGTCCGGTGAGGTATAAGGGATTAACCGAAGGTAGAGAAATACCTATAATCGATCTAATAAAAAGCAAGAAGTCTTCCTTTGTAATTGCAAACATTTTACTTTCTTTTCTACAAAGACGGCTTGGAGAAGAAGTGGGGGTAAAGCCTGGCAAAGAGATGCTTATAGCAATTGATACTGCAAAAGAATTAGGAGTAGAGTACGCATTGATAGATAGAGATATTAAAATTACTCTAAATAGGGCCTTTTCCAAGATGACACTATTAGAAAAACTCAGGGCGATAAAAGAGATGATATATGTTTTCTCGCTTTCTGCAACAGATGTCGAAAAAGAAATAGAGAATGTAAAGAAAGAGGAGAATTTAGAGGAAATATTGAATGTTTTTAAAAAAATATCACCAAATTTGTTTGAAACCTTAGTTACTGAAAGAGACGCATATATGGCCTCAAAGCTACTGGAACTCCAAGCAAAATATGAAAATATTTTGGTAGTAGTCGGAGCTGGTCATAAGCGTGGAATAGAGGACTATTTATCTAATCCTAACAAGATCCCTCCCACTTCCAAGCTAGTAGAGATACCCAAAAAAAGAGTGAGTATAGGAAAATCCTTGAAATATGGAGTCCCTGCCTTCGTAATGAGCATATTTATACTGGCACTATATCATGGAATTTCTCTTGAACAACCTATTATGAGTTGGATTCTGCTTCATTCTATTCCTACCTTCTTAATGGTACTGTTGGTAGGAGGAAGCTTTATATCAGCAATCGTAGGCATGTTAGCTGCACCTTTTACCTCTCTAAACCCTATGCTAGCGGCTGGATGGTTTGCAGGGCTAGCTGAAATTAAAGTTAAAAAAGTAACTGTGCGAGATGTCTCGGATATCTTTAAAACAACTAGCTTTAGAGAATTGCTGAGAAATAAGGCTTTCAAAGTGCTTTTAGTTACGGCCTTCGCAAATTTAGGTAGCTCCTTAGGAACTCTAGTATCTTTTCAAAAAATAATGCTGCCATTAATAAAAAACTTATTAGGGTGAGAAATATGAGAATCACAAGCTTTTTTAAATTTTATATTTTGCTTATATCTTGTTTACTGATAGTTTTCGCTGCCTTTCCTAATTTAGCTTCACTTAAAAGTGAGATCTTTCTATTTATTGCAGTAAGCCTACTCTCCCCATATATCTTTAAGGAAGCCCTTAAGGTCAGGGGAGTAAAAAAAGGGGATATTGTTCTGATCTCCATGAAAGACGAGAGCCCTTTTGGATTTTTTATGAAGAAAACTTTCGCAAAAGCAATTTCTCATGGCAAGGTTGGAGATGTTATCGATATAGAATTTAATTCTAGAAGAGGTAAAGGCGAGATTGTCAATTACGGGGGAATATTCTTCCCGCCTGAAGTGAATCTTCTTTATTATGAGGAAAACTTTGTACAAAGGGAAGTACTATGAAGTTTACATTTTCTGCACGAGAAATCAAAGAATTGGCTATCTCAGCAGTAGTTTTGGCTTTCGTCTTTGCATGGTATATGCATGGGGGCGTACCCCTGCCTAGTACCGTAGCAGTATCTCTAGTAGGAGTCAGCCTTGCCTTTATCTGTCATGAGTTGTCCCATAAGATAGTTGCACAGAAATATGGATGTTACGCAGAGTATAGGATGTGGGAGAGCGGGTTGATTTTATCTTTTTTTCTTGTAATAGCACTGGGGATAATATTTGCTGCTCCAGGAGCGGTATACATAATGCCGGGATACTATAGTATAAGTAGGAGGGAGAATGGGGTAATATCGGCTGCCGGTGCCTCAGCAAATCTTGGACTAGCTGTGATTTTTTATATTATAGGATTTAGATTGGGTGTTATCATAAACGCATGGTTAGCTCTTTTTAACATGCTGCCTTTTCCCCCGCTCGATGGATCAAAAGTTATTGCCTGGAGTAAGCCCATCTGGCTAACTATTTGTATAGTTGCTTTTTTTATGATGAGTATTGTCTAATAATATTGAAGATTAAGTCAACGTTAAGCTCAAAAGCAACTAGCGGCTTCTCTAGCCCCCAATTGTTTAATACAATAGGATGAATCTCCCCAACTACGCCCGCATGTTCTTTATTAATCTTGACTTCTGCCACGCGGTTAAGAATAAAACTATTGTGTTTTACTTTCTTGAGTTTATAGCTTATACCCAAGTTTCTCAATAAAGAATCAACTACAGATGAAATATCTTCATAACTTACTTTTGCATCAGTAATTACGCAGGCAAGTTTTTTAACAGTCCTAGTTGAAGTCTCCTCTTGTTCATCTATTTCTACAATATCACCCACCTCAAAAATTCTCTGCGGAAACTCTACGTGAAGATTATAGGTTAAAAATTCTAGGAGGCTAGGAAGTAGCCAATTTCTTAATGCCGTCCAATTAGCACTAACGGGATTCTCTATTTCACAAACTCTTTCTTCCACCAGATTCATCTTTTTGAAGAGGAAATCCTTGTTTGTTAGCGAGAATGTCAATATCTCTTGAAAACCTAGCCCTACCATAGCTTCTCTTATGGAGTCGCATAATTCCTCTTTTTCATCTTCTTTACCTATCGTGCTGATTTTAGGAGGCTCTGGCTGAATAGAGTTTATACCATAAGCTATTGCGACATCCTCCATAACATCTCGCTGATGCATAATGTCATCTCTATAAGGGGGATATTTCACTACTATACTCCCGTCTTTGAAGGTAGCTTCATACCTAGCCTTAGCAAGGAGACTTATAATATCCTCTTTAGATATTTCTAGACCCAATATTTTTTTACATTCTCGAAAATCCATTTTGAACTCCTTTAGAGTTAAATCAGGCGTTACAATCGTATGATTAGGATATTGCACTTCAACGCTCTGAATTTCGCCTCCTCGGTCATGAAGTGCCGCTACGATTACATTTAACGCAACATTCAGCCTCTCTAGTCTCCATCCAGTTAGCTCTATAAAGACGTTTTTTGTTTCTGGTGTTACTTTACCGGTATAGACCGAATTTATGATCGGAGGCATAGAGAGTACGTTATCCTTAGAATCTATCATAAGGGGATATTCAGAATATTCGCTTATTATATGGCCATATTCTCTACCTTTAGGATGCAATCGGAGTATTTCAGCAGGCGTTAACTCTTCATCAAAATCAAGGGGCACGAATTTTATTCCATCCGGCAGAACTGTTGTATATCTTATAGGAGGCACTATCTTATCGTAATCATATACGCCTATAGCGACTAGCTCTCTGTTTTTCCCATAAGTTTGATGTATTTTTTCCTGTAACTGTATTGTTTGCTTTATAGAATCATCATCAAACTCAAGGCCCTTAACAACTGCGCCAACTGTCTTTGGCCTGATTTTTTCTACTTTTTTATCGACTAGCATTTTGATTTCTGATGTCTTAACCTCATATTTCGGTGGGCCCTCCTCAATACCATAATGCCCTCTAAGTTCTCGAGCTATACCTTCTACACTCCACAAATCAGGTCTATTTGTATCTTTTACGTCTATCTTTACCTGCTCATCATAAAATGACTCTATCTCCCCCTTAGCGAAAAGGATGCCTTTGTCTTCTAATTCTTCATAGGTAATGTTAAAACCAAGCAATTTACGTAGGTCCTCTAATGAAAACTCAACGGTTGGCATTTTTATAACACCATCTTAGTTTCTCTTAGCCATCTTAGATCATGAGAGAAGAGATATCTTATATCGTCAACGCCTAGCTTAAACATCGCCAGCCTATCAATACCTATCCCCCATGCTATCACAGGCACATCTATACCCAAGGGCTTAGTTAGCTCCTCTCTAAATATCCCTGAGCCTCCAAACTCGATCCATCCCATCTCAGGGTGATATGCCGAAAGTTGAACAGATGGCTCTGTGAAGGGATAATAATCTGGGAAAAACTTAACTTTTTCTGCTCCGGCTATCTCTTTCGCAAATATTTCCAGGATGCCTAACAGATTTTTGAGGTTTAGGGATTCATCTATAACTATACCCTCCGCTTGATTGAATTCTATTAAATGAGTAGCGTCTAAGACATCAGGCCTATAGCACCTAGCGATAGCAAAATATTTTCCAGGTATTTCAGGATTAGAAGCTAGAGTTCTTGCTGATAGGCATGTTCCATGAGCTCGGGGCAAAAGCCGCATAGCCTTACGGGGGTCCCATTTATACCGCCATCCCTTAGATCCAGTAATCCAGCCATCTTCGTGGCATGCTTTGACCTGTTCCACTATTTCCTCCCTCGGCAGTTTTCCTATTTTAGGATACTTCAACTGATATGTGCTAGTCCAATCTCGCGCTGGATGGTCCTGAGGCTGGTAGAGTGCATCAAAATTCCAGAATTCAGTTTCTATGAGAGGTCCAACCATCTCCTTAAATCCCAATTCAACAAGTTTTCTCTTTATTTTTGCTACGAATTGTAGATAAGGCTGTCTTTTACCGGGATAGATTTTTTTACCCGGAACCTCGACATTATATGGTTTAAAGCTTACTTCTCTCCATAAACCGGTTTTTATTAGTTCCTCAGTTAGGTGGGTTACTTCCTTGCCCGAAAGCTTCTTAGCCTTCTTGTATATATCCTCCCTTACCTTCCTTACCAGTTTCCTAGATAAAAGAAGAGATAGTATATCGCTACTAACCTCCTCCCCTTGGGATATTTTTTTAAGAGCCTCTTCTTCAGGTATAGTCTCCGGTTTTTTAAGAGGGGTTATCTTGCCATCTTTTATTGTGATCCACCCTTTTTTCTTAGCCCATTGGAGCGCTACTGCAAGATTTTCTATTTTACCTTGAGCTTCTCTAATAGGCAAGGGAGCCTCCAAGGTTTCAATAAGATTTTTTTCAGGTAAACCCTCCCTCAAATACTTCCAGCCTTCCTCGGTTAGCTCGTACATTATATCAACATCACTTCTTTTTCCGTTTTTTAGCCTTCTTTTTTTGAGCTTTCTTCACCGGTTTCTCTTTGCTTTCTACTGCGCTCTCCTCTTGATCGAAGTATATTATTGCGATTAGAATGAAAAGTACAGCGAAGGTTATATAGTAGTCATAAGAAGGGATGTCTTTCGCTACTGTGTAAACGGAAGCTAGGCCAAAAAGAACCCCTAAGCCAGAATAGAGCCAAAATATTTGCTCTTTTTTCATCTCCCTCTCCAGGTAATACATGGTAACTATGACAATAGCCATTGCGATTATAAATGTGGTTTTTACGTCCATTCTTGGGTTCCTCTTCTACCTATTATTGTTATCTCATTTCTTGTATTGTATTTTAGCTTTATTGTATCTAATACCTCTATTTCGCCTTTAGCTAACTCTTGTTTAACTTCCCTTAATACCAAATTTAAAGCTTGTGCCATAGGTGTCTTCTCCGCCGTCTTAACTGTGTGTATCAAAAAACCGCCCTCTTTTAAATACATTTTAGATAGTCTAGCGCTTAACTCCGCAGAGAGCCTAGGGTTTATGTTAGTGTCATTGGTAAGGATATCTACAGATTCATCCAAACATATATCCTCCGCTTTTGATTTAATGAAAAAAATGTTCTCTATACTTTTTACCTCATCAGCTAGCTCTGCATTATCGATTGATATAACTTTTCCAACTTTTTCAGAGAGAGCCCTACTCCATCCTCCCGGAGCAGCTCCTAAATCTAGTGCAGTGAAATTGCGGTTAAAAATCTCAGGAAACCTCGATATTACTTCCCTCATCTTAAGCTCGCTTCTGGAGATAGGCCGCTTACCTTTGGCCCATCTCTTTTTGACTTTAGGGGTTTTTCTCAGTATCTCACTAGGATTCAAAACACTTAGGCAGCTGTAGTCTTGTATTATATTGACAATAAACAAAACTTCAGGATCCGATAGATTCACCTTCCCACCGAGATTTCGTATAAAGCTACCGACCTCTCTTTCGACATCTATAGACGTAAAGCTATGATGGCCTCTCCTACTGCACTTGACTGCAAATTTCGCGTTAAAACGTTTTATTTTAAAAGATTCTTTGATTTCTTCTATCGCAGCACCAGTAATATAATCTACTGGTATAAGCTTGTGGATATACGTAGTATCTAACGTTCTAAAGAGGTTAAGAAATTCTTCTTTACTCAAATAGGTTTTGCCTAACAACAATCCCTTAAAATATGTAGTTCTAATGCTCCCAGATCCTAATGCTTCTTTTATCTCATCTATCGCTTCTTTTTCAAATCCGCTCGGCGTAGTTACTAAAAAATGCACTATCCTACCTCTACTACTCTTGCTCTTTCAACTGCTTTATTAATAAGACCGTCTATAGCAGTGTCTTTTTCAGCCTCTATAACCTTCTCAAGTTTTGCTCTCGTTTCAGGATATTTAGGAGGACCCCAGCAACATGCGACCGTCTCGGTAGAAGGCTCATAGGTGCCTATTTTTTTTGCTATCCCTATTATTTCATTTTTATCGAAGGCTAAAAGAGGTCTAAATACAGGTATCTCAACCGCTCTATCTACTGCGTACAAGTTATCCATAGTTTGACTCGCTACTTGGCCTAGATTCTCCCCCGTCACTAGAGCCTTTGCTCCCTCCTTTTTTGCGATTTTCTCTCCAATCTTCAACATACTTCTCTTGCAAAGAACGCAGGTTAGTCTACCGCTTTCTCTAATCTTTGATAAGACATCCCCATAAGGAACCAAATAGGTTTTAATTTTCTGGTTTCTCCATTCCGCTAGCTTTTTTATAGTGTTAAACGCCCTTTCTCTTGCTCCTTCTCCGAAAATCTCTGAGCTATCCATGTATAAGCATACCGGATCTACACCCCTTTTCATCATCATCCAAGTTGCGACGGGCGAATCTATTCCTCCACTCACCAGCGCGATAGCCTTTCCCTGAGTACCAACTGGCAATCCTCCAACGCCTCGTATTATCTCATCAAAAATGTAAGCGTCTTCATTTCTAACTTCCACATAAATAGTTATATCAGGAGCCTTTAGATTCACCTTTGCAGAAGTTGCTTCCCTTATCGCCGCTCCTAATTTATTTTCTAGGTCTTTGCTAGTGTAGGGGAGGTCACCTACCCGCCGGGCTCTAACAGCAAAAGTTTTACCCGCATCAATCTTTTTTACAGCCAACTCAACGCCTATTTGGATTATTTCATCAAGATCCGAAGAGGTTTTTAAAGCTACAGACGTTGACACTACCCCAAACACCTTGGATATTTTCTCAGCATCTTCTCTGGAATCGGAATCTACGAAGATCCTCCCATATTCTCTGAATACTTTAATTTCTCCTATAGCCTCCTTGATATTCTTTATAAGCCTAGCTTCAATTGTCCTTCTAGTCTGCCTAGATTTTGTTCCAATTTCGCCATATCTCACGATAATCATAGGAGCAACTCACTCGAATACTTATTCCCAGCATGAGAATATTAAAACTTCCGTTTAAAAATGCTTCAGTATTTCCAGCTTAACGGATATTTTGTTATACAGATAGTTTAAAGTTTTTATGGGATATTTTTTAGCCAGAATATTTACATGCAAAATTTTATAAAGAATAAAAGTGATAGTGATGCTACTGTTTTTAGAATTCAACCAGATTTAGCGTAGCTAATTCTGGTTATTGTAGTGAAGGTGAAATCGTGGCAACAATATTAGTTGGAGGACAGTGGGGAGATGAGGGGAAAGGGAAGATTGTGAGTTATCTTTGTCTTAAAGATAAGCCAGACATCATTGCTAGAGCCGGAGTAGGGCCTAATGCCGGTCACACTGTGATATATAAGGGCAAAAAGTATCCCCTCAGACTTACTCCATCCGGATTCATCTATGAAAAAGCTCGCCTCTTGATAGGAGCAGGCGTATTAGTAAACCCAGAGGTTATACTGAAAGAAATCCAAGACCTGGGCATCTCAGATAGGATAGGCATAGACAAGAGATGCGGTATAATCGAGGAGAAACACATTAAAAGAGACAAGAGTTCTGGACATCTAGCTAAAACCATCGGTAGTACAGGCACAGGCTGTGGACCTGCCAATATTGATAGAGCAAACCGGAGTTTAAAATTGGCTCAGGATATCGAGATTCTCAAGCCCTATTTGACAGATGTCCCCTTAGAAATAAACCAGGGGTTAGATAATGGAAAAAAAGTACTAGTAGAAGGTTCTCAAGGATTTGGCCTCAGCCTATTTTATGGCACTTACCCTTATGTGACTTCTAAGGATACAAACGCAGGG
Source organism: Candidatus Hydrothermarchaeum profundi (assembly GCA_002011125.2). GTDB lineage: Archaea > Hydrothermarchaeota > Hydrothermarchaeia > Hydrothermarchaeales > Hydrothermarchaeaceae > Hydrothermarchaeum > Hydrothermarchaeum profundi. The sequence continues at coordinate 1,707,039 of MTMF02000009.1, forward strand.
ATGGCAGCTGTCGATGTAGGAATAGGGCCGCGCAGAGTCAAGGATGTTATAGTTGTTTTTAAGACTTTTCCTAGCCGTGTAGGAGAGGGACCTTTTCCGACAGAGATGACGATGGAAGAAGCCGAGAGACTTGGAATAGTAGAATATGGAACAGTCACTGGTAGGAGAAGGCGCTCCGGTAGATTTGATTTTGAGATGGCTAAGTATTCTGTGATGATAAACTCAGCTAGCCAAATTGCTTTGACCTGCCTTGACTACCTTGATAGAGAAATTAAGGGAGTTAAGTCTTACGACGAGCTTTCAAGTAAAGCTAAAAGTTTCGTAGAAGAAGTGGAGAAAAAAATGGGAGTCCCTGTAACCCTTATTTCAACGGGACCTGATATAGAGGAAACAATAGATCTAAGGGAAGAAAAGCTATGACTAATTTCATAATTATAACCGGGGGAGTCCTCTCAGGATTAGGGAAAGGAGTTAGCACTGCAGCAATAGGTAAAATCCTTTCCAGCAGGGGGATTTCTGTAGACGTTTGTAAGATAGACCCGTACCTCAACGTAGATCCAGGACTTATGAACCCCTTCCAGCATGGAGAAGTGTGGGTTACTAAAGATGGATATGAAGCTGATCTCGATTTTGGTCATTATGAACGCTTTCTTGATGTCGAGTTAGGCCGGGATCATAATATAACCACAGGAAAAGTTTATCTTTCGGTTTTAGAAGGCGAGAGAAAGGGGAAATACCTTGGTCAAACAGTACAGATTATCCCTCACGTTACCGATGAGATTAAAAGGCAGATATATGAAATAGCTAGGATTAACAACCCGGATGTCCTATTAGTTGAGATAGGTGGTACTACTGGAGACATAGAAAGCATGCCTTTCCTCGAGGCTATGCGGCAAATGAGGATGGAGATGGGCAAAGAAAATGTTCTCTTTGTCCATGTTACCCTAGTACCCACCCTAAAGGCTGTAGGAGAACAGAAAACTAAGCCCACACAGCATAGTGTTAAAGAGCTCAGAGGTATAGGTATACAACCTGATATCCTCATATGCCGTACCGAAGAAGAACTTTTAGAGGCAACTAAAGCAAAACTGGCCTTATTTTGCGATGTAAGTAAGCTAGATGTGATTAGCAATCATGATGTAGATACCATTTATGAGGTACCCTTAGTTATGGAAAAGCAGGGGCTAGGGGATAACATTCTAAGTAAGCTGAATTTAAGGGAAAGAAAACATGACCTTAAAGATTGGGAGAAACTAGTTTATAAAATTAAAAATCCTAAGACAAATGTAAGTATCGCGGTAGTTGGTAAATATACAGGCCTACGAGACTCGTATATTAGTATAACCGAGGCTTTGAGGCATGCTGGAACTGCTAATGATGCACGAGTTGACATTCTTTGGGTAGAATCTTTAGATCTCGAGGAGGATCCATCTAAGGTATGGGAATTGGAAAAAGCTGACGGCATCTTAGTTCCAGGAGGATTTGGTAAGCGAGGGGCAGAAGGGAAGATTCTTGCCATTAAATATGCGAGAGAAAATAATATACCCTACCTTGGTATCTGTTTTGGCTTCCAGCTGGCAGTAGTAGAGTTTGCTAGAAATGTGGCAGGACTTAAAGGAGCCAATAGCGTAGAGCTTGATGAAGATACGCCTCATCCGGTAATAGACCTGCTTCCAGAACAAAAGAGAGTGAAACAGATGGGAGGAACAATGAGGCTTGGAGAGATTCCCATTATAATAGAACCAGATACCTTGGCTTACGAGATATATAAGAAGCAAAAAATTGGTGAACGACATAGGCACAGATACGAGGTAAACCCAGATTACATTGAGGAGCTGGAAAAACATGGGCTATGTTTTTCTGCAAAAAGTGACCGTGGGAGGAGAATGGAGATTCTAGAAATCCCTGATCACTTTCATTTCCTAGCTACTCAGTTCCATCCAGAGTTTAAGTCTCGGCCAATTAGGCCCGCACCTGTTTTCAAGGCTTTTGTGGAAGCGGCTCTACGGAGGAAAAATGATGTTCGATCCTAAGAAATTTATTGAGGACGCAATAAAAGAGATAAGAGAACAAGTCGATAACAAAACCGCTATCATAGCGTTGTCAGGGGGAGTAGATAGTTCAACCGCGGCAGTATTAGCCCATAAAGCTATTGGTAAACATCTAGTTGCGGTCTACGTAGATCATGGTTTCATGCGGAAAGGAGAGAAAGAAGAGGTAATATCGGTCTTCCGTAATAAGCTTGGAATGAACTTAGTAGTAGTAGATGCGAGAGAAAGATTTTTTAAAGCTCTAAAAAGGGTACGAGAACCCGAACAAAAAAGAAAAATAATTGGAGAGGAATTCATTAAAGTCTTCGAAGAAGAAGCTAGAAAAGTCGGTGCAGAGTTTTTAGTCCAGGGCACAATAGCTCCAGACTGGATCGAGAGTATGGGGGGGATAAAGAGCCATCATAATGTGGCAGGTCTGCCTTCAGGCATGGTCCTGAAGTTATGTGAGCCTCTGCGAGATCTTTATAAAGACGAGGTAAGGAAAGTTGCACGAGAACTAGGGCTACCGCCTAGCATAACTGAGAGGATGCCGTTTCCAGGGCCGGGGTTAGCGGTTCGGGTTATCGGAGAAGTTACTCCGGAGAAAGTAGAAATTGTGAGGCTTGCTAACGCTATCGTAGAAGAGGAGATCTCAAAAGCAGGGCTTCAGCCCTGGCAGGCTCTAGCATGCTTATTGGAAGGAAAAACTGTTGGAGTAAAAGGGGATATCCGGGACTATGGGTATACGATAGCAGTTAGGGCTGTCGAATCGGTTGATGCTATGACGGCTAATGCCATGGAACTTCCATGGGAAGTGCTTAAAAGGATTCAGAAAAGGATTACTAGGGAGATCCCTGATGTTACTAGGGTTTTGTATGATATAACTGATAAACCCCCCGCTACTATTGAGTTTGAGTAACATTAATCTCGCCAATCCAGACGTCACTTATCACTTCTCTTCGAAGAGCAAATACTAGCAGTTTTCCTGTGTGAGGATAACTTGCTACCACGGATATTGAGATGTTCTTTTCTTCACCAGGCAACACTTCTGTATCATAAGTCTTCCATATACCTTTTGCAATATGAGTGCGACTTAAAAATATACTCGTACTTCCCCCGGTTCTCAAGATCTGTGGCATATCGCCTTCGAATAATAGCAAGGAGATATTACCCCCTTTTTCTCCCATATTCTTTATCCTTATAAGTATTTGCGAGGTTTTATTGACTTTCATTTCAGGTATCTTAACATCTAGTATTTTCGGAGATATCCTAAGTCCCTTGACGGTAGCATTTACTACTTTACTGTCAATCAAATCGTTAAAGTAATATAGATCTACTCCAAACCGCCTCTCCCCCGGCTGCCCGAAAGAAGCATTATAGAAATACGTTAAGTTAGTATGGGGATCAAGAGCAACAGATGCCTGGGTTATTGCGCCGGTAGTGCTCGAGAAAACCAACAAAAGTTGCATCGAGAAATTTTCCCTATTTTCTATATCGAATATTAGCGTATTATCCTCCCCTGCATATAATTCCGGGATATGGATATCTGTAATCCTCACGTTTGGCTTTCTCACGATTAGTGTGGAATTTTTTTGCGTTAATACCTGCCCTCTCCATAAAATGACAGAAGTATAATCCTGTTTTCCACTTTTATGCGGTGTTATATTGAGATAATAAATATTCCTACCTCTAGGTAGATATAGCCCCTGCCTCCTAATCCCACCACCTTCAGAAGAGATGACAATAGTAGTATTCACTCCCACTATCCCCTTATTGATAAGTTCTAAAGCAACTGTGGCATTTCTGCCTAATACTACATCCCCCTCTACATGCATATCAACTATTTCTACCTCTGGTGGCGCAGTACCAGATAAGACGGGAGTAATGCTGCCTTCTATCACTGCTCCTACCACCAGAACAAGTGCAACGACTATGAAATACTTTAGGGGTATTACATCATCCCGCTCTAGTCCTTCAATATTACGTAATCCTATCGCTCCACTTACGATTATAGCAGGTATCTCCAGTATCCCATGGGGGAGAATGCTTAATAGGGTCTGTGAAATCCCTATCTTTAAGGTAGCTCCAATGAAAAAGCCTGTTGTAAACCCGTTTAAAAATAAGATAACTGTGGGCATGAGATATATTAAAGCAGCGCCTCCAGGATCTTTCTTAAGACCGAGTAATCTCCAAGCCAGTACTGGACCATACGCAGTAACGTAGGCTGCCAGAAGATTGTTTCCAATGATAATGAGCGTGTCCTGATTAAAGTCTACTAGGAGAAACTTCCAAGCAATGAAAGCCGGAGGCTCTTCTTTTAATAAACCCACAATGATACCTAATAATAGTCCGCCAGTAAAGAGTATTGTTGCCGCCTTTATATGGGATTTCATGGCTAAAAAAATAAGTTAAAAGTATATATCCCTTTGGTAGCCTATTTCTGTAACTTATTGGAGGTATAAGAGTTTGTAATATACAAGGCCTTAAGCGATGCTAACAGCCGAATGCAAGACAACACACCAAAGTTGCAAAGAATTCAAGAAGCGGTTTAGAAAAAATATTAATCCTTAATAAAAATCCTTCCATTGTCTTTTTCAATAATTTTTCCTTTAACTTCAGTGTTTATTAGAACAATTGTTGAATTGCCTTTTGCTATAACATCTCCCCTTATTTTAGAATTTTTTATCTCAAAATAATTGTTTTCGTTTGCTATTACAACATTAGAAACAATATTTTCATAGAATTGCCTGCCATTGCCCCCATTATGGTTTATGTCATCTATATCTGAATTTTTCACATAAAGTGTATTATCATCCCATACATTGAAACACCATCCTCTTGAAGAAACATTCTCTAGATAAATTTCCGTGCCTCCATATTCTATTACTCTTTTCTCATACACCACGCCCTTTCTCAGATTATTAAAATAAAAAGTTTCATTGATATATGGCCAAAGGATAGGCATACAGAAATTTACATCACGAGAATCACTAAGATAAACTTTCCCCCTAGGAGCTATACCTATGCCCCAGTGAATAATATTAGAATCCTCTATATCAATTAAGTAGTTTATATTTTTCTCCCTCTCATTTGGGAATACAAATTTATCAACATACCCAGGGACTAAGTGAGATTCGTTAATTGTAGAATTCTCATAAACGTATAACTCTAATGCCAATTCATGTGAGTTTCTAATAATAAATTTTGGGCTATCACTAATAGCAGTTCCTCCAAAATTAGTGTTATAAACATAAGCAGTAGCATTTTCAAAAAGTCCATGCCAAGGATTCCCACTATTTTTATTTGTATTATTGTAAATAATCTGCGAATTTCCGCCAAAATCCCAATCAATCCAGCTACTGGTTCTAAGTATAGAATTCTCAAAAATTACCTTTGAACTGTCATTTGCTTTCAAAGTGTATGCTTGCGCCCCATGACCTTCATGAGAAAAATAAGAATCCCGAACTATCAACTCTGCATTATCTGAGAGAATAATATCATTCCTTTGGATATATTTAGCGTCAATGATCTCAAGCCTTTGATTATCTGAAAGGATGAGAGGCTCTGTATTTATTATTTTTTTAGAATATTGCCATTCAGTAAAATATGCAACCACAAGAAATAGGAAGAATAAAAACAATAAAATTATTAGGATACCATGCTTTAAATTCATAACAATAAAATTATTTAATTCCTTAAAAAATCTCCTTTTTGAAGCGAACTCCCGGGTTTCTGCTAACGAATATTTATAGAGCCAGATAACATGATTATTTTCTTAAACTCGTATATTGAAAAAGCTCTTAATCTAATGTTGGAGAGGCATATATTAGTAGGTAGACAAGAAGTATTCTTGCCAAATAGACAAGTTTTTCTCTGGTTTTGAAAGGATTTCTAAAATCTAGCAAAACTTAGGTGAGATTTGCTTTCGTACCCAGATAAAAGCAAACAACATTAAGTTAACAAAACCGGTAGCCTAGCGCGCCTCTTGATTTATAATTTTTAGGAAAAGTTCCTCGTATTCGTGAGGTTCTATCAGAAACCTGAGATAGGATGGGTTCTTCCTTATTAGTCCATACATTTCACGGTTCTTTTTAAGCCCTATCTCAGAATAATTAGCAGGCTTTATAAATCGTAATTCCGGTATTTCTCCATAGTTAGTGTTTTTCACAAATCTATGTCCCTCTATCTCGAAATAAGCGGCTCCCCCTCTCTTCTTGTACGGTTCATAGATAGAGGAGAAATGTCTAGCTACAAAGTTAGCCATCTTTAAAACCTTATTAGAGGGATTCACAGTTACATGACCATAATTTGGAGGCACGATGACCTTATCGCCTTTGCCTGCTTTAACCACAGCAACATCGAGTAATCTGCCGTTCTCTTCTTTCTGGAGGATATAGTGGGCTTCACCCTCCAATACTTCGTAAACCTCGGTATATGATAGGGAGGTACCTTGAATTAGGGGATGGTAGTGACCTAAGGTCTTAACGAATTCCTTTCCCAGCATCCCAGGGGGTATAACAGTTATATCGTATCTCAAGCCATTGTCAAGCAGGATTTCCCTATCTCTTTTACTGAGATATAGGTCCCTATACATATAGTATACTTCAAAATCATCGGCCCTAGCTAACCAATCTTTATCGTAGATTACATCCCGTAAGTTGTATAACCTCCTCACATCTGATGCTATCTCTCGATTTCCTAATCGCATTGTAAACTTATTTATGGCCATTTTATAAAGATAAGAAATTGATGGCAGTTAAAATCTTTTCCCATGGAGATGCTGATGGCATTTGCGCTGCTTCATTAATTACATCCGTATATCCTGACTGTGAGATTTGGATCACCAGTCCAGTAGGACTTCTCAAAGATCTTAAGGAAACCGAGGCAGGGGACGTATTCATTTGCGACGTTGCGATTTCTGAGAGGGATAAAAAGGAACTTTTTGAAGAGTTTGCTAGGATTAGAGAGAAAGGGAGAATAACATATATCGACCATCATCCTCTACCATTAGGCATTATGAGAGCTGACGTACCTGCTAGCAGAGTAATTACAAGTTCGTTGAAGTCCACCTCAGAGTTAACATATCAGATGCTACAAGATAACCTGCCTAAAACGATGGACAGGGTAGCTCTCTTTGGTGCTATTTCTGATTACTGCGATGAAACCGAGTTTGTTTTAAGATCCCTTGATATATATGATAAGAGGACTATATACTTTGAGGCAGGCCTATTATCTCAATGTCTTGGAGCGGTTAAAGGAGACTATCCCTTCAAAAAGGAGATAATTAGGCATCTTGCAGAAGGAGAACTCCCCAGCGAGATCAATGAAGTAGTTAAAATGGCGATTAAAGCAACTAAAAAGGAGTGGAAACTGTATAACTACGTTGATAAAAAAGTCTCAATCCATAATGGTATAGCGGTTGTATCAGATGTTCCACAGGGACTCTCTCCAACTAAAGCAGCCAAATTCGCTATGGGTATAACCGGTTCTAGGATCGGGGTAAGTACTAAAAGTAGAAATAAGCATGTTGATGTAAGTGTGAGGAAAAGAAGGGATTTCCCACTTGACTTAAATAGGACTCTTAGAAATATTGCATTACGTTTTAACGGTACAGGTGGCGGCCACCCAAACGCCGCTGGTGCTAGAATCCCCCAAGAGAACCTCAATAATTTTATAGAGTTTCTAGCAAGAGAGGTATCCTCAATAAGCTGAAATCGCTAATTTTCCTGTTTTAACGAATGAAATGTATGTCGGGAAGAATATTAGATAATATTGTAATTTCTCATGTTACTGGAAGAGAATAAAATATGCCCATAGAATATGCTAATAAACCATTCTCCGATAAGGAAAGCCTTGAGTGTCTGGAATCATATGTAAGCAAGTGGTTTACTAGAACATATGCCGAGTTTACACCTCCACAGAGATATTCATTCAAACTTATATCCCAAGGAGAAAATGTACTAATAACTGCTCCCACAGGATCAGGAAAAACTCTCTCAGGGTTCATGTCTATTTTAAGCGAGTTATTTAAACTCGGTGAGAAAGGAGAACTCGAAGACAAGGTTTATTGTATATACATCTCTCCTCTAAAAGCACTTAATAATGACGTGAAAAAAAATCTTCTGACACCTCTGGTTGAAATAAGACAGATAGCAGAAGAAGAGGGTATTAAACTACCGGAGATAAGAGTAGGAGTCAGAACCGGGGATGTGCCCCAAAATGAAAAACAGAAGCAACTAAAAGAGCCGCCCCATATACTTATCACCACCCCAGAAAGCCTCGCGGTGCTTCTTAATGCCCCCAAATTTTCTGAACACCTTAAGAGCCTTAAATGGGTGGTAGTTGACGAGATCCACGAGCTGGCTTCAAATAAAAGGGGCGTACATCTCAGCTTAAGCTTGGAGCGTCTTCGAGAATTAGTTGGAAGAGAATTCTGCAGGATAGGCCTAGGTGCTACTCTCCACCCGCTCAAGGAGGCAGCGAAGTTTCTCGTAGGATACGGAGGGAAAGAAATAAGGAGCTGTAAGATAGTAGATGTAAGCTGGTATAAGCCTTTAGATTTGAAAGTGCTTTCCCCTGTCGAAGATATTGTTCATGCCTCGGCAGAAGAGCTAAATGAAGCTCTCTACGAACTATTAGATGAGCTTATCTCTACCCACACTACGACTCTTGTGTTCACTAACACTAGGAGCGGTACAGAGAGGGTTGTGTTCCATCTTAAAGATAAGTGGGGAGAAAAGTATACGGATGAAACCCTTGGGGCTCATCATGGTTCACTATCGAGAGATACTCGGCTAGAAGTTGAAGATAGATTGAAAAAAGGGATGCTTAAAGCAGTTGTATGCTCTACTTCTCTCGAATTAGGAATAGATATTGGATACATAGACTTAGTTGTTCAAATAGGCTCACCTAAAAGTATAACCAGGGCCGTACAGAGGATAGGAAGGAGTGGACATAAATTCAAAGATACCGCTAGAGGACGAATAATTGTATTGGATAGGGATGACTTAGTGGAATGCGCTGTAATGCTACAATGTGCTCGCGAGAGGAAGCTGGACGAGATCCAAATACCAGAGAACTGCTTGGATATCTTAGCTCAGCATGTCGTTGGCATGGCACTAACCCAGAAATGGAAAGTCAAAGATGCACTGCGAGTTATCAGAAGAAGCTACTGCTATCACCATTTGAAGGAGGACTTGTTTATCAGCCTCTTACATTATCTTGCGGGCCATTATGCGGAGCTTGAGGATCAGAGGGTATATGGGAAGATTTGGTTTGATGAGAGAGAGGGGGTATTTGGTAGGAGGGGAAAATACACTCGCTTGATTTATTATTTAAATCTGGGGGCTATCCCTGATGAGGTAAAAATAGATGTCTATAAGCTTCCAAATAGAATTTACATTGGCGGGATAGAGGAAGGATTTCTCGAAAGACTAAAACATGGAGATATATTCGTATTGGGCGGTAAGCTGTATAAGTTTAGATACGCTAGGGGGATGCGCTGCTATGTTGAGGATGTTCCTAAGGGTGCAGTACCGACTATCCCTGCCTGGTTCTCAGAGATGCTTCCACTAAGCTTTGACCTCGCAGAGGAAATAAGAGCTTTTAGATCAGAGATGAGAGAGAAGATACGAAGGAGCGAAAGCAAGGAAAAGATAGTTTCCTGGCTCGAGAAAAGCTTCCCCATCGACCATGCAGCGGCTAACTCTATCTATGAGTACTTTATAGAACAGGAAATTTACACAGGGAAGATACCTGGGCTAAATGAGATCCTTGTTGAAGAAACATATGACCTCGAGAGGAGAAGATTCCTAGTATTCCACTCTTTATTTGGGAGGAGAACTAACGATGCACTATCTAGGGCAGTAGCTGTGATATTATCAGATCAAATTGGCCATAATGTAGGAGTGATAGTCAGCGATAATGGATTCGCTCTTCTTGTGCCTGAGAAAAGGAGAATTTCTTTGGATAAGCTGATTAAGGAGCTTACTCAATGTGACTTAGAAGAACTCTTAAAGAATAGCATAAGACGCACAGAGCTAATGAAAAGGAGATTTAGACATTGTTCTGCTAGAAGCTTCCTCGTATTGAGAAATTACAAAGGGTATAAGATAAGCGTAAGCAAACAGCAACTAAGCTCACAATCCCTACTTAAAGTAGTTGAAGAGATTGACCCAAATTTCCCTGTGATACAAGAGACCTATAGGGAGATACTAGAGGATATCCTAGATATTAAAAGGGCAAAAGAGGTTATCAAAAAAATTAAAAACGGCGATATTATGGTGGAAAGCATATCTACCGAGTTTCCTTCCCCCTTCGCTCATAATCTGATTGTTCTAGGAGAAGCTGACATTGTTCTGATGGAGGATAGGAGAAAAAGGCTTATACAACTGCATGAAGCGATAATGAAAAAGATAAAAAAGAAATACGCTGAGCCAGCTGCCCCGCCTTATCTGACAGCACCGCCCACTAAAAGAGAAGACTAAACGAAAAAAAAGCAGAAGGAAATATATTACTTTTATTTCTGGACTTTCTCAAGAGGTTTTTAGAGACGGAAAAGATCTAGTTCAGAAATTATAGAGTTGAATATTATATTTTAAACGCTGAAGAGGATATACCGCGGAGAATAGAAATTTGAAAGTTTAGTACTCCCTTTTCATTGTAATGTTCTGCATAAATCCAGCACAAGGTAGTATTTAAAGTAATCCTTGAAAAAAATCAATGAGCAGAATACTGCAGTAGATATAGAAAAAATAAAAAAACTTCTCCGGGATATCTGAAGTAGAACTTATAATTCCCCAATGTAATCACTTCAAATGGACGTATATAAATATATGAGACTGATATAAAGAAGATGAGTAGATAAGATGAAGATTGATATAGACAGAAAGCACATCACTGAAAATTTTTTCGTAGTATTATTATTTATCGGCCTGATAGCCTTTCTCTACCTGTTAAAACCACTTTACCCCGCACTGCTTCTGGCATTAATATTAGTCTACATATTTAATCCCGTAGTAGACAAAGTCGAGGCTTACAGTAAGCGGAGATGGATAGGTGTTCTATTTATTATCATATTTGTTATCCCGCCGTTGAGCATCTTTCTAGGAATGCTTGTTTTGACTTTTATATCAGAGATCAGATTACTTTTGCGAGATCCCCAAGTGCAAGAATTTCTCCAGTACCTGGGGGTAAATATAGAGAGCTATGTATCATCGCTAGCTGGTGAAAAATTTTCTTTTTCACCATCAGACCTTTCTTCCCTTAGTGTTGCAGAAGTTTATGATAGCCTTCAAGCTTACCAGCAATGGTTTACAAAGGGCTTTGAGGCTGTATCTGGGTTCTTTAGAACATTAAGCTCTATTTTATTTCAGACAATACTCGGGGGTTTCTTCGCGCTTTATGCGCTATTAAAAATGAACAAAATAAGAAAGACAATAAGAGCAATTGAACATGAAAAGATTCAAATGTTCCTCGTTTTCGTTGATAAAGGCTTGAAACAAGTCGTGTATAGCATGTTCCTTACCTCTGTATTTGGTGGAGTTATCTCGGCAATTATTTATTGGTATTTTGGTCTTCCCTTTATTCTTTTGCTTTCAATCCTTACCGGCTTACTAATACTCATCCCCTTAGTAGGAGGCTGGCTGGTTTATCTTCCATTAACAGGCTATATCTTATGGAAACAAGGGCTGGTTGATGCAGCTCTTTTCTTCGTAGTATGTGCCATATTTATAAGCACTATGCCTGACCTTTTGATTAGACCAATGCTGGCTAAGAGTAAAGAGGTCGACTTTGTTTTACTATCCTTGGGCTTTATTTCAGGTGTAATCGCCTTTGGAGCGATAGGTATTATATTAGGACCTTTACTCATAATTTGTGCTGTAGGAGTTTTTAAAATACTATCTAGCGATAATGAAGAATCTAAGAATTAACCCTTAATATATGTTTACTAGATTCCCATAATTTCTTTTAAAGTGTAGTAGAGGATCTAAACTCTCGACTCGACTCAGGTCTTTTTTATTAATCTCAACTTAAACTGAGTTAATCATTTTTCCGATAATTCTCCGAGCCTGTCAATGTAATGCAGTATTACCTCGGCAGCTCTTCCTGCACCGTTAAGCTCTTTAAAGGGCAATGGTTTGCTCAAAATGCACTCCCTCGCCTTCATGGAGAGTAATTCAGGTGTCAGATCTCTTCTGGGGAGGAATTCTATATTCTCAAATATAGAGAAGCGGCGGATATTTTCAAGCTGCTCGAAATGCTCCTCAATTGGTATAGCTATGCACCTAACTCCTAGGGACGCAATCTCTGATAAACTAGCGGTACCAGCTTGAGTTATAACGCAGTCAGAGGAGTACATAAGGGAGGGTAAGTCTTTAACGAAGCCAAGTAGCTTAACGCCATCAGGCACCTTCTTGTTTATAGATCCCCTAGGACCTAGTACTATGATGGTGTTTAAGTCTTTAAACTCCTTCCTCAGGGTTTTATGAGCTTCAATGGCTACCCTAAGTATGTCAGAGCCTATAGACGTCCCCCCCGTAGTGACCACTATCGTCCTTCCGCTCAGCCCAAGTTTCTCTCTAATCTTACTCCTATCAGAGATATCCCTCCTAGAAAGCCCGGGCAATCCCACATGGTGAGCATGAGGCCCTATTAAGCCTGGATCGTATTCACCCTCATCGCCATAAAATATGAATAAGTCAACAGACCTGTAGAGCCTGATAAGGACTTTATTCAGCACGTAAGCAATTAATCCCCCAGCGGTATATCTGATGAAGTCTGTTAGAAATACAACCCTACAATTCGGCCTCCAGTAGGCTATCTCCCAAGCCTCATCACCTATAACCAGGTCTGGAATTACCTGCGCATAAGCTTCTTTCGCAATCATAGCGTTGTGCCTAATAGACCCAATAAGTTTCACCCCATTCCTTATCCCTATATTTATCCTCCCAGCTTCTCTCTCCATTTTCTCAACTCCCGGGGACAGGGACGAGAGTTCTCTAGAAAGGTTGTGAACCTCCTGGCCGTGTTCCCTCAGGAAGCGTAGCACAGGTTCTCCAGCCAGCCATGTTACCTCAACCCTTCTTTGCTCCTTCAACTTTTCTACTACTTTCAGACTTCTCCTAGCATGACCTAAGCCTATTGATGAAACAAGGAAGAGGATTTTCATCTTAAATACCTACTTATAGGCTTTTCACTAGCATAACCCGTAAGGTGTACGTTATCCAATCCTCTTCGAGACTTGGGGAGACATTTCAAGAGAGTTTCACCTCCCTTAGCAACTGTAAGGCCAGCAGAACTTACCCAGCTATATAACATTATCTCCCTCAACTATACGCCTCCTTTTTTATCCACAGCTTCTTGTAGCCTTAGTTGACATCGATTACTCTCTATCCTTGCAATAATTAATAGTGCTAGTATAGTCTTATAAGAGTTCTATCCTTCGAGTAGGTTGTAAAGGAATGCAAAAGTAGCCCCTCCATAGACACCGTAGACAAAGGTCTCCACCAAGCCGAGGATAAAGCTTCCCATACTGAGCCAAGTAAAACCGGGTAAAATTGGTGCCCAAACACCGAACATGGCATACTCTGGAAGAGCTATATCCCACAGAACGCAGAGGACATATGTTATACTGAAAAGAACTCCGAGAGCCAATCCCGCTGCCCTAATGTTGATTTTTCCTTGCATTAGTTTTATTTACAAAGATAAGTATTTATTTCTTTTTCTTACAAAAAACGCAAAATTATAATGTTTTCCGCATATATTGAGAAATTTTCAATTAGAATTTTTATCAAAATGGAAGAAACTTAAAGATTAGAAGGCTACGGTTAGGAATTTGATAGGCTATAGTGAAGTTTTACTTTCCCTTCGTAATTCGTCAAGTATTTCTTTAGCTCTATCCATCCTTACCCTTTTCTCTTTCACTAGTCTTTCAACGACCTTATCTATGAGCTCTCCCTCAGCTCCCGCCATAACCGCGATATTTCTTGCATGAAGCTCCATATGCCCTCGCTGGATGCCCTCCGTAGCAAGAGCTCTTAAAGCAGCGAGATTTTGAGCTAGCCCCACTGCCGCCATAACTTCTCCTAATTCCCTCGCAGTTTTTATCCCCAAGATCTTTACATTTGCTTTAGCCACCGGATGAACTGCTGTAGCTCCTCCAACTAGACCTACTGCAACCGGCACTTCTATCCTACCTACAAGATCTCCTTCCTCATTCTTCCAATAGCTTGTTAAAGGCTTATATCTACCATGATAAGCAGCATAAGCGTGAGCTCCTGCCTCTATCGCTCTGGTATCATTTCCAGTAGCTAGGGTTACCGCTGTTATTCCATTCATTATCCCTTTATTATGCGTAGCGCACCTAAATGGATCTGCCTCGGCAAAAGCGTATGCCTTCAATATCCCGTCTACAACCTCCTCTCCCCCAAGAGCTTCCTTAGAGAAAATGGCCTCAGCCCGTGCTAGTCGGTAGACAGCGAGATTAGAAATTATCCTAAGAAAAACCTTCCCTCCAGTTATATCCTCCAACAACGGAGCTACAGCTTCCGCCATAGTATTTACTGCATTGGCTCCCATGGCGTCCCTGCAGTCTACTAATAAGTGAACGATAAGCATAGAGCCTTCCTTAGTATCCAAAATCCTTACTTCCAAGTCCTTAGCGCCTCCGCCCAACTTTACAAGGAGGGGATCCTGACTATTCGCAAGTTCTAAAATCTCATTCTTTTTTAAGAGGATTAACCCTCTAGCTTTATCTGGGTCATATACATCAGTTAACTGTATTTGACCTATCATTATCGGCTCTGTGCTCTCTGTTTTAAATCCCCCTTTTATCCTGGCCATCTTAGCAGCATTGCTCGCTGCTGCAACTACAGAAGGCTCCTCTATCGCCATAGGTATGAGATAGTCTTTCCCATTAATCAGAAAATTTACTGCTATCCCCAATGGTACTTCCATAGTTCCAATGACATTCTCGATCATCCTATCAACCTGGTCTACCCTCATACAGCCGGTATTCCTTATAGCGCTTACTTCCTCCTCCGATAACCCAGCAAATTCCTTTACAATTTTAAGCCTGTCATCAACACTTAGCTTATAAAAACCGGAAATTTTTGAAGTCTTACTCATTTGCCTATCCCCATTGATATTCTCTAACCCGATATTCCGCTCATATTAACATCTATATTCTCACTCTAAAAGCCTTCTGGGTACTCTCTGCTTTACTAAGAGGTCCTCTACACTTTCTCTTTCGCGAATAAGCTCATATTTTCCATCTCTGACAAGAACCTCAGCTGGCCTAGGCCTTGAATTGTACTGAGATGCCATTATTATGCAGTAGGCCCCTACATCAAGGAAAGCTACAACATCTCCTGCCTCCACGTTAGGTAGCCGTCGGTCTCTGCCGAGTATGTCCCCCGACTCGCAAACATTGCCAGCAATATCTACCCTCTCAACAGGCTCTTGATTCATTTTGTTTGCTATAACAGCCTCATGATAAGCGCCATATAGAACGGGCCTCAATAAAATATGAAACCCTGCGTCTACACCTATGAACTTCTTGTAAGGAGTTTGCTTGACTGTGCTTACTCTACACAATAAAATCGAGGAGTCACCCACAATATACCTTCCGGGCTCCAAATATAAGGTTGGTTCCTCTATACTATGCTCTTTTATTTTTCTTTTTATGATGGGTATAAGAGCATTGGCGAGATCAGTTGGAGTTATATATGGGCTATCACGCTCGTATCTTATACCTAACCCCCCGCCTAAGTCTACGAACTCTAGATCTATTTCTAGCACTCTCTTTAACTTGCCTACTATGTCGAAGAGCTTTGAGGTAGCTTCTTCATAGGGTTGAGTACTTGTTATCTGAGAGCCTATATGCATATGAATTCCTAAGATTCTTAAGTAATCCGAATCCTTGGCTCTGCGGTAGACTTTTATCACGTCTTCTTCATGAATTCCGAATTTGCTTTTTCTTAGACCTGTTGCGAGATGAGGATGCGTCATAGGGGATACTGAGGGATTTACCCTGAAAGAGATCTTTGCTTCCTTACCCTTCTCCTCACATATACCAATTAGTCTCTCCAGTTCGTGGACCGCATCTATGTTTATGATTACGTCCTCTTCTAAGGCAAGTTCAAGCTCCCTATCAGTCTTATTATTTCCAGTGAAAATTATATTCTCTGCTTCTAGTCCAATCTTCTTCCTAGCTATATACAGTTCTCCCTCTGAGAGGATGTCCGCACCTGCGCCTTCCTGTCTAAGAATATGTAACACTGCCAAGGAGGTATTTGCCTTATATGCATATTTTATCTCGACTTTTGGATATAAAGAAGAAAAAGCTGAGTAAAACTCCCTATACCTCTCTCTTATACGGTTTTCATCTACGACATATAAAGGCGTATCTAATTCGTCTGCAAGCTTAACGGCATCTACCCCGCCAATAGTAAGATGACCCATATCATTAACCTTTATGTGGGGTCTCATAATTTATGCACCCTTTAGCACTTTATCCATCCTTTCAATAGCCTCGTTTATTCTCTCAACAGGCTGGGTTAATGCAAATCTTACATAACCCTCACCATACTCTCCAAAACCTATCCCCGGAGTGCAAACTACGCCGCATTCGTCTAATAACATCTTAGTGAACTCTATCGAATCCCCCTCAGGCACTTCGAGCCATACATAAAAAGTTGCTTTGGGCGTTTCACAGTCAAAGCCCATACTACGGAGGCCCTCTACAAGGATGTTTCTACGCTCTTGGTATATTCTAATGTTTTCTTTAACACATTCTTGTGAGGACATAAGCGCAGCGATTCCTGCTTCCTGTATTATCTGCGAAGTGCCAGAATCTACATTTGTTTTAACCTTTCTTAGACCATCTATAATCTCACTGTTCCCTACCACGTATCCTATCCTCCAGCCCGTCATATTATAAGTCTTTGATAGAGAATTAAACACCACACCAACATCCTTCGCTCCCTCTATCTCTAGGAAAGAGGGAGGCTTGTATCCATCAAACGCTATAGAGGAGTAGGCTTCATCTGAACATACTATTATTTCATTTTCAGTAGCAAAATCAACAACCGCCTTATAAAACTCTCTATCAGCAACCGCTGCTGTAGGATTATTAGGATAGTTTATCCACATCAGCTTAGCATTCCTCGCCTTCTCGCTAGGTATCGAATCTAAATCAGGCAGAAATCTGTTTTCCTTAATGAGAGGCATAGGATAAGCTTTCCCACCAGCGAATAGGGGTCCAGTGCGATAGACAGGATACCCCGGGTTAGTGTATAGCACTATATCTCCTGGATCGATAAATGCGAAGTGAATATTATGTATGCTTTCCTTCGAGCCTAGAGATACTATTATCTCTGTTTCCGGGTCCAACTCAATCCCGTAGTCTAGCTCGTATCGTTTAGCTACAGCTTTTCTAAAAGAGAGGAGCCCAGTATAACTAGGATACCTGTGGTTTTCAGGTTTTTTCGCTGCCTCGCAACAAGCTTCAATAATATGTCTCGGGGTAGGCAAATCAGGGTCCCCTACACCAAATGTAATTATATCTACCCCTTCTTTCTTTTTCTCTTCAATCCTCCTATCTATCTCGTCGAAAAGGTACGGAGGCAAATTTCTGATCCTATCTGCCAGCATCAATAAGCAAACCACCGAATCATTTTTATAAGGTTAGGATTACTTTGGTGATATTTAAACGTTGTCAAAAGTTGGAGTGGGTCTCCAAAGTTGTGAAGGATATGAAGAAGCTTATAATCGCAGAAAAACCCAAAGTCTCAATGAAAATCGCGCGGTCTATTTCTGAGAACTATTCTAGGAGAGGGAGTAAAGGAGCATACTACTATGAAGTGAAGGTTAATGGAGACCACGTAATAGTAGCATCTGCTGTAGGCCACCTCTATACCCTAGTACAAGAAGGTAGCAGATGGGAATACCCTGTCTTCGATGTACGGTGGGCTCCGCTACATATCGTGGACTCCTCCAAATCATATCTTAAAAAATATGTTAACCTACTCCAAGAGCTATGCAGGGATGCTGAGGTTTTTTATATAGCTACAGATTATGACCTCGAGGGAGAACTCCTCGGTTATAATGCTCTACGATTTGCATGCCGACCTGGTGATAAAGTAGTCTTAAGAATGAAGTTTTCTACTCTTACGCAGAGAGATCTAAGGGAAGCGTTCCAAAACCCCATAAAAATTGATGAAAAGATGGTGGAAGCCGCTGAAGCACGGCATAAAATGGACTGGTTCTGGGGAATAAACGTATCGAGGGCCCTTAGCCTTGCAGGGAGGGTAGTAAAAAAGAAATTTAATACATTATCAGCTGGCAGAGTTCAGACCCCCGCACTAGCAATACTAGTTGCTAGGGAGAGAGAGATCAAGGACTTTAAATCCAAGCCTTTCTGGGAAGTTTTAGCTGACTTAGATGTAAAAGGCGAAAAAATTACAGCGCACTACATTGGTGGGAGAGTTTTTGAAGAAGATAAGGCCAAGAAAATCATTAAAAACTCTAGGTCAGACGAGGCAGAGCTGAAATCCCTGGAGAAAAAGAAGAGTAAGAAACTACCGCTGGTTCCTTTCGATCTTGGTGGATTGCAATCAGAGGCCTATCGGGTATTCGGCTATAATCCAAAAAGGACGCAGGATATGGCTCAAAGTCTATATGAGAGTGGCTATATCTCATATCCTAGAACATCATCTCAGAAACTGCCCTACACTATTGGATTTAAAAGTATACTCTTAAACCTACGCAATAATAGGGAGTTTCAGCCAACTGTTGACATGATTCTATCTAGAGAAAAGCTGCGTCCTATCCAAGGGAAAAAAGATGACCCCGCTCATCCTGCTATTTACCCCACGGGTGTTTTACCTGAGAAAATAAGTCCTGCCGAAGAAAAACTATACAAGCTGATTGTCTACCGTTTCATCGCTGCCTTTGGAGATCCATTAATACAAGAATGCACTAGGGGAGTATGTGAGATTGGCTTAGAAAAATACGTGTTTGAGGGCTCTAGGATTATTGATGCAGGTTGGACTAAACTCTACCCCTATGTGAAGATCGGTGAAAAGACCCTACCAGAATTGAAAGTAGGTGACTACTTAAAAGTTCTAAAAGTATACTCTAAGAAAGGCGAAACTAAGCCTCCTCCTATGTATAATCCTGCATCATTGATTAGGGAGCTTGAAAGCAGGGGACTAGGTACAAAAGCTACTAGGGCGGAAATAGTTGATACTCTCTACAAGAGAGGATATATCCGCGGTAGAAATACTATACGGGTGACGGAACTTGGATATTCTGTTATTGAAGCGCTTCAAGAATATGTGCCTGCCATTATAAGCGAGGAGCTTACCAGAAAGTTTGAGGAAAAGCTTGAAAACATAAGAGCTGGAAAGGAAAGTCAAGAGCACGTACTAGAGGAGGCTAAGCGAGAGCTTACAAGGATACTAAACGAGTTTAAAATGAAGGAGAAACTAGTTGGCGAGAAACTAGTTAAGGCAATGGAAGAAAAAGAAAAAAGGGAAGGCTCGGTTGGAACCTGTCCTAATTGCGGATCTCCTTTAAAAATAATTCGTTCAAGAAAGACAAAGAAAATATTTATCGGATGTAGTAACTATCCAAGATGTTCAACTTCTTTCCCTCTACCGCAAAAGACTGGCATCAGAACAACAGACAAGAAATGCAAGTACTGCGGACTTCCAATGGTAAGTATTCCTATGGGTAAGAGAAGGTTATTAAGTTGCATCGATATGAAATGTGAATCAAAGACGAAGTTTAAAAAGAATTAATTTATTACCAGGGAGTATAGACGTATTATCTGGAGTTTTAAAAAGAAACAATAAGATTAGAGTTTAACAAGAAAAGAGAACGTCAATTAAGTAAAAATTTCCTATTCTCATTCCTTTCTTTTTATACCTTAAAAATTCCTCTAAATTTATTTTGAAAATATAGGAATAGGGGGAGTTCTAAGGCGCAGATCGGGCCTCTAATGATAATCCAGTCTCCTATTCTCAAGTCTACTAAACCTGGTAGGATTAAATACCTATGACCTATTCTCTTCTTAAGTTCTGCTTCATTTATAACTTCAAGTAGAGATTCCTCGGTAAACTTACCAGTAGCGACTGCATTATCAACGGAATATCCTTCTGTATTTATCGAAAGAAGATAACAGTTGATGCCAGAAGAAGCTAATATCTCAGCGAGTAGGGCTTGTGTATACAGATAGTTTCCAGTTACTATCACAGGCGAATTTCTCTTAGGATTATTTATTTCGAAGAGCCCTGTCTTTACCGGTATAGCATTCTGCACAGTAGGAACTGGTGGGGGATGTTCTTTTATAATATTAAGACAGGTTATATGGCATCCCTTAGATATGGATTGGTACTTGTCGATACCGAATTCCTGCAGATAAAGGTCTACACTCATTTTGTTGCCACAAATATTTTTAGGTCTTTAATTCAAGTTATAATAATGACTCAATTAACTTTAATTTTACTTAGCGTCTTAGCTGTTAGCTTAATATCCCTCGTAGGAGTTTTCACATTATTAGTAAAAGAGAGGTTTATGGAAAGAGTCCTGTTTATACTTATAGCCGGGGCAACAGGGACCTTACTAGGCGCGGCATTTCTTGACCTAATTCCCGAAGCAATGAACGAAAGCGGCAGTAATGCTATGACTCATGTCCTATTTGGGCTTCTTTCTTTTTTCATATTGGAGAGATTTATATTCTGGCGCCATTGTCATGAAGAGAAATGCGAGATCCATGCCTTCACATACTTGAACCTTATCGGCGATGCAATACATAACTTCTTAGACGGTATGGTAATAGCTGCCGCCTACCTATCAAGCGGGAGCGACATTTCCCTAGGGCTGATAACTACTATAGCGATAATCTCTCATGAGATACCCCAAGAGATAGGTGACTTCGGGATCCTAGTCTATGGAGGCTTAAGTAAATATCGAGCTCTACTTTTTAACTTCCTCTCAGCTCTAACCTCCTTTATAGGTGCTATATTATTCTACTTCTTCTCCCCTCTCTTTGAGGGGAGTACTTCACTCTTATTGGGATTTGCTGCGGGGGGATTTATTTATATCGCGGCAGTCGATTTACTACCGGAACTTAATAAAGAGTTAGAAATCCGGAGATCCGCAATACAGCTAGCCTTCCTCACTGCAGGCATATTTGCAATATGGTTCACTATAAGAATCTTCGAATAATTACCATTTCCCTCTACCACAGGAGAGACATACTCCCTTTTCGTGATTGTAGTGCAACTGGCATACCTGCCTACCACACAACTGGCATGTGTATACTGCGCCTGCTTTACCGCAGACATTGCATATACCTGTGATCATAAAAAACACCTTTTTAAAGTCATAGATATTTAACTTCTAATATCGTTTGCGCACCTTTTAATCACTTGAATATAATACCCTGCCTAGTCAATATTTTTCCATTCCTCACCATAAGGAGGAGCTAAGCTTTATTTTTCCCGAGAAAAGTGTTTATAATTTTTATAAGATCCAAAAAAAGACACGAAGAAACATTTGCTCTTGCATATTTCGCGATCCACCTAAGTAACACGCTTCCAAAAAACTGGCCCAAAAAAAAGGACCCTATCAACACGGGAAAAGTTATAAAATGCCACCCTATCCCAGTAAAGATACGGAGAGCAATCACTATTGGTACAGGGATATGAACCGACAAAAACCAATCGCGTGAAAATTTTTTCGTATTAGCTCTCCAGTAGCCAAAAGGCACATTCACAATGAAAACGATGCCCGATAAAGCTATCAGGTTCATATTACCACCTTTAAACTATTTTTGATTATATAAATTTAAAGGGAACCGATATATGTCTTTTTTCTACCTTTCTTATGACTTTAAGATACCCCATTGTTCTATTGCTGCTTTAAGTTCTGCATGTTCCTCAGCATATTCTAACAGCGAGATCCCCTGCAAGGTGGCATCTAGAGCCTGCCTCATAGCTTTCGCACCGGCAGTGGCTCCATCCCTGTGCCCAAATATCCCGCCTCCCGCAAGTATCAAGGCATCTTCTCCCAGATGTTTAACATTCTCAGGTACCTTACCCGGATGCTGCCCTCCTGACGAAACAGGTAAGGCGGGAGTTATATGATAAAAGTCCTCTCGTAGGACTCTCACTGACTCCATCACTACATCTAAGTCTTCATATAGTTTCCCATGGATCGCCCCTGCGTGCACTTGATCACCTCCGCATAATCTAGCAAGCTTAGAGACTATTCTAGTATGTATACCATGATACTCACTTCTTGTGAAGGCGGCAAACATGTCGCGGTGGCAATGTACAGGCACATTTACGCTTGGGTCTTCACATAGCATCCGTAGAGCAGAAAATCCTGCTGTAATAAAGTTAAGCATAAGGCAGTTAGCTCCATGTTCTAATGCGACATCTGCGTTTTCCATTATTTTATCAACCTCATCAGTTACGTTGGTAGCGAAAAGAGTTTTCTCTCCCTTCTCCTCATTAGCCCTATCCAAAGCCTCCATAGTTTCCGTGACCCTCTCCTCAATCGGCGAGTACTGCGGGTTAGCAATAAGTTCATCATCCTTAATGAAATCAACTCCACCAACAGCTGCCTGATAACATGCCTCTGCAAATTGCTTAGGCTCAAGTCCAACGCAGGGTTTCACTATGCAACCTATAAGCGGCCTTTCTTTCACACCTAATACCTTTTTTGTGCCTTTGATCCCGAACTTCGGGCCCTTGAAATTCTTCACATAACTCTCTGGGAACTCTAAGTCAAGGAGTTTTATATTTTTGAAATCCTTCATCTCAAAAAGATTACCAGCTACAGTGGTGAGTAGCATAGGCACCACAGGACCAAAGTTTCCATGAGGAAATGCTATCTTTACTATTTTATCCTTAGCTTCTAACACTTTAGCGCTATATTTTTCGATCAGATCATCGGTTTCAAATCCAACTCTTATCCAAGTCCCGGTGCTTTGTTCCCCTGCAAGGGCCTCTGCAGCTTTTCTCAAATCTAGATCTGTATCTAGATAATATGTTGCTACAACGTGCTTCTCAAAATCTATATCCTTCGCCTCTCTCATATCATTACCTCATTTGCATTTCTACTATGCTTGAAATATCGAGTACTTTTAATCCTTTTCCTTGTTTTTTTAAATGAAGATAACAGAAGGGGCATGCACTGGATAATATATCCGCCTCCGTACTCTTAGCGTCTTTGATCCTATTATCGCAAATGCTTAGAGCAAGGTCTTTAAATCCGGCCGCCATCCCACCTCCAGCTCCGCAGCATCGAGCATTTTTTCTGGTTCTCTCCATCTCCACGAGGTCAACCCCAGGTATAGATGCTAATATCCTCCTTGGTTCTTCGTAGACATTCATATGTCTGCCTAAGTGACATGGATCATGGTAGGTTATCCTAGCATCTAGATTATTAAACTTGATTGTGCCTTCTTCGATAAGCTCCGAAAGAAAATGAACTAGGTGAACGACCTTCACTCCCTCTTTTTCTATCTGATACTCGGAGATGAAGGTTTTGTAGCATCCAGCACACGATAGAAGCAGAGTTTCTACGCCTTGAAGAGCCTCAATATTCTTTTCTACTAGCTTTTCTCTCTCCTCTTTCCTACCTATCCTAAACAATACTGAGCCACAACAAAAATCTTGTAGAATCCTATAATCTTGCCCTATTTTATCCAAAATATTCTTGGTGCTTCTAGCTATCTCAGGCGTACGAAAGTTTGTTGTACATCCAGGAAAATACGCAAAAGAGGAATCTCCTATACTTTTGAGCATTTCTTCCCCATAGGGATTACCTTTTTCAAGAAAGTTGTCTGTAATCCTATCGAAAGCAGGACTGGAGAAATTCTTATAGAGATATACCCTTGCATCTTGTATTATCCTATCAACTTCTACTCCTGCTGGACATTCCTCATAACAATTCTTGCAGATAGTACATTGAAATATCCTTTTTACAGCTCCCTCCGTCGGCTCTAGTTTTCCTTCTATCATCCCTTCTAGAATCGCTAGTTTTCCTCGTGTTACAAGGGACTCTATCTTAGTTACTTCAAAGACAGGGCAAACTGCACGGCAGAAACCGCACCGCATGCACCGTTTTATATACTCTCCCAAGTTTTTCAGATTATTTTCCCGAAAGGTATCTCTTAGCCTCATTGATTTCATCCTTTTTTCCTATTATGAGGAGAGTATCTCCCTCTTTAATAACGTTTTGAGGCTTCGGATTCTTTATAATCTCTTCGCCTCTCTCAATGGCTATTATCGTAACTCCAGTAAGGGTTCTTATGCGGCTTTCTCCAAGGGTTTTACCAACGATGGGAGACTCACTTGTAACTCTTAGCCTAGCCAAGCTAATATCTCTCTCATCCTTCGGGGCTTTTGCAATTGATAGATATTTTCTAGCACTCTTTCTTTCCTCTTCTGTGCCTATTATAAGTAGGGTATCCCCCTCTAATAGTATTTCTGAGGGCTTTGGATTTCTTATTTTCCTCGAACCTCTTTCAATTTCTACAATCGTTGCCCCTGTCACAGCAGCTAACTTTGACTCTGCAATGGTTTTACCTGCAACTACAGAACCTACCGGTATCTCAACTTCTTCAAAGTCGAAATCTCTCTCTACCTCTAAATTTTCGATTATCGAATCTATGTCTTCTGAAGCCTCTTCTCCGACTTGCAATGTTTCTCTTATTGCTTCATGTAGCTTAGCGTGAAATCCACCCATAATCCTCCAGAAAAAAATGCCTGAAAGAACTATAAAGAAAAGCACGCTCAGCTCTAGTATAATCCCAACCCCAACTGCTTCTGAAATTAATATGGGTAGAATAGTGAAGGTGAAAGTAATGAAAAGTGCGACATAAACAGCGCTTCTAATGGTATCTTTTATCGCCTTATATTCAAGGAATTTAACCTTAGATACCGCTATAGATATAGAGAGATCAATAAGTGCTTGTATATCCCTAATTATAAAGTAAAGTGACGGAGAAACTAAAAATAAACCTGTGAGTATAATAATAAAATTTGGATTAAACCATGGTGGCGGTGTAACTCCTATAGCGTTAAACATAGCTGACGCCAATGCATCTAATGTTTTTAAAGCATAAAATTTAAGCAACACTACTGCTTGATAAACGATGAGAATGATAACTAGATTCACTCCTATGTCCCTGAAGTGTTTTTTCACCTCATTTTTTGCATCTTCATCTAGCTTCAACTGCCCACCTATTATGCCCGCAAAGGTACTTGAGTATTTGAAGAAGCTTTTTACACGTATTGGGGTTATCCTTCCCAAAGTATCTGTCAATCGGGGAGCAAAGGGGAGGGATATAGAACCTGCCAGAGTTGTGATTAATACGAGGGCAATAGTAACTACATAAAAATCAGGCCCAAGAGTTCCATTATCAACTCCGACTTTCGCGATTATAAGCGAGAACTCACCACGCGGAATCATGCCTAATCCGGCAGTCAAAGCGGTTATGCCCTTATATCCAACGTAGTATGATCCTAAGCTAATACACGCAATTTTTCCAAGAACTGCGATAAAGGATATTAATAAGATCGCAGGTAAATAGTTTTTCAAGATAAATACGTCCACTAGCATTCCCACGCTTACAAAGAAAATACTAGCGAATATGTCTCTTACTGGGCCTGTTATAATTTCAACTTCATTTGAATGCTTTGAACCTGATATAACAACTCCCATCATAAAAGCTCCTAATGCCACGGAAAAGCCCAGAATATCTGAAAATGACGCTAACGCAAAGCATAGCCCCAACGTTGTAAGTAGGAGTAGCTCCCTTCCTCCAGTCTCTTTCACCTTATCAATAAATGAGGGTACAAATTTCAAGCCTAGCAGTAGAGTAACCAAGAAAAAAACCACCACCCGGGATAAAACCAATAATGCATCACGTATCAGGGTCTCTCCAACCATGGTTATACTACTAAGAATAGTAATCATTACAATAGCCCCAATATCCTCTACTAACAGGATGCCCAAAATAAGCAAACTATAAGTTCTCCTGAGGACCTTCATATCCATTAAAATCTTTAATATAGCTGCGGTACTGCTGAATGCGATGATAGCTCCTAAAAAAATGGACTCAGTATATGACCAGCCGAGTATCCTTCCAAGGGCATTACCAATTGCCAGTAAAAGAAGGATCTCAAAAGCCCCTATTAGTATAGCATGAACCCCTATCCTCCTTAATTTTTCAATATTAAGCTTTAAACCAATACTATACATTAATAATATAATCCCTAACTCAGCAAGTACATTTATGGTCTCAGAACTCGAGACTAGTCTAAACATATAAGGCCCAATTAGCACCCCTGTAAGTATATATCCGAAAACTACTGGTTGACGAATACGGTTGAATACAAAAGCTGACAGGAAAGCAAATACCAATATTATCGCAAAATCGTATACAAAACTAGCAAACATTCCCCTGTCCCTCAAAATATTTTCCCAGGATTTAGTATTCCATTAGGGTCTAAGGATTTCTTAATTTGTTTCATAAGGCTTATCGAATTGTGTTCGATGCTTATATATCTCTTCTTTTCAAGACCTATGCCGTGTTCTCCTGAGAGCGTACCTCCCATTTTTATGACTTTATGAAAGAGTTCCCCTATAGCTTTCTCAGCCCTTTCCACTTCTTCTCTCTTATTTCTATCTACTAGAAAAGTCGGATGGAGATTACCATCTCCAGCATGCCCAAAAGTAGCAATCTCAACTCCATGTTTTTTACCAAGCACTTCTAACTCCTTGAATAGAGAAGGCAAAAAAGAAATAGGCACAGTAACATCTTCTAAAATTAAAGTCGGTTTATATCTTGCTAATGCTGGTAGAGCAGACTTTCGTGCTTTCCATATGGATTCCCTATCAGCATTAGAGATGGCTTCCTCCACTATATTAGCATTATACTTTTGGCATATTTCTATAGCCTCCCTTAGATACAGGGTCACCTTCTCATCAAAACCGTCTAGTTCAACTATCAATAAAACTTCTACATCAGGGAAATTTAGCCCCGTATACTTTTCCACTGCTTGCAAGGTATTCTTATCCATAATTTCTAGAACCGCTGGTTGTAAGCCAGAATACATTATTTCTCGTACAGCTTTCCCTGCCTTAAAGCCATCGCTAAACCCTACCATCGAAGTAGCATAATTAGTAGGCTTTTTAATTACTCTTAAAGTGATTTCTGTGAATATGCCCAGAGTTCCCTCCGAACCTACAAATATACCAGGTAAATCATAGCCAGAGGAGGATTTAACTGCTTTCGTGCCGCATCTAATTATTTCTCCATCTGCCAACACTACTTCTAATTTCTTAACATAATCCCTAGTAGTGCCGTATTTCACAGCTCTAAGCCCGCTCGAGTTAGTTGCAACCATCCCTCCAATCGTACATACACTTCCACTTCCAGGGTCAGGCGGGAAGAAGACTCCATACTTCTCAAGTTCACGGTTCAATCTGCCATAGACGACCCCGGGCTCTAGAGTCACAAGCTGATTTTCCAGATCAACCTTTATTATGCTGTCCATAAGAGTAAGATCCAGTACAATACCTCCATCTACTGGAACCGAGCCGCCGCTTAAACTTGTACCTGCGCCTCTAGGCACGAGCGGGATGCGCTCCCTATTAGCGATCTTAACTATGCGAGAAACTTCTTCCTTTGAATAAGGCATCAGTACGAGATTAGGCAGGGAACGATGTCTTGAGGCATCTGATGAGTAACTCAGTAGCTCTTCAGGAGTTGAAAGCACTCGATCCTCGTCCATAAAATCAAAAAATTGCAACATATTCCAAACTTAGAGTTTTAACAAACTCAACGAATGCTCCTTTATGAGCAAGGCATATCAGAGACTCTGAAAAATCTCTCTCCGTTAGAAATTACTTTTTTCTTTCAGGCAGTCCATGGGAGTAAGAAAAGGTTTCTATTCTCATTACGAGATACTTAGTAACTCTCATAATCTTACGACACTTACTATTTTATGATAAGTTTTATTATGCGCTAGAATCAAAAACTATTTGAGGTCTGAAGAAATTGGCAAAAATCGTTGGGATCATATTTGGTGAGGTCAGTTATGGCGACTTTAATTTTATAGTTAGCAGAGAATCCAACCTTCAAAAGGGACAATACGTTAAAGTAAACCACGAGGTCTATGGATGGATTTTAGCACAAGTGGTAGCGATCTCTAGATACAATGAGAGGTACACATTAAATGCCATGGCTGGAACTACTTCACCTAAAGAAAACATTGCATCTGAAAGGACGGTAGCTAACGCCAAAGTTATAGGATATCTGGATGAAAAAGGAATGCTTAAATCACCCAAAATACCCTTTAAACCCGGAGAAAAAGTCTATGAAGCCGATAACTCCATTATAACTCGCACTCTAAATCTATCTACAAGGGAAGGGGTATATCTTGGGCTACTCGAAGGTCATTCAAGTCCATTGAGGGTTTATCTCAACCCAAACAGATTGGTACAGAAACATATATGCGTCCTAGCTAAGACAGGTGCGGGAAAGTCTTATACCGTCGGTGTCCTAATTGAAGAACTATTGGAGAAAAAGGTGCCTGTAGTTGTTATAGACCCCCATGGCGAATACTCGTCATTGAAATACCCAAACAATAACAAGCGAGAGCTTGAGATGATGGAAATCTACGGAGTCTCCCCAAGAGGATATGAGAACGTGGTTGAATTCACCCCAGACCTCAATCTAAACCCTCAAGCAGACAGAAAACTCGCTCTCGACGTAACTAAGCTAAGCGTGAGAGATTTTATTGAGATGCTGCCTTCGAAACTTACCTCGAGTCAAAAGGGGATGCTATTCGAAGCCCTCAAGGCAGTTCACGCTTATGGTAAATATTCGCTAGAGGACTTAATAAGGATAATACATGAATTCGAAAATAAAGCTAAGTGGAATCTAATAACAAGCCTAGAAATGATACGGGAAAGCAAGATATTCGAGGGGCCGCCGGTTGCTCCTCACGATTTAGTAAAAAAAGACGTAGTCTCGATTATAAATTTAAGGGGGGTTCAGCCAGATATTCAGGAAATCGTAGTTGCCAGAGTAGCGCAAGAACTCTTCGATGCGAGGAAAGGCGGCAAGATTCCTCCCCTACTATTACTTATAGAGGAAGCCCATAATTTTGCTCCAGAAAGAGGTTTCGGCAGTACTCCGGCATCAGGTATCCTCCGAACACTTGCGAGTGAAGGGAGGAAATTTGGACTCGGACTATGTGTAGTTTCACAACGCCCAGCAAGGATAGATAAAAACGTGCTAAGCCAGTGCAATACCCAGATAATATTGAAAGTGACTAACCCGAATGATCTTAAAGCAATTAGTCAGAGCATCGAAGGATTTACCCAAGACTTAGAGGAGGAGATTAAACAACTTCCTCCAGGGGTTGCACTTATAGTAGGTGATGTCGTAGAGCAACCAATATTCGTTGATATAAGAGTTAAAAGAACCAAACATGGTGGAACCTCGGTAGAACTTGTAAGAAAAAATAGGCGGAAAAAAGTTACAACCCCAATGACCTTCGAAAGCATCTGGAAGAGGATATTCAGGGCATAACTAATTAAGCTACTATTATTTTTGGTTTCTGTATATTATGAGGAAAAATATTTACCTGTCAACTTTAAGTTGTGGATATATAGGATAGTAAATAAAAATGATTAATCCAATCAGCCTTTTTCCATATAAAGAAGCCAGACCATTTCAAGATGAATTAATACAAAGGATATATTCAGCTGATAAGATACTGTGTAATGCCCCAACGGGCGTTGGAAAATCAATAAGCGCTCTATGTGGTTTTTTAGCCGAGCGAGATAGAGATGAGAAGATCGTTATCTTAACTAGGACTAAGTCGCAAGCTAAAATATTTCTTCAGGAAATCGCTAAGATCTCTCAACATTCTGGACAAAAATACCTAGCCATCCAGCTTCGTTCAAAGCAGGAACTCTGCCCATTCTACAGGGAAAACGAAACAACATATGAAGAATTCATAGAACTCTGTAAAGCTACATTAGAATGCCCTTATAGGGAGAAATTCTTTGATAACTGGGGTACCGTCGAAACTTTAGCTGAAGAGATTTCTAGTACTCGACTATATGCAGACTACTCCAACCTCCTACCCCTCCTTAGAAGTAGGGGCTGCCCCTATTTAGTATTACAGGAACTTTCCTCCTTG
This sequence comes from Candidatus Hydrothermarchaeum profundi, assembly GCA_002011125.2. Classification (GTDB taxonomy): domain Archaea; phylum Hydrothermarchaeota; class Hydrothermarchaeia; order Hydrothermarchaeales; family Hydrothermarchaeaceae; genus Hydrothermarchaeum; species Hydrothermarchaeum profundi. Next base: position 1,737,307 of record MTMF02000009.1, read on the forward strand.
GCCGATGTACTAGTAACATCTTACCTCTATCTCTTAAATCCCTTTTTGAGGAGAATTTTCCTCAATAGAATACAAAAGGAAATAGAGGACCTCTTGATTATTATTGATGAAGCCCATAACCTCCACAGCATGGACATCTTGGGGAAAACCCTTAGCCGCCATACGTTGGATATGGCCGCGAAAGAAATTGATTATGATTTTTCAAGTATCTATTTTATATTTGATGGAAAAGACGACATATTGGAGGTCGAGGATTATTTAGATCACTCTGAAGTAGCATACCTCCTAGATAAGGGTAGAGAAGTACTTCGTAGCAGGTTGAAACAGGACAAGAAGGTTTCTTATACCTTCAGGGTAGCTTCCTTTTTTAAGCATGCACTGGAGTATAGCATGGAGGGGAATTGGATGTTTTTTAGAAAAGAAGGAAAACTCTATATTAAGCCTCTTTTTCCAAACGAGTTCATCGAACCTCTCAGAAATTCAAGGAAGCTTTTGATGATGAGCGGAACATTAGAACCTCTTGAAGGATTTAAGTTGCTATATGGCCTAGAGGATGCAGAAGACGTATCTCTACCTAAGATATTTCCAAAAGAAAACTCCTACTACCTAGGAGTAAAGGGAATCAACACTGCTCAGACGACAAGGGAAAATAGAGGCGAAGAACTCTGGAAAGACTACGCAGGAGTAATACAAAGGATATCTAACGCATCTCCCATGACAACTCTTGTTTTTTTCCCTTCATATGACATAATGTATGCGGTGGCCAAGTATCTCAACGAGGTAGGACTAGAGCCGGCAGATAGCGCACAGGCAGAGGACTTCTGGAAACAAGTTGTAGACAAGGGACAAAAAAAGGTTTTCGCTGTGTCTGGTGGAAAATTTAGCGAGGGAGTCGAGTTCACTATTAATAAAGGTAACGAGAAGAAGAGCGTGATAAGCACCTTAATTATTGCAGGCTTTCCATTTCCTGTGCCCGACTTCGAGCTTGAGATTAAAAGCAAGTTCTACGAAGAGAGGTTTGGATATGGCAGAGCGTTTTTATTGTTATCGGTTTTGCCCATGGTAAACAAGGTTCTTCAAGCTATTGGCAGAGCGGTAAGAAGTGAGAATGATAGAGCTGCTATTGTTCTCTTGGATGATAGATTAGAATATCTGAAGTATTTTCCAGAAAGCATTAGCAACGAAATTCAAATATGCGAGATGGATGAACTCGCAGATGAAGTTGCATGGTTTCATAGTAGGTTAAAAGGAGGTTTCTAATGGATCATGAAGCGCTTCTAGATGAATATACTGAGAAAATAGAGGAAGAGCTTAAAACGTATTTACAAAAAAAAGTTGAGGAAGGTCGGAGGTACCACCCTTTTATAGGTGAGGTCTATAGTGATCTTGAGGAATTTATCTTAAGAAAAGGGAAAAGACTCGCATCCTCGAGCACTCTGATAATTTACGAAGGTTATACCGGCGCTCTAGATAGTAAAATAATGAAGGTGGGAGTAGGAATCGAACTATACAGGCATTCAATATTAATTCATGACGACTTGGTAGATAGAGACGATTATAGGAGAGGCGGAAAAACCTTTCACAATATATTCAAGAAAGACCGGCGATATGGAGATGGAATTGCCATTTTTACGGGTAATTTGCTCTATGCACTTGCACTAGAATCTATATTAAATTCGGGTTTTGGCATGCAAAAGCTCAAGAGAGTGGTAAACCTGTTTGCAAGAGATTATATCGCTGTAAATGAAAGTCAAATGCTTGATCTGGACTTTGAATACCGTAGCCCTGATGAAGAGGAGTGGTACATTATGGCTAGTAAAAGAGCTTCTTCTCTTTTCCATGCTACAATATTATCTGGCGCGATATTAGGAGGCGCAGAGGGGTCTGACATAAAATTGCTCGCCGAAGCAGCTGAAAATATCGGTTACTCTTTTGATATTCAAGACGATATTATAGGGACTTTCGCAAACGAAGAACAATACGGCAGACCTCCTGGGGGCGACCTTGTTTACTGGAAGAAGCCATTACATATGGTTTACACTATGAAACTCGCTGATGAAAGTGAGTTGAAAGAGATAAAGGAAGCAATAGGAAACAAAGAAAATATAGAGAACGTTAGAGAAATTATCAGAAGGACCGGTGCATTAGAAAAGGCCAAGGAAAAGTCAAGGATACATGCGAAGAGGGCGATTGAACTGATATCGCAGACTAAGCTTAACAGAACTACTAAGGAGTTCTTCAGTAGCTTTATCACTTATGTAGCGGAGAGTCTGGATTGGTATAAATAATTATTTTAATTTGTTTTCAAGAAAATCGCTATATCCCTGCAAGTCTAGCAGCCCATGACCACTAAAGTTGAATGCTATTACCTTCTCTTCCCCCGTTTTCTTACATTTTAATGCCTCATCAATAACTGCCTTAATAGCATGATTAGTTTCTGGAGCAGGTACAAGACCTTCTGTTTTAGTGAATATACTCCCTGCCTCAAAAGTTTCTACCTGATTATATGCGACAGCATCGATATGGCCTGTTTTGTGGAGTAGACAAAGACTTGGTGCATCACCATGATACCGTAAGCCGCCGGCATGTATGGGGGAAGGCACGAAATCATGGCCCAAGGTATACATTAATATTAGCGGAGTTAATTGGGCCGTATCTCCGAAATCATATCGATACTCGCCTTTGGTTAGAGTAGGACACGACTCGGGCTCTACTCCTATGAACCTTGTACCATCTGATTCCCCGCGTAGTTTTTGCCCAAGGGTTGGAAACATGAACCCTGAGAAGTTAGACCCGCCTCCTACGCAACCTACCATGATGTCCGGCTTGGTATCTATTTTTTCAAATTGTTTAATGACTTCCTGTCCGACTACAGTCTGATGTAATAATACATGATTTAATACAGAACCCAAAGAATATTTTGTTTTTTCATCTCCTACTGCCCTCTCTATCGCCTCGCTAATAGCTATACCTAAGGATCCCGAATGATTGGGGTCTTGCTCCAAGAATTTCCTTCCCGACTGCGTTACATCCGACGGTGACGGATGAACCGTAGAGCCATAAAGTTGCATTAATATCCTTCTATATGGTTTCTGATTATAGCTTACTCTAACCATAAAAACCTCGCATTTAAGTCCAAAAAGAGCACATCCAAGAGATAATGCTGTACCCCATTGACCCGCTCCAGTCTCTGTAGTAAGTTTCTCAACTCCCTCTTTCATATTGAAGTAGGCCTGCGCGATAGCAGTGTTTGGCTTATGCGATCCTGCAAAACTTACGTCCTCCCGCTTATAGTAAATTTTAGCGGGAGTTTTCAGATATTTTTCAAGTCTTTTCGCTCTATATAACGGGGTAGGTCTTCCAATCTGGTAATATGCGTCTAATACTTCCTCTGGTATATCGATATACCTATCTTGGCTAACCTCCTGCTTTATAAGCTCCATCGGGAATATAGGTGCCAAATCTTCAGGTCCTACTGGTTCTTTAGTTGCCGGGTTAAGATAGGGGGGGAAAGGCTCTGGCAAATCAGGGAGAATATTATACCATTTTTTTGGAATTTCGTCCATATCAAGCAAGACTTTTGTTTCCTCCATTTATCTACCTCCAATTTAACTGGCTCCTAATTCTCAAAAATAGTTATATATAAAGTTAATGTGCAAATATAGTACAACAATGTACTCTTTTTATCAATGAAAGTGCATTTTTCTTCATCAATCTTTCAACAATTGAGAAGTTCTGCCATTTAACAACCAACTATAGCGAATTCCCAAAACTAGTTATCTTTATTTACAATCTTGTTTGGCCTCTTAGGTATCCATACACAAAAAATGCTCCCTACCGGATTGTTATCTTCTACCCACACCCTCCCGCCATGCAATTCGACAATGCGCTTAACTATAGCTAATCCCAATCCTGTTCCTATAACTCCTATTTTGTTCTTCCTTGTAAACCTCTCAAAAATAAGCTCCTTATGCTCATCAGGCACCCCCATGCCTTCATCTCTAACTTGTATCCGCCATCCTTCACCGTCCTCGTCTACCCTTACAGTTATAGTAGATTTATCCGGGCTGTATTTTATTGCATTTGACAGCAAGTTAGAAAAAACTTCTTCAATAGATGGATGAACCCATGCTAAATACTTCTTTTCGTCTTCCAGCTCCATTCGTATGCTCCTTCTCTCAGCAATAGGTTTAAAATTCGTTATAACCTCTTTCAGAATCTCCTTAAGATCGCACTCTTCAAACTCTAGCTTTTCCTCCGATTCTACCTTCGCTAGTACTCCGGCGCTTTGAATCATCTCTTCTAACTTCTCGGCATTCCTCCTTATAATTTCCATCACATCTTTATACTCTTCTGGCGAGGCAACTTCCGCTAAGCCTTTTATAACGCTTACAGGATTAAGAAGGTCATGGCGGAGGATATCTGTGAAGAGATCTTTTAGCCTGTTAGACTCCTCCAACTTCGACAGATAAGACTTCAGTTTATCTTCCATTATCCTATACTCTGTAACATCCGTGACTATACCGAGAATAGCCCTTTCACCCTGGTATTCTATCAGCTTTGTAAGATGTAATCCAATGATCCTTCTACCGTCCTTCGTTAAAAGCGTGTACTCGTAGGGAGGGACCTCCTCGCCCCGCATATGCCTCTGGAAATTCTCAACTACCAGGTCACGAGACTCCGGGGCAATAAGCGAAAGAAAATCAAAGCCTGGAGAATAAAACTCCTCCCTCGAATAACCCATCACCTCCTCACACATCCTATTAGCATAAACCACCCTGCCCCCCTGGTTAATAAAAATCATGTTCGGAGACTCCTCAGCCAAAGTCCTAAACTTCTCTTCAGACTCGCGTAGCTTTTTCTCCATCTCTTTACGCTCGCTAATATCCCTTAAGATTGCCATATCAGCTGGCTTGCCCTCATAAGTTATTAGAGAGGCATTCACCTCAAAAGGTATCATTCTCCCATCTTTAGAGATAATTTCAATCTCGTATCTAATTGGCACCTCCTCACCACAAAGCCTCCGCTTATAAAATTCTGCTACCATTTCCCTATATTTTTGAGAAATATAGTTAGTAAATGGCTTATTGAGCACCTCTTCCTGAGTGAAGCCTGTTAATTCTAGCATCTTTGAATTTACAAACTTAAGGAGACCCTCTTGAATTACAACAATACCATCATTACTCTTCTCAACCAAGGTGCGGTATTTTTCCTCACTCTCCCATGCTTTCCTCTCAGACACCAGCTTCCTGTCATAAAGATAACCAGCAAGCATAAATCCAGGTATCCATATCAACACCAATAAAGTATCAAGGCTTAGAAGATGAATTGATAAGGTATGCTTATACTTAAAATAGTCATAAACATAATGAAAAAGATTAACAATCCATCCCACACTGCCTATCCCTATAGCTACCCAATGCTCTCTAATAATGCTGGAAATTCTTGTAAATCTCATTCTATTTCTCCCCTATAGGTATGGAAAAGCAAAACCTACTCCCTCTCTTAACTTCACTATTTTCCAGCCATATTTTCCCGCCATGAGCTTCCACTATTTGTTTAGCGACTAAAAGCCCCATACCAGTTCCACCATGCTTCCGAGTAGTGCTACTATCAACCTGATAGAAAGGATCAAATATCTTCGCATGTAACTCCCTAGGTATACCTATACCTGTATCACTGACACATATATGCATGAAGCCATTCTTAACTTTAGCTTCCAATGTCACTCTCCCATGATCAGTAAACTTTACTGCATTATCTACAAGGTTTCGTAGAACGTGTCCCAAACGAGTAGGATCTGCTCTCACCTTAGGTAATTTATTATCTACCTTATAATCTAATTCTATTCCCTTCCGTAAAGCTTGTTCTTTAAACTCTGAAATTATCTGGTTTAATATTTTCGATACATCCACTTCATCTAACTGCAATCTTATTTCCTTTTTCATTGACCTTGCAGCTTCGATTAGGTCTTCCACTATCGAGTCTTGCCTATGCAAAGCGTTCAAAGCCATATGCGCTAACCTCCTTCTCTGGTCTGGATCATCCTCCTCCAGCAACAACTCCATTGCACTCTTCGCTATAGTGATAGGCGTACGAAGCTCATGGCTCACATTGGCGAGGATATTACCCTTCATTTCATCGAGGGTTTTAAGCTCCTCATATGCCTGCTTAAGCGCACGAGTTTTCTCATCCACCTCCGCCTCCAATTTAGCGTTGACTCTCACAAGCACATAAATAGAAAGGGTATTTCTAGCTACTACCGCCATAGCTACAATAAACATCAATAGAGAAGCCATCTCTAGCATCTTGTAGAGGGTATAATTACCCAAAAATATTCTAGCCCCTAGAGCTAAATCAACTAATAAAATCGCGAATAATACTAAGATAAAGGCAGGATACATCTTCTTAAAGATCTCTCTTGTAAAAAATACGCTGGAAAAAAAGAAAAAGTGAATAATAGCGCTTGAAGAGATAAGAGCTAGAATAAAAACCAAGATATGAAGTGTACTATAAAACGCCAACCTCGCCCCCCCTAATCTTGCTGATAAGATACAAGTTTATTGCAACACTACAAATAAGGAGATATACCATAGCTATCTCAGAGACTTTCTGAAATCTCTCTATATTATATAAGTGGACTGCCTCTATGTCCAATACCGCTTCGAAAAGCTCAAGCATTTCAGTGATCATGAAAATAAATAAAGCAATTACACCAAGAAATGCCGCTATCCTCACCTTTTTCCAGTTTTCTTTCAAAAATTTTAACCCATCACCTGAAATAAGCCATTCTTTTCTCCAAAGTGCAACAATTAATAAAGTAGAGGTTACTAAAAATAAGATTAGGATTCCGATTGTATATAGTAAATCCATAAGCTCAGCCATTTAGATCAACAAGGCAATAGTTGATTATCTCATTTTGAATTTTCATTCTTTGGGAATAAATAATTTTTCAAAACTTCTTCAGCCCCTATTGATGTAGCAAGGCATTACGGCTCATTATCAATAAGCCCCGGGCGGGATTCGAACCCGCGACCTCTTCCTTACCAAGGAAGCGCTCCACCATGCTGAGCTACCGGGGCGTGAATAAAGGATTAGAAAACTCTCTATTAAAACTTTTCTTGAAAATATTTTTCTAAAGTTTAAAAAACTTCATTCTCTATCATAGTGGGCAGAATACCTATTAACTTAAAAAATAGTAAGGTGTGAGTTCCAGGTAACCCTGGGGGTTACCTCAAAGAACTCCCGTATCCTTCACTTCTGCACGTCAGCAACTTTTATTTCGAAGATCAGCGTCTTCCCGGCTAAGGGATGATTAAAATCTAATACAACTTCATCCGCAGATACTTTAGTTATAACCGCTTGACCCTGTGGGGTTCTCACGATCATACCTACTTCTGGCTGAATTTCGCTCTGCTCGAAGACCTGTATTGGAAAGTTCTGAACAAGATCTGGATAAACTTCACCATAGGCCTTTTCTGGGGGAAGGGTGACTTTCTTTTCTTCACCTACTTCCATGCCCTTTAAAGACTCTTCAATCCCAGGTATTATCTCGCCTGCTCCGACTCTCACTGTGATGGGCTCATAAACCCTCTCTTCGTTATAGATTCCTGCCTTCTTTGCAACCTCTTCATCTGAAGTATCGAAAACTTCTCCATTCTCGTATTTCCCTGTGTACTCTAATTTCACTATACTTCCCTCTTCAACTTTCATATTTTATTCACCTCATTTTTATATAAGATTCTTGAAAGAATCCGCATTAGAAAAGAAGACCCACTGAATGGATATTCAAAAACTTTTTTACTTAAATAATTGATAATTTGATCCTGATTCTCCACATTAACTGGGAGGGGCCCATCATAAACATCTTCTTCAAAAGCAGTTAAATGAGTAACTTTCATTGGCTATTGCTTCCTCTCCCGATTATTTCTAAATGAAGACAGAACTTCCCTGAAGCATCTAGAAACTTCTTCTAGGAAATCAAGCTGCCCCAGTTTTCCCTCCCGGTAAAATAAGGGAAAAATTTCTTGAAGTTCTTTCATATTAGGAAGCGGCAAAATAATACTATATAAGCGTTACGGTGAGATATGAGATTTTCTTTAGGGAAATCCAAATAATGCTGAGCTTTTTTTCTTTTACAAAATTTAGTGTGTGAAGAGATGAGCTTTAGGTATTAGTTGCGAGTACTCATAATAGCTTACTTCAGAATACCAATGTCCAGAGATTTTTGCGATAGCTAGAACTGAGAAGAACAGTACAGTAAGAAAGATACCAAACAAAATAGGCGAAAGCTTTTCCTGAGAAGGCCATATATGGAGTGCATTGGAAGGGCAATTTTCTATACACTTAAAGCATTTAATACATTCTTGCGAGCTTACTTTACTCTGTGACTCTACCTTGATGTAGCTTGGGCAGACCTTTGAGCACTTTGAACAGGAAGTACATTTCTCGCTCTCTCTCACTATCTTAAGAGGACTAAATATCCCTACTACCCCTAGAAGAGCTCCATAAGGGCAGAGATACCTGCACCAAAAATTATGGATGAAGAGAGATGCTATAACTAATAGGCATGTAACTAATATTGTGAGAGTGCCAGGCTGAATCCAGAAATCCAGCATTTTAACATCTACCACCTTGTTATAAGGAGAGTTAATAAAGGCGTAGGCTGTGGTACCAGACATATCAATTAAGACAGCTTTTATAAAAAAAGCCAAAATTAAATATTTTATTGACCTTAAAGGATAGTCCAGAAGCTGGGGAACCAAGAGCTTCTTACCGCTTATTTTTTTCCCTATGCCTCCTAAAAACTCTGAGAGGGCTCCTATAGGACATAGCCAAGAACAGAAGCCTCTTGCAAAGAATGATGCAGATAGAAGAGCGGCAAGGAAAATAGCGAGTCCAGCAGGATGCACTGTATCATATAGCCCTGTAGATATCCAGCTTTTAAGACCTACAAGAGCGCTGATAGGGAGAAACGCCTCTATAGCTGGGGGTCTTGATACATAGGCGGTTCCATCTCTGAAATGTGAAACGAAAAGATAGAATTGCCAGCCCTCGTAAACGAGGATCGTTACAATAGTCAGTTGTATCGTATTACGTAGCTTTTGAGAATTTTTTGAGCCATAAAGATATTTATTTATATGCTTATACACCAAATCATACACTATACCCACGTCCTATATGACGCTTTAAATTATTTGAAAATTAATTATAAAAAATTTATTATTATAAAATATAACTTTTAATGGAATTTTACTTTAATTATAAAGGTATAATACCTATATTAAATTGGACAATATAATCAAGAAAAAATGACAATTATTAAAAGCACTCTACCCAAAAAATAGCAAAACTGGAAAAATGTTTCAAACGCCAAATAAAATTGCAGTATTGATGCAGGGAAGGGATATCAGCATGAATTTACCAGTAAAGTCCTACCATGTCGTCTTAACGTATCCGCTCTTTATTATCTCCTCATCTTTGGTGATCAGAGATGCGTTGATCCTCTGGGCTGTGGCAACTATTATCTTATCATGAATTTCACTTAATTTGTCGAGTTTTAATGTCATTCTGACGGTTTCGATATCAAGGGGATAGGGCGGGAAGTTTATCGAGTTCTCTACCATATCCAGGAGTTCGTCAAACTTCAATTTGAAGTTCTTCTTCACAGATATGTAGCTTGACTCTGCCAGAACAATCGTCGGGACGACTATTACAGCATCTCCTTTCTCTGCCCTCTCATAAACCTTCTTCGCCTCTTCGCCAAGTTGCTTGTCGTCGGTTAAAAACCAGAGAAAAGGATGGGTATCTGTTACAAAGACCATTTAAGCACCTGATTTAAAAAGGGATTTTTTGGCCTCTTCTACGTCCTCATCCCCGATTTCAATTCCCTTCAAGGCACCCTTCAGAGAAACCACTTTTTTTGTTTGGAATCCCTTGCTTAAGCTGAGCTTCAGAAAGTCTAAATCCCTTTGAATCATGTCTACCTTCTTAGCCAGCTTTTTTATTTCATCCATAACAGACACCCTATACACAAATTCTTCCATATTTCACGATAAAAAAGTTTCCTCTTCTGGATTTAAGTAGATCACTATTCGTAGAGTTTAAATCACCACCTAAAATTCTTATTTATTTTTTACCAGCAAACATGGGCTTCGAATTTCAAAAATCTTGAAAAAGATGAGAAAACCGTCTCTGTAAATTAGTAAATGCGGGGGAAGGAATATCAATGCAGATCTACTGGTAAATCCTCTAACCTTTATCTACCGTTTTAGTCCCTATTTTTCCATTTCAACTTAAATAGTTTTCCAAAACATGGCCGTGGTTAACATGCAGTTGATCAAACTTAATGCCGGGTCCCAGAGAATCTGCTAACCAAAAGCATTTTCAGATGGAACCGCGCTTATAGGGAATCGCTATTTTGATCTAAATAATGCATGGTACAGCGAGGGATGTTTCTGGGCTTTTTTGTTGTATTTTATACCTCCGAACAGAACATCTAGGTCAATAACACCTCTACCTATCAATTCTAAAAATTTCTGATCACTATCATCAAGCTTAAAAACGTCTTCATAAAACTCTACAACACCTCTCTTTATTAACGCAGCATCCAATACTTGACTCTGGGTTGTAAATTGACCTATCTTCCGGACAACCTCTCCATCGTCGTATCTCTTGATCTTAGATACTAAACCTTCAATCTCTGGCTTCTTCCCAGCTATCAGCATATACAGGATCATCAGCTTTCTAAGTATCTCCTTCTGTAGCTTCAATTTTGATAGGTTGTACATGTCGAAGAGGTCTCTGGCGTAAAGCCTTTCTGCCATTGCCTTGCTCTTCATTGCACATATCTCCTCGACGATATAGGTGTTCACTTCAAATTCCGGGACATCCTCAAAGAAATGCCTAAAACCTCGTTTAGCCCTCCCCATAAAGGGCACCCTTTCAAGGTAGTTTATCTCCACCTTAATGCTGTCTTGAACGCCTTTCAGGGTCTTATATCTTATCAAAAACCTTTCCATGATGTACGAAGGAGGTTTTTTAGTCACTCTGTATCCTAACCTATCAGCAACTCCTACAATACCTTCAGCAATTCGGGGTCTTGCTTTCAGCATTTTCTCCTTTTCCAAAGCGCCAATGAAATTGAGATCCAAGTCTATGGACAGCCTCGGTATATCTAGATAGATAAAATTCAGCGCAGTTCCGCCCTTTAGGGCGAGGTTTCTACCAAGTTTCTCATCTTCATAGATCTCAAAAAGCATATTGGTGATGTGATAGGCCTTCTCTATAAAATCAACGTTAAAGCCAGTGCCCCTTTGTAACCTTTGAAGCGCCCTTAGATCCATTTAAACGCCTTCCACTACCTTTTCCAGCCCTGGATCTACGATGATCTTCCACCGCTTATTAAACTTCCCCTTCTTATTTACCTCAAAATAGTATACATTTCCAGAAAGCATGCCTTCGAGTTTTTCAAGAAACGAGCTGGGGGGATTTGCCTGTTCTTTTAACAGTTCAAAAATATAGCCAAGACGGTTTATGAGGATCTTCTCCCCCATCCTTTTTGCATACCCTATCAACTTATTCCAATCCACATCTTCAACATCCATGAGGCATCGCAGCACCTCTTCGTAGCCTCCAGCGTACTCCGCCCTATCTATCACATCTACTATGGTCCGCTCTAGATCGGAGACCACTACTTCTCCCTTTTCATACCCCTTCCTCTCAAATCCAAAAAAACGTTGTTGGGTTAAGATGATTGGCCGGATTACATTTCCATGATACTCTATCTTAGATACGTGCTTTGTCGTAGATAAATAATAATTCCGAGTAACCTGCTGTGCAAGGCCGTGTAAAGCCAAAGCGGTGTAATAGGAAAAGAAATAGGGCTTAACGATGTGCTCTGCCACCAGGATGGGATCTTCCACATATTCCCCTTTATCATGAACTATATGTGCCGGTATGCGGACATAGAGGTTGGACTTGACCTTGTCTAGTGCACCTTTCTTGTGCATGCTCTTTAGGAGGTTATATGCGTGCATCTTCGAGATATCAAGCAGGTCCATAGCGAGCTCCGCATTAACGATGCGCTTATCCTCGGCCTCAAGCATGAAATACAATTTTTGCTCCAGTCCGGAGAGTTTTCTTAATTTGTACATGCTATTTAATTTGTTTTCAAATATTTAAATATTTTGATTAAAAATATGAAAATAGATTAAATAACTTAATGGAAAACACGTCTATTTATTCTATCTTCTTACTGGTTTCAATCAATAAAATAGACCAAAAACTGATATAAAGTCATCCCAAAAAATGGGACAATCGTCCTTTAATATGAGATATGAAGATTCAATGCTAATTTTTACCAGTAAATTGGTGTTTCAAATTATAGAAATGATAGAATTCTGGTATATTGGTCCCGGAATTTTAGTATGCGGGGGAAGGGATTCGAACCCTTGAACCGACTAACGGACAGGACCCTGAATCCTGCGCCTTTGACCAGACTTGGCTACCCCCGCATAGAATCTATATTTTCAATTTCTTATGATAAAAAAGTACCTATTTATCTAAATTTATAGAGGAGAAAAGGGAGAGAATTGTTGCATACTGAATAAGGAGGCATAAAGTAGATTATTCCCTATACACCGATATTTCGTAGCTTAAAGTTCTTTCATAATCTTATAAATAACAGAGAAATCGAGGTCCTCCAAATTCCTGGATAGTGTTATGCCATATAGCTCTTTAGCAGTACTCCCTGTGAATAGGGGTTTTTTAAGAAACCTCGCTAGGTCCTGCAGATAATGAAGATCCTTATAAATTAAGGCAACTTTAAAATGCGTAGAAAAGTCTTCTTTGAGCAGTTTTTCTTTTTTCACATTCAAAACCAGAGAGTCACCAGCGCCTTTAGACAGTATATCTAACACTTTCTCCTTTGGCAAGCCTATCTCTTCCCCAAGCACTACTGCCTCGGCAATAGATGCCATAAAGGAGCCTAAAAGCATGTTATTAATTAGCTTCATTTTTGTCGCCATACCACGTTCTTCAAGATAGAAGATATTGCTCCCAATTTTTTCTAGCAGGGGAAGACATTTTTCGTATGCCTCTCTTCTACCACTAACCAGCACTGTAAGTAGGCCCTTTGAAGCAGGGATAACACTTCCCAATACTGGTGCCTCAATATACGCCGCATTCACTTTTTCAAAGGTCTCATGGAAATCCAATACATCCTGAAAATGGTTAGTCGTAGTGTCAATGATTATCTTACCATCACAGTCCCCCTGGAGAATCCCTCTTTCTCCTCCTATCACGTCCCTTACTGCATTACTGTCAAAGAGGTTCATGAATAAAACATCCACCTTGGATATTAGAGCAGCAGGCGAATCCATCATCTCTACCTTTAAGTCCGCCGCCTTTTCTTTAGTCCTATTCCACACAGATAGCTCTACTCCTTCGGAGATCAATCTCCTAGCCATCGCCTTTCCGAGATAGCCTAACCCAATAAATCCTACCTTCATATGACTCCCCTAATCTTATTAGCCTCTAGTAAACTTAAAGCTTGATAACTCAGAGCCTACGATTATCACTACTTCTTCCAAAAATTCACCACTATACATAAGATTTTATTTACTTTTAGGTGGATTTATTCCATTCCAACTGGCCCGCCTTCCAAGTATTTCTCTGGGTCTTCTTCGAACTTCGCCTTACAACTTGGAGCACAGAAGTAGTACATCTTACCTTTATAATATTTGGATATTTTAGCGGTCTTTGGATCAACTTCCATACCGCATACAGGATCTATTGCCAAAGCTTTTCACCTCCTTATTTCTTCAATTACTTTGATTATTTCTTCTTTGCTGGGAAACGCATCCTGCCTCTCTACTTCTTCTCCAGCTTTAAAATAAATAAGGGTAGGAGTGCTTGTAACTCTATATCTCTGGGCAACCTCTGCGTATTTCGAGATATCAAGCTTGTAGAACAACACATCCCCAGAATATTCTTCGTATACCTCCATAACTCTAGGAGTAATAGCCCTACATGGAGCACACCCGGGCACCGTGAACCAAACCACCACAGGCTTATCTGCCTTCAATACTTTCTCATCAAACTCTTGTCCTGTAATAAACTCCGTTATATCATCCTCCCATGAAAAAGCTCTTTGGCTACAAAAAGGGCCTCATCTAATGTCAGGTAAAGTCCTTCGCTGAAATGCTGCTTATCAGAGAACACATTCTTAGAGCACCTTTCCCTCCCAATACAGTCATCATATATTATTTCAATTAGGACCCAGAGTTCTTCGGGGGAGGAGCTACCTATTTTCCCCTCCTTGACTTCTATTTCTACCTTCTCTTTGCAATAATCGCAACATGACTTAATACCCGCATCTCTCTCTACCAAAAGAGGCACAGTTAATGAATCCAAGGCAGAGGTGGCAAAAACTCCTCTACCATCATAAAATACCTCGTACTGCGTAGACATAGCTGAAAAGGGAGAAGCAGCAGTTATTTCCGCCCCCATAAGCGAGATGAACTCAAATTCATTCAACTTACTAAAGCTTTGTATAACATCGAAAAGTCCTATGCTTAAAGAATCCATTATTTCTTCTTTTTTGGGCGGTTTACCCTCATCTGAAAACTTTTTAAGTATAAAATTAAGTACCTCTAGGTCGACCTTGTTTAGCTCTCGCATTTTTTTGTCTAATTCAGTTACTTCCCTGAGTTTTTTAAGAGCTAATTCAGCCTTCTCGGTAGTCACCTTAGTCTGCCCCTATTTAAAAGTTGGTGTGTACCTCTTAAGAAGAAGAGAATTAGTAACCACTGACACAGAACTCATAGCCATGGCCGCAGCAGCAATTGCAGGGTGTAATAAAATACCCCAGAACGGGTAAAGCGCTCCAGCCGCCACCGGGATCCCTAGAGTGTTATAGAAGAACGCCCAGAAGAGGTTCTGCTTTATTTTAGTTATCGTCTTCTTGCTAAGCTTAATAGCCTTAACCACATCTCTAAGATCATCTTTTATAAGCACAATACCCCCTGCCTCTATCGCGACATCAGTCCCCGATCCAATGGCGATGCCAATATCAGCCTGAGCTAAAGCTGGAGCATCATTTATGCCATCACCTACCATGCCGACGAACCTGCCTTCCTCCTGTAACTTTTTAATCTCTCTCGCCTTATCCTCCGGTAATACCTCTGCTAGAACCCTCTCTATTCCCAGTTGAGCGGCTATAGCTCTAGCAGTCCTCTCGTTATCCCCGGTAATCATTATAACCTCTATGCCCATTTTCTTCAACTCACTTACTGCCTCTTTAGAATACTCTTTCAGGGTATCTGCTACCGCTACAATACCTACAGCTTTATTATCAGTTGCAATTAGCATGGCTGTTTTACCCTCGCTCTCCAGTCTACTCATCTTCTCCTCTAGATGCTCGAACTCAATGCCGTTGTCTTTAAATAGCTTCCTTGTCCCTAACAGTATACGTTTACCATTGTAATTAGCCTCAACTCCATGTCCGGGTATAGCAAAGAATTCTTCAGGATCTTCAACCTCTAGCCCCTTATCTCTTGCTCCCCTAACTATAGCTTCGCCCAAGGGATGCTCTGAGCCTACCTCTGCGATAGCCGCTAACCTCAACACCTCGTTTTCATCAAACCCATCAATAGATATAACATCTGTAAGAGAGGGCTTTCCTTTAGTAAGTGTGCCAGTCTTATCAAGTACAATTGTATCCATCTTATATGCGTTCTCCAGCTGCTCGCCTCCTTTGATTAGAATCCCGCTCTCTGCTCCTTTGCCAGTGCCCACCATAATCGCCGTCGGAGTAGCGAGTCCCAATGCGCATGGACATGCGATAACTAAAACCGCAATCATTGTGGAGAAGGCGAATATGAAGTACTTATCCCCAATAAAATACCATGCCAAAAATGTTAGAACCGCTATGCCTATCACCACCGGAACGAAAACCCCTGCGACTTTGTCAGCCAATCTTTGGATAGGAGCCTTAGTTCCCTGAGCCTCTTCGACCAACCTAATTATCTGCGCTAAGGCCGTATCTGATCCGACCTTTTCAGCCCTAAATTTGAAAGTACCAAACTTATTTATCGTAGCTCCTATAACCTTATCTCCCACCTTCTTCTCTACAGGTATTGATTCACCGGTTAACATAGACTCATCAACAGTAGAATGGCCCTCCACTATGACTCCGTCTACGGGTATTTTCTCACCTGGTCTAACCACGATAATGTCCCCTACCTCCACCTCTTCAACCGGTATTTCCTTTTCAACTCCATCTCTTATAACTCTCGCGGTCTTTGCTTGAAGTTCCATAAGCTTTTTTATAGCCTCGCTAGTACGCCCTTTCGCTATGGATTCCAGCATTCTACCCAAAAGTATGAATGCAATAATGAGGGAGGAGGTCTCATAATATACATGCCCTGGAAATATTCCCGGAAAGAAAGTTACACCAACGCTATAAAAATAAGCAGCCGAGGTACCCATAGCTATTAAAACATTCATGTCAGCGATCCTATTTCTAAGAGCGATGTAAGAACCCTTATAAAACTGATATCCGGCTATAAACTGAACTGGAGTAGCTAAAAGAAATTGTATAAAGGGATTTCGGAGTAAGGGGATACTTATTCCGATATAGCTTCCTACGCTCCCTATAAGTATAGGTATTGAGAGTGATATCGCTAGAGCAAAGCTTCGCTTTTGTCTACTTATCTCTTCTTCTCTAGCAATCTTCTCAACATCCTCCTCTAAAACCTTAAACCCTCTCTTCTCTAAAGCTCTTCTAACTATCGTAAAATCTAGGGTAGGTAAGAACTCGACCATGATACTTTGAGCACTTAGATTAGACACAGCCTTTACGACTCCCTCAACACCCATTGCAGCTTCTTCTATTTTAGCTGCAGATGCTGAGTCTACCATTCCTTCAACCTTGAGCCGGGCTTTCCTAGTGGGTACACTATATCCCACCTCTCTGACCTTCTCTATTAGCTGTAGGAGATCTACCTTGCCTTCATCGTATTCAACAGTAGCATTTTCAGCACTAAGATTGACATTAGCCGAGCTAACCCCCTCCACCTTTGAGAGCGCTTTTTCTATAGTTTGAACGCATGTTGCACAATGCATCCCAATTATTGGCAAGATTACCTTTTTCATTTCCATCACTCAATAATGCAAATTCTTTCTAAATATGAATAATATAACTTATTATATTACTTAACATCGCTATTTTATATGTTTTATTTACTTTACTGCTCCAAAAGCGAAAGATATTTATTGAAAAAATAACCATTTTGGAAAAAGGTGATGAAGTATGCATCTTGACATGATAGATCTAGAAATAATAAGAATCCTACAATCTAACGCCCGAACCCCTGTCCTCGAGATCTCTAAGAAGCTTGGACTAAGCAGACCTACTATTAAATCAAGAATCGATAAACTCAGAGAGGAGGGAGTAATTAAAAAATTTACAATTGTAATAGACCGCGACGCTGTAGTTAAGAACATTCTCCTACTCCTTAGGATGAAGATAGATGACAATAGAATACTAGAATCACTTAAAGACGAGGAAGAGATAATAGAGATATACGAAACGATGAACGAGAAGAATATAGTATGCAAAGCTGTTGTCAGGGACATCGACGAGCTTAGAGAATTCATGGATAAACTTAACAAGATGGGGGTTAAAGAAGTGGAGTCTTCCATTGTTCTTAAAACCCTCAAGGAAGAACACGAGGCAGACATAGGGCCTGAGATAGGCATTACTGTTGAATGCGAATACTGCGGCAAGGAGATAACAGGCACTCCATATAAGTTTAAAATATACAATAAAGAACATTATCTCTGTTGCCCAGTATGCTTGAAAAGTTATAAGAAAAAAATGAGCTACGCAAAAAATTAAGACTCATGCATCGTAGGCCTAGAATAATTTGACACTCTTAGCTCAGATAGCACTACTCTATTGTCCCATGTCTTTTCTAAATTGCCTGGCTGATATACACAGTAAGGGTCTTCAGCAAGATAATCACCTGTTAGGGCATATGCCCTGGACCTACTCCCCCTACAGATATCGTTGAATTCACATACCCTACATCGCCCCTTAAGCTTCTCAGGGTTTTGCATATCTTTCAAAATCTTGGAACTCCTGTATATTTCAACTAAGTTTCCATATTTTACATTGCCAATTCCGATAGGTAAGAAGCTGCTAGGGAACACCTCTCCCCTATTTGAAACGAAAATACCCTTCCCATAGCTCTTATCTTTATGCTTAACAGCTTCATTCTCTCTAGCATTTGAGGTAGGAAAATAACTTTCCCTCAGCCTTTTTTTCAGGTATCTATAAAGCTTACCATGTTTAATTATCCCTTCATCAACTTCTCCCTCCTCAATCTTTCTTCTCAGTACTGCTACTCTCCTATAAGGCTCGCTCCCTGCTATCGCGTTTATGGGGATATTCGAGACTTTCATAGCGTCGTATATAAAGTTGAAAACATCTTCATATTCCTGAGGAGTAAGGGCGTATTCTTCCTTAGCTCTCCCAGTAGGTATCAGCATATATAGATACCATCCAACCGCACCCAACTTTTCACTTAAAGACAATATCTCCGGCAATTCCTTAGCATTAAATTTAGACACCGTAGTCATAAGCCGAAATGGTAACTTGATCTCTCGCATATATTTGACGGCTTTTACCATAATGTTAAAGGTACCCTTTACCCCTCTGAAAGAGTCATGTAACTCTGCGTTAGGGCCGTCGATACTCATCGCCACTACTTCTACACCTGAGTCCTTTAACCTCCTTAAGTTTTCCCGGTGCAAGAGAGGGGTCGTACTTGGAGCAATGGTAACTCTGACTCCTAGGTCTCTGGCATATCTAATGATCTTAAAAATATCACTACGTAAAAGGGCATTCCCCCCTGTGATCCTCAAAATTGGGTATTCCCTGCCGAATTCCACCATTTGATCTACTAGCCGATATGCCTCGGTAGTAGTAAGTTCATCCCTATCTGGGTTCTTTTTTGCCGATGCTTTGCAGTGCTTACACGCTAACCCACAGGCTATAGTGGATTCCCACATTATAGATACAGGATTTAAGATTTTCATCTTCCCATACGCTTTTTATTTTCATTTTCTAAAAGGCCTACCATCTCGAGATACTTTTCTTTATCTTTACTCGCAAAGGCAACTTCCTTATAATCGCTTATGGACACTTCGATTAGCGATTTTATTTAGCCGAAACTCTGCCTTATTTTGCTAAAGCGAAGTCTTCTAATTGCCTTTTGAAAAGCCTGTTACTCTCTTCTAATTAGAGAGTCTATATCCCCACATTTACTACAATTGACTTGATATATATCCTTTAAGATTACCTATTTGTAGTGCTATTTTTTTCTAATCTATATGACGCTCTTTGCTAAGTTTTTTAAGTGGCAGGAATTTTACTTTGTTTAAATCATTCTCCATCGTAATCGCACATATACCTAGTGAAAAATAAAACCAATCCCAATTATTTTTAGGTAATAACTTTAATTTAATCTCATCTTCCCTTTTTTTCATAGTTAAATATATACATTTACATTTTAATATAGTTATTGCAAATACATGTTAAATTAATGCATAGATAGGTCTATTATATCAAAAGTTATACCCTCGTCTTCAAGCTTCTTTAATAACTCAGGTATCTCATCGTCAGCTCCAACGACTATAGGCGAGATTCCATGATGACTAGCTTCAATTACTGCCTCTTTTGCTCCAAAAAAAGCTTTTGGCCTTTTATTAATATTTTTTAAGGATATAAGAGCTTCCACTCCAATGGCGCAAGTGAAATTGCTCCTTTTTACTACTTTTTTTAGCTTATCATAGTCTACATTCCTAGACCCCCCCTCCTCTATCCTGGGTATTCTAAAAATTTTTACTGTACCTTTTTTTAGCTCGATAATTCCTTTTAAAGATTCTACGCCAACATCCTGTCCTTTTTTAGCGGCATGAATTGTAGTTCCAGTGGCTTTGGAATCCTTATCACCCGCGTAGAGAAGGCCATTTTCCATCCAAAGATTTACCTTTTGATTTTCTATCAAATCTTGAGCAGCAATAGCTGTGAACACTCTTACATCGCTAACCACATCTTCCAAAACAAATCTGAGATAGCTCTTTATCTCTTGGGCTCCTTTTATTATCTCTTCAACCCCTCTCTGAGTAACTCGGTAGTTTAAAGGTCCTTCAGATAACACCATGCCTTCCTTTAACAGCTGCTTGAAATATTCTGATACCGCCTGAGGCGTTATATTAAGCTTGTCCGCTATATCTGCCTGTCTAACATTAGGTTGATTGGCAGCGATTTCAACCAAGATTTGAAATTTAGTGTTGATCATGCCTTCCAAATTCCTACGCTTCCTTGACATAAAATTAAATTTATACAAATCAATTTAAATAGATTTTCCAGAGAAAAATATATGTAAAATTACGTATTATATAAGACAAAAATACAAAAAGAAGCTAAATTATGCTTTAATAAAGAAATATTGATTATATAGTAAAGTATTATTGAGAAAAAATTTAAATATAACCTGTTTTGTCTCATTCATTTTGTGAAAAAATGGAGGTGATTGGATTGAAAACGCAGGAAAGAAATGTTATATCAATTCGACTTGACTGTGCAACTTCAGCCAACGGTCTATCCCACTATATAATCTATGGAGACCTTCCAAAAGGTAAAGCTCCACTATAAATTAACTGAGGTCGGGGAAGATTATGCACTATAATACAGGGAGTAATCCACGAGTAACCTTCTGTGATATAGATTCCAATTGGAACCTAGCAATAGACCCAGATACAATGTTCTGGGCCTTAATTTCAAAAAACAAAGATCTAGACGTAGTTCTCAGTGACGAAGTATTTCCTATGTACGAGAAATACCGAGAAGAACTCGCTAATGAAATGAATAAGTTCAGATTCGAAACCAACCTAAGTGCGGTATATGTTAACCCAACCGACAGATGCAATGCAAACTGCACTTACTGCTACCTCCCTAAGAACCATAAGGAAAGAGGCCTTCAGATGAATGGCGAGCAACTTCGAGAAACTATGACCAGAATTGAAGAACATTTCAATGAGAACAGGCTTAATGGGAGAAAACCAGTAATAGTATTTCACGGAAGCGAACCATTATTAGTTAAGGACCTCCTAGAGCAGACGATAGAAGAATTTCGAGATACATTCCACTTCGGCATCCAGAGCAATGCATTAGAGCTGGAGGAAGACGACACAGAATTCATCAGGAGATACGGAATAAACATTGGAATATCCCTTGATTCTCATATCCAAGAGATAAACGACTCAGTTCGCAGAGTGGCAGGAAATAGCGGAACCTATGAGAAAGCGGTGAAAGCAATAGACATGCTAGAAGGGTATGAAGGTCTGAATGTCGTTACAACTATCACAAATCGTAACGTAAAACATCTCCCCGGCCTAGTCGAGTTTCTTTATAATAAAAAGGTACCAGCTATACTTATGAATCCTGTCAGGGGCACTCAGAAGTCCGCAAGACAGCTTCGCCCAGAATCAAAAGATTTAACAAAATATTTCATCGCTGCAGTAGAAAAGGCATGCGAGCTGTCAAAGAAGGATGGGAGGCAGATAATTATAGGAGACTTCGCTAATATCCTATTAGGAATAGTAGCGCCCCTCGGCAGAAGATTGATGTGTGATATCACGCCCTGTGGAGGGGGGCGATGTTTCTTTGCAATAACCGCTGATGGACGTATGTTCCCTTGTGGAGAGTTTATAGATATGACGGAGTTCTACGCAGGAAATATCTTCAAAACCCCTATATCAGAGGCAATGGAATCAAAAGCTTTTAAGAATGTGAGGTCAAGAATCGTAGAGAAGATAGAATACTGCAGTACCTGCGCTTTTAGGAATATATGTGGCGCTCCATGTCCCGCAGAAGTTTACTCCGAGAAGGGAGATCTAAATCAGAGATCTCCTTACTGTGAATTCTATGAAGAACTCATTAGGTATGCGTTTAAAGTGATAGCCGAGGATAAGCTAAAGTATCACTTGAGAGAAGAAGCGCTGAATAGCCTAGAATACAAATATAGTCTCATAGCATAATACCTGTTTGCTAATCTCTGCACTCCTCAGGGAAAACGAAATATTTATATAACAGCACCCAGGCTAATCAACACTATCTAGCGGATGAGGTGATATGCTTGGCAAAATATCTTAAAGTAGGCGGCAAGAAACTTGAACTCGACGAAGACGGTTTCTTAGTGGACTGGGAACAGTGGGATGAAGAGGTTGCAAAGGCTTTCGCTAAGCAAGATGGAATTGAGTTGACTGACGAGCACTGGGAAATTATCCATTTCCTTAGAAAGTACTATCTAGAGTATAAGATAGCGCCTCCAATTAGAATGCTTGTAAAGGAGGTCAAAAAAGCACTAGGCCCCGAGAAAGGTAATCTAAAATATGTTTATAAGCTTTTCCCTGGCGGCCCTGCAAAGATGGCTTGCAAATATGCTGGACTACCAAAGCCAACTGGCTGCGTATAAAGAATAATATAACTACTTTTTTTTATCTATTTAGAAATCTATCAAATTAAGCCTAAAAAAATAATTGATTAGGCATATTTTTTATAAGAAAATTATTTATTATCTTTCAATTAGCTTATTTATTAAATGAAAGTTAAAAAAATTTTGTTGCCATTAGAATCCTCTTTAAAAGCTTCACCAATAGGCCCTGCCTTCGAAATTGCTAAAAAAGGTAATACCGAAATTATAGCTCTCGATATAGTGCCAATAAATTCCTCGGCCGGCTGGAATTATAAAGAAATTTTAAAACGTATGAAAAATAAAAAGTCAGAGCCCTTGTTAAATGAGCTTGAAGAATGGGGAAAAAGGATAGGTGTAAAAGTAAAGAAGGTTATAGAGTCCGGGTCACCAACTAAAAAGATAATTGAAGTAGCTAAAAGAGAAAAAGTAGATCTTATCATAATAGGCGAAACGAAGGGATTCCTTGGAGTAAATCCACATATGTATTTAATAATTAAAAAAGCCTGCTGCCCAGTATTAGTAATTGGAGAAAACAGCCGCAGAGTACCATGCAAAGCATGGAATATTGAATTCCCATAGATTAAATGCGGCTACTGCATCTACCTCTGAGAATGCAGCGGTAGACTTTCATAGTTTTAAAATTCAGTATCCGCTGAATTAGACTTTGCTTTAACTCTCTCTACTACCCTTAAAGCTCTATCTACGCAATTCTTTATTACCTTAGCGGGAGCAGGTCCTGGTACGCCTCTAACAGGTATACCCTTATAGAATATGATAATAGTAGGAGGCACATATACCCTCTTTTGTAGAACAAGTTCCCTCTCAGAATCATAATCTACATAGACAGATTTTATTCTCCCTTCATATTCTGAGGAAACCTCCTTTAACAACTCCGCAACCTCAACGCAAGAAGGGCTCCAATCTGCCTTAAAAAAGACAAGTACAGGTATCTCAGATTCGGTTACCTCTTTATCCCAGTTTTCAAAATCAACTTTCCTCATAGTAGTCTCAAAACACTGGCTGCTGTTTAGCTCCAACATAGGCATGACACTTATTACAGTAATCAGCTACCTCATGGCAATTTGCACATATTTCGATATCTACTTTCTTTGTTTCAGGCTCGAATAATTCAGTCACCTTAGATGCAGTTTTTACGGTTCCTGTTGTAATACTCCCATGATTTGCCCTATACCAATCTAGCCCTCGCTCAGTATGGTACTTAGGGGGATTAACATCCTCAGGCTTAGGCGGTTTCTCTATTATCCCCACACAGCCGCTGACAAGAAAGAAACAGATTATCATAATCAATAGCCTCATCTTCTCCACCTCACTTCATCACAATCGCCTTCCCAACCAAGTCATGGACCCCGCCTACTTGGACTTCAAGCTTATAGTGCGACATAACTAAGGGAAGCTGGGCTTTATCTATAGCGCATGGTGCAGCTAGATAGTTAGCTCCTGTGCTCCTCACTGCTTCAGCTCTGGGCATACCTCCCTTCATCCTGAGCTCCATTATCTCTTCAGTAAGAAGACCTCCACCGCCGCCGCAACAGAAAGTTTTCTCCTTAATTGTATTATCTGGCATCTCTCTAAAATCATTAACACAGCTTTTTATTATGTACCTCGGTTCTGAGATCAGATTTCCTGCCCTTGCCATATTACATGGATCATGCAAAGTTACGATAACATCATCATTCTGACTTTTATCAAGCTTTATCTTGCCTTTTCTAATCTTATCAGCAGTGTATTCCAGTATGTTACAATATTTAAAGGGCAAAGGTCCATTCATTTTCTCCATAAACTGCCTCGCTGCTCTCCAGGCATGCCCACACTCTCCGATTATAACCAGCTTTGCGTCTATCTCCTTTGCCTTGTCAACTATTCTCTTATTTATCCACTCGATGTCGATATAAGATTGAAAAAGACCGAAGTTTGCTGCCTCACTAGCATATGTGCTCATTGTCCAATCTACCCCCAATGCGTTCATTACTTTCGCCACCCCTATCATAGTATCAGTATTCGTAAAAAGGTCGGCAGAGGGAGGAACGTATAGGATATCCGCCTTCTCTTTATCCACTGGGATCTCGATATCTATATCTTCCATCTCCTTGACATCTTCTATCAAGAATTCACAGGTGCTTTTAAATGCTTTATCTGGAATGCCAAGGTTATTGCCAATATCATACACTTTCGCTATGACCTCTGTGATATACTTGGTCGCAAGCCCTAGGTTAGCTAGTATCTCTCTACCCGCCATAGTTATTTCTGCCTGATCTATACCATAGGGACAAAAAACAGAACAACGCCTGCATTCACTACACTGATAAAAATATTTGTACCATTCATTTTCGATTATATCATTTGTGAGATCCGACGCTCCCACCAAAGAGCCAAATATCCTGCCGCTGATAGTAAAATATCTCTTGTATACTTTTCTTAGGAGCTCAGCTCTACCTACGGGCGTATTCTTGGGATCCCCGGTGCCGAGATAATAATGGCATTGCTTAATGCATGCCCCACATCTGACACAAATATCTAAATAAAGTTGCAGTGATTTCCGGGTTTTCCTAAGTTCATCAAGCTTCCTTATAGCTACTTCAGGCCTGTGCTCAGGAGGCAACTCGGGGTAGGGTATTTTTACTTTGAGCCACTTTATATCCTTCTCCTTTGCTCTGTGCATAATGTAGTTTTCCGCTGCTGCTGGTTGAAATTTTACGTCGTAAATGTTTTTCATTTCAGCCATGAGTTCTCACTCCTCTACCTCAATACTATGGGAGCCCTTCTCGAAGTAGTGAATCCTAGTAGGGCTGAAGAACACGCCTCCAAGATGCATTATCTTGCTGAAGGGTAAAATCATGAGAAGCAACTGCACTAAAAAGAAGTGAGTGAGAAACCAGAAACTATCAGGTATAACGGAAGGATTCGGCTGCAAGGTTATTAGTCCCATTATCATTGTCTTCACATCAAATACGTAGACTCTGGAAAAAAACTTTAGAATTAGCCCAGTGCTTGCTATGGAAATCAGGAGTAGGAGGGCAAAGTAATCTGCGAAGTTAGATATGAATCTGAGATCAGCAAAAACTAGACGCCGTAATAATAGGTATAAGAGAGGAACTAGGATTAGTAGGCCAGCGTATATCCCCACTGTTTGAAAAGCCATGACCCATGATGGAACAGGATACAAAAAATATCTTAAATGTCGCAATAGGATTAGTAAGAAGCATATATGGAATATCCATGACCCCGCCCACAGAATATAATTGCCAGGAAACCTCAAAAGGCTTCTAAACAATGCAACATCTAATAAAACTCTCGCTATGGATTTTCCAGGCGAATCCTGCCCAGGGAAAACAGGGATCTTTACCGGGGAGCGTATCGTCGCCCATGCGGCAAGCCTGTAAATAAATCCTACTGTGAATATGGTAATAGTGATATAAGGAAGATAAACCCCAATAAAACTAGCAATAACACCCATTAAATCACCTCCTCAGTTCCCATATATGGTTATGAATATAAAATATTTTCATTTA
This sequence comes from Candidatus Hydrothermarchaeum profundi, assembly GCA_002011125.2. Classification (GTDB taxonomy): domain Archaea; phylum Hydrothermarchaeota; class Hydrothermarchaeia; order Hydrothermarchaeales; family Hydrothermarchaeaceae; genus Hydrothermarchaeum; species Hydrothermarchaeum profundi. Next base: position 1,763,384 of record MTMF02000009.1, read on the forward strand.
CAAGTTGGTGTGGGGCTTTGTGCACTACCACCAGCAGATGACTTTTTCGTAGTCGAAGATCTTATCGATAAGAGCATCGTAATCAGGAACGCCCTCATATAGCTTGAATACTTCCACTTCATTTCCCTGTGAATGCACATGTATAATCTTCTTCACAGTTTCATCGGCAGGTGATTTCAGGATTTCTAATACCTTCATTTCTTCACCTCAAAAAGGTACGATAAAATCGTTTTCAAGCATTTTCTTAGCCATGTCCTCTAGCGAGATTATCTCCGTAAACTCGTCAGCGTTCTTCTCATTGTTGGAGTAAACCTTTCCATCAGAATCAACTATCCACTCTAAATTCTCCAAGATATACGGATTCTTTTTTAGCTCCACATTTATGATAAAGAGGTTCACTGTATGCCCTTCCAAGAGTAATCCAAGCGCAGACCTAGTGAATTCGCTCTGCCTATATCTGTCAGAGTCCCTTAAAATAAATGCTATTTTTCTCTCCATCTTAAAACACCACGTATCTATCTACTTCCGCGGCTATTTCCGCGTTATTATCCTGATTACCATGGACTACACCATCAATAGTGGGCTTATAGGTGTTATGCAAGTCAAAGCCTTGATAGGTTTTATTGCATAGGCTTATCTCAGCGCCGGATTTGAGCAACTCCTCAAACTCAGGATCCTGAGTAAGAAATACAGAATTTGCGGTGAAAAAAATCTTCACTTCTTTACCTTTAGCCACCGCTGCCTTAGTTAACCCAATAACATGATTCAGATGTTTATCTGAACTCACAAGTATCCCAAGCTTTTCTCCTATCTAGACCACCTCCTATTTTATTCGCCTTTCCTTTCAAGATACGCATACGCTAGGATGAAAATTAAGGCTTGAAAAGCGCCTATATACACGCCCTTTATCTTAAAGAGATATACTGCGAGAGGATTTGCAAGAGGAAACTCCCCTAACCAAATTAGTCCATATGGTGAACCAAGCAAAGAAGACTCTACACCTCCTGCTAGCTTTGCTGCTAACCATGGTATCGTATAAAGTTGCGCTCCAATTGCTACTCCGACTAATATCATAAAGGCGGTAATCAGATAATTAAGGCTTCCTTCGCCTATTCTTGCGAAACTGCTTATTACGCAACCCCCCGCAATAGCCATACCTATGCCGAAGATAACGCCTCCAACAACACTATACCAGCCAGCAGGCATATTAGTGGGTCTTAATACTCCAACCGTCATAAAGAACGTATAGAAGAAACTTGTGGTACCAAGTATCATAAGAGTCATCTTTAGATTTCTATCTATCCTAAAAAGGATGTAGTCCCGTATTGCACCAGTCATGCAGAACCTGGATCTCTGAACTAGAAAGCCTAGTATAAACCCGAAGAATGCCGCAGAGATATAATGGGCCGGATTTGACATTATCTCCGCTATTGCACTCATTTTCACAGCCCCATTTTTTTCTCGTAATATTTAGCCCCTATATATGTGCCTATAATTAATCCAATCCCGGCGAGATAGGCTCCCAGAGCTATCTGGGGGAGGGAGTTTAAAAAAGTTCCCACGTTACAAGTCGTAATAAAAACGATTCCAATTCCCATTAATATCCCCCCCACTATTGACTCTGGAAGGCTGGACTTATCTACTCTTATTCCAAACTCCTCTGACAATAAAGCTGCCACAAAGCTTCCTAACACAAAGAAGAGGAGAGTGACCGCTACATCCAAATTTCCAGCAAAAATACTCCAGTGTGGATTTCTCAATACAAATTTTTCACCGATAAACGTAGTTAGAATAGTCTGATCAACCCATCTAAGAGCGCTAGCAAAGGCCCATGCCTTTCCATAGCCTAATGTTATGCCTGTTTCGGTTTTGAAGGGTATAACTAAAAAAACTAGGACAATGCTGATGAGTACGCCTCCAACCTTGTAGTCAAGTGGTTCCTTAAATAATGAGCGTAATCCCATCCTAGTCCTCCTCCATTAAATTACGAGTGTAAGGAATGTGTGTATTTAAGGTTTTCTATTAGTCTTGGTTGTGTAAATTTTTTAATATCCAACCTAAATAATTAATATTCTACTTTAATTAGAAAAAATTTAAATAATCCAAAAAAAAATAAAATTATACCTTCTAAATTAAGGCTTGTATAAATTATGTACATGAAAAAAAGTAGGTGTGTAAATTATGGATGAGAAGGATTGCACCATATACGAAATGCTAAATGAGGATGGAAGGAAAAAAATCGTAGAGATAGCAAAGGTTATTGGATTCTCGCCTCCTTCGACAAAAGAACGTGTAGAGAAGTTGATTAAAAATAAAGATATAAAAGTTAAGGCTCTTTTAAACGTTCAAAAGAAAAAATGGAAGACCGCTGTCTGTAATATACAAGTTTCAAGCATGGAAGAAGCCCTTAAGCTAGCAGACACTTTCAAGAATTGTCCTAGAGTGATTTTCGCAACAACTATGACAGGAGCTTATAATCTTATACTAATATTAGTAGCTAAAGATACTGCTGTCCTTGAATCTGCTATTGAAAACGGCATCCGACCTGTAAGCTCAATAAAAAAACTGGACATCTCTATAGGAGAAGCCCCAATTTTACCGGGGTTTCTTGATATAAGAATAAACCCTGTTAGTAAAGAGCCTCCCTGCGGCGAAAAATCCTGTTCAGAGTGCTATCTCTACGAAAGGAAATGTGATGGATGTCCGGCAACAATATATTGGAAAGGCCTTAGATCTTGAGCCAAGATAATATTTAAATAAAGATTTTTCCTAAAGTATTGAGGTAAAGGAGGATTAGCTATGCCGGAGGTTGAAATTCCGAAGATTGGGAAAGTTAATGTTTCTAGAGTAGTAGACTGCACAGGACAGGTGTGCCCAAAGCCACAACTAGAAGCCAAAAAGGCGTGTAAAGAGATGGTTGAGGGAGAGATAGTGGAAATGCTTATCACTAACCCTGCCTCAATTGAGGCGGTACCTAAAATTATCACTAAGTCTGGTTGTTCTGTATTAGGAACAATAAAAGACGGAAATACATGGAAACTGTACTTTAAGAAGTAGAAACCTCCTTCCAAATATGCTCGAAATAGTTCCTGTACAGCTTGATGCACCCAGGGTTTCTATTATATAAAGCAAAGTAGTAGTTAGCTGGATCCTCAGACGCCAGTATAAGCTCCTTATCATCCACTATGACAAAACGAGAGTGATCATGCTCGAAGTCCTTGATCTCTGCGTTAAGCTTTCTTAATTTTTCCTTACATTCCTCATCAAACATTCCCATGGCTTTTATTTTAACTCCTGAGTTACTGGCTTTTCTCAGAGAAGCTTCTATCTCTCTAGTTGTTATTGGCTGTATACCTACTACATATACCTCTTTCTCCGCTCTTTCTATCATCTCGATAAGTTTTTTTCTGACGTTTTCTTGTCCCCGTATAGTCCAAATCATATCTTCCATAGATTCAGGACTCTCTTTTTCTTCATAGATAGGCCCTATCTTGGAGATTAGATCTTCTACCACTTTTATCCGGATATCACATTCTCTTTTCAAAACTTTTCGCGGATCAACTGCCCTATATCTTTTAGGTCTGCCAGGTTGAGATTCGACAAAACCCATTTCCTCTAGATTATCTAAGATATCGTACTCTCGTGAGTAGGGTATACCGGCAGATTCTCTTATTTCTTTAACGGTTGAAGGCCCTCTAGTTACTAGGGCGATATACGTTTTTGCTTCATATTCTGTTAAGTCAAAGAGCTTGAGTATATCGACCCACCGCTGATCTATACCAAATTTTTTACTCATTTTCAAGTAAAAAATAGAAAGTTTTATATATTTAAATTTTACTTAATTTTAAGTAAATTGAGGGAGACATGATGGCGGATATTACTCCAGACGAGGTACTTGATTGTAGAAAACTTGTATGTCCTATGCCTGTTCTCAAGACCAAGAAAGCCGTGAAAGGCATGCCTGCAGGGAAGATCTTAGAGGTCCTAGCTACTGATAAAGCGGCACCAAAAGATATTACAGCATGGGCTAAAAAAGCGGGAGTGGAAGTACTTAAAATCGAGGGAGATGAAGAGTTCAAAATATACCTCAAAAAGAGCGAATGAATATGCCTTATAGTCTAGATTTAAGCCGTGCCAAGTGCCCTATGGTTGTCTACAATCTTAACAAAGAAATGAGGAAACTAAGCTCGGGAGAAGTCTTGGAAGTAGTAGTAACAGATCCTGCAGCAGAGAAGGACATTCCGGCTTGGTCAAGAACCACAGGAAATGAGATTATTGAAACTATAAAGACTGAGAATAATATAAAATTCAAGATAAGGAAAAAATAAGGAGGTTTAAAATGGCGGAAGAAAAAAAGAAGAGGATAGCAATAATAGCATCTAAAGGAACTTTAGATATGGCTTATCCTCCCCTAATTTTAGCTACTACGGCTCTATCTATGGATATGGAAGCAGGGATATTCTTTACTCTCTATGGTATTAACATTCTCAGGAAAGATAAGCAGGAATCCCTTAAAGTAGCTCCATTAGCAAATCCAGCGATGCCAGTTCCGGTACCAAATATAATGGGCGTGATACCTGGCATGACGGCTATGGCGACATCTATGATGAAGGGCTGGATAAAAAAGATAAACTGGCCAACAATTCCTGAGCTACTTGAAATGTGTGTAGAGGAAGGTGCGAGGCTGATAGCCTGCTCGCCAACAATGGAAATGCTAGACCTTAAAAAAGAAGACCTAATTGATGGCGTAGAGATAGCAGGAGCTGCCGACTTCTTAGAATTTGCATCAGAAGCAGATATAACCCTATTTATCTAAATCCTCCAACATCATCGCTAGACCATAACACGGTAAATTCTCTGGAGCACAGATAGTTTCGGATAAGTCCACGTACTCTAGACGCAGGCGATTACTGGCCTCTTCTGCTAATACAGACCCAACACCGCATCCATAGACTCTATTCAACTCATGTCTTCTGGAAACATTCATTAAAGAGGTAGAGATAATTTCAACCTGTTTTTCATGGAGATATCGACAGATTTTTTTTAAGACATCTTCGCCTATATCCTCTAAATCCGAGCATAAAAGTCTCGCAATCCGTCTCATTGAGTCTATTTTCCCTTTTCCCTTTTCATCGGGAGTATCGCAGGAGTACTCTGCAATCATGCCCAAAATATTATATACATCCGCTGTGATTGCGAAATACTCCGAGGATATAGGTAAGAGCCCCCCTCTATAAGGTAGTTTATCTGTTATAGCTGGCACAGGAGTTCTTAAAAAACCAGTATAAACCAGCTCTCCACGCTCCAGCCTCTCTAGGTCATTTTTTCCAGTTAATATTTTTCCTTTGCTAAAGGGCAGAATATCTGTCGTAGTTGACCCCACGTCTACGAGTATGCCCATGCCGAACTTTTTTTCCATGTAATAGAGGCTTGCAACCCAGTTTGCAGCGGCGAGTTCTAATGGATCCTTAACTTCATCTCGATAAAGCAGCCTACGACGAATAGATAAGTAGAGTGGATGCTCCATTACATTTTCACATGCTTCGAGAATATACTCCACCCCTTCTCGGCGGCTGTTGAATACGTCGCTCAATTCAGCTGTCATAGTAACCGCTATTTTGTCTGCCTCTTCCATTATGCCCCCTAAGAATCTAGCAAACTCATCTTTTTTCCTCCAGAAGGGGAAGTAGTGTATGTGACTTCGGATTTTACCCTCCATAAGCACCAACTTCTTTGTGTTAGCTCCCCCTATATCAAAAGTCAAAATCTTCAATCTATCATCTCCCACGAGATTGAGTATCCTCCGTAGGATACATAGCTGCCTGTTACCGTGCCCTTCTCCTTTTTTAGATATACGCTTTTTTTAGGCAGATATTTATTAATCTCCTTGCCGTGATAATTTCGTAGGAGTAGCTCCGATATATTGAAGCCGTATACGTCATTTAAAGCTATTATGGGCACAGTAGGTCTTGGATTGATCTCTATAATATTTACCTTCTCGTTTAGAACAAAGTCGACACCTACATAGCCAAATAGACCCTTTATCTTCTCAGCGGCACTAATTATATCCTCAACGTTCTCTAAGTTGAAAGGTATTTTAGCTCCATGATACTTGAAGTCCCTTATCTCTTGGGTATTAATGCTTATAACGTGAACATCATCTCCTATTATCAGGCTTGCACTACAAGCTTTCCCAGGTACGTATTCTTGTATCAGGTAGCCTCTCGGGACTCTGCGGAGGTCACTTTCACTTTTTATTAGCGAAACGCCCTCACATGATACTCCATCTCTTGGCTTTGCTATAGCCGGGAGGTCTATGCTTGTTTTCCCATCGTAGATCTCGGTCTTAGGCATATATTTTTTGAGCTTTTTATATGTCCTATACTTGTCTCCTGCGTCCAAGATCCCCTGGGTATTCGACCCCAGATTAGGACAGTCGATTTTCTCAGCCATCAAGGTGAGGTCATAAAGAATATTGTCGGTTTCCGGTGCAATTATTAGGCAGTAGGCAGCTTTTCCCAAGTATTCTGCAAACTTATCCCTATAGTCACTCACCTTGGGGTAGTTGAAAAGGGGTATCCGTCTGTCAATAAAGGTATATACATCTTTAAAACCGTCTAAGAGTATCTTAAACATTCCAAGTCCTTCCACCGTTATAGAGGGCTCCAGCTCCTTGAAAGCTCCGCATGTAGCATACTCAAAGAGGAAAACATGCTCCATGTTGAATGTTTTGGATTATAATTAAAATTATTATGCTTAGCGGTTGAAAGCTATGGGTTATGTTTATCTATTTTTGAGAATTGAGTTAATTTTATAGGGGAGAAGATTCCCTAGATATGAACGGAAGGAGAGTAACGTATGCTCGGTGTCAGCATAAAGGAGTGTATGACCAGAGAAGTGATCAGTATTGATGGAAAGACTTCGATTCGAGAACTTGCTAAAACCATGAGAGATCATGGGATTAGTTGCGTCGTACTTCAGAGGAATGGAGAGCCCTGCGGAATAGTAACTGAAAAGGACTTAGTGAGGAAATGCATAATCGAGGGTATAGACGCAAATTCTAGCTCCTTTAAAATTATGAGTTCTCCTCTCATAACTGTAGATGGGAACATAGCTCTTACTAAGGCAAGTAAACTCATGGAAAAACATGGGATCAGGCGACTTGTCGTAACCGACCAGGGGAGAGTTGTAGGCATTATAACGGTTACAGATATCCTAAGAATCTCTCTTAAGCTTGTCTCAGAATTTTCTAGGACCTTTGAGGAAATAGAAGAGCTTTTGAAAAATCTTTTCAAGATAGCTGACTCAAGCATAGAGATACTCGAGAAGATGCAGGAGTTCAAGAAACTGAGGGAGAGGTTAGAAGAGCTGGAGAGGAGGTAACTATAGTCCTATACCGAAGTATTTTAAACCTGTGGTAGCAGTTTTATTAGGATCTAAAATCCTCCTTCCATCAACAATAACCCCTGGTTTTTTCATTACCTTTGAAAGCTTTTCTAAATCTAGGCTTTTGTAGACATCGTGGTCTGTTAAAATCACAAGGCAATCTGCTTCTCTTGTTACCTCAATTATATCATTGGAAAACTTTCCTCCGAAATCCTGAGTTACAAGAGGGTCATGGGAAAAGACCTCGCATTTTTTCATAAGTTCCTCTATCACGGCCTTAGAGGGGGTATTCCTAACATCATCGGTATTACCCTTATAAGCTACTCCAAGTATCGCCACTTTTGAATTCTCTACTCTCTTGCCTGTAGCTTTCAAAGCTCTCTCAATAATTTCTAAGAGGTGCTTAGGCATAGACTCGTTGAGTTCTCTGGCAGAGGTTATCACTTTCAACTCTAATCCCAGTTCTCTTGCTTTGTCTATCAGGAAATACGGATCCTTAGGTATACAATGCCCGCCAACTCCCGGTCCAGGCATATGAAGGTTTACCCGCGGATGCTTATTAGCGAGGCTTATAACTTTCATAACATCTACGCCGAGCTTTTCGCAGAGGAGGGCGGTCTCATTGGCGAGAGCGATGTTCACATCTCTATACGTGTTCTCTATGAGTTTAACTACCTCAGCTGTAGCGATATCAGTGGTAAATACTTCCCCAGAGGTGATGTTAGAGTATAATTGTTTAGCTAGGATAGCGCTTTCTTCGTTTATGCCTCCGACTATTCTGTCATTTTTCTGAATTTCCTCTAATGTCTTTGTGGGGATGGCTCTCTCTGGAGAATATGCTAAGAAGTAGTCTTTCCCTGCAACGAGACCGCTTTTGTTTAGAATGGGTATGGCAAGATTTTTAGTTGTACCGGGCGGTAGAGTGCTTTCTATTATAATAAGCATTTTTTTACGCAGGTTTTCAGAGATGGTTTCTAGAGCTTTTTTTAGGCAGCTGAGATCTGGCTTCTTATTACCGCCAATAGGTGTCTGAACCACGATTAATATGACATCGCTTTTTTTAACTACCTCGCGGGTATTTACCGTAGCGACAAGTCTTCCTGATTTCACCGCCTTTTCCACAAGCTCTGGAAGACCTCTCTCATTTATTGGTGCTTTTCCCTGATTTACCTTATTGACTATTTTGCTACTGATATCGCCCCCTAAGACAGTATATCCTCTGTCAGCGAGAATTGCTGCCATAGGCAGGCCAACATATCCTAGACCTATAACGCCTATTTTGCAAGACTTATCGCTGATCTCTTTCTTAGTAACCATCGCTCCAAATCTAAGCATCACACCTATTTTAAGCTTTCCGGTGAAATTGTTCCGGGGCGAAGATTCATTTAGCGGTATACTGCTCTTATTTTAAAAAATATGTCTTATAACCATTTCTAACCATTTCTAATGCCTTTTTTATATTTAATTTTCTTATAAAATCATTTTTATTATTATTTTTTTCTAAATATACTACATAATAGCATTATACGGTCTTTAAGCAATATTAAAATCGCTCTTAGTTCATCATTAGTAAGCGGTAAAAAGAGTTGGAGCCAAGAAATACTTTGATATTTGAGGCATTAGCGGCGAGAGGATTCCCTAGCGCAATAGTGGATGTACAAGATACCAGAAGTCCTCGTGGCTCTAGCAGTCGAGCCTGAGAGATGGGAAGAAGCATACCTATATACTCTAGGAACCGTAGCTGCAGTTGTCCCTGATTTACAAAAAAATTACTGTTATGCAAGTCTCTGAGGAAGGAGAGCTTCTTAGAGAGATGAGCGCTTCAACAAGTGAGGTAGATGCACTTAACTATAAAATCTCCTTAGATGACCTGAAGTCACGTTTAAGCGGGGATACATAGCACTATTATGAGGCAAGCCTTTTACTTATAATGAACCAGACCTTTTTTCGAAGCTTTCTATCCGGGATGTATCGCTCCAGGTAACTTTGGATATCTTTAACAATAATGCCTAGATCATTTTGATATTTTTTAACCGCTTCTATTACCCTCTTTTTATTCACGGGTACCTTTATACTTCTAGCACCGTTTATCACAGCGTAGTGTATGTACTCCGCCTTCTCTGGGTATTCGCAGTTGAATCTTTTACCTCCAATATTAACGTAGAAGCCGTTTAAGTCTGAGCCTGTCATTGAAGGGCCTCCGGGAACCTCTACTATCTCCACTAGAGTAGTATCGGGGATATACTCTTCTGGGAATTTCTTCAATCTGCTTATGTCTACCTCCCGCAGAATAGCTTCCGCTATATCCTCTGGTCTAGATCCTCTGGATTTCTTTTTCCTAGATACGCTTTCCGCTTTCTCTATCCTTGATTTAACCAAGTTTACTACCGCTCTGTAAACCTCAAGCTGCTCTTCCTCGGTTAAACCTAATATTTCTCCCATAATGATTTTGTCAAGCTCTCTGCGATCGGGTTTCACCTTATCTAATGAAACATCTTCAGGTTTCTTTGCACCGATCTCATCGAAAACTGAACCAATCGGACGTTTGGAAAGCCTATCAAAGGCCTTTTTGAGTTTTTTGATATTTCTTTTTTGCAATTGAAATGGATCGAAAACTAGAATATCTTTTAATTCATAAACTTGAATTTTTAATGGACCGCCTCCACCGCCGTAGCTTCTAGTAAGAATCTCAATCAACATAAAATTATAACTTGAAGTTAAAATAGCTGAAAGAACTGCAGAGTTTCCTATTAGATATACATCAAAAAATTCACAATCAAAAAATACTCTCGACGAATTTAGTATCGAAAAAATCCGTTCTCTCAATATATAGGGCCAGCCAATTTTTCCAGGGACCCTTTCACCTAGGTCATACCATCTTTTTCTACTAGCACATGTAGGTCTTTCATGGAACCCTCTCTCTTCCCCCCATTCTATGTATTTTAAAACATTTGTTCCATTCAATTCCTCTCTATCCTTGTGGATCATCAGCACCCTATATTTTAAATCCCCTAGATCAACAATAACTCCCTGACACTCCCTAGGGCTCTTAACAACATAGTTGGGAATCCAGTAAACGTAGCCGTCTTCTCTTAAAAAATCCTTTAATGATAGTCTAGAAGAATATTGAGATTTTTTGAAGTACTTGCCGCCCTTATCCCTCCAAGCATGACCTTGTACTGGGACTTCAAAGTCCTTCTCTATAGGGTGCATCCAGAATTCTCTTTCGATACTCCACCTTGCAATATCTTCATCTATGAGATAGAAGAACTCGTTTGCACCGGTTGTAAACCCTCTACAAACTTCTGCGATTTCCTTTAAGGGAACCAGCAGGTCTCTACCTTTCTCGATAATCTTAAAGAAAATCGGTGGTGCTCTAACATACTTCCCCCATTTAGAGCCTACGTATCTGCCAGCCTCTTTGTCATAGCCCTCTTTCCAAAGCTCAGCCTGTTTTTTAGGGAATATCCTAATCTTCTCGTCTTCGTAAAATTCGGTCTTATTTTCAATGAGTTTTATTAATTTCTCTATAGACCCGAATTTCTTTTCATCGTCATCGGTCTGAGGAATTATCTCGCTTAAAGGCTTGAGCAATTGAACAAATTTCACGACATTTTCTTCGCGCTCTTTCTTTCTTTTTTCATCCTCTTCTTGATTTTCTGAGTAACACCTTTCTAGGATAGTCACAGCAGTATTAACATCAGCCTCCTCAAACCACCGCTCTACCTTGGATTCTATAATGGCTACTATCTTTGTCTTTGTAAGGAAGAACTCCTGTAAGTACTTCCCATAATCTACATCAAGCCAGGAGTTAGAGGTTACATATCCAAATCTGCCCTCCTCCCTAAGGAACTTCAATCCATGAAGGAAGAAATAGGCATGGACACCTGCCCTCTTACCTAGGATTACATTCCTACCCCAATCCTGTTTTATAACAGCATTAAGGACTTTCTTATACTCTGGCTTATAGTCCTCAAGTTCTTCCTGCCTAGTATACGGAGGATTACCAACAACGGCATCCATATACGGTACATATAGCTCCTTTTCACCCTTACTTAGTGTACTAATTCTCTCCCCAATATTAAGCCACATCCTAAGCTTCTTCTGGTCCTGTGTAGGATAAATATGGAAGAAGTCCTTGCAGATAATCTGAGGATAATTCTCCACACTAGCTAAGTTACGAATCGCCAGACTAATAGTCGAGAGGTGGGCTGGGAACTTAGCTATATCAATACCATACAGCTGCGAGAGAACCTCACTATGCGACTTAGTAGGATTAAAAGTCTTCAAGCGAGCATAGCTTCTAACAAGAAACGTTCCAGCACCACATCCAAAGTCTGCGACGATATCTCTCTCACTTTTAACACAGAAACCTATTATTAAGTCCACTAGGCCTGGACGTGTGAAATACTGCCCAAGCTTGTGCCTCTCGTTCACAGGTATCAAGCTGTCGAAAATCCTACCTATATCTTTCAAGCCTATTTGGGAGAAATCGTATTTTGAGAAACTGTTGATAAAATGCCTAAAGTTAGGTATAATCTCGTCGGGTAGAGGAATGCCTTCAATAAAGTTAGTAGCAAAGACGGTCTCATAGTCGCCGGTAACTCTCTCCGCAATATCGAAGTATTCCTGAAGCCTCCTCTTTAAAGCCTCACTACTGTCGATGCCCTCTGGGATAGTTATTTGTTTTAAATTATACTTAAGCCTTAGAGTGTTATAGAATAGAAGCTTGTCTAGGAGTAGGTAAAGGAATTGTCGAGCTATCCTTTCAAAATCTTCATCAGAGGAAGGAAGAGTCCATCCTTGCTCTATGAACCAGCCATTTAGCTGTGTCCTAAAGCCATTATCCTTCTCATACACCTCCATTAGATGAAGAGAAATCGGCATATCGAAGGCATCTACGGTAGAGTGGAGGCTTGCAATAAAAAACTCATCAACAGGCGGCTTAGAGATTTCGCTTTTACCCAGATATACCTCTTCTAGGTCTTTGAAGAATTTTCTCAGGAACTCTTTTATCTGCTTTTCAACTATTGGCTTATCTATCTCCTTGAGGTTTCTTATCTTAGTTACCTCATACCTCCTAACCCTCCTGTCAACTACGCTCCTAGCTTCTGGATCAAAGGTCTTCCATAGGAAGAGCTCATTAATATTCCAAGTACCAATATACTCTATCTGAGGACTTGCCATAGTAGCTTTGCGCTGAGCATCGTTCAAAATATAATCATGAGTCCATCCCAGAGGAGGTTTAAGCTCGATTAGACATACCACTCTACGATTTTTCTTCCACCAAACGATAAAATCCGGAAAACTAATGCTACTACCATCTGAAGTCTTAATCTCAATCTGCGAGTCTACATACTCTAAAGGAGAATCGATCTCTTTTAGTACTTCGCTCATCCAATTGGTAAGTCTCCTCCTAAGAGTGTCCTCAACATATCCAAAGCTTATAGATATATCATCTCTCTTGTGATATTTCATTAGTTAACTCCTTGGGATTTCCAAGGATATACCCGAGATTTTCATTAAAAGATTATGTTTTCCGTAAAAAAAGAATTTAATTAAAAATACAACTAATAAAGCATAATAAAGCCTTAGTTAATACTAAATCTTATTTAAAAAGTGATTTATTAACACTAATAGGAAAAAACATTAGTATCACATCATGCCTCTCTCTTTCATACTGACGAACTTTCCATTACCTATCACGACATGATCCCGTATCTCGATCCCAATAGTACGTCCTGCTTCTATTATCCTCTTGGTTACCTCTATGTCGCCATCGCTTGGCTCGGGGTCTCCCGAAGGATGATTATGGACTATTATCACAGAGTCAGCATTCTTCACCAATGCTATCCTAAAGATGCTCCTCGGCTCTAGGACGCTGATATTAAGGGACCCTACAGAGACAACTACCTCAGAGTTGTCTATAACTCCGCATCTCGTGTCAAGGCAGAGTACAACGACCTGCTCCCTATCTAAATCTCTCATCTTAGGCAATAGAAACTCTGCAACATCCTTAGGGTTTGATATCTCATATCTCTCTGTGCTCGGGTAATCCATCCGCTTAGCAAGCTCATAGGCCGCTTTGAGTTGGACAGCCTTAGCAAAGCCCATACCCGGAACCCAACGCAACTCATTGACATCTGCCGAGAAAAGAGACCTGAGACTACCATATTTTTGTAGCAGCCTATTCGCTACATCAACTGCCGTCTCTCCTTTCCTGCCAGAGCGGAGTAGGATAGCAAGCAGCTCAGAAGTGGAAAGCGCTGGCGCTCCATGCGCTGCTAACCTTTCCCTAGGCCTCTCGCTCGGTGGCAGGTCTTTAATATATATTTTATCCCCTCTTGGCCTAGAATAGCGGCTTCTCCAGTCCTTTCCTGCGTAGTCATCCATGAAATGCTGAAACTCACAGGAGAATATATAGGCATGCTTTTTTCGGATAAAATCCTACTCCTCGAATTCTTTTTCTATCCTTATTCTCTGGGTCCTCCCGTGAGGCTCCTTTGAAACTATTTTTCTCTCACAGAGCACTGCGACTATCCTGCTAACTTTAGGCCTTGAAAAGCCTGTTTTAGCTGGCAACTGATCCTGCATTATTTCACCGCCGTTTTCTATAATCGCATCCACAACCTTTTGCTCATCTTCGGTTAGGATCTCATAGGAGACTTTCTCTCCCTTCTTCATTCGTAAGAGAGCGAAAACTAGAAACGCTCCAACAACGAGCCCGCTTAAAAGGGAGAATACTTCCTTCGGTAACTTTTTCTTCTTAAAATCCTCTCCCTCTCCAACTGTGGTAACAGTATAACCTTGTGAGGATAGATAATCCTTAATCTCCTGCGATATCCCTTTATCCACCAGCACCACTCTTTCAATTCTCATGGTATTCATCGCATCTTCTACGCTCATAGGAACCTCATTCTGCCTCGTAAATAGTATGGGAAACCCTGTCTCGCCAGCTATTCTGAGGGCGGTCAACATTCCCTCATAGGTCTCGCCGTTAACCAAGATGCATTCCTTAGAGTCAGGGTATAGCTCAATGGCAAACCTAGCTGATGTTCCATGACGGTCTGCACCGCTTATCCGGTTAGTCACAAATCCTAGTGCTTCAATCTCCCTCTGGACCTTTAGTGATATAGCGCTTTCTCCACCAATGATAAGCACCCTATCGTAGCCAGCCTCTCTATAGCCCTTCAACTGCACTTTAACTTCATCTAATAGTTCGTTCGGAGTTGTAGTAACGATGGGTATACCTGACTTCTGAGAGTATGCCTGCGCTATAACCCAGTCTGGAGGAAGATCACTTCTCACGAGGATTACATCGTAGTTTGATAAGCTTCCAATAAAGAGTAACAGTAGTAGCGTTGTTATTAAACGCTTCATGGCTAAAGAACTAGATTACCGGACATATAATACTTGCGAATTTCTCCGAATTTGACAATGCTTATTCTATTGCTTAAAGATTTGGAGTGGGAGGTGATTAATGCTGAGAGGAATCCTCCTAATAATTCTTTTTCTGGCATTAACCCCTACTGTGGAGGCATCAATAAAGGTAGTGAATAGGTCAACTCCCGCCTGCTATTCAGGCGAGTATCACCAGACAATACAATCAGCAGTTGACTCAGCGGCTAGTGGAGATTCCATAATAATTTGTCCTGGAATCTATAGCGAAAATATTGATATAGGGTTGCCGCTTGAGATTAAATCTTACTCCCAAGATTATGCTGACACAGTAGTACAAGCTGCTATCGCAAGCGATAATGTCTTTGAGATAACCGCAGGCAACGTTAATCTCAGCAGCCTTACAATCACAGGTGCTAATGGGAGTAACGCCGCAGGAGTATACATCTTCGGGGCAAAGGAGTGTAATATCACGAATAACAAGATTAGCGGAAATTGGTACGGGATTAAAACTAGATCATCTAGTAATAATGTATTTTTTAATAATAACTTAAGTTTAAATACAGAAAGCGGGATTGCCCTAGGGACTTCAAGTAATAATGTCATAATAAGAAATAAGATTTCATACAATAACTATGGGATTTTATTAAGAGATTCTATTAATAACCTACTTTCAAATAATTCGGTGCTAAATAATTACTATAGTGGATTATTCTTGGATTTTTCAGGTAGTAATACTATCGCTAATAATAATATTAGCCTCAACTACGACTATGGAATCTATATCTACTCCTCAAACAGCAACTATATTTATAATAATCTTTTCAATAACACCTACAATTTTTACCTCTTCTCTACTATTAATGAATGGAATACTTCTACAACGCTAGGCTCTAATATAATAGGCGGGCCAACTATAGGAGGTAACCTTTGGGCTACACCGCTGGAATCAGGCTTTTCACAGAACTGCCAAGACAGCGATCATGATAGGATTTGCGATTCTGGTTTTGTCTTAGATGATGATAACATAGATTATTTACCTATAGCCCTAGGTAACATAAGAAACTTGGAGACAGGTAAAAGATTTTCTTCTATACAATCTGCGATAGATGACCCTGAAACAGATATCGGCCACACGATAGTGGTGCCGCAGGGGTACTACAGTGAGAACGTTAAATTGAACAAATCCATTAATTTAATTAGCACAGGTAAACCTACAATAATTAATGCTAGCAAACCTGATTATACGCTGGAGATATCAGTAAGCTATGTAAACATTAGCGGCTTCACGATAACAGGAGCTTCAAGCTGGGAATCTTCTGGAATTTTTGTTTCCAATGCAGACTACTGCGATATCAGTAACAGCAATATCTCATATAACTGGCATGGGATTACCTTAGAATATTCCGATAACTGTACTCTGATAAATAATTCAATCCAATATAATTCCGGTTTTGGGGTGATATCAGAATACTCTCTTTCTAGTACTATTAGTGGTAATAGTGTAAATCTTAATGGAGCAACAGGGATACATATTTTTTCTTCTAACAATAATCTTCTAGAAAAAAATGAGATAAACTATAATGAAAGAGGTATTTATCTTCAAGAATCTGAATCAACCCGCATTGTAGATAACACTATAAATTCTAACACCTATGAAGGGATAACTCTACGAAGTGCTAATAGTAATTTGATAAGACATAACAATGCAACCAACGGGTACATTGGATTATACTTAATATTTTCAA
Source organism: Candidatus Hydrothermarchaeum profundi (assembly GCA_002011125.2). Lineage (GTDB taxonomy): Archaea > Hydrothermarchaeota > Hydrothermarchaeia > Hydrothermarchaeales > Hydrothermarchaeaceae > Hydrothermarchaeum > Hydrothermarchaeum profundi. The sequence goes on from MTMF02000009.1 coordinate 1,779,916, forward strand.
GCGACTTCAACGTTATTTCTGATAACAATCTTTCTCTTAATAACAGGCAGGGGGTTTATCTTAGCTATTCTCAAAATAATACCCTTGCAAATAACACTATAACGCTAAACGGGGATTCAGGCATATATCTTAGATCTTCCGGTAATAACAATTTCTATAACAACTTCTTCAATAACTCTCTAAATGTCTTCTTTTACGATGAGGCTCCTAACAAATGGAATACTACCAAGCGATCCGGCTTAAATATCCTAGGCAGAGAAGATATTGGCGGCAATTACTGGGCTACTATCGGTGGCTCTGGCTTCAGCGAATTATGCATAGATGAAGATGGCAATAGTATCTGTGACGGCTATTATGCTTTAAACCCGGGTAATGTCGATTTCTTCCCACTATTCTATGAAACTGATCCTCCAATAATCGAGATAATTGGTAACGCATCTGTTAATAACAGCCTCCATAATAGTGCAATTACATTCAACGCTAGTGTTTCTGATTTAAGATCCAATATATCTTCATGCCTTCTTGAACTAGATAGCATAAATGTTAGCATGCTTCTCGAGGGCACCGGTAAAAATGTTACATGCGGATATGCCTCATACAATCTAACTGAGGGAGAGCATAAATACTCTATCTACGCTAGCGATGCCTCTGGAAATATCAACCAAACCTCTATTTTAACGCTAGTAGTAGACTCTACGCCGCCTATAGTCTCGCTAGTAAGCCCCATAGACAACTATAATTCCTCTAACCAAAGCTTATTCTTCGAATTCACAGCCTCCGATAACCTTTCATCTGCTCTCCTATGCAGCATCTATGTAGACGGAAGCAAAGAATGGTCAGGATACGCTTCAAATGCAACTCTTCCTCTTGCTGAAGAACTCCACAGCTGGTATGTCAGCTGCTCAGATCAAGCTGGTAACAGGGGGTTCTCAAAGGAGTATACTTTTTTAATCGACTTAACACCTCCAACTATAGATATATCTTCTCCTTTAGAGAAATTATACTCTTCTAGGCAGATAATGTTAAACACCTCCTCGGGGGAAGAAGTTGAAACCTGGGGGTACTCGCTTAATGGCGGCGGAAACATCACTTTTACTCCTGCTATAACCATTTCTATATCTGAAGGTCTGAATACTCTCTTTGTATACGCTAGAGACTACGCGGGGAACACTAATAGTGCTAGAATAGACTTCACCGTAGATACCATTGCTCCCTCTATTACTATATTGTCACCTGAAAACACCGTATATGCAGATAACACTATTACAATAAACATAACCACCGATGAGAGCAGCAACATATCCTACTCTCTAAATAATGCAGAAAATGTTTCTTCCAACAATCTATCTACCAGCTTTGAAACATATACATCAGGAGCCGAAGGATTAAACTGCGTAGACATCTACGTGAGAGACAAGGCGGGAAACCTTAACTCGACCCAGGTCTGCTTCATAATAGACACAGTTAATCCCCTAATCGAGGTTACTTCACCTCAAAATCACTCCTATGGCTCATATACTATAGATCTTAACGCTTCATCAAACGAAGCCATCTCCCTATGGCAGTACTCCTTAAATGGGGACCCAATGACTAATTTCACTCCTAACATGACTATAAATGGCCTTGAAGGAGAGAATAATATAACAGTCTACGCTTTAGATAGTGCAGGTAACATAGCTAATACAACGATATACTTCTATATTGATACAATCCCCCCGGAGATCACTATTCTGACATCTAATAACTCCAACTTCTCTGGAGAAATAAATCTCTCCTGGACCCTACAGGACTCTTCACCTTTCACCGTAGATTTTTATTTGAATGGTAGTTTAAACCGGACGAATACTACCGACGGATGCTCTTTTGGCAATTTAGAGGAAGGAGTCTATTTATGGAGAATAGAAGCTACCGATTCGCTTGGAAATAAACACCAAAGCAAAGCTTATATATTCACAGTTGACATCACAGCCCCGCTTATCATAAACGCCACTATATCTGCCGAGAAAGCCCTAATACAAGACGGCATAGAGATATCAGTTAATGCGGTGGACAACTCTACAGGAACACGATCAATATTAGCGGAGATAAATGAGGCCAATCTAACCTTTTCAAACCAAAGCCTATGGTTAACTAGCGAAGGATTCTATCATTTAACCGGCATCTATGCCGTAGATTATTCTGGCAACATGGGATATTTCCCTATAGACTCTTCTTTCGCCATCTATAACGATACCACTTCACCTTCAATTATAATCCACTACCCAATGCCATATACAAATCTCTCTTCCAACTCCTGGGAGCTGAACTGGTCATCAACTGATATCTTTCCAGTAGCTTCTGCTATACTCTTAGACGGCTCAATAGTAGCGGAAGATGTAGAGACTACTAGTGGATATAATATCCTCGAGATTACCGCAAGCGAGGGGTTTCATAACATATTAGTAGAGGTAAGTGATACAGCTGGAAACAAGAACTCAGCAGAAGTACCTTTTATTATTGACCTTACTTTGCCCGAAGCAGGTAAGCCTACCATTATGCGGGAAAACATAACCGAGGGAGAGATGATTAAAATAAAAATAAAAGCCACTGATTCACTCACCGGAGTAGAGGACATTTTTATCGTGATAGAAGGTCAGAATTACTCAATGGAAAGAGAAGGCGAGTACTTCTGGCTGAAGCATCCCTTCGATGTCGGACTCTACACTATCGCAGGGTTCTATATACATGACTATGCTGGAAACCTAGACTACGTAGAATATAATACCTCTTTTAGAGTGGAAGAGAGGCCGAATTTCATCTCTTTATCGTTTGCTAGCGGAGGTGGAGGCAGTATAACTAAAAAACCTGTATTCAAGGAGGGCTTTAACGTTTTGACCCCAGAGCTTATGAAGGACTTACTCAAGGACCAAAACATGTTGCAAGGTGAATTTTACAAGACCAATCGGTCAATATATCCAACCCTCGTTCTGACAGCAAGGAGCAAAGGTAAGTATCCCGCGCCGGATATGAACCTTGGCGGACTAAATATTAGCATATTAAAGGGTGATCTCTACGAGTTATGCGCTCAAGAAGTCTTAACAAGCCTCCGTAAAGCCGAGTCTATAGTCATCGCTAGAGGAGATATTGAGGCAGATTCTATTTCTGCGATAGCTTACGCCAAGGCTATTAATGCGCCCATACTTCTTACCGATCCTATAGTTCTACCTGAAGTCATATATAATGCTACAGAAGCATTAAAGCCGGAGAAAATAATAATTATTGGAGGCGAAAAGGCTATCTCCCGGGAAGTGGAGTGGAAGCTCGCCATGCTAGCAGGTGTAAGGAGAATCGCGGGTAAGAATAGAGAAGAAACTGCAGCAAATGTTGCTGGAGCTATTAAAGAAACTGCTATACCGGATACTATTATAATAGCGGACGGCGAGAGACCTGCGGCAGAAGCCGCTATCTTGGCCTATAGTCTTGATGCACCTGTGCTTTACTCTAATGCTGAGGAAATACCTCCACCTACGAAAGAGTTTCTAAAAAACATTGACCAAAAAACTAAAATTATTCTAGTAGGACTAGGTAATTTCGAACTTAACTATCTTATTTTTTCCGAGAGGTAGGTTACACTTGCTCTCTCTTAATGTTCATCTTTTTGTATATACTAACTATGTTGGAACTGTCACAGCTAGGGCACTTTATTTCTTCCCCTTCCGCAGCTTCGTAGGATATCCTAAACATCTTACCGCAATCATCGCACACCATTATTTTTTCGGCCATCCTTCTTCTCCACTTAAACTGATCTCATCTAGTATTTATGCTTTCTCAAGTTTTAAAAATATTTCCTCCAACCTTTTTCCCTGATCTCTAAGTAGGTAAAGTCCTAAGCTAATTACTACAGTAGAGATGGCTGTTACTAGTCCGACTAAACCTACGTGCTGGAAAGAAAACCATTTCAAAGGCGTGTATCCACCAACATAATCGAGATAGTCATTTATCCCAAACCAAAATATAGCCAAAAAAGGATAAATTCTGCGATAATTGATAGTGTGAAGTAAAACCACGGGCTCGATTATCATCCCAAAATGTAAGGCGAACATCAGGTAATAAAAGGACCTGTTTCCTGGGGAGAGGAAATAGTCCGAATAGAAAAGTATGACGAATAACGTCCAGAAACCATATTTTATCACCGCAACGGAGGCTAAATAGCTGAGAGCATCCACTTTTCTACCTAAGAATATTAAGCCAACTGCTATCGCAAACATGAAGGTGGAACCAGGACTATCAGGGATAAAAGCCCATACAATTTTGGGGGTTATTTCTAACTGCCACTTATAGTAGAAAAACCCTGCAATGGTACCAAGAATGTTAATTATAAACACCATTGATAGGATAAGCTTATAGCGCTTCATTTTCTACCGTATTTAACCTTATGATGTTTATCGTATGGCTCCACATGAACCAGAGCATAGTTTATTTCTGGGAATTTCTCAACTATTCTATCCTGTATTATAGTGGCTATCTCATGAGCCTTCTCTATAGAGAGGGATTCATCAACACAGACATGGAGGTCCACGGTGGCAAATGCTCCAACAGCGTGTATCCTGATATTATGAATGCATCTAGCGCCAGGGACTTTCTCCGCTGCATTCTTTACTTCTTCTATCAACCCGGGGGAAGGCACGGTGCCTATCAGTTGTTCAACGTTTTCCTTGCCTACGCTTACGCCCATCTTTAATATGAGTAGTGCTATAATAAAACCTGCTATTGGATCTAAGATTGGAAAGCCAAGGCCTGCACCAATAAGGCCTGCAATAACTATGAAAGACGAATATATGTCCCCCCTATAGTTCATCGCCCCGGCCTTAAGAGCTGGGCTTTTAATTTTCTCTGATACCTTTAAAGTATATCTAGCCATCCACTCCTTCAATAGGACTGTAGGAATAATAGCTAAGACCGCAAGTACTTCTGGAGGACCTGTCACCTTCATCGCCTTTAGAACGGAATGCCGTGCTATCTCGAAGCCTAATACACATAATATTATAGATGCTATTAATCCCGCTAAAGGCTCGAGGTCGCCATGTCCATATGGATGCTCTTCATCCGGATATTTTACAGCTTTCTTTAAACCAACCCAGACCACTAGCGACATTACAAAGTCCGAAAAGGAGTCTACCGCGTCAGCAATTATAGCCGTGCTATTTGAGATCACTCCAATAACGAACTTAAAAATGGTTAGAAAAAAATTTCCCACGATACCATACTCTGCTGCTCGTTTACCAGCTCTGGTTCTTTCTTCTATCATGTCCATGTGTTACTCCTCTTTACGTTTGATCTCCTTAGCAGGGACTCCTCCCACAAAGGTTCCAGAATTAACATCCTTGTTTACTAGAGCACATGCTGACACGACAGCACCATCCCCTATAGTTACCCCTGGGAGAATGGTCGAATTGGCTCCGATCATAACATTTTTCCCTATTCTTACCCTGCCGGTTCGCCACTCATCAACCAAAAACTCGTGCCCTAAGATAGTGGCATTATACCCGATGACGGTGTTATCCCCGATCTCAATAAGCTCTGGAAAAAATATGTCAAACATAGCCATCAAGCCTACAGAAACATTCCTACCAACTTTCATTCCTAACATTCTATATAGATAGTTTTTAAGAGAAAGAGAGGGAAGAAATCTACATGCATAGATAACAATAAAATTAAAGGCTACGCGCAGAGGATTCCTTATCTTGTACCACCCACACATGGAATTTTTGCCTTTGACCTTATGGACCTCCAGATCTCTCATCTCTGACCTCCAAACCATATCTTACTATAGGACACCTTCGATGACATCTCCCACAAGATATGCAGTTATCATTTATCCATGCCTTGCCATCCCTTATTTCAATAGCATTATTTTTACACTGGCTCAGACATACTCCACAGCCGAAGCAGTGGGTAGCTCTCTCCGCTATAGACTTAATAACCTTATTACAGTTATCCCCATTGAAAAAATGTCCATTAACCTCAAATCCCCCTTTAGTAAATTTTACCTCCCCTAGAACTCTTGCGAAGTTAACCGTCCTTTCAAAGTCGAATCTTCCATCACTACCATACTCAAACCTCGTTACAGCCACTCCTACTCTGCCTGCAACTTCTCTCTGTGCCTTCCCAGGGTTTCTCCATCTCCAAAAACCATGATTTATGGCCTTCTCACTTAATCCAGACTTTTTAAGAACCGATTCCCATCTCCTCCACAAGTCGGGATGTATCCTTTTCAATATCTCTATCTCAGCAAGATCAGATCCAGGGCAAGCCCAGCACCCAAGCCTCTCCATCCCATACTCGTAGAGGTGATTTACCTCAGCTCCTTCCATTAAGATATAAAGCCATATATGCAGGGCTGTCCAATTCTGCACAGGACTGGCTGCCAGCTGGGAGAGAATCCAAGGATTTCTCCACACCCTGCTGCTCTTTGACCTAACCTCTGACTCGAATTTCCTTTGACCTATAAAGCTGATGCAACCTTCCCTAAACTTCTCATTTATTAATCTCGCAATTGGCCCAAGCTTAATTAACTTGCAACACCATCTATAGTCTCTGCCAGGAGGCCCAAAATATTCTACGCCTTCCCAAAATCTATCACCACAGTCTATTTTTATAAACTCCAATCCCAACCTCTCCACGATTCTTTCAGCGTATTCAACGATCTCCGGGAACTCTATGCCTGTGTTCGTAAAAACAACTTTAACATCCGGTATAACCTTCTTAACAAGGAGGAGAGTAGCTAAGCTATCCTTACCACCACTAAAGGCTACAACTTTAGGCTCCCTCCTCTTAGCAATCCTCCTGATAAACTCTAAAGCCTCTTTTTCCATCGCCTCGACTACATACTTATTTGCCTCAAGAACCGTCTTCCAGTCTTGCCCGCCTTCTAACTCTCTTGCCTCAGAGGGGTGCGAGTATCTCCTTACCTTGACGAACATTCCTTTCTTCTTCTCTTTAGCCTCTAATGCGCTCATCCTGCTTCTGCCTACACCAATGACATTCCCTTTCCATACTATGTATACCTCATCGCCCTGGAGTATGTCTTCATCAAAAGATACAACCCCCGGCAATAATATGCTGGCTCCATTGAGTATATACGGCCCTGCGCTCTCGCTAATTTCAACGAACTTTTTTCCCTTGTTCTTCCATATCCTCCTCGCACCTTCGACCCTTGGAAGAAACTCGAAATCCATCTTTTCCGCATTAAACTTTAAAACCCCTTGAACTCTGCCATCTATAATTACTTCATCAAACCGGTCATACCCTGGAGCTTTATTCAACACAGCTACCTTATCAGAGGGTATTAACTCGCAGTTGAAATGTTTTTTAATCGTCTCGTTTATAAGCTCGATATCTCCTGCTAAAGCAGGACGCACATCGCCAGGAGGAGTGACCTCTACCTTTTCTGTGTTTCCCCTGCAGACGCCACATTTTTTTCCCAGTACCGGAACATTGCAGTTTATGCACCAGTATAGCTTCACTCTGCCGAAGTAGGGCATCTTCATGATAAGAACTTATATATCCCCTGTATTAATAATTATGATAGCTTACTAAGAGAAAGCGGTATATATCGCAGTCTCATTTAAGGAAGTGATGCATTTTGTCTAGGATTAATGAGAAGTTCGAGGAGCTTAAGAGGAAAAATGAAGGGGCCCTCATAGGATATCTCACGCTGGGAGACCCTGACATAGAAACATCAAAAAAATTGATCCGTTGCCTATTGGAAAATGTCGACTTATTGGAGATAGGAATACCCTTTTCTGATCCTATCGCAGATGGCCCTACGATTCAAGCTGCGATAGACCGAGCCTTAAAAGCAGGGGTTAACACAGATATTGCTTTCGAAGCCGTAGCCGAGCTGCGTAATGGAGGAGTAGAAGAACCGCTAGTATTTATGACCTACTATAATATTATTTTACAATATGGTGAGGAGAGATTCATTAAAAGATGCAGTAAAGTAGGAGTAGACGGTATAATAGTATGTGATCTGCCCATTGAAGAGGCGGAAGGAATTTTACAGCAATGCGAAAAATATGGTGTAGATTTTATTTTTCTAATAGCTCCGACAACTACCGAAGAGAGAATTAAAAAAATCGTGTCCAGGGCTAAAGGTTTCATCTATCTCGTATCCGTCCTAGGAGTTACTGGTGCTAGAGGAGAGCTTCAGGAAAGGACTGTAGAGGTAACGAAGTGGGCTTCTCAATATGTTGATATCCCATTGGCAGTAGGCTTTGGGATATCTAAGAAAGAGCATGTGCAAAGAGTCCTAGAGGCAGGAGCTCAAGGCGCAGTAGTGGGAAGCGCATTCGTAGACATAATTGCTAGAAAGGGGAAAGACGCCTGTGAAGAATTAAAAAAACTTTCAGCGGAATTAAAAGAAGGGACAAAGAAAATAAAAGTCCCCACATCTAGAGTTCAAAAGGCATCGGTTATGGAGAACGGAAGCTGATGCGTTCAGCAAGCTTAACTGAGACAATTCTTCAGAGTATTGAAAATATCTCGGAAGATTGCAGAATAAGAAGCAGGGAAGGGTATACAGCAGGATACGCTAGATTAAAGATATCATACTACGAGAAAGTGTTAGAAAAAATTAAACAAGTAATCGGGCCTGTAATTAAAAATGGAGAAAAAATAGAAAACCAGATAGCTGATGGCGAAATAGTAGACTCGGGGATTAAGCAATTCGAAGTTAAGAGAGGAGTGTTTCTAGAAGTATACGATTACAAGAAGACCACAGCAATCTTTATCCGGCTTTATCACATTAAGGGAGACAAGGAGTGGCTCGCATTATATATAGATGAGAACCCAGAAACTCCATGGTGGGAAAAATAGTATATACACATATATACAATACTTCCGGTATATATAAATAGTATCACTTGAATATAAATTTTATAACCTAGGGCTGTCCGAATGAAAAGAGGGCGTGTTGGAGAACCCCCCAAAAGTCCTTCCGCCACCTCCTCTATTTTTTCGCCCTCTTTTCATTTCAAAATTATCAACAATATACCTTATAAAACTAGCATCCTACTTTACCTAAATTATTTTTTTAAGTAAAATTAATAAAAATCTATATTTTTAAATATTTAGAAACAATATTATTTTTTTTATAAAGATAAAAAAGGATGATAAAGTGAAAGTTAAGTTAACAAGAAGAGAGTTTGTCATTGGATCAGCAGGATTTACAACGGGAATAGCTATAGGATCTCAGGGGTTAAATATAATTAAAAATTTGATAACCTCTGCAGATAAAGAAACATCGAGACCAATTAAAGTAGCAAATAAGCCTCCCCTACTTCCATGGCCATATAAAAAATTAGATCCTGAAAAAGTTGCAAAGATAGCCTATGAAAACTGGTATAAGGAATTCTGCGCTTATGCTGTTACAAGCGCAATCCTATTACCTCTCTGTAAAGAAATAGGGGAACCATACACCTCATTTCCATTAGAGTCTGTCAGATGGGGACATGGAGGAGTAGTAGGGTGGGGCACAACATGCGGAACGTTGTTGGGAGCGGGGTTTGCATTGAGCCTTATAGCTGGGAAAGAGGGTGAAAATATACTTAATGATCTTATATATTGGTATACAAAGTCTGAGCTACCTATTTATGAGCCAGAAAATCCCAAGGCAAGGATAAGAAATAGGAATAAAAGCAATTCTCCTCTCTGCCATATTTCAGTAGGCAAGTGGATGAAAAAAGAGGATGTTAGATTTTATACCCTTGAGCGAAAGGAAAGATGTGCTAGATTATCTGCAGATGTAGCTTCAAAAACGGTTAAATTACTGAATGAGTGGAAAGACGGAAAATATACACCGGTTCACAAATCCCAAGCTAAAACCCATCAAATAACCGCTCAAAATAACTGTCTAGAATGTCATAGAAGCTTGCCTATTATACCTGGTACTAAGATGTAAGATACTGCGTCATAACAACCTTATTAAACATTACCGCTCTATTTAGAAGGCTCATTTATAGCTTCACCTATGTCTTGTAAGGTCAAGATAAAATTTCGAGATTTCTTAAAGCTCAGTCTAATAAGGGAAGTGGAAACATCTTCTATACCACAAGACTTATTATAATAACTTACGCTGGCGTTGATTCTGAGGATGCTAGCGGGTTATTGAGGAGAGTTAATATTTTCCAATGTATAATACTATAATGCTATAAAGGTGATTTAATTGCCTACTACAATACAGGTAAAGGAGGATGTCTACCGGGTTCTTAAACATATGAAGGGGAGCATGGGCTTTGAGACCTATGATGACGTGATTAGGATGTTGCTGAAAGCTAAGAAGATAGCAGCCGAGGACTACTTCGGTAGGTACCCAAGGCTGAAGACCTTCGCGAGGGAGGAACTTGACCGTTTTGATTGATTCTTGGGCATGGATTGAGTTTTTTAAGGGCTCAAAAGCAGGAGAGAAGATCAGAAAGTTCATAGTTGGTAGTGATAAGCACTATTAACATTGCGGAGGTTTGCAGATGGTTTCTTGGATCTTACACTAAAGCAGATGCTGAAGAAGCTGAAGGGGTTATGAAAGAGGTTTCTCTCGTATTGCCTGTGAACGAGGATATAGTGGTGGAAGCAGCTAAAATAAAACACAGAAAAGGATGGGGCCTGGGAGATTCTATCATATATGCTACGGCAAAACAGGAGCAGGCAAAGATAGTCACTGAAGATCCGGATTTTAAAGGAATAAAAGACGTAGTTTTTATAAGGTAATTTTACAAATTTTTCTATGGGTAAATAAGTAAAACTATTCTCCATCCTTAAAATCCTTCAACTAGGCGAGTGCTCCCCGGCCTATGAGTTCCTCTTTGTCTTCCCAAGTTCTATAAGCATAAATTGAATTATGACTACATACTCATTTTCAATTATTTGAAAAAATGTGAGGTTATATGCGACAGCGATACTTATAGAAAAATATATATAATATTTGCTACTATGTAGCATGCCAACAAATAACAAGGAGGAATAATATGACCGAAATCGGGAAAAATGTCAGATTAGAGAGAATAATGAATAGAAAAACTGGGAAGATAATAATTGTGCCAATGGACCATGGAGTCTCGTCTGGCCCTATACCGGGCCTTATAGATATGCCCCGGATAGTGAATCTTGTGGCAGAGGGGGGCGCTAATGCAGTTTTACTCCATAAGGGAATAATAAAAGTAGGCCACAGAGGTTACGGGAAGGATATAGGACTAATTATGCATTTATCAGGCAGTACATCTCTTGGACCTGATCCCAACAATAAGGTGCTAATATCGAGCGTTGAGGAAGCATTGAGACTTGGCGCAGATGCTGTAAGCGTACACATAAACATTGGCGCAGAAAATGAAGCAGATATGTTAAAGATTCTAGGTGAAACTTCACGGAAATGCATGCTGTGGGGTATGCCCTTACTTGCTATGATGTATCCTCGAGGAAAAAAGATAGAGGAAAAAGGCGGTGAGCATGTCGTAGAAGTAGTTAAACACGCCGCGAGAGCAGGAGCAGAGTTAGGTGCAGACATAATAAAAACTAATTATACAGGTAGCCCAGACTCTTTCCGAGAAGTCGTAGAAGGCTGTCCTGTACCGGTAGTTATCGCTGGCGGCCCTAAGATGGAGACTGATAGAGATGTTTTGGAGATGGTTGAGGGATCAATAGAAGCAGGCGGGGCTGGAACCTCCATAGGCAGGAATATATTCCAGCACGAGAATCCGACTAAAATGGTTAGAGCGATAGCTAGGATCGTCCATGAGGGATGGAGCGCAGAAGAAGCCTTGGAGGAGCTAAAGTGAAATTCTTTTGGTTTGAACCACTAGGAAAGTCGTGGGAGGAGAGAAAGAATCTCATTACCACCGCATTAGAGTCAGGTGCCCAAGGAGTGATAGTAGACCAGAGCGAAGTAGAAAAAACTGCTAAACTCGGTGATATAGACATCGTCGTCTCTGACTCTAGCGGCCTAAAAGAGCTATTAAATAAGGGAGCTGACATTATCCTTGTTGGGAGAGGAGGCGATGGTCAAGACCCTAACCTATCAAAGCCGGAGGAATCAAAAGACTTGGCAAGGCTCAAGGAACTTAAGGAAAGTGGATTTAAAACTTGCGGATATGTCGAGATAAAAAGCAAGGCCCATGAGAGGCTCGCAGCAGCCGAGGCTAGAAATTCTGATTATGTTATCGTAGTTGGCCAAGAATGGAAAGTTATACCTCTCGAAAATCTAATAGCTGAGCTTCAAAAAGAAGAATGCAAAGTTATAGCCGGAGTTAAAGACTCCCAAGAGGCCAAACTTGCCTTTGAAACCCTCGAAATAGGGGCTGATGGCGTTTTACTTCAAAGTGATGATATAAACGAGATAAAAAAAGTTTCTAAGCTAGTGGAGAGGGCTTCTGAGAAGCTGTTGCTACAGCCTGCTAAGATTAAGAGCTTGAAGCCGGTTGGTATGGGCGACAGGGTTTGTATAGATACTGCCTCGCTTCTGAATATAGGTGAAGGAATGCTGATAGGCTCGCAATCTAGCGGACTGTTTCTAGTTCACTCTGAAAGCCTAGAAACTGAATATGTTGCTGCTAGGCCATTCAGGGTGAACGCTGGCGCGGTGCATGCATATGTCCTCGTGCCTGGAGGTAAGACGAGATACCTCAGCGAACTTAAGGCAGGGGACGAAGTCTTAGCCGTAGACAAAGATGGAAATACTAGGACTGTTATAGTAGGTAGAGTAAAAATCGAAAAGAGGCCTCTAATACTAATAGAAGCGGAGATAGAAGGCCATGTTTTTAAGACTCTCTTACAGAATGCTGAAACTATAATGCTAGTAAGCGGAGAAGGGTCCCCAATCTCTATCTCTAAGCTGAAGCCCGGTGACGAAGTTTTGATTCACATCAAGGAGAAGGCGAGACACTTCGGAATGGAGGTTGAAGAGAGCATAATAGAGCTATAAATCTTCTTTTCACTTTTTACTGCGCTCCCTGTTAATCTCAATAACTTCCCGAAGCTTCCCGTAGAGATTGAAAAGATGCTCCATCCTCCTTTCTACTTTTTTGAACTCTTTGTCGGTATGGTAGCCCATTTGCTGAATGTTTTCAAGCACTTGGGACGCTACTTCATTAGGATCCGTTGAGGCAACTCCTTCAGAGCTTGGGAATCCGGATTTATTCATGATTACCTCAACCTTTCTTGCGTCCACCTGGCTTCGTAAGAACTGTATATCCACGTTTCTTTCTAAAAAGGTACGCCATACTTCACTTTCATCTATGGCTGAAACCTTCCCTTTTTTAATCTCTATTAAGCCTTTCCAGTATAGATCGTCCAACGATGCATTGAGTTCCTTATGAGTCAGCCCGGTCTTCTTTTTTAAGTCTCTTTTATCTATTTCCCCAATTTCGTATACTACTTCGAGAATTTTTTCGAGATTCTTATCCATTCTAGTAAGTTTAAATATGTATAAATATAAATTTTAGCCATGATGGATTCCCATGCCTCAAAACATGCTCTATTAATCGAGAGGCAGCTTCGAGAGGAATTATCTAAGCTTAAGGAGTTATTAAGGAGCAAGAAGGCGGATGAAGCTACATTATTGATGCTTACTAAAAGAGCTGTCAAGCTTGAAGAACTCTTAAGAGACGAAGTTTCTACTACGATAGGAAGAATTGAAAGGGCTATAAAAGAGGCGGAAAAGAAGGAGAATAAGATTAGGGAGCTAGAGCGTTTACTGAAAGAGAAGGAAAAAGAGAAAAAAGAGCTTACATCTAATATCTCAAATTTGAAGTCAAAACTTGGGGTATCATGGTCGAGGATAGAGAAACTCAAAGAAGAAATCCGCTTAAAAAACCTTAAGATAGAAGACCTAGAGAGCAAGGTAGGCAGAGCCGAGGGTGAAGCGTCTAGGAATATAAAGGAGCTTAAATCCAAAGTTCGGGAGCTTACTTTTGCTCTTGAGGATGCTGAAAAAAAAGCTAGAGAAGAAGAAGAAAAAATCAAAGAGATTGAAGCGGAGATTGAAGATAAAGAAAACGAGAGGCTCGCCCTATTATCACAACTTGAAGATTTTAAGGACAAAGCTGAGAGCTATGAAGAACTCATAAAGGAGCTCAGCAGAGAAAAAGAGGCTCTAGCGAAAGAGATTGAAAAACTTAAGAAGGAAAAAGCAGAGCTAGAAGCCGGTGTAGAAGGTGCGAGAGAGATTGAGGACCGGATAGCTGAGCTAATGCTAAAGCTTGGAGAAAGAGATGAAGAGATCAAGAGACTAAAAGAGGAACTTCAGGTCAGAAATAAAGAGCTAGAGGATACCGACGCAGAGCTTAAGAAGATGGTATCGGAGATAGCAGAGCTAAATCAACGCTTAGCAGAGGCAGAGGAGGCTTTGAGGGAGAGAGAAGAAGCTGTTGAGAGGGTCGTAGAAAGAGATATAAAGCTAAAAGAGATGGAGAAAACCCTTGCCGAGAAGGAAAAGGAGATAGAGTTTCTTAGAGCACGGGCACAGGAGCTGATGAGAAGTCTTGAAGAAAAGGATCTAAAGATAGAAAAGCTGAAGAGCCTCGAAGGAATCTTGTCAGAGGTCTCCAAGCGAGATATGAGAATTCTCCAACTAGAAAGAGAGCTAGAGGAGAAAGAGAGAAATATAAAGGCACTGGAACTGCAAGTAGAGAGTTTAGAGGAAAATCTAAGAGAGAGTGAGATAAAACTAGAAGAGCTTAAATCTAAATTGGCGGAGAGAGATAAGAGGCTCTGGGAGCTAGACCAGAAGATGAGGGAAGCTTTAGCTACGATTGAAAAGAGAGAAGGAGAGATCGAGAATCTTCACAAAGTATTGGACGAAAGTAAGGAAAAACTAGAAGAAAGCCAGAACTATTCAAAAGAGCTGGAGTCCTCGATAGCACATTTGCGGGAGGAATATAATCAAAGAGAAAAAGAGTTTGAGAGCAAGATTAGCGAGCTGGAAATAACTCGGAAAGAACTTTCATCAGAAATAGAGAAGTTACATGAAAGGCTTTCTCAAAAGGAGGAAGAACTACGAGAAAATACTGTGAAGACAGAGAAGTTAGAAGGAGATCTGCAAGCTGTTCAAAAAGAATTAAGCCTTAAAGAAAAGGAGCTGGTAAATAAAGGGGGAGAGATAAGTCAGCTAAAGCAAGCGGTAGAAACTTCTAATATGAGAATAGCGGAGTTAGAGAGCATCGCTGGTGAGAGAGACGAACTCCTTAAAGCACTTCAAAATAAAGAGGAATCTATCAAGGAACTAGAGATTAAGATAGATACACAAGCCAGAGAAATAGAGGATCTGAGAAGCCTATTAAGAGAAAAAGCAGAAGAACTCGAGAATGCTAAAAAAGAACTCATAGAAGCGAAGGAGAGAGAGGAGGAGCTACAGAAGGAATTAGAGCGGTCAAGAACAGAACTTTCTACCATCCTAAAAAAGATAGAAAACAAGGAAGAGAAGCTTAATGAATTGGATTATAATGTAGCCTCACTACAAAACCAGGTGAAAGAAAAGGAAGAAGCATTAACAAGCATACTGCAGGAAAAATCAATGCTTGAAAGCGAGCTATCTGAAGCTAGGAGTAAACTAGGTGAAGCTGAGGAGCTTATTAAAGATAAGGACAGCAAAATAACAGAACTTAGCCTGAGAGTAGAGTCGCTCTCAGAGACTCTTCAGGGAAAAGTTGAGGAAATAGAGCGCTTATCCCGTTTAAATGAAGCCCTAGAAGAACAGGTAGTGAATTTCTCTCATAAAGATGAAGAGATTGAAAAACTTAAGGAAGAACTCGATCATACTAGAGAAAAGATTGAAGAGCTATCACAGCTTGAAGAAGAGATTTCAATAAAGGATAATAGAGTAAAGGAGCTAGAGAAGGCTATAGAGGAAGCCTCTAATCAGATGAAATTAAAAGAGGATGAGAACAGCGCGTTGCAGGAGCATCTTGAAGCCCTCAAAGAAGAACTTATGCAACTGAGTGAAGACCTTGAAAGAAAGAATCAAATGCTTAGAGAAACCGGAGAATTTGAGAAAAGAGTAATCGAGTTAGAAGAAGAGTTGCGCAAAGCAAAAGCTGAAAAAGAAGCGTGGGAGAACAAGCTGGATGAACTAAGCAAACAACTAGACTCAGAGATAGAAGAAAAACACAGACTGTTAAACGAAATCTCAAGGCAGGAAAGCTCCATAGCTGAATTTGAGAATAAGCTTAGGGAAGCGCAGGCAGAGATAAAAGAGAGGGACGCATTAATTGAGGAATTAAACTCTAAGATAAATGAAATCTCACAAGGAATGAGCGAGGCAGATAAGTCTTATAAGGAATCTATAAAAAGTCTTGAAGAGAGTCTCGCTTCACGAGAAGAAGAGATAAAACAGCTGAAGAACGCTTTAGAGGAGATGAATGAGAAAAACCTAGAACTCATAAGGCTCATTGAAGACAGGGAAAGAACGGTTATAGAACTAGAGAAAGAACTGCAATTATTAGAAAAAGAAAAAGCCGAGTATGAGGCCCAGAGACGGGAAGCTGAAGAAAAGCTTAGAGAGGAGATAATGGTGCCTCTACCTAGATTAAATGAGCTGGAAGGCACTATAAGAAAGTTAAAAGCAGAACTGGAAAGAAGTGCTTCAGAAAAAGAGATGCTCAATAAAAAGATAGAGGAACTTGAGAAAACGTTAAAAGAGAAAGATAAAGAAATAAGTTCCACCGCAGAAAGGTATTTGAAGGAGTTAAGAAGGGTAGAAAAAGAAACTCTTGAAAAACATAGAGAATACGAAAACCGGATTAGAGAGCTTGATGAACAATTACAGTTGCTTGGCGAAGAGATTATAAAGACAATAGAACAATTAAAGGCCTGACGCTCCGGTAGTGTAGACCGGCCAATCATGTGGGACTCTCACTCCCACGACCGGGGTTCAAATCCCCGCCGGAGCAATCCTTTGCCACGTCCTAAGCTCCTTGGAATTTATTAGCTTTGAGATAGGAGGCTTAGGAACGTGGCCGACATCTATAGGAGAGACTTAGAGGAGAAAGCTAAAAACTATATCTCCAAGCTCCCAGCCGAAGATAGAGAAGACATGAGAGGATTCTACACCGACCTCACGGCAAGAGGCTACAGCCCGAGCAGAGTTGACAAATACATGGCCTCCTTGGTCAGTATAGGCCGGAGGTTGGGATCCTTTAAGAAAGCTAGGAGGGAGGACGTTAAACGCTATGTAGCCTGTCCGGAGAGGTCTGGCAGATAATACTGATGTTGGAGTGCCTAGTTATAGGCGTGGCTTTCCTGGTGATTGTGAAATGTTAGGAGTTTGACTCTTTTAAGTCAAATTTGAATCATTTGGGTTGCAAGTGGTAAAAAGGTTTTAGACCTCTTAAAAAAATACTACCTTAGTCTAAGCTGAAGCCTATCCTGCTCAGCTACTATGTCTCTGGCTTTGCTGGACAATATTAGCGAAGTCGGCAACCAGCCTCTATTTCTCTACCTACCTCATAGAAAGGCAGGCTTATAGCGGTTACTTCTCCGTGTGTGTTGGCGCGGGAATAACGCCAAGCTGTTCCATCATACCTAGATTGTCTCCAACACCCCATCGTTCCGCTATCTTGCCGCCAGCAATGCGGACAATGTCAATTGTAGCTAGTTTTATCTGTTTGCCAGTAGGAGCAATGCCCATGAACTCACCTTTATGTGTGCCACGCAGCGTTATACGGGCTACTACCTTATCCCCCTCAGCGATCATATCTTCAACTGTGACATTAAGGTCAGGGAAGGCATTACGAAACATAGTAAAAGTCTGTTTTATACCCTCAGGTCCAGGTGATATTTCCGGGGGTGCATTATGGTCGATGAAATTAATGGCTACTAGCTCGTCTACAGCAGCAAAGTTCCCCTTGTTATGTATCTCCTCATATACTCGGCGGACAAGAGCTTTGTTTTCTTCTACTGACATATTTATCACCTCCTCTTTATATTATACTCAGCACAGGTCTGAGTTCAATTGCATGTCAATATGGTAATCCACACTTGACACGCCTCACCAGAAACTATTCATGTTTTACCAAATCTACTATTTGGTCATGAGTTACCCCCCTTCTGAGGTAGCTGGTTGCCGCTTGCTAACTTTTTATATGAACATTCAATAAAAAAAAATTTCGCCAGTTAATACCGAAGGAATTTCTATTTTGACGGCGATTCTTTTTACTTGCTTCTTTGATATAGTTCTTCTCAGATTGATATGCGATAAACACATTTACGCAGCTTTTATAGGAGCTTCTATCTCGTCATATATTTTCTCTAAATCTTCTTCTTTTCCTGTACGTCAAAGCCAACTAGGATCCCAAGGGAGGCAGTCAAGCTCTACAAGACCCGGAGGGAGGTTCTAAGCCAAGAAGAGAAAGAAGACAACAAGGCTCCTCTTATTCCTCGATATTGGTAGTCAGGTGGTCAAAGGAAAAACTCGCTATTTCTATATATATCAGGTAAACCCGCCAAGATGCTCCATATCGCAACTGCAACCAAAATAATAAAAAGTAAAGAAATTGATAATCCGGTCAGATCCTTCTCTTGATTTAGCACTAATTTAATTTTCTAAAAACTTCTAAAAACGAAAGATTTAAAAATATGCATAGACTATGATTAGATGCCTGTGGGGATAAAGAAACTCTTTTTCTACCCCATAGGCCCCCTCCCCCTACCACTTATGATGGGAATTGGTATTGAAGTTAGAGTGCCGTAGATTAATATACCTCTTAGACGGCGAATCCAGTTATACTAAGCTGCGCAAAAGCTACCGGAGCAATGAGAAAAATGCTTTCCTCAGTTCTCCAGACGGTCATCATATATCAGCCCTGGGTTCTATCATCATCGGAAAGCTTTATTCAGGTTTTATCACTATTTCATGCTGATCTGCGTCTACTTCTATAATCTTACCTCTTATTTCTTTTCTGTCCCCTAGTAATCCGATTAGAACGAGGTTTTCCCCCTCATATCTTACTTTAGAAACATCTTCCATTATCTTCTTTTTCTCTTCCCCTTCAAGTATATACACTATTGATTCACACATCTATTCAGGATATAATATGTTAATCTTTAAATAATTAATTCGTTGAGTTGAATCGCATGGTAGCTTTCATCATTGATAACAGGATAATAGTCGAAGACGAGTCTACGGCTAACAAGCTCTATCAGAAGGGGTTTGGCGAGAGGGAAAACAGCAGGCTGGAGCTTTCTCTAATGGAGGGACTCTTCCTGCTAGAGAGAGGAACTCTGGAGATAACTGAAGAGGGAAATAAGATAACTCCCGAGGAGCTAATGCGCAGAGCTAAAGAAGAGGACTTCAGCATAAAATATAAGGTTTACAAGGACCTGCGCGAGAGGGGCTTTGTAGTTAAGACTGGATTAAAGTTTGGGGCCCATTTCAGAGTATATGGGAGGGGGGAATATTTAAAAGAACACTCAAGATATTTAGTGCATGTGGTATCTGAAAACGAGAATATATCTTTCACGGAACTGGCAAGAGCTGTGAGATTAGCGCAGGGAGTTAAAAAAAATATGATATTTGCGGTCGTAGACGATGAAGGTGACGTTACTTATTATCTACTTGAAAGAATTACTCCCTAAAATAAAACGCAAAGGAGCTATACCATGACCAAGAAGAAGTTCATCGTTACCCCATGGGAAGTGAGAGGGGAAGTAGACTATGACAAACTGATAAAACAATTTGGAACAAAGCCTATTGACGAGGGCCTTTTAAATAGGATTAAGAAGCACGCCGGAGAGCTACACCCGATGCTTAGGCGAGGGATATTCTACTCACATAGAAGCTTAAACTGGATACTTAGCGAGTACGAAAAGGGGAATACATTCTATTTATACACAGGCAGAGGACCTTCCGGTGACACTCATCTTGGACACCTCATGCCATGGATCTTCACCAAGTACCTTCAGGATAAGTTCAAAGTGAAGCTGATTTTCCAGCTTACAGACGATGAGAAGTTCATGATAAAAGAGGATATGTCCCTAGATGACGCAGTAAATTATGGATATGAGAATGCATTAGACGTGATAGCCCTTGGTTTCAAGCCAGATAATACAGAGATCTTCCTTGACACCGAGTATATTAAGAGCCTCTACAAGCTTGCAATTAAGGTTGCTAAAAGAGTTACATTTTCAACCGCAAAAGCCGTCTTCGGATTTAAAAATAGCAGTAATATAGGGATAATATTCTTCACAGCAGTACAATCTGCCCCGGCCTTCCTAGAGTCTGAAAGACAGGGAAAGCAAGTGCCATGTCTAATACCCTGCGCTATAGACCAAGACCCCCACTTCAGGGTGACAAGAGATGTTGCACCCCACCTAGGGTACCCAAAGCCGGCTCTGATTCATTGCAAGTTCTTTCCAAGCCTTCTTGGGAAGGAAAAGATGTCTGCCTCAATTCCCGGTAGTAGTATATATACTACAGATAGCCCAAGCGAGGCTAGAAAGAAGATCTTTAACGCCTTTACTGGGGGCAAAGCAACTGTCGAAGAGCAGAAAAAGCTTGGGGGGACACCTGAGATTTGCTCAGTATACCAGTATTTGTCTTACATTTTTGAGGAGGATGACGAAAAGCTAAAGGAACAATACGCTCAATGTAAGAGAGGAGAGCTTCTCTGCGGAGAACATAAGCAGTACCTAGCAGATAAAGTCGAGAGGTTTTTAATAGAACATCAAAAGAAACGTGAGAAGGCTAAGGACAGAATAGAGGAATTCATCATAAGAGACTGATAAGGTATGCAGGTATTCTTCTTCTTATCAGGTGAACATCGAACGCTACCCCGTGCGGAGGTTCTCGCTGTCTTTGAGAGCCTAGGATTGAATTATAGGGTTATCGACAGCTTTGATCAGGTATTGGCCCTAGAAACTAGAGATATAGATGGCGTAAGTGAGAGGCTATCCTTGACCCATAGGATATGCCAGCTGCAAGGCCTATGCGATGTAGAATGGAACTCTATAATCCGTTTACTCGAAGCGTGGGATATACCGCTAACCGGGAGCTTTTGTGTTAGGATTAGAAGGATAAAAGAGTATGGCAGAGAAATTAAGACGGACCTGCTGGAGAAAAAAGCGGGAGAGATACTCAGAGTTAAAACTAGTAATGAGGTAGACTTAAGAAGCCCGGATGAGGTAGTCTACGGTATTATCTCAGAGAAATTCATATTAGGAAAAAGTATTCATGTAGTGGATAGATCTGCCTATGAGGCTAGGCGACCTCATTTAAGACCTTTTTTCCGTCCTGGATCAATGCTTCCTAGAATTGCGAGGGCTATAGTGAATCTCACAAGAGTTAAAAAAGGATATAAATTCCTTGACCCCTTTTGCGGTACAGGAGGGTTTTTGATTGAGGCGGGCCTTATTGGCGCTAAAGTGTTCGGTTTTGACGTGGACTCTATTGCTGTTGAAGGCTGTAGGCAGAATCTAGAGTACTACGGCATAGGAGATTACTACCTAGAAACACAGGACGCTAGAAACCTAGTTGACAGATATAGCAATTATTTCGATGCCATTGCAACTGATATCCCCTACGGTATTTCCTCGAGCACAAAGAAATTGAGCCTTGAGGATCTCTCTCAAAAAGCGATGGCAGTTATCTATGAAGTATTAAAAGAAGGAGGACATGCCTGTGTGGTTTCCCCAGAGAATGTCGATATTGAGATCATGGCTAAGCGGGTAGGCTTTAAGTTGAGAGAGGTACATTTTCAGAGAGTGCATCGTAGTTTAACGCGTAGAATTACGGTGTTGAAGAAATAACGCTCGGAGAGTTTGGTATATCTTTTTACTTTTACCTTGAAATTCATATTTCTCTTTCCAGAAATCCTCAACATTATATCCCTGTCTCTGGTATTCCTCTGCCTGAGCGAGCATATCCAACTTATCAGCATATTTTACTACTCTCGCCTCGGGAGTATTGCCCTCGCAGTATTCTCTCCAGATATTAATATAGCAATCTCTTATTGTATTAGGTAGAGGTTTTAATATCTCCCGGACCGCTTCTTCTTCAAGTCTCTTCTTATTAGAGTATTCTAATGAATCCTTCGTTAAATCGCCTACTATCGACTCCTGTAAGTCATGCAACAAAGCCATTCGTAGTACTTTCTCGGTATCTTGGTTTCCAAGATCTGAGATTAGCATAGCGATTGTAGCTGTGCCACAGCTATGATCAGCC
The DNA here is from genome assembly GCA_002011125.2 of Candidatus Hydrothermarchaeum profundi. Classification (GTDB taxonomy): domain Archaea; phylum Hydrothermarchaeota; class Hydrothermarchaeia; order Hydrothermarchaeales; family Hydrothermarchaeaceae; genus Hydrothermarchaeum; species Hydrothermarchaeum profundi. Next base: position 1,802,099 of record MTMF02000009.1, read on the forward strand.
ACGCTCTCAGGAGCTCTAACTCCTCTCTTTTTCCATCCCGACCTCTCAACTGCTTTAAGCTTGACTATAGCCTTAATAAAGTCTATGGCCCTTTCCATAAATTTATCTCTTTCATCGGCGAATAAAAATATAAAGGAAAAAGCTTTCCTTTACACCATGGAGCTAATATTTCTAGGAACGACGGCTGCGGTTCCAAGTGCCAAGCGAGGCCACTCCTCTATTGCACTAAAATATCATAATGAGATAATACTCTGGGACTGCGGCGAAGGAACCCAGCGGCAGATGATAAGGTCTAAGACAAGCTATATGAGAGTAACAAAGATATTCATAACCCATTTTCACGGAGACCATTTTTTAGGTCTGCCTGGTTTAATTCAGACGTTGTCCTTCTCCGATAGGGAGAAGCCCCTCTACATATACGGTCCAAGAGGAATTGATAAGCTCATGGAGAATATTCTCTCACTGGGCGAGTTTGACCTTGGATACAAAATTTACACCCATGAAATAACAGATGGCTTCACGGTAGATGAGGGAAAATACTACATAAAATGTTTTAAGGTAGAACACTCTGTGCCCACCTATGGACTTATCTTTGAAGAGAAGAAGGGTAGAGAATTCTTAGTTGATAAAGCAAAGGCATTAGGCTTGAGACCGGGCCCCATGTATTCTAAACTCCAGAGAGGAGAAGAAGTAGTATTCCAAGGCAGAATTATTAAGCCTGATGATGTGTTAGGGGAGAAAAAGAAGGGCATAAAAATAGTTTACTCTTCTGATACTCGTCCTTGCTCAAACGTTCTTAATAGTGCTGCAAATGCGGTGTTAATACATGACGGCACCTTTGATGATGACAAAAAGGAAAACGCTATTGAGACTGCGCACTCCACATGTGTCGAGGCAGCTGAGATTGCGAGGGATGGAGGAGCTGTTGCTTTGTATCTGACGCATGTAAGTCCGAGATATAAGAATGATGAGTTGCTTGAAAAACAGGCAAAAGAAATTTTTAGACCGACAAGAGTGGCAAGAGATCTGATGCGAGTTGATATAACTAGCGGCCTCTTTTATTAGTTAAATATTAGTAATCTAAGCAATGATCGCAGCTAAACTGACTAAATGATAGAAATGGTAACTAGCAAGTCTTTAGGAGTAAAAGTTCCCTTACATGAGGCTGAATCTACTAGAAAAAAGCTGATAGAGCTTAGAATGTTAGATCAAAAAAGGAAAATAAAACGGATGGGAGGCTATGCTTTTTTACCTGTAACCAGAGTGCCTAAAGGGTTCTCCATAGTTGAAACTGACTTCGAGGAGGTGGAGGAGAAAAAAAGCTTCAAAGAGAAGCTCAGAGAGATTCTGCCGGCTGGAAAGACTATTACTTCATACGATATAATAGGGGATATAGCGGTAATAGAGATACCACAGGGACTAGAGGAGTATGAAAGGAGAATCGCTGAGCTACTACTTTCATCCCATAAGCACATTAGGTCTGTATATGAGAAAAAAGGGGAAGTCGAGGGATTGGAAAGAGTAAGGACATTGAAATTTCTGACAGGTGAAGACAATCCCAAAACTATCCATAAGGAACATGGCATACTTCTAAAGCTTGATATCTCAAAGGTCTATTTTTCACCAAGGTTATCATATGAAAGAGAAAGGGTGCTGAAGCAGGTTAAAGATGGAGAGGTAATAGTGGACCTCTTTGCAGGCGTAGGGCCTTTCTCCATATTATTGGCTAAGTATAGGAGAGTGAAGGTCTACGCTATAGACATTAACCCCTATGCATATGAATATCTTAAGGAAAATATAAGGATAAATAAAGTCGCAAACAAGGTGATTCCATTGCTCGGCGATTGCAGGGAGTTAGCTCCGAGAAATATCGCTGACAGAGTAATAATGAACCTTCCGAAATCCGCCCACGAGTTTCTGGACCTCTCCTTCCAAGTTGTTAAAGAGGGGATAATACATTTTTACTCTATTTCCCCTAAACAAGATTTATATTCACGCCAGATTGAGTTGATTAGAGAAATCGGGAGAAAAACGGAAAAAGAAGTAAATATCTTAGGGAAGAGAATCGTCAGACCGTATTCCCCCTATAATTACCATATCGTTATTGACATAGGAGTAAAATAAGGAAAAACGAGGAACTATAATGAAGCTTTCAGAACTCGGAGAGCGAGAAATAATAAAAATCCTCCGCAGAAACTTCGAAGAATGCGATAGAATGCTTGTGAGCATAGGGGACGATGCCAGCGTATATGACCTCGACGGCGAAAATTGCCTAGTGGTATCAATGGATGTGATATCTCAAAAGGAACACATTCCGGTGGAGATGACGCCTAGACAGATAGGCATGTATGTGGTTAACGTTAATCTAAGCGACTTAGCTTCTATGGGTGCGCAGCCTATCGGGATTGTTACCTCCTTAGGCTTGCCAGGAGATTTGGAGGATATCTTCATAAAAGAGCTTTCTTCTGGAATAAACGAGGCATGCAGTAAGCATGGAATCTGTGTTCTAGGAGGCGACACAAAAGAAATGAGAGAGATATCCATCGCTTGTACTGCGTTAGGCATGGCTAAAAAGGGAAAGTTCCTAACTAGGAGTGGAGCAAGAGTGGGGGACCTAATATGTGTGACTGGTAAAATAGGTTCGGCTGCTGCTGGATTCTATTGCCTTATAGAGAATCTAAAGGAGGAGAGATTCATAAAGGCGGCATTAGAACCTAAAGCAAGAATAAGAGAAGGCTTACTCCTTGCCGGATATGCTAACTCCTGTATGGATATCTCAGACGGCCTTGCTTTTTCTCTCCACGAGATATCAAGAGCAAGTAAAGTTGGGTTCAAAGTATACGAGGAGAAGATTCCTATTGACCCTAGAATCCTAGATGTGGCTGAAAAGGCTGGCGTGTCATCTCGAGAGCTTATATTCCATAAGGGCGGAGATTACGAGCTTCTTTTCACAATTCCTCCAGAGAAACTCAAGGAGATAAAGCTAAATGTGAATATAATAGGTGAGGTTATCCCTGCGGGAGCTATTATTGTTAATCCGGAAGGTATGGAGGAAACTCTAAGCGATAGAGGATACGAATCATTCAAAAGTTAAGCCAATGTTTTTAACGCCTTTTCCAAGCGAGTCTCTAGCTTCTCAAGCTTAACACTTAGCTCCTTCTCAAGCTTATCCAGCTCTACCTTCTTCTTCTCTATCTCCTTCTTCTTTGGGGGTATCTGATCTTCTAGCCAGATCTTCTTAAGGGACTCTCTCGTTAAGTCTATATAGGACTTGCAGTCAGCTAAAATGTCATTAAGCTTCTCGTATGCCTTCATCTCTTCTTCCATCATCTTAAGCTTACCGTTAAGCCTTCCTATCTGCGCTACAGCCTTAGACCTCTCACGAGAGTACTCTTTCTTTAATACCGAGTACGTGCCCTCATCGATCTTCCCCGTATCCTTTTCCCTTTCAAGAGTATCTATGAGGGTATCGAAATTCTCTGCCTTGCTCTTCGCTGCGGCTAGCTTATCCTTCACTTCTTCCATTTGTTTCTTCTTCTCTGAGATAAAGTTCTCATCCGGCAACTTTACACCTGATGCAAGGGATTCCTCCTCTATTTTCTCGAGGGAGTTTATCAGCTCCGTCAGATACTCTTTTACTTTAGAGATAAGGAAAAGCTTGCTTGACTCTATGAAGCCCAGCTCCATCTCTTTGGAGAAGATCTCGCCTTCAATTGCCTTAAGCTTTTTCTCATATTCCGCCTGTACAGTTAAGAGGTCCTCATATTTTGATACAACGTTTTTCCTTTTCTCTATCTCAGTCTTTATTTCCTCTATCCTAGCCGCGCACTTGGCCACTTCCTTTTCATATTTCTGCTTAAGGCTCTCATAGGTAGCATCGTCAACAAGTCCATCATCATGGTTCTTCTCAAGCACTTTTAAGCTTGACTCCGCAACCTGCTTCTTCATGAGCTGACTGTTCAACGAGGAGTTAAGCGAGGGTATCTCGCCTTTTATGGCTTCAACCTTAGATATAAGAGAGGGATCTACGAATCTCCTTATCTCAAGCTCTTCGGGAATATAAATCTCTTCCAGTACCTCCTCCTTAGGAGCTGCTTCCTCTACTTTGACCTCTTCGACTTCGGGAGCCGCCTCCTCTATAGCCGGGGCTTCAGAAACTTCCTCTGGCACTTCTACTGATGGAGCCTCAACTTCAGGAGCTGCTTCTTCAGGTGCTTCCACAGCTACTGCGGCCTCTTCACCTGCCTGATCCTGTTGCCTCAGCGCTTCTTCTATCTTTTCCCTCGTCATACCTTTCTCGTTAACCGGTATGCCCCTCTCCCTAGCAAGCTCCCTTAGCTCATTCCACTCCATTGAGGAATAGTCTACCGGCTTTTCCTCCTTCTCCTCCATCTCTTTCTTTATCTCAGCGATCTTAGAATCAATCTCGGTGAGCTTTTCTTCATAATCAGCAACTGAGCTATTATAGTCCTCTTCACTTATCTCCCCCTCCTCAAAAGCTCTTTTGAGTTCATTCAAAGTAGCGGTGATAACCTCCCTTTCTACCTCCAATTCAGTTAATTTATCAGAATCTTCAGCCATAGTATCGCACCCCAAGGTTTGACCTTTATAAATTAAATTATAAGAATATAAATAGGTTGTGGTTTTTATTATCGCTGAGCTTGAGAGTCCAGTTGCTCAAGTTCTTCCAAATATTTCCTTTTTAAGTCCTTATATACATCCTCGAGTATTAGCCCCCGCTCGTAGTACTCAAATAACCTATTAAGAGCCGTTTCTATAACCTTCTTCTTTGCAAGAATTTCATCAGATCCAACTTCAACTCTGATCTCTACTTCTTCCTCGCTTGGAGCTTTTATTTTAAGCTTTTTTAAGGCTTTAGAAGTTTTTTCAATTATACCTTCACGGAGTTCCTCGCCTAATAAATCCGCCGCCAGTTTTTTGTAACTTTTACTCGCTGGAGAATTAGGTGAAAGCTGTAAAACGCTTACCCCCTTGTTCACTGCTTCTATAACCCTAGGATCATAAGGGATAACAGACGCCACGGGTTGAGCCAGAGTAGCCTCTACTGCGCTCTTCTCAAGCTCCCCTTTACTTCCGCGCACTTTATTCAAGATCACCCTTATTTTGAGTTCATTTTCTCTCGCGGCTTTAATGAGCTTGTATACTGTTGTAACTGACAGACGATCTGGCTCTGTAATTACTAAAAGCTCATCTGACGCCTTCATCACGTCCTCGTCCACACCAGTACATGAGTCTATGAGGATAAAATCATATTTCTTTAAGAGAAACTGAATTTTCTCCCCCAGCTTAGCCTTACGACTAGTCGCTTCATTCATTAGGTACCCCAATATTAGGTCCATTTTTTCATTAAGCTGGTAGATCGCTTCTTCGATGGGAATTTTATCTTCAAGAGCATCTCGAAGAGTCAGAGGAGGATGAGGCAGATTAAAGCATAACCCAAGGTTTGGAGCCTCCAAATTTCCATCAACCGCTAGAATACGCCTGCCGAAAACTGAAGACATGGCAAAAGCCAGATTAGCTACGAAGACGGTTTTACCTGCTCCTCCTTTAGAGGATACAACCCCAACTACCTTTCCCTCAAGCATTAAGCTTTTTATATGATACTATTAGGATATATAGGTTGATGTATTGTAGAAGCTGCGGCGAGTATATTGAAGAAGGATGGAGATACTGCCCCAACTGCGGAGCGAAGATAGAGAAGGGAGTAGACATACTGGAGAGGTTCCCGAGCTTCTCACAGTTCGGCTCTCTCTTCAGAGACATAGAAGAAGAGTTCAGACGCATAGAGGAAATGTTCCGTAGCAGTTTTGGCGATTTTGAGAGGGAATTTGAGCCTCCAAGGGATCTATTTAAAAAGCCCTTCAAGGGAGGTGGAGTAAGTATTAGAATAACATCAGAGACGGGAAAAGAGCCAAAAATAGAGGTAAGGACCTTTGGTGACTATAAGGACCAAGAGCCCGAGATATTGAGAAGGTTCGGAATTGAGGAGCCGCGTAATAAGCGAGAGCGACCTAAGCCAAAGGTGACCGAAGAGCCTCAGACCGAAATGAAGAGGATAGAGGATAAGCTCATTGTTAAAATCAAGGTGCCGGGGGTTGAGTCCGAGGACGATGTAGAGCTGCGAAGAATGGAGGAATCTATTGAAGTTAAAGCATACGCTAAAGATAAAGCATATTTCACCCTTTTTACTGTGCCGCCAGGCTATAGGGTACTTTCAAAAAGGCTGGAGAATGGAGAGCTTATTTTAGAGTTAGGCGAGTAAATTTCGAAGAAAACCTTAAAAGAAGCTGAGAAATAAAAATAGAGTAGTGAATCCAGCTGATAAGCGTTTTGGAGGTTCATATTATTCCCAGGATAATCCTAGAGCTTGAGAGCCTCAGTAACTTTGCTTTCTATGATATTTTTTATAACATTAAACTCATTCTTACGAGATGATGGGAAGAACTACCAAAGCTGAGAAAAGAGTAAAGAAATTTCTAGAATTTTCTAGATTAATCATGGAGAACGTGAAGAAGTCAAGTGCATCCAGAAAGTCTAGTCGCCCCAATCGATAGGTCATAATTCTTGAATCGGTATGTATCCTGCCTTATAACTTGTTTCAAAGTATGGTTTAACTCGAAATCTTTAATCCATTTACATAAGTATTTTAAATCTAATTCATTTAAAGTGGCTAGAGCTAAAATGTCGATCTTATCCTGATAGTTCTCCTTTATCATTATCCTAAATAATTTGCTAATAATTATATCCTCAGGTATAGCGACCTCACAAGCATTCCGAATATTCTCTTATTTTTAGCGTTTTTTAAAAAGCAGCCTACATGCATTTTATGGGAAATAAGATATTTCTAACCTTTTGTTATTAAAATATTTTATCTCGTTAGATAGATTTGGTGATAATGACTTCTTGGTGATATTTATGAGTAAACAGAAGAAGGATTCCAAAAGTAAAACTACTGCTCAGAAGGTACGACCATCGGATAAAAAATCTCTAGAAAAGGAAATAGAGAAGATAAAGGCAAAACTCGAGGAAACCGAAAAAGCGGCAGAGGATTATCTAACTAAACTGAAATACCTGCAGGCAGAGTTTGAGAACTACAAAAAGATGGCTGACAGAGAAAGAGAAAAGATTATTCAATACGCTAACGAAGAACTTATAATAAAGCTCCTAGATGTCTATGAGAACCTGGAAAGAGCCCTTGAAAGCGGGAAAAAATCCAACAACAAGGAAGCATTAATGAAAGGTGTCGAAATCACATATAACCAGCTTAAAGACATCCTCGAAAGAGAGGGCCTCAAGCCCATAAAAACGGTGGGAGAGAAGTTCGATCCATTCAAGCATGAAGCTGTAATGAAGGAGAATAAGGAGGACTGTGAGGAGGACATAATCTTAGAGGAATTTCAGAGGGGCTATATGTTGAAGGATAAAGTTATCCGATACTCAAAAGTCAAGGTTTGTAAGAGGTGATGATTATGGCTGAGAAAAAAGAAAAGATAATAGGCATAGATTTAGGAACAAGTAACTCTGCCGCCGCAGTAATGATAGGTGGTAAACCTACTATAATCCCCAGCGCTGAAGGCGCTACCCTTTATGGTAAAGCTTTCCCCTCGGTCGTAGCTTTCACTAAAGATGGACAGATATTAGTAGGCGAGCCAGCAAGAAGACAAGCAGCTACTAACCCTGAGGGAACAATTATGGCCGCAAAGAGAAAGATGGGGACGGACTATAAGTTCAAGGTATTTGGAAAAGAATACACTCCCCAAGAGATTTCTGCATTCATCCTTCAGAAGATAAAGAGAGATTCAGAGGAATTCCTCGGAGAACCGGTAAAGAAAGCCGTGATAACTGTGCCAGCATACTTCAATGATAACCAGCGCCAGGCCACTAAAGATGCTGGCAGAATAGCGGGTCTAGATGTGGTTAGGATAATTAACGAGCCTACTGCAGCTGCATTGGCATATGGACTAGATAAATCTGGAGAAGAGCTAAAAATAATGGTCTTCGACTTTGGAGGCGGGACTCTTGACGTGACGATAATGGAATTTGGAGAGGGCGTATTCGAGGTAAAATCAACAAGCGGTGATACGCAGCTCGGTGGAACAGATATGGACATCGCATTGATGAACTATATAGCTGATGAATTCAAAAAAGAAACCGGGATCGACTTAAGAAACGATGACACCGCAATGCAACGCCTTAGAGAAGCAGCCGAGAAGGCAAAAATAGAACTCTCTACGTTAGTGGAGACCGATATAAATCTACCATTTATAGCGGCAGATGAAAAAGGCCCGAAACACCTCCAAATGAAGCTCACAAGAGCTAAGCTCGAGGAACTCGTCAGACCCGTGGTCGAAAAATGCGGCAAGTCTATTCAAAGAGCCTTAGAAGACGCTAAACTCAAGCCAGAAGACATCAACAAAGTGATACTAGTAGGCGGGCCAACTAGGATGCCTATCGTTAGAGAATACGTGAAGAACTTTGTAGGAAAAGAGCCTGAAAGAGGTATCGATCCTATGGAATGCGTAGCCATAGGCGCTGCAATACAAGGCGCTGTTTTAGCCGGAGAGATTAAAGATATCCTACTGCTCGATGTCACCCCCTTATCACTAGGAATAGAGACTCTTGGAGGAGTATTCACGAAATTAATAGAGAGGAATACCACTATACCAGTTAAAAAGAGCCAGATATTCACTACAGCTGCAGATAACCAAACATCCGTAGAGATCCATGTCCTACAGGGAGAGAGACCAATGGCGGCAGATAATGTTTCGCTAGGACGCTTTCAATTAGTAGGTATCCCTCCGGCTCCGAGAGGCGTACCGCAAATCGAGGTAACCTTCGATATCGATGCCAACGGTATTCTAAACGTCTCCGCGAAGGACTTAGCTACAGGCAAGGAGCAGAAGATAACGATAACAGCCCCCCATAAGCTCTCTGAGGAGGAAATAAAGAAGAAAATAGAGGAGGCACAGAAATACGCAGAGGAAGATAAGAAGAGGAGAGAGGAGGCTGAACTACGGAATGAGGCTGACTCTCTCATATATACCTCAGAAAAAACTATCCAAGAACTTGGAGATAAGGTTCCATCTGATGTAAAGGAAAGAGTCGAAAAAGCAGTTAACGCTTTAAAGGAATCGCTGAAGGGCAAGGATATCGCGGATATCAAATCCAAGATTGAAGAGCTTAGGAAAGCGGTGCAAGAAATTGGCACTAGGGTCTACCAGCAAGCACAGGCACAGGCAGGCAGTGATAGCAAGAAAGACGAAGAAGGGAAAGAAAAGGAGAAGGTCGTAGATGCGGATTATGAAGTCGTCGATAAAGATAAGAAGTGAAGGCGATGACAGCCAAAAAGGACTACTATGAAATCCTTGGGGTGCCTAGAAATGCTTCAAAAGAAGAGATCAAGAAAGCCTATCGAAGACTAGCTTTGAAATATCATCCTGACCGTAATAAATCTCCTGACGCTGAAGAGAAGTTTAAGGAGATCTCTGAGGCCTACGGAGTGCTTAGCGACGATGCTAAAAGAGCACAGTATGACAGATGGGGCCATGCCGGCATAGAGGGCAGATATACGGCTGAGGACATATTTAGATCTATCAATTTCGATGATATTTTCGGTGACCTTGGATTCGACTTCGGATTTGACAGCATCTTTGACATGTTCTTTGGCAGAAGAAGATCCCAGAGAACAGGTCCAAGGAAAGGAGCTGACCTTAGGACTGACATAGAGATAACCCTCGAAGAGGCTTACCGAGGAGTAGAAACAACTGTGACATATCCTCGATTAGAGAAATGCGGAGAATGTAATGGAAGCGGAGCTGAACCAGGAACAAGCCCTATAACCTGTCCTAACTGTGGTGGAAGCGGTCAAACTAGTTACACAAAGAGAACCCCCTTCGGCCATTTCACTAGCGTAAGCACATGCGGAAGATGTGGAGGTAAAGGTACAATCATTGAAAAGCCGTGCAGAGAATGCAAAGGATCAGGTGTAGTCCAGAGGAAGAGAAAAGTGCTGGTAAAGATACCTCCAGGAGTAGATGAGGGGTCAAGACTGAGAATCCCTGGAGAAGGTGAGGTAGGGGAAAATGGAGGCCCACCAGGCGATCTCTATGTAGTAGTGCATATAAAGCCCCACAAATTCTTCATTAGAGAAGGAGATGATATCCTCTGCGAGATTCCAATAACATTCAGCCAAGCAGCATTAGGGACCACTATAGAGGTTCCTACACTTGACGGCAAGGCAAAGCTTAAGATCCCTTCAGGAACACAGTCGGGGACAATTTTCAGGCTGAGAGGGAAAGGTATGCCCAGCTTAAAAGGATACGGCAGAGGCGACCAGCATGTTAGAGTGATCGTTAAAACACCAACAAAACTTACAAGAAAGCAGAGAGAACTCTTCGAAGAACTTGCTAAAATCGAGAATGATCAGGGGATAATCTCTAGGGTGATAAATGCATTCACCAGCCCAAGGAGTTAAGATTAATATTTATCATTAAATAAAAATCTAATAGGAGGTGCAGGAAAAATGGCTGCACAAATGGGAGGACAACCGGTATATATACTGCAGGAGGGTACCCAAAGATTTACTGGTAGAGATGCGAGAAGGATGAATATAACAGCCGGTAAAGTAGTGGCCGAAGCCGTGAAAAGCACCTTGGGACCAAAAGGTATGGATAAAATGCTTGTAGACTCCTCGGGGGACATTCTTATAACCAACGACGGCGCGGCCATACTGAAGGAGGTCGAAGTTAAACACCCTGCAGCCAAGATGATGGTAGAGATAGCTAAGACTGTGGAAACCGAGGTAGGCGATGGGACAACTAGCTCAGTCGTATTAGCAGGCGAACTTCTAAAGAAGGCTGAGGACCTGCTAGATCAAGACATCCATGCCACAGTGATAGCGAGAGGTTACAGGATGGCGGAAGAAGAGGGGGTAAATATCCTTTCAAAAATCAGCAAAAAAGTAGACCCTGCAGACGAGGCTATACTAGAGAAAGTTGCTTTAACAGCATTGAACTCAAAAGCGTCAGGAATAACTGCACGTGAGCATCTAGCGAAGCTAGCGGTACAAGCTGTGAAGAAAGTTGCGGAGAAAAGTGATGGAACCTTTAATGTGGATAAAGCAAACATCAAGATTCAAAAAGTTGTAGGAGGGTCTACCCGCGACTCAGAGTTGGTTGAAGGTATAGTGATAGACAAAGAAATAGCTCACTCCGGCATGCCTAGAGTAGTGAAGAACGCGAAAATAGCTATTCTAAATACCGAGCTGAAAGTCAAGAAGACTGAGACGGATGCAAAGTTCAATATTACCTCGCCTGAGCAGGTTAAGAAGTTCATGGACGAGGAAGAGGAGACTGTCAAGAATATGGTAAAGGCAATAGCAGCTACAGGGGCTAACTGCGTGCTATGCCAGAAAGATATAGAGGTTCTAGCCCAGTATTACCTAGCGAAGGAGAACATACTAGCGGTCAAGAGTATAAGCGAGAAAGATATAAAGCTTATATCCAGAGCTACCGGAGGAAAAATAATCACCAATATCAAGGACATATCCTCCAAGGACCTAGGAAAAGCAGGCAAAGTAGAGGGGAAGAAAATCGGGGGTAAAGAATTCGTGTTCATAGAGGACTGTGAGAATCCAAAGGCCCTAACAGTGCTCTTGAAGGGCGGCTCAGAGCATGTCGTTGACGAATCAGAGAGGAGCATGGATGATGCTATAAGCGTGGTTAAAGATGTTGCCGAAGACGGTACTGTGCTGCCAGGTGGAGGAGCTGCGCTAATGGAGGTTTCAATGCGCTTGAAAGACTTTTCAAATACGATTAGCGGCAGAGAACAGCTAGCCGTCTTAGAGTTCGCTAACGCCTTAGAGAAGATACCAAGGACTATCGCCGAGAATGCAGGACTAGATCCGATAGACACTATTATCGCCCTGCGAGCTTCCCATGAGAAGGGAGGACTAGAGGAGGGTATAGACCTAGCTACAGGAGAACCTAGAAACATGTACGAGCTAGGCATCGTTGAGCCAGGGAAAATGGTCAAGCAGGTCATAAGGTCTGCTACCGAAGCTGCTATAATGATACTGCGGATAGATGATGTCATCGCTGCAAAAGGCAGCCTAGGAGAAGAAGAGGAAGAAAAAAAGGAGTCAGAACTCCCGAAAGGGCGTAAGAGACCACAGATGCCTTCCTACTAAACAAATGCCCTCCTCTAGCTGAGGGGGCGGTCTTTTTCTAGTTTTTTCCAGAAAATTATTAAAACATTATAGCACTATTCTGTTTGATATGCCATCGATTTTCTTCGATTTAGAGGGGCCTTTATCACCCCAGGATAATGCTTACGAGGTCCTTGGCCTAGCTCCAGAGGGAGCTAAGGTCTTTGAAGTTATAAGCAGATATGACGATATGCTCACCTTAGAGGGCAGGGCAAACTACGAGCCTGGAGACACTCTAAAACTGATTGTTCCTTTCCTTATACTTCACAGAATCTCTGAGAAAGACATCATTAATGTGTCGAAAAAAGCTAAGATAGTACCGGGTGCAAGGGAACTTATATCGGTTCTGCATGAGAGGGGCTGGAATGTATTCATAATATCAACGAGCTACCAGCAACATGCCTATAATGTCGCTTCTCAGGTAGGTGTGAATAGGGAGAGAGTCGCATGTACAAAGATGCCCTTAAATAGATATGTTTCTGAGCTGGCAAATGAGGACCTAGAGATCGTTAGAGAAATGGAAGAGAGGATACTAGAAGACCTATATTACGAGAAAGACGGAAAGAGAGTGGTTAGGGAATTGGATGATTTCTTCTTTAAAAAACTAAGAAGCACAAAGCTAGGCGAGATTTTTAGCGAGGTTACCGTGGTAGGTGGAAGCAGGAAAGTCGCTGCCCTAAAGAGATTTTATGATAAAGACGACTTAAGCGGAGTAGTGGCTATAGGAGATAGTATAACGGATTATAAGATGCTTGACGCGGTAAAGCAGGGAGGAGGCCTAGCAATAGCCTTTAATGGGAACGAGTATTCTATACCTTACTCCAGCGTTGCGATAGCAAGTGTAGACCAGAGATTCTCCCTTCCCCTACTAGATGCCTTTGAAAGAGGAGGCAAGGAAAAAGCAGTACAGTTCGCTTTAAAACTCGAGAAAACAGATCCAAAAGAGATAGTAGAAATAATGGACGAGAATATAGCTAGTGGCATCCTGACGCATCCGCCCAGGTATCACTGCATAGAAGGAGTCAATAGGGATAAGATACAGAGCGTAATAAGCATACATAAGGAATACCGAATGCTGGTTAGAGGAGAAGCAGGCAAGCTCGGATAATATTGGATTAAAATCATGAAATATTCAAAAATAACATGCCGGATAGAAACCGACAATAGAAAGAAAGTAGAGGAACTAGTCTCCCGCGGTCTTTTCAAAAACATGTCAGAATTTTACAGACTAGCTATAAATAGGCTGCTCAGAGAGATCGCAGAATACGAAAAAGCTAGGAAAAATGAAAAGAGAAAAGCACTGCAGAGGCCCGACCTCAAGATAGAGGAAAACATGAAAGACATCGCCAAGTTCGTAGATGACCTCTTCTAACTTACCGTCCAATTTTGATCTAAATACCCGCCAATCCGTGAAGAGTCAAGCGGCCCAACCATTACCTCCCAGCCAGTGGCTTCCTCTATTTCACCGCTTATCCTAGCAGCCATGCCGGGGATTATTATTTTCCTGTGCTTTACGAGGTCTTTAACTTTTGATGAAACTATCACATCCTTAACAAGACTAGCGGTGAGCTTACCACCTGCCATAGCCGGCTCTACCGCAAGACCTTCTGTGTCAACCACAATAAGATGGCAGTCCACCTTAGATGCCTCCAGGTCAGCCGCCACAGTATAATAGGTTAAAGCAAAATTCGTAGTCATAAGCACAGGAGACTCCTCATCCGGGTTCCCTATAGTATACACGCCCGGATCAACCTGTATAGGTACTCTCGGATCCGTATAGATGTTCTGTCTCAGAGTTAAAATTGGGAGAATAGACCAAGTCTCCAAAGAATGAAGTATAAGGATATCGCAGTATCTAAGCATCTGAGTTGCAGCTAAGGTCGCCTCCATCATAGACGCTTTAACATCGTCCTTCTCAATCTGCCAAGCAACCATGGGTACTCCTATCAAAGGGAATCCAACCAGGTTAAGGTTTCTCTCAATTGCCATTCGCCTTAGTGCAGCAAGGTTTTCCAGCATCTGCCCATATCTATCACCGAGAGGATAACTTCCTATATCTAAGACGAGTTCGCTTAGACCCATATCTAATAGATCCTGAGATAGATCTAAAAGTCCTTGCATATCCCCCGGAGACGATGCTACCAAAGGACACTTATGATCCAATGCTAGCTTCCCTACCTTCTCCCAATTATCCCTAGTAGCTGCATAGATTAAAGGCCTCCTATCAACTGCTATCTCCAGAGCAATCTCAAGAAGCTCAGGATCTAGAGCACATATCGCAAGGGGCAGATCCGTTCTCTCCATTACTGAAAGCACTACCTCGCCAAACTTAGTAGGATCCCCGCTTCTAGACCTTATGGCGACTCCATTTAACCTTAGATCCTGTCCAATACGTGTTATAATGAAATGATCTATTCTAGTAATCCTCTCCGATATCTCGTCACTGGACATCTCATCATGAACGTCAAAGAAAAGCGCAGTAGGATTAAAGTAGGTGAGCTCATGCCTATACATCACCTCCTCCCCACCGATCTTTACTGCTTTACTACCACTTCCTATCACGATCTCCTTCACTGGAGGAGTCAGTATTGCCTCTAGTTTTTTCCTCTTATCTCTATATTTCTCATCTAAGAGAGGATGACAATCCTCAATAGTGCGCTTCCTTTCTATAAGTGCAGAAGCAAACGCCATACAGCTCACTTCACCGCACTCCTTACAGTTAGTTCCGGGAAGAAGCCTATAAATTTCCATGGGGGATACTTTTGCCATGAATCCACCTCTAAACGAACTCAATAGCATTTAAGGGACATGACTCTATGCAGACGCTACAAGGCCTATTCTCGGCATCCTCCTCAAAGCGCCTGCAAATCCTGAGATTGCATATCTCAACCTTACCATTAGCTATTTTCATTATAATCTCCCTAGTAGTGGGTCCTTTTCCGCCAGAAACGTCAAGGCTTACAGATACATTAGGAGGGCATGCCACGACGCAGTTCCCGCATCCGTTACATAGGTCCTCATGGATAATCATGCGTGTTTCCTTAACTTCATGAAGCTTACCAGCTAACTCTTTTAATGCTATCCTTTGCTTAATATATTTTGGATTCTTAAGCACTACACACTGATCTAGGTAGGCCTTCTTTCCGGCCATCTTTACTGCAAACGCCATGCAGTTTGGGAAACCGCATTTCCCACAGTTTTTCTCCTTAGGTAAGAGCTTATAAATATCCATTGGAGATATCGTCATATCTTCAACCAATCCTCATACTTGAATTCCGGAGAATCAACTTCTCCAGACTTAGAACTAATCACATTCTTAACTATATTAACCGCTGTTGGATGAAGCATCATCATAACATCAGCGCCAGCGCTCAGCACAGTAAGCGCAGTAATCGTCTCCCATAATGGACCCCGGTATTCTCTAGGACCCCACCTAGGCTCATTCATCCATGCCTCTCTGGCAGCCCAAGCATTAGTTACACCGCAGGATATAGGATTTTGCAGATCCTCATCGCCCTTAAGGGCACTATCCTTCATTCTCTCTATAAGCGTGAAGGTGTATTCAATACCATATCCCAGAGCGCCTGTAGTCGGATCCATCACCATTCTTTCCTTAGGCAGCCCACACTCAAGTAGAAGCTTGTTTAATGTTTTTTGATCATTTATATCCATTGAAGTCCACGAGAGGACATTATGCCCGTACTTGTTAGCTGCTTCAACTACCCTCTTATAGTCGAGATCAAGATTCGCAGAAGCTATTAAACACATTTCTCCCTCAGCAACCTCTGCTGCCTTCTCGAAGACAAGAGGATCCTTCTCAGGGTTCCCTGAGCCACCGATGACTAAGGGCACCTTTACCGCTTGTAGAACCTCCTCTACAGTCTTTGCAGCCTCTCGAGGAGAGGTATCTTTAATCTTTGGGTCAGTGGAAATAAGATGAATAGTTATCATATCGGCTCCCCTTTTTACAGCCTCCTTAGCCCACTCTGCAGGGGAACTCCAATAATCCTGCCAGACCTCTCGGAGTGCTTTGGCGAAGCTAGGCATTTCCAAATCGAATACGTCATAGCTTACCACGGGGCGGTTTTTGTGTCCTCCCTCATACTGGTATAAGGTTGTCTGTCCACCTATCTTCACCACTTTCTCTCTAGTTCCACCCTCACTCCTCGTAGCTCCTATCTGCACTTCAGCGATTGAACCTTTATACTCTTTTATCGGATGCTCAAATTTTATCCGCTCTTTTTCTTTAAGCACCTTCTTAGCCCTTGGAATAAACATTGGGGGACTCTGCTTTAACTCTAATATAAGCTCGTCAACATCTATTTCGACATTATCTAATTCCAATTCTTCCGCATCTACAAGAGACGAAATTAAATCCTCAAGCCTCATAACGCATCAACAGCCTTCCAACTATTTCCCTAACAGCATTTAGGGCTTTAGAGTTTTCCGGCAGTTCTATTAAAGGTTTTCCATCGAAATCATATTCAAGTACCTTCTCATCTTCTGGTATAGATCCTAAAATCTCTAGACCCAGCTCCCTAGAATATTCCTCAATTTTGCTCAGCTTATCCTGAGAAACTCTATTTACTATTACAAAAAGATCCTTAAAGTTTATCTCTAAGTGTCTCGAAAGATCTTTTATCCTTTTAGCCGTACTCACTCCCCTCTTGGAGGGATCCGTTATCACGAGCATGACATCAACATCCTGCGTTGTTCTTCTACTCAAATGCTCCAATCCAGCCTCTGTGTCAATCACAACATAGTCGTAGTTCTTGGCGAAAGTATCTATTATTTCCCTGAGAACATGATTAACTGCACAGTAACATCCTTGCCCTTCAGGCCTACCCATAACCAAAAGATCAAACTTATCTCCTTCCACTATAGCGCCCATCGTCTTATACTCTAAAAGGTCTCTCCAAGACACGCCCGGCGGCATCTTGTCCCTCTCCTTTAGAAGCTCCTCTCTTAAGTCACCTATAGTTTTATCGAATTCTAACCCCAGAGCACCAGATAGGTTCTCATCTGGATCAGCATCAATAGCGAGTATATCCTTCCCATTCATCTCAGATAGCGTCCTCACTAGGAGGGAGGCAAACATTGTCTTGCCTGTTCCTCCTTTCCCCGAGACGGCTATGATCACTTTTCTTTCCTCGTGATTATAATCTTTTCAGCGTAAATCTTGGCGTTTTTGAATGTTATACTAATCCCGCCTCCCGCTATAGGTATACCTTGAACAGGCATTTCTAGCTCAGGAACAGTTACTGCAGGTTTCTCGCCTTCTGCAGGCACTTCTTCTACTTCCTTTGCCCATCTCTCAACTACGGGGTGTTCCTTTTCCTTGAGGAATGCTTTCAGAGTCTCTAGGTCAGTAGCATCTTCTTCGGTAGCGATCTTCTCTCTGAGATGTTCTGGAACATCCTCACCTATTCTATCTTTAAGGTCCCTTGGAAGCCAGACTACTCTGTCCCATCCTCCATCTCCCTTTAAAAATTTTGGAGAACGTAGATACTCTACAGCGATCCCTTGGAAACCCTCGCTCTGTACACCGCCGCCAACTTGGCCCGCCATAGTTGAAAAAGGTATCCCAAAGGGTGTGACGCCATGAAAGTCCCTGTGAACTACTCCTATCCCATCAACTTCCGGAATGTAAAATGCTATAGCCTCGAAACATCCGCAAGAAGTATGGGGATAATCGAATAAGCTGTGGAGGAAAACTCTCTCCACCTCACCATTAGACCTCTTATAAGTCATCTCATTTATTCCAGAAAATTCGCCTCTCTCAGGATCTATCTCTTCTCCCTTGTGAACCTCAAATATAGGTCCTTTAGGATCTACTTTTACTGCCGCTCTTCCTTCGAACCAAGTTATTGAACCGCAAGAAGATGTTCTACTTGGAGTAATTGTACATACGTGCTTGGGAGCAAAGCTTTGGCAGAGAACACATCCATAAAACACATCGACATCTTCATCTTTTAGCCCTCGTATCCTAGAGTCCCTCTTCTGATAGACCTTCCGGGCTTCTGAAATAAATCTATCGACCTCTTTCTCATCAGTATAGAAGGTAACTTGCATCGCCTCTATGGCATCGAATTCTGACTTAAAAAGATGTATTAAGGCCTTACCGACATGTTTCAGGCTTAGACCTTTTTTCGCTCCTTCTTTGCTAACCCTGCACCATATAACATCTCGAGAATTGAGGTGCATGAAAGTTTGAACGTAATTTGCAAAGTCGTGTATTCGCCTCTCAAAGACACCTTCAAGGTCCTCTTCCAGTTTTTCTCCTGCGACTTCTACGAAAATTCCAAAGGAGTAAGCTTTACCTTCCTCCATATCCTGAATATCAGACCCTATAACTTCAACTTTACCGTCTTGAACTTTATCCTTAGGGGCAACTACTAGTAGTTCTGCTCCCTTACTTTTGGGACCAGCTAAGTCTACATACATGTTTGCCTTTCGTATCCGTTCTCCTTCATATATCAAACCAACATCCACAGGCAAATCTTCTAGCATCGCTTCACCTCTCTTCATCATGATTATTTATGATATATATCCTTTTTGGTACGCTTTTCACAGCATTCATTTCAGATCACTATCAAGGAATTAAGCAGTCGCTTTGTCCTACCTAATTCTTGTTAGAAATATTTAGCTATCTATCTACAATAAAAAAATATGAAACTTAGAGTAAAAAATCCATAATAAAATATATATCTGAGATACGAGAGGCTAAAAAATGGACCGGTTCTATCTCCGTTGGCAAGTTCTATTAGGGTTATTATTGGTCAGTATTTCAGCGCTTCTTTACACCCTCCATTATATCATTTTCAGGGACTCTCACCATATATTCATATTCATGTTAGGAAAACTTGCCTTCCTGCCTATAGAAGTCCTCTTTGTTACTCTCATAATACATCAACTGCTCAATGAAAGAGAAAAACGGATAAGATTAGAGAAGCTAAACATGGTAATCGGTGCATTTTTTAGCGAAATAGGGACAAAACTAGTGAGATATTTCTCAAATTTTGATCCATCATTAGACGATATTAGGAGAGAGCTAATAGTCACCGGAGAATGGTCGGATGAAAAATTCAATAAAGTGAGCGACAACCTAAAAAGCTATGAATATAAACTAAATGTCGAGGAATCAACATTAGAGGATCTACGAGTATTTCTTAACGAGAGAAAAGACTTTTTACTTCGATTGCTAGAGAACCCTAGTCTATTAGAGCACGAGTCCTTCACACAACTTTTACAAGCTGTTTTCCATCTAGAAGAGGAACTCATTATAAGAGAGAGTTTGAAACATCTGCCTGAAAGTGACTATGAGCATCTTTCCGGGGACATGCAAAGAGTCTATGTTATGCTAGTCCATCAGTGGCTTGATTACATGAGATACTTGAAAGATAACTATCCCTATATCTTTTCTCTTGCAATGAGAACAAACCCCTTTGACAAGAATGCTACGCCAATAGTTAGCTGAATCTAGGGCACTATTAATAAGTAGAGAAAACTAGGTGGAGCTATTAGACAACACCTCTTTCCGCGGCTATCTTTGTGCTATTTTAATAGTTACTAGATATTGTTTATCTTAATGTTTACACAAAATTTAATGAGAATATTTCTTTTTTCGATCCCATATCTAACAACGATATTTATAGATAACAAACTGGAGCGAACATAATAAGTGTATTATTAACTTTTTCCTTACCCCAGAAATCTTTTGTAACTACCAACGCTCTTTTTGGTTTGTATGTCTTGATGAAACTCCTCAGGCTTCTTGAAATCTTCGGTTTCTTAAATGTCTGATATTTAACTTCTATCGGAATCACCTGATTATTTACTCTAAGTACAAAATCAACTTCTGCCTTTGCTATGGTTCTCCAGTAATTTATTGTACTGCTAGGAAAGCTATTCCTCAAGCAGAGAAAAACAAAGTTTTCAACCAACGTCCCAGAGTCTATCCTTTTCTCAATGGAACTGAAGTTGTCAGTTATATAATTCCTCAGTCCCAAATCATAGAAATATACTTTAGGAACTTTCTTCAGCTCTGTTATTGGATTCCTATAAAAAGGCTGAATCAGTTTTATTATATATGTCTCTGATAGTATCGAAATTATCCTTTTTAATTCTTTATAATAAATCTGACATGTCAGGCAGATGTCATTGTAATTTATCAAATTTCCTATAAGAGTGGCCAAGACCCTAACCACACATCTGTACTTAAATGCATCACTTATTTTGAGAAATTCTATAACATCCTTTGAGATATATGTGTCGTAAATGTTCTTTAATATCATCCTCTTGGTTTCAAAGTCTTCTGCTTTTATAACAGCAGGATATCCTCCAAAAGTCACGTATTCATTAAACAATGGCGTAAGTTCTTTCAAGAAAATATCTTTTTCTACAGAGACTTTGCCTTTTAGTAAGAATTTTCTAATGCAATTATTTCTATTTTCATAGATATTTGCGAGCCTAGAATTTTTTGCGACCAAGAATTCATGAAAACTAAAGGGAAATAACTCAAAGAAAAATACTCTTCCAACCAAAAATTTAGCCATCGCTCCACTAAGCTCTAGGGAAGAACTACCAGTAACTATAAATTTCACATTATCAAAACTATCATACAATAACTTGAGCTTTTTTCCAGGATCCCTAACATAGTGGTACTCATCAAGTAGAAGATAGTATTTACCTTCCGTCAAAAGGAAACTCCGTATATATTCTTTAGGATTTACTTCAAATGCTTCGAGAATATCTGGATCTTCAAAATTTAGGTAAACTACATTTTCTCTTACCTTTCTTTCTAATATTTTTAGAATAGTAGTTTTGCCAGATTGCCTTGGGCCTTTGATAGCATATGCTTCTTTTCTATCCAGCCATTTTATCAGGTATGGTAAAATATCTCTCGGGAATATCTCCTTATTCATGTTAATACTAGTATTTTTTAATAAATTTAAATTTTACTAATGTTATAAAAAAATATCTTTATGATTTAGATACCGACACATGCAAAGAAAAACCTTTTCCGTTTAGAGATCCAGGCAATGCGAATTATGAGCAACGTATATGCGGAGATATAATTTTCAGACATTAATAGTGGGGCCATCCGGATTCGAACCGGAGTCCATGGCTCCCAAAGCCACGAGGATCGACCAAGCTACCCTATGGCCCCTTATCTTTTATCAATCTCTAACATTTAAAGATTTTATTCTTAGAATTATAAAGAAAATAATCCAAGAAAAAGAGTTAATAAAAAATTAAAAAAAGAAAAAATAGAAGGCATATATGCCTTCTTAAAGTGCAGCTGCTAGAGCATCTGCAGCCGCCTTTGTTGCCTCTCTGTTCTTACCAGCGACAATTATGCCGGTAAATCCAGTAGAAGGATAGTCGCTTACTAGCTCTATATCTCCATCACTAGTATACCAATCCACTTTAGACTTACCAGCAGTCACAAGCTCTGCTACAAGACTATTAGCAACGGGTCCACCAATTAACACGAGATTCATATTCGTGCTAGCGGTGTCTTCATCGACTATCTCTAGCTCCGGAATCTTAGTCTCAGCTGCTCCTGTAGCAGAAACTGTGAAGGAGCTGGTGTCATCATCCACTATAGGCTCGTAGTCAGAATTAGAATCCTTCAACTTGGTACCACTAGCCACCGAGACACTCTTCTTACGAACAACCTTGAGCTTCCTCGCCAAAGACCAGTCAAGCTGATACTGAGTACCCGGGATATCCACCTTATCATCCTTAACCAAAGAGATAGGATCACTCAACAACACAAGCTTGTTAGCACCACTAGTATACGAGTTACTCCCAGCAGCAAAGTCGGTGTCATTCACCTGAGCCTCATAATAGCCCAGTGCACCAGACTGATCATCAGAAACCTCGAAAATCTGTGAAGACTCAGTCAACCTGACCTCAATCGAATCAGCTGTGCCAGAACTTGCATATGCCCAGATCTTATAGGCATCAAAGGCATCAGAGTTATCAGTAACATCCGAAGTAATGTCCTTCGGGCTCAGCTGAGAAAGAGTCAAAGGCAACTGATACTGAACCTCAGTACCGTCAATAATAACAAGATACCCTGTACTCGCACCTGAAGCTGACTTGATAAACTGCATTTTCTTAGAACCAGAGATAACCACGGCATTAGCAGCATCAATAGAAGTCGTATAATACAGGCTCTTCGTTATAGCCGGACCCATCTTAACGGTCTGACCATTATTAGTCAAATCAGTAACCAAATAATCAGTGCCCTTAATCGTCACAACAGAGCCCTCAACACTCGAAATATCAATAACCTCCGCCATCTGCACATCGCCAGAAGTACCGTCAATGACATACACCGCATTATAGAGCTCATAGTCATCAGCACTCGTAAGATCACCGTCAGCATTGTCATCAAAATACAAGCTACCGCTCAAATTCCTAAGCTCATCAGCAACACCGCTCAAACTATTAGTAGTCGTAGCCATAGTCGTACCAGTCCAAATCGCAGAAGCAGTTCCATCATCATCAAGCTCGTTCACTGTATAATCAAACTTGATATCACCACCAACTAACGATACTATGAAGGAGCTGGTGTCATCATCCACTATAGGCTCGTAGTCAGAATTAGAATCCTTCAACTTGGTACCACTAGCCACCGAGACACTCTTCTTACGAACAACCTTGAGCTTCCTCGCCAAAGACCAGTCAAGCTGATACTGAGTACCCGGGATATCCACCTTATCATCCTTAACCAAAGAGATAGGATCACTCAACAACACAAGCTTGTTAGCACCACTAGTATACGAGTTACTCCCAGCAGCAAAGTCGGTGTCATTCACCTGAGCCTCATAATAGCCCAGTGCACCAGACTGATCATCAGAAACCTCGAAAATCTGTGAAGACTCAGTCAACCTGACCTCAATCGAATCAGCTGTGCCAGAACTTGCATATGCCCAGATCTTATAGGCATCAAAGGCATCAGAGTTATCAGTAACATCCGAAGTAATGTCCTTCGGGCTCAGCTGAGAAAGAGTCAAAGGCAACTGATACTGAACCTCAGTACCGTCAATAATAACAAGATACCCTGTACTCGCACCTGAAGCTGACTTGATAAACTGCATTTTCTTAGAACCAGAGATAACCACGGCATTAGCAGCATCAATAGAAGTCGTATAATACAGGCTCTTCGTTATAGCCGGACCCATCTTAACGGTCTGACCATTATTAGTCAAATCAGTAACCAAATAATCAGTGCCCTTAATCGTCACAACAGAGCCCTCAACACTCGAAATATCAATAACCTCCGCCATCTGCACATCGCCAGAAGTACCGTCAATGACATACACCGCATTATAGAGCTCATAGTCATCAGCACTCGTAAGATCACCGTCAGCATTGTCATCAAAATACAAGCTACCGCTCAAATTCCTAAGCTCATCAGCAACACCGCTCAAACTATTAGTAGTCGTAGCCATAGTCGTACCAGTCCAAATCGCAGAAGCAGTTCCATCATCATCAAGCTCGTTCACTGTATAATCAAACTTGATATCACCACCGGGCACGGTGTATGTGAGTTTCGTCTTAACTGCGTCAGCTATAATTTGAGCACTCGCAGTATCTGCTACCTTACCCGGGGCATCCTTACCCACTACTAATTGGGCTTTCGCTACTCCTTTATCAGCAAGCATCGAAGCCTTAAAATCCGACGGTACTGTTACCGCCGCAGCCATTCCGATAGTAGCCCCTATAAATAAGGCCCCAGTCGCAATGGCTCCTATCTTTTTCACATTTACCATACTACCACATACCTCCTCTGGGTAATTTTTAATTGAGATGGATTTCCCTATTACCCGATATATATATCTTTCGATTCATATAGTTCCGAACGTATTTTTCATTTTGCGCCAAAAAAAATAAAAGGGAGAGAATAAGCAAATCCTATTGATATGAACAAAGCAATTATATTATTGGTATTACTTTCATCTCTATCTGTAGTATACGGCGACATGTTTGAAACAACTAGAGTTGGCATAGGACCTCCACCCTACTCAATTGTAGCTTTAGACACGGATGGTGACGGAATTCAAGATACAGCAGTTATTGGCACCGCTTTAAAGGCTTTTGCCTTGGGTTATCAAGGGTGGGAAGTCTCTGTAACTAGTGTAAGAAGCATTGGAAAGGTTGATTTGGACTCCGATGGTCTCTTACAAGAAGTTGTTATAGCTGGTGATAATATTGTAGCTGTAGATTCTAATGGTAATGAACTATGGAGGAAAACTACTAGTAGTTATTCAGCTGTTGCAGCTGATCTCAATGGAGATGGAAAACTAAATGAAGTCGTCGTAGGAGGATGGAATGCTGTATATGCTTATGATAGCTCTGGGGCATTGCTATGGGAATACACCCAATTAGAGGGGGGAGTTAATCATCTAGTTGCCTTAAAGGACCGTATAATAGCCGGGTCAGGGAAAGTACTTCATGGGATAACATTAGATGGGGACCCAGCTTGGAGCAAGGTTTTTCAAGAAAATATTGGAGCCATAACAAAGATAGAGGCTGACGGCCAAGAATGTGTGGTAGTCGCTTTATTAGACGGTAGCGTTAACGCATATAGTCCTTATGGTGTTAGCAAAGATTGGAACTTTAAACAAAACCACGAAGGCTCTAAAATAACGATGATAGCATTTGATAGAAATTCACGAGGGAAACTTGACCATGTTTTATTTAATCTTGACTTTAAGGTATATATAGTCAATTCAAAAGGCTTTCAAGCCGGAAGCATGTCTATCGCCTTCTCCACCGCTTTGTCCACTGCAGATTTCGATGGGGACGGAATACTAGATGACGTAGTAATAGGAAAGGAGAGTTCAAATAGTCCTGGAGATCTTTTCGCCTATAGCGCCTTTGGACAGGAACTCGGAATCCTTGAAGGAGTAGGAGGTACGAGAATAGCGGCTATAGATTACGATTTTGATTCAAGAGCGGATGACATCATTGTCCTAAGTAAATATGATGCCAGCGCTCATATAATAATCTCTACAATAAGCGATAATACAACTGCTACACAGCCTATAACAACTCCTCCGCCTACAACCCGGGCCCCAGTAACTACAGCTCCACCAACTACTGCTCCTCCTCCAACAACTACTATCTCAGTTGACCTCGGACCAGATAGGACGATTACCGAGGGAGAAGAGATAACTTTAACACCAACAGCAACAGCCACGACTGGAGGTAAAATAGTCTCATATATATGGACTGAAGATGGCAAACTACTGGGGGATACCCCAACCCTAACTCTCTCGCTAGAAGAAGGTACTCACAATATCTCGCTAAAAATTACTGACAGCTTCGGAGCTACATCCACGGACAGCATTATAATAACCGTTAAACCAAGAGAAAAGGTACCTTCAAGCTCAGACTCAGACGAAGATGGATTAACAGATGAACAAGAAAAGATACTCGGTACTGATCCCTTTAAACCCGATACTGACGGAGACGGAATAATAGACTCGAAAGATCCTAATCCTCTTGTGCCTGAAGAAGAAGGTTTCTCCATCCCCTCGCTAGGAGGTATAAGCCCCTACCTCGGGTACTTGAAATGGGTTGCACTAGCTGTTGTGGGAGTTATATTAATCATATATATAAGAGAAAAAATTCTAGACTTCCTATGGGAAAGACGACAGGAATGGGAATAAATTTATATGCAAGCATAAAGGTGCTTTATCTTATGAAACACGTGTTTTTAGTTCTTATTCCTCTAATCCTCCTAGCGCAGGGTGTATATGCAGATGAACTGACGGAGAAATTTGATAAAGACTACACTTCATATGAAGAATCTATTACGGGGAGGGCTTCAATGGCAATTATAGACTTTGACTCTGATGGAAAAATGGACGGCGTCGCTATCCTAGATGTAAAGAGTAGTAGAGTTCTTGCCATAAGCTTTAGCGGCCCTTTAAATCTCCTTTGGAAGAAATCCGTTAAGCCTGGGTTGACTGAGGGGATAATAATAGCCGCAGATATAACTGGAGATGGACGTAAAAATGAAGTCGTGGTAGGTTCCGGTAAGACCTACGTCTTTGACTCCTCAGGAAATGTAGAATGGACTTTTGAAAGTGGAGCGGCAGTATATTCTATAGCAACTGCTGATCTTGACGAAGATGGCACTCCCAATGACTTAGTTATAGGAGCTCATGGGGTATTATATGTTGTTGACCACAATGGAAAGTCTCTATGGAATATCACTGGACTTGCCGCAAGTGTTGAAGCAGTGACATCTCTTGACCTAAATAAAAACGGTAAACCTGAAGGAGTCGCGTATGCCACAAGCAAGTTTCTCTATGTCACAGATTCAGAGGGTAAGCAACTTTGGACTAGAAGCCTCCCAAAAAATATATTCTCGGCGATCTCACTTGACCTAGACGGGGATGGATACTCCTCAGAAATAGTAGTGGCATCGTCTAATGGCAATGTTACTGCATATGACTCCGAGGGAAACTACTTGTGGAGTTATTTTGCTTACACAAGCGAGGGCAGGAGAATAAAGCTTTACAAGGCAGACCTGGATTCAGACGGTATTGTAAATAATGTGATAATCCAAGCAGATGTTTTGCATGCCTTAAATCCAGACGGTACTAATAAATGGAAATTCAACGTAGGAATAGATTCTTTATCCTCTATAGACTTTAACTCAGACGGATCTTATGAGGGATTAATCGGAGGCACTAAGTCAAAAATATATGCTATTAACCCCCTCGGTCAACAGGTAGGATTTTATGATGAGGATAGTCAGAAGTTTAAGCCCTATAATAAGACTGGAGCTGAGATAGCGATAAGTGCAGCAGACTTAGATGGAGATGGCTATCTAGATGACGTAATAGGCATAGGAAAAAACACAATATTCGCTTTGAACCATATATCTCTCGCACCGGCGCCCGAAACTCCTCCTCCAGTAACTGAGATAAAAGTCGACTTAGGACCTGATATAGAAGTCACAGAGGGTGCTGTGGTTACCTTGACTGCCGAGGCTACGCCAAGCACAGCATCTGGAAGAATAGAACTGTATAAGTGGAGCGTGGATGGAGTAGATAAAAGCGCTGGAAGGGACGTAAAGGCCTTCAGCATAACACTTCCACCAGGCACCCATACCATAAAAGTTTCAGTCGTAGACGACAGAGGAGAAAAAGCTGAAGATACGGTCACAATCACCGTGAAGCCGGTTTCAACTCCTCTACCGCAAACTACTGCGCCACCAACTACCACGCCAATAGAGACTACCCCGCCCCCAACAACTGTGCCTCCACTGGCTGAAGAGAAACCTCCTATTCCATGGTTATATCTCCTAATTGGTGTGATAATAGGCATCGTGGTAGTAGGGATAATTGCATTGGTAATGTTAAGAGGTAAATCCGGGGAAGAGTGGGAATAACATCCAGACATTTCGCAAGGACTTAAGAATCTCTTTGTAGTTTTGGAAAGATTTATTAAATAGTAATAGTTAAGGGTTTTTGATTTCCATGCCTATCCAAGAAGTAGAAAAAATATGGATGAACGGTAAGCTGGTAAAATGGCACGACGCCAAGATACACGTGCTTACCCATGCCCTCCACTACGGCTCTGGCGTATTCGAGGGGATACGATGCTATAATACAGTAAAAGGTCCTGCTGTTTTTAGGCTGCGAGATCATATTGACAGACTTTTCGACTCAGCTAGGCTCTACTTCATGGAGATACCCTATTCTCGCGAAGAAATAATCTCTGCTTGCAAGGAGGTTATCAGGGCCAATAAGCTTAAAGAATGCTATATAAGGCCTATAGCTTATAGAGGCTATGGAGAAATGGGTCTAAATCCCCTGAACTGCCCAGTAGATATTGCAATAGCGGTCTGGCCTTGGGGAGCCTATCTAGGGGAAGAGGGCCTAAAAAAAGGTATTAGAGTTAAAACCTCAACTTTTCAGAGAATTTCCTCCAATGTCATTCCCCCGATTGCTAAGGCTACTGGACAATATATTAACTCTATTCTAGGGAAGCTTGAATCACTCCACGCGGGATACGATGAGGCTATAATGCTAGACTATAGAGGCTTTGTCTCAGAGGGTCCTGGTGAGAACCTTTTCATAGTCAAGAAGGGCCTGATTTACACTCCGCCAAGCAATGCGAGTATCTTAATAGGTATAACTAGAAATTCGGTTATAACTATAGCGAGAGAGCTTGGGTATGAGGTGATTGAGAGGGATATAACTAAGAACGAACTATATTTAGCGGATGAGGTCTTTTTCACAGGTACTGCAGCCGAGATCACGCCGATTAGAGAAATAGATGGCTATCAAATAGGAAACCCAGGAGAGGTTACTAAGAGCATTCAGCAAAAATTCTTCAAGATAATTAAGGGAGAAGACGAGAGATATATGGAATGGCTGGATTTCCTCTGATTTTCTGCTATTTTTTAGAATTTAAACGCAAAAATATTATTTGGTGAGTGGATTATTTTATTTGCCCACGTAGTATAGTCCGGATAGTACTCGGGGCTTCGGACCCCGTAACCCGGGTTCAAATCCCGGCGTGGGCATATCATATTCAGATGAAGTTGAAAAATGAGTATTGGTTTGAGGTAATTCAGCTTCCTATATAAAGTAAAAAAAAGAAGTAGATAAGGGGAGAAAAGTGCTTAAAAAGATAAAGAAACATTTACTGGGATTAGCAATTGGAAGTAGTGGCTGGATAATTTTAGCTACTTATATAATCTACGAGTATAGGGAATTTGGAGCTTTTAGCAAGCTGTTAGAGCACTTTGGAGAATCATCGCCCCTTGTCTTATTATTTCATATAATGATTCTACTAGCTCCAGTAATGTCTACATTACTTGGCTATTTAGCTGAGAAGAAAACAGAACTACAAAAAGAACTGGCAGAGGCAAAGGAATTCCTTGAGAATATAATTGAGAGTTCCGCAGATTCTATAATTACTCTTGACAAAGATGGGAGAATTATCCAATGGAATAAGAGCGCTGCAAGGATATTCGGATACGAGGATGCCCTAGGCAAAGAAGCATCAATTATAATTCCAGATGAGTTAATTGAAGAACATAAAAAAGCCCTAGAAATGGCTAATGAGCGTGGCGTCTATAACTATGAAACAACAAGAGTAACTAAGGATGGGCAAAGAATACCCGTAGAGATATCAACGTCTATACTCAAGGACAGGAAAGGAAACATATTAGGATACATCGAGATACTTAGAGATATAACTGAAAGAAAGGAAGCAGAGCGTAAACTAAGGGAGAGCAGAGACGCTTATGTGAAGCTGCTTCAAGAAAAACACAGAGCACATAAGGAACTCCAAGCAGCATATAATGAATTAAAAACTCTTGATAAAATGAAAGCTGATATCATTGCAAATGTCCGTCATGAACTTAAAACGCCTATAACCATAGTTAAGGGAGCTCTTGAACTGCTAGAAGAAGAAATAGATGGTAACACCAAGCTTGAACTAATAAAAAGAGCTAAAAAGGCGATTCGACGGCAAGAGAAAATCATTGACGACCTTATTGAAGCGGCTGAGCTGGGAAAAAGGAAACCTATGATAAAACTAAGGCCTATTGAGATAAAGAGCATAATAACTGACGCAATTGAAGAGGCTCGTCAAAATGCTGCAGGTAAGAATATCAGAATAGATGCATCCATCCAAGAAAAGTTGCCGCAAGTAGTGGGAGATAGCGAGAGTCTAAAGCATGTACTCAGGAATCTGCTAGATAATGCGATAAAGTTCAACCAACAGGGGGGAAAAGTCTTCGTAGAGGCAAGAGAAAAAGGGGAGTTCGTCGAAGTAAGCATACAGGATACAGGTATAGGCATTGCTAGTGAACATCTCAACAAAATCTTTGAACCATTATACCAGGTCGACTCCTCGTCAACTAGGAGATACAGTGGAACAGGAATGGGGCTCGCTGTGGCAAAGGAGATAATTAAACTCCATCACGGAGATATCGGTGTAGAGAGTACACCTGGTAAAGGCTCTAAGTTCTGGTTTAGAATACCTAAGAGAAAAAAATAAGGTATAGCATATTTTTCTGAAGATAACTATTTTTATATAACCCCTAGCGGAGGTAATTAACATGTCTGGAAAGAGGACTCTCATTCTCCTATTGCTAAGTTTCATCGCAGGGGCAGTAGGAGGAGCAACTAGTATACTGCTGCTCTCTGATTATCTCGTACAATACCCAGAGGGCCCTTCCCAAATAATAAACATGAACGTTACCTCTACCCAAGAAGAAGTTATTAAAAGCGTTTATGAAAAAGTTGCTCCTTCCGTAGTTCATATCACGTCTACTGTGCTAAAAAGGAACTTCTTTTTTGAAATAATACCGCAACAGGGCACTGGTTCGGGGGTTGTAGTGGATAAGAATGGATATATCTTAACCAACAACCACGTCATAGCGGATGCTAGCACTATTGAAGTAACTCTAGCAAATGGTAAAAAATATGGTGGAGAACTCATCGGAGCCATACCAGAGCTGGACATCGCTGTCATCAAAGTGGATGCTCCACCAGATGAGCTGAATCCCGCTTCTTTTGGAAACTCAGATAAACTTAGCGTAGGAACTTTCGTTATGGCTATAGGCAATCCTTTCGGCCTAGATAGAACGGCTACATTCGGAATAGTGAGCGCATTGAATAGGAGTATTAACATTGGAGATGGAAACGTGCTACAAGGCATGATACAAACAGATGCATCCATAAATCCCGGCAACAGTGGAGGACCGCTTGTAGATATGGCTGGCGAAGTGATAGGTATAAATACTGCCATATTGTCTACAAGTGGGGGCAATATAGGTATCGGCTTCGCTATTCCTATAAACAAGGCAAAGGTCGCAATGGAAGAGATAATTAAGGAAGGAAAGGGGAGGATACCTGAGGGCCGCGCTTGGCTAGGCATCAGCGGTATAACGATAGATGAAGAAATCTCCAACATCCTTAATTTGCCGACAAAGCATGGAGCCTTAATAATTGAGGTAGTACCGGGAAGTCCTGCAGATAAGGCAGGACTTAGAGGAGGAAGCGTTCAGGTATTCATAAATGGGAGGTTTCTAGCAATTGGAGGAGATATTATAGTAGGGCTTGATGGCAAGGAAATAAAATCTATGAGAGAAGTGGTTGACTTTATCTCCTCAAAGAAGCCAGGGGATAAGGTCAAGGTAACTTATATTAGAAGCGGAGAGGAACATGAGACCACAGTAACCTTAGGCAGAAAAACTTGGTAGACACTATACTTTTAATGAGAAGCTGCGAAAAATTTAAATGGTAGATAGTAACTCAGTCTGATGAGGAGGCCTTTGATTGAGCCAGTTCAGGGACCATGTAGATTTTTTTAATGAACTCAGGAAGAGGAGTGCTACCAGCATTGTAGACAGGCTTGTTCCATTAATTTCTATGTTGACTCCAGATCAAAAGAGGAGTATATTCTTAAAAAGCTTTAATGTTGCTGTCCAAGAAGAAGATAGAATCCTGAAACTAGTCGCATGCACTATCGGGTATACAATCCGGCTTCAGGAGAATATTGAACGCGATTCGTTAGAATGGGAGATAAAAAGAGATATCGAGAGATTAGTGGATGATTACTTAGTATATTCTGGCGCAAGTAACCCCGACATAAAATCAAAGAACTTGGTATTATCATCAATTTTCCATCCCCCGTTTTATAGCTATGGGGAACTACCGTTATCTGAAATGAGGGGCTATGCTTTTCTAAATACTCTTCATGCCATAAATAGGGATTTTATTAGATTCTTGAATCGTAATCCTCAGGGAAAGTATATATGCAACAAAATAACGCGCCTCCAGCAAAACCTTGAAAACCAGAATCTACACAATCAATTTGAGAGAGAACACTGGCGGATATTCGAAGAGATCCTAGATGAGATATGCCCACCTTCTAGGGGCGACTTTTTCATGCAACCGGGATACACGAAATACATAAACCCACCATTAGGTAAAAAGCTGGGATATCTCTTAAAGACTTTTAAAACCTCGCCTTTAGTTAGGGAAACGGTTGCCCTCGTAGTGAGTAACATTGTTAGGAAAAACTACATACTATCGAGATATCATCTGAGAGCTATCACGAGGTCTGGATTGCTTAACAAGCTTGAGTTGAGGATCGTCAAAAACTCATCTAACCCCTCTCTATGATCCTGCAGAAGGCACATTTTTTGGACGTAGTTGGAAATCCGCAAACCTCACAGTCGGAAACTCGAGATCTATCGTGAAGCGACTCAAACATGCTCCTGTGTTTCAGGAATTCCGTATAGAAGTATAGCTTTGTACTGGGCGACCTATCCTCAATACGATTAAGAGCCTCTTTTATTGTTATACTAGTGGAGCCTTCAGAAAACGGACATTCATCATAAAGCATATAATCAATATCATTCGTTATCGCATACATGGCTGTCTCCTTCTCAGTCAATAGGCAGAGAGGCTTCACTTTAAGGCTGAGTTTAGGATGCCAGCCCTCTAGACGGGG
This sequence comes from Candidatus Hydrothermarchaeum profundi, assembly GCA_002011125.2. Classification (GTDB taxonomy): domain Archaea; phylum Hydrothermarchaeota; class Hydrothermarchaeia; order Hydrothermarchaeales; family Hydrothermarchaeaceae; genus Hydrothermarchaeum; species Hydrothermarchaeum profundi. The sequence continues at coordinate 1,834,833 of MTMF02000009.1, forward strand.
ACTTTGTCTTGAAATTAAGTCGAAGTTCCAGTGCAACAAGTTACTCATAAGCACACTTACCTCATCATCGAGATTATGTCCAGTAGCAAGAACGTCGTAATTATTATTAAAAGCAATACGGTTCATCTCATGGCGTTTCACGATACCGCAAACACTACAGACACTACGTGGGCTACGTCTCGCAAGCAGCGGAACACTTACCCCATACTCCTTTTTCAGGTCTACGATATTAAGTTCAACTCCTTTAACTGAAGAGAATTTTTCAACCTTCCGTCGAGACTCCTTAGAATACCTCTGTCTTTCTATACCTAAGTCAATATAAAGTCCACTGACATCATATCCTAGTTTTAGAAGTACATCGCAGAGAGTTAAGGAGTCTTTCCCCCCAGATACCGCTACAAGCACCTTATCTTTCTTCTTGATTAAAGAATACTTCCTTATTGTCTGCTCAACTGTGTTTATGAAGTATTCTAAGAAATGCTTCTCACACAGGATTCTATGCCGACTTCTAATAGATATAACGGCCTTCTCATTACACTTAGTGCAACGCATTTTTCCTTTCATAAAAAACTGTAGAATCGTAATCTTTAAAAGAGAATAGTGAAATTATTTTGTACATTTAATATTATTTAAACTATGTTACGTATATATCAAAAAACTGAGGAGATTTTCCTTTAATAATTGAAACACAGGTGAGAGGATGAGTGACGATGACAGTAATCGGGAAACACATTATTGCAGAACTATACGGCGTGGAGAAGGAGTTGATATCTCATGAAGACAGTGTCCGTGGGATCATAGAGCGGGTCGTAAATGAATCTGGCTTAACGAAAGTGGGGTCTCTCTACAAACAGTTTAACCCCCATGGTGTTACAGGAATGGTGTTGATCACGGAGTCCCATATCTCTGTGCATACTTGGCCGGAATATAAAACTGTGAATCTGGACATATTCACCTGCGGTAGTCCAGAGAAGGCCGAACGCGCCTTCAACCTATTCCTAGAATATTTCAGGCCAGAGTCCTACAAGCAACGCGTTATTACGAGGGGATAGCTTGTTAGATCGCTTCACAATACAAGTACTTCAAAAGCTCTCTAAAGGCTCCACGTCGGTTTGGGAGCTTTTAGACTCCCAGGATTTAAGTCTCAGAGAGTTTTATCTAAGATTTAGTGAGATGATAGAAGGCGGGTTGATCTCCGTAGATGGCGGTATAGTATCACTAACAGACAAAGGACGAGATCTCGCTAAAGAAATCCCTGCTATTCCGCTCACATTTACATGCAGGAGATGCCAAGGCCAGGGGTACATAATTCCAGAGAATTTTGAGAAGGTAGCTAAAGCTTTTTACGATATCGCAGAGGATAGGCCTCTACCAATAGAAGAGTATGACCAGGGGTATATGCGCCCTGAAGATGTGTTAAAGCGGGTTGCGCTCCTCTACGAAAGAGGCGACTTAGCTTCTAGAGATATCCTAGTCATTGGAGACGACGATTTATTTAGCATCGCCGCATCTTTAACTAGACTACCATCCAAGGTTGTAGTCCTAGAAGTAGACAAACGCTTGGTAAAATTCATAAATAAGAATGCAAAGGAGAACAACCTCTGTGTTGAAGCCAGAAGCTATGATGTCCGAGAACCGATTGATAAAGAGTTTGAACAGAGCTTTGATGTATTCTTATGTGATCCTGTTGAAACCCTCGAGGGGATTAAGCTCTTCCTCTCTAGGGGGGTCTCCTCATTACGCGGGATTGGAAGCGCAGGATATTTTGGGCTAACAACCCTTGAGGCTTCCCTTAAGAAATGGTACGAGATACAGCGCATGCTTCTTGACATGGGCTTCGTGATTACCGATATAAAGAGAAAATATAGCGAGTATCCCTGGGAGGACAATAATTTTAAACGCTACCAAGAGAAGCTTCCGATAATGAGGTATCTAAAATCGGAGTGTAATTACAGTTGGTACAAGTCAGCTTTCTATAGGATCGAATGCATTAAGGAGCCAAAACCTCTAGTCACAGGTGAACAAAAAATTGGAGATAAGTTTTATTTAGACGATGAAAGCTGGGCGACTCCAATGTAAAAATATTTTACAGGGTTTCTATGCTTACGCTAAGAGTTTTACTCTATTTCCCAGGGGAACCGTGGATCAAGGTAGTCTAGTAGATCCGGGTAAAATTCCTCAACTACCGCCTCTTCATCAACTCTTATATCGGACCCTCTTCTAAGGCTCATAGCTATATATCTGGGTATACCCTTTTCCTCCAACTTCTCTTTAGTTAAAAAGCTCCTTAAATATTCCACTACATTGCGGTACTTCCTTTTTAGGATAATTTGCCATCTCCCATTACGTATAAAAGGCTCTGTAAGCTTCTCCCTATATGATGCATATTTATCCAAGAACCTGTCTTCATGCGGCGAGTTTACTGTAGGTCCCATGTGAAACTTCGCTGAAGGGATTTCTATTGAAGCCAATTCAAGTATTAAGCATATCTTATCTCTCACAAAAAATTTAGAGCCTAGAATCTTAAAGTCCTTCTCTTCAACACAATTTCGTATTGTAGCATTAAATTTTCTTAACTGGGGGTAGAGTATATCGTCTATCACTCCAGGATTAGAAAAGACTATAGAAACCAGCTGAGTTCCTCTACCTTTTAATCTCCTCAGAATTTCATCTTTGTTTGCTATCCTCGTTTTTGGAAAGAAAAATTCTTCCTTAGGGTGCCTTAGGTATTCCTTTGCTGCGTATATGAACTCTGAAAATCTCTCTAGTGAAAGGGCACTGGACACATTCCTATTGCTATCTACCGGATCTATGAAAATTAGAGGAGAGTCAAACTTTTTTGTCACCTTTTTAATATCCGGCTTATCTTTAAGCCACAGTACCTGAGGGGATTTCCATTTCCTAGCTCCTTCTAGGACGCCTCTAAAGGACTTGTATTTTATCACAAGGAGTTCACAGAGGTAACCCGAGAACCCTTCGACCTTTGCTTCAGCACCATAACAACCGATGCCCATTAAAAACTGCTTTAATAGCCTAACCTCATCCTCCTTCCCATCAAGATTTTCTTTTACAAATTTATCGTGGAAAGGAGTCCTATCTACCGCCGATTTAAGTTTTTCTGGGTTTGAGACCTGATAGCATGGCACTAGCTCAACCTCGAAATCCTCATAACGCCCCCTTATATAAGGATGCTCTGCGAATCTCTTTTCAGGCGAATTAAGAACTTTTTTACCAATAATAGTTACTACCCTCTCCAGCTCTTTTTTTGAGTATTTTTCGGGGAACATTAAAAAGAAATCCAAGTCCTTTTCATTTTTTAACCAGGTACCTCTAGAGGCAGAGCCTAATAGAGCAACCTTTATAGTTGGATCAAATTGTTTAACCTCTCTTTCTAATTTTCTAAGAAGCTTATTGGAAACCCTCTTTAATCGAGCCTCATCTTCTGGCGATGGTTTTATTCTTGAAAGCATATCCCTATTTAAGGCTGCTTTTAATATATTAGTTCCTATGGGTATAGAGGATCTACTTAAAAGCGGGCCTCTTATTGGGAAAGAACTCTACATTTTAAGCGGGATAGAAATCTTTCAATTATGGAGAGCATGCAAGCTAGATAACAAGATCGTGATGAAAGCTGTAGGAAAAAAGTACCTGCGGTTCGATAAGAATGTTCCGGGATATGTTCGGCTATCACCTGCAATTGAGAGAGAATTTTTAACTTACACTGTGGTAGGATTAGACTTAGATGAGGTAGAGAGAAAAGCAAAGGAGCTAGAGAATGAGATAATTAAAATAAGCGAGGAAAAACTTGCCCTTTCAAGGAAGATTGCTAGAGAGATACTAGATCAAACAGGAATTAGAAAAGACATCTGTTTTATAATAGGCGGAGATGTTCCGCATAGGATGGCGCACCGAGACCCAAGACCTGAAAGAAGCACAGGAGAGATGGTCTCGGGCTCTGATCTCGACATAATAGTCGTAGCATCTGATAACCTGCCTGAGAACGAGTTTAATACCATAGACGAGAGTATGTACCTTAAAAAGCATGCTCTACTAAGAGCCCCTGTGAAAGAAGAAATAGATTATTTAGTCAAACGATTTTCAAAGGTAGAGGAACAGACTAAGTTTGATTCATTTGACAGAATGGTAGCTTGCAAAATAATTGCAGAGGGAGAATTCCTACATGGAGATAAAAGCCTCTACCAGAAGATAATTAGATTACTAGAACAAAAAAACATCTATAAAAAATTAGAAGAGCTCGAGTATAAGGCGAAAGGAGACAGAAAACTTGCAGAGGAATATTTGTTAAAAAAAGAGAAAATCGAGGAAGAGGATTACTTGAAACTCTTCAGTACCACAGAAGAATTTAGTGAGATTTTTTGAGTGAAGTACGAGTATAGCCCAGCTCCTCCAAGTCTTTATAAATCACCAATCTTGAAACACCATAAATCCTCGCAACCTGTGAAATGTTAAGAGTCGAAGGATTATTACCTAATAACTCAACAATTTTTTTAAGTCTCCCCCTCCTCTGCTTTGCTTCTACAACCGACTCTAATACATCTTCATTTACTGCCGCAACAATCGTTGTATATATCCTGCCAGGTAGCGGAGTAGTAATTGTTTTTGTAAATACGTCTACTACCTCTCCCTTTTTTCCTGCTAATATCTTATTAAGTTTTTCAGCTGCCTTCGCCATTGCGGAATCCCTAGTCGCTCCCCTCTCATTTATGCCTACTACCCTTTTCCTTCTAGGCTCGCTCCCCCCTACCGCAACGCTAACAGTAACGTATGCTCCCGCTGGCCCAGAGGAAACATCTGTGTTAACTTTCATTATAACGCCATCTATCACTGCCAGCCTCTGATTTATTCTCTCTACTACAGTGCTCAACGCTTTACTAACGGTGCTACCAGAGGCCGTCTCGCTTATAATTCTCATTAAGTTCCTTTTTTATTAATCGGATTATATTATTTTTAGGTTTACAATAATGCAAATCTTGGAAATCATTTTTATGCACCTCTAGAACTATCCTTATAACGCCACCGACTTTATAGTAGAGTAGATTGGACCTTTTGGGGTTAGAGTGCTCCTTTTAAGCTCTACCTTATCAACTAACGCCTTGCCAAAACTTCTGGTTGCATTTTCAACGACAAAATCTTTTACATCTTCTCTTCCACGAGGCGACCTAACCCTCGCCAGAGTGAGATGCGGATCAAACTTTTTCCTCTCTTTTCCTATGCCCAAGCTAGAAAGATTTTCCTCTAACCTTGATTGCATCTCTATAAGCTTCTCTTTATTTTCTTCAATACCCACCCATATAACCCGTATATACCTTAGACTAGGAAATACCCCCACACCTCTAAGCGAGACTTCAAAAGGAGAAAAAGGAGAAAAAGCTTTAATCATTGCATCATAAATATCGCCCACCATGTCTTCACCGACCTCCCCAAGAAACTTTAGAGTCAAATGAAGATTTTGAGGCTCCACGAGCTTGAGGCCGGCTTTAAGTTGAGCCAATTCGTCTAAGATTCCAACTAATGCACTATTTTTAATATCAACAGCGATAAAACTCCTCATGATATGAACTATAGCTTTCTTAAAATCAGCCCCCCTACAGCTGCGATAACAACAATACTTGCAACTATCAAGCCTATCACTCCAACGGGTAAGCCCCCTTCAGAGACGGCTACGGGTTGCTCTGTGGGAGCAACCATCTGGATTTCCGACTGCATTCCTAGAGAAGCTTCAGCCAAGCTTATATGCCTCCCAGCTTCCTCTATCTTTACCTTTGCATCCTTCTTATTACCTGCCAAAAGATCGTCTATAGCCGAGTTCAATGAGCTTTTCGCAGTATCGATGTGGGAGGAGATTTCTCCAACGTTCTCTCCTGCCTTCTCTTTAACATTAACCCTGTAAACCAGTTTCTCAATCTCTCCATCGTAATTTATAATATCTTTGAGCAAGGGTTCTATCTCAAACTCGGCCTTAATTTCCTGAGTAAAGGAAATCCCATCAAATATAGCTACAAAGTGGTCTTCAAAGCCGCTGACACCCTGCCAAAGTTCTCTCCAAGGAGTAGGCTTATAACCCGAAGGGATATACCCTACAGGTACATGCAACCTCACGATTCCTCCTACAGATCCCAGCTCAACATTTTTGCCCCCCTCGAGTATAGCCTCTGGTTTTCCAAATTTCACTGATGTGCTATACCCTGTGTCTGTCCTACTTAATAACCCCATTGCTTTAAACCTAAACCTCACGATTCCTTTAGCACCGGGGTCTACAGGATCTATTAGGCTAACTTTAACATAGGGTAGTCCAGACTCCTCAGAGATAGAAATCTCTTTTACATTTTTTTTGGAAAACTCTTCATCGCTTTCAATCAGATCAAGTGCAGAGGCAGAGAAAGGCATTTTAAGCCCCACTACTTTCTCTTCAAACCCGTTAGCTATAGAAAGATCCAGCTCAACTACCGCATCAGGTATTTTATAGCTAACTGAGGCTTGCCATCTGTCAACGCTTACAGAGCCCTGAGCCGCGACAACCGGGAAAAACAAGAACAAAGCCAAAAAAAACAAAAACCTCACTCCCCCACCCCCCTCAACAACTCCTCAACATTAGCCATAGTAGGCTGATGAATCCTGCCAACACTACCAACATGACAGCTACCGCAAGAACCAGACCCCTTAACAACATGGATCTCAATATAATTACCATCAAAATGACACTGCTCACAAACCAAGAGATCCCCCGGCCTCACAGAAGGAATAGTCACACCCCCGGCCTCACTAAAACTATGACAATCCGTACAATCCAAAAGCCCCTTATCCAAACGAGCCTCATGAATCCTATGAATAGAAACCCCATGACAAGTCGTACAAACCTTAGGAGTCCTATTCCTAAGAGAATCCAGCTTAGTGATATCCCTCACATTATGAAAGCCCTCAACCCTACCATGACAATCCGGACAAGAAATAGACAACCCAGAAGCCTCAGCAGACTTCTCCACCACGGGAGCAACACCCCCGGCCTCAGACCTAGCCCTCTCCAACTCAGACAAATAATACTGAACAGTCTTATCCAAAACCTGGCCATAATAAACCGAAGCCCCCGCATAAGTAATCACGGCGCTCAAGCCCATCATCACCAACAAGACAACAACAACACCAAACGTCCTCACAGCCACCATCTCCATTAATCCTCTTTTCTTTCACCACCTTCTTCTTTTCCTATTAATCTTATTACAATGCCTCCTATAATTGAGAGAATTATTATACTTAATATAATGCCTGAGAAAATTAAATATTGTGGAATTACCTTTGTTTCTTTTTCAGCGGGTTCTTTGGTTTCTCCGCTTGGAACTTCGGACTCTAATCCAAGGGAAACCTTAGCTATGGTTATATATCTGCGAGCAGCTTCCAATTCCACTTCGGCCTTTTCATTATTCCCCTGCACCAAGTTATCTATGGATTCCCCGAGGGTAGTTTTTGCTCTATCAACATAGTTTTCCGCTACTACAACGTCTTCCCCAGCGCTTTTTCTAAAATTTATTTCATTAGTGAGCTTCTCTATTTCGCCATCAGCCTCTATTATATCATAAAGCTTGGGTTCCTCCCTAAATTTCACAATTATTTGTTGGGTTATAGTCACATCCTCAAATATGGCTACAAAGTGGTCTTCAAAGCCGCTGACACCCTGCCAAAGTTCTCTCCAAGGCTCTGGCTCGTATTCAACAGGAAGCTGGCCTACTGGAAAGTGAACTTTAATTGTTCCCGCACCTATCTGAACCGGAACTTTACTTCCATCCTCGAGTATAGCTGTTGGCTTAGAAAAACTCAGAGTAGTGGTGGAAATCCCGTTCGTTGTTCTGGTGAGTCCCTCTGTAGAGAACTTTAAAAAAATCTCTCTTGAAGCTCCTTTTTCAATAGGTCTACTGAATATTATTTCGAACTTCGATTTATCATCTATGGCGGAGGATTTTACAGTAAAGGTCTCATTTTCAAATCTTTCCTCTTCGGGTATATAGTCTGCATACTTCGCATTAATAATAAGCTCTATACCAACAACCTTCATTTCCATGTTATTAGTTAATAGAAAATTGAAATCCAAATTTTCTTTCAAAAGATTATAAGAAACTGAGGCTTGCCATCTGTCAACGCTTACAGAGCCCTGAGCCGCGACAACCGGGAAAAACAAGAACAAAGCCAAAAAAAACAAAAACCTCACTCCCCCACCCCCCTCAACAACTCCTCAACATTAGCCATAGTAGGCTGATGAATCCTGCCAACACTACCAACATGACAGCTACCGCAAGAACCAGACCCCTTAACAACATGGATCTCAATATAATTACCATCAAAATGACACTGCTCACAAACCAAGAGATCCCCCGGCCTCACAGAAGGAATAGTCACACCCCCGGCCTCACTAAAACTATGACAATCCGTACAATCCAAAAGCCCCTTATCCAAACGAGCCTCATGAATCCTATGAATAGAAACCCCATGACAAGTCGTACAAACCTTAGGAGTCCTATTCCTAAGAGAATCCAGCTTAGTGATATCCCTCACATTATGAAAGCCCTCAACCCTACCATGACAATCCGGACAAGAAATAGACAACCCAGAAGCCTCAGCAGACTTCTCCACCACGGGAGCAACACCCCCGGCCTCAGACCTAGCCCTCTCCAACTCAGACAAATAATACTGAACAGTCTTATCCAAAACCTGGCCATAATAAACCGAAGCCCCCGCATAAGTAATCACGGCGCTCAAGCCCATCATCACCAACAAGACAACAACAACACCAAACGTCCTAGCCATTGGGTTCCTCTCCTTTCCTTTACTGTCAAGAAAAATGCATTAAGCCTTTTTAAATTTTATTGAAATTTTCTTCAATGTTTTGGATTTCACCGCAACCTATAAAAGTTTTTTTCTTGCCTTCAAAAAAAAGCCGCAAACCCAAGGAGTTTTAAAGTCTTGGTACGTCCACTCAAAATAGTTACATCCATTCTTCTTAAAGGTTAAAGTGACCTCAGCGTATATTCCTTCCCCTAAATATATTCTATGAGGGAACTCTTTGGTTGTCGCCAGAACTAAGTTTGCTTTGGTTATGTAACCCGGATCTATGTTTATCCTCCTTTTTCCATTAACTGCAAATTCTTTTTCTAGATTGTTAGTATACTTCTTGATAGACGCAAGTTCTCCGCGATCTATGATCCTCTCAAAAATAATAAATCTTTTTATTAGAGGTCTGCCCATCTCTTTAAAATAATACTCTGTAAAATCAAAGTTAAAGGGATTGCTTTTCGTTTCTATTTTGCCAAATTTTTCCACCATCCTATCAAGTGCTACCATATATGTTTCTTCATCCCTGTATAACAAGCCCACGAAGAGTTTTGCAGGAACCAAAGCTAATCACCCTAAAATTTAAATACAGTAAATGAACGATAAAAAATTGGGTGAATTCATATTCAAACTTATCTAGATGAATGGATCGGTATTAGGACTAGAGAAGTAAAAGAGAAAGAAGAAATTTTCCGTGAGGCTAGGCCAGCGAGACTTATAAAACTTGAGCCTGCGGGATTCCCTCTCAGAGACAGCAAAACCTATTCCATAAATATGGGGGATGAAAAGCTCTTCGAAATATATGCTAAGGAGCAGTGGATGGGCAACACTATCTCTGTCGGGGATTATCTCTTCGACCAGAGGATTATACCGGATTTTGCATTTAAAGTTATAAAAGTGATCCCAAGAGGCGAAGTCACGATAACAGAGGATACTAGGATACGATTGAAAGGTGACGAAAGAAGAGAAATTAAAGGCATACGATATACTTTCAGCGATATTGTAGGCCACTCAGAGGTAAAAAAGAAGTGCAAAATAATAATAAAATACCTACGGAATCCTAATACCTTTGGAGAATGGGCTCCTAAGAATGTCCTATTTTACGGGCCTCCAGGCACAGGCAAAACGATGACTGCTAAGGCTCTTGCTACTGAGACAGATTCCTCGCTTTATTTGATAAGAGCTACTGATCTCATAGGCGAATATGTAGGAGACGGGGCGAAGAAAATCCATGAATTATTCAAAAAAGCATCATCTACCGCTCCTTCAGTTATATTTCTCGACGAGCTAGATGCAATCGGCTTAGATAGATCCTATCAGGTCATACGAGGGGATGTCTCAGAAGTAGTAAATGCTTTGTTAACGGAGCTTGAGGGATTACATGAGAATAAAGGTGTGGTGACAATAGCAGCCACGAATAACCCTGCAATTTTAGACTATGCTCTAAGGAGCAGGTTCGAAGAGGAGATGGAGTTTAAGCTACCGAATCCAAAAGAAAGACTTGAAATACTTAGGAAATATTCTAAAAAACTGCCGTTGAAGTTAGAAGCAGACATTAGAGAATATGTCGGAAAAACGGAGGGATTTTCTGGCAGGGATTTAAAGGAGAAACTTCTTAAAGCTGCGCTTCATCGAGCTATTTTGGAAGATTCCAACGTGATCACCCAAAAGCATCTTGAGGATGCTTTTAAAGCGGTGCCACCTAAATCTAGTCCTCCGAAAGAGATGTTTACATAACTAGATTTACATCTTCCTTGAAACATTGAAAGACTATACTTGTTCTTATTTCACTTAGACCTCTGATGGCCGTTAATTTTTTCTCCACAATTTCTCTCAATGTGGCTGTATCCTTGGTCCTAATTTTTATTATAATGTCGTAGTCTCCAACCGTAGTATACACCTCAGATACATCATCTAATTTTGCAAGCTCCTCTGCAATTGAATTCGTCTTTCCTACCTCACATCTTATATTGATTAGTGCCGTTATGCCTTTTCCGTATGCATTTTGATCTACAAGTACTGTAAAGCTCCTTATAACCTTGTCTTCAAGCTTTTTTATCCTTTTATGCACAGCTACATCAGAGATCTTTACGCTTTTAGCGATATCTTTGTAAGGCATTCGAGAATTTTTTTTCAAAACCTCAAGGATTTTTTCATCAATTTCATCCATCCAAAACCTCCAAGTTAATCTTTCTAACCCAACCTAAGGATTTATTTTTAACTAATATGATTAAGTTTGATTATCTATAAAAATATTTGCTATATGGTTAATAAATAAACTTCGAAACGTTTTTATATCTTTCTTCCTATTATTACCTTAATAGTTTGAAGCTTATTTGTTCGAGAGTCTAAAAGTTGGTGGGTCGGTAATGGCAGTAGCAAGGCGTGAAGTAAGGGTAGTAAAGGCATCTGGAGATGTAGAGCCGTTCTCACCTAACGTAATAAAAAATGAGTGCATAGAAGCAGGAATTGAAGAGTTCACCGCTACAGAAGTTGCACTAGAAGTGGCAAAGCGCGTTTATGACGGAATATCTACTAGAGACATCCAACTGACTACACTAGAAATACTCTATGAGAAGGACCCGATAGCTGCTGACCGATATCATCGCTTTCATAGTATGCATGTTAGGACTTCAAAGAACACTATTGAGGCTTTTGACAGGCGTAGGATAGTTTCCTCTTTAATCCTTGAAACAGGTCTACCTAAAGAATTGGCAGAACAAGTAGCGAGAGAGGCTGAGTCTGAGATAAGAAGGTTGAAGCTTGACTTCATATCAAGCCCCCTTATAAGGGAGATTGTGAATGTAAAACTCCTAGAGCACGGATTTGAAAAAGCTAGAGCCGACTACACAAGGTTAGGAATGCCTGTCTATGATGCTACTCAACTTATAAAAAGCTCGAATAACGGAAATTTACAGAAAAACCCTGAAACTATACACAAGCTGATAGCAGATCAGGTATTTCGGGAGTACTCTCTTCTTAAGGTCCTTCCACTTCATCTAGCCGATGCCCATATGCGTGGCGATATATATATCCACGATTTAGAGTACTTTCCAACCCGTCCCTATTGTGCTCACCATGATTTGAGATGGTTTCTGCGTAATGGATTAAAAATTGAAGGTACCACTAACGTAGCAGGGCCTGCAAAAAAAGCCGAAGTAGCAATATTACATGCAGCTAAGGTTCTATTTGCCGCTCAGAGCAACTACTCAGGATGCCAGGGAATGGACTTCCTCACTGTATGGCTCGCCCCGTATATCGAGGAATCAAGCTATGAAAGAATCAAACAGCTTGCACAGATGCTCATTTATGAGATGTCACAAATCTACATAGGACGAGATGGCCAAAGTACCATAGGTATAGAATACGGTGTTCCAGAGATCTTACAGGACGTACCAGCGATTCTTCCTGGAGGGAGAACTAAAAATGGAATAACATATGGAGACTATGAAGAAGAAGCAAGACTTTTTGCAAAGGCACTAACAGAAGTTTATTTAGAGGGAGACTATTTCGGGAAACCTTTCCTACTGCCAAGACCAAACTATAAGTTGAGGAAAGAGAACCTGAACAAAGAAGGCTATGAGGATTTCATGATATTAGTGCACCGCGTAGCCGGCAAATTTGGCACCCCAAATTTCATAAACTTTCACGCAGAATATCTTTCTAATAGCATATTCACACAATACTATAGGTGGGCAGTCCAACACCGGGACGACTTTGTTAATGGTTACTTACATGCAAGCATCCTTCAAGTAGTCACTATAAACCTGCCTAGAATATCATATGAGGCAGAAGGCGACTTAAGCAAATTCTATGAGTTGTTAGACGAAAAACTGAGCTTAGCTAGGGAAGCCATAGAAATAAAAAGAGAAGTTATAAGGGAGAGGCTTAGGCAGAAACTACTACCGTTCCTAAGTCAGAAGACAGAAGATGGAAAGCCATATTTTAGACTCGAAGAAGTAGCACATGGTATAGGCTACGTCGGATTAAACGAGGCAGTACAAAGCATTACTGGCTCAGAAATGCATGAGAGTATTACTTCCTGGAATCTCGGATTGAAGCTAGTAAGATATATGTCCAAAACCACGAAAACCTGGAGCGAAGAATCCGGTCTAAGATGGGTGCTAACACAAGCTCCGGATATATCCACCGCAAATAGACTTGCGAAACTGGATTATGGGCAGTTTCCTGGGAAGGCTATAGTTAGAGGCGACTTGGATTCTGGAAGAATTTATTACACTGATTCCTCGCAAGTCAGGCCTGATGCAGATATATCCCTTCTTGATAGGCTTAAGTTAGAGGGAGCTTTTCATCCTATAGCGTCTGGGGGAATAATGTCTCAGGCTTCAGCCGATGAAAGTATAAACGAGGAAGATTTGTCAAAATTAACGGAGGAGATAATCTCGAAAACTCACGTAGGATACTGGTACTATGTAAAGGATGTAACGCGTTGCAACGTTTGTGGTAAATTTTCCAGAGGATTAACAAACTACTGCCATGCTTGTGGATCAACAACGGTAGAGCACTACTCTAATAAAATCGGATACTCCTCCCAGAATTATGAATTTAGGTGAATCTATGAGTGTAGAAGAAGAGATGCGGTATTCTGCTTATAAGCAGAGGCTTTTGGAGGAGATACTTCAGATCATAAAGATTAGCCGGCGAAGTCCATGTTTTGAAAACTTTACGAAAATAGATGTAGAACTAGAGAGGAATGAAATATGGTTGAATTAGCCCTGCCAACTAAGTTAAAATATGCGGATAAGAGGGTGTGATAAGTGTTAGTAGACGTTGTACTGGACGTTAACATCCCTAAAAAAGTGAAAAAACTAAACAACGGCTATAGGACTCTGCATATAGGAGACATAGATACTCAGATGAAGGATGAAGAGATTCTTCACCTGACTCGTAAGTTAGGATGTATAATAGTGACTCATGATAGAGAACTAGCGATAAAAACATCCAAAAAAGGAAGAGTATTATTTATAAAAGAGAATTTACCTGCAGAGGACATTATAAGATGTCTTGAGAAAAATGGAAGCTTGCTGAGAACGGCAAGCATTTTCTGCGAAAATGAAACCAAATGCAAAAACTGCAAATAGGATGGTCCTGAGTTCATCACTCAGGATAGGGAGGGCTTCCACAGGGGATAGCTTGCTCTGCCCACTCCACCTCCAACAAACCCCTTATTTTTATCCCCTAGCCCCCCCTACTACTTTTCTACGAAGGGGACTATGAAGAAACTTGCACTTGTTCTACTGCTAGTTTTAACTGGTTGTATGAGTAGTCCCAAGTCGGAAATCACAAACTGGCCTAATGGCTATAAGGCGGCTGTATGCCCAACTTTTGAGGCTGAAACAGCTGGAGTAGAAGAGTTTAGAATCCTTACTAGAGCTTTAGGCACTACTAATGCTACGTTTTTCATTGTAGCCGGGTATTATCAAGATGACCCGAGAGCTCTTTACCTTATAAGAGACTATGAAATCGCTAGTCTAGATTGGAATCAGAAAGAATGGAGAGAGTATTACGACTCAGAAGGCTTTCAAGAAGATAGCATTAGAAGGGCTCAGGAATGGTTCAGAAAAATTGGGTATAATCCAGCAGGATTCAGAGCCCCGTTGCTACTTAGTAATAGAGAAACTATCAAAGCTCTTGAAGTTCACGGCTATAAATACGACTCTTCTCAATATTTCGGGTTCCTCCCCTATACAATCAACGGAGTAGTCGAGATACCTCTGTCTCTGAATTTTGACCCTTTGTGGAACAATGCATCACGCGAATATTCGCTATTACCTGTTCACCTAGTGTTTCAAAAAACGTATGATGAGGGGGGATTATTCACATTCACTTCACATGTATCCAAGGCAAGCCAAAATATAGAGGATTTGACCCGCCTTCTAGAGTTTATTAAATCTAGGAAAAGTGTTTGGATTGCCTCATGCAATGAGATAGCAGACTGGTGGCTGAAGAGAGAAAATCTAGAACTTAAAAGCGAGATGACTCTAATCACCGTAAAGAACAACAACAAAGAAAAAGTAGAAGGCATTACCATAAAAGTTAGCCCGAAGAAAGAAGTAATTGGAGCGGTTTCAACTTGGGAAGAGGGAGACTCAACGTATGCCATATTGCCCCCTATTAATCCTGGGGAAGAAGTTGATTTGCAGATAGTTACCAATCCTTCCTTCCTCGAACGTCTCTTTTGGTGGGTATAAAGGCTTTACTACTCCTAATCTTGTAAGGACAATCTTTGCCCTGTGGGCTATCTCTAACCTCGTTCTCTGGGCAGACGGACATTATTTTGCCTCTACATTCTACACTTTCGAAAATCTCTGGGTAAATTTTTACCACAATATCCCTAATCTTTTTGGCAAGCTCTCTAATTTCAGGAGAAGCCCTTACACAGAGGCGAAGACCAAGGAAATTAATCAAGCTTCGGGCATTTACCGTCCATACGTAATTAGTATGCACTGCCATAGGTAGGACATATCGTCTAGACTCCCTAGAAATCCCCATATCTCTAAGCTCTACGTAGGTTTTAGAGAGCTCTCTCATAGCCTTCTTATAATTCTCCAAAGCTCTCTTATTCTTCAATATTTCAGTAGGTATATAGTAACCAAAGTCCTCTTCTTCTTGGTATCTTGTAGATCTTGCTGTATGAGACGCTATCCTGTGCTCCAGCAACTCCCTACTGAGAGCCACGCTTATTCCGGAAAGGTTGAAAGTGAAAGATATGTGCTCCAATGCACTTGAGTAGTCGTTCTCAACTATCATTCTAACTATCTCTTCATCGCTCATGCCTCCTGGGACACCACTCACCCTAGCTGACTGGGCTACTAGCTCTATTCCTCCCTCGGTATATTTCAACAGCTCTACCTTCATTTTACACCCAAAAATTTTACTTTCTCTAAAGGCATTTAAATACTTCTATGGAATTCGCAATAGTAGGAAATCCTACTATAGACCTTGTGAATGATGAAGAGAGGATAGGAGGTGCAGTGATATATACATCTCTCACCATTGCGAATTTAGGGTATCCAGTGACGGTGATCGGAAATCATGGCACTGATTTTAATTTTTCAGACGAGCGTATTGACTCTCGTCTTAAAGAGAGAGGGAGGACTGCTAGATTCTCTTTTAACAGCGGATTTGAGATAATCGAAAAAGGAGAGGCGATATCAGTAAAAGATGTAAAGGGCATAGAAGGCAAAATTATCCACTGTGCTCCGATATTTAATGAGATTAGTCCTTCACTGTTACGCTACTTAAGAAGAATAACGCCCTTTCTTTCTGCCGACGCTCAGGGATTCCTGCGCAGAGAAAAAATGAAAAAAGTGTATCTCGCTGACTATAGCCTCCCAGTAAAACTCGATTTTCTTAAAGCTTCTGAGGAAGAGTCACTATTTATCGAGGCAGAGAGCGATATACTTTCAATTACTTTAGGGGATAGAGGTGCCAAGATTATAGCGGGAGAGGTCTACAAGATACCGGCTTTTAAGACGAAGGCAGTGGACTGCATTGGCGCTGGAGATGTATTTTGCGGGGCCTTTTTAGTTAGATATATGGAAACAAAGGATGTATACCAATCTGGTTTATTTGCATCAGCGGCTGCATCTATTTCTTGTGAAGGTAGGGGAATACATTCCATACCACAGAGGAACGAGGTCATTGATAGAATTAGAAAGTATGAAATGAATTACTAAGTCCTCTAACGTAAAACTCGAATGTTAGTGGAAATCAACTCAGAGGTTAATCAGACCCAAGGAAGTTTTTCTTACATTCCTCAGAGCAGAAGTCTTTTCCTTCCATCACAGGGGCATTACAGTTAATGCACCTATGCTTTGTATCCCATCCAAAATACTTGGGTTTTCCTAGTGCCACCATAACCCTCCAACGAAAATTGGGATATTTCTTAAGGTATATATGCTTTTGGGTATACTTCCACTGGAAATTGTAATTAAGGTTTTTAAATACCTCCCAATAAACTCTCTCTATGCACGTTGATGAACTCGTTGACAGCGGGATTCCTACAAGAGTTATAGAAGTTCTAAAAGATAACGGTATTACAAAACTGTATCCCCCACAGAGAGATGCCGTATATGAAGGACTTCTAGATCTTAAGGAGTCTTTTGTCATAGCAGTTCCAACCGCCAGCGGAAAGACTCTAATAGCTGAGCTTCTAATGGTTAAATCCATACTTGACCGAGGGGGAAAATGCCTGTATATCGTGCCCTTGAGAGCTCTAGCTAACGAGAAGCTTGAAGAGTTTAGAAAATACGAAAAGTTAGGGATAAGAGTAGCTATCTCTACGGGGGATTATGACTCCTCTGATCCCTGGCTTACCAACTATGATATTATAATTACTACGAGCGAAAAAGCAGACTCGCTACTTAGGCATAGAAGCGAATGGCTAGGGATGGTTAAAGTACTTGTAGCAGATGAGATCCATCTGATAAACGATGCTGGCAGAGGACCTACTCTCGAGGTGACTATAGCTAAACTCAGGCATCTTAACCCGCAGCTGATAGTCCTAGGATTAAGCGCAACAATCAAAAATGCAGATGAGATAGCTTCATGGCTTAACGCAAAGCTAATTAAAAGCGAATGGAGGCCAGTTACCCTGCGAAAAGGAGTGTACTTTAACGGCGAAATCTTATTTGATGACTCAAGTATAATTGAAGTAGAGCCTCTCACTAATGGAGAGCTGTTTAACCTTGCCCTAGAACCGGTTAAAGAGAGCGGGCAGAGCCTAGTTTTTGTAAATACTAGAGCTAGTACAGAGAGATTTGCACTCGATATCTCGCGGATTTCGAAGAAATTTATCTCAAACTCAGAAACCAAAGCTTTGAAAGATATAGCTGATGAGGCTCTTAACGTACTTGCTGAACCGACTAGAATATGTAAGAGACTAAGCAAATGTATTGAATGTGGATCAGCTTTTCATCATGCAGGGCTAGCCGCTGAGCAGAGACGTATCGTTGAAGAAGCTTTCAAGAATAATCTAATAAAAGTCCTCTCTGCAACACCTACTCTTGCTGCAGGAGTAAATCTGCCTGCTAGGAGAGTTATTATACGAGACTACAAGCGCTATGAGCCTTCTCTAGGACAGTCCCATATACCTGTATTAGAGATTCATCAAATGTGTGGCAGGGCTGGAAGACCGAAATACGATGAGTATGGGGAGGCTATACTAGTAGCAAAAAGCTTTGATGAGAGGTCTTTTCTGCTTGACAATTATATTTTAGCAGAGCCTGAAGCGATTTATTCAAAGTTAGCTATGGAATCCGTACTCCGGGTTCATACCCTTGCGACGATAGTGACAGGGTTTGCGAATACCAAGCAGGGCCTCATAGATTTCTTCTCAAAGACTTTCTTCTCCTTTCAGCAGGACCCTTGGGTACTAGAGGGTGCAATAATGAAATCACTCGAGTTTCTAATGCGTGAAAGCCTACTAGAAGAGAAAGGAGAATATATTACCCCAACCCCCTTTGGGAGTAGAACCTCCGAGCTTTACATTGACCCTGTAAGCGCGGTAATTTTAAGAAATGCCTTATTTAAAGCGAGAGATAGGGATACAAATGAGATATCATATCTTCAGGCTATCGCTGGTACCCCTGAACTCGGGAAAATGTATCTGAGGAAGAAAGACTATGATGCATGCCTCGAATTTGCTTATGAGCATGAGAACTATCTACTATTTGGGATACCAAGTGAGATAATCGATCCATGGAATTTTGAGGAGTTCCTCTCAAATTTGAAAACTGTAATGTTTTTTAAAGACTGGATAGAGGAGGTAAGTGAAGAATTTCTCTTGAAAAAGTATAATCTAGGCCCGGGGGATATCCATAATAAGGTAGAGCTAGCTGACTGGCTACTCTACTCTATGGCAGAGATAGGGAAGCTCTTCAAGATACCTAAGATCAGAGAAGTTTTAAAACTACGTGTGAGGGTAAAGCATGGAATAAAAGAAGAACTTCTACCGCTGATAACTCTCAGAGGTATAGGTAGAGCACGTGCGAGGAGGTTATTTGCTAGAGGATATAGAACTTTGGGTGATATACGTAAGGCAGATGTAAAAGAGCTTTCTAGAGTTGAGATGATAGGAGAGAAGCTAGCTAAAAGTATAAAGTCACAACTCGAAGGAAAAGAAGAAAAAGTAGGTATAGAAAGACAAAGTAGACTTGCAGATTTTTAATGGAGAAACTTTATTTTATCGTAATTCTTTTATTCGATAGAGTTACGTTGGGTAATAGGATGTACCCTGTGCTGTTAGAACTCTTCTTTTCGAAAGATTCCTCTGAGGTTGGAAAAGTTAGAGAGATCGCAGTTAAGGCCTTGAAAAAGCTAGATGTAGCCGTTTTAGTGGAGAGGGATATTTCAGAATATTCTAATACGGAACTAGCTGCGAGATATGGGATAAAATATTTCCCCTCCCTTCTCCTGAACCATGCTTACAAGATAGGAATCCCCAGATCTGAAAGAGAACTACTCTGGATATTCAGGAGATATGGATTAAAAGTATAGATATCCTTTTCTAACTAGCAACCAATGGACATCGCTAATCAAATGCTTGGAAGATTTGAAATCCCGCCGCTAATGAAGATAGCACCCAGTATTATGCTCAGTATTGCGGTAAAAAGTGCAACTACTTTATAAACACCCTCTCTAGTTAATGACTTTTTATATCCAAAAGTGGCTAGAACTCCCAACAAAGAGTTGTTAAGTATAACTCCAAAAGTGAAGATGCCTATCATAACGGCTCCGATAAAAGTCTTATCAGCTATTCCAGCAGTTGTAGCTAGTACAAAAACGAGCATCTGTGTAGGAGTCTCTGCCCCCAGAGCATGAATTCCTCCAATCATGAAGGCAGTTTTACCTCCATAGCCACTTTCCAAGATTTTTCGGGTTTTTCTTTCTTTTCCTATAAGTTTTGCTGCTAATATATCATATGCTGTTAGTATACCGTTAAGAAGAAGCGCCCATCTTGGGAGTAATCGAAAATCTGAGTTAGCGTGTTTATAGAGAGAATAAAAAACATATCCTCCCAAGAAAATCAATGTAAAACCAACTACCTTTTCCATTATAGTTAGAAACTCTTTAGGGATAGAAAGACCTAGCCACAGACCCACTAAACCTATAAAAGCCACTATAGTACCATGACCAATACTATAGAAAAAGCTAAGGATTAAGCCCCGATGAACACTCGTTTGTGAGCTTGTTATATCGAATATAGCTGCGATATGATCGTAGTCTAGTCCATGTTTAAAACCAAGGAAAAGAGAAGCAATAATAAGTAAAAATACCTGAGTATTATGAAACATGCAACTATCCTAACTTAAATTAGTTTTTATAATTAACGATTCTAATAACATTTATTATCTAAATGAATAAGATTTAAATTTTTTATCATTGTTAGATATCCCTTTAATTTCGGTATTATGAGATTCCTGCTACTCTTCTTCCTCCTCTTAGCTCTCCCATCAGCTGTTGGAGCCTCAGAAACTGTGCTCTACGTCGAGCTGACAAGCGGAAAGAACGCCTACTTGACGATAGAAAAAATTTCACCAGAGAACTTTGCCGAGATTAAAAAGCTTATCTCAAATCCTATGGTACAGTCTGCTATAATTCAAAGATTGGCTGTATTATATTGCGGGAATATACGGGACTTCTCAATAACAGCTAGCGCAGAGCGTGTTTATGTTGATGTCCAATGTGCTTTCGCAAGCAACGAAGGGAGTTATTGGATGGTTGAAAAGAAGGATCTGACCGGGGAGGCAACTCCATTTTATCTTGAGATAAAACTGCCAAAAGGATACGAGCTGGTACATACTGACCCAAATCCTGATGTAATTTCTGGGAACATTCTAAGATGGAAAAAAACAACTATAATACCAATGCTCGTCTATAAAAAAAGCCATCCATATTTAAGAATCTTCCTAGCGAACTGGGGCGCTACTATTCTCGTTGCTTTAATATATGCACGTAAAAAAGCACTACGATAATGCTTCTTTTAATGCGCTCTTTTCTGTGAAACCGATAAAGACGGTCTTCACCCCGCCACTTTGATTGAAAACTACTATAGTAGGAAGGGTACCTGTAATACTATACCTCGCCAGAAGCTTCCGATTCTCGTCTGCATTTAACTTCAGAAAAACTATTTTGTCGTCGTATTCCTCTTTTAGTCCCTGTATGATCGGCTCTTGTTGTTTACAAACTGCACACCACTCGGCATAGAAGTATAAGACTACAGGTTTGCCTGAGTTTAAGGCTGAATTCAATTCCTTCTCGCCAATCTCCTGAGCACTTCCAAGGCAACCCGCTATGAGTAAAAGTATAAGTATCCCTTCTCTCATTTTTCTTTAGCCATTTCGAGTAAGATAGCAATACCTAGTACAACGAGTAATAGGCCGAAAAAGTACGCTATGTAATCTTCAATGGTATAGTCCCTTACACCTGCCTCTGTGGCAGATACTATTTGAAATTCTAATAGCACTGCAACAACGCTTATAATGCGCACAGGTAATAAGTGACCTAACACCTTATAATAATTTTTCTAAAAGTATATACATAAATAAAAACTCTATTTTTGAGCTATTTACAAAATTTTACTAGGTATTTCCTTTGGTTTATAAGGTTAAATCTATACTGGAGATGAAAAACTGTGGAACCCTTTAGATTAGCATTCTGGATGTTTCCAGAAAAAATAAAAATAGCATTTTATTTACTTTTTTTATTATCTATTACCCTTTTCTTAGTAGGCTTCTATAGTAGGCTTTCTATCTGGATGAAAGGGAAAAACAACTGCGATAAATTATCTGGATTAAATAAATTGGGATTGTTAAAACTTATTTTTTTAAAAATGTTTTCTAGAGATTGCATTTTAGCCAAGAGAGTATTCGCACAGAGTTATCTACGTGGATTCGCATTACTTGGAATAATCTGGAGCCTGATATTAATATTTCTTAGTACAGTCTTAGTCACTGTAGACCATATTTTAGGAACTAACCTTATAACCGTTAATAACGTCACCTTTCCCTATTATTCCTTTTTATTCGATATAGCTGGTTTCTTTCTGCTTTTTGGACTCATCTTTGCGCTGACGAGGAGATACCTATTTGCTAAAAATATCAGCACATTCGAAGATTGGGGTATACTCTTACTGATTCTAATGATAGTAATCACAGGATTTCTCTCAGAAGGGCTGAGACTTGCAGCCTGGGGTTTAACTGATCTTACTACTCTAGAATCCCCGTTCGGAATGCTTGTAGCTTATTTACTCAGTTCTCTAACAAACTTGGAAGTAGTTGAAACAATAAACATTCTTAGAATAACGATGGCTTTGCATCTTTTATTCACGATTTTCTTAATAGCATACATTCCATTCTCTAGTCTTTTCCACATGTTTGCAGCGCAGATAACAACATTCATATCATCTACACGATACGAGGGTTATATCCATGAAGAAAATTGACTTGATATCAGGGCTTAATAAAAGAGAGCTAATCGAACTAGACGCCTGCACGAGATGTAGAAAATGCGTCGAATGGTGTCCAATTGTATCTACTACGGGTAAATATGATAACACTCCTATGGACAAAATTAAGAGTTATAGGAGCTTTATACAAAATACTCACGGGCTACGAGGGCGCCTTTTAGGTAGTAGAATAGACGAGCGTAAACTCGAAGAGTTCGCTTATAATCTCTATGACTGCACTTCATGTGGGAGATGCGGCGTAGTATGCCCCGTTGGAATACATTGCCAAGAGCTTTGGGTAGACGTACGAGCGATTATGAGGAAACTTGGATACGGCCCTCAAGACAAGGTTGACGTTGCCCTCCACATTATGGAAAAAGTGCATAATCCATTCGACTTGCCTATAGAGAAGAGGAACGAGTGGATCCCAGAAGACCTTCTAGTTCAAGAAAAGGCAGATCTAGCATTCTTTGTAGGATGTGAATTAGCCTACCGAGCCAAGCCTATGGCGGTAGGTGCGGTTAGACTACTTCAAAGCTCTGAAACACCTTATACCCTTCTAGATGACGAATGGTGCTGTGGATTCCCTCTATATATCCTAGGGGAGAGAGGTATGGAATTTATTGGAGAAGTCAAAAATAACGTTAAAAAACTAAGAGAAAAAGGAGTTAAGGAGGTGACTACTTATTGCCCATGCTGCCTTAACGTTATGAAAAGGGGCTGGCCAGAAGTCATAGAGGTGCCATTCAAAATTTCCCATATCTTCCAGATACTATCAGAAAAAATTAAGGCAGGTAGATTAAAATTCACTAAAAGCTTTGATGGAAAAGTTACTTATCACGATCCTTGTTATCTTTCAAGAGGATGGAAGGAGGGTGAAAACATAATAGAAGAACCAAGAAGGATAATAAACAGTATTCCCGGAGCTGATCTAGTTGAGATGGAGCACAATAAGAAGCTTTCCTTATGTCCTGGATCTGGAGGAGGATTAAGGAGAATCAATCTTCCTTTATCCCATAAAATGTCGGTACCTGTGTTAAAGGAAGCGGACGCTACAGGAGCAGAGGTCTTACTCACTGCCTGCCCCGCGGTATATGAAAGGCTGAAGATGACGGTAGAAGAAGGGATATATGCCCCAAAAGTTGAGATAATGGACTTATTACAATTTGCTTCAAACCACTTATAAGACTGGTACTTTTTTTAAAGATTATTAGGCATTAACATTTTTTTATTCAGATGATAACTTTTAATTATAGATACATACCATATTAAATGAGGGGGCCATATGTTTGGCTCTGGTGTTGTGTTTTTTAGGAGGTGAGTTGTTTTGGCTGAGGCTAAGGAGTTGTCTGCGGAGGAGGCCGACAGGTATATGGAGGAGGTCATGGGCTTTACGCCCAGGATGTTTAAGGTGATTAACACGGTTAACCCTGAGGCTGGTAAGACCTTCGCGGACTTCTATAACAGTATATGGAAGGACGCCGCTCTTTCTAAGAAGGTTAAGGAGCTTATCTTCACCGCCATAGGCGTCGCCAACATGTCCCCTAGGTGCCTTATACACGTTATACCCGCGTTAAAGGCAGGGGCTACGACGGCAGAGATATTTGAGGCGGTATCGGTCGGCGTTATAGCCGCTGGCTTCGTGCCCAACGGCAAGGGCATACCCTACGCCTTCGAATACGCTGCCAAGGTACTAGAGATAGCAGACAAATACAGCAAAGGCGAAGAATGGGAATACCTGCTGCCGCCAAAATTCGACCACGGCATACATTAAACAGTTTGATACCTAATGAGCGATAAAAGGATTATATTCCTATTGAAGACGGGCTTTAATCAACCGGGCATTACTAGAGCTGCCTTAATGTTTTCCTCTATTAGTGCGGCCATGGACGTAGATACCATTGTTTACTGCGTTCAGGAAGGCGCGGATATCTTAGTTAGAGGAGCAGTAGACAAGGAAGAAGCTAAGCCGGGTATCCCAACGATAAAGCAACGGCTTGAAGAAGCCATAGATGCGGGGGTTAGATTTGAGATATGTGACGCTACAGCTAAGGTTAGAGGAATCAAAAAGGAGGAACTAATTCCTCAAGCCAGGATAGTTGGCGCAGCCAGGTTGATAGACTTGGCCTTGGATAGTGATAAAGTAATTAGTTTTTGATATGGAGGGTAAGGGATAATGGTGACTGAGTATAAAGCCGACAGAGTACTTGACGTTAAAGGGCTCACTTGCCCGTATCCTGTACTGAAGACTAAGAAATTAATGGATCAAATGAAGCCTGGAGAAATCCTTGAAGTCATTGCTACAGATGATGGCTGTAAGACGGACTTGCCTGCATGGGCAAAGCGCACTGGAAATGAATTCCTAGGAATGTTTGAGAATACCAACTTCACTAGATTCTTTATTAAGAAAAAGTAGAATACTTCAATAGCCTCACTCAGAGAAACCATTATATCAAGCCTTATGGTAGATTTCACTCAGGTACAATCCTAGAGAATTCATCGAATTTATCATAGTAGGCATCCAGCACATATATTTCTCTTATCCCGTTTTCTTGCATAACCAGCACATTTACTGCGTCATCAAAATCAATTTCATATTCTTCAGCCATGAGTGCTGCATTCTCTATTAACTACCCTATCTAACAGAGGGACCCATTTAATGTTTAAGGATTTCAGAGCCCTCATGGCTAGAGTTAATCTATCTTATCAAAGTTTTCTCTATTTTCTAAGATGAAATAAAATACTGCGGATGTTAAGAAAGTAGTAGTAACTCTCTCTATGTTGATTTTAGGAGATAACCGTAAGAGCAAATTTTGCCTCCATGATAATATTCTTCTGGTTGCTTTAAAGCAACGCATAGGAAGATTCCTACATTAAAGAATCTCATATAAGCCTGATTTCCTTTCAAGAAACTTTTCTGCCGCCTTTTTCTTTAACTCTGTAACCTGATACCTCTCTAGTAGACCATCGAAAATCTCTACAGGATTTTCGATCTTTTAACGACTATCAATTTGATACCATCTTCTTCAGGTTTAAATATAACCTCATCCCCTTCTCTAATTAAGTATTTCTTACAAATCTCTTTAGGTATGGTAATCTGATATTTAGAAGTCACTTTTGATTTTCCTTTCAAAATAATTCTCCTTATTATAGCTATTGTCGATTACCGGGCAAAAATTTTATAAAATTTATGAAAATAATCATACTAATGACATATATCGCTACTCTTGTAGATATAAAAGAAGTAAAGAGGCTACCGCCTGAGATAAGGCCCTACGTTGAATTTAAAGCACAACTCGAGAGCCGGGAATTAACCGGCAATGAGAAAGTTGCCATATTTAATATAGCTACTACAACCGCTTATATCCCTGTGTTCCTAGATGAAGGTAAGTCTATAGAAAAAATTAAAAAAGAAATAAAGGAGGATGGACACGCATCAATCAACCCTGATAGTCTCAGAAGATTAAGAGGGCTTCTCCATTAGCTTTCTTTTACTCAAGAGCTTTCCTTCAGCAGAATGCGGTCTTCTTAGGACGTTATCTTCCCCCTTTTCTATCTTTCTTACCTCATCGCACAGAAGAGCAGCCGCCCTTAATAGTTCATGGGCAGACGCTACTATAGGAATATATTCTTCGGAATCTTTCACTATAAAGCAACCTTTCACATTAAGCTCTCCAACTTTTTCAGCCATTTCATAAGCTGCCATTGCCATCGACTTAGCATATGGATTGTTTATCCCCGATCTTTCTACTGCTTTTTTACTGTCAATAATAATTCTCGGTAGATATTCTTCCCCATTTTTTATTGCATCAATAGATTTGTCGATCTCTTCTTGTAATACCCTAAAGGCTCCTGTTATAGATAATACTTTCAGCATCTCAGCATTAAAAATCGCCATCTCTATAGGATCTAAGAATTCCCTCCTAGCGCCTATCATAGAATCGCCTTTCACAAAGACATATCCGAGACCCTCTTCTTCTAGTTTATCTTTTATTCTTATTCCCGGAGCATCTCCTATAATCACTGCCTTTTTCTTTGAGAGATTCTTAATTACCTTAGCCGGTCCAGGAGCTGAAGGGTTTGGAGTTGAATATAGTATAAGGTCTGGGTTTTGCTTCAGTACTTCACTCACAGGCTCTTCAACATCCTTCGGGCCCATCTTCGCCCCAGATGTCACCACTCTTACTTTTAAATCCTTTCTGTCCGCTCTTTCATCTAATAGAAGCTCTAACACTAGGGAAGAAGCAATATTCCCTGTTTTAATTACACCTATCTCTACCATATTTCTCTTACCTCCCACCCCCATCTGGGTCCACTAAATATTTAAATATAGTGGGCTACATCAGGATTTAATATGTGTTTAAACTATAAGGACGGTAACTGCATAGTGACGAATAAGAAGTGCAAGTTCGGTGAAGACGGAGAGGACCTTTCCATGGGAGACTGTGATCTTCACGGGGATTACGATGTCTGGGTTACTGATAAGAAGATAATTGTTGCCAAAACTGAAAAAGGGTCTAAAGGAGAAGGAAAAGTTTTAGGCTATGGATTGAATTTTTTGGTAGCTGATGAACTAGCCTATAAGAAGTCTAAAAAACTGGAATTACCCGTAGATTACATAGAATAGAGGTGAGACAAATGATAGGTTTTGTACAAATTGGTACCGAGCTAGGTAAAGAGAGAGAAATAGCAAATAAGCTCCGTAAATTACCTGAAGTTAAAGAAGTCTATGGTACTTTTGGACACTTCGACATACTGGTTAAGGTAGAAGGAAATACGCCTCAAGACATTGGAGAAATCGTAATCGAGAAGATAAGACGTATTTCCGGAGTAAATATGACCGAGACTATCATAACTGTGGAACTTTAACCTGAAAAACTTCTACCTGTACCAAGACAAAGAAATATATCATACCTACGGATATTGACAGTTGTTTAGATGAAAATAAAAGAAGGAGACTGGATTTATAGAGAGGGATATAGAAAAAAGATACTCTCAGACGAAAAAAATTTAGGAAAAGGAAACTTAGTTCAAATCGTAGAAATAAAGCCAGGCTGGAAAGTAAAGCCCCATTATCACCAAATACAAACCGAATTTTTCTATATACTTCATGGAGAAGCAACACTATCAATAGGTGGTGAGGAGTATATAGCAAAGCCGGGTGAATGTTATCTATGCAAGCCAGGCAAAATCCATTTCGTAGAAAATCATGGAGAAGACGACTTCATGCTTCTAGTATTTAAGACTAATTGGAGAGAGAAAGACTCCTACTGGGAAGTCGATCTCTAATTAATGAAGCCAGTTGTATAGGGTATCCCTCTGCCTAGGAACCCTACCTGCCTCAAGGATCATACGCTCAATTTCTTCTTTAGTTAGCATCCTAGAAGCAACCCCTGCAGCCCTAGATATGTTCTCCTCCATGAGGGTACCTCCAAGATCATTAGCACCAAAATTTAACAGCACTTGTGAGAATTTTTCACCAAATTTAACCCAAGAAGCCTGTATATTCCTGAAGTTATCTAAAAAGATTCGAGAGACCGCTATTATTCTAAGGTCTTCCACGCCTGTGGCACCTCCTCTGCTTTCTCCGGAGAGGTATATAGGTGCATTAAAATGCACAAAAGATAATGGTATGAACTCTGTGAATCCCCCTGTTTCGTCTTGAATATCCCTTAAAATGCTTAAATGTTTAACTTGATCCTCCGCTGTTTCAATATGGCCGTAAAGCATTGTCGCAGTAGTGGGTATCCCTAGATTATGCGCCTCTTTTATGGTCTCTATCCACTCTTTGGTAGTGAGTTTAGTTGGACAGATTTTTCTCCTCACATCGTCATCTAGTATTTCGGCAGCGGTACCAGGTATAGAATCTAATCCTGCGTTTTTTAATAACTCTAACGTTTCGTGTATGCTAATCCCTGATCTCTCAGAAGCATATTTTATCTCCATGGGTGAAAAAGCATGGACATGTACAGCTCCAATCTCTTTTATTCTCTTTATAATCTCGGTGTAGAATTCTACATCAATATCCGGGTGTAGCCCGCCCTGTATACATACCTCGGTTGCGCCCACCTCTAAGGCTTCATGGGCTTTAGCTACTATTTCTTCAAGTTTTAAAAAGAAGGCTTCAGCGTCCCCTAGTCTTCTTTTAAAAGCGCAGAAACCACAGCTTCCAATACATATATTCGTGAAGTTTATGTTCCTATTGACAACGTAGGTAACAAAATCCCCTACATTCCTCTCCCTTAACTTATTCGCTACAAGTCCAATAGCAATAAGGTCATCAGCGTTCGCGTGCATTAGCACTAATGCTTCTTCGGGAGTTATCCTTTTTCCGTCTAAAGCTTTCTCTAATATCTCTTGAACCTCAGGGCTTACGCTAACTAGCTCCATTTTACTAGGCCCTCAGAATCAGAATATGAATGTATCAAATCCTTGAGCTTCTCGGAATACCATCCTTTTGATATAAACCTCGGGTAAATGGGTAGCCTCTCTCTAAGCCTAACTCCGAGTTTTCTGGAAACCATTTCTAAATCCTCAATTTTTGGCCAATCTGCCTCAGGGTTTATATAATCTTTGGTGAAAGGAGAGATCCCCCCTAGATCATTAGCTCCAGCATCCAAATAGAGTTCTAATGATCCCAAGATTAGATTTGGAGGGACCTGTATACTCATAGTAGGCATTGTCTTTCTTGCAAGCCTTACAGCCTCCACCATATATCGTATAGAAGGCTCTGGGCGATTTTCCATAGGGGTACCCGGCTTTGGTTTAAAGTTTTGGATTATGACTTCTTGGATATGCCCATATTTATCATTAAGACTTTTTAATAGCTTAATAGAATCTAAAAGCTCGTCCCAAGTCTCTCCTATACCAATAAGCACGCCGGTTGTAAAAGGTATCCGCAACTTTCCAGCGGTTTCAATTACCTTAATCCTCTCCTTAGGGTTTTTTCCAGGACTATAATAGTGAGGCATGCCTTCTTGGCATAGTCTCTCGCTAGAATTCTCAAGCATTAACCCCATACTTGCATTGACCTCTCTTAGAAGCCTCATGTCTTCTTCGCTTATCACTCCCGGATTAGAGTGGGGTAGTAGGCCATATTTTATTGCATCCTCACAAAGCTTGTAAAGATACTCTATTATACTGGAATATCCCCAATGTTCTAGTTTTTTCTTTATCTGGGGTATTACCTCCGGTTTTTCACCGAAAGTAAAGAGAGCTTCTTTACACCTTGCCCTTCTACCTTTCTTAAGTATATCCACAACTTCCCTTTTACTCATTATACGTGGTCTATCAGAACGAAACCCACAATAGCCGCATCTATTCCTACACGCATTAGTCAAGGGGATGAATACATTCTTTGAGTAAGTTAGTTGCATAAGACTTTACCTATTCCTTTACACAAATTTAATTAACGCGTAAAAGCTAAGTATATATGGGATGAAATGTAAGATTTGTGGGAGAGAAAATTCCTGCTCTTCAATCATCTGTCCTTTAAGCGAGAGCAAAAAACAAGAGCAAGAAAAAACTAACTTAATTACTTTATGGTCTAATAAGCTCCCTACTGAAAGCAAAAAAGACCCCTGGAATTTCTTTTACTCTATCGTTGGCTTCTTTGTATTAGGATTTATGGGGTCTTGGTACTTTTTCAAGGATGGAGAGAAGATATTCAATGAGGACCTGGGTATAGTGCCAAGAGTTTTCAAGGCTTCAGCAGATAACCTTGCAAGAGGAGAGATATCTCTATACTTTGAGGTATATAACTGGAGCAAAGAAAAAGTCGTGCTAGAAGATGTTGACTGCCTTATCTCTATAAACAATACGCCAATACAACAATGTTCCGTAAAAATTGAATGCGAGATAGAACCCGGAGAAAACAAGGATCTAAAGCTAAAAGTTCCATTCTCATATGCAGAAGCGGGTAAAGCCGTGGTGGAAATACTATCCGCTAGAAGACCCCGGTGGAACATATCCGGGGTCTCAGAGTTCCGCCTCCCCAAAGGCAAAACAAAACTGGTTTTCTCTCAAGATATTTACGTCGATGGTTATGGCAAAAATATGTATATCTAGTATTTTTTGGGTTGAAGTATATTGAATTTTAATAATTTTTTATCAGAGGAAAAGGGCATTTTTCGCCTGTTTTCTAGCATCTTCATCCCTATCTATGTCTTTTTTAGTTGTATAAAAAAAATAAGCTTAAATCTGGATTTTTTCATGTTTAAATGATGATTTCAATGTAAATAGAGAATTTATCATAGCTTTATCTCTAATGCGTGCAAAAAAATTTTTTAGACCTCAAACATGCCTATCCGGGGCTTCTTCTTAGGCTTTTCTTTGGGCCATATGTTCTGGAAGATATCATCCTCTACTACAATGCCCTCTCCTACCTTAAGGTTCCACACGTCTTCAACGGTCACTTTCTTTTTACATACCATGATCCTTTATTTCACCTTCTTTTTATATAGCCTTTTCTCTTTATCATTGGCATCTCTTGCTGTAATCCCTTTCATGTAGAACATGTCTTTATAGGGT
Organism: Candidatus Hydrothermarchaeum profundi; assembly: GCA_002011125.2. Lineage (GTDB taxonomy): Archaea > Hydrothermarchaeota > Hydrothermarchaeia > Hydrothermarchaeales > Hydrothermarchaeaceae > Hydrothermarchaeum > Hydrothermarchaeum profundi. Next base: position 1,865,674 of record MTMF02000009.1, read on the forward strand.
TCAGCGATTACAGCTAATATTCTTCCATAGTAACTGCACAGGATCAAGTATCTGTTATGCGTCGTCCTTTTAACGAACTTTTTACCTTTTAGAGCCTGGTTGACTTGCGACCTAGACAAACCATGCCTGGCGATATGCTGCTCGGCCTTCTTAGTCCACTTAACCCTGATCTTCATGAATACCCAAAGCAAAAAAAAGCCTATGAAATAAGAAAAAAACATATAAAAACCGAATTTAAATAGTTAGACATCTTATTTTTAGTGGGAATACCGACTCCTAAAAAAATCTTTAAATAACATGAAGATTAGTTCTTTCTGGGTTTTAACATGATAGTGAGAAAACTAAAAGAAGTGGATGAACTACAACAAATGCTACAAAACTATAAGAGAGTAGCAATAATAGGTTGCGCGGGCTGCTATGGAGAGGGAGGAGTTAAAGGAGTAAAAAATACAGCAGCTGCGCTCAGAGAAAGGGGGATAAACATAGTAGCAGAAGGATTTACGGGAAGACAATGTGCGTGGATGGAGTGGGCCTCAGAGAAAGGCTTGTCAGGTGAGGAAGCCATAACAAACCTTGCAAAAAACGTTGAATTAGAGAAGATTAAAAGCGCTGACGCCTTTTTATCCTTGGCATGCGCCGTAGGAGCTCAAACTCTATTGAATTTCGTAGGAAATAGAGCATTGCTTCCCGGTTTTAACACATTTCTCAAGGGGAGGAGAGAGGGAGAAATATTTAAAGAGCAATGCCTAGGGTGCGGCAACTGCATGATCCATCGTACAGGAGGCCTGTGTCCTGTGACAAAATGTCCCAAAAGCGACATGAATGGGCCATGCGGGGGAGTTAGGACTAATGGCAACTGCGAGGTTCACCCAGACAGAGAATGCATTTGGCTGAGGATATATAGGCGACTTAAAGAGATAGGAGAGCTTGATAGGTTAAAGGAGAGAATTCCCGAGAAGGATTTCTCCCTAAGGACGCATCCAAGAACCTTGCCTAGAGGAGGGTGGTGCGATGTATAGTAAACTCATGAAATCTCTAAAGGAAGAAGAATTTACTATAAGCGGGGAAATAGACCCTCCGAAAGGAGCTAACAGAGAAACTATAGTGCACCAAGCTAAGCTATTAAAAGACCATGTCGTCGCTGCAAATGTCACAGATAACCCATTAGGAATAGTTATAATGAACACACTAGTTCCCTGCCATATAATGCAAAACGAGGTCGGACTTGAGGCTGTTTATCAGATGACATGTAGGGATAGAAATAGGATAGCGATGCAGGCGGACTTGCTTGGGGCAGCTGCCCTTGGGATACGCAATGTCCTCGCTCTATCAGGAGATCATCCGAGATGGGGCGATCATCCTCAGGCAAAACCGGTTTTTGACCTCGACTCAGTACAGTTAACTGCGATGATCAGAAAAATGGTCGATGAGAAAAAAGACTGGGCTGGAAACGATCTTGATGTCGCTCCACAGATGCATATAGGTGTAGGACTCACAGCAAATATGGTATCACTAGAAGCCGAGATAATAAAGCTCGAGAAGAAGATTGAAGCGGGAGCCGAGTTTGTTCAAACCCAGCTTATATATGATACTAAAGTGATGGAGAAGCTAAAAGAGGCGACATCACATTTAGACGTTCCAATCTTGATAGGTGTTGCTCCCTTAAAATCCGTGGGTATGGCAAAGTTCATGGCAAAGAATGTTCCTGGAGTCGTAATACCCGACGACATGATGAAAAGGCTTGAAGACTCAAAGAATATAAGAGAAACGACAATAGATATAACCGCAGATCTTATCCGAGAAATAAAAGAACTAGGATTTGCAGGCGTACATATAATGCCCGTAGGGATGGAGGATGCTGTAGGGGAGATAATAAAAAGATCCGGAGTTAAGAAATAAACTTATTCCACTCTCTTCGAGTATACACGTAATATATCCTGCCTAGTGACTATCCCAATAATTCTAGAAGGATTTTCTTTATCCACTACAAAAAAAGTCTGAATTCCAGTGTTATCCATATTTTTTATAACATCGAAAAGAGAGCACTCGGGATAGATTATGGGGGGATCGCTAAGTATATCGCCAACACGAGTTTCACCCCACTTTTCGAACGGTATATCCATAATTCTCTTTAAGGTAACAGCGCCAATAAGCCTACCATTGTCAACCACAGGCAACGAATCCAGTCCATATTTTATATGAACTACCGCTTTGCTCAGCATTGTGTCTGGAGGAACTGAGATGAACTCCTGCCTGGTGGCCTCCATAACTGTAGGTATCTTGAGAAGAGACATGAAATACTCTCGCATATGAGCAGGAGAATCCAGTCTCGTCGGAACTTTCTCGCTATAAATGGATTTATCACCTGTCAAAATCAATGATCCTACAATAGCAACCATAGCTGGAAAAAGAAGCGAAAAGTCATTAGTCATCTCACTAACCATGATAATAACTGCGACTGGTGCTCTTGCCACACCACCAAATAAAGCCATCATCCCGATAACTACAAATGCGGGAATAGCCTCAATAGGAACAATTGCAGGGAAAAACATGTTAAAAACCGCACCAATCACTCCTCCTACCATCGCTCCAATAAATAGTCCCGGAGCAAATACTCCTCCACTACCCCCCGAGCCTATAGTAAATGAAGTCATAAATATTTTAGTAAAAAGTAGTATAAGCATGATCTTTATTGGGAGATAGTTATACATCGCGAGTTGTATAAAACCATATCCCATTGCTAGTCCACCAATCCCCGCTACACCACCATGTTCTGGAATTAATGTAGCTAGAATAACTGCTGAAACACCCACAATAGCCGCGCCTACAGCTGGCTTAAAGTGAACCGGTATTCTCAGAGCTTTAAAGAAATCTCTCGTTTTATAAAAAGAAAATATGTAAAGCCTCCCTATAACTGCACAAGCCACTCCAAGAATAACGAAAAGAGGAATTTGCCCAATATTCCACGGGTAATGCTCTGCATAGAACACAGGATCAAATCCCTCGAAGGAAGAGAAAATGCTAAAGCCAACTATAGAGGCTATAACGGAGGGTATAAGCGCCTCTTTCTCGAAGTCGTTCATATATAGTATCTCTGTACTAAGAAGTGCCCCACCTAAAGGAGCTTTAAAGATGCTTCCTACACCCGCACCTATCCCTACCGTCACAGCTAACCTTCTATCATGAGCATTTAGTTTCAAAATAGAGCCTATAATAGAGCCAAATCCAGCAGCTACTTGAGCAATTGGACCTTCCCTCCCAGCACTGCCTCCGGTAGATATAGTTAAAATCGATGCAACCATTTTAACAAGCGGTATCCGTTTCTTAATAACTCCTTCCTCCTTATGGAATGCCCGTATAGCAGCGTCAGTACCATGTCCTTCTGCCTCTGGAGCAATAGTGAATACAATCATGCCAGAAAGCAGGCCTCCTAGAGTCATTATTACTGGAATCGCCCAAAGTCTAGATGGCTTGTCCCAATTGAGAGTTTCGCTCAAACCTTTTCCGGACTCTGGAGGAAAAAATCCGGCTCCATATCCAAGAAAATAGTATGTTCCATATTTAAGACCTTCATAAAAGATTATGGAACCAATCCCTGCAACTATGCCGATAAGCAATCCTATGAGTGTCCATTTCTTTAGATAGCTTATCTCAGCACTTTTTAGGAGTTCATTAAGATGCATTAAAACAAGTCTATAATATTATTGATAAGATAAAAGTTTCCTAGCTACGTTAATTATAAATAATCTTCAGACCTAACGGCTGGTAATGATTGGGATGATCCTCTGTGGGGGCTATGGCAAGAGGCTTAGCCCTTTAACTGAAAGCATACCAAAGGCTCTAATAGAGATAAAAGACGGGTACACCATCCTCGATAAACAGCTTTTTGATTTTAGGAATGCTGGCGTAGACGAAGTTATTTTATTAACTGGGTATCTCTCTGAACGGATAGAAGAGAGATATGGAGATAATTATAATGGAATGAGAATCCTTTATGAAAAAGAGAATAAGCCCCTAGGTACTTTAATGGCTATAAAAATGGGACTGAATAGAGCTGGAGAGGATGTAGTAATCCGGAATGGAGATGTAGTTTCAGATGTAAATATTAGAAAGATGGCAACCAGAGCAAAACAGTCTACCTATCCAATCACTGTTTATATAACTAGGATGAGAAGCCCATATGGGGTTGTTGAGATAGGAGAGGATAGCATAAAATCCTTCGAGGAAAAACCTCTACTAGATTATTATATAAACGCCGGTATCTACTATGCTAAGCAAGAAGCCTTTGAACTATTTGAAGGATTTGACTCAGGAGATGTGGAGAAGACCCTGTTTCCCATATTAGCTAGAGATAACAAACTTGGATTCTACAAGGAAGATGCCTTCTGGATGTCCATCGATACCACAAAGGATCTAGAGGAGATCAGACGGGAATATGAAAATAGAAAAGACAAACCATGGGGATGGGAGAAGATCCAAATTAGTACCGAGAAATATCTTACAAAAGAACTCTATATAAAAGAAGGGTATCAAACGTCATTCCACTATCATAACAATAAAGATGAAACTATGTTTGTGATCAAAGGCTCAGGTTATATTCAGTTCAAGAACAAAAAAGAATATTTCAAGAAAAATGACAAACTTAGGATAAAGCCTAAAGTACCTCACTCGATTCATGCCTATGAAAATACGATAATTCAGGAAGTCTCTACGCCACATCCTCTAGATACCGTGAGAGTCGAAGACCTTTATGGCCGAGAGTAGAATTTTATATTATTTTAGCTTCTTTTCAGAGGACCCATCACTTTTCCTGCGCTCTAGGATAAGAGAGTTATAGGTAATAACTCACTTGTTTATGTAAGGTGTTTAGAAATGGAAGTAAAGCTGTATTGTATTTGGTGTGGTGGAAAACTAGGAGTAGAAGATGAACACATATTTTGCTTTAACTGCGATACGATATACTCTAACATCCTCCTATCTGAAAGTGAAGTAAAAAAAGAAAACCAGATAATATTTGAGAAAAGCATTAGCATCGATTGTTTAAGTATTAAAGATCAGAAAAATCCGTCTATTGAAAACCATACTTTCCTACTAGAATCAGCTGCAATCTATGAATAACGAGAGGGAACCTCCATCGCTAATACCCCCTTTGTGGCGGCTCCCTCTCTCATTTATTATTTGGAAATATTTATACATGCATAAAAAAAATGTGATATTATATGGGGAAATTTAAGGATATATTGGCGTATGACGAAACGCTTTTTAAAGATGAAAGAGTCTTCGATCAGGATTATATTCCCAAAGACTTTAATTACCGTGATTCTCAGCTAGAGGCTATTGCAGTATGTATCAGACCCGCATTAAGAGGAGGAAGACCAATAAATGCTAGAATATTTGGCCCTCCAGCAACAGGGAAAACCACCGCAGTAAAACTTGCTTTTAAAGATGTTGAAGAGGTTACAGATAAAGTTGCTTGTGTCCATATAAACTGCCAGGTACATTCATCAAAATTTGCAGTATTCTCACAAATTCATAAGAAAGTAGTTGGCCATGCTCCACCTGAAACGGGAGTACCTTTTCCTAGGGTTTATGAGGCTGTATTCAAAAAATTAGCGAGAAACGGAAAAAGTCTAATCGTAGCATTAGATGATATGAACTACTTATTTTATGATAGACATGCCAATGAGATAATCTATGATATCTTAAGGGCTTATGAGATATTTCCTGGCGCAAAAACAGCTATCTTTAGTATCTTATCTGAGCTGGAGTTTCCTTATAAGCTTGACTCAAAGGTAGCCTCAATGTTTAGACCCCAAGAAATATTCTTTCAACCTTACAAATATAGCGAAATTTTGGATATTCTAAAAGACCGTGCAGAAGTTGGGTTCTACCCCGGAGTAATATCAGAGGACCTCATCGAAAAGATAGCCGAATATGCTTTTTCAAATGGCGACTTAAGGGTAGGCATCGAAATATTAAGAGTGAGCGCCCTGATAGCTGAAGCAGAGGCCTCAAGAAAAGTGAAATTAGAACACGTAGAGAAAGCTCTCGAAAAATCAAAGAATCTCCATTTAAAAAATCTTATCAACTCGCTTAGTTCTGAAGAATTAGAACTCCTAAAGATATTGGCATCAGAAAAAGAGAATGAATCAGGTAAGGTTTATGAAATATTTAAAAAAAATACGGGTTTAAGCTATACGAAATTTTATAGGATTATAGAAAAGCTTGAGGGGATAAGACTAATAGATACAAAGTTTGCAGATAAAAGCGGGAAAGGAAGAACCAGGAACATTTTCCTTAGAGTAGATAAAAATGAGATACCATGATCGAAGTTCTTAGACTCGGCCATAGACCTCTACGGGACAAAAGAATCACTACTCACACGGGGCTAGTTGCCAGAGCATTTGGTGCTGACGGCATAGTGTTGACTACCGAGGACAACGCTGTTATAAATAGCATAAAAAAAGTCGTGAAAAACTGGGGCGGCAATTTCTATGTAAAAGTTATTAAAGACTGGGAGAGCTATATCAAAAATTGGAGGGGAGTAGTTGTTCACCTTACCATGTATGGTTTACCTGTAGAAGAGACTATTCGGGACTTAAGAGGCAAGGATCTATTAATTATTGTAGGCTCACAGAAAGTTCCAAAAGAAGTATTTGAGCTAGCTGACTTCAATGTATCTATTGGCACCCAACCTCACTCGGAGGTAAGCGCCTTAGCGATATTCTTAGATAGACTTTTTGAAGGTAGAGAACTCTATAAGGAATTTAACGGACATTTAAAAATTATTCCTTCTGAAAAATCAAAGAAACTCCAAAAAATTTAATAATAACCAGTACTAATAACATATTGGTGGCAGCCTAGTGAAATTTGTCTGGAGGCACTCTTGTGGATAACGGTAAAACAATTCTAGCGAATCCTGAAATAAAACAGTTAATTCTTGAACTTGTTGGTGAAGAAGGATTAGATGTAGTCAGAGTCTTAATGGGGAAAAAAGCAACAGATGAAGAAATTGCAGAAGAAACGGCCCTAAAAATAAATACTGTGCGAAAAATCCTGTATAAACTCTACGATTATAGACTCGCCAGGTACATTAGAACCAAAGATAAAGAGATTGGATGGTATATTTATACATGGGAACTCGACTTAGACCGGGCATCAGAAATAGTTTCTGCTAGAAAACAAAGAATTCTTGAAGAGTTAAGTAAGCAATTAGAATTTGAAATGAACCATGTATTTTTCAGCTGTAAAAACGACTTTTCAAAAATTCCTTTCGGAGAGGCAAGTGAAAACAACTTCAGATGCCCGAAATGCAATGGGATTTTAGAGTATGTAGATAATCAAGAGAATATAATGAAACTCGAAAAGGAAATAGAGAGACTTAAAAGAACTTTAAAACACTAATTTTATGAAAGACTTAGAAATTTTTAGAAAATTAAATTGCCCAGAAAATGTGATCCAACATTGTCTTGCAGTTTCCAAAAATGCTGTTCTAATAGCTGAAAAGGTAAGAATACCTATAGACAAAGAGCTGGTAAGACTAGGTGGACTTTTTCATGACATTGGAAGATGTAGAACCCACAGTATACGCCATGCCATTGAAGGAAGCAAATTAATCCGTAAACTAGATTTAGGAGAAGAGATTGCCAATATAGCCGAACGGCATATAGGAGCAGGCATTACACCAGAGGAAGCTAAAAAATTAGGACTCCCGGTTAAGGATTATACTCCTCGGAGTCCAGAAGAAAAAATAGTAGCTTATGCAGACAATCTAACTCAAGGGAATGGCATGATATCCTTTGAGGAGAGCCTCAAGAGATTTAAAAGGGAATTGGGGGAAGATCACCCCTCGATAAAGAGAATGATAGACCTCCATAAGGAAATACAGGCGTGGATTAATAGATAGTGATTTTTTTTATCCCTTCAAGGCTTTTTAATTCCTCAAGGAGTTCTCCACTTATCTCATGCTCCGTAATTACAGTAAGCTCGGGATTTTCTGTGAGATAGGGGTCATCTGCAATCGCCTGTCTTATTGAAATCCCATGCTCAGCGATCTTGCTTGCGACTCTGCCGATAATTCCAGGTTCTGATGCATCTTCAGGGGATATAACAACTACTCCTAGACCCAAATGGGGGGCTGCGTCTCTTAAAAAAGCAATTGAATGAAGGTTTTGAAAGACTTTTTTAAGATTTTCGTTTTTTATTATCCTTTCAACTGTCGCATCAACAGCCCGCCTGTCTACACCTAACTCATTAGCTATCTGAGCATGCGCGACCTCTATACCTCCTGCGGATATTCTCCTATTTTTCCCTATTTGAAATCCTTTTTTTAATAAGAATTGAGCTACCTTCATTTGAGCAGGATACCCTTTGAAATATTTCTCAATTTCCGCCCACATATACTTAGTTCTATTTAGTTATTTTTTCTTATAAATCCATGCATTGAGATTCATGCTATATGCTATTTTTTAATGAAATGTTATCTTAGTACTATAGTGTTACTATATAGGAAATAGTAATACAATTAGTATATAAGAAGAAATTTTTACGCAGAAAAGTATATATAGTATTATTTTTTTAAAAAAAGTGTTACTATGCATATTCCAGACGGCTTTATACCTCTATGGCAATGCGCGATATATTTTGCAATCGCATTACCTTTCATAATAAAGTCATTCAAATGGGCTCGAAAGGAGATGGGAGAAGCTAATCTACCACTCTTTGCTACTCTTGCTGCAGGCATTTTTGCAATCCAGGGATTAAACATCCCTATACCTTGGGGAACAAGTGGCCACATGGTAGGCGGTGTTATGACCGCAATCCTCCTTGGAAGCCCTTATGCTGGAGTACTTTTACTGACTATAGTACTGATGATTCAAAGCTTACTATTCGCAGATGGAGGAATCACCACATTAGGTGCAAACATCCTTGACATGGGAATAATAAGCACTTACGTGGGATTTTACATATTTAAAAGCTTAAAATATAGATTAAACATATCGGTTGCATCCTTTACTGGAGCATGGCTAGGGTTATTCTTATCGTCATTAGCTGTAGCCATACAACTTGCTATTGCAGGCACTTTTCCTTTAATTCAAGGGCTTTTTTTTATGGGGCTCTATCATACTATTATCGGCCTAATAGCTGAGGGAACTCTAACAAGCATAGTTATTACGACCTGCCTAAAAGTAAGTCCTGGGCTTTTCCCAGCCATATCGGAGGAGGCAATGCGATGAATATTAAAAGAATTGTTATTGTAGGTTTAGGGATCTCTCTTTTAATCTCTGTTCTATCCCCTTATCTAGCTTCAACTAATCCTGATGGGCTCGAAAGTACTGCTCAAAAATTTGAAGACGTTATAGGCAAGGAGTATCACGCGATACAATCGCCATTTTCAGATTACTTAGTGCCCCAATTCGGTGATAGCAAAAAATCAAGCATGCTAGCATTAGTATTAGGAACGCTAATAACTTTTGGAGTTGGCTACATTGTCGTTAAAGTCATAAGAAAACGGGATTTTCATGCAAATAATTGAAACCAAAAACCTACGATACGTTTACTCCGACGGAACAGAAGCCCTCAAAAACGTAAATTTCCAAGCCTACGAAAATGAGATAGTGGCTGTGGTAGGCGCTAATGGCGCGGGGAAGACTACTCTATTTAAGCATTTTAATGGACTCTTAAAACCAACTTCGGGTAAAGTCTTAATTAATGGAGAGGAAATAAGAAAAGATAATCTTCTTCAAGTACGTAAGACGGTAGGACTAGTATTCCAAAACCCTGACGACCAGCTTTTTGCACCAACCGTAAAACAAGATGTAGCATTTGGGCCGATGAATCTTGGGCTTCCAGAAGATGTCGTAACACATAGAGTTAGAGAGTCCCTAGAGCTAGTTGGGATGTCAGGATTCGAAGACAGGACACCTCATAACCTAAGTTTCGGCGAGAAGAAAAGGATTGCAATAGCAGGCGTCCTAGCGATGCAGCCCCGTGTTTTGGTGCTTGACGAGCCTACCTCAGGGTTAGATCCTCAAGGCGTGGTTAAGATCATAGAACTTCTTATAACACTCAAAAAATTAGATATTAGCAGTGTAGTAGCGACACACGATGTAGATATTGTCCCAATATTTGCCGATAGGGTTTATCTATTACACCACGGAGAAGTTGCCTTAGAGGGAACCCCGGAGGATATCTTTAATGAAAGCCTTATAGAGGAATCACATCTCAGACTCCCATATATAGCCCAACTTCTCAAGAACTTAAAAGAAGAAGGTTACGATATTGACCTCAAGCTAACTGTGTCTGAAGCGACAGACGAGATTGTGAAATTATTGAGGGAGATAAATGGAACTTCTAGATCTAGAAAGAGAGGCATCGAGAGACAGCACGATTCATAGAATAGATAGCAAAATAAAAGTTATTTCGTTTCTTTTATTAGTTTTTTCTGCTGTATTTATTGGTAGAAGCATAAGCTCAGATTTCTTAAGCCGCATAATTAGTTTAGCCGTATTAGAGGCTTATCTGCTAGTGATCGTATCATTGGCAAGATTGGATAAATCTTTATTTCTGAAGAGAGTTCTAATGATACTTCCCTTTGGAGGAACAGTAGCGGTACTAAAACCTTTTGTTGAAGAAGGGGTTCCGATATATACTTTTCCTTTAGGGATTACTGTAACCTACGAAGGTATTAGTGAGGCTATTCTACTCTTATTTATAATGGTGGTATCAATCTCTTCTATAGTAGTCCTTTCATCTACAACTACAATCCAGGGATTAATAAATTCGATGAAAAAAATAGGATTCCCAAAAGAGCTAGCTCTCCTATTCGGTATGACATTAAGGTATATCTTCCTGTATGGTGAAACTCTTCAGAAAATTTTAGATGCCCAACGGTCAAGATGCTTTAGCATTAGAAATAGGAGAGTTAAACTTAGGTACATATTAGAACAATTAGGCTATACCGTAATGATGCTTTTTATAAGGTCTTATGAACACGGTCTAAAAATATACCAAAGCATGATAAGTAGGTGCTACACCTCTGATTCTACTCTTCTTTTAAGCCAAAGAGGGGTTACTTCTAAAGATATTTTATTCGCAATAGTCAATATCTCCGTGATCGGAAGTGCAATTTACATTAGCAGCTATGGAATCCCCCCATAATATTAAGCAATCCGCTCTTTAGGATTATCGAAAGCCTATTTGATAAAAATAATTCCTCCCGAGGAATTACCAACACAGCACTTTTCATCTAAAAATCTCTTAACCATCAGCTAAGAGAGGCTTCCTTTATAAAAAGAAACTGATAAAAACTACTGGAGTGTCGATGGTGGTCCCGGATAGCATGGTGACGCCGGCACGGTGCTTAGTAGTGGGCCCGAAGGGATTTGAACCCTCGACCACCCGGTTATGAGCCGGGCGCTCTAACCGCTAAGCTACGGGCCCTTCTAACCTCAGATAAATTCATTCAAAAATAAATATATTTCGCCAGAATATTTTGATAAAATATTAATATATATTCTTTTATATATTATTGTTGATGACTAAAGAAAAGGGGGGAGAGGAATTTTTTAAGATACTCTCGCATCCTATACGCTTGAGATTAATTGAATTAATACATGAAAACATCCAGTTAAGTTATAGCGAGATCCTTAATACTCTTAAAATAGATGCAGGTCAACTAAATTTTCATCTTAAAAATATGAGAGAACTCTATGTAAAATCCAAGGGATATTATATGCTAAACGAAAAAGGAGTGTTTGCATATTCTCTCATCAATAAAGTAAGAAAAATGGAGAGATTAAGAGAATTTAGGATTTCCCTCAAAACTGCTCCGCTTTATAAGAGAGTTGTAGCCTCTCTCATCGACGCCGTGCTTTTCGTAGGTTCTCCAGTGACTGTGGTATTGCTTATAAGCCTACTTACACCGCCTAAAGCTCTTGATCCCATACTGCTAACAGTTTTCGCCATGCTTATAATGTTTTTATCCCTCCTAGTGCTGGCTCCTATGGAGGCTAGCACTGGGCAGACTATAGGAAAATACATCACTGGGATTAGAGTCGTAAAGGACAGCGGAAGGAAGATAGACTTGTCTGAGAGTACTATTAGAAATGTAGGGAAGATATATTTTCTACCACTAGATTTACTTTTGGGACTTATGGTTAGGCGGAAAGGTTATCTTAGATTTACATGTTTTATGACCAAATCAGTAGTAGTTGAAGTATAAATTGTGAAAATGAACCGGCAGTACTTACCCTCATCAAATGGAAGATTTTTTATAGCTATAAATTCCATAAAAGTAGTAAAACCAACAAAAGAGAGAGGTGGGTGAACTTTGAAATCCTGTAAAAATAGAAGGAGGGTTAAGTATGAGTAAAGAAGAGATTTTGAAGAAAGCAGCTGACGCTATTTTAAAACAAGACGAGAAGGCTGCTGTTGAAGTTGCAAAGGAAGCGTTAGAAGCGGGTTTAGACCCTGTTGAAGTGATTGAAAAGGGATTTACAGAAGGTATCAGAGAAGTGGGGGACCTCTTCGATAGGGGTAAGCTTTTTCTCCCGCATGTAATGCTATCAGCAGACGCCATGAAAAAAGCCATCGCAGTTCTTGAGCCTGCTATCGGCGAAGGTAAGGGAAAAGAAAAAGTGGGGACCGTCGTAATTGGAACCGTTGAAGGAGATATCCATGAAATCGGGAAAGGAATTGTTTCTATCATGCTTCAAGTGGCTGGATTCGAGGTCCATGACTTGGGTAGGGACGTGCCATTAAAAAAATTCATAGAAGCCGCAAAGGAAACAAACGCCAACATAGTCGGTGCCTCAGCTTTAATGACGACTTCCTTACCCGGGCAAAAAGAGCTAATAAATCTGTTGAAAGACGCAGGCATCAGAGATAAGGTTAAGATGATGGTAGGGGGTGCACCTGCCACTGAGAAATGGGCGCAGAAGATAGGGGCTGACGCCTACGCTGAGAATGCCACAGAGGCTGTGGCAAAGGCAAAAGAATTGGTAACATCATAAGGCCTTCAACCCCCAATCGCCGGTTCGAATGGGTCAAAGGGCCTTTGATGAGAACCAGGGTATAGGTTGAAGGAATATAAAAAAGGAATTAGGAGGTGAAGTTATGGATTACCGTGTTAGAATTGGAGACGGCTCATTAAAATACCTCTCCAAGAAAGAGATAAAGGAAGACATTGAAGACGGAACCAAGGACGCTGCTGACCGCGGAGAAATACCAGAACTAACTGATGACGATAAAGAGAGGCTACTTGAAATAGTAACCGAGCCTAATAAGATCGTCAGCGTTTCACCGGGCGAAGAGGTAGTTATGACAAATGACGTAGGAACACTCACTATCCAAGGTGACCAAGGGAACAGCGGGGTAGGACTACCGCTAGATCGTATACAATGTATACTTACTCAAGAGCGTGCTTTTGGATCTGACACAATGGAACTAGCCCACACCGATTACAGCTTCAAACCCGTTAAGCCCATCATAGCAATGGAACAACAAGCTCTCGAACAGGCAGAACTATTAACAGTGATACCAGTCTTCTATGGAGCAATGCCAAACCTTGGACAGTACTATGTTATAGACGGGCCTTTCCCAAATCCGAATGATCTATATAGAGATCTGAAAATAAAAGAAGCTCGCGAGAGCCAGGAGGAATGCGCTGAGCATGCCTCGAACAATATGAGTTGGATAGGTCAAAGACTTTGGGAGGTAGGATGCGAAGGACTAAACTTCGATACTACCGCCGCAGCCGGAGATACCGACTTCTATGCTACTCTGACAGCTACTGAAGAGTTAAAGAAGACTACCTCTGAAATGTGCATAGAAATGGGCATGGCCGCAGAATACGTGCTCGGGATGCATGGGGAGCTAAAATATGGTGGCGAGCTTCTAGCAGGCCTGTATCCACATCAGCAAGTAAAAGTCGCAGAAAAAGCAGGAGTAGATATATTTGGTCCAGTAGTGAATACCAATACTAGCAAGTCTTTTCCATGGAATATTGCAAGAGCGCTTACTTTCGTGAAGGAATGCGTAAAACAGTCCAATATACCCATACATGTCAACATGGGAATGGGCGTAGGCGGAATCCCCATGTACGAGACGCCGCCAGTAGATGCCGTTACAAGGGCTTCTAAGGCAATGGTTCAGATTGCCCACGTCGACGGTATATAGATGGGAGTCGGCGACCCGGTGGGCATGCCTATAAGCCATATAATGGCATCTGGCATGGGCGGACTTAGAACAGCGGGAGACCTAGTTGCTAGAATGCAGATGAGCAAAAAAATGAGGATTAATGAAGCCAAGGAGTATGTAGCGAAAAAGCTAAACTTAACTCCAAGCGAGCTCTCAGACGAGTATGTCATGAGAGAAGTGAGAGAAGAGCTGGATATAGGGATTATAACACCAGTACCGGGAGCAGCGAAAGGGATAGAAGCTAAAGTCAGGATCGCTGAGCTACTGGATATAACTATAAATCCGGTAGAGAGACTAAAAAATAAAGAAAAATTCAAAAGCTAAGTAACCCTCCGGCCAGTAGCTGGCTATGGGTTACTTTATATCCCCCCAAGCTCTTTGGGGGGATTTATTTTCTCTTTGTGTTAAACAACTTTTCCAAGCCATATCACTTTCTAAATTTAATGATGTTATAGAGATTTTATATAACCAGTATGTTAGAACTCTACGATAAAGTAAGGAAGGAAATTGTAGGCAGAGATCGAGAGCTTTTAAGAATTTTATCTGCTTTAGAAGCCAAAAAACATTTGTTACTTGAGGGACCGCCAGGTACCTCAAAGTCAACCATCTTGAGGACTATAACTAGGCTGTCTAATATCCCTTTTTATCTTTTAGAGGGTAATATCGATTTAACTCCAGCAAAGCTGGTTGGTCACTTTAATCCAGCAGAAGTTATATCTGATAATTATAAACCGGAATACTTCAATAAAGGCCCCTTAACAAAAGCCATGGAAGAGGGCGGATTCCTTTATATTGAAGAATTTAATCGAATGCCGGCAGATGCTACAAATGTGCTATTAGTAGCTATGGAAGAAGGAGAGATAAATATTCCCAGATACGGTAAAGTAGTAGCCAAACCAGGTTTTACCGTGATATGCGCTCAAAACCCTCTTGACGATGTAGGTACTCTTCGTGTGAGCAGAGCATTTCTAGATAGAGTATGCAGAATAAAGCTTGACTATCAATCCGAAGAAGAAGAAATTAAAATCGTAGAAGAGAGAACAGGAACAAAAAATAAAGACTTAATTAAATTAGCGGTTAAACTGGCAAGAGAAACTAGAGACCATCCCGATTTGAAATTAGGAGTCTCTATTAGAGGACCTATTGATATGGTTCAAATAGCCGAAAAGATGCTTAGGCTTGATTTAGATGAAAGGGAAGCTCTTTTAGACTCGATGATGCTGGCTTTCAGCGGAAAAGTATGGCTTGATGAGCTTTCTGAAAAATCTCAAGAAGAGGTCCTAGAAGAAATATTTAATCAAATATATACTCCCACGGGCGCTACTAAAAAAAAAGTAAGCCTGGAACTAATAAGAAAGGAGAAGAACTAACGCAACTTGAATCTGATGATAGCGAAGAAAAACCAAGCATCGATATAGAAAAAGAATTCGAAAAATCCCCATATCATCTCGCGAAATACTTCAATGCTAATCCTGAAGAACTAGCGAAGGTATTCAGTTCTAAGAAAGCTCTTAAGATATATGGCGATATTTCCAGCATGCTTAAACCTGAAACAAAAGAAATAGCAAAGAAGTATATTAGGAGGCTCATTATAAAACTTGGAGTATCGCTGGCCAATCCAGGATATCAGCGAGATAAGATTGTTCCCTTGAATGATATAACACTATCAGACGATATCGAGATAGATAGAACAATCGAGAAAATTATACAGGCCCCGGAACTTCCCTTAGAGGATAACATCACCGTTTTAGGCAGAAAGAAGAAGAAACAAGATATCGTGCTAATGTTAGATAGGAGCTTTTCTATGAAGGGGATCAAAACCGTCTTGTCAGCTATAACTGCCTCTGCGATTTCTTTACATTTTAAGGGGAATGTATCTGTCCTATTTTTTAACGATAAATCAAAATTCATTAAAAAAAGAAACCAAAAGATGGTTTTAGATTCTATAGTAGATAAGATT
Source organism: Candidatus Hydrothermarchaeum profundi (assembly GCA_002011125.2). GTDB lineage: Archaea > Hydrothermarchaeota > Hydrothermarchaeia > Hydrothermarchaeales > Hydrothermarchaeaceae > Hydrothermarchaeum > Hydrothermarchaeum profundi. The sequence continues at coordinate 1,881,833 of MTMF02000009.1, forward strand.
CTCGATTTAGATGTAGAAGGAGGAACAAATATAAGGAAAGCCCTTGAAATGGGCCTACAAGAAATATCATCCTCAGACAAAAAAAGAGGACTACTTCTTACAGATGGTAACTGGACGGTAGGAGCTAATCCCTTAAGTGTGGCACAGAAGTATGATAAGCTAGACGTAATCTGCTTCCCACCAGCTAATAGTGAGAAATCCAAGCTTTTAGCATTAAAAGGAAACGGAACCCTAGAATATGTTGAAAGGGAAGAGGATATTTTCAGAGCAATATTAAGCTGCCTACGGCTAAACTAGTTTTTCATATTATATCCGATGAGCAGAGTACCGTCCTTGCTTTTCTCGCAACCCAGTAAACGCTTCAAGTATTCATCAGAAGGTGTACAAGGGCTACCTGATACTATATCTTCAAGCTCTTCAAATTCCTGGAGCTCTGGAAAAGGAAGAGGCGGCATAAGAAAATAAGGCTTTCCTTTTGGAAGTTTATTCTTATACAGTACAAAGTCAGGACCCATAAAAATAACATCTTTCCTTTTTTTCATTTCTTCCAGCTTTTTGGATCCAACCCATTCTCCAAGAATCTCCCCATCTTCGTCAACCATTACCACCCACGGGCGGGAGGGTTCCCTAAATGTTTTATCAAATAATATCACCCATGTCTCGTCCCTTGATAAAGCCTCGAAAGTACCCTCGTTTAAAAAGTCCATCATGCCTTGTACCGCCCCTCTCTCCTGTGCTTTCTTCTCAAGCCTCAAAATCTCCTCTTTTTCATCCTGGGTAAGAAGTCTTACATCCAGTACTCCTTTAAGGTTCCTAAGCCTAAACATTATCCTTTCGTGGAGGTCTTTTGTTACTCCACTAGTACTAGGCCGTTCCATCTTACATTCTCCTGCGAAGATAATCCTAATGGCATGCCTATGTTTTTACAGGTCCTATAAACATCTATCCCTACACCTTCTAACGAGGGTCTGGCCTTAAAAGGTTGATGACATAACTCCCCTTTTTTAGGGTCAGCGCACTCCTCGCAAAGCTTACAATTACCGCCAATCAGTCCCGTAGCAAGATAGTAGCCCAGCTTAAAAGCTTCTCTTTCGACTGCATTAACTATCTCATGCAACTTAAGCTCATACTTCTCATAAACCTCTTTCTCAAGTTTATCCACAAGATTTTTAGAAATAGGCTCATTTGACTTATCTAAAGAATCAACGTTCTCCATCTCAAGCTGAATGAATATTGCCTTTTTATACTTTGATAAAATCTTCCTAAATTCATCAAATGGTATGGAATTAGGAGGACAGAAATAATATCTATTATATCCATCGCATGGGGGTACCTGACACTTTAATAAAACCCGCCTATCCATTACTATCGATCCCACATCAATAATCTTCGCCCTAGTAGCCCCTTCCCTTAGACTAACCTCTACGAGCTTCTCAAGCTTATTCATTGAATCCCACCTAAATATTATTTTCCGAGTCCTACTACTCAGATAAACATTAACAAGCCTAAAAAAATTTTCTAGAAACAATTTTATTTTTCGAAGGCAATATTCGATGCTGATAGTTTATGAAGAGGTACGGGATTGCTTTGGATATGGGCACTAGCGGTTTCCGCGCCCAAGCGATAGATTTGGATGAGGGGGAAATAATCTCAACATCAATTACTCTGCGACATCCTATACCCGGAGCTAACGTTATGGACCATGTGACTTTCGCAATAGACGTTGGAACTGATATAACCCACGACCTAATAGTAATGACAGTAAACAAGCTAATAACAACCCTAAAAATTGACCCGACAAGAGTAGAAAGACTAGCGGTATGTGGTAATCCCTTTCAGCTTTCACTTTTCCAAAAACTTGAGATACGAGACCTAGCATACGCGGGGGAATCTAAATTAAAGGCTTTAGGAGTAAAACCGCCTAAAAGAGATGCGACCATAATGGATGCCGAAACTATTGGACTCAATATAAACCCTGAGGCAAATGTGCTTATACCCCCAGCGGTAAAACATGAAATAGGAGCAGATGCCTTAGCAATGATGCTAAAAACAGATTTCCTCGAAAATTCGCCAAGTATAGTCACAGACTACGGAACTAATGCAGAAATGGCGCTAAATGTAGATGGCCAGATATATTCAGGATCTGCTGCCGCAGGTCCTGCCCTAGAGGGACAACAAATTAAGGAGGGCATGCTAGCTGCTCCAGGTGCTATATCTGATGTAGATCCTGAAGACTCAAAATGGCGTTGCTCCGTTTTAAGTAAAGAGCTAATGGCTGAAGAGGGAGACCTAATAGATCCCCGCACTGGAGAAATATTTAAAAAAGGGGTCATGCACGGCAAAGTAAAAGGAATAACCGGTACTGGCGTTATAGCTGCTATCGCTAGAGGACTACAAGAAGGGTTGGTTGTACCACCAAAGATTAAGACTCCAGACAATAAGGTCCACCTTCAAGATGGTATTACGATAACTGAGGATGACATAGTCGAGGCTGGAAAAGCTATAGGAGCTATTAGAGCAGGCCATATGACGTTGATAAATGAAGCTGGAATAAGTATGGAGGAAGTTGAAACAGCCTATATGGCTGGCGCCTTAGGAACGTATGTAGATGCAATTAAAGCTCAGAAAGTAGGCCTAGTGCCATCTACGTGCAAAAACCTAGTGCAAGTCGGAAACACCTCTCTTTCACTAGCGAGGGATCTGATTTTTGAACCTGAAAAGCTTGAAGAACTCCAAGATTACGCAAACAAGTTAAGGGCAAAACATGTTATGTTCGCGATATCAAATACCTTCAGAAACATCTTCGTTATAGAGCTTTCTCTTTGGACTGAAGGAATGCCCTTCAGCATGTATAATGACATGTTAAAGATGTATAAATTACCGCCAATACCTATGAAGAATGTCAATGCAAAAGTGAATAAAATTGTTCAGAGAGATATTCCAATACTGGGTAAATATGGAATCACCGTTGTTGAAGATGTAGGTATAATTCTTTCAACTAGAGTATCAGAGTGCATTTACTGTAAAAAATGTATTAGAGAATGTCCTGAGGAGGCAATAGAGATAATAGAAAAAGATGGTAAGCGAATAGCATTAATAAGATCTGATAAGTGCAATGGAACAGCGTGTCGAAGGTGCGAGATAATTTGTCCTAAAAATACCCTTAAGCTAAGAGAACTAAAGATAAATACAACCTAAACACTTCTTCAAAGAAAAAATAAAAAATAAGGGGAGAAATCCTCCCCAAAGAGTATATTCTTTACCTCTACTTGATGTCAACGCCGAGTTCCCGTAGAGTGTTCACGGCCTTATCATACACCTGCAGGTGCTCCTCAGTAGGAACAACCTTAACCACGTCATAACACTCCTGGAACCTCTTACCCTTAGGCGCCGTCTTATAGTCACTCTCGTACTTCTTAATCAAATTATCCAAGATCACGTTAACCTCACTGATATCCATGCCAGCCACAGCAATAGCCGCCTCACCCATAATCCGGGCCTCCATACCAGTCGTATAATCCAACGCAACGCCCTTAGCACTAGCACTACCACTAACAAGCTCACGGCCACTAGCAGTGTCAGTAATAGCCTGAGCAGCCGTCTCCAACAAACACATCTCAGTACACGGACCCGCCAACGGATAATACTGGTTCGAAGTCAACAAATGAGTATTCTCATCAATAGCCCTAGCCGTATGCCCAGCCACCTGCAGGGTCTCACGCGCAGTAGTGATACCCCACCTGATATGGATAGGCCCATCCAAGTGATAACTCCCATTCAACAAGGTGAAGCTCGTCAAATGAGTAGCCACGTTACAGATCGAGGTCTCCTCGACCCCGCCAGCATAGCCACCAAAGATAGGCATCTGCTCCACCATAATAATATCACCATTCTGAACCCAACCAGCAATCATATGCAGGCCACCATTATCAATCTTAAGCTCATTCAACTGACTGATCTCATGGCTATCACAAGGCCTCAAGCCACCCAGGAGATCCCCGGCAAGACGCCCCGCACTCGTCAAGGGCGTCTCTGGGCCCTAAACCGCCATATAGGGTCTCCCAGCCTTACGACAAGCCTCACGGATATAATACAACTCAAACAGAGTAGCCTTAATCTCCCAAGGACTACCGCTAGTAGCCTCATTACCCTCAATAGTAGCCAACACACCATTCACAATAGTATCCACCGTAGGCTCCTGAGCATAACTCTGAAACATCGGGATAAAAATATCCTCACTAACAGGAGCACCCGTAGGACCGCCCTGAATAACAGGCTTAAAACCAGGATTACCACGACGCTGCGCCATATCCACTGCGTCCTGATACTCGCCCAACACGAGCTTCCTAGGCGCCTTCTTAATAGACTCAAGAACCTCGTCCTCAGAGACCCTGATAACCCTTCCGGTGTCAATATTATAGATCCCAGTCTCCACCAACATCTCCAAGCCGGCCTGGAACAAGTTATCAATCAGCTCACTGTCCGTAGGAATAATCTCACCCGAAAACTTGATGTTATACTTCTCCTTCATCTTAGCAGCATTCTGCGGGATAATCTTATAATCCCAGTCACGCTCACTAACCTTCTCCCCACTAATCGACCTATTATAGGTCTCATACACATCTAAAGGCCTACCAACCGCCAAAACAACTCACCTCCAACAATAAACAATTATTATCCTTAGTCGCCAACAAGCTCCTTCGCAATCCTCACAGCCTCAGCACCATTCGGACAATAAGCGTCACCGCCAATCTCATCCACCCACTCCTGGTTAACAGGCGCACCGCCAAACAACGTCTTCACCTTATCCCGGATCCCAGCCTCCTTCAAAGCCTTAACAATCTCCCTCTGACCAGGACGCGTAGTAGTCATAAGAGCACTAGCACCAACGATATCAGCATTAACCTCCTTAGCGGTCTCAACGAACTTATCGATAGGAGCATCCCGGCCAATATCAATCACATCAAAGCCAGCGCCCTGAAGCATAGCAGCAACAACGTTCTTACCGATCTCATGGATATCCCCCTCAACAGTACCGATAACCACTACCTTACCCATCTTCTCCCCAGACTCCATGATCTTAGGCTTCAAGACCTCAAGACCCGCCTGCATAGCCTCCGCAGCCATCAAGATCTGAGGCAAAAAGATCTTGGCCTCATCAAAAAGGTCGCTGATAGTCATCATACCCCTACCCAAGCCGTCATTAATAGCCTCAAAAGGCTCAATGCCCGCCTCCAACGCCTCCTTAGCCGCAGAGCTAGCCAAGTCAGCATCATAGGTCTCCACGGCTTTCTTCAACTTATCAAGAATCTCCTGCTTAAACAAGCCAAATCACCCCCGAATCCAAAAAACCTTTTTCTTAATTTATTATATGTTCTTATGGTTTAAATGTTACGGTTCCAAAAAAATAAAAAAAAGGAAGAAAGGGAAATCACTCGGATTTCTCGGTTGCTTTTTTGAGTTCTTCTATGAAGCCCTCATAACCAGGCAACGTCCCTTCTTCCAGCCATTTATCCACAGCTTCTTCGTATTCCTGGTTTTCCATTTTAATCTGCCAGTAGTGCCACCAGATCCAGAGTAGTGTTGAGATTGCTACGAAGAGTTTTGTCAAACCCCACAGAGGCGATACAACCTCCATGTTCTCTGCACCAGTCCAGTCTGTTACTCCTGTTGCAATTAACAGCATTATGCTTACCATCTCAACTCACCTCGTTCCTCAAACTCTTTTTGTAGCCTTATAGCATCCTTTATTAAGTCCTCTGGACTCGGCACTCCGAGGTAATCTTTTCTACCAGTGTCTTTACTGTACGCATTGATATTCAATAGTAGGTTTCTCCCAGGCTTAGAACCCTGCTTAGCTTTTAATAGGATTCTATGAGCCTCGATTCCCTGGACCTTATCGATCTCCGAGAAGTCCTCTGGCCTGTATGGTGGGAAATACGGGTACATTTCACCGACTGCTGGAGAAGCTATATCAAGTCCTGCAAGCTCTACTAGCGGTGGAACTCTGAGTAATCCTAGCTTCTTGAATATCCAGCTAGCACCAAAGCCGAAGAGGAATGCCCAACCTGCTTCCCAAACTGCAAGCATGAAATTACCCCAAGGCGTGGTTACCCCTTGTAGTTCGTCGAAACCAAGAGGACCTCCTCCGGCAGGATATCCCCAAAGCAATATGCCTGCATATATAAGTCCTAGTACTCCCGAATAGCCGTGGACAGCACACGCTCCTACTGCGTCGTCGATCTTGAATCTCTTTTCTACCCAGTAGTGTAGCTTATATATTATTGGAATGGTTATGAACCCTAGGAGAAACGCTTGCATCGGGTGATAAAGATCGTTTCCTGCCGAGGCTGCGATGACTCCAGCAAGCCCTCCTGAAAAAATCCAGAAGGGATTCCCTTTGCTCGCGAAGAATCCTCCCATGAAACCTCCGGTTAGAGACAATAAGAAGTTGGTCCCAATAGCAGAATTACTTGTTGGATTACCATATATGTTAACCGTTCCCCAATAGGACATCTCCATTGTCGGATCCCATGCTAGGGCTGTCGGTATGTTGCAAGCAAAATAGAATCCCCAGAACCCTGTATATATAAGGAACAATCCTATACATGTCAACCACTGGTTGTGGAGAGGGACATCCCTTGGATTTCCCTTTTCATCGAATCTTCCAATTCTAGGTCCCAAGTTTATTAGAACTCCAAGAGTATACCATCCCGCAATAGTGTGGATAATGCCACTAGCGTATGCATCGTGAGAGCCAAAGTATTTTACAGTCCATCCCCAGGGAGACCACGCCTGAGATGCTAGCCAGATCCATACAAAGGACCCTAGGAATACTGACATTAACAAAAATGCTCCTACTCTGCACCTTTCAATAACCGCACCAGAAAGGATTGAGCCCTCTGTCAGAGAAAAGAGCAGGAACGCTGCCCAGAATGCTAACATAAAGTGGTCCTGCATATGCGTTGTCATCAATGGACTCCACGGAGCATAATCGGCTGGATCAACTATCTCTGGATATTGCCCTGGTATCAGGAAAGTGGACCAATGAGGACCTGAGAATGCTGCATACACCCACCATCCGAAGATATAGAACGTGAAGATGATGAGTGGGAACAGCATTGCATTTTTCATCAGCGTATGACCAACGTTCTTCCTTCTAGACACCCCGACTTCGTATGTACAGAATCCTACGTGTATCAGGAACATGACTATCACTGTCACCCAGTAATACCACTCCTGATACAGATACGCTAACTGCCATATTCTTTCAGCTAGCGGATACGGTTCTACCATAGAATACACCTCCTAATCGTTTCCTCCCCCCTTAGGTACTTCCCTTCTATCACTTAAGCACCTCCTACTAACCTCTTTGGACTAGGCAAGTTGGGGTTTAGTGGGTTATGTTATTTAAAATTTTCTATTTTGAATTGTAGTGAATATGATTCTTTTTCTTAAGAAATGTATTAATTAATGCTATTATCAAGTTAAAATACTTTATAAAATCTGAAAATTAAAAATAAATAACAATATGATATTGTTAGCTAAAATAATTCTTATTTAATCTTTAAAATATTCCCTTAGAAGGTAATGTAACGAAAATTAAAATATCCCATAACATCACGCACCAGCTTCTTATTTTCAGCTTACTTTAGTAGTGTAAGCAAAAAGTTTTTATGATGACTCATAGAATCATGGGAAGTTAGAAAATAGAATACTGTGATATCATGGAACTAAAAAATATCCTACTCGATTCTCTGAGGACCGCATTAGAACTCCCAAATAGTATCCTCAGGTATATCATACTAGTCATTCTAAGTTTAATTCCCTTAGTAAACCTTACAGTCCTCGGATATGCATACCGCTATATTGAGGAGGAGGGATTTCCTGAGCTTAGGGGGTTTGGCAAGATGTTCATTAAGGGATTTAAAATTGCCATGGTACTAACAAGTTATTTGTTCTTGCCTATCTTCATACTTTTCGTTTTAATGATAAAAGCAGGCATATACGTGGAGTCGCACCTTGAACTAACACTTCTTACCTATAGCGTATCTTTTCTCCTAGCTATCCCAATGTTCATTGGGATTATTTTGATGATAGTGCATGATGATTACGTTAAAGCTTTCGACTTGATAAAAATCTTCAAGATTTTGAGAGGAGTATATATTGAGTACTTAATATGGCTTGCCATAACTTTCCTAGCTGGTCTATTGATTTTAACAATATATGGAGTAGAAAAAATAGGATGGATTTTTGGATCTGCTATTTTCCCCTTCTACGTCATCTTCGTTTTGAGGTCTTCCTACTTGATGTATCAATACGGCGAAAACGTATCCAAATCTTAAGATTTCTTGAGTCAACTTTTATTATATTCTCTTTCTCTATCATAGGATATGTTTGAAATAAAATATAGAGACGCGTTGGGGAGGTTAGGCAGGTTTGAGGTACGGGGTAAGGTCGTCGAAACACCTCTCCTGCTACCGGTAATAAACCCTAAAATACAGCGGGTACCTTTGAAAGAAATTAAGCAAATGGGTTTTTCTGGTATTATAACAAACAGCTATATAATAAAAAAAGACCCTGAATTGAGAGAAAGTGCGCTTAAAAAAGGAATCCATAAGACAATAGGTTTCGACGGTTTAATAATGACAGACTCGGGTTCTTATCAGCTTTATAGGTACGGAAAAATCGATGCAACCCCTGAAGAAATGGTTAAATTCCAAATTGACATCGGCTCTGATATAGGAGTTATTTTAGATGTCCCCTCTCTGCCAGACGCTAGTTGGGAAGACGCAAAAAGAAACCTACTAGAAACCCATAGGAGAGGAGAGAAGAGCATGCTTATTCCTAGAAACGGGATGTTACTTTCAGGTACAGTGCAGGGCGGAATTTATGCTGACTTACGTGAAGAAAGTGCTAAAAAGATGAGTAAAGTAGGGTTTGATCTGTATCCTATAGGGGGAGTTGTTTCCTTACTCGAGAATTACCGCTTTAAAGACCTTGCAGAAGTAATAATGCATTCAAAGAAATTCTTACCGGTAGATAAACCTGTTCACCTTTTTGGATGCGGTCATCCTATAATATTCGCCTTAGCGGTCGCTATGGGATGTGATATATTCGATTCCGCCGCCTATGCTCTTTACGCAAGAGATGATAGGTATATCACTTCAATGGGGACCTATAAGCTCGGACAACTTTCTGAGTTCCCATGTACTTGTGATGTCTGCTTAAACACTACTCCAGAGGAGATGAGGAGTATTGAAAAAGAAGACAGAGAAACTCTCTTAGCAAAACACAACTTATATGCAAGTCTAGAGGAACTAAAGAGAGTCAAACAATCCCTTGTAGACGGTACTTTATGGGAACTGGTAAGCATTAGAGCCAGAAGCCACCCTAGTTTACTTGATGCTTTTAAGGTTTTATTAGGATTTGAATTTGTAGAGAAGTTCGATCCAATGACCAAAAAATCAGCCTTCTTCTATAGTAGCCAAGAGGACCTCGAAAGACCTGAAGTAAAAAGACACTTATATAGACTTAAGAATCTCGAAGTCAAGGGGGATATACTGATACTTCTTCCAGATGGAGAAAAACCCTATTCTAAAACATATGGCACCTTTAGTGATAGCAAGTATCATCTCTGTGTTGCTTCTCCCATCTTCGGTATCATACCTCTTGAACTTGAAGATATTTATCCTCTCGGACAACATGAAATTCCTGAATTTTTAAGAAAACGCATAATAAAAGAAGTTATTATGGAATATGCCAGAGGCTTTAAAAAAGTGTATATTTATGGAGAATTAGACATAGATCTGGGTGAAAAACTAGATTCTTTACCAGTACCTGATCTCAAAGAGGCAGACACCGTAAAAATCAGAGCTATAGGAGACTATCTTTTCGGAAAAGGAGCTGGGGAAATACTCTTCCATGATAGCCGGGTTGAAAGGTCTTCAAAAGGAAAAATAAGGAGAATAAAATCTGAAGATAACTCTCTCCTTGCAGTCATTAGAGCATCAGACGGCCAGATTATATTAACACCTAAAGGCGCTGAAAGATTGCTAAAAATGCCATGCCCAAAAAATAGAGTTATAGTGGATGATAAAGTATCTCAGTTCATACGGGAAGGGAAAAGCGTATTTGCGAAATTTGTCGTAGATTGCGATCCAGAGATTAGACCTTACCAAGAAGTAATCGTTGTTGATAGTGATGATGACGTATTAGCTACTGGGACAGCGATACTAAATAAGGAAGAGATGCTCGCATTTAATAAAGGTGTGGCGGTGAAAGTGAGGCACCATATATGAGCCTTGAAAGAGTAATAGAAGAAACGAAAGATTTTTTCTTACCCTACGGCCCCTTGGGGTTGTTTGCGCTTGCCTTCATAGAGTCATCGTTTTTCATAGTGCCACCAGACGTTCTTCTTATTCCTTTATGTCTTGTTAACCCAGAACTCGCATTTTTTTACGCTTCGGTATGCACTATTGGATCAGTTAGTGGCGCAATTTTCGGATATTATATAGGGAAAAAAGGAGGACGTCCTGTACTCCTTAAATACGCTTCAGAAGATAAAATAAAAAAAGTCGAAGAACTCTTCAGAAAACACGGGACACTAGCTGTCGGCCTTGCAGGATTTACCCCTATACCTTACAAAGTATTTACCATTTCGTCAGGAGTATTCAACCATAAAATCCACCCATTTATTATTGTCTCGCTAATCGGCAGAGGACTGAGGTTCTTTTCCCTTGCAGCAATAATTAAACTTTATGGAGATAAGATTATGGGAATTATATCCTCGTACTTCGAAGCTTTTTCTTTAGCTCTTGGTCTAGCGGTTCTATTAATCTATATAGCGTACAGAAAAATGTCCTCCCCGAAACGATTATAAGAGCACTGTGTAGAGAAAAAGGTCTTATGAAAAGGCTGATTATAGCACTTTTATTAATTACTGCAGTAGTATACGCTGAGCCTACTCCAGGTCTTTTATGGAGATACGACACTGGAATGCCTATAAGTGATATTGCGATCTCATCTGACGGAAGCAAGATAGTAGCCGCAGCGGGGGATTATGTTTACATGCTTAACAGAAGCGGAAAGCTTGTTTGGAAAGTCAGATTAGATACTCCCCCTCAAAGTGTCGCCATAACTGAGAAAGGGAATGTAATTGCTGGAGATGAAGAATCCGTATACCTTTTCAATACTACGGGTCATGAGATATGGAAAAAATATATTGGAGATTATATTAGAGACCTTTCAACTGGCGAGGGAAAGATCGCCGCAGGTTCTAAGACCAGGAAACTCTATATGCTGAATGAAGGCGGTGAATTTTTATGGATGCGATCTTTAGACTCAACGGTTTATAGAGTTGATATATCTTCTCACAAAGTAGCCGCTGTGACGACTTCTGGGAGGGTTTATGTATTCGATATTCAAGGAGAACCCCTGTGGCAAGTGAATACTAACCGTTTTGTTGAAGGGCTTACTATTTTTGGTGAAGATGTAATATCAGGAACAAATTACTTGACATATTGGAGAAACGGGAAAATTATTGGATACTTCATCGAGAAAGGCGGCGTTACAGGACTTGATGCCAACTTGGAATACTTACTAGCAGGTTTTGGAGATGGCTATCTATATGCCGTAGAGTATAATAGAAGCCTTTTATGGAAATATGAGATTGGATCTATCAATGGAGTATCTACTAGTTTGGACGGCAATTATTTCGCTGTAGCATCTGGAGATGAGGTTCTTTTTTTAACTCCTCCGGATACTATACCTCCAGCAGTAAAAATAGTGACCCCTAAATCAGAAAGCACTGTTTCGGGGATAGTAAAAATAAGCGCAGAAGTTGATGAAGACGTTTCCACCATACAGGTTTTTATAGACGGAAATTATGCATGTGGAATCTTACCTTGCAATTGGGATACAAGCGCTTCAACTGAAGGAATTCATGAGATAATGGTTAGGGCAATTGATAGCGGAGGGAATATAGGAGAGGATAAGATTGAAGTGACGGTGAGGAGAACACAGATCTCAAATTTAACCGAGCAAATAGAAGAAAAGAAAGAAGAGCTGGAAAAAAAGAAAGAGGAACTGGAAGAAAAAGTAGAAATTTTGCCTATTGTGAAGACTTCGTCCTCCAGATACCGAGAGACTCTGATAAAAGGAATAATTTTGGTGTTTCTGGCTATATTTTTAATAGGGATAATAAAGAGAAAGAAGAGAAGAAAGTATAGATTCAAGAGAAGGTAACTCACTAATCTAGGGCGGGTGGTCTAGATGGTTATGACGGCAGTCTCACACACTGCAGGTCGAGGGTTCGAATCCCTCCCCGCCCATATATCTGAGTCATCAACTGAGTTAATAGATTTGACTTAAGAAAAAGAGCATACGGCAAGGCATCTACGATAAAAGATTTTAACTACGTCATTCTAAACTTAACACAGCCGTTCCTTTGATCTTTGATTCTTTGAGCAAACGTAGGACTTTATTAGCTTCGGCAAGTGAGAAAGTAGAAACCTCTGTGCGTATTGGTATATCCCCTGCAAGCTTAAGAAGTTCCACAGCGTCCTTTCGAGTCATATTAGCAACACTCTGAATACTGCGTTCCCCATAAATTAAGTTATAGTCCATCCTAGGTATAGGGCTCATATAGATCCCTGCTGTTACTAGCGTTCCTCCCTTGTTTAGAGTTTTCAACGCCTCAGGCACCATCCATCCAGCTGGAGCAAATATGATGGACCCATCCATCTTTTGTGGAGGAATATCACTCGCCCTTCCTACCCATTCAGCCCCAAGCTGTATAGCTAGCTTTTTATGTTCAGGGCTACGCGTAAACACAAAAACACAACACCCGAGATGTCGCGCAACTTGAATAGTAATATGTGCAGATGACCCAAATCCGTAAATCCCGAGATTATGCCCCTCTCGTACACCACTTAATTTTAATGCTCTGTAGCCTATAACACCAGCACAGAGTAGAGGCGCTGATTCATGAAATGAAAAATCATTAGGTATAGAATAAGTGAAGTCCTCTCTTGCTATAGCATACTCTGCGTATCCCCCATCCACATGATATCCTGTAAATTGAGCTTTTTCACAGAGATTTTCAAGGCCGTTAGCACAATATGTACACTTTCTACATGCAGAATACAACCAAGGCACTCCCACTTTATCACCAGTGTTAAATTTAGTGACTTTGCTACCCTGCTCAACTACTTCCCCTACAATTTGATGCCCCAATATTAACGGCAACTTAGAGTCCGGCAGTTCCCCTTCAGCTATATGCAAATCCGTACGACATACGCCACATGCTCGCACTCTGATAAGTATTTCCTTCTCGCTTGGGTGTGGTTTAGAAACTTCTTCCAGTAACAATGGTTCGTCTTCTATAGGTTTCGGGTTTCTGAGTACCATTGCTTTCATTGGTTATACACATCCTTGATGTGACTATTAAGGCTTATTGAAAACTCAACGTATTAGGAGTACGTTAGTCTTTGCGTTTTCTAGCACGTAGAGAGACACATGCCCTAATAAGGCCCTCTCTAATTTGCCAAGACCTCTAGGAGCTAATGCAACCAGGTCATAATGATTCGCGTTTTGAAGAATTACATCTCTAACCTGGCCCCCCTCTATCAGCTTTTTCACATTCTTTATCGAGAGCTGATTTAACATTTCTGCTGCCTTATTTACCGCTTCCTCTCTCTTTTTCTGCTCTTTATTTTCCCTAGCTACCGACAAAACCGTTATTTCTCCTTCTAAGCCCTTAGCAAACATGCCTGCAAATTTCACGGCACGGCTTGAATGCTTACTCCCATCTGTACAAACGAGGATTTTCTCTAACTTATCCCCCTTACGGTATATTAACGTTGGAATATGGGAGTATTCAGCGATTTTTTTTGTAAGTTTTTTATCAGTATCTTTCATTAAAAGTAAATCATAGTGTTTTTCTGCCTCATCAAGAACCTGTGAGGCAACCGCTCCTCCTCTTTTAAGCATTACAACTTCCTCGCCAAGGCACTTTATTATCTTTTTTAGTGCTTTTTTCTCTTCTTCAGGTATTTTTCCAAGTTGTATGCTAAAAGGAGAGTAATATTTCTGCGTTATATCACTTCTAACACATAGCGCTGTTATTTTTCCTTTTAGTGAGGTACAGAGTTTCATCGCAATTCTAACAAGCCCTTCACTCTCCTGGTAAGGGGGACATAACATAAGTAATATATGCATCAGCTCACTCTCACCTTCTCACATTCGTTGAATACGTTTTTACTACATTCTCTACAAATACTTTTATCTAAGTAATAGTTAAAAGCACTTGAGATTGCCTCCTTCTTTGTCTCATGTACTTCTAGGTGCTCAATCAGTCCTTCTTTTGACAGCGAGTTAACAATCTCTTCTTCAACATGGATGAGTATGAGCCTTATATTTCTCCTTTCCATCTCATCTACTAAATCTCTAAGGGCTTCGATTCCTGAGGTGTCCATATAATAGACTGCAGCCATATCTATTATAAGACATTTCATACGATTGCATTTTTCAACTAAATGTAAGATTTCGTCTCTAATTTGCTCGGCGTTAACAAATATAAAAGGTCCTTCTGGTTTTATTATGAAAAGCTGATCGCACCAGCTTTTTGGCTCTTCAGGTATGGAAATAAAATATCCTGTTTCTTTATCTCTCACAGTAAAATAGATCTTGGTATGCATCGTCTTCCACAAATGAAGAGCGAGAGCTAATACCACGCCTACTATTAGACCGGTGTCGGGCTTTGTAATTATAGAAACTCCGAAGGTAGTGAAAGCTACCAAGCCGTCATATCTATTTATCCTGTATATCTCCAAAAGTTGCCTTGGCTTAAAAAGCTTCATTACAGCTAAGATAACGATTACAGCTAAGATGAACTTTGGAAGATAATAAAAGAGAGGTGTTAAAACAGTGATCGAGAGTAATACGAAAAAACTGAATATTATTATAGACATGCCAGTACGTGCACCGCTTGACCAATTAACACTAGTACCCGAAAAGCTTCCACAAACAGGATATCCTTGGAAAAGAGAAGTTAATATATTTGCCAGACCTTGAGCTCTAAATTCTTGTTCAAAATCTACTTTCTCTTTTGTATGATAGATTATAATCTTGGAAATAGAGTATGTTTCAGTCATGCCAACTATTGCGATAAGTGCTGCTGACAGCAATAACCCCGGGATGTTAGAAAATCCTGTAATATCCGGAAGAGTGGGCATAGGAAAACCCTTGGGCAACGCTCCAACTATCTCTACCCCCGTCTTCTCCATACCAAAGAGGTACACCACAAAAGTAAAGAAAATCAGCATAGTTATTATATCAGGAAACTTTGGATAGCGTTTCCGGACGAATATCATCACCAAAAAACTGGCTAATGACAGAGAAAATACTAGGACATTAATATTTGAAAGATTATTGACAACATTCAAAAGCATAAGTATTACATAATCTTCATTAGAACCATGTAACCCTAGGATATATCTTAGCTGAGTTATGGTGATTATTAATGCGGCAGCATTTACAAATCCTATAACAGCGGCGTGAGAGATAAGATGGAGGATAAATGTCAGATGAAGAACAGCAATGCTCAAAATTATAACACCGACCATTAAGGAAAGCAACGCCGCTAAAGATACATACTCATTTGATCCCGGTTGAGCTATTGGTGAGAGAGCTGTAAACACAAGCATTGTCATAACACCTACAGGTCCTGTAAAAAGTAAGCGGTTACTCCCAAATAATATACTAACGAGCGGTGCTACGAAACTGGCATATAGTCCATAAATTGGAGGCAACCCCGCAACGAGAGCATACGCCATAGCCTTCGGTATCATGCTAACGCCTAAGGATACCCCCGCCACAAAATCGAAATACAGATACCTAGACTTATAATTTTTCAACCAAGTGAGTGCCGGTATAAGTTTTTCAAGGTTCATTTATATTCCCTAAGTAACCTCCCATGCAACACCCTTTAACATTCAAAAGTAAATTATCCTACATCAAAAATCATGATATCGGAATCACCGGAATTCATATCAATCATAAATACTTAAAGTTTACTACTATTCTTTAGTTTCTTCCTATTATCCAAAACCGCCTTCATAAGACTTTTATATCACAAAAAAAGAAAAAAAATAGAGGTGGATTTTTTGAATTTAAATCTTCATTTAGATAGGGTTAGATGGGGGTATTAGACGGAAAATTTTAAACATTTTTTACATAATATTACGCGTTTTATCGCTATCCTTATGCTTATGTATTATCTAAAAAATGAACGCACTAAAAGAGTCCCAAAAGGAGGTGGACTTATCGGATATTAAATGTAAGGAGGTATACCCATGAGCAAAGATGAGATAATAAAGGCGGCTAAAGAAGCCATCCACAGCTTTGATGCAGACAAAGCAGTGGAAGTTGCAAAAAAAGCTATAGAAGAGGGGGTTGACCCAGTAGAGGTCATTGAGAAAGGCTTCACAGTAGCGATGCGTGAAGTAGGAGACCTATTCGACCAAGAGAAACTATTTCTCCCTCACGTTATGGCAGCAGCAGAAGCTATGAAAGCGGCTATAAATGAGCTTACTCCCCATATTAAAGCAGGAGCAAAAACCTCTGAAGCCATGGGCACCGTAGTAATAGGAACAATTGAAGGGGATATCCACTCTATTGGTAAAGATATTGTTGCAACCATGCTAAAGATAGCCGGGTTTGATGTCTACGACTTAGGTAGAGACGTACCGTTAACGGAATTTGTAAACAAGGCAAAGGAAGTAAACGCCAACATCGTTGGAAGTTCTGCTCTGATGACAACAACCATGCCCAACCAAAAAGCTCTAGAAGAATCCTTGAAGAGGGCAGGTATTAGAGAGAAAGTTAAGACAATGGTAGGTGGAGCACCAGCTACACAAGAATGGGCAGATAAAATAGGGGCTGACGCTTACGCTGAGAATGCAAGTGAGGCTATTCTTAAAGCCAAAGAGCTAGTTACAAAATAAAGAAGGAGGTGAAATAATTGAAAGAAGTTTTAGAGGCAGGTGTCGACAGACTTTACGGGGCAGGATTAAACCTGTTTACTAAAGATGAACTCTACGCAATACACGAGGCTACTATGGACGTACTAATGGACCCGGGTATTATGGTTACAGAGGAAGACGCTAGAAAAGTATTCGAAGAAAACGGGTGCATTGTAAACCACAAAGAGAAAAACGTTAAGATCCCAGAATATCTCGTGAGAAGAGCTTTACAGACCGCTCCATCGAAGTTCCTATTAGCTGGTAGAGATAAGAAATTCGACGTAGTACAAGAAGCAGGAAAAAAAGTAAACTTTACAACCTTTGGTACAGGAGTAAGGGTCTTTAGATTTATAAATGGCAAACCAACTATCCGAGACTCAACCGAGGCAGATATCGCAGAAACTGCTATTTTAACAGACTGGTGTGAAAATATAGAGTACTTTTCTTTACCTGTGTCTGCAAGAGACTGGTCAGACAAAGGAGCACAAGATGTCCATGAGCTTTTCACGTCACTGACAAATACGGCAAAACACTTCCAGCATATTGACCCCGTAGGAGATAACATCGACATATACTATGAAATGGGAAAAGCCTTCTACGGAGGCGATGAAGAAGAGTTTAGAAAAAGACCGATCTTTTCAATACTCTTATGCCCAACCAGCCCACTGCAACTCCACGATAATGGTACTAAAGTTATCATGAAAGGGGCAGATTATGGAATACCCGTCAATGTATTAAGCATGGCTATGTCTGGAGCTACATCTCCTGTACATTTAGCTGGGACTCTAGTAACTCACAACGCTGAAGTACTTGCAGGAATAGTACTATCACAACTATACCGCCCTGGAGCACCGGTTTGGTATGGTAGCTCAACTACTACCTTCGACTTAAAAAAAGGAACAGCCCCGGTTGGATCCCCCGAGCTGGGATTAATCAGTGCGGCGGTGGCACAATTAGCCCAATATTATGGGCTCCCAAGCTTCGTCGCCGGCACTTAGGCTGATTCCAAAATACCGGATGCACAGGCGGGCCATGAGAAAACAATTACCACCCTGCTACCAGCTTTGGCAGGTGCCAATACAATATACGGTGCAGGAATGCTTGAGTTGGGCATGACGTTTAGCAGCGCCCAACTATTGATTGACAACGATATCATCCAAATGGTCCGCAAGGCTGTGCTTGGAATAGAGGTTTCTGAGGAAACTCTTTCTCTAGATGCCATAAAGAAAGTGGGTATAGGAAAGGACTTTCTAGCTTTGAAACAGACTAGAGACCTAATTGACTTACCCTCGGCGCCTTTGTTGATAAATAGGCTTATGAGGGGAGATTGGGAGCGTGCCGGCAGTAAAGATCTAGCGACCGTCGCACAGGAGAAAGCTGATGAAATAGTTAAAACACATGAAGTACTGCCGATCGATAAAGACATTCTAAAGGAAATGGAGAGTGTTCTTAAAAAAGCGGATAAAGCTGCGATATCGGCATAAATTTGAATTTAAGGACCCCATTTAAGAGGGGAATCGCTAGGCTGGTTCCCCTCTGGGGTATCCTATTTTAGTTTTTTATTAACCATATTTTTTTATATTGGAAATTGAGTAGAAATGAAAAAGATTAGAGGAGGCTTTAAATTAAAAATCCCATTCAAACTCCCAAGTAGGAAAAAAACATCAGAAGACTTTTGTAGGGAAGGCTATGCTTATATCAATTTATTTCGATACGATGAAGCGGCTAATTCATTTAAAAAAGCGTTGGAGATTGAACCCAATAATATAGAGGCCCTTAAGGGTAGGGGTTTGTCTCTTCATATGCTCAAAAAATATTCCGAAGCATTAGAGATCTTTAATAAAGCTCTAGAAATAGATCCCGATAACGATGTTTTGCTATATAATAGGGGAAGCGCGTTATGCGAGCTTGGGAGATATGAGGAAGCCTTAAAGGACTTAGAAAGAGCATTAGAGATCAGAGAAAACGCTGGGCCGTGGTTTGGGAAAGCAGCCATCTTGTTTAATATGAAGAGATATGAAGAAGCTCTAGAGTGCATTGAGAAAGCACTACAACTAGATCCACATTACGTACACGCTAAAGAGCTGCAGGATCAAATTTTAAAGAAACTGGAGTGAGATTTATGGTTTACTTTACTCAGTATATGGGGATAATCATTGGAGCTATTCTTGGAGCTTGGATATATCAGTCATACGCGATGAAGCTCCTTAGGAAAATTAGGGATGTGGGAGCAGTAAATTCAAAAAATGCGGTTACTAAAAAGGAAGTTGGATGTGATCGCGGTTTTAAATCTTGGATAATTGATCAATTTATCAGCCAAGGAGCACTTGTGAAAACACGTAAAAACCGGATATATTTTAATCAGATAGGTTACGAGGAATACGCAAAGAACGTTAGGAAACAAAGGATAATAGGGTTGGTAATACTTGGAATAATATTTTTCTTAGGGAGAATTGTCAGAAGCTGAATAGAAAAAGTAGGCCGGGAGGGAGTCCATCTCCCGGCTTCCTAGTCGAAAGAGGTTCGTTGGAGGAGTCTCCTACAAATAAAATATTGTTTTACATGATAATTAACATAGCGTTAAAATGTGTAGAACAAGAGTTTAAATAAGGGTAGATTATTGAAACACTTGTCTATGTCCCTATAAAGATTTTTCCTTTTTCAGTTATTTCTAGTATTTTATGCTTACCTCTTTTTATATCTAATATTAAGCCCTTATTTTCAAGCTGTACCAACTTCTTTTTGAGCGTTGCTCTAGTGATATTGAACTTATTTATCACTTCTGTATGTGTTGGTTTTTTGCCAATTCTATTCTCTTGGTAAATGAATTTGAGTATTTCTTTAAGGTCATACGATAAGCTTTCATACTCCTTAAGCTTCAGTTCATGCGTTTCTTCTTCTAATAAGCTTATTTCCTGTGAAGTTAGGGTTTTAGGATCAATAGAAATGATAAGGATATTCTTGCTAATATAAAACAACTCGTTCAAGCGTTGTATAAAGTTTAATGTTTCCCGGAAACCATTTTGAGTAATTAAATATTCAAGCCTATCGAGCAATACTGCGCTGTTCCTAGTGAGGAAATCTCTAATTTTAGCTTCAATTAAGTCTACCTGCGGGCGGAGCGTATTTTCACCATAAGAGTGCTCGCTTAACCAGATCACTGGTCCATCAGGAAATACCTCTTTAAAGCTTTCTGGATGTTTCCTACTGATTATCAACCCCTTATATCCACATTTGATTAGATCCGAGAATACATCTAGTGTTAATTTTAGTTTTCTTTCCTTGACGAGGTAAATATTGCCCTTCTTGACCTCGTACTTAAGCATTTGCTCCCTTAAGCTGTCCTCTGCTTTTTTCATTTCTGTTATATCGGTCAAGACAAGTAGAACTCCCGCGTAATCCTCACTTATGAAAAAAGGAGTCGAGCTTATTATGACAGGGATCTCTTGTTTTGTCTTGGTAACAAGAAACCCCTCGAACTTTTTCCTTTCTTTCTTGAGGGTAGTATTAATCTCTTTACTCATCTTATGTTTATAATCAGGCGAGAAAATTTCGATAAGCTGCCGACCTATTAATTCTTCCTTTGAATAACCCAACATCTCCTCTACTTTGGGATTAGCGTATGTAATATAATCGTCAGAATCAACAACAAGTAGGCCTTCCTGCATGTTCTTTACCATGTTTTCGTTGAATTCCTTTAAAGCCCTAAGTTCCTCTTCAGCCTTTTTACGTTCCGTGATGTCTGTTATAAATCCCTCTAAAGCTTCGAGTTCTCCATTTTCATCGAATACTCCTCTTCCCTGCTCCCAGACCCACTTCTCCTCACCATTTGCGGTTTTAATCCGGTAAACTAGTCTAAAGGGCTCTTTTTGTTTAAGCGCTTTTTGTATTCCTTTCCATACGATATCTCGATACTCCGGCTCGATAAGGTCTCCATATGCCACTTTTCTATTAGCGATTAAATCTTCAGGATGATAACCGGTTAATTCAAAGCATCCCTCACTTACAAATTCCATCGTCCATTTTGGATCATTAGCACATCGGTAAACCATGCCCGGCAGATTACTCATGAGCGTCATCAATGCTCTCCGGCTTTCTTTTAGTTCTTCTTCAACCTTCTTGCGCTCCGTTATATCCCTAGCGATCGTTTTTGTCCTAATCAACTCTCCGTTATCATCAAATTCAGCAAAAACATTTAAACTTGCAGTAAATATTGTTCCATCCTTCCTTACAAACTCCCTCTCAAGGTTAAGAAGATACCCCTTTTCTTTCAATCTAGGGAAATCCTCATGAAAGAGTTTTTGGGAATCATCCGTTAAAAAGTCGGTAAGCGGCCTACCTATTATCTCCTCCTTTAGGTAGCCAAGCATTCGTGCTTCAGTTTCATTACAATCTATTATTATTCCGTTCTTATCTAATGAATGAAACATATCCGGAGCGTTATCATAAAAATCGCGATATTTTTTCTCTGACTCCCTGAGTTCTTCTTCAACTTTCCTACGCTCTTCTTCAATCTTTTCCATTTGACGCATTATTTTGTGAAGTTCTAAGCTCTTTTCTTCTAGTCTCCTTGAATACTCTCTTAAATCAACTGAATCAAGAACCGTTATTTCCTTGTCGTCAAATAGATGCGGCTTAAACATGTTTGGAGAATATCTTCCAGAGACTTTTATAGGCTGTAAAAGGAGGTTTCCATTCATCCGAGTTATTTCAGTAAAGATCTGAGCGGAGGATTTAACGAGGGATATTGTTTCACTTTTGTGCTTTCCTTTTTCTACAGCAAAATAAGCGATACCTTTTTTAATAGAAAGACGTCTGCATATCTTCTCAAAAAATTTCCCTATTTGGTCATCATCTATATAGGATTTTAAGGAAGTTATACTATCGAATATATATGAAACACCATTGCCACTTTTCTCAATGAACTCAACTAACTTTTTTTCTAAATCGACTTGTGTATTTAAATTTGAAAATTCTACTATCTCGATCTTCCCATTAGATACCTCGCCCAAAGTTTTCTTTAAACTAGAATCAAAACTTACATAAACCAACTTTTGATTTTGTTCTATACAATATTTAGCAAAAGGTTTTACAAAAATTTCGTAATCCTTAATATCATCTACTTGCCATACTAAAGTATCACCCGGATTTATTTTCGAAAATAATTTGTCTAATGAAATTATACCTGTAGAGAGTGTATTATGGGACATATCTCGAAAATAATTGTGTTCCCTTCTTATTGAAAAAGTTTATGGTGTTTAATTAAACATATACTTATCTTATATTGTAATTTTTACCGGGATTAAAATTTAATTAATAATTCTCAAATATCTTAAAAATCATATCTTTGAATAAACTTGTTTTTACGTTATTTAACATAAAACTATCGCTATTATTATAGTCATGTATTATTATTTAGTGAATAGTTTATGGAGGATAATGAGGTGAGCCAAGAGGACAAATGCATTCAAAGAAATCCTTATGATGAAGAGTCCTTTTTAACACAGGGGGGACACTTATAGCTGAGTCTAGTTCAAATAAAAGTATTAAGAAAGAAATTTGTCACATTTTACTATATCTTAGTAGCCCATTTAGGCTATCTAACTACATAGGTCACTCTCGCCAAATATCACAATGGCGGAATAGGTCCTACGTGGGCCAAGCGTCCATAAAATGGAAAAGAGTATATACGTCGGTCCAAAAAAATATACAAGACCGATAAGGTTCTACTAAGGAGGTGAGGATATGACGGACAACAGGATCTATAGTCCGGATATAGCAGAAAACATAGTGGCATATATCCTATTTGGATTTTTAATACTGATAGTGCCACTAATAGAGGTATACAAAGCAATAACGGCGAGTTAAAGGTGGTGGAACTTATGACTACGTCAAAAACAATGGCAGATGGGGGGGGAGAAGAATTTGAGAAGTTGCTATACTCAGAGCTAGCTAAAAGACTTGGTGTAGTTGAAGAGGAAATAAGAAAGAATAAATCACTAGTAGATATTATACACCCTAGGGACTTTTACATTTTAGTGGGCTCAATGATGTTCTTCACACTCTGGTTTTCGCTAGCCACAGGACTAACAGTATTCTATGCATTGGGAGCTATAATTATTGTACTCTTAGCTATTTGGACAATGTATGCTTGGAAAGTAATTGTAAAGGAGGCCTAAAAAATGGCTGAAGAACAAGAAACAGCTGAAAGAGAAGCTTTGTTTGGTTTTTTACCTGTGCTGGCACATGAGCGTGTTTATGGTACTTGGGATTATATAGCACTCCAGATCTGTTATGGTATCGCTGCATGGGCATTTCTCGTAGGGAGTTTTACAGGATATGTCTTACCTGCAAAAGAGGCAGTGCCGGCTATCTTTATTGGTGAAGCACTTCCTCTCGGCATGATGTCCTTTTACGCCATACTATTTGCAAGGTACGGTGTAGACCAGTTTCTCCTGCCTAGGGCAGCACTAGGGTATCATGGGAACACTTTGCTATTGCTAATATGGATTCCTATCAACTGGGGATGGATCGCATACGCATCGTTCCTTTTTGGAGAAGCTGTGATTAAGCTCTTACCTGCAATAGGAGCTCCAGTACCTGAGTTCTTTACTACCGAGGTAGGGTATGCTTCTGGAGCGACGTTTTGGGCCATAATAGCCTTCATACTAGGATTTATCCCAGCATATTTAGGTCCCCTTGCAGTACGGTGGCTTACTAGGATTGCAGCTCCTGGAATGACTATTGTTCTATTGGGATTGATTTACTATGTCATCGCAGAATATGGATTATCGAATCTATTCCAGTTGCCGGCGGTAGCTCCATATGAAGATCCGCTTCTAAATAGAGCGTTCGCTGTAGAGTGGAATGCTGGATTAGGATTCGCATGGGCGTTTTATTATGGCCAATGGTCGAGGATTGCTAAAAGCGAGACTGCAGCGTTCCATGGCCCATATTGGGGATGGGGCCCCATAATGTGTGTTGCTGTGATCTTTGCGTCGTTCACTATGTTGATAACCGGAGATCTTGACCCAACTGCGTGGATGATTCAAGTGGGCGGACCTTCCTGGGGAGTCCTTGGCTTGATTTTAATGGCAGTAGCTAACATAACATCGAATACCCTACTGATATACACACAAGCCATACCAGTTAAATACACTTGGCCAAAAGTAAGTTGGTTTACAGCGGTTGCGACAGCTATCCCTGCGGTAGTATTATTTAACCTTAAAGTCTTCGAGAATTACAACGTATTTCTAACATTAGTAGGATGTCTTTGGACGGTTTATCCAGCTATACTCTTAGCGGATTTCTATGTTATCAGGCGGGGCAAGTTTGATCTTAAAGAACTATACTACAAGGGGCCCAAGTACATGTATTGGAGAGGCTTCAACGTAGTTGCAATGTTAATGTTCCCGATTGGATACCTCTTCTACTTCTCTCTCGTTGATCCTTGGAACGCTACAACTGAGGGAGCCATACTGCCATTCTTCAGGTATACTACTGGACTTATACCGACCTTTGTACTGATATTCTTCTTGTATACTGTTATAATGAAAGCGTTGATCAAAGAGCAGTGAAATACGAGCGGGCCTTTTAGGGGAGCGGCTCCTCCCCTCTTTTTATTTTTTTTAAATTTATATCTAATTTCTAATATGTCCACTAGCACAGAAGGTTAGTTAAAATAAAACTAGAAATATATGGAAAAAAAGATAGGGAATGGAGGATGTACAAGCAAGAATTAATTCACATTCATCAACTACTATTGTACATTATGAAATTTTTAGATGACAGTGGAGTTCCCCGGAGTTATTTCGAGGAATACTTAAAGCTGAATATTAGTCCCCATCACATCCATAAAACTAAGGCTGATCATAAATACGCTATTTTTTCATTAGCCTACGGGATATCTAAAGCGTTAGCTGATAATAATGAAATCGTTCCAATAGGCCTCGCAGAGGGAATGAAAGAACTCGCAGAAAGAAATAAAGAGGAATGTTTACGGATGAAACGATATATTTAACCAATTCTTTTTTATACTAAAAAACATTTTTTCTCGTGAAATGATATATTTTGTAACAACCAACAAAAACAAATTTATAGAGGCAAAAGAGATTTTCAATAACTTTGGTCTTAATCTTGAAATTTTGAACATAGAATATAAAGAGATACAGGCAACTACTCTAGAAGAAGTTGTTGTCGAGGCTCTAAACAATATTAGAGAAAAGAATATCTTCATCGAAGATGCAGGGTTATTTATCAACAGCCTCAAAGGCTTCCCAGGCGTATACTCTAGGTATGTAGAAGATACGATAGGAAACCAGGGAATTTTAAAGTTAATGAAGGATGTTAAAGACCGAGATGCGGTATTCAAGTCAGTAGTAGGATATAAAAACAGAGAAATTAAAATATTCGTAGGAGAGGTTGAAGGCACTATTGCTCAGGAGATCAGAGGAGAGGGAGGTTTCGGATACGACCCGATCTTTCTTCCAAAAGGTTTTAATAAAACTTTTGCAGAGGATATACATCTAAAAATGAAGATATCCCACAGAAAAAGAGCACTCGAGAAGCTCGCTAAATATCTAGGAGGATACCATGGCAAGAATACATGCTAGAAAGAAAGGTAAGGCTGGATCTACAAGGCCGTATAGGACATCCCCACCAGAGTGGATAGAATATTCTGCGGAGGAAATTGAAACTCTAGTAGTCAAGCTAGCAAAAAGAGGAGAAACTCCCAGTAAAATAGGTGTAATTTTAAGGGACCAATATGGTGTGCCCCTAGTAAAACAGATCACAGGAAAGAGTATTACTAAAATCCTTGAGGAAAAAGGAATAAAGCAAGATCTTCCTGAGGACCTTGTGAATTTGATTAAAAAAGCTGTAAACTTAGATAAGCATCTATCTTCAAATCCAAAGGATATGAGTTCTAGAAGAGGAATGCAACTTATTGAATCTAAAATCAGGCGCTTAGCCAAATATTATAGAAGAACCGGCAAGCTTCCTGAAAACTGGAAGTATGATATAAACCAGGCGAAACTCGTTGTAAAATAAGAGGCATATCTAATGACTGCTTCTTTTGAGAAGATGCTCGAGGAGTTCAAAAAAGCTGTTGACGATCTTAAGGATCACTATAAAGAGAAATCC
The DNA here is from genome assembly GCA_002011125.2 of Candidatus Hydrothermarchaeum profundi. Classification (GTDB taxonomy): domain Archaea; phylum Hydrothermarchaeota; class Hydrothermarchaeia; order Hydrothermarchaeales; family Hydrothermarchaeaceae; genus Hydrothermarchaeum; species Hydrothermarchaeum profundi. The sequence continues at coordinate 1,907,998 of MTMF02000009.1, forward strand.
GTGCGAGTGATTACGCATAATGACGCAGATGGTATCAGTTCTGGAGCTATAGTCCATAAAGCCCTCTTAAGAGAGGGTATAGGGGTGGTAACTACCTGTGTTAAACAACTTGACGAAAACATATTATCAGACCTCGTAAAAGATGACCCTGAAATTGTCGTATTCACAGATATAGGTAGTGGGCAACTACGTGATATATCTTCAAAACTAGGAGGTAACTGCCAAGTAATAATACTTGATCACCATCAGCCGTCAGACTTTTATGTTGAAGAAATCGATCATTTAAATCCACATCCTTGGGGAATTGATGGTGCTAGAGAAGTAAGTGGATCTGGAATGACATATTTTTTCGCTAAAGTAATGAACCCAAAAAATATCGATCTTTCTACTCTCGCTATCGTAGGAGCTATAGGGGATATTCAAGATGCTGATGGAAGACTAGTTGGCCTAAATGAATTAATAGTGAAGGATGGAGTCACAGCCGGAGTTTTAAAAGTAGAAAAGGATCTGAGGCTGTTTGGGAGACAGACTAGGCCTTTATATAAGGCATTAGAGTATACTACAGAACCTTTTATACCGGGATTAAGCGGATCAGAATCATCCTGCATTCAGTTTTTAAGCGACCTAGATATACCTGTTAAAAAAAATGAAGAGTACACTATGCTCGCTGACCTCACTAGAGATGAAAGAAAAAGACTTGTAACCGCTCTGATACTTAAAATGATTGAACATAAGATTCCTCCAAAAACTGCAGAAAATATTGTTGGTGACGTGTTTACGTTCCTTCAAGAGGAAAAAAGAACTCCGTTGAGGGATGCTAAAGAGTATGCTACTCTCTTAAATGCCTGTGGTAAAAATGAGGATTTCAGCATTGGTATCGCCGTATGCTTAGGGGATAGAGGGAATATTTATCATCGATCCTTGGACCTGTTAAGTGACCATAAAAATCATATCTCATCTTGTTTTGAATGGATCTCTGATAATATGAACAAAATAAAGGATGGAGGACCAATATACTATTTTCATGCTGAGGGAGAGATTAATGAGAATATCCTTGGAACTGTGACATCTATGGTACTTAATTCTAGGGTTCTTGAACCTCTAAAACCTGTCATTGGGCTTACCTACACAGATGAAGGAAAAGTAAAAGTTTCTGCGAGAGGTAATAAAGAGCTAATTGAGAGAGGATTAAACTTAGGGAAAGCAATGATGCTTTCAGCAGAAAAAGTCGGAGGATCTGGAGGGGGGCATGATATCGCTGCAGGAGCACAAATTGATACGGGTAAGGAAGGAGAGTTCATTCAAACTGTAGTAGAGATTATTAAGGAGCAGTATGATGGCTAAGGGAAAAATAGAGTTCTATTATGATAATAGTGAAATTGCGGAAAAGATAGCTTACCTTCTAGAGTTGGACAATAGAATTGCTCCCAATGCTCTCAAAATTAGCACCTCTTGCGAGGGAAATAAAGTTATAACCAGTCTACAGCATAATAACTTGGGAACATTTTTCGCTACAATAGACGACCTAGTCTTTTGCGAAAAGCTGATCTCAAATCTTATGGAGGCTGTAAAATGAGATTTGAAATGGACGCGAGGTTCATCTGCAGTGGAAGTGTAAAGAGCGAGATTATCGATAACCTGATGAAAACCAAAGTTCCGGTACTTCTTCAGAAAGGAGCTCCTAATGGCGAAGGAGGAAAAGTGCTTTCATACTCCATTGAAGGTGATGTTATAAAGATTACACTTTCTTCAGGCAGATATGTAAGACCGCATGACGCTATAATGAGGATTAATAAACTCCTATCAGCTGAACTTGGAAAATCTCAACACATCGGGATAAGAAAGATTGAAGTGGACCGTTATGAGATCTGGTATAATCTGACTCAAAAAGCCCTAGGAGAGATTAAACTCCCGTTTACTCGAAAAATTGAGTTCACTAATAGTGAAGCCCATATATTACTGACTGACATCGACCAAGAAGCCCTAGAAAACAAATATATAGATAGACTCCTAAAGAGACTTGAAGAAAAAATAAGGCATCAGTATACCGCAGGTAAAGGGGAGTATATCGAGACAGTTCGTAGAAGTACACCAAAACTCCAGCAATATAGAATGCAGGAGGACCCAACGCAGGAGTTAATGAATAAAAAATGGGTACATCGATTCGGAACAGGTATTTGGACAATTCTACCCCCATATGCTGCACTGATGCGCGCTATCGAAGAGCTTATTATAGAAAAAGTTGCTAAGCCTCTAAGCTTTCAAGAGGTGTTTTTACCGAAGATAGTGCCGCTTGAAGTTCAAAGGAAGAAGGGTCAACTTGCTGGAATACCTAATGAAATATGGTGGGTCTGCCCTCCTAGATCAAGAGATCCTGCAGAATGGGAGACATTCTCAGACTACGTAAAGATAACCGGTAAAGACGCCTCCGAAGAACTTTATAGAAACCTTGGAAGCCCGATGTTTTCTTTAGCTTATGCCCAATGCGAGCCCTTTTACGATATATGGGAAGGAAAAGTTATAGACGGCGAAAAGTTGCCCATAAAATTCATAGACAGATATGGGCCTACCTGGAGATATGAAGCAGGCGGCCTTAAGGGGTTGGAGAGATTAACTGAATTTAAAAGAATAGAGTTTACGTGGCTCGCTTCACCCGAGGAAACAGTTGAAATTAGAGATGAGGTTAGGGATAAGTGTCTCGAAATTATAGATCAGATATTCGAAATGGAGTGGAGACTAGATGCGACTACCGCCATATATTTAGAACATGCAGGAGAAAAAGTTGAGAAAGAAGAAAGGAATTACGTCAGAACATATGATTTAACGGTCCTGCTCCCATTTGAAACATCTTCTAGACCTGAAAAAGAACTTGAGATCTCAAGTTTTCATGTGCATGAGGACTTTTACGCCAAGAATTTCCATTGGAAAGAGAAGAAGGGTAGGCCATTGTGGTCTGGTTGCGCAGGTATAAGTCCTACAAGGTGGGCTTATGTCTTTGTAATACGTCACGGTTTAGAGTTTGATGATTGGCCAAAGGAAATAAAGCAGTATATTGGAGATAAGTTGCCGAGTTTACCGGAAAATCTTTTCATGTAAAAGTATTTTTCTATTATTTTATTTGTAAACACAAAATTCTAAAATTTATGTGCATAATAGTTAATTATTTGCACATATATTATATATATTTGGGAATTAAAATGACAAAATGGGTTAAAAACAATGATTTAGAATACCTCTTCATGAGGAAGGAGAGGAGTTACCAAGGGTTGTCCCCACATATAACGCCACACCTCCCTAAACCCCCCAAACCCCTGAGAAGGAGGATTTGGAGAGCGGTACTGACTCATCCTATTTTTCTGAAATCCTCCTACAACCGCTCTCCATCCTCTTTCAAATTTAAGAAAAGTAGTTTATTCACTCTTAAAGAAAAAATAGGAGACATAAAACTTGTAGAAATAATGTATTGGAGCAAAAATAACATTAATAACTTGAAAGAGATCTTGGGGGAATAACTAGTAGGACCTGCCTACCTCATATATGAATATTCGTGGAACATCTTTTATTTCTGTCCATCCTCGAATATAAAACTCATATGATACTACTCTTGTTCCTTGTTTCAGCTCCTTTTCTAATAACGGCGCAAGATTAGGATACATCTCGTAGCTTAAATATAGCGCCAAAACATCGCAATTTCTTACAGCATATGGCTTCTCGTTTTCATGGCCTAAATGCGCCCAGAATCTTGGAGAAAAAATATCATCACATATAATAGTCACCAGCTCTTCTAATCCCTCTTTTTTTACCCTTTCCTCTGCCCTTTTTGCTAGTAATGGATTAATCTCTATGCCAACGCATCTTGCTTTAAATTCCCTTGCCCCAACCAGCAGGATATTACCTTCGCCACAGCCTAAATCAAAAAGAATTTCATCTTGCTTTAAATCTACTTCCTTAAGCATCTTCTTTGCTACATCTTCTGGAGTAGGATGATAAGGAGCCCTAGGGATACTATCCATACGATCGGTGCTAGGAATGATAAAATATAAATATATTTTGAATATCAAGAATTTTATGCTTCGAGAAATCAACGCAATAGAACATGGCAGAAACATGTACATAAATTATACTATGGCGAACACTCATGACCTTCAGGAGGGGGACATTCTCGTAGGAGAGATTAAACGCCACTTCGATAGTCGGAGAAGATTGAAAAATGTGATTAATAAGCCCTTCGAAGTAGTGTTGAGAAGTACAAGATGGATTGAATTTGACAGAGACCTACCAGAGTTTTCCAAGTATGATATCCAAGAAGACGACTATATTGAAGTAATATTTAAAGAACTCAGACGGGGAGACGAGACAATAGAAATTTTCCCAGGCGAAAACAGGGAATACCTTGACTTCGACCCTGATGAGGAGTAATGTACGGCTTAGATTACTCGATTATTTCTTCAATTTTTTGTACTATCTCTATAAAAGCCTTTGATGAGGGAGAATCGTGCTTTAAAACAAAAGGCGTTCCATTATCACTCGTTTCAACAATCCTTGGATCAAGCGGAATTCGGCCAAGGAAAGGTACCCCATACTCTTTAGCGAGTTTCTCCCCATTCCCCGCCTTAAAAAGATTTATCTTCTCACCGCAATGAGGACACACAAGCCCGCTCATATTCTCTATTATTCCTATAACCCTGACCCCCATCTCTCTAGACATTACAATACCTTTTCTTGCATCAAGTAAAGCTACTTCTTGGGGAGTGGTAACTGTTATCACGCCATCCATGTCATCTTTCAAGAACTGCATTATACTTAATGTCTCATCACCCGTACCAGGAGGTAGATCCACAATCAAATGATCTAACTCGCCCCAAACAACGTCTGCTAGAAACTGTTCTATCATCCCCATTATCAAGGGGCCTCTCCATATTACTGCCGATTCTTCAGTAGGCATGAGCAGAGCCATGGATATTAAGCTTATATCGCCTATTTCAGCTGGGAATATGCCCGCGGGAGTAACATTTGGAGGCATCGGCTTAATTCCTAACATCTTCGGAACATTTGGCCCGGTTATATCAGCATCCAGAATACCTACTTTGTATCCTTTTAATGCTAATGCTTGAGCTAGGTTAACTGTGACTGTGGTCTTGCCTACCCCTCCTTTTCCGCTCATAATAACTAGCTTATGCCTTATATGACTCATCCGGCCCTTAATTGCCTCTATATTTGTTAATTCTTCAAAATCCTCCTCAGAGGGCTCATTGTATAGGTCTTTAAAATCCATCTATGTCTAAGATACTTACTCTTCATTAAAAAAATTTAGGAAGAAGCTTTTCTTTGTAGAGAGTTAACACAAGGATTACTGGCTTCTCATGGTGCATCTACTTTCCCCTTTATCCCATTCTCTCTACACGGCCACATTGAAAATTAAAAATATAAATTCAGAAAATATAACGAAAAAGAAGGAGAAAAACAAAATGAAACTCTCACGATTAGGAGAAGTAAAAGTCAAACAATTAATGACGAAATACATACTCATGGTACAACCAGAAATGACAGTACTAGACGCCATGGAACGCATGATAGAAAAAAACTTCAGATGCGTATTCGTTGTCAGGGAAACTCCTTACCAAGAGTTAGGGATAGTAACACGATTCGATATTATGGCAAAGGTCCTCGGAAAAGGACTAAACCCTCTAGAAGTAAGCCTAAGTGAAATACTTGAAAAAAAGATGTACTACATCGACGCAGAGAAACCAGTAAGAGAAGCGGCAGAGATAATGGGAGAAAACCAGATCTGCCACCTACCAGTTAAAGAAAACGAGAGAGTCGTAGGAATAATTAGCAGCTCAGATATATTCAAACTATATCTAAAAAAGTAAGCTTACATAAGCCTAGCCGATCTAACGCCTATTCCAACAAGCTTTCAGAACCAGACGCCTCGGGCTATTAGTAACAGCGGGCTGAACACGTCGCCGAAGCTTCGTGCTTACACCCCTGTCCTATCAACCGGGTCTTTTTGCCCGTGCCCTCGTTCCTTGCAGCGTTATCCTCGCGGATCCCGCTATATGCAAGGAAATGGCCGCCTATTTTCGAGAGCGGTTTCGAGCTTAGATGCCTTCAGCTCTTATCCGCATGCGGCGTAGCTGCTCAGCATGCCTTGTCAGACAGCTGATAAACCAGAGGCCGCGGTCCACCGTTCCTCTCGTACTAGATGGACCTTTCCCTCAGGCGGCCCACACTCCCAACAGTTAAAAACTAACCTGTCTCACGACGGTCTAAACCCAGCTCACGATC
>MTMF02000009.1:1914308-1917514 GCA_002011125.2 Candidatus Hydrothermarchaeum profundi
GCCGCGGGGTCGATGTGAACTCTTGCCCGCGACAACTCAGTTATCCCTGAGGTAGCTTTTCTGTCATCTCCGGGCCCCATCGAGGAGCACACGGAGGTTCGTTAGGTCACGCTTTCGCGGCTGGAATTCTCTCTGCGCGAATTCCAGTCAGGCTGGCTTTTACCCTTACATTCTACACCGGATTTCTGACCCGGTTGAGCCAACCTTAGAGCCCCCCTGATATTTTTTCAGGGGGGTGCCGCCCCAGCCAAACTACCCACCTACCGATGTCCTGCCGAAGCAGTTAGTGGCATTAACACAGACGGGTGGTGTTCCATTGATGCCTCCACCTCAGCTGGCGCCAAGGCTTCGATGGCTCCCACCTACGCTCTACATCTGCGCCAATGTCACAACGGCAGGCTGTAGTAAAGCTCCACAGGGTCTTCTTTACCCGTTGGGAGTCGCTGGTCTGTTCACCAGCACAACAGGTTCACCGGATATCAGTCAGGGACAGCGGGGCTCTCGTTCATCCATTCATGCAAGTCGCCAATTAAGCGACAAGGTATTACGCTACCTTAAGAGGGTTATAGTTACCCCCGCCGTTTAGCGGAGCTTAGGCCGGTTGAACCCGGCTTTAACTTACCGCCACTGGGCAGGAGTTAGCAACAGTACACACCCTTTCGGGCTAGCTGTTGCCTATGTTTTTATTAAACAGTCGGAGCCCCCTAGTCACTGCGACCAGCCCCTACGCAGGGCTGGCACCCCTTCTACCGAAGATACGGGGCCAATTTGCCGAATTCCCTTGACTGATTTGATCCGACACGCCTTAGGCTTCTCACCCAGGGGCACCTGTGTCGGTTCTAAGTACGGTCACAGAGGATCCTTTCCGCTCCTTTTTCACGGCCTCCAGGGCTCAGCCGAAGCCTCCTAACGGAAGCCTATTCGCGCCTTCGTCTGGTTCTCATCATTACGATTCTCCCCAGACTTAAACGCTTAAATTGGACGACAATCCAACTCGGCCTACCCCGAAGGGTCAGGAACGGACTTAGCGTCGCCGCGCGTACCTCTGTGGTACAGGAATTTTAACCTGTTTCCCTTTCGAGCATGTCGAGTTACGCATGCCCTTAGGACCGACTAACCCTCAGCTGACGAACATTGCTGAGGAAACCTCGCCCTTTCGGCGGAACGGATTCTCACCGTTCTTTGCTGCTACTACTGGCGGGATTCTCAATCCCATTCGGTCCAGAGGACGTTACCGCCCTCCTTCTGCCCGAACAGGACGCCTCCCTACACGCTATCCTCTCGGACCGCTGGGGTATCGGCAGCTAGCTTAACCCTGTCGATTTTCGGGGCCCTAGACCTCGGTGGGTGATCTGTTACGAACTCTTTAAAGGGTGGCTGCTTCTAAGCCTACCTCCCCACTGTCTTAGGCCGAGGACTCCCTTCATATTTAGCACTTAGCTAGCATTTACGGGCCTTAACCCCAGTCAGGGTTATTCCCCTTTCGGATATGGAGCTTACCCCCATACCCTCACTCTGGCCTTCTACGGCGATGGAGGCTTCGGAGTTTGACAGGATACCGAGGGCTTTCGCCCCCTAAATACCCAATCAGTGCTCTAAACCACCATCAACCTCTGGCCAGGCTGTCCTGCGAGACATTTCGGGAGGAACCAGCTGACACCAGTCTTGATTGGTCTTTCGCCCCTAGCCCAGGATCACCCGAGTGATTTGCATGTCAACACCGGTTCGGGCTTCCATCACAGTTTCCCGTGACTTCACCCTGTCCCGGGCTAGATCGACTGGTTTCGGGTCCTATGGCTATGACTCCGGGCGCTTTCACACCCCGTCCCTCGCTTTCGCTGCGGACCTGTCGCTTTCGCTACGACTCCGGGTTAACCCCTTAGTCTCGCCATAACCATAGACTCCCCGCCCCGTTCTTCAAAACGGATGCCGCAACGCTGGTCCTCTCTCCTCGTACTACCACTTCACAATGGGTTCCTTCGGAGAGACTCAATCCTTTCACGCTGCGGCGGGCTATAGCCATCTAGTTTCAGGCTCTTTTCACCCCCTGCCAAGGGTACTTTTCAACTTTCCCTCACGGTACTACTCCGCTATCGGTCTCAAAACGTATTTAGGGTTGGAAGTCGATGCCTCCCATATTCACGCGCGATATCCAACGCACGCTACTCTTGGTATGCCGCAATCCTCCGAGTTATACCTACGGGGCTTTCACCCTCTACGGCGCCCCGTTCCAAGGGACTTCGGCTTCCTCGGGTGGGATTGCACTTGGCATACCGCCCCACATCACATCTGTATTTCTACAGATGTTTCGGTTTGCCCTTTGCCGCTTTCGATCGCCTTTACTCACGGCATCTCATTTTGATTTCTTTTCCTCCGGGTACTAAGATGTTTCAATTCCCCGGGTTCCCCCTCGCTAATGCGAGTAACCCCTGCTTACGCAAGGGTTAGGAAATCCCATTCGGGCACCCCGGGTTCAAAGGCTACTTGCGCCTCGCCCAGGATTATCGCAGCTTGTCACGCCCTTCATCGGCGTATTGAGCCAAGCCATCCACTAGATGGCGTGCAGCATCCGGTTCTTACTCACTCGCTGGAACAGATTGCGCTCGACTAGGCCTATGCAAGCTTCACAATCCTTATCGGACTCAGCACTTCACCGCACAGCTGAGCTGTGCGGCTGCATCTATAATGGACCCGACGGGATTTGAACCCGCGGCCTTCCGCCTGCAAAGCGGACGCTCTTCCATCTGAGCTACGGGCCCTACGTAAACTCGATGTTTTGGTGCCCCACCTACAGTGCGAATGCACAGGAGGTGATCCAACCGCAGCTTCCGCTACGGTTACCTTGTTACGACTTCACCCCCCTTGCGAAACCCAGACTCGACAACGCCCAAAGGACATTGCCTTGCCTGGACCTCACTCGGGTGGTGTGACGGGCGGTGTGTGCAAGGAGCAGGGACGTATTCACCGCGCGATAGTGACACGCGATTACTAGGGATTCCGGCTTCATGTGGGCGGGTTCCAGCCCACAATCCGAACTGGGGCTAGGTTTTGGGATTTCCTTCTCCTTTCGGAGTCGGAGCCCTCTGTCCTAGCCATTGCAGTCCGCGTGTAGCCTGGGGGATTCGGGGCATACTGACCTACCGTCGCCCGCTCCTTCCTCTGGCTTAGCGCCAGCGGTCCCCCTAGAGTGCCCGCCTTCCCCGAAG
>MTMF02000010.1 GCA_002011125.2 Candidatus Hydrothermarchaeum profundi
AAAAATTAAAAAGAAAGGTAGGAGAAGGGCTTTATTTGCCACCGTACCACCATATGTCTTCAGTTCCTTCTATGATGACAAATACGCCTCTGCCCAGTTCTATTGTAAATCCTGGTGTAGGCGCCATAACGAAGTGTGATTCAAAGTCCTGTATTGTTTCATTCCATTTAATAACTACGCTACAATTTGTTATGTTCTCACCTAAAGATTTTGCTGTTGTGTTGTCCTTATTTGTCCATCCTATGAGATTGAGGCCTGGTTTGAGTAATAGGCTTATATTCTGTATTGGCAATCCTTTCACCCATGAATCCATATCACTTGCAACACCAATGAAATAGCCTACTCCATCTTCTATAATAAATTCAGGATTTCCTGGTGTATCAATGCCAACAATATAATCTATATATTTCTGTTTATCAGCGTCCCATCTTGTTACAACACTGTATTTTGGCAATTTCAATTGTTCTGCCAGTGTTTTTGCAGTGAAATTGTTTTCTATAGGTATTGTTATTAAAGTCCACTGAGCCTTCAAATGGAATGTATGATTTAATGGAACAGCAACCATTGCTTCCGGTGTAAATTCTTTATCCTCTCTATTTTCTACATAATCAGTTGCAATTGAGCAGAATTCGTAATAACCTGGACCATCTGGAGCATCGAAAACAAATTGCCATATTGGTGCTATATCATCCACATCATATAATATCCAATCACTCCATGAATGATTGTCAAAGGAATAACGATACCATAGTTCTACTCTGTCAACACCTGATGCACATTCTCCTAATCTATCCTCTGCCTCTGCAGATATTACAATAACTGGGTCTTGCACATATGGTGAGATTGGTTTAACTGAGGAAATTGGTGGGTGATTGTCGACATAGAATGTTTCATTGTCAATGATGCTATTTCCAAGTAAATCTGTTGCATTGATTTCGAGGTAATGCTTACATTCTTCTGTAAAGTTAAATGGCTCAGTATATGGCATCCATGGTGTCCATTCTCCATTGTACCATATGCGGTATGTTAGTGTATCAAGACCTACTCCGCCATTACACCATATGTCATGTGTATCATCTAGATTAATGAATGTGGCCATAGAAACATAATATTCTCCATCTGATACACGCTTGTAAGGTCCTTCCAGCACTTTAACTATCTCTGGAGGAGTATTGTCAACATAGAATGTTTCATTGTCATATGCCATGTTACCTAAATCATCCCATACTGTTACATTCAGATAATGCATACAATCGCCTTCCAAATATATAGTTAGATTCATTGGACTTGTTGTTGAATTATACCATGTATAAGTCCAAGTGCCATCATACCATATTCCTACTCTTACATGCAATGAGCCTACTATGCATGGTTCTGTGCCGTTGTCGGTTATGTTAATGTAGATTGGTGTCTCGCTTGTAACAAACCATCCATCTTCTGTTGGATATTTTGGCTTTCCAATTTCTTTTGTTATTATTGGTGGTGT
>MTMF02000011.1 GCA_002011125.2 Candidatus Hydrothermarchaeum profundi
CCGCTGGCTCCGGCGCCAACAACTATGGCATCGAACTTCTCTTCCATCGAAGACCTCCTAATTTTATTTTTAATTATTATTATTTTTAATATTTAAGAACTTAAAATCCTTTTCTAATTTTATCAACTTCTTAATTTTTTTAGGATAGATCCCTACAAACTTGTCCAATTTAATTATTGTAGCGACTCCCACTTTTTTGGCAAAACTTAAACCATTAATTATAGCATCTCTGATTTCTGAGTTAGATAATTCACCATGCCTCATGACAACTTTTTCTCCTCTGATATCGGTAAGGGGGTCTAGATTTTCTGCGTACTCGTATTTAATTTTGGGAGAATCTACCACAACCCTATTGCCGATTAATGTCGCAAAAGTATCTGCAAGAGATGCAGATTTATTAATGCAAACCGTAGCCTCTGATATTCCTTTTGAAAAACTTCTTCCTCTGAAACCACTAGTACATATTCCTCCAATACTATTGTCCACTTCCATGACTCCGAATAAGTTCTCTTTAGCGTCTAACAGCCCTATTTTCGCACGTTCAACTCTTAAGGCGATGTCGCCATAATTATTGATTATAATGTACTCCGCTTCAGATTCAAGTTCTTCTAGAATGCAATCCGAGATTGATCCTGCAACGCTAATTAAAGGTGTTGTTTTCTCTCCAAAAAATTCCTGACCAATTAACGCTGATTCCACCATTTTTTTTACAACTTTTGGAAGGCTTGAAATGTCTAATGGCTTACACCATGAAGTTACAATGTCTAGATTTCCTGCAACGTCCTCTAAAGTCTGGATTGCAACAGATACTGTTCGATTAATCGCTCTTTCACTGACAAATATTGATTCTCCATCGTTTTTCGCTGTTATAACAAGGCCCATTGGGCCAAGATATATGTGAAGCCTCATTTTGGAATCTAAAAAGTAAGTTAGGTCAGAGTAGTTCGACTTCATACTTTTTAATAAACTCATTATAACTCATTTTATTTTCTATATGTCCACCTATTTCTTCGTAAACTTTTCTCTCCATCGTATACTCAATCGGAGCAACTATCGCAGGTGTTGGGACATAGGTTAAAGGATCTTTTCCCTTGATTTCTTCAACATTCACATAGAAGTTAATGCCCCCTCCTGGGAGTACAAAAGCTGGAGCTCCGCCAATAGTTAACTTTATTAGCCCTTTATGTACAGCTTCTGTAACTTTTTTAGGAAACTTCGCCACTCCAGCTCTCGCACTACCACCTACCCCCCCGCAAAATAGCGCAGAAACTCCAGAATCTTCGCATGTATCAAATATCATCTTGACCACTTTCTTGGCTTCTTCAGTAGGTTCTATTTCTTTTAACCTTTCTCCTCTCAACTCGAACATACTAAGGTGTTCTCCCGTTGTATCAGTTATTAAGACTCTCATGCCTTCCCAAGCGTAATTGAAGTCTATTTTTTTAATTGCGTCAAGTGGGTCCTTGATTGGTGTACCACCTATTCCGTCACCATGCTCACCAAAGTAACGGCCGTCTGTACTCTTAACACCCCATGGGATTATACCCGAATATTTCATACCTAAGTACTTACCTGCATAGTGCTCTGAAAGGAGGCCAATTATATGGGAGTCTAAAATTATTGCCTCATCAGCAACTTTCTTCAGATATGGTGCAAACATGCCTATAATCGCACTTCCACATCCTGCACGCATCTTTCTTACCTTTTTCCCGTTAATTACTGGTTGTTTGCCAAGCTTAAATCTAATCCAGCTCTTTTTACCGATTTTTAATTCAACCTCTTTTCCATTCACAATGTCTACTATTGTTCTTGCTGCTGTTAGTCCTGTTTTACTCTGCAGAATGTTTACCCCTCCAATATCTATCATTTTTGATCCATATTCTTCTGTCACAACTATCCCTACCTTTTTTCCGTCTCTGTATACAGTTTGACCTTCTGTTCCTATGAACTCATCAGTATCTATTTTTAGTTTCAAGTGGGAAAAGCTAAGAGGTGTTGCTGAAACAACTGTGACCACATCTACTCCTTCTACGTTACCTTCTACAATGATCGGGGCTGGTACAAAGTCGGGATATGTATTACCAGCCCCTACACCATAAACTAGAGGTTCTCCGAATCTCTTCTGAGCTGGAACAGAGATTCTTCTGGATAGAACTAACCTCCCCCTCTCATTTTTATATCTTTTACAAGCCCCGTATTCTCCGTCTTTTATGGTACAAAAAACTGGACAACTCGTACATTTGATCCCTTTTGAGGGCAAAAATACGATGGCATTAAAGTTACACACTTTCTTGCAAGCTCCGCAATCAACGCATAACTTGGAGTTAACAAATGCCCTCTTTTTATCATCTGACTTTATGATATTTATAGCATTCTTTGGACACTCTTTAGCACATGAACCGCATCCAGTACAATCATCCGTTATAAAGGCACTTCTGTTACCAATACCAATACTTGGCGCAGTAATGATTACATCGTCATTCTCAGCTAATTTGTAAGATGCTAAGTTCCCCCGTATGGGTTGACTATTTACTAAAACCGTTATATTTCCTAACTTCTTTTTCAGCGAGTACTTTTCTTCGATAAAATTTAGTAACTCCCCTAACGTTCCACTTATGAGTTCGAACTCTTCCTTTGACTTCGTGGTGATACTCCTTACAGTAGTTAAATATCTCACACCAACCTTCATATTTATCTTAAATTTTTCTTTATATTTCTCTTATTGGTTGATATTCTGCATTTATCTCATCTTACTTAGAGTATTCGTTAAGCGCAACATCTGGTTCAACAACCTGTATTTACCTCCCCTAGACACGAACTCGAACTGTTTACCGACTCCTTGGTAGGGTTGTACCCTTCTTTTTAATCCGTGTTTCACAAGGAACATTCTTTCCAAATTAATTATCTGCCAATACATCGCCAGATCTTTCCTTAGACGCTGCACCCTCAATCCTAAGTTTTGAAATGAAATCTGCTGTGGCCTCATACTTTTATTCCTGCTAGGTTCTAATCCTACAATTACGTGTTTAAAGTTCTCAAGCATTACCTAAGCCCATCTATCCCCTTTATTTCCTCCTTCTTCAACCCACCAACTCTGGGGTGAGGTCTACCACCGTTAGTCACCGCTACTGCAATTACGAGTTCGTCATCTCTTGGTGCATCGCTGATCGAAATGGTTACAGCATCAAAGTGTGATCTAACGAAGGCTGCATCTTTGTAATGCAACGGTATATCCAGTGGTGTACCCATACAGCCATATTTCTTACTCGAAGGAATTATCGCCTTCCCTCCTCCAACTACTTCCCGCATTGGCGCGCCAATCTTTGGGTGTAAAATTGCTGCTACATGTTCAAGCTCCCCCTTAGCACCTGCTATTCCTCCTTTACCGTAACTTTCAACATTATCTTCAAGAATTTCAACTGCTCTTTCTGTCAAGATCTTTCCGAGTACTTCTCCCCACTCTATAAGCTTAGAGAGATCCTCTACATATTCGCCAGCGTAAGGGTTTTTTATAACAGCTGCACAAACGACTTTCTTAATCGGCCTTTCGACAGCTTTCCCCCCATCCATAAAAATTTCTTCGGAGTAAGTAACAATTTTCCTTATTTCCATACCTTTTAAATCCACTTCTATGCTCATTTTGCACACCCCCTTAACCTCTTTTACCTAGCCACCTAGATACCACTACTTTTTTATCGGTGTAGAAATCAATTGCATCGTTTGCTCTACCCCTAGTTGAACCGTAAAATGATGTCTTTCTCCCTCCTACCGGGTAAAACGCGATTGGAGCTGGGGTTCCCACGTTTATGCCAATTTGCCCAGTATTAACCATTCTCACGAAATCTCTTGCGTACTTTCCACATTCCGTATAGATTACTGCAGTATGACCGTATTTACTTTGGTTTATTATTGAAATCGCTTCTTCGAAGTTTTTAACACTCTTAACACACCTTATGGGTCCAAATACCTCTTCATCAAACACTTTCATTCCTGGCTCAGCTTCAAATACAGTAGGGGCTAAAAAGTACCCTTTCGGATATTTTTCGACCTTGTATTTTCTCCCATCAAGTATCAATTTTGCTCCCTCTTTGATAGCTAGGTCAATCTCGTTTAGAAGTCTTTTTAAAGCTTCTTTCGTCACTACTGGCCCCATTGTAACATCTTTATCCATACCATAACCTAGTTTGATTTCCTTTACCTGTTTTAGGAACTTGTCTATGAATTCGTCATATATTTCTTCGATTACTAGAATGTTAGATATTGCAAAACATCTCTCGCTTACATGGCCAAAACAAGAATTTACAAGGTTTTGCATAATACCATCCAGATTTGTATCTTCCATAACTAAGGCATGGTTATTCGCACCTCCTTGGCACTGAGCCCTTTTGCCGTGGGATGTTGCAAGTTTATAAACTTCTTCGGCAGCCCTCGAAGAACCCACAAAAGTAACACCCACAACATCTTTGTTCGTAACTAAAGCCCTTCCAACCTCTGCACCTCCGTGAACGACATTTATAACGCCTTTAGGATAACCTACTTCGTGGCATAATCCTATAATTTCATTTGTTGTCATGGGACAAATCTCACTCGGTTTAATTATCACTGTATTCCCAGCTGCTACCGCCCATCCAAAGTAGAGTGGTATCATTGCTGGAAAGTTAAAAGGTGGAAGTATAATGAAAGGTCCTAATGGTTCGCGAATGTAGTACTCGTCAACTCCTCTACCCACATCTTCTGAAAAACTCCCTTTAAGGAGTTCTGTAATTGCACAGGCGTGCTCGACGTATTGTATTCCTCTCATCAATTCCTGCATAGCTTCTTCGAACGTCTTACCATGCTCGTTAACTATTATTTCAGCGAGCCTCTCTTTGTTCTCTTCTAATTTATATTTTAGCTCGAACAAGTATTCCGCCCTGACTGGCGGAGGAGTTTGCCTCCATTCCCAAAAAGCCTCTTTAGCGCTTTTAACAGCCTCATTTACTTCCTCATTGGTAGACATTGGACATAGAGCTATTACTTCGTCAAAAGCTGGATTAGTTACCTCTATGTACTCACAGCTTTTAGATTCTATAAATCTTCCTCCTATATAATTCTTCAATTTTACTACTATTTCAATCACCCCCTTTTGTAATTTCAATCATTCTATATGGTGGAGGTGTATACTTGCTTTTTACAACCTTAATGTCACCATTAATTAAAACAGCAGAAATTCCTGGCACATCTCCATTCTTTAAAGCTTCAAGCGCAGTATCTCCAACACCTCCCATGGGCACATCTGCAAAAACCAAGTCTGCCTCCTTTCCAGTTTCTATAACGCCCGTATTCAAACCATAAACTCTCGCAGTGTTTCCAGTAGCTAGCGAAATTGCCTTTTCTGGTTCAAGTTCGCAAATAGATGAGATGAAGGCCAGCAATCTAAGGACGGCTAAAGGTATAATTCCCGTCCCAGAAGGAGAATCCGTTCCTAGAACCACCCTTTCGAGAGCATTTTTATTTCTTATGTATTTCAATATTTCTTGTAAAGCTTTCAGATTTCCACAATAGACAAATTCTAAGATTATATCAGTTTCGTCCACTATTCTGAATGCATCTTCCAGCGGCATGGCAGTCGGACCACCATTGATGTGTCCCACTATGTCAGGGTGAATTGCAATTACTTCCTCTGCACCTATGGTTGTACTTTCTGGAATTGAAGTGCCGCCAGTGTGCATTTTTACTTTCATGCCGTACTTCCTAGCGAGTTGAACAAGTGGTTTAACATCTTCAGGTTTGTACGCGCTACCTAGTCCGATTTCTCCTACCAGCCACACACCATGATGGGCCAGTTCCTTGAAATCATCTTCCGTCATTCCCTTTTCTAGAATAACTGCACCGGCGTGAACCTTTACACCACTTGGTCTCATGTTGTCAAAACTTTTCCTTGCAAGTATCGCTAGTGCTTTGGCACCCACAATATCTCTGGGCCTTCCAGGCATATGTGGTTCGCCAGCAGAAATCATTGTTGTTACCCCACCATGAAGATAACCTGAAATCCACCCTATGGTATTTTGCCTTGGTGTATAGTCTCCGAAAACGGGATGAACGTGTGCATCTATAAGCCCTGGGAACACGGTATTGCCATTTGCATCTATCACTACATCGAAATTTTTATCGCCCAACTCATTTTCAAATCCAATAAATGCTATTTTACCATTATCCAAAACCAAGCAGTCTCCTTCTAAGATTGGTTCCTCCAACTTTCCAGACACTATCACGCCAATATTTCGAATTTTTACTTCCATTAATCTCACCGTAAATCGATTAGCGTTTATCAATATAAAATTTTCGAAACTAAGAGCTTTCATAACAATAACTAAAAATAGTAGATGTGTCACTCAATATTAGTGACCTCCAGCTCAGAGTCGAACGAACTGTTAAATGGAAACCTGTTATGAAATCTCCTAGTTCTGTCTTTAAGCTGGGAAAACAGGCTTTCAATGGAGTTTCTTCTTCCAAACGTTTCGTGTTAATACTTTAAGCCAACCTCCTCAAAACCCAGAGACACCAGAATCCTTTATCAACCACCACTTCCGGCTTGTTCTCGCAGCATCTCAGCACTTCTTTGAGGAAAACGTAGGCGTGGAAGTTTGGTTTGTTATCAGAACCTCAAATAAACGGCATATCGCTAGTTCCCTAGAGACACCAAAAAATTCATATAGTGTGTTAACAATTAATCGTTTAGTGGTGGTTGAGATGGGAGGGTTTACGCGAAGAGATTTTATAAAAAGAACTATGGCTATTGGTATAGGCTCTACTCTTTTTGGTACAACCTTAATGGGTTGTGCAGGAGAGAAACCTGAAGAGAAGAAAGAACCTATTAAAGTGGGGCATTTAGCCGATTTAACAGGCGGCTTAGCCATTTACGGTTACTCACACGATAAAACACTGAACGCTGCTGTTAGAAGAATAAACGCTGAAGGTGGAATAGGGGGAAGGCCGGTAGAGATATACACAGAAGATACAGAATCCAACGTTTCAACCGCAACGACAAGAATGAGAAAACTTATCGAATACTACAAGGTGGATTTTATAATTGGTTCTAATCATTCAGGAATTAATATAGCGTGCAATCCAATTGCGAAGGAATTAAAGACAATTTTCTGGCCAACATCTGGGGCCATTAGTATAACCGGTGACCAAGGAAATCGCTACGTTTTCAGAATGTGTAGTAATGTTAGAAGTGAGATAAAAGGTGCTGCGAACTGGGCAGTTGAGAACCTTGGAAGAAAGTGGGCCACAATTGTAGTAAACTATGCTTGGGGATGGTCCAATGAAGACGAATTCAAGAAAAGAGTTTCGGAAGCTGGTGGTAAGATAGTTAAATCTATAAGGGCACCCATGGGGACTAAGGATTTCATACCCTATGTAAACCAAATACCGGAGGATGTGGATGCGGTTTTCATTGCCTTCTTCAGCACTGATCTACTTTCACTTCTAAAAGATCTTTATGTATTAAGACCAAACATACAAAAGATGGTTGCATTGTATGGACTAAGCGGAATAGATACAACAAAACTTGGTGAGATGGTTGAGGATGTTACTATAATAAGTACCTTCCCAAGAAGACTTGAAGGGTTCGATACGCCGTACACGAGAGAATTTAGAAAAGCTATCGGTGTAGATCCTAAAGGTAGGGAAGTAGGAAACCCTTCAATGATATACGCACTGCCATACGACTGGGCAGTCTGGGAAGCAATGTTTGCGATGAAAAAAGCTATTGAAGAATCTGGATGGTCAGGCAAGGAAGATAACCCGGATTTAATCAAAACCCTTGAAGGGAT
Source organism: Candidatus Hydrothermarchaeum profundi (assembly GCA_002011125.2). GTDB lineage: Archaea > Hydrothermarchaeota > Hydrothermarchaeia > Hydrothermarchaeales > Hydrothermarchaeaceae > Hydrothermarchaeum > Hydrothermarchaeum profundi. The sequence goes on from MTMF02000011.1 coordinate 7,821, forward strand.
TGAATTCAAAGAGAGCATAGAATTCCCACAGGGTGATGTAACTATTAGAGCGCAAGACCATCAGGCATTCATGCAACTCTTTATCGAAGGAGTTAAAAATGGCAAGTTAAAAGTCTTGGCAAGAATTCCTGCTGAAGAAACAATATATCCTTATGAGGTAGATTTCACTCAGGAGGCTTTTTGAATTTTTTAAAAGGTTCAGGAGGTCTATGGTGCCAATTGAACCCACAATTGTTAATAAAATTATCCTAGCCATTTTGAATGGAGTTGTATGGGCGCTCATCATAGCACTGGTAGCTCTGGGACTTACCCTCATCTTTGGTCTTATGGATATAGTAAACATAGCCCATGGAGACTTCTACATGCTTGGAGCTGTATTAGCATGGTACGGAGTTGCTTTGTTCAATAATTTCTGGCTTGGTGCGGTAATGGCAATGATATTTACAGCGATACTTGGAGCTGTGGTAGAGCGTAGTATAATAAGACCCGTTGAGGGGCTACCAGCATTTACAGTTGTAGTCACCATAGGCCTTTCATACATCATCCAACAATCCGTTTTGGCTACCTTTGGTGGTTCTCCTCAAACCGTGCCCGAACCTATCCGTTTAACCATAGAATTCTTAGGTATAAGATATCCTGCCTACAGATTGTTTGTAGCAGGAGTTTCAGGGTTGGCCCTTATCGCTTTAGGAGTTTTCCTTTTTAAAACACCCTATGGACTTTGGATTAGGGCCTCTATGCAAGATAAAGAAATAGCAAGCGCAATGGGCATTAACGTTAGCAATGTTTACATCATGACATTTAGCTTGGGTGCTATGCTTTCAGCACTGGGTGGTGCTCTCGCAGCCCCTATAACACAAGTTTTTTACCTAATGGGACTAGACGTGCTTGCTATTTCATTTATTATCGTTATAATAGGTGGTCTTGGTAGCTTGAAAGGGACACTGATTGCAGCTTTCATCATCTCTCTCTTGGAGAACTTCATAACCCTTGTAGCCACACCAACGGAAGCAAGAGTCATATCATTGCTTATAATGGGAGCAGTACTTCTGATACGGCCGAAAGGGCTTTTTAGCACATAAGGGGTGATAATCATTTCAAACAGTAAGATTAAAAATTTTAATATCATGAAAAACAGGCTCATATTGTATGTGTTGGTATTGGTAATATTGTTCTCGTTGGGTTTTACTCTTCCTACAGATATGCGATCCTTATCCATTGATATTTTTATTTTCGCCATTTATGCAATGGCCTATGACATACTTTATGGTTATACCGGCCAGTTTAGCTATGGCCAAGCCGTGTTTTTTGGGGTTGCAGCATACGGCCTTCTATTACCAGTACTTCATACTAATACAAATCTCTGGGTTTCATTAACAATAGCATTGGTAATAACAGTTGTGTTTGGAATAGTGTTGGGCTTTTTAGCAGTTAGGCTTGGTGGGGCGTATTTTGTAATAATTACAATTATCTTCAATCTCACATTTTACTTAATAGCTCTCGATTGGATTTGGCTTACAGGTGGAGATGATGGGCTAACGTTTAGAGCTCCAAAAATAGAGTTTGGCGTGTTTAGTCTTTCGCTATATGATCCAGTTGTCACCTATTATTTCATGCTATCCTTTTTACTGGCAAGTTACCTAATTTTAAAAAGGCTGATATCATCTCCAATTGGTAAAGTACTGATAGCAATCAGAGAAAACGAGGAGCGAGCGCAATTAATCGGTTATAACGTTTTTCGATATAAACTTCTAGCATACGTTGTCTCAGCATTATTCACTGGCTTAAGCGGTGCGCTTTATTCTCTAAGGACCCGCTACGCCTCTGCTGATTACTTTAACATAGCTTTATCGGTCCAACCTATAATATGGACCTTAGTAGGTGGCGCAGGAACTCTGACAGGACCAATAGTTGGTGTTATACTCATAAATCCCCTAATCTACTACATAGGTGTATGGTGGAAACACTACCTATCAATTATAGGAGCACTCATGATTTTTGTTGTGATATACTCTCCCAAAGGGATTGTAGGCAATCTCATAAATAAAATAGAAAAAAGTTAGAACAGGGAGGATAATGAATGAAAGACTCAGAAAAAAGTATCATAATTGAAACACATGAGTTAACAAAGAGTTTTGGAGGATTAGTCGCTTTAAACAATGTAAATCTTAGAATTCCAAAAGGTGAACTCAGAGCCATCATTGGACCTAACGGAGCCGGGAAATCCACCTTGCTGAATACAATAACTGGACGTCTTACTCCAACCTCAGGAGAGATATACTTTCTGGGTGAAAAAATAACTGGACTTCCACCACATGAAATAGCAAGGCGAGGAATAGCGCTGTCACTCCAAATAGTACAAGTATTTCCGAATTTGTCTGTTTTCGATAATATCTGGTTAGGAGTTAAAATGAGATTTAAGACGAGGAACCCGTTTATTCATTGGAGACAATTAAAGGTAATTGAGGAGAAGGTTATCGAGATATGCAAGAAGATCGGACTTGAAAATAAAATTGATGAAATAGCTTCTAACCTTTCTCATGGTGATCAGAGGCTTCTAGATATAGCAATAGCTTTAAGCACCAATCCGAAATTACTTCTCCTAGATGAACCCCTCGCAGGTCTAAGTGTTAAAGAAAGAAGGCATGTGAGTAACTTGATCAAGGAATTATCCCAAGAAAAAACTATTATCTTGATAGAACACGATATAGACGCAGTTATGCGATTAGCAGATAGAATAACAGTTCTAGATAGAGGTAGGGTAATTGCAGAAGGTACACCTCGTGAGATAAGTGAAGATCGGCAAGTTCAGGAAGTTTATATAGGAAGTAGAGAATGATGAGGTGTTAACATGTTAAGAGTTGAAGATGTGGATGTGTTTTACGGTAAGAGTCATATATTGCACGGAATCGAAATGGATATCCAGCATGGCCAAATTGTGGCACTTTTGGGCAGAAATGGTGTAGGCAAGACGACTACTATAAAGACTATAATAGGGATCCTAAAACCAAAAAAGGGGAGAATAATATTTGAAGGTCAAGAAATCTCCAAAATACCTACTCACGAGATAGCTAGAATAGGAATAAGTTACGTTCCACAGGGTCGAAGATTATTTAATAAATTAACAGTTCTTGAAAATATTATTATAGGACTTACAGTAAAAAAAGAATTAAGAAATAATGAGTCTTATCAAGATAAAATAAAAAAAGTTTTAGAAATCTTTCCGCAATTGGAAAGTCTACTAAATAGGCCAGTAGAAACTCTAAGTGGAGGTGAACAACAAATGGTCGCTATAGCTAGAGCATTGGTAACGAATCCCAAGTTGTTGCTAATGGATGAACCTAGCGAGGGTTTAATGCCTGTACTTGTACAAAAGTTAGGTGACACAATAAAATTAATTAATCAAATGGGTGTCACAATTCTCCTTACAGAACAAAACGTATCCATGGCTCTAAAAATTGCTGACAAAGTATATATAATGGATAACGGTGAGATAAGATTTAAAGGAAACCCTACTAGGCTTTTGAAGGACGAAGATCTGCTTTTAAAATATCTAGGCGTAAGATGAAATTACCATGCTAAAAAATAAAAGGAAATTGTAAAGGAACCAAAAGTCTTTGAAAGAAACAAAGTACTTCCAGAAATCAAAATACTTGGCATAACAATGTACATCCAAACATCCTCGGTAAGAAGAAGTGCCAGAATTCTGTCAGAGCTTCATCCAATCTCTAAAACATCAGTATGGAACTGGATAAAGAAGTTCAAAGAAAGTTGCCAATTACAGCGGAGAGAAAACCAAGGAACCAGATAACAGATAAAACGGTTGTTGAAGCGGGAAAAAGAAGTATTACATCTATACGATAAGATCTGTTTATAAGTTTGCAGTTCTGAATGTCCTTTTGATTGGGATTGTTGTAGCTACTATGGCATAACAATAAAATGAAGAGGAAGATGGGGAAATAAGCAAGCATATGAAGAATAAATGGATGAAGTGGAGTGCTAAAGGAGCTGAGAATTTTGGCACTCTGCAGATGAAGATGAAGTGTGAGGAAGATATTTATGAATCGTTCGTTGAAATTATGAAGCTAGATGGGAATATAAGATGAGAAGTGAATTTAAACTCATGATAGAACACGACCCAATTGTTTACAATTCCTCAAGCAATTCATAGTCAATTACATCAACCATTAATTCCAGTTCAACGTTTATTCCTTGTTCTTTTAGTATTAGTAAGGGCGTCGAAGAAGCTACGATAGTTATACCTAATTGATCACTATTTACTGGAAGTCCAAGAACTTCTTGATTGGGCTTACCTATTTTCAAAAATCCGTTTATCTTGCATTTCTTCAATTTAGCGGAGATATCAATAACCTCTTGGTAACAAATACCTGGGATAACTCTGAATGTTGCTGGACACTCCCCACAACCATTAGTGAGAATGCTTAATGCTGAAAAAGACTTAGCACGAAAGAGGTCTACTGATGTAATAGAGGATGTCTCATACCCTACCATATCTATAAATCTAACAGGTTCACCATGTTTAAATTCGACCACTCCACCATATCTTAAATGTACGTTAATTCCTCTTCTTAATAAAACACCATCAACTGCTATTCCATTTATGTAATACATCCCAACTTCATCCTCAGATAGTAGTTCACCGTCCTCTATGACTTTAACTAAAGGAGATATAGCTAATTTTCGTTTATAGCATTCTTTAAATATATCAATTACTTCATCTAAATAATCTTTTTTAAACTTGCAGAAATTTACAAGTATCTTTCCTTTCTTTGTTTCTGGATTAAAATTAGACATGAACATGTATTCTTCCTTTCTAGTTAACAATGTACTGACTCTAGCCATAACATTTGCTCTTTCAAGTTCAGATAAACCTTTTTGAGTAATTTTTCTACCCAAATTCTTTACTTTAAAGACATACCCTCGTTCCTCAAGTATCCTCAGATGATACCTAATTGCAGCTTCGCTTAGTTCGATGCCAACTTCTTTCAGTTTTTCAGAAAGTTTTTTGGATCCCATTGGATCTCTTTCGTCTCTCAGTATTGAGAGAATAGTATGTCTAATTTCTTCGTTAGATAACAACATTAAACGATTTTCGTCTAATGCCTATTTAAATTCTTCGCTTTAATAGAGTTAAAATTAAAATTAAGATATTAACACATTTATTTATACTTCCTTGTTCTCGTTGATAGAGATAAGCAAGTTCTAGGGCTTTCCACATTCAGTAACCTAATCTCTTAGCCATCTCACACCTTCTAACTTTAAACAAATAATCATCGAGCCTTCCCCAAAAAAGAAATATTCTATAATAAGGCCCTTACAAAACCACCACTTAAATCTTAACTCTAACAACTCTAAACCAAAAACAAC
>MTMF02000012.1 GCA_002011125.2 Candidatus Hydrothermarchaeum profundi
CGAATTTGTTGTGGAATAACGGGAAGGTACAAGATGGTGCGCTGGGTGAGAGGTTGCAGATTTAAATTTTTTACACTCATCCTGATGCTGTACGGATTATTTCTACCATTGGTTTTTGCTGCCAATTATACAAAAGCAGAGTATAAAATTGATTCATTCATAACAGAAAAGATAACCAAAACAAATACTAATCAAACTGTAAGAGTAATTATTAAATTTAAAAAACTGGATGGGGTAACTACCGTTAATACGATTAATTCTGTTAAGGAAAGTATTATAAAAGAAAAAGGTAAAATAAAACGACAATTTTCTATTATCAATGGAGTAGTGGCCGAGGTTCCAGTTTCTAAGTTATATAAGCTTGCAAGTAATCCACTCGTGGAGAGGATTGAGTATGACCACAAAGTAAAGGCTTTTTTAAACGAAAGCGTTCCATTGATAAATGCCGATGATGTATGGAATATGATTCTTGCGGGGGAAAATATCACAGGTCAAGGAGAAGCGGTATGTGTTATTGACACAGGAGTGAATTACTCCAACTCATTCTTTGGTGGTGGTTTTGGACCAAACTATACTGTAATCGCCGGATACGATTTTGTGAACAATGATTCTGATCCCATGGATGACAACCGACATGGAACGCACGTTGCGGGAATAATAGCGTCGATTAATTCTGTTTACAGAGGTGTAGCACCAGGAGCAAAGATCGTGGCAATAAAAGCGCTCGATTCTAATGGATCTGGTAATTTCTCAGACATAATTGCGGGCATTGACTGGTGTGTTACTAACGCCTCGCTTTATATCTTGGTACTCCATTCTATCACAACAACACATACTGCGATTCTGACTTTTCAGCTATTGCCGCAGCTATAGACGCAGCCGTGGCTCAGAACATCTCGGTAGTAGTAGCAACAGGTAATGAGTATGTATATTCAGGGATATCATCTCCCGCTTGCATTCGCAATGCCATAAGGGTTACTGCAACTGACAAAAGCGATACTTTTGCAGACTTTGCAAACCGGGGTGGCGATTTCAATGATATCCTTGCAGCACCAGGTGTTAATATATGGTCCGCTTATTATGCTGATGATAATTATATATTACTTCAAAGCGGTACCTCCCAGGCGACTCCACATGTTTCTGGACTCTTAGCATTATTATACCAGGAATATAGACTAATTTACGGAACCAAACCTACGCCTCAATACCTATTATCCGTTATAAATTCAACAGGAGTTCTTTTATACGATAATGAGAGTGGCAAATATTACCCTCGCATTAATGCCCTTGCCGCTTACAACGCGATTGAACAGGTGCCGCCTGCAATAACCTTTGTTTCCCCAACTCC
>MTMF02000013.1 GCA_002011125.2 Candidatus Hydrothermarchaeum profundi
AAAAAGCAGAGTCCGTTAAAATTATCAAAGACTGGCCAGCGACAGTAGTATATGAAGATATTAATTATGGTGGGAAGAATAAAATTATTAAGGGTTGGAATACAGAATTCGTAGGTAATGACTTCAATGACATTATTTCATCAATGGTTATCCCTCCAAATTATGGTCTCATAGCTTATGAACACAGGAGTTATAGAGGGAGAGTTAGAGGTTTTTATCGGAAGATATCGGGTGGTATTTCTTGGGTCGGAAGCGATTTTAATGATTTGATTTCATCACTTGACCTTTATCCTCCCTCACCAGAGTCATTTTCCCAATTAGGTATTGCAAAGAAGACGATAAAGATTGAGGAGACGCTGGTTAGAGATGGTACGAAAGCAGAAGGAAAATTTCCTGGTGTGGATTCCAATGGGAAGAAGTTGAGGGAGGTGCCCGTAATAAATATACGAGGGGCAAGATGTATAGCCTGGCTATATTTTAAGCCTGATAAGAAGAAAGGAGATTTTAAGAGAGGTGACTTCATCAATGTAATTTTCTTGGGTAAAACTGCTAGAGGGGTTAATGACTTTTTGCAAAGCTTAAGGAAAGAGAAGAATAAGAAGGTATGGAAGCATTGGAGTGAAGATAACAGGGGGACGAGTCTTTGGGTGGCTTATAATTTAGTTCCAGCATCAGGCGGGGCGAAAATGAAAGTAACCAACTGCAGAGCGCAAGAATTTACATTAAGAAGTGGAAGTTATCGTGGATGGAGTACTCACATAAGGATATATGGGATAGGTTATAATGTAGTGGTAGGCGGCGTCCATCGTGAGCACTGGAACTGGAAAAATTCCCGACACGAAGAAATAGATTATAACGAAGGAGCCAGAGATACTTATTATCTTCTTTCAAAATATGGTTCTGGCAAATACAAAAATATCTACTTAATAGAAACTAAGGGTTATCTTGAGAGGGGTGCTAAATATGTAGTAGTTGTTGAGTTTTAAATATTTCTTATTTGAAGTGGTTATTTGAGTAGGGGTGAGTGTGTAGCATCCTCCAGATTGTGGAACTCAGCGCAGCCTCAAAATGATCTAATCTATATTTCCAATTTCCAAAAAAGTGAGAGATTGGAAAGATAAAAACTTTTGACTGGGATTGACTTATTAGTTTAAAATGACAAAAAGCTAAGGAGGTGGGAATGGCACTTTTAGTTTTTTTCGGAGCTATTCTTCTCGTCATCATCTTCTTCATCGGGATTTACAACAGTCTGGTGAGGCTGAGGATGCAGGTGAAAAATGCCTGGTCTCAAGTAGATGTTCAGCTTAAAAGAAGACATGACCTCATTCCAAATCTGGTAAATGCGGTA
>MTMF02000014.1 GCA_002011125.2 Candidatus Hydrothermarchaeum profundi
TGGTTTGACCCCCTAAAAATTGTACAACTCTCACCCAACATTAGACAACACCTCTTGTTGTTGGGAATGTATATAATCCCAATACTTTTCCTGTGGAGTCTTATACCCTATACCTCCATGTATCCTCTCGGTGTTGTAAAACTCAATATACTCAAAAACTAACTTTCTCATCTCATTAAAATCCTCAATCTCAAATCGTTGAAATACCTCCCTCTCAAGGCACGAGAAAAAGGACTCTATCTCACCATTCTCCCAAGGACTACGAGGCGTTATCCTACAATGAATAATTCCTATCTCTTTTAAACTCTTCATCGCTTTTATTATCTCTCTCCCGTTATCGCTTGTAACGTATAATTCCTGTATGGGAAATTCCTTCAAATTCCTATTTGCAAGAGCAAGGTATAATACCTTCTCCACTTCCACAGCCGTGTGTTTCCTGCTCGTTTCAAAGGCTATTATCTCCTTCGTAAAACAATCTTTCACGGCTATTATGTATCCTTTCTCGCTGTTTTCGGCTTTCCCATGCTTGATATCTATGCTCCACTTCCGATTAGGTGCGTCTAATCTTTCTTCATCTTTTTCCTTTTCTCTTCTGTAATACTCTTTCCGAGGAAATTCTTTTAGTAAAAATCCTTTCTCCCTCATCAATCTATAAACCTTCTTGTGGTTGATTACGTAACCTTCTCTTCTTAATACCGCAGTTACTTTCTTGTAGCCGTATAGAACAAACTTTCGAGAAAGTACCGTTTCTATCTCTTTAACTACAATGTCATCAGGAACTTCTTCCTCTTTGTAGATGTTGTAGGTCTTTGATGTGGTTGGTCTTCCCCTACAGCGAGCAGGATGAGACGATGAAGTCTTGAAATAATAATAGGTACTACGGGAAAGCTCTAAAACATTACAGGCTCTATTTACGCTCATTTCTGGACGTTCCTGACAGAACTTTGTTATCACTTTTGCTTTCTCCCTCGGCTCATTAAGGTTTTTTTTATAAATTCTTGAGCAAGTTCTAGTTCTAAGGTTTTTTCTGCTAAAAGCTTCTTTAGTCTTTCGTTCTCTATCCTGAGTTTTTCAACTTCAGGGTCTTTCTTTGGATACTTGGGTTGTAACCCTTCTTCTCCTTTTTCTTCGTAAGTCTTTTTCCACTTGTAATACATTGATGGGTCTATGCCCAGTTCTCTACAAGCTTGGGTTACTGATTCTGCAGAATCTACGTATAGGATTGCTTGCAGCTTTTCTTCAGCTGTCCAGTACTTTCTCTTACTCATTTTGACCCCCTTTATAAAATTGTCTAATCTATCACTTTAGTTGTCCAGTGATTTAGGGGGTCGTGACA
>MTMF02000015.1 GCA_002011125.2 Candidatus Hydrothermarchaeum profundi
TTAATTTTGATCTAACCAAAGGAACTTCGCGGACAATAACAGTGATCTAACGCGGTGCTTGTAAAGATCTCTGTATGTGGGATATAATGAGTTATCACTCACAGGGCTCACCTCCTTTCTGTTTAGTTTCAAAGAATTTGAGAGTAAATTTTAAAGGAGGGAGCCCTGCTTTATGAAGTATCCAGTTTAGTACCTTAGAGGCTTCTTCTTTATCCCTGGGGACGAAGGGTCTGATATTCCTCCTCTTCCATGGTTTATTATTCTCACAGTGGATACTATGTCCTAACCGGAAAGAGTATCACCTTTGACAGAGGTTTCAAGCCTTATGATAATTTTTTAGCGGACACTACTGAATAAGTATGACCATTTGTGACTAAGTCAATTTATGCTATTGAAGCAACCTCTGTGAATCGCGCACTTTCTTTATTCCTATTGTGAGGTACTAATTTGCAATCTTTTGCTTGTAGAGTTAACCCATTACCTACTTTTTAGGATTAGCGTCAGATAAGGCTTTGATCTGCTCAATTATTAATTTGAGATCCTGGTTTTCCTTTTGTAGTGATTTTATTTTTGCTTTTAGAGTCTCTACCTCTTTTTCTCTATAATATACACTTTCTTGTGAGGTCTTTGACTGAAGTTCAGATATCTTAGCCTGGAGTTCTTCGTTCTGTTTTTTACATGATGAAAGGAGTTCTTTCTCCTTGATAAGTGCACCTATCTTTGCCTCAAGGGTTGTGTTTTTATGTTTGAGTGCATTAATCTGCTTTATTAGTTTAGCATTCTCACCCTTCAAACGTTCTATTATCAAATCACTTTCTTTGAGCTGTTCATATTTTTTCTTTAGGTTTATATTTTCTTGCTCTATTGTTCGTACTTCATTCAAGGCCTGGGTGAGGAGCGCTGAAATACTAACCTCTTCTTTCTTCTTGGAAACACCCCATATATAGTAGCCAAGAAATATTCCTACTGACAATGTAACTATGCCTAGTATTGCATATTTTTTCAGATGGTTGTTGTTCATAAGGTTCCTCCTCCTTTTAGTTAAGTAGTTTATTATATTTTAAGTTAAGCGACTATCGGTATTATATGGAACTGACAAACCATCAATATAATATCAATCCCTAAATTGTCATTGCAAGATGGTCGGATCTTTGAGTCTCTTGGTTTTTATCCGAACACTACTGTCCGCTTAAAATAGAGAGTGTTGTAAGTCAGGTTCTCTCGCCTTG
>MTMF02000016.1 GCA_002011125.2 Candidatus Hydrothermarchaeum profundi
TTCTGCCGCTTAAGCTGAGGCACCTGAGTTTTGACCACTACGGCGCCGTGCTCAGGGTTACCGGCAAGACCGGCGACAGGAGAATACGCCTGGTAGCCTCTACCTTAGCGTTGCAGCGCTGGATAGAGGAGCACCCCGCAAAGAACAACCCCGACGCCTTCCTGTGGTGCAAGATTCCAACGCCCAACAACCCAAAGTGGAAGAATCACCACCTGAGCTACGGTTTTGTCAGTCGCCTGCTGAAGGAGCTGGCAGCAAAGGCAGGGGTAAAGAAGAAGGTTAATCCTCATGCCTTCAGGCATGCTAGGGCTACCTTCCTGGCGAGGCATTTAAAGGAGCCTGAGATGCGGGAGTTCTTCGGCTGGGGCAAGGATTCAGAGATGCCCTCCATCTACGTCCACCTCAGCGGTAGAGACGTGGATAGCAGCGTCCTCAGCATCTACGGCATCAAGGATACGAGCAAAGCCGCTGAACCCAAGCTAAAAGCTGAGCAGTGCCCAAGATGCAGAGAACCCAACGACCCTGCAAGCAGGTTCTGCCGCAGGTGCGGCCTGCCCCTCGGCAAGTTCTACAACGTCGACAAGCTCGAGGATGTGCTGCTCGAGTTCCTGAAGGTGATCGCAGAAACATTCCCTGAGGTAAAGGAGAAGTTCAGGGAGGTGGTAAGAAGAAAGGGAGCGGAGGAGGTGTTTATGTGAGGGAGATAGGGATTAATAAAATCTCTAAAAAGACATATAAAAAACATAAAATTTTTGATTTTTCAAGAAATTAAATGTAATAAAAGCGAGATAGATACAAAGGAGAGATATAAACAAAGACAGGAAATATACACATAGGTTTAAGCCTGGGGTGCAAAGTCAACATTCTTAGAATTAACGATGTTGTACCTCGTTTTCTAACGTTTATCGACCTTTCAAAGTTGAAAGCAAACCCTTCGTTTTTCGCGTTGCACCTCAATATTTTGCATTCCAAACCGGGCTAGCAAGGTGATGAACCTCAGTTTTAGCGCTTCAGTACTTAAAGGTTTATTTCGAAATTTCAGAGGTAGAAAATTTTACCCGTTTTTACGCTTTTATGCTTCAAGTGAGAGATTGCGTAATGCAGCGGGTTTATGAGCTTCTAAGGAGCTGGTGGTTGGAGGGATTTGGGAGAGAAGATGATGGTGAGGATGAAGGGGAGGCAAAAAATTGAAATAACATTTCATTCTTTCTGCTTTGTCCGATCCCCCTTTGCTATCTTTTAAGGAGACTACACAAAAAAGTTTAAGAGGGATTGGTAGCTAAAGATGAGACAGTAGGGAGGTGGTCGAAAGTAAGACCTCGTATCAGAATGGGACACACTAATAAGAACTTATTGAAAAAATAGATTCTAATAAGTGGTGCTCATGCTCAATGAAGCTGACACACGAGCAAAGCTTATAGATCCAGAACTTTGGAAAAGTGGATGGGACGAAAGTAAGATAAAAAGAGATATCTACATTCCCGGCAAAATTATAGATGAAAATGGGAGGAGACAAAGACCTAAGAAGCCTGACTATGTTCTCTATTACAACCCCTACCTTCCAATAGCTGTGGTTGAGGCTAAAGAAGAAGGAAAATCCGCCTTAGATGGCATGGCACAGGCAAAGGAGTACGCCAAAAGATTGGGTGTTTTCTTTGCCTACTCCACAAATGGGCATGAAATAGAAGAGTTTGATTTTACAACAAATATTCAGAGAACTATTGAGAGATTTCCAACACCAGAAGAGCTATACAAAAGATATTCCGAATTTGTCTTTAAACAGGAGACAAAAGTAGACCCATTGAAATACCCTTATTACTCAGTACCGGGTGGGAAAAAGCCAAGATACTACCAAGAGGCGGCAATAAAGCGAGCTATTGAAGCAATTCTTCAGGGAAAAAAGAGAGTACTTCTAACAATGGCAACAGGCACAGGAAAAACTTTTGTCGCCTTTCAGATAGTTTGGAAGCTTTTGAATTCCGGCTACTTCCAGAGGGTTCTATATATTGCAGACAGAAACTTTCTCCGAGATCAGGCTTACAACGAATTCGCCCCCTTTGAAGATGCCAGAGCAATTATAGAGGAGGGCAACGCCCCCAAGAACAGGCAGGTTTACTTCAGCATATACCAAGCCCTCTACAGCGGCGACGAAGAAAAGAGACTCTATCGAGAGTATCCACCTGACTTTTTTGACATGGTTATTATCGACGAGTGCCACCGATCTGGTTATGGCACGTGGAAGGAAATCCTCGACTACTTTGGAGATGCAGTACACCTCGGAATGACGGCTACGCCTAAGAGGAGCGACAACATAGACACCTACGCCTACTTTGGTAAGCCTGTGTATTCCTACAGCATGGGACAGGGAATTGAGGACGGCTTTCTTGCACCTTTCCATATTTACCGCATCTTTACAAATATAGACAAAAAGGGTTTGCACTTGGAAGAGGCCCTTCACCAAGGTGCCAGAGTTTATATTCCTGAGGAGACGGATGTGAGGGACATCTATACACTTGAGAACTTTGAAAGGGAGATTATTCTACCGGACAGAACAAAGAAGATATGCCAGCATCTGGCGAGCCTCCTCGACAAGTTTGGACCCTTGGAGAAAACCATTGTCTTCTGTGTTAATAGGGAGCATGCCGCACAGGTTGCCAAGGAGTTACAGAACAGCTTTGCCCATCTTGGTTACTCTGACTATGCTGTTAGAATAGTGGCTGAGGAGAGCGATGTTAAGGAAGTTTATGAGAATTTTAAGGACTCTGAGAAAACTACCCCTGTGGTGGCAACAACTGTAGACCTCCTAACAACGGGTGTTGATATCCCCTCAGTTAAAAATCTGGTTTTTCTGAAGCCTATAAGCTCCAAGGTTTACTTTAAGCAGCACATTGGCAGAGGTTCAAGAATAGATAAGGTTTCAAAGAAGTACTTTTTCAGGATAATAGATTATGTAAATGCGACACGCCTGCTTGATGACTGGGATTATCCCTCCGATGTGGGAGGTGCAGTAGAGGTAGAAGGCCCCTTCGACCTTGAGCTTAGGGGATTTGTGCTGCATTCTGAGACCAATGAGCCTATAGATTCAGCTACAATTAAAGCCCAGATAGCACCCAATATGCAGAGGCTTGCCAAAAGCGATGGTAGGGGTTATTTCGTGCTGGACAGGTTGCCCTGCTTTTCCATTACTCTGGTAATTTCCAAATATGGCTTCAGAACCAGGCGGGTGACCATTACCCCAAGCGAAGATATGGAGCCAATCATTGTCGAGCTTAAGCCTGAGAAGCCTAAGAGGAAGAAGATAGTTGCAGAAGGAGTTGAGGTTTATATTGCAGAGGAGACTCAGGTCTTTATATCTTCTTCTGGAAAGACGCTGACAGACGCAGAATATAAAGAGTATTCAAAGGAGGGAGTTATCAAAAGGGTTGCCACTCTCGGAGACTTTTACAAGCTGTGGATTGATAGGGAGAAAAGGAGGAAGTTTTTGGAGGAGTTGTACAAGGAATCTATAAACCCTGAGCTTCTTGCAAATATTCTCAAAGCACCTGATGCAGATGCCTTTGATGTTCTCGCGCATGTTGCCTTTGGTGCTCCTATTTTGACGAGAGATGAAAGGGCGAGAGCTTTTATGAACAAGAAAAAGAAAGTAATAGAAGCTCTGGGAGGCAAAGCCCAGGAAGTTGTGCTCTCTCTTCTGGAGAAGTACAAAGCAGGAGGTATTGAGCAGATTACAAGCCCAGATATATTCGAGGTGTCGCCTTTCGACAAGATGGGTTACCTCCGTGGTGTGGCTGAGATTTTTGGCGGTATTGATAAGCTTAAGGAGGCAATAGAGCTTATAGAGAAGGGAATCTACGAGAGCGTGGAGGTGTAGTTTTTTGAATCGCAGAGACCTTGCCAGTAAGATATGGAGAGCCTGCGACATAATGAGGAGCGATGATGGCACAACGGGCATTCTTGAGTACATGGAGCAGCTTTCATGGATGATTTTCCTCAAGGTGTTTGAGGATGTAGAGAGGAGGTTTGAAGACAAGGCTCTGTTTGAGGGAAAGCCCTACTCTCCGATTATAGAACCCCGGTTTAGATGGTCTTCGTGGGCAACCAAGGATGACAGAGAACTTGAGGAGTACTTCACCGATGAAGAGCTCAGAAACATGAGGGCAACAAATGAGCATATTTTAATTGCCTTCATTGACAGAAAGCTCTTTCCCTATCTAAAATCACTGAGAGGTTCTCCTGAGAGGGAGAGGATTGCGAGCATCTTTCAGGAGTTTCGCGGGAATAGGATGAAATCTCCCTACAATTTGAGGGATGTAATCTCCCTCCTGAATGATATCGACTTCTACAATCCCGAGGATTCCCATGTGCTCTCTCAGGTATATGAAGAGCTTCTAATACGCATGGGCAGAGAGGGCGGGGTTGCCGGCGAATTTTACACCCCGAGACCTATTGTAAGGCTGATGGTTAAGATTGTAAATCCGCAGATTGGTGAGAGGGTTTTTGACCCCTTCTGCGGCTCCTGCGGTTTTATTGTTGAGTCCTACAATCACATGAAGGAATCTAAGGAGCTGCTGATTGAAGACCACAGAACTCTCCAGAAGGAAACCTTCTATGGACAGGAGAAGAAGCCTCTGCCCTACTTAATAGGTGTGATGAACTGCCTGCTGCATGGACTGCTTACCCCTAACATAGTCAGAAAGAACACCTTGGAGGAGAATATAAGGAATATCCCTGAGAGTGAGAGGTATGATGTAATTTTAACCAATCCCCCCTTCGGCGGAAAAGAGGGCAAGCATATAAAGCAAAACTTCCCCTACCCTTCGAGCAAGACTGAGATTTTAGCCCTGCAGTATGTGATGAAGAAGCTCAAGAAGGGTGGTAGATGCGGAATTGTTGTGCCCGAAGGCATTCTCTTCAACATCTCAGAGAAAGCCTTTGTCAAAACCAAGAAGGACTTGCTGGAAAACTACAACCTCCACACAATTATAAGCCTTCCTCAGGGTGTATTCGCCAATGTAACTTCCACAGGACAGGGACCCAAGACTAATCTACTTTTCTTTGACAGAGATGGCCCCACCAAGGAAATCTGGTACTACGACTTTGCAGGCTACTCTGAAGCTGTGCTTGGAAAGAAGTACACAAAGGCAAACCCCGTTATTTACGAAGATTTGAAGGATGCCTTTGAAAAGTGGGAGAAGAGGGAAATCTCAGAGTGGTCGTGGATTACGCCAGTAGAGGAGATAGTTGAAAACGACTACGACCTCACAGCGAGGAATCCAAACAGGAAAGAGGAAATAAGCTACAGGGAGCCTATAGAAATAGTTGAAAGCATATCCACCAAAGAAGAAGAAATTTCAAGAATTCTGAATGAGCTGAGTGCAATTCTAAGAGGCTGAGCAAATGGTTCAGACAAAATTGATTGAGTTCAAATCCACTGGAAAACAGGATAATTATGAAATCAGAGAAATGAGGGGTCCCTATCCTCTGCCAAAGGGGTGGAAGTGGGTGAGGTTAGGGGATGTAGCTTATACCACGAGTGGTGGAACTCCTAGTAGGTCTAATAAAAAATACTGGCAAAATGGAAACATTCCTTGGGTAAAGTCTGGAGAACTTGAGGATAATATAATTTATGATACAGAAGAAAAAATTACTGAAATTGGTTTAAAAAATTCAAACTGTAAGATTTTTCCTAAGGGCACATTATTGGTAGCAATGTACGGGGCAACTGTAGGCAAAACAGCAATTTTAGGCATTGACGCAGCTACTAATCAAGCAGTATGTGCAATTTTCCCTAATAACATAATTAATAGAGACTATATTAGATATTATCTGGTTTTTATCAGACCAAAACTTATAGAAAGAAGCAAAAATTTAGGTGGTGCTCAACCCAATATAAGTCAAGAATTTATAAAATCCCTAAAAATCCCCATCCCCTTCCACAACGGCAAACCAGACCTCCAAGAACAAAAACGCATCGTGGCGAAAATTGAAGCCCTATTCCAAAAGCTGGACAGAGTAAAAGAGCTGAGACGCCAAGCCAAGAAAGAGGCTGAGGAGCTTTTACAGGCGGCGTTGCACAAGGTGTTTTCGAGGGCTGATGAAAAAGGTTGGAAGTGGGTGAGGTTGGGGGATGTAGCCGAGATAATTATGGGACAATCTCCACCTTCTGAAACTTATAATGATAATGGAGAAGGTTTACCATTCTATCAGGGAAAGGTAGATTTTGGCGATCTTTATCCAAGTCCAAGGATTTATTGCACATCTCCGAGTAGGGTTGCTGAGCCTCATGATATATTAATTTCAGTTAGAGCCCCAGTAGGTCCTGTAAACATTGCTAATCAGCAGTGTGGTATTGGAAGAGGTTTAGCAGCTATAAGACCTAAAAATTTGAAAAGTTTCTATGTGTTTTATTGGTTTAAATATCTCGAAGATAAGTGGAATGTTGGAGGAACAACTTTTGGGGCAATAAAGAAGCCGGATCTTATAAATCACAAACTCCCCATTCCCTTCCGCAATGGCAAACCCGACCTCGAAGAACAAAAACGCATAGTTGCTTATCTTGATGAGATTGCGGAAAAGCAGAGGAAACTTTTAAAACTCTATGAAGATACTGAGAGAGAGATTGAGGAGATGAGGCAGGCGATATTGAATAAGGCATTTAGGGGGGAATTGTGATGATAGAGAATGGAATTTATGCAAGAAATATGATAAGACTTAATTTTTTGCCACTTTCGGAGCAAAATTTTGAATTTAAAGTATATAGAAAAAAACATGCGGGTGAAAGAAAAGAGGGCGAGTTTGAAAATTTATATCTAAATACACTACCAATTGATCCGAACAAAACCGAAGATCGTGAAAAATATTGGATTTCTTTTGAACCAAAAAATGATTTTGAAGAATTTATATGCAAACAAGACCATAATCATAAACTTACGCAACATTTGTTATTCTCTCTGTTGACAAAGAAAGCAAAGGAATCTTTAGCGAGTAAGGAATATATCATACCAGAAAAAATATTTAGAAGGCAGATTTATTTTGTATTGAGAGAACACAAAGAAGGAAAAGAGACAGTATGGCTAGAACCATATTATCTAAAGCCAAAAAGGAAATTTGGTTTCCTTGTAGATTTTAAATTTCGCAAAAATCCTGAAGTTGAATTCTCAAGAGTAGTCCAAATGTTGAGTCTCAGTCTAGATAAAGATTTTAGAAGTAATCGAAATTTTTACATAGATAAATATCAGAAAATCAGAGAATTTTTAAATAAATTCAGAGATAAAATCTTTCCTCTTAAATTCGGAGAATTAGAAATTGATATTTTAGTAGATTTTGAAGATTTACCATATGGTAATTTAGATATTAAGAACTATATATTCGCTAATAACAATAAGGAAATTTCGCAATATCGTGGATTAGAGAAATATGGTCCTTTAGAGGAAGTGAAAAAAGATGTAATATTTGTTTGTATTTATAGAGATGAAGATAGATATCTTTTAGATGATTTAATCAATGCATTAAATGGAAAATCGCATATAGTCCCATTTAAGGGTGTTAAAAGAATATTCAATCTAAATGTAACAGATACTGTATATATCCCACTTCACGATTTTTCCAAAGAAAGTTTAGATGAAGCAATAAATAGTATAATCTCTATTAAACAAGAAAATAATAGTGTTTTGGTGATGCCTATTTTCATAATGGATAAAAATGATGAAGACACTTACTATTATTTAAAATATATGTTACTTAACGAAAATATGCCAATTCAGGTGGTAACTGTAGATCTTCTTAGGAGGAGGAGTGCCTTTAAATGGTCTATTTCTAATATTGCTTTACAAATTTTTGCTAAGCTTGGTGGAAAACCATGGCAGGTATTACCAAGTCATAAAGACTCTATTATTTTAGGTATTGGACAGGCACATAAAAAAATTGGAGATAAGATTGTAAAATATTTTGCATATTCAGTTTGTACTGATTCTAGCGGTATATACAAAAAAATAGATGTACTTGGAAAGTCTGATGACGAAAAAAGTTATTTAGAGCAACTAAGAGAGAATATTCTAGATGTTATTGAAGAGAATATAAATGGTAGTCATAAAAAAATTATTTTGCATATACCGTTTAAAATAAAAAAGAATGAGTTGGAAACGATTAATGGAGCATTAAAAGAAATAGCAAGTCAAAATAACAGCGATATAGATTTTGTTGTATTAAAGGTGAATCAGAAAAATAAATTCTTTGGTTACGCTTATACAAATAGTTTAGTTCCTTATGAAAGCTCATATGTTGTATTATCAAACAATCCAAAAGAATATTTAGTATGGTTTGAAGGTTTACAATATCATCGAGAAACTATTTATAAAAGGATACCAGGACCCATCCACATAGAATTTTATTGGAGCAATAGGAAACTTACTGAAGATGAACGAATAAAATATCTACAAGATGTTTTAAATTTATCTGGAGCAAATTGGAGAGGATTCAATGCAAAAAACTTGCCAATATCAATTTATTATTGTCAATTAATAGCCAATTTTCTGAAAAAGTTTCCTGAAGATGTAGAAAATATAGAACATATACCAGCGCCGTGGTTCCTATAGGGGGTAATAAATGTGTTTAGAGAAGATGAGATAATAATTCTAATCGGCGCAGGATGTAGCGCAGATGCGGGAATACCAACATCTACACAAATGGTGAAAAAAGTTGAAAATCTTATAAAAAATAATAGAGAATGGGAAAAATATATTGATATATTTAATTACGTCAAAAGTGCTATTTTATATGTAGACGGAATAAAAGGAAGTTTTGGAAATAATTTTGACATTGAAAGACTAGTTAATGTTCTTGGTGAATTAGAGAAGAAAGAAAACAGCATTTTATATCCATTTATTGGAAGTTGGAGCCCAAGATTATTAGAAATTGCTGGCTATGATTTCGGTATTATCAGAGAATTTAAACAAAAAATATTAAAAGAATTAACAAAATGGGTTCGTAAATCTAATTATTATAGGAAGTTTTTTGAATTTGCCCGTGAGTATACATATCCATTAAGAATTTTCTCTTTGAATTATGATATTTGCATTGAAAAAAATAAGCCATCTGGAATAGATCTTGAAAGAGGTTTTGATCCAGAAACAAAAACTTGGGATTGGAGGAGATTCGAACGTAGTGAAGTATATGAACCTGCAATCTATTTGTACAAACTTCATGGTTCTATTGATTGGAAAAGGGACAAAAAGGAAGGCAATATCCTGAAAGAAGTTGATAGAATTCCAGAAGAACCGGATCTAATTTTCGGTACCGACTATAAAATGCAATATGTTGATCCTTATTTATTTTATGCATATGAATTTAGAAAATATTCCTTAGAAGCTAGAGTTATTATTATAATCGGATATAGCTTTGGGGATGAGCATATAAACAGTATATTAAAGCAGGCACTCGATAATAGAAATGATCGAAAATTGTTAATAGTTTCCCCAAGAATAGATGAAGACTATATTGTAAGTAGATTACATTGTAACGATAAAAAACAAGTTATTGTCGTGAATAAAAGAGCTAGTGAGTTTCTAAATGAATTACATATAGAAACTCTAGAAAATTGGTTAAACTAAAGGTATAACTTAGTTATTCTTTGATGATAACCAAGCCAATATTTAATTCACAATAAAAGAACGGAGCAAGCGATATTGAGTAAGGCATTTAAGGGAGTTGTGAGATTATTGTTGCTTAATTTTAGGGGGAAATTCAGATGTCCACTAATAAAAAATGGAACAGATTAATTGAAGTTATGGGTAAAGCTAGTTTGTTATTCTTAATTGTTTTACTAATTGATGTAGGTTCAACTATCCCATACTACTACCTTTATGCAAAAAAACATGGCTCTGATAAAATTCCAGAAACTGCAAATAAAATAGTGGAAGGAATAAATGATGACGAACAAAAAGTTAG
>MTMF02000017.1 GCA_002011125.2 Candidatus Hydrothermarchaeum profundi
GAGCTTGATCTCAGCCTCTCTGTCCTGAGCTGTTCAACTGATGAGTAAGCTAACTGTAAGATCCTCTAAAAACCAGTAAAATGATGGTCAGATCGCTTTATTTTTAGTGTTAAAATTACCTCAGAGGAATCATGAGACCTTTTGGGGCCTTTAAGATCCTCTTATTTATTATGATGATTGCCCTCCTCTCCTCCCCTGTCAATGCTGTTTCCATTGTGAAATTGGAAAACGTCAAAAACTTCGATGTCCAAGCTCGTCCGGGTTATTCAATAGTTCAGATTAATCTCAATGATATTCCATTCGATGGCCATCAAACCGTTTACCTTGATGCTTATGGAGATACATACATCCTTGAAATAAAAGGGATAAATGAGGGTGAGTGGAAAATCATTGGTTCTTATACAATTGGAGGGTGGAAGCATTTCTGGGTGAATCTAACCTATCCCAATGGAACTACAGTAAGCTATGAAGACAGAATATTGAAGCCCTTCGCTTTGGATTATGAGGTTAAGATCCAATACTACTGGATGGAATCAGATTCTCCTCTTGATGTAGACATCTACTTTAGCAATCTTGAGAAGTTCGTTGCATATTTTCCAATCATTGAGAATCTTCTTGGCTTTGCCAGATTCAACGTTTCAGAATATCTCATATTCTCAGAGGTTTCAGGGATCTCAAACAGGGAGATGAATGTAGAGGTTTATCAATCAACTCCTGAAGAGATTCAGGACATAAGAAACAACTCGATAATTCCAGCAATAACCCAAAGAATAACCTCTGGAACAACCTTTGTTTTCACATGGACTTGGGACATGATCTTATCCTTCGTGGAGTTGATTCCATACGTAGGTCCTTTAATCTCGGATGGTTTAGAAATCTCTGGAGTTTTCATCACAGAGATTTTCTGGTGGTTCAAGCTCTTTCTCATTGACAATTTTCCCATAACAGCCATAGTTATAGAGTTCTTTATTATAGCTGATGCAATTCTCTCAACCGGATCCCTGATGGCCTTAGTGAGGAGGATAGTCACCAACCATGTTGCAGTTCTTAATTTCTTCAGAGATATGGTATTGTTCATGGTTAACCTCTTAATGGGAATCATAAGGACGGTTGCATCGATTGTAAATGCCCTAAAGCCTATTTAGGGGGTATGAAAGGATGGGGAGTCAAAAGGAGAAATTTTTCGGATGTGAAAACTCTTATACCTTCTACTTGATGGCAACTGGAAAGAAGAACAGAAGGAAAACAACGGTTTACATTGAAGAGGAATTTCTGAATCTTTTAAGGAAGTATGGGTATAACATCAACACCCTCATCAATTATCTGATTGAGCAATTTCTCAAAATGGAAGGGAAATTCACCATTCCTGAAAGTTCATGAATATTCTTGAAGCATACTTTAAGCAAAAAGAGAAAGAATACTTGAAAAAAATTTTAGAGAAAGAACGAGAGAAGATCTGTCTCAATTGTCTCCACAGCTCAGTTTACGATTCAGAGATAGAGCAAAAAATAATTGAGAGAAGGGTTTACTGCAGGAAGTGGAAAACCGTTGTAAGGGTAGGACAGGCTAAGGCATGCCATCACTTCGAACAATACAACTCAAAAGCCTGAGATTATAGCTCATAACTTTCCAAGACGTATTAGACCATACTCCCTTGAAAAATCTCCTGCGAGATGAATTTTACATGAACTGCAAATAAAAATAAAATTCTCAAAAAGTAGAAATTATTGAAATATTTCTTTATCTTTACAACTTGATGGTCGAAGATATTTTCGATGCAAACACTTCAAAAGTCTCCTTATCCATCTCCAGATCCAGATGTCCAAAGCTCAAAAGAACTCCCTGTTTATGCTGTCTTATCTCTACCTTCTCCCCAGTTATGGCAAACTCGAGCATCCCACTCTCGCCGTGCATTTCTCCCCTAATTTTCAACATAATCAACACCTCCATTTCTACCTATCTACCTATTAGTATTTCTACTCGATAAGTATTTATTCTTTTCTGAACAATTCCATAATATGAAGATATTGGGGACATCGAAAGTCTCAACCTTCAATAAAATAACCCTGATAAAGGAAGTGGCTCAAAAACTTGGGATCAAGGAGGGGGATCTGATAGCTTTCATCGAGGAAGATGGGAAGATTTACATCAAAAAGGCTGAGATTGAGGTTTAGATAATTTAAGAAACTCTTTAACAAGATATCCAATAATACGTTTTGTCTCTACATCACCGATTTTTTCTTTCTGATATAGTTCTGATAAGGTATCCTCAAACTTATCTGATGCACTAAAGCTTTTTCTGAGCTCTTCTACTAAAATTGAATTCAATATAGCTTCTTTATCTTTTAAATCAACTTCAAAATATTTTTTCATGATTTTCATCAGATCTTGGATAACTTCAAACAATTCAGTGATCTTCTTATTTTCTTCCTCAAGATCTGATGAATCCAAATGATAGATTAACGCTCTTAAAAATGATGATCTTATGTGAAATAAGATCTGTCTAAGGTGCAATTCATATAATGCAGGTTTGAGTTCCTCAAAAGCCTCTCTACTTAATGTTTCTTCACACAATCCCTCAAAATCCATTTTACCTTTAAGATCTATAACGTTGAAATAGATTTCAAGATAAGGAAACATTCTGAACAGAAGATCAACATCTTTGGGATCAAAATCAAGCCTCCAAACACCTTTTTTAGGCTGTTTAATCAATCCTCCTTCCTTAAGCAATTTTAGATACCTAAACAAAGATCTCTCATGGATTCCAGATCTACTTAGTAAATCCTTAGTTGTAATTTCTTTTTCTTCAACCAGAATATCGATTATCTTCCGTATCTTCTCATCTTTATTCGGCATCTTCTCACCAAACTGACAAGTTATTTTTAAGTGAATGTCAGTTAATAAGTATTTATCGGTGATTAATAATGGTTAACGAGTTAAAACCTAAAAAGGCATTTTGCGGGTTTAAAATAGAGCAAGAGATCTATGAGCTCATAAGGGCCATTTGTAAAAGCAGAGGGGAAGATATATCTGATTTTATGAGGAGAGCTGTTAAGAGAGAGCTTGGAAGATTAAACTACCTTTCTGAGGAAGAGCTGAAGGCTTTAGAGATGAGTAATTGCCAAAAATTGGAGGGTGAGGGATGAAGAGATCATTCTTGATTTTATTGATGGTTATACTTTGGATCTTAACTCCAATTGTATTGAGGGAACTTAAAGTGGTTGGATCGTTTCTGTTGGGTTTTCTTTTTGGATATTTGTTCGTGAAGGTTCGCAAAAAATTGGAGGTCGATAGCCATGATGGGGTTGGATCTTAAGAATAAAAATATTTCGAATTTAATAGGAATTATTAATTTTAATGTTAAGTGTAATATAACAAACAAATTTTCTCCAAACAAGAATCTAAAAATACCGATTGTATTAATTAATACAGGTGTAGGAAAAATAATAATACAGTTTTATTACTTATTACATTCCTCTGCTATAGATTCTCGGAGAATAAAAAGTAGTTCTGTATTCTCTGTATTACATTCATGTAATAAATTTAATACAGCTTTTCGGGTGGTTTCATGAGGAGTGTTTTCAGTTTTGGGGTCAATGATTCTAATCTTGTTGAAGCTATTAATGAGTTCAAAGCAAGAGGAGGAAATCTTAGTGGTCTAATCAACTATCTTTTGAAGAACTACTTTTTTGGAGATGGAAATCATGAGAGAATTCTCACTAAAGAGATGATGTTTCTCAATGAAATCAAGGACAAACTCCAAGAATTTGAAGAATGGAAAAAAGAGATTCTTCCAAAGATTGAAAAGCTTGAAGAAGAATTGAGTAAAAAACAGGAAATGAAACAGCAGGAGGAAGATGCATCTATTATAACACTCCTCAGAGAAACTAAATTCTCAGATTTTATTGATGATCCGATCAAAAAGCTGGAAGACATGGAATTTATGACCAAGAAAATAGGTAAAACTCCCAGGGATGCCATAAATGCTCGCTTGGATGCTTTCGCCCTTGAAAACAAGATTCCAGTTGAGAAGGTTAAGGGATTGTTCTTCAAAGCATTTCCTGAATTAGAAGGCAAAATAAAGCTTTAAAGGTGTAAGTTGTGGATATTTTTCAGGCTTACTTCCAGCAAAAAGAGATAAGAAATCTAAGGAGGAAAAGGAAAGCAATCTGCCTCAATCCTCTAATTATCCCACACTTTTGGAACGTGAGATCAGTGATTTTGATCTACAACATATTTCTCATAATAATGTGATTTGGACGAAAAACTTTATATATTTTGGACTAAAG
>MTMF02000018.1 GCA_002011125.2 Candidatus Hydrothermarchaeum profundi
CTTTTTTTTTTTTTACTAATGTTTTATAATATTTTCTCTATACTTATAAATTAAGTGTTTTAGTGTAATAGTATTTATTTTATACATTTCCATAAATCCCATTTCAATTCACCTTGGTATCATGTAACCGTGTTCTAAATAATCCAGAAGTAAGTGCGTAAAAGCTGCCGATACCAATGCAAATGCCAGTGAAAACCGCAATTTCCATCCTGTGGTAATATGATGGCATATTAAAGATAATTGCGATACCGTCAAATATATCGAGTAATACACCAATAAGCCCACTAATCCAGAAAATATGAAATGGGTTAATGGGTCTGGCATTGTTCATGATTCCTCCTCGATTTCATTCATCGCATCTTCTCCTATTTCTTCTGCTTTCCTCAAGCAGTATATTAAGAAGTTTGCACCTATTTCTTCTGGAGATACTCCTTCTGGTGCTGTTGTATACATTTCTACAAAATTTTTAATTACATCGGTCGCGTTGTCTGCCCATTTCTGGTAGAACATCTTTAGCATTTTTTCTGTGATTTCTTTTGGTTGTGCGTTTAAGTCTGCTAGTCTTTCTACTACTTCGTCTTCTATTTCAAATTCTATACTTATTTTCATATAGCATCACCTTGTTTCTAATGATTCTTTTAATCGTTTTAATTCTGATTCTGTATATACTGTTTCCCCTCCTACTATTTTATATAATTTTTCTCCGAATATATTTTTTCCTATATATCTGTATCTGTCTTGAAACTTTACACCTGTAATTTCATATTGTATCTTCATTCTCTTTTTTATTTTCTTATCCATGAATCCCATTTTACTCACCTTGCTAAGTATTTTTATTTCACCTTTCTTTTTCCATGTAACATTCCCATTCTTCGGTTATCGTATTTAGGTTACACTTTATTACTGCGTCGCATTTTTCACATATATATTTTTTGTAGTCCCACTCATCATCCCAGAGTTCTATTTTGCCTCCGCATATTGGACACTCTGTATAAGGCCATGGAGGAACTTTTATTGGTCTTTTCTTTTTCTTCATGTCCATGAAACTCATTTTGTGTCACCTCACAACCTTTTCTTTTTCAAGTATTACATATGCTATACCGTTATTGTTTAACTCGTTTAGTATGTATTCATCTGGTTCTTTTACTGTAACACCGTATTTACTTATTATTACCTGTTTGCTGTGTTGTGTGATTGTCATTATTGGTAAATCCCAATAATTTGCTGACTTGATTCTGATAAGCATGTTGGACACTCTCCTATATACATATAATCGGTATATTTTGATTCAACCACGTATTCTTCAATACTGTCTGTCGTTAGTACTGCGTTGTTATCGAATACGTAGTATGCATTTTTCCTGTCACAGTAGAAGAATGTTACTATATGTGCTATCGGAGTATCGTTATACATAATCATCATTGATGGTTCTATACCTATATATGCTAAAAGACTTGCAGATAGCACGCTTAAGTCTTTACAGTCTCCATATCCTCTTTTTAGTGTAAGTTCAGGTGACTTTATGTCGTCTACTGTATCTTTTCTGTATTCAATTTGAGTCATTACATCCATGACGTCTTGTAGTGACTGTACTCCAAGTAGTTTACCTACAGATGGGTCTATGCTGTGATATGCTGTTATTAGTATGTATTTTAGTTCAGCTTCTTTAGTTTGTTTCGATGGGACAAGTATTTTGTATGTTGCATAAGATAGTATTGCTAGTGTAGCCAGTGTAAATAACACTATTTCACCTCCATAGTTTACCTATAACTAATCCTATGGCAAACCATGTTAGTTTTCTAATTGCTTCACTTTCTTCGTATGCACGTCTATACTCTTCTGCTGCTGTTTTTGTGGTTGTTACTACTTCAGCTGCTATTGGTTTAGCCAGTTTTTTCATTTTCATAAAGCCCATTTTTTACAACCCCCTTAGCATTTTTTCTAACCTATTAAATTCTGCTTTTAACTCTTCCAGTGTTCTCTTTTTTAGTGGTACTATTACTCCAGTAGGTGCTATAAAGTATGATGTTTCTGGGTGAGTTTCTTCGTACTCTTGTATGTTCTTCATTACTCTTATTGTTTTCATCACGTCTGCTCTTGTCATATCACGTAGTTTTTCTTTGCCTGTTACTATTTTTACTAGGTCTATCAGGTCATGGTAGTTCATGTCAAGTGTTCCTGCTATTTCATGCATTACTTGTTTAAGTTCTTTCTTTGTCATTTTTCTCATATCCATAAATCCCATTTATATCACCTCTGTTGTTCTATTTTGCCCCATTTAAATATTTCTGTTGTTAACCATACAGCTCCTCCAGCTAATACTCCGTAAAATGCTGCATCTGATATTTTTTCATCTTCTTTGAATCCATATAGAGCGCCACCAACCCCAGCAGCTATTATTATAGCGTCTCTTAGGTTCACCTATACCACCTCCGCATAACCTTTTTCTTTTAGTAATTTTTTAAATACTTCATCTGGAGTAAGGTATCTATATTTTGGTTGTTTTGCTGTTGGTTTGTACCTAGCCCAGTCAACGTTTCTTGTTAAACAGTCTCTTATTGTTGAGTCTGGTATGTTTTCTATTAAGTGTTCGTCATTGTCAGCTGTAATTAGTTTTATGATTGAGTTACAACATATTTTTGTGTTTCGTGATAATCTTACTCGTCTTGTTGGTTCATCATCTATTTTTTCGAATCTCATAGTTTCTTTATTATACATTATTGGTTGTACTACCGCATATACATATCCTCTACTTATTAGTGTTTTTCCTTTTAGTTTTGGGCATACAGGGTGTCTCTGACCTTCTCTTATCTCATAGTAGTATTGTAGTTGTTCCTTTAGTTTTTCTATCTTCTTCTTTCTACGCCATTTACTTATTGTTGGGTCGTACATTGTTTCAAGTATTTTGTCCAGTATTTCGTCAAGTTTTCTATCTGCCCATTCTCTCACTTAGTACCACCTTTTCTAAATGCTGGTACAATTAGGTATACCGCTAGTGCTGTTAAAGTTATATACCCAGCGTATTTTATGTACTGTTGTATTTCTTCTGGTAGTGTCTTTGGTGGAGGTCTGTATGTGGTGTCAAGTGGCACTGTTCTTGAATCTACTACTTTTTCAGTTAGACATGCAGTTAGTATTTGACCTTCTTTTAGTGTTATTACTGCATACCAGCCACTATTGTAGTTGGTGTAGTAAAGGTCTGTTGATACAGTGACACATTGCTTTACGTATGTTTCTAGTCCTTCAAATTTATATCTATCTATGATGTTGTCGTCTTCGTCATATATTTCTACTGTTGCCCATACAGGACATGCTACATCTATTACAGACCTAACATCACATGCTGTTAGCCATACAGTTAATACTCCTGTTCTTTTCACCGAGAATCCTGCTGATTCTATATATGCCATCAATCACCACCCCTTTTAGTAGCTGCTAGTGCTAGTCCTATTATTGCACCAGCTCCGATTAAGTATGGTGTATAGTTTGGTGGTTTTCTTTCTTCATATCCCGGTATAACTCCGGGTTTTTGGTTAATTACTGTTATGTCTTTCTCGAGTGTTACTGATTCATTTGTTATTGGGTCTATGTATGTAAATTGTGCAGTTACGACGTCTGATACTATGTCAGCGTCTTGTATTTCTACCTCTGATTGAAGTGATGCTGATTGTTTAGGTTCTAGCATTATATCGTCAAGTCTGTTTGGAGATACTGAAACTTTTAGTGGGTTGTGTTTTATACGGAAGTATCCCGGTACTGATACGTTACCTGTGTTTGTAGCTCCGATTTGTAGTTGTATTGGTACGAATGCGACTCCACTTATACTGTCTGGTGCAGATAGTGATACCGAAACTTTTGCTGGTTCTGGAGTTATTGTTTTTATTAAGTTACCTACAATTACTTCAAGTGTTTTGCCGCGGTATTCTCCAGATAGTAATACTTTACCCATACCAAGTATTGTTGTTTTGTCTGTTGCTATTAGTTGTCCTTGGTACATAACCTGTATGTTTGTTTCACACGGTGGTTTTGTTTGTATAACTATCGCAAAGTCTGTTAGTGTTTTTGATGGTTCTATTTCATAAGTGAAGTCAGTTAGTATGCATGGTTGAGGTGTTATGTCTTCTGCTAGTGTAAAGCTAGCACATTTTTCAGCTTTAGATGGGTCTGTTATTAGTACATTGCCCATTGATGCACATATAGTGTAGTTACCAGCTGGGAAGTTCATATATCCACCTATATACTCGTTTACACCTGTAGATAGACTTAATGTTCGTGAGTATGTCTCTATAAGCGTACTATCTCTGAATAGAGCTATAGATATTGGTGTAACCGTGTTAGATTCGGAGTATATCTCTACTGTAAATGGTACTCCAGCGTATGGAACGTTGTCAGATACTATTATTTTTCGTATATAGGGCATTACTTCTCACCTCTTTTTGCATACAATATTACTGCACCTGCTACTGCTGCAGCACCAAGTACATACGGTAGTTTCGATGGCTTCGGTTTTTCTTCTTCTGGTGGAGGAGGCGGTGGAGGTGGAGGCGGCGGTGGTGGCGGTGGAGGAGGCGGTGGAGTTATTATTTCTGGTGGTGTTATTGTTATTGGCTTACACATTACTGAACCCGGGTATGTTTCCTGTTCGCAGTTGAATATGTTGCCAATACTTACACCTACAATAACTTCTCCACCGCCCATTTCAACTGTTTCTTTTATCGTTTTAATTGACCAGTCATTATCGTTATAATGGAATGTGAACGTGTTTTTGCCTATATTTATGTCTGGGTACACTAGTTGGTATAGTCTACCTAAGTATCCTTTGGTTGGGTGCTTCATTATAAGATTGAATATTTTACTTTCACCGCAGTCTGACTGAACGTCAAACTCGAGGTCGAAAGTACCTGCGTCTATGTTCAGGTTTTTGACTCTTATATCGGTTATATATGTCTTACCTGAACATCTTGAGCCAGTAACTATCTTGTCAAGGTACAATGTATCAACACCGTCTGTAACCATTATGAGTATAGCAAATTTTTGGTTGATAAATGCTAGGTCATCGTATCGTATTTTGAACTTAAACGATAACACTTTTGTCGCGTGAGGTGCAAGTATTTCTGTGGTATTAAACGACCATACCTTCCAATCTGATGGGTCAAGTGATACTATTTTTGGGACCTCTCCTCTTGCATTAAAGTAACTACGTGCAGTTAAATCGCATATATCAAGTATCCAGTATGATTTTCCATATATGTAATCCGATTCTCTGAAATAGCCCCATACATTTCCTCCTTGACCGCATCTTCCGTTTGTATGTACATCTCCAGCAGCTACTATACCTTTTATTGTTATTAGTCTTGTTTCATCGCTATCGTTTGTTATTTCGAGTGGTATTGTATTTTCTATCGGTTCGTATGTTGGTTGTATTATAGTTACTGGCAATATGTTTGCTATCATCTACATCACCATATCATTCCTAATAGTATTGATAGTACAAATGCACTAAACGAGCCAGTTATTGCTCCTATTATAGCGGCTTTAACCTCCGATATATACTCTTTCGTATTTGCTTCGTTTTCTTTATGATAATTTAAATGGCTAATTAACGTTTCACTTAAATCGGATACGTTTTCTTCGAGTCTTATTGTTCTCTCAGTATACTCGTTCTGTTTTTTAGACATGTCATGTAGTTTATCTATGATTACCTTTGACTTGGCTGATAATTCACCTATTTGTTCTTTTATTTCCATTACCGCATTTATAAGCTGCTCGTTGTCCATTATACTACCTCACAAGTGCTCTCTTTAATATCTTTAGTATATTTTCAACCAGTGCAACAAGACCTGCGTACGCTATGAACTGGTTCTGGAAGCTTTCCTCTGTAATAGGTACTCCACTCATGTGCATTACAGCGCCTACTATTGCTCCAACTACAACTGTCGAAGAGAATTTTACTGTATCGAAATCTTGTGGTTCTTCAGTGTTTATTGCTTTCTTTATGTACATTGACATAGAGTACACTATTGCAGCTAGTACTGCAGTTAGTATCGTTTCTACTGCCATTTATATCACCTCCCCTTTTATTATAAATTCGACCGTTTTTCCTGCATATATTATCAATGCTATTACAAATCCTATGAAATATGCTGGGTATTTTAGTGAGTAGTATATGTTGTCGTATACACCTAAAAATAAACCTTCTACCATTGAGTAGAATAAGTTTGCAAATGCAACTATCAGAGAGCCTAGTTCTAGTGGTACAGTATTATTCGTTGGGTATATCCATATCATGAACCATATAAGTATCATTACTCCAAACGTACCAAGACCGCCTATAAAGTATGCCATTCTATCTGTGACATTGTCGTATGTCCATCCTTTTAAACCGAAGAGGTCTCCATACTGAACTATTGCATCGTATCCTTTATAATATGCGTATGCCCAGTGGAAGTATTCGTGTATCTTTGTTGATAGGAATATGAATATGAATACAGTTAGAAGTAATGTTATTATTCTTACTGATTTTCGTCTGTATAGTTTCTCATCTAACTCGTTCATACATATGCCTCCACTAATGTTCTTACAGTAGGTATGTTAACTGAAATATCTATACCTGATAAGTTTGCTATCGATGCGTGGAATAGGTCTGTATCTACACCACTTCCACTTGGTAGATTACTTGTTATACTTCCAATGTAACTACCGTTTACATAGAACTTACACTCATTACCCGGTATGAATTCACATTCCAATATATAATCAGTACCACTGACTCTCGTGTCTGCAACTAGTTGTAAGTTGCTTTGATTTGTTCCATCTCCAACTATGCCATATAACACATAACCAGTTAGTACAAATCCTATATGTTCTGATGTATTATTAGTGCTGGTGTAAGACGATACACCACCGTTTACGAGGTATACTATTTGAGATGGAGTCGTGTTATCAACACTTACGTTGACAGAGAAGTAGTGTCTAACTGTCCATGGCGGTGGTACACTGACACTTGCTAGCTGACCAAAAGCCATTTTAAATATAGCAGCGTAACTACTTACTGTTGTTCCTGTTGACAATGTAACATAATCTTGAGTCCATGTAACAGAACCAGTACCACCAGTAACTGATGTTAGTAAATTACTAGGCCACTCGTTTATAAATAGAAAACTACCTCTAAACTTCTGTATCTCTTTCAGTACGTTAGTCTTTTTCTTTATAGTCATTGTCATATTTTATCCTCCCACCAAATTATACGTATTGACATATTTGCAGCAGAACCACTTTCGTTGGTATATATAATTAATAAATCTGTATCGTTTGGTGGCATAATAACAGACTCACCAACTTCAGCTATATCTCCTGTCGCATGGACTCCTGTTCCACCGGGAGCTACTGTTTCTTGAAACAATGTAGCGCCTGTTATATCATACGTACCGCTGTGTTCTACATTAGCTATTGAAGTGTTAGTACTGCCTAGGTTTAAATTTACTGGTGTTATAGTAGTCCCAGATGATGACACGCTTACACCTGTATATATATCAACAGTTCCTTGTGCTTCGCTGACACATCGTATAAGTATAACGTATATATTTCTACCACTACCTGATGGATTCTCGAAGTACATTTCGGCAGTTGAACCACTAGCTACAGCAGTAAATCTTTTAGATGCCATAAATCCGTATCCATCACTAATCTTTTTCAACAACCTCTGATTAAATATTCCTGTTCCGTCTGTAAATCTCAATATCGATTTCTGTAACCTCATTTCAACCCTCTACGAACCTATATATTATTCTTGCTGATTGTGAAGTACCGTCTGACTTTAACAAGACAATCGGCTTACCTTTTGTAGTAAATGGTTCATCTTCAAACGTATCTTCAGTTGCTATGTCTATCCACGTTTCACCCATATCAAATGAAACGTATAGTGTATCTGTAGTAGATTTGTTTTCTACTATAATACTATAAACTGGTTTGTTGAAAATTACTGTAGTTATCTCTCCTGCTGTACTTGAAGTAGTTATGTCTTTTTGTTTCGGTACTCCAACTTTCACTTCTACCATTAACCTAACACCTCCACAAGAGTTTCTCTACTAATATCAGTTTTTGTAACATCTGTAAGTGTGCCGTTGTTTTTGTATTGACTTAAATCATACCATGTGCCTGCTGAAGTGTCAATGGTGTTTCCAATTAGCCATAATACTATTGAGTCGTAATCTACAGGGTCGTAAGGGTTATGATATATATGACTAATCTCTGAATCAGTGAGTTTTTTGTCATATAATATAGTTTCTAAAATAAAACCGTTGAGAAATTCAGTAGTAGATGAACCTGCTCCAACTCTAAAAACTGATGGGTCTACACCATCTTTATTTTGTACAGATATTGTAGTTTTGTTTGTATTTAAAGTTATATCAACAGAATCCCTATTTTTAGATATGACAATAAAGTTCCATTTGCTCGACAACGCATATAAACCTGATGTTGGATTATCCGACGTATTATCACTATACTTTATCTGACCTTGTATTTCAAAAGTATTTGGTTCTATCCAGAATCGTGTTGGAACTGTGTTGAATAGCATTAGAGCATTACCAGCTGTATTTTTACCAGACACTTTAACCCACATTACTACTGTCCATTTAGATGAAATAAAAGTATCGCTAATTGACGATGAATCTGAAATAACAACGATACTACTACTCCCATTAAAACTACCTGCATAACCGTACTGAATCATCCAACAACCACCTCCTGTTCACGTGCAATGCTTGTCTTTGTCATACCGTATATTGTTCCGTTATTTTTGTATTGAGATAAGTCATACCATGTACCTGCTGAGGTGTCTATTGTGTTACCAGTTAGCCACAGTACAATTTTGTCTTTTTTAGGTGGGTCGTATGGGTTGTTATATGCTTTTTTGATTTGAGAGTTAGATAGTATATAATCATTCCAGATAATTACTATCGCAATAAGTCCATTGAAAACATTTATAGAGTTATTAGTTGGGTTTACTCCTATTCTTAGTGGTGATGTATCAGTATACCACTCACCGATAAGTGTAAATGATTTATCTATCTCACCATTTATATATATACCGTTATTTGTTACAGTTATACACTGCCATAACATTAGTTGTACATTTGATGACGACTCATTAGCCTCGTACGAAGAGCCATCACCGTGCACAAACAGAATAGTTCCATTGGCAGTAACACCTAACCTATAGTTTGCTGTCGGCCATGCAGATGTAGGCGATTTTACAACTATATCTCTTAGTGCATCTCCATAATATTTAGGATAAATCCATGCCATTATAGTTATTTTATTAACTAGTCTTAAACTACTATCGTCAGATATGTTTGTATAATCGCTTGTACCATTGAAACTCCCCACATAACCACTGTAAAATGGTATCTTCTGTTCTCCGTGAACTACTCGTTTTGTCTTTATCAATATACTGTCACCTCCTCTTGACCAACTGTTTGTAATGTAGCACCGTAATTTGTACCGTGATTTCCGTTACCTGACAAATCATACCACTTTCCAGCACTTGTGTCAAATGAACCTGCGTCTAACCAGAGTACAAGTCCGTCTGTGATTGGTGTTCTATTTTTTGTAATCTTACTAACTTCTGAGTCGTTTAACTTTCTATTATATATATATACTTTAGCTATATATCCGTTAAAATACCATGTAAATCCTCCATTATTACCTATAAACATGTCATTAGCTGTTGATATTAGAGCACCATCTGCTGCTATTGTCTGTACACTACTACCGTCCACATAAAACTTACCACCGTCGTTCATATTGTATGTTAGTCCAAGGAAATGCCACTCGTTATTTGGCATGTAATATCCTGTATCATTTACTGTCCAGTAATTATTTGTATATAAAGCCCACCATACATACCTTGTTGGACCTTTTATTAGTATCTCATAAGCAAATCCTTTTAATAGTAAAGATTCGTGAGCTGCTCCGCTAGCTCCTTTTGAATATGCAAGAACAAAAACACTCAACTCATCTGTCATACCTAAACTATTGTCGTGTGATACAGACACACGGACAGAACCACCACTAAAAGATGGGACTTGATATGGTATTCTACGTAAATATTGTTTAGTTTCGACGTCCAAGTCTATTATAGCGGACAGAGTATCACCTCTTTACTGGATTGCTAATGTGTAGCTGTTTTCAGCACCAGCACCTGCGTTGTTAAATCTTACGTTTGAACCGTCAGAGAATACTAACCCAATACCACCTGCTGATATTAAAGTTACCCATGTAGTACCACCGTCAGTTGAATACTCAACAGTAGTATTAGCTCCACATCTTACATAGTAAACACCTTCGGATATAACCTGTGTTGAACCTGCTCCAACGTTAACAGTAGTTTCCGATGTAGCGAGAACAACTTTTATCTGTCTGTATTGTAGTGCGTCATCAGCAAGTGCATCAGCACCTCCGTAAGCATGTCTCGAAGCATGAGAAGATAGCTGTACACCACCAGCGTCTTTTACTGAAGTAGTATCTGCTTCCAGTAGTACTGTATTCGTTGTCTCGTTAACTATCTCAACTTCACCACTTGTAGTTTCTCTTAAAGTAAATTTGTTTCCTGATGCTCCTCCGTCAAAACTTATTTCAGCCAATTAAATCACCTCCAATTTACCTTTAACATACAAATTTCCTTGAACGTAAACATTATCCGGTATTATTAGTTCTTCATAGGATGGTATTTCGTATGTGAAACCAGATACTATAGTTAGCGACGTTCTAAATCCTGATTGTCCTGTTACTCTTTCAGTGTATACCTTTCCAAGATTACTATTCCATATACTTTCTAATATATCTCTAATCCTGTCAAGTATGCCTCTTTGTCCTGTCATACTCTCACCACATTAACTATTCCTCTGTATGAAACTGATGCAGCACCTCCTAATATCCAGAAGAACGCTATTGTACCTTGGTGCGTATGTATACCTAATGGCTCTATTGTTTCGTATGTAGATGGAGTAGATTCGTATGAAATGTACAAGTCGTCAGTGGATGATAGATTCTGTATCTTTACGTATGTCATTAGATTACCTGCTGGTGGTGTAACCGCTACAGGAACAGTGTTATTTGCTGTACCAGAAACTGGATATGGAGTACCTAGTGGTATCATGTATACCCAGTCTGTCTGACTATACATCGTCATACTGGAACACCTCCGTATATTGATATACCACCGACACGTATACCTGTATCTTCATATAACTGCTTTATACTGTCCTTGAACATTTCCTCGTCATCTATTAGTATCATAGCCAATGCATAGCCATATACATACGCACTACTGCTGCTTGAAGTTGGTCTTAGCCTTGCTGATATTACCCATTTACTTTTAAATGGTATTGGATACGCCGGAGAATACACTAATGAATAGTAGTCACTCACTGTACCACTCTGAGTTTCAAATGAGTTTATGTAAGAAGCTACCCATACAGCAAAGTTATTCGGATTAGTACCTATAGAACTGTTTACAGAGTACGGTGAAAACGTTGTTTCGTTACCATCTATTTCAAAAATTATGTCGAGGTATTTGTCGCTGACAACACCAGTACCTCCTAGTACCCATCCCTTACCTTCATCGCTTTTAAGTATCTCTGTTCTATCTGATTTATTTATTGTTTTACCGACATAGCCTTCGTCTATATAATCAAATACTTCTGCGTGATACTTCCATCCTTCTAACAGTGGTAGCATTTCAAACAAGTTCATAGTTCCACCCAAATACCAACTACAGCGTTCTTTATCTTTCTTGCTAGTGCATCATTAAATTTTGTACGGTCACTTACTGAAACAGCGCCTTTATCTATCTTTATGCCGTCGTTTTCAGTGACATCCACCGTAAAGTATGTCTCATCAGGACCTCTAATTACCAACCTAGCCATACTTTTATCTGTTGCTATAGCGTATCCTACGACTTGATACTTAGTCATTTACATCACTGCTCGTAACCACCTATTGTTATACTTGAACCGTTTGTGTATGAACTTACCTGAGCAACTACAGAGGTAGCAAACTCAGGACCATTTCTTATGTCAGTAATAGCTTTCGTATCAGTAGCTGGTACCTGAACAACCAGCATTTTTGTTCCTGTAGCACTAGCACCATCCCATATAGTTACTGTAACTGCAGAACCTTCTTTATTAGCAACGATTATATCAGTTAATCTGAACGTCCTACCTGTACTTACCGTATAAACTGTCTTATCGGTATTAGCTGCTGTGAAGTCAGCTTCGGCAGATTTAGGAGCACCATCTCTCTTCATTATTGAATCACCCCTATTGGTATGTTAGTATATTTACCCGGTTTTGAGTCAAGTTTATTTAATTTGAACTTGTACCCAAATACCACTACTCTATTTCTACTTATCGATGACTGAGTTGGGTTGTATATATCTACATATACCTTCTCATCCCTATATGTATAGAATTCTGTACTCTTCAGTGTTTCATCTATGAGTTCCGTCATCAATGATACGTTAACAGGTACACCGTACTTAAGAGAACCCCTCTTAAGCTCTTTACCTAGCTGAGCCAATCTGACTTCAATGTCATCAAGTACTTTCATACGCCATTGAGCCATTTCACTGTCCTGTACATAGACTTCCTGAAACTCGTTACCCCTTGACCAGCTTTCTGACGATATTGTAACTGCAAAATCCTTTATAATATATCCTACAGGCTCTACATGCGTTACTTCAAAATACCCGTATGTTTTTGTTGAGTCGAATATTCTTACGTTCATTTCAGGCTGAACTACCGGTTCAAAGTCTTTCATAAAAGGCATAGTCCACCTCCTTTAATTATTTTAAAAGAAAAGTTTTTTACCCTTTCTATCTGTCTCGGGTACATTCACAACACCTAACTATTCAACTATCTCAACGTCCTCTTTACTCTCAAGTGACTTGATTGGTTTACTGGAATCTACCAGCACGTAGCCCTCAGTAACAACGTATGTTAGTATAGGGTCAACTTTACCAGTCTTTTTGTCAACGTTTATCTTAAACTTGTACTTTGGTTTCATTGGGTCATCCTGAGTACCTGAACCAACTGTTGGTACTTTGTATACAGGCAACTCTATCACCTCAGTATCCAATCGCAATTACTGTAACGTTCTTTGCACTACTTTCAACTGAGTTAGCAGCTGAAGCGTGGTTAGTTACAACCACCGATACAGTTCCGCTGCTAATTGAAGTTATAGCAGCACTGTTTGTTGGTAAAGAAGTACCGGAGTTTATCACAGTTGCAACTGCATAACTTACAGTAGAAAGTCCAGTTGTAACGTTACCAGTCCCTGTAATCGACGTAGTTGTACAAGAAAGCTTGTAAGTTCCTCGTCCTAAAGTCCTTGGCAGATTCGCTATCACAGCCATTGCACATCACTCCTTAAGGACTAGCAGCAATAGTTTCACCGACTTTCTCGCCGATTAGAGCAAATAGTCCAACAAACTTGTCAGCAGAAGTCTTGAAATTCATTTCAATTTCAATCTTGTCGTTCTGACCGTAGATTATTGCGTATGGCTTGTATGTACCATCCTCTGGGTCATACCTAAATGCCATTCCTCCAATTTCATCACTGTAAGCGTAGCATTGTTCGACTTCCCAGAAGTCAAGAACTCCAGAGTCACCCCTCTTGAACCTAATCGCAGTCAGGTCAGAACCTCCGGGAGTCAGGTCGAAGAATCCGAAGAATCCAATAACCTTGTTGTCTGGTACAGTCTCTCCAGCAGTAAGTATCGAGGACAAATCACCTGCAGTTATGTCGCTGGAATCCTCAGCCCAAAACTCCTGACCAGTTGTTTGTGCAGTTTTGAAAGTTATATCAACGAAGTCAGTAACGTTACTTGCAGTTGGGTCACCCGGTACCAAGTCTCTTACAACAGCCTCACTGTAGTTTTTAATTATACCACTGTCTTTCATCTTTTCAAGTATAAGCCTCTCACATTCCTGTCTAGCATTAAGTTTATATTCCCTTGGCAATTCAGCAAGTGGTACTATAGGCATTCACAATCACCTCCCAACACTTTTACCTCTCAATGGTAGTCTTTTTCCAATGCCAGTACTAACCTGACTCTGTACCTTGACAGTCGGTTCTCTTATAATTCTGACTCCACCAACAACCTGACCTAGCTTTTCGTCAGCAAAGTCAGCTATTGGCATAGCTGCTATAGTAGCGGTAGCAAGTCCACCATATCCGAGTATTTCGGACATAGCACCAGTAGTCTTTTCAGAAGCGTAGTTAGCGAGTGCACTGCCACCAAAACCTATACCAAGCTGTATAAGTCTCTGATTCCTCAAATCAGGTGTAACCTTCGAAACAATCGCTGGTAATCTCCTTCCAGCCATGATACCTAAAGTTATAGCCAGTGCCTCCTTGATGTTAGTATAAGAAATAACTGAATTTATGGTCCTTTTTATGTCAACCATTGGTAGTCACCTCAGTATACAGTAGGCATCAACTTTGCAGCAGCTACTATCTCTTTAGCCTCTGGCTTAGTCATCAATCCATAGTAGTGAGA
The DNA here is from genome assembly GCA_002011125.2 of Candidatus Hydrothermarchaeum profundi. GTDB lineage: Archaea > Hydrothermarchaeota > Hydrothermarchaeia > Hydrothermarchaeales > Hydrothermarchaeaceae > Hydrothermarchaeum > Hydrothermarchaeum profundi. The sequence goes on from MTMF02000018.1 coordinate 14,564, forward strand.
CGCACTTGCAACTATTTCAGCAATAGTCTTTTCAAGTCCCTGCTTTGCAGATTTTGTTGGCATTATACCATAACTTCCGTCTAAGTATCTAACAAGAGACACTCCGTAAGTATTTGCATGTTCCTTTGAAATCTTTATAGCGTTCTTAAGACCAGATGCTAATGTACCTTTATCTCCTTTATAGTTTTCAGCAATCTTCCAGAATTCGTCTCCCTTTATACCCTTCCAAGGCGCTGCTTTCCTAATGTAAGTCCTCAACCCAAATCTACCGAATGGGTTGTATGAAACACTGTAGTCTTTGCTAGCCGCTATCTCCATTAATTCTTTAATGGAGAATTCTCTTACATTCACAAATAGAGACACTCTCAGACCACCTCCGAACAAATATATGAAAATAGAGATATATATAACTTTCTCTCGATTGATATACATCTATGTATATGATATATATATCAATCTTTCTTTTTATATTTCTCATTTATATAATCTACTATATCTAAAGGATTTACACCATATACATTTATAAGTGTATCTATTAATGACCTCATTTTTTCTACAGACGATTGCTGTTTAAGTGCATATATACGTATAGCTGCTACTGTATACAAAACTCTTATTCCATCTATATTAGGATTACCATCTTTTTCATGATAAGTTATAGCACTAAGTAACTCACTACATATACCATAATCATTACGTATAGTTATAATAGATTTAAGTATTTTATCAAACCTACTACCATATTTACCAGTAGTATCACCTGTAATCTTAAAATCATATCTATTTAATAAATCATTATACCCAAACTGAAAGTCACCAAAATCAGCAAGTTTTATTATACCAGCAGAAATTAAAATAGTTAACGGCTTTATATAATATATATTTTTATACCTATAATATAGTGAACATAACAAACATGGAGCGTTTTTTCTATAAGCTTTATTAAGCAACAAAGCATTAAGCCCATCTCTATCTACAATATATTCCATCTCTCCAGATATTGGATATAGTATATCAAAAGCTGTTATTTCCTGTTCTTCCACCATTCGTTAATCACCTCAACTATACTATCAATAAAGTCTTTATCTATACCCTTAAAATGCTTATTAATATCTCTTAAAGCTTTCTCAGTATCGTTATAATAATTAGCAAGTTTCTCTACTAAAAATAACCTAAACGATATATAGTTAGTAAACACTGCACCTAAATTAAAAGAAAACCTACCAATATTTTCATCATGTAAGTCATTAAAACCTTTTGGTATATCACGAATACCTTTACGTGCTATATTAACAACTTCTCTTATCCATGTACTAGGATTATCTATTTCAGGTATACTGCTTTCTATATCTTTAGACTTACGAGTTCTTCTCTTTTTACGTGGTTTTTTTGTTATAGTACTAACATCTAATTTACCTTTAGTATCATCAGACTCATCAATCTTTAAATCTTTATTATCGTCAATGATTTTCTGCTTATTTTTAAACTTACTTAGTACACCCATATAATCACCGTTATATGACCTTATTTATTATTGCTATCAAGTCTTCAGCTGTAAGCTCTTTTTTCCTTAATTCCTCTACACTTTTCTTAAACTCACTAACACTCTTTATAGCGTTAGTATACTCAGTCAGCTTTGCAACCGACTTTGGTTCTTTTTTAATGAGACCATCAATCTTTTCAAGTACTCTTGTCGCCTGTTCAGCAACAGAAATAACATCCTCTGGTCCTCCACCGGTACTGATTACATAATGTGCCATGCATTTAACTGCAAACTCTGGTACAGTTATACCGTAGCTAGCACATACAGAATCTAATGCCTCTATAGGGTCTACCGACATCCTAGGAGCTCTCTTTTTTGTAACTTCTTTATTCAGTGCTTCTTCTACAACACTAAGTATGTCTTCTTTAGTTACTGTCTCCTTTTTTCCATCATCCTTCTTAAAAAACCTACTCAGTATTGGTATCTTCATCCTTTACCACCTCTATAGTTAATATACCGTTACTTATATATACATCTATACTACTTTTATCTACCCTACCTACATTATATTTATCAACGTTATCATCGTATTTAACGTATATAACACCTTCAGACTCCCTATAAATCACCTCTGGTTCAGTATCTATTCCCACTTCCTGTATTATCTTTATCTTGTTTCCCTCGTATATCATCTCCTTCATCGGCTTCTTCTCTGGTGCTATCGTCGGAAACTTCAACATTTTCGAGTTCTTCATATTCTTCAGTATCTCCGTCTCCTTCGCTATCTTCCACAACTTGTCCGCCTCCGACATTATCACTCCCATCGTCTCCATGTACTCCTTCACTCTCTCCGGTAGAGACTTCTTCTTGGTCAATATGTTTCACCTCCTCAGCAGCTTTAACTCTATCTTCTAATTCTGCTCTAACCTCATTAAGTAAAACAACCAACTCATCAGTCGATATTTCAGATAAATTTAAAGTAGGTGGCTCATTACCCTTTTGCTCAGCAATTTTATCAATCGGACTTTTAGTACTATCTACAATATTTTTTAGTAAACTTACAACAAGACTATCTAATTCTTTATCTATACCAGATTCGTCACCACGAAGTGCATCCCTAACCTCTTTTAGCTCTGTAACAATATCTTTAAGACTTCTCTTGTTTCTCATAGCATGTACGTTCAACCTACTTTCGAGTATCTCTTCCATAAGCGGTGAAACGTCTGACTCAGAAACCTCTTTTAGAAGTCTATAAGCATACAATCCCATAACTGTAGATGGCTCTTCACCGTTCTCCTTACACATTTGAACAAAAACCTTATACATCGGTAGATTTTTCATCTTACCTACTTCAACTAGTCTTTCACCAGCTGTTGCTATTAGCATTCCATCTTCGTAGTCCATATCACTCACCTACCTATAACTGCAGTTTGAATATACAACATAATCCTCATCTGTAAACGTACGCGTTGAAGCAGTTTGTGATTCCCACCGCTTCCAAGGTGTTATAGGGTCGACAATCCTAGGCCTGTAATAGTCTCTCTTCTCGTTATTAGCACACCTACCACATTTAATCGGGTAGCTAGTACACACATCTTTATACCTACACTTTACCATTTATATCACCCCATACTAGATATACTTATTGTCACATACGGTACAGGTTTTATCTCACCTGCACTACGACCACACCAAGGACATTTCTTAACCCCGATGGTCATTGGAGCAGTCATACTATATTGACAATAATCCACGTCAAACTGGTCAAATTCTCCTCCACAACTTGGACACTTATACCTTGCCATCTTCATCACCTCTCAACTTTTATATCTAAACGTTTTCTCATGACACCAGCCATACCTAAACCTCTCCTTGCTGCTCGTTCAATCTTACTTAAATCTTCTCTTGAGTTTGCCTTTATTTTCAAAACAACACTATTATCAAGCTTTATTACCTCAACTTCTGTAACACCATACTCATCTCTCATCGTTGTACCTATCCACTGCATTATTCTATCCAGACCAACTAAATTAGCAAGACCTCTAATCATATCCCCTGCCATTTTTCCATCTCCTCATCAAGTTTTTTCCTTACAAATCTACTTAAGTTAATCGACCTATCAAGTATAAACTTTTCATGCTTCTTTTCGATTAACACGCTTTTTTGTATCAGCCTTTTCACACTATACATGTATGTATAACATATATATATATGTTTCTCCAGAGGACTTTTATAAATTAAAAAATATAAATTAGGAAATTTTAATTCTTGCCCATATATGTTCGTATCCTGTAGCCTCATCTTCAGGTGTTAACATCGCTACTGCTCTTTCTTCGTCCCACCCAGCTTTATGGTATCGCGAAAAGTCAACCATGTATACAGTTCCATTGATTTCAACACTTCCCCAAATGTGACCATAGCCTTGCTTGAGTCCAAGATATAACCATACGTTACTATATCCTTTCTCTACGAGTATGCGCACTACTAAAGGATTTATGTCATCACAATCTCCTCTCAACTCATTGTGTATAAAGTACGATGGGTTCTGGAACACATCTAACTTATAGAATTGCTCCCTGTCGTCCATATAGATAAATGTCACTTCTTTCCTAGTATCTTTGTATACCAACAAGTATGTTCCATCATCCTGTATTACAAAGTCTACTACATTAACGAAGTCGGTGACTAATTGATGGTCTTCCATAAGGAACTTCTTGAATCCTCTTGCGTATTTCATGTAGTCTCCGTCCCAGCTAACAGGAAATCTCTTTAACTCTACACTATACTTTGACAAGTCTAAAGGTATTTTCTCTGGTTTATTTACTTCAGCTAATAACTCATCATACTTCTCAACTAGCCATTGATTTTCCGTTAGTACATCGTTTAACTGTTGCTTAGTTGTATTTAGCTTTTCTTTTGCGTTGTTAAGCTCTAACCTTGTCTGCTCAAGAGTAATACTTATCACGTCTATCCTGTTTCTCAGTTCTTGATTTTCTGCAGTCAAATTGTAGTTAATACGCTGTAACTCTACTATAGTTTGTCTGTAACTATTTACTTCATCACTCAAGTTATAATAGTCGTACACTAGGTCATTATACTGCCTTACCAACTGGTAGTTTTCGTATGTAACATACACTACTAAAGACACTGCAACCAGACACAACGCAATAAATACCTTAGTCCAGCTTTCTTCTTTCACTCTATCACCCAGTACCTTTCTCCTATATTTGCTTTGTTAACTAACCATAACCCTCTTTTATGTGCAGTATCTACATCGTTGCTGTAAACAACCACAATGTAGTCAAACTCATTTATGTACTTTGACTCATATATCTTATACCTAAATGTATCGTCTTTCTCTGCAATCTCCATTAACTTCAGTGAAGCACTTTCGTAATCTTCTTCAAGTATACCTATACACGTTTTAGCCATATTAATCACCCTCGTTATCTACCATACCGAAAAGAAATGCTCCAATAAGCCCACCAATAGCAACACCAATAGGTCCAGCAATCACACCACCAATAGCCATTCCAAATATCATACCAGCAAAAGCACTAGCCTCGTTCATCATAAACACCTCTATATTTCTGTTGTAGTTTTAATGTACATTTATCACAAAAACCCTGTTGCTCATAGTACTCACAAAAATCGATTTCTTCCATACACTCGTTACAGTACATAACCGGTAGTTTAAGCTTTCTAACAGCTCTTTTTATATCATCAGCTATATAGAAGTAATCACCAGTATCCCTAGACATTTCAAGTGCTTCCATCAACCTCATAGCTATACTAATACTAGTTTTCATCTAATATCAATCCTCCTCAAGTATTGTAGGCATACCCAAACAATACTCAACATCTTTTCTTACCTTCTCCCACTCCTCTTCTAAATGTGGTACATCTTCGTACGGCATTAATATCATTGCCCGGTTGTCTTTAAGTATACCAACTACAATAGCTGTACCTTCTCACCTTGACTTACCAAGTAAATGAGTTGTCATATTTTTTCTCCCCTGAAAAGGTACTAACAATATACACCCACGTAAAGCACTTCCATATAAAGACGTCTTTGTATTAATATGCACCGAAATTGGTCTAACGCCTTTCTCTAAAAACCTTGCAGTCTGTTCTACACTTAGCTCATACTTCATACACTTACCCAATATTTTTTTCAACCACCTCATTTTAACTCAACTCCTAAATCGGGATATTATACAACACTGGTACAGCATAAGCTCTAGGCTTACATCTTTTACCATCTCTTAATCGTATACATCCTATAATAGACGTACTATATCTACCTCGTCTAACCATAGCATAGCAGCAATTTAAACATATCATCACACTAACACCTCCTCTTACCTTTTCTTGCTGGAAAGTTCCAGAATGGTAACCTAAACAGCCAGTCATCATCTAACCTTTCTCTACTATACCACTTACCATTTTTAAATTTATAGTCGAACAGTACATCATCAACATAACCAGAAATCCTACTCCTCATCTCTGATAACTCCACTCTTGTTTGGTCATCTCCTAACGCTAGTCTATCATATATATCACTCTTAACTCCTCTAATAATGAGATGATACCCTCTATCAGTTTCATATACCTCCGGTACTTTACCAAACCTATGTATCATATTGAAATAGGTTTTAATCAACTTAAGTTGTGACTTATTATCCAAATCTATACCTATTTTATTAGATAAACACTCAAACCCATCTAACTTGCTTACCGAATCTCTTTTCATATCCTGACCTCCTTGCCATTTTATTAAACTTTTTACAAGCAGTAGGATAATCATATAAATACTCTGAAGACAATTTAAACTCGTCGTACCATCTCCTTAATTCAAGTTTTCTATTATCAGAACCATTATCCCATATCTCCATATACAGCGGAGCTTCCTCATACAGGTCCCAAAACTCATCATAGTCCATCCTTTCAAGCTCTTCTATACCTGAATACTTAAAATTGGCTGACTCAAGCATTGGAGTGTCATATCCTTTACTCTCTTGATATAAGTACATCAACCTAAGTATAAAATCACCCATATTATCTATGTCATCGCAAGTTAGTTCACTAATTTTATCAACATCGCCTGTTACACTTCTATCAGAAGGTACCCATATAATACTTCGTATTTCAAAATACCTTCTCCTCCAGCTCTCACCAGTTGTAACTAACGATAGTGAAATTAAATATTTAACCATCTCAATTTCTGGTGGTGGAGGTACAACAGGTACAACTCTTTCGTATCTACCAGCTAGTACATCTCTATATATACTAAACGCTAAAGCTCTGGTTATTCCTAAATCACGCATCAATTTTTCAAATCTATATCCTGAAATTTGTCCAGTAGCGTACCTGTATACAGTACGCTCTATATCTCTGAACTTACTTTCATCTACCTCATATCCAGATGAAAAAAACCTTATGACCGCCACTAACTACCACTCTCCTTAATACAGTAAATTACCGATAACGTATATACTACACCGTTTATACATAACACTACTAAACCAGCTACTATAAGCATTATTGGTATTGCAAGTACATAGTTACCTTTACTTATAACAACGTCTATAAAGTATATAGCAATCCACATGCCCGACAAACTAAGTAATATCAACATAATACCATAAACAAATTCACCAAGTAAACTCAGCTTCACTTCATCCACCTACCTAATCCTATATTACTAACAGCTTCAGATGGGTCGTAATTCATCCACAAGACCTCAGTAGCAGAACGTCTTTCCTCTACAAGACTTGCCTTAACAGTAAAGTCTTTTTCTTCTACATACCAGTCAGACAGCATTTCGTCATACAACTGATTATGGTATCCCGAAATCATCACCTTACCTTTAACACTCTTAACCACATTAATCATTCTTATGTGCTGATTAACTGTCATTTCGTGAACATAACCTTTACCACCGGTCCTTGAACTCATAACGTACGGCGGGTCTAAATAGAAAAAAGTTTTCTTTGAGTCATACTTAGGTATTACTTCCTCGAAGCTCATATTCTCGATTATCACTGTCCTCAATCTGTGTATGACTTCATACAGTCTATCTACCTTATTAGCCCATTTTAACGCTTTCCTATCCGTAGTAGATATTCCAAAAGTGTTTCCGAAAATGCCAGAAAATGACTGTTGTATTCCAACGAAAAACCTTCTTGCCCTTTCTATGTCGTCTCCTTCATCAGGATTAGTTTTTGCTTCAGTATGCTCATCTCTCGAATACGGTGTTAGTATCAACTGTTCTATTAGCTTCTCCCTCTTCTCTTCATCCCTTAACACTCTAAAGAAGTTTGCAACTCTTTTATCTATATCATTGTACACCTCAACCCTGCTTGGATACTTAGCAAATAGAAAAGCACCTGAACCACCGAACACTTCTACGTAACAATCGTGCTCTGGCATATTCTCTATTAACCAATCAGTCATATAGCTCTTTCCACCATAATACGTAAATGGTGGTTTTATACCAGTACTACTCATTTAGGCTACCCCCATTCAAATATAACATGAACTTGTATCCATCGTACATCATAGCCATATTATACCACTTACCGTGCTCAAGATGCTTAATAGCTCGTTCTACCTCACGCCATGTCAACGCACTCCAATAACAACCACCAGACCTACGTAGACCACATATCGTACATATGTAGTCTTCTATAACTAGTCCATCGACTGTAAATTCGTCAATTTTAATCATAGTATACTTATCACACCTAGGACAGTACTCATCGCCAGTTTCTATTATGTCTAATATCCCTTCAAACTCTAAATCATTATCAGTCATACATCACACTCCTCCCTCACTTTACACCACTTACATTCCCAACTCCATCGTGGACTTTCCCAATACTCTATAAAAAGTTTAATATCGTCAGTTGTATATGGGTCTGTAACCTCGAACTCTCTATAACTGTATGGACTGAAATACCATATATATGCCTTCTCCTTGCCAAGTAACCACATATACATCCTCAGTTGCATTTTGTCGTGTTCTCTCGGTGAATCAGGTACCTTCAAAGTAGTCTTTACTTCTACTAAATCTCCATCGACTATATCTGGAGTACCTGCTATAGTATAGTTACCAGCTCTCTTTTTATAAACTTTTTTCCTTCCACCAAGTATAGATTCTATACCTCTATCAACAAGTACACCCAATAACACTCTTGGCTCTTTTAGTGTTTCTTTTACACTTTCCTCTGTAACACCTAGTTCAGCTTTACGTTTACAGTAGCACAACTGCTTAGCATGTATACTATTTTCTGTCATTTCGTAGTCTTTTCTTACTACAGTATCCGTATATATATCTAAAAATTCATCAAGTCTCATTCTTCATCCCTCAACGCTTTCTCAACTATAGTGTGCAAAGCATACATTTTATCGTCTGGAATACCTATTGTACATACTGGTACATCTTTATTTACTAAACGACCAGACTTTTTTACCGTATCACATATTCTATAGTCTCCCGGATATACATGCAAACCCTCGTTTATAGCATACTTTATACAAGAAATAAAATTAGCTATATCCGACTCTCTCTCTGGGTATATCACTATTCGTTTACACAACCGTCTTATTACACTATCATCCTCTATAACATACTCCCAAATACTTTCAACCTCAAATACCTTCATTCCTCTACCTCCTCATACAGTCTTACACCACACTTCTCGCAAAAGTTCATATACCTCTCGATTGGATGACCGTTAGGACATCTACTAGGTTCAACCTTTACAGCGTACATCATTGAACCACACTTGTAGCAATACCTATGCCTAATATATGTTTTATTACCACACTCAGGACATAGCCAATCGTATTTATCTTCTATATATATGCTCAATGCCATCATTAAAACACCCAGACTAATAGAAATAGCGAACACTAATCCGTTTTGCATGATACCACCTATAATAGCTCCTCCACCAAACGCCAATACTCCTAAACAAAATATAATGAATGGATGCCTCCACCACCAACTATTCCTAGTCATTTTACGTCACCTCCTTCTATAATACTTATCCACCATTTTCTTACTACAGTATCTGTATATATATCTAAAAATTCATCAAGTCTCATTCCTCTACCTCCTCATACAGTCTTACACCACACTTCTCGCAAAAGTTCATATACCTCTCGATTGGATGACCGTTAGGACATCTACTAGGTTCAACCTTTACAGCGTACATCATTGAACCACACTTGTAGCAATACCTATGCCTAATATATGTTCTATAACCGCACTTAGGACATAGCCAATCGTATTCCATAACTATCCACGAAAACACAATGAACCCTCCTCCAATTAGCACCATTACAACAAGTGGTATCATCGAGTTCTCTATACCACGCTTCTCAAGTACAAGACTTATAATAGTACCACTAGTAGCTAGCACTAATCCTATACAAAACACAATAGTCGGATGTCTCCACCACCAACTATTTCTAACCATTTTACATCACCTCCTCCTGTAGTATTTATCCACCAACTCCCTCTGCCATTCACTCAAGTCTCCATATTTTAGTATTCTTGCTTTCAACAACTTATACAACCTTTTTGCTTCTTTTCTTTCGTCGTCAAATTCCAATACCATCCTTAACACCTCCTAAAACATTTTACCTAGTCTAACAAATCACCTAAAGCACCAAGTAGCACACCCAACGGAAGTGCAATAAGTATAGATATAGACGCTATTAACCCGAAATACCTTGGAAACATAGACACCATAGCATACACAAAAGACACATATCCTATAGCACCCATAAAAAACACAGCCAAACTTTTAACTAATCCCATTTCTAATCCCTCCTTAACTTCCAAGTATATACCAAACCTGCAGACACTATTATAGCATACGCTACAACAAATACTAACATATATAACACTACTTCACTTACATCGTACACCATAGTTTCAATTATCATCCTCTACCACCTCCACCGCTTCTACAAACCAACTCGGAAACTGACTTTTATATCTAAACAAGAAACCAAAACTTTCATCAAGTATATACGTCTTACACCAATCGTCTTCAGCTCTAACACCTCTACCACAAGCCTGTACCAAATTTTTAATTGCTTGATACCTATACCAGTTCCACGCTTTCCTGTTATTTAGCAACTCGTCTACTCTTATATCGTTTAAATCTGGATAAGGTACTTTTGTAATCACTACGTACCTACACATATCATATCTTAAATCAACACCTCTTTCAAATCCAACTCCTATAAACACTCCACCGTCTCTAATCCACTCCTTAAACTTATCATTCCTATCAACTGAATTATGTGAAATATATTTAATATTCATCCAGTCAAGCTCTCTACATATACCTTCTTTCAGTTCATAACTATTGCAGTGTACTATTCCGTTATACCCTTCATTCTCTTTAACTATTTTAGCCACAACCTTTGCAATCTTATTGTAGTTATCTTCTCTAACGTCTTTAGTCATCTTACATATAGGCATATAGTAAACTTTCCTATTCTCAACTGGAAATGTATGTGGTACCTTAATCATTACCGTATCGTTTGCATCTAAACCCGTTGTTCTGCAAAACATTACTCTATCTATTATAGTAGCTGAACTAACTAACCTATATTCTCCTCTCGACCATATTAGCTCTTCAATTATCTGACCAGCGTTAACTGGCTTGACAATCAACCTTTTTCCATCTGAAGTAAATACCCAGTTTCTCTTATCTTCACTAACCTTATTTATAAACGTAGTCAGTTTTATCTTATACTTAATTAGTTTATTTAAATCCCTTAAATCATCTCTACTAAGTTCATCCTTTTCCTCAATTTCTTTTATAACACCACATACCTTCTTATAAGCAGCTTTAGCCCAAACTATAACATCATCAATATCATTAAACCTATTTTTTGTCCTAAACTTAAAGCTACCAAACTCTATTGCCCAATTTTCCAAATCATCACCTTCATCAACTATTAATAGTTCTCTGTCATCAAACCCTAATCCCTCCGGCACATACCTATCATATATCAAATACGCAAAACTCATAGCTGCTATAGTATGATACATAGCATCGTACTTCTTCCTCTTATATATACATTCCTCTACACATACATAATTCTTCTTCGTCATACATGGTCCTGTAGCACAACTTTTACTTTTGTCAGCAAGACATACATAATTACTCCTACCCTTAATAACCGCTATATCAAGTATTGGGTCACTTTCAATCTGATTAAGCAATGATACCTGAGGAGTAGTATAAAATACACTACCCATATTCATAGTAAACCATTTAGCTATTACATAATTAACTATACTTTTACCAAATCCTGTAGGTGCATCAATTAACACGTTAGTATACCCATCTTCATATGCACCTATTACTTTCTGTACCACTTCTTTCTGGTACTTCCTCGGTTTAATCATAAAGCATATCCCCTATCTTCAACTAGCATATTATAAAACTTATCATACTCAGGCTTATTCTTACCGAAACAGCATACATTTCTTTTACCATTACTTTTATGTTCTACAATAATCCTAACATAACCCCTACCTCGTCTACGCCTCCACGTTAATATACCTTGTCTACCACACCTAGGACAATTAATCATTACTACCATTGTAATCACCACCGAACATACTTATAATTTCAACCAACTTTCGTGCCTCCTTTACACCTAAAAAACTTTTCAAATCTTTATCTTTAAGTTTATCACCATCGTATATCCAGTACCACATAACTTTTCTTTTCAACGCCTCATAAAGATTACTAACGTATTCCTTAAACCTGTTCTCAACACCTTCAGATGGTATAAGTATAACCTCTGGCAATTTAACACCTTCTACATCTTCTACTCTAGTTAGCCCAACTAAATAACACAACCTCAAACACTTTGAACGTGAAAACTCAATTTGTCTCACCAACACACTATTTACCCATTCAATAAATTCCCAAGGTAGTCTCGACTGAAACATTCTATCACCAGAACTGAACTCAAATGACACACCTAAATCCTCTCCCATAGGAGCACTACTTATAATCTCTAACCTATATAACAATGAATGTATTAAATCAATTTCTTTACCTGCTATATAATGATACAACCTACCTGCACCAAGTATACATACTTTCGAAAACGCCTTCCATTGAGGCATATTAAATGCACTTCCCAAACTTTTTAAAGAGTCGTATTCCATCCTAGATAACCCCCATATTTTAACGTTCTCCGTATCGCTCCTAGCTGTCATTTTGTCAAGTTTAGCATATATCACACCTAACTTTCCTCTCCTGCCATCTATCTCAAAGTCTTTCTTAAAATCTTTATACCAATTATCCAATATAATTTACCTCCTCACGTTGTAGCTGAAAAAAACAATAGAAACATTTATATATCATGAACGATACACTACTCATCGTAGCCCTCCATTTTTATTTTTTATGAAACACTATCCGATATTGGATATATCTCTATTTTATTATCATCTACCACAACTTTGACTTCTCCATTGATAGTACCATTAAACTGCTTCCTTACCCACTTCGTTGGTATCAAAACAGAGACTCCACTCCCAGTCCTTTGAACTCTCTTTCTGTATATCTCCTGCATAATAATGTATAATAACGAAGGAGATATATAAATCTTTCGACAATCCATTTTTATATTAACACTCATATAAAATCACCATCTTTCTATATATATTAGATATAATATATGTGTACCGGTGTACCGGTGTACCGTATAGATACACCGGTACACCATTTTATTTTCATAATCTTATCAAATATAAATGAAATCATAGGCTCTATTTTAATAAATAAGGAAAATATTAAAATATTCGACCACAATTTTTATTTCCAATATGCATTTAATATCACCCTAGTGTAAAAGTATAGTATTTATATTTACATCACTCTACAACGACGTACGGAGCTATCATACTTTTAACTTCAAACCTCTCATTACCTGATTCCATCAACATTGGTTTATCGTCAGCAAGATGCAGTGTAACTATGTCTCCAACAACACTACCTAAAGCCTGTTCTATTAATTTTATCCTATAAGTTGATTTTGCTTCTACCACCTCCTCCATCATTATATCGGTCCTTGGTAACGAAAACTCAATACTGTCATTCCTATCTCCACGAGCCCAAAATAATATACCCGTCTTATTTACATCTATATGAACAAACTCACTAAGTATGCTACATGCTCTAATAGCAAACCTCAACGACTCTGTACTCATTGTAAACCTAGCATTAAGGTCAATACTTGGCATTTTCGGTACCTTAATATCCATAGCTAACAACTTACATGAATAACTTGCCTTCTTCGACTTTATCCTAATCTCGTCTTTATCTACCTCAACGTCCAACTTACCTGTCATATGCTTTATACCGTCGCTAATCTTCGTACTATCTATACAAAACTCTCCTCTACCTTCACATTTGTCTGTCCTAGCACTAACCGTTACCATATACACCTTACCCGAGTCCACGACTGATGAATTTATATACAAACCGTCTACACTGACCTTAATATCTCCAACATAGGTCGAGTGTATCACCTTAAAAAAATCAGCAAGTAACTTTCTACTTATACTAAACTTAATCATCTTCATCCCACCCTTTTATCTTACTTATGATATTCCTGAAATACATTCCAGACTTTATAGCATCGTCCATCATATCAAGCGCTCTCCATACAGCACCAATAAACGCACCAACATCTATAGCACTCATAAGTGATATATTCGTCAGCTTAATAACAGCTATAGCCTTAAGCAACCTATCCGTCGTGTCTCCATCATCAATCCACTCTAAAAACTTATCAGCAGACTTTACAACGTCTATCTCCTTATCAGCACCTAGTCCGACAAACCCTCCAAACTCCTTGAAATACTTATCCATTTTCTCCATATACTCTTTTCTATCTATACCAAGTATATCGTATATCATATCAAACACCTTCTTCACCTCCCAACACTTCATCAATAAAGTTAAAATACGCTTCGTGGTTTTCATACCCAAAACTACCAAGTACCTTATAAGATACTTTAGCCACTAACACCTTCATCATTTCTCTACCATATTTATCTGCAAAGCGTAACAAATGGTAATGCTTCGGATAGTAACCACTACCCAAGTTAGCACCTAGCTTATAATCTCCCTTCTTTATGTCATAACCACATATAGCACACGTCAAGTCCCTACGAGCTTTCATCACCCTGAACTCCATCCTCTTCACCTCTCTCATTCAACTCATCAGCTTTGAAAGCCTTATTGAAAGCCTTATACCAATCAAGTTCAGTCTCTTTCACTAACCTCATCACGACATCCCATTCTTGCTCATACCTCGTAATATCCACTTTCGAAAGTTTCTTCAGAAAGTCAATGAACTCATCTACCTTTACCTCACCGTATAACTCAAGATTCAGCATCACAACAGGTATCTCATCCTCATCTCTAACTGACATCCCTTTAATTCCTACATCCATACCATATACTCTAAAAGATATTGTCAAACCCTCATTCATTTTCTTCTTCACCTCCAAATAACCTCTTCTCCTGCTCCAGTATGAGCTTATACAAATCTTCCTCTAACTCACGTATATACCTAGCAGTCTCGACATACCCAGCAACAGCAAGTAATTGCCCAGCTTTTGATAGTGTCGCAAGTCCCACAGTTGCAGTAACTAAACCAGCTACTTTTTTAGCAAATTCTTTATCAGTCATATATACCACCTACATATTTTTTAACTCCCATATCGCAAAGTCTGGTAAAGTTTTAACCTTTCCAATGAAATCACTAAACATCTCTTGACAAGCAGTAACTAAAGGACAGAACCTAGTAAAGTCTACCTCTATATCATCCTGCAACTTCTTTTTCGCCCAATCGCAAAACTCTTTAACAGGACACTTATCACAATCAACCTTCATCTACAATCCACCTCACCTTACCTTTTATTACTTTCTCCAATACCCTACCTATTATCTCTCTACCACAGTTTATACATACCACCATATAATCCCCGAAATGTACATACCTATCAAAATCGTCAGCGTAGAACATTCCTCCAACAGCAACACCGTCTTTCACTACAACATTCCCACACTTCTTACATTTAATCCTCAACAACCACCACCTCTCTTACCCGCTATGCATTCTCCAAATCTTAACACGCTTAAAACTCACTTCAACCACCTGACCTAACAGCAAATACCACCGTGTTACTTGCAACAAGATAACTGGCAATCACATCGTACTTCATCAGAACCTCAACAGCCTTTTTTATATCTTCCAGTTCTTCACGCTTAAAATTGCGTATAAGTCTAACACTTACAACCAGCTTACTTCCGTCCGAACTTACATTAATTCTCCTATCCATTTATATCACCTCCTTTAGAGCTCTCCCCCACTACCAGACGTACACTCATGCTGGAACGGGAGGATTTCGCAAACCACCACTATTAGTAAAGCTCACTGACTATCACTCTGGTACAATCATACACTGCGTGGTTCACGCCAGCACCAAGTATACATCTGATAGCGCTTAGGGGCTCTATGCACCTACCACTTCTCTATCAGTTCTTACCTCTACATCGGTAATATATATAACTTCAAGCAAAGCACAATACTTAATAATCTTTACCACCTTCGGTCCAAACATACCCTGTAAGCGTTCATCATCTACAATCTTATCTATGTACAACACCCTAACATCGCTAGCATTTGAACGATACTCCTCTACACGTTTAGCTAAACCATCCATAGTAACATCCTTGACTACCTCATACTTTCTTTTTATTTTCTTTCCTACCAACATCTTTATCACCACCATAAAACATATTAACCCTATACCTCCTCCAAAAAACCTCGAGTACAACCAAAGGACCAAATAGAACTATCATAGCACCCAATAACACCAGCAGTATTGACGAAACACCTAACCCGTATCCAACAATCATACCGCCGTATGTAAAGCAACACGAAACGCAAACAAACTCTGCATCACGTCTACTCAGACCCACTATCACCACCTACAAACATCTTAACCAGTAATTTATCTACCTCCTTTATCCTAGCATACACATCTTTACCCCTATTCTTTCTTATTATCCCGTACCACCTCTTCTCATTATTGCTTATCTCAACTCCCATATCTATGATAGTATCGAACTTCCTGAAAACCGAACTCTCTAATCTTTCCCTTGTCTTAGTATCACCTATCGGATGACTAGTACATATAAAATTGTATCCCAAATCTACCATATCGTATATAACTTTCAGCAAATCATCGTATAACTTATTATACGACTGCCACGGCAGTGTAAACGTATCACTATCCGTTATATTAAACACTTTCTCTCCTATAACATAGTAGCCCTGTGAAATAAACTTACCCTCAAGATACCTCCTATGTAGCTCCATCACCTCGTTAACACTATCAAGTACAATCAGGTCAGCATCACTCTTTATAACTTTCTTATAAGCCTGTCTAAACCCACCTCTATACATTCCGTCATCCACTTTCTCTACCTTACCATCATACCTTGGAGTTATTACCATCGTAATATTAGCTAACGACTCATCACTAATCTTTCCTGACTCATACAACGCAATTATCTCCTTCTGAGTACCATACTCAGGGTCAATATATATTACCTTATCTCCTCTCTCTGAACATTTAGATGCTACCATCAAAGCACAATGAGTCTTCCCAGTACCTGTATCTCCTCTCAACAACACCTTATACTTCAACTGCCTTCGTATCGAATCAATTTTCATCTAATACCTCCAACAGCTCATAATTACTAGCATAATTCCATCTCCAAACTTCTAACACTTCATCACACTTACACTTATTCATATGCAACACATCCTAACGTCTTCATTAACATAAGTCTATATCCACTTGGAGTCAGACTAGGACTTCTTTCAGAATACCTAACAAACATCCTAAATGCCTCATCTTCATCACTAGTTATAGTGCACAAAAACGGCAAACTCGGACCAGTAGGTGGTATCCATACCAGCATATACTTGTACACCACATCGTCAACTGCAATCTTTTTAGTACTTTTAGCACTCTCAATATCTACATAACCCTCAAGTATCTCCTCTAACCTAAGTATCATCTCTACAACCTGTCTCAACGCCTCAGGACCGCGACTCTCTAAAACTTTACCCATAGCATCATAGTTATCTGCAAAACTTCTCCTAGTATCAAACATACCTCCACTCCATTCAACTTTCATATTATCACCCCATACCGCATGGGCAGCAGAAAAGGCACGGAGGGTGAATAAGTATGTATGGCACAATTCAACTGCCCATGTATCGGCGGGTATAAAAAATAAAAGTCCAGCATTAGCTGGACTTCGGAACTTTCTTAACTGCAATAGCCACTATACCATCTTTCTTGCTGGAAGCAGCTGCCTTTACCTCAATACCAGCCCTATCACAAGCCTCGACAAGCTTCACTTTAGAGTAGTAGTCCTTGTATTTTATATCGCTACCACTGTGAAACTCCATTATCTCTTCAAATGTAAAGTGGTATGTCCCGGGGCTGGTTACGTGCTCCTTGACATAGGAAACAAGCCCATCCATATCCCAAGCTCCTCTAGCCTTCAACTCAATTTTCAATTCGTCAGATACCTTCTTAGGCATTTATACACCTCCTATAGTTCTATATCCAGTTCTTCAGCTTCAACAACACCAGCAAGCTTTTCCTCAATATCTGGTCTACCGGTGGTCCTATATGTCTTCACTTTCTTACCTCTCTCTCTGTACTCTGCAGGAGCGTCTTTCCACTCAACTCCTGCAATTGTAAACACTCTACCTACAAGGTCAGATAAATCATTGAACTCTTTACCGTAGTCTCTCTTCAGTGCCACTACCATTCCCTGAGCAATTGTCTTGCTTATAAATAAATCAAAATCGACGTCACTAACTTTACCGTCTTCAACTACATTTACCTTACAAACCCAGCTCTTCTCTATACCTCTCTCCTTCAGAGCATCAGCCTCAATCTTCTGTGGCTCGCTAGCAATTCTAACTGTCACAGCCTGTCCTATACCGGGCAACTGCAGTCTTCCACCAGCAGACGCCTTAACACTTGCCATCTTATTTAGTTTCTCCTCATCTCCCAAATCAAACTCCTCAATAAAGTCTTTCAAACCTGCCATACATACATCACCTCACTTCACCTGTACTATCCTTTCTATACAGTACCTATCAACACCTTTACTACTTAAATATGCACTGACAACACTGAAGACAGCATCGTCCATAGTTCTAAACCCAAGTTCCGCTTTAATCAACGATAGTGCCTGATGCACATCGTCATGAACATGAATCGTCCTAACTGGTTGTCCCCTATTCACCGAAGAATCAAACAACTCTCTCCTAACACCGAAATATTGCACTGCATCCCTGACAACATCTGCATACTTCTTTCCAAAAATTCGCATCACCCTGTATGTCGCATCACTCACAACTATAGACTTCATCCTGATATACATCATGTATATCATATATATATCTTTTTCGCTTTTGTATTTTTATAAAAATAATAGAATTATAAATTTCATCACTGACTTTCCTTGCCATTATCTATAACCCATTTCTGTCCACATGACGGGCATTCATCAGTCTCAAGCTCAGCATCCTCATGCGATTCATCCATGAAAAATTCAAACCCGCACATACGACACCTTGCAACAACAACGCGTTTCTCAAATATCTCAATTCCGACATGCCTAGGCGGTTCAGGAATCTCTCCCGGCAATTTCTTCGCCATTTCCCCATCACCTCCTCATTTTTTCAACAGAATTATAAATCACACATAGTCATCGCACCACCTTGCAATACTTAAAGCGTCCGACGCTATAAGCGTCTTCTTTTTCTTACACCATATCCCCTCAGCAACCCTATACGTATAATGCTCACAATAGTCATCTGGTTTCTTCTTTATCTTCACTCCTATACCTCGTCTGCACTCCCTTGCGGTCCTATGATAATACTTACACCCCCAGCACACTCCAATAGAGTGATATACAAACTTGCTCCCATATCTGCACATAGCACAACTCTTTCTCTCGTCATCCATTCACTCACCACCTCTAACCAACCTACATTTCAAGCATTCAACTGGGTCTATCTCTCTCCACCCGCAACATACAACAGCTCTACCATCGTAATTTCTTCCAACCCTAGCCGAACACCACGGCAAATCTTTTAACTTAACGCTCACTTTTATCACCTTTATACAAAACTACATCTAGTATAACTCCCTTTAACTTATCCATCTCACTATCATGCCTCTCACTCAACAAACGCTCAGCTTTATCTAGTACAAAGTCTATATCCTCTCTAGCCCTCTCATGTAACCAATTAATCATTTCCTCATCATTCCAATTTTCCTGATTTAAATGCATCGTATCCTCCCAAAGCCAATCATCATGTAACCTTAGTCTATGCAACACCTCGTTAACACGCTTAAATACCTCAGCATCTCTAACATACTCAAGAACATAATGTCTACCAATTTTATTCATCGCCTCACCAAAATGCTTCTTATGGTCTACACAAGCAATCTCATAAGGCACTCCCCTATAAGTATACCTCTTTCTCCAAACTTCAGACGACATCATTATCACCTCCTACCAACTCATAATCAGCCAACTCTTTTCCAATCATATATACCTTGTCATAATGCGGTAAGTAATACAACCCTGCACCAATGCGTTTACCATCATCTGAATCTACTATGTACACCTCCTTATCTCCATCAAAGTAAGGCATAAAAGCTTCATCTACTATATTCACTAACTCTATTACTACCCAGACCTCTCCGTATGCTAACACTCTATCTCCTATCCTAAACCTATGATTCATACCTCACACTCCGTTACCTTATACTCTCTGCATTCATAGTCTTCATATACACCAAGCGCCTTCAACACATTAATAACTCTTTTAACCCTATCACGGTGTAACTCTTTTATATCCACTTTATTAAACATTGCATCCCACTTATCAGTTCTTACTCTAACAATAGCTTTTTCACCATCAAAAACATAGCACCAAACTTCGTCAATCTCAACGCTCCAACTATCATACTTCTCAACACTGCTAATCACCTCTATATCATACTCTAAACCACGTACATATTTAGTCAATTCATCCAGCAACTCCTCTATTTCAACCAGTGGAGTAGTCCTAAATACCTCCTCATCTTCAAAATACACAACAAGCTCTTTATCATGTATAATACTCTTCGGTATACCAAGTCTCTTAAATAACTCTTCTCTATCTATACTTATACTTATTTTAGTTTCTATCTCATCCAATACATCCTTAACTCCAACTTCCATTCCTCTTCCACCTCCTTAACTTTCTTTACAATTTCTCTTCTCATCTCCTCAGTAATTGGAGGAGCTTTAAAATACTCAATATTGAACTTCAAAAACCGGACCTCCTCAGCAGTTCCCTTATAACGTCATCAATAGAAGTCATCCTCCATATAACCTTCAACTTCGTTAAATCCTTATGTACTTCATCGCTCAACCTTACTGTTTTCATTTCTATCACCGTCCAAAAATCCATTAACATATCCATTAATCCAAGCCCTAAGCTCATCAAATCCCATAGGCTCACTGTAAACATCTACACCTGCACTAGTATACATGTCCCACGCCAGTACTTACATCCAGAAAAAACGCAAACCGCTTTATCAGTCATTCTCCATCACCAACCTCATAAGTAATTGGCTCACATTCGATACCACAATTAGGACACAAGCCTAGGACCGCATCCTCTGACTCCCATCCACAGCTTGGACATCGACCATAATTACCAGTCATTCTCTGTCACCCAAAAAAGGTATCATATCATATATCCTATCCAACTCAAAACTCAGACCCACTAAAAATATCCTAACTTTCTCATCTCTGCACACATGAACCATGTCATTTATAGCATCTATTAGTATTCTTATCTCCTCAGCAACAACATCATTATCCCTAGCAATAGACTTCAACCTCTTATACGCTGACCACATTCTTTCAATCCTACTTTTGTCCATTTCTTCACTCATTTTTCTCATCCTCCTGTAGCCTGAGCATCTACTCAGGCTATATCAGTGAATGAGAAAAACATATACAACAAAAAATATAAAAAAATATTTATTCAATTATTTCAACTTTGTAACCATGTTTCTCAAGGTATGCTATCATTGCCTCTGACTTCCAGCTAACTTGCTTTCCATAGACTTCTTGAAACACTGTCTTTAATGAACCATTAACCACATTTCCATTTTTGTCTTTAACAACATATTTCTTTCGTCCGCCACCTGTTGAATTTCTCCGAGTCCTAAATAATGTATCTCTTATAAATTCTGGAATATCATTAAGTTCGTTTTCTCTCTTCTCTTTCAATGTCCTAATTTTCTCCTGTAATTTCTGAATCTCTGAATCAATTTTCTTTACTGATTTTATTTTCTGCTCAATGTCATCAATGCTAACATTATTTTTAGCCATCTCTACGAGATGGCTTAATGTCAATCCCAATTTTTCCGCTTTCTCTAATGTTTTTATATCTATCTCCATTTTATCACACTCCATTTTTTTATCTTCATTAATATGTTGGTCCCATCCGAAACAATATATAAATGTTTCCAACGTTATGTTTTTATCTGAAATGTCTATAACATAGATTTATATGTCTATAACATAGAATTACACATAAATAACATAAAATTACATGTCTATAGTACAAATAATTAAAAATAAGCTTCTCTATATCCAATAAATTAAATATCTATAACACATTATTAATACTATCTATAAAACATCTCAAATATTTCACGCTGTTAAATCTTTCTTAATATAAAACTATCAAAATATTCATATTCCATAAAATAAAAAGATATAAGATTTTTTATAAGATTATTTTTATAAAAAAAAAAAAAAG
>MTMF02000019.1 GCA_002011125.2 Candidatus Hydrothermarchaeum profundi
GGAAGGAGATTCTTCAGATACATACTCGGGGCATGCCCCTGGCAGAAGACGTAGACCTAGATCACTTGGCCGATATAACACATGGCTTTGTAGGAGCAGACCTTGAAGCGCTGGTTAGAGAAGCTGCTATGAGTGCTCTTAGACGAGTTTTACCAGAAATTGATTTAGAACAAAAAGAGATACCCAAAGAGGTTCTAGATAAGTTATTTGTGACGAAGGAAGATTTCATGAATGTTCTTAAAACAATGGAACCTTCAGCGATGCGCGAAGTACTCGTAGAAGTTCCTAACGTTACATGGGAGGACATTGGGGGATTAGAAGACGTAAAGGAAAAGTTAAAGGAAGTCGTTGAGTGGCCACTTAAATATCCTGAATCTTTCAAAAGAATCGGAATCAAACCTCCAAATGGGATCCTGCTTTATGGTCCTCCTGGTTGTGGTAAGACTCTTTTAGCTAAGGCGGTGGCAAACGAGAGCGAGGCCAACTTTATCTCTGTGAAGAGTTCTAATATTCTCAGCAAATGGTTCGGTGAAACTGAAAAGAGGCTGTCGGATATATTTAAGAAAGCACGGCAAGTGTCACCGTCCATTATTTTCTTCGATGAGATAGACGCTATCGCCTCTAGAAGAGGGGCAGCTATGGGCGAGCCAAGGGTAGTGGAGAGAATTGTGAACACTATTCTGTCAGAAATGGATGGTTTGGAGGAGATACATGACGTAGTTATAATAGGTGCGACGAATAGGCCAGATATCGTAGATCCAGCGCTTCTCAGGCCAGGAAGATTTGAAGAGCTTGTATTAATCCCGCTTCCTGATGAGAAAGCGAGAGTAGCTATATATAAGGTCCATACTAAGAATATGGCGCTGGCCGATGACGTGGATATTGAAGAGTTAGCAAAAAGGTCAAAAAATTTCACAGGAGCAGACATCGCACATGTATGTCGAAAGGCCGGTTTAAATGCTATAAGGGAAGATCTACAAGCTAAAGAGGTTAAAATGAAGCATTTCCTTAAAGCCTTGGATGAGACTGTGGCATCTGTTCCTGAGGATATAATGAGGTACTACCAACAAATACGGGAAGGCATGGAAAAGAGGAAGGATGTTGTAAAAAGATGGGAACCTGAAGTAGGATGATGAATGGCGAGACTAAAAAAATTTAGTGAAATTTAGAAAAATACTATTTCATGTTTTAGTCTCTTAATATCACTACGTGTCTCTGTTAGCAAATATTCAGTTATCTTCCTAGCTTCATTGATGTTTCTTTTTTCCTCTTCAAGCTCGCTGTATATCTTTTCTAGTTCTCTTAATCTGTCCTCAGTAGATAGCACCGAGACTTTATCTATCCTTTCATGCAATTTTTTAAGCCTTGGAAACAGTTCTAGGACTTTTTCATTAGGTTCTAGAGGCAGAGTTTCTACGTTGAATGAGTCTTGTCCAATTCTAACCTCAAATAATAAGTCCTTGTGTATAAGGTAGTACTTTCTAGGCCTTCCTTTCTCTATTTTCTTCACTTTAGAAACTAAAATTCCAGCATCGCTCATCAGCTCTAGATGCTCTATGATTGCTTTTTGGCCTATTTTCAGCTCCTGAGAAAGCTCGCTAACATAACAGGGTCGCTCTGATAATAACTGTAGAATTTCCCTCCTAGTTTCGTTCCCCAGCATGTCCAGGATTTGTTCAAGTCTCATTTGTTTTTCTAGTTAAAATTTTAACGTGGTAAAAAATTCTAACTTTTTGTTATTAAAATATTTTATTTTGTTAGGGATTTTTACTTACAAAGGGTAATTAAAATGGATAAAGGGATAGACCTGCTAGAATTATTCACATCACCGACATGTCCCTACTGTTCTCATGCAAAAAGGATAGTAGAAAACTTGGTAAACAAGAGGGAGAATATACTACTAATAGAGAGGGATCTTACGAATACAGAAAATGTGGCATTAGCTAGAAAATACAACATCAGAGGAGTGCCAACACTTCTTGTTAATAGAAAATATAAGTTCCACGGAATACCTGATCCGGTTAAGTTAATGAGAGTGTTACGAAATACAAATATTTATAGAAGATAGATAACTAAAATTAGGAGATAGAAATGGAAGAAGTTGAATTAAAAGTCGCAGAAGCAATGCAGAATGACGTTGGCAGAGGAATCGTTAGATTAGATACTAAGACGAGGGATGCTCTTCAAATATCCACAGGGGATATAGTTGAAATAATTGGCACTAGATCTACAGGCGCAATTGTTTGGAGGGCGTATGCGGAGGATGAAGGACTTGGCGTAGTTAGAATGGACGGACTATTGAGGCAGAACGCTGGAGTCACTTTAGGAGATAAAGTGAGGGTAAGGAAAGCTAAGCTTCGTGATGCTAAACGAGTGACTTTCTCTCCAACTCAGACAATACGGTTCTCAGCTGGTTTTGGTGACTTTGTTAAAAGAAGGCTCTTAGGCCGGCCTGTTAGCAGTGGAGATAGGATTGTGGTAGGAGTATTGGGCACTACACTCCCATTTACAGTGGGCCATACAACTCCGGGGGGTATAGTTAGGATAGCTGATTTTACTGAGATAATTGTAAGAGAAAAACCGATAAAAGTCAGAGAAGGTATTCCGACAGTAGCATATGAGGATATTGGTGGGCTTAAAGAAGAAGTACAGAAGATTAGGGAGATGATTGAGCTTCCTATGAAGCATCCTGAGCTATTTGACAGAATAGGTATTGAGCCTCCTAAGGGCGTGTTGCTTCATGGGCCGCCTGGTACTGGTAAGA